>JAHHHR010000022.1 GCA_019359245.1 Nostoc desertorum CM1-VF14 | reverse complement strand
GGGCTGACCACTGTCATGCAAGGATTTTGGGCTATTTTACCTTCTTTCCTTGCACCTGAATATACTTCTAGGGTCTTTTTATCTACAGACTGTCACCTTTTCTTTCTTTTTCAGCAAGCCCTAATTAAGTTTAAAAAAAGTGGATGAATGATAATTTGCTGGCTTTCAGGTGTTTAATAAAGTTATTACCGAAAGTCTAGTAGAAGCAAAAACATGAAAGGTTTCAAGAAGTTATCTTCAATAGCGCTATTGCTATGTGCCTTTGTGTATCCGCCCTCATTAGCTGAAGCGAAAGATATTTCTCTAAGTAATGCTCGCAATGAACAGAGCGTTGCACCAGAGGCTAACTTGGTTGGAGATAAAACCGGAGAGCTTTTAATTGCTCAACGGCGATCAGGACGATACCGAATTATTCGACGACGGCAGTTTCTCCGACGCCGACAGCCGTTTGGACGATACCAAAATATTCGACGCCGACAGCCGTTTGGACGATACCAAAATATTCGACGACGGCAGCGCTTTGGACGATACCAAAATATTCGACGCCGACAGCCTTACGGACGATACCAAATTATTCGACCACGGCAGCAGTTTAGGCAACGGCAGATTATCCAGCGACGGCAGCCTTACGGACGATACCAGATTATTCGCCGTCGTTATTAATGAGGAATGATGCAACTAACTAATGGTTAGTGGTTGAATCACCAACCACTAACCACTAACTATGCTTACGTTTTAATGAGCTGCTACTACTTCTCCTTCAAGGCGAACTAGTCGGTCTGCTAAAAGTTTCTCAAGGTCTTCTAGTGCCTTGGTGAAACCTTTGATCCCCTCATCTAGTTTGTCGGTTGCCATGCGGTCTGCGGCGTGCATCTTGTCATAAGTAGCTTTGTCAACGGATATCTTTTCGATTTCCAAGTTTGCTGCCTTAGCAGGGTCGAGTTTGCGTGGCAGTTCTCCAACAGTTGCTTGCAATTCAGCCAAAAGTGATGGCGAAATGGTCAACAAGTCACTACCTGCAAGTTCAGTTATTTCACCAAGGTTGCGGAAGCTAGCTCCCATAACTTCGGTTTTATAGCCGAATTTCTTGTAGTAGTTGTAGATTTTGGTGACGGACAAAACTCCTGGATCTTCAGTTGCTGGGTAGCTATCGCGTCCGGTATCTTTTTTGTACCAGTCAAGAATCCGGCCGACGAAGGGAGAAATTAGGGTAATGCCGGCTTCTGCACAGGCGATCGCTTGGTGAAGACCAAACAACAAGGTAAGGTTACAGTGAATACCTTCTTTTTCGAGAATTTCCGCAGCGCGAATACCTTCCCAAGTACTGGCGATTTTAATTAAGACGCGATCGCGGCCAATTCCAGCAGCTTTATACTGAGCAATTAAGTCCCGTGCCTTAGTTAGAGTAGCTTCGGTATCGTAAGACAGACGAGCATCCACTTCCGTAGACACCCGGCCGGGAATGATTTGTAAAATCTTTAATCCAAAAGCAACTGCCAAACGGTCAAAAGCTAGAGAAACTATCTGTGCTTGGGTGGCTCCGGCTCCAGCATCTTTCTTCGCTTGGAGTAAAGTTTGATCGACAATTCCCTGATATTCTGGCATCTGCGCCGCAGCAGTAATCAGCGAAGGATTGGTGGTAGCGTCTTGGGGTTTGAACTTTTCAATTGCCTGGATATCCCCTGTATCTGCGACTACAACAGTCACTTGTCGCAATTGTTCCAGTAAATTCTTAGACATAAAATACTCCGTGATGTTTGTTTAGGATTTACCGAAGAAGAATTCAGAATTCAGGAGCCAGAATTCAGAATGGATTTTGTGTGATGGTTACTGAGCTTGTCGAAGTACTGGATGGAGAATCCAGGTTTAGAGCAAGCGATTTTAATCATGGAGAAGAAAAAATTCTTTCCGTGACTCTTTGTACCGACTTCAGACGTAGGGTATTCTGAATTCTGAATTCTGTCTTCTGACTCCTTCTCATTTATTCCCCAGTTCTTTACACTCTTTACTCTTCCTTCAATTCTGATTCTGGCAATTTTTCTTGATCATTGCCTAATTTTGCTTACTATCTTCAGCCACAGCCCTATTCTAAGTGCCTTATGCAGTAATTGGCTGTCCAATGGAATGCACTTTGATTAAGCTAGTTGTTCCTGATTTACCAATTGGAACACCAGAGGTAATTACTACTTTATCGCCCTTATTCGCTAAACCCATGTCTACAACTGTGTTCACTACATTGGTAAACATCTCTTCGGCATTGTGAACTGGTGGGATCAGTAAAGCTTCCACACCCCAAGAAAGCGCTAGTTGGCGATAAGCGCTGATGTCAGGGGTAAGAGCAATAATGGGGGAAGTAGGGCGATATTTCGACACCATTCTCGCCGTATTTCCTGATGAAGTGTTACAGAGAATTGCTCGTGAGCCTGTTTCATAAGCGATGCGACACACGGATTCTGCCACAGATTCGGTAACACTGAGACTGCCTGCTTCATGACACCAAGCGTGTTTGCTACCCTCATCTAGAGCCTGTTCTGTCCGCACGGCGATATTGTGCATCATCTCGACGGCGGCGATGGGATATTGCCCCACAGCTGTTTCACCAGAAAGCATTACTGCATCCGTACCATCTAAGATAGAGTTGGCAACATCGGTTGCTTCGGCGCGGGTGGGATCGGGGGCGCTAATCATCGACTCTAGCATTTGGGTGGCTGTAATCACCGGCTTGCCAGCACGATTGCAACGACGAATAATATCTTTTTGAATTAGGGGGACTTCGTGAATTGGCACTTCTACCCCTAAATCGCCACGAGCAATCATAATCGCGTCCGCAACCTTCAGAATGGAGTCAAAACTCTCTACTGCTTCTGCTCTTTCGATTTTGGCAATTAAGCGAATGGAAGCACCAGCAGCTTCAATCATTCGCTTGGCGGGTTCTAAGTCTTGTGGCGATCGCACAAAGGACACCGCTACCCAGTCTACACCCAACTGAATCCCAAAACGCAGATCCAGCAAGTCTTTTTCGGTGATCGAACTAACAGGTAAAGGAGTTTGTGGTAGGTTTACTCCTTTGTGCGTGGAAATTAACCCGCCAATTTTCACTTGGGCGCGAATGCGATCGGCATCGCGATCGGTAACAATCAACTTGACGCGACCATCATTAATTAAAATTGGTTCGCCTGGTCGCACCATTGCGAACAAAGTCGGCAATGGTAGAGGTAGTTCGTCGATGCTCTCACCCTTTTCTTGTAAAACAAAGGTGACTTCAGTACCAGCTTCTAAATTTAACCCTTCCGGTGGTAAAGTTCCCAAACGAATCTTCGGGCCACACAGGTCTTGCATAATTGCGATCGGCTTTTGCTGCTCATTACTAATTTGTCTGAGATAGTGAGCAGTTTGGGCGTGGAATTCATAAGCCCCGTGGGAAAAATTCAGCCGTGCCACATTCATTCCAGCTTTTACCAAGGCTTGCAGCTTTTCGGGTGCAGATGTAGCCGGGCCAACAGTACAAATGATTTTGGTTCGACGCATAGGGATTAGGGGTTGAGGAGTAACCTGCAAATTTGGATGGTGTGAGCGATCGCCTAAGCCATGCAAATTAACATGTGCTTTATATCACTGGTTTCGTAAATAAAAATACTAAATGGCGTTTTGTTTTCGCGGTATTTACCATTTGACCCAAATCCCAAAAGTCAAGGGCCAAAAGTCAAAAGTTAATGACCAATGACCAATGACTAATAACTAATGACCAATCAAACCACAGCAGCTGTCGGTGCGAGTTTTTCCTTCTGTGACATAGATAACATCAGGTCAATCACGCGATTCGAGTAGCCCCACTCGTTGTCATACCAGGCAATTACTTTAAAGAAGTTGGAGTTCAACTCAATCCCAGCACCTGCATCGAAGATACTAGAATGGGTATCGCCTTGAAAATCTGTAGAAACTACTTCTTCATCTGTGTAACCCAAAATACCCGCTAGAGCACCTGCGGCAGCCTCCTTCATGGCAGCACAGATTTCTTTATAACTAGTAGCTTTGGCAGTTTTGAAAGTTAAATCAACTACAGAGACATCAGGAGTCGGAACTCGTAATGCCATACCAGTTAACCTGCCCTTCAATTCTGGTAAAACCAACGCTACAGCTTTAGCTGCGCCTGTGGAAGAAGGAATAATATTCTGGCTTGCACCTCGACCACCCCGCCAGTCTTTCTTACTGGGGCCGTCTACAGTTGGCTGGGTAGCAGTCATGGCATGAACTGTGGTCATTAACCCTTCGGTCAACCCAAAGTTATCATTGATGACCTTAGCTATGGGAGCTAGACAGTTTGTAGTGCAGCTAGCATTAGAGACAATGATATCCTTGCTGGGGTCAAACAAGTGATGATTTACACCCATTAGTAGGGTAGTAACTCGATCTGGATCTTTGGTGGGAGCAGAAATTACTACTCGCTTTGCACCTGCTTTCAGGTGGTTTGCGGCTCCTTCGTGGTCAGTGAAGAGTCCGGTAGCTTCCACCACATAATCTGCACCTAATTTTCCCCAAGGTAACTCTGCTGGATTCCTCACCGACACGCAAGGAATGAAGTGTCCGTCAATGAGGATACCATCTTCCTTGGCTTCAACCTTGTGCTTTAATCTGCCGTGGGTTGAGTCGTATTTTAATAGGTAAGCGAGGTTATCTGGTGGTACTAGGTCGTTAATGCCTATAAACTCAATGTTGGGGTTATCGATGCCAGCGCGAAGCACAAGTCGCCCGATTCGACCGAAGCCATTGATACCAACCTTCAATTTAGTCAAGATTAAACCTACCCTTGTGGAAAGTTGAACAAAAGGAGAAAGTTAAAAGTCAAAATAGATTGCCTTTTACTCTTTACTCTATGATCGTGACAGTCTCAGTCAGCTAAAGCATATTTACTTGGCATATTTTAATGATTGGGGATTGGGCAATACGGTTTAGTTAAGCAAATATTATCTGTTAAGGCAGGCAGGGGGAGCAGGGGAGGCAGGGGAGGCAGGGGGAGAGAAAAAAGCTTAACTGAACTGTATTGGGGCATAGGGCATTGGAAAAACCCCATTTACAAAGTTTGATAGGTTGTTTAGATTACCCAGAGTGTTCAAATAATTTGCCCTTGCAACCCACGATTCGTTAGGAGGTAAACAGCAAAAGTACCTACCCAGTGACTAGCTGCATAATGTTCACTTACAATATCTGCTAATCCATGATGACGATGGTGAAGGGCAGCAGAGCGAAGTGTTTCTCGGCGGCGATCGCTATTTGCCAATCCAGAAATAATACCCTCAAGCATCCAAGCGCGACTGAGATTAAGACCGTAGAAGTGGGCTTGCATGTAATCTTTAGGATTATCTACTCCGGGTGATTGTAACCAATTTGCTGAATTTTCAATCGGTATTTTTGGAAGAAAATCAGTCAGCCAGTCAGTGAAAGCTGTTGTTGGCAGGACTCGCCGCATCAGGTCTGCTTCAGCAAGACCAGGAGAAAGAAAATCGTAACCAAGCGGCTCGAATTGTAAGGAGTAGTTGCGATCGCTAAGATAAAATTGCCGTGCCTTGTTCTCTAGTAACTGAATAAACTCAGCATTTTCGGTAATGCGTGCCCAATCTAGCATCAAACCAAGTGCAAAAGCTGTTTGGTTATGCATCCCTGTGCGATTTGGGAGTTTCAGTCCGTCAATCCAGTGCTGTAAGTTACCTGCAATTAACTTTTCTAGTGGTTCCAATATAACCCGCCATTCTTTCGCTTGAGTATTATTCCACTCGTGAAGTTCCGCAGCCAGTTGCAGAAGCCATGCCACACCATAAGGAAATTCAAAAAAGGGCAGCCGTTGAAAATGGGCAATTTCTCCTTGAATCTTCTTAGATGTTAGGCTTTGCTCAAGTGCTTGCTTTGACGCTGCGTTAAAAGAGGCTTCAGGAAAGTGACGCATGAGACGTACCAGCAACCAGTGACCATGTACGGCTGAATGCCAATCTAAGCAGCCATAAAAAGCAGGAGTCAATTCACGCGGTGGTTTTATATCCTCGTCGCTATCAGCCCAATACAGACCACTGTTAGGATACTCCCGGCCAATACAATCAAGCACTAATTGAGCAAATTGTGCTGCGATCGTTTCATTAATCTCTAAATTATCGGGTGGCATAGTAGCCCCTTTGGGGAAGTCAAAAGTCAAAAGTCAAAAATAACCCCATAAATTTAGGGGCTTTCTCGGCGCGGATAGCTCGGTAAAAGCGTAGCGTTCTTAATGCAGACGAACGCATTAACATTGCATCGGGATGCATTGGCATTGCAGGGCGACGCATTAACATTGCATCGAGATGCATTGGCATTGCAGGGCGACGCATTAACATTGTATCGGGATGCATTGGCATTGCAGGGTGACGCATTAACATTGCATCGCGATGCATTGGCATTGCAGGGCAACGCATTAACATTAGACCTCTTGCATAAATCAAAAATAAAGAACCCCACCCCGCATTTGCTAACGCAAACGCTCCCCTCCCCGCAAGCGGGGAGGGGTTGGGGGTGGGGTGTTAGGGACTTTTGCAAGAGGTCTATTGCATCCCGATACATTAGCATTGCGGGGTATTGCCAAATTTAATTCGCTACGAATTAACCATCACTTGTACTTCCGGTTTTACCTTAGCTTCTGCTTCCAGAAATTCAGCCACTTGGGCCTCAATTTCATCGCGGACAATTTGGCGATACTCCAAGAAATGCTCAATTTGGGCACAAACAGCTAAGTAGCTACTCACCCCACCCGGATTATGCTTATACATGCTCCACAAGTTGCGCCAGAATTGCCACCGCGTTTGACGACGTACACCTTGCCGCCAGCAAATGATTAGAAACGCTCTGAGTACTTTCCAGTTCAATGGTTTCTTGGCAGCTTTGCCCTTTTTCGGGTAGGTTGCTTCGCCCAAAAGCCGGAAGTGTTTGTATGTACGCTCCAAAAACCGCTCTGGCTCATACAAATCACAGAACGCCTGCACATATTCACGAGCGATGTCTTCTAAAGGTCGAGTTGGGACAAAATTCATCAACGTAGTTTGGTTGATGTTGGCTGATTTATTGCGGAGTCGTCCTTCCTTTTCTAATCTATGCCAAAGGGCTGTATCTGGAAGCGCTTGCAGCATACTAAATAAGGCTGTGGGTATTGCTGTTTGCTCGACAAACTTGACAATTCGTGCGCCGGCTCCGACTTTCTCGCCATCAAACCCAATGATAAAGCCTGCCATGACTCGCAACCCTGAGCGAGTAATCTTATTCACCGCATCACTGAGTGAGTCTCTGGTATTCTGGTATTTCTGAGTGAAAGTAAGACTTTCTTCATCGGGGGTTTCAATTCCCAGAAAAACGGCTCCAAAATTACACGTTACCATCAAATCCATCAGTTCTTGATCTTGGGCTAAATCAACTGAGGCTTCTGTAGCAAAAGAAAAGGGATAATTATGTTCTACCATCCAAGGCAAAAGGGACTTCAAAAATAATTTGACATTCCGCTTATTACCGATGAAGTTGTCATCCACCATAAAAATACTGCGTCGCCAACCCAGTTTGTAGAGATAATCAAGTTCTGCTAATAGCTGTTCTGGGCTTTTGGTGCGGGGTTTGCGGCCGTATAGCACAATAATGTCGCAGAATTCACACTGGAAGGGACATCCACGCGAAAATTGCACCGACATCTCCGCGTAGGCTTCAAATTCTAACAAGTCAAAGCGGGGGGTTGGCGTGTTAGTGACATCTGGTTTTTCACCGCCAGAGCGAAAAATGCCTGTGCGATCGCCCCGTGCGATCGCTGCTACAAATAAGGGTAGGGTAATTTCCCCTTCGTCCAATATCAAGTAATCTGCTCCGGCAGATGTCATTTCATCAGGTAGCGCTGTCGGGAAAGGGCCACCCACAGCTACCCGTTTACCTCTTTGTTTTGCTTCTGCTATCTGAGAGAGCAAATCCTCTTTTTGCACAATCATCGCCGACATAATAACCAAATCTGCCCAAGCCCATTCTGCTTCCGTACAGACGCGAACATTTCGGTCTACTAACTTATACTCCCATTCTTGAGGTAATATCGCAGCTACAGTTACCAAGCCTAAAGGCGGTAGCATTGCTTTACGGTCTAATAGAGCCAGTGTTTTTTCAAAAGACCAAAAACTTTTTGGAAAACGGGGGTATAGAAGTAAAACATTCATATTTGACGCTTGTAAACCTTTATTTTAGCTGCTAGTTGAATTTACATACAACTTAGCCACTCTGACAACACATTAGAGCAGCTTTTGTATCCAGTAGCTATAACCTCTACTATGACTGATTTAGACAAAGCAATATTTTTTAAGGGCAATTATTACTGCTTTTAAACTAAAGAGGACTCAAAATTGCTCAATGAGTGCAAAGAGTGCGACACCTTCTCTACGAGACGCTTTGCGTAGCTTGCTTCCACGTTCGCGTAGCGTCCCGCAGGCAAGTGGTACGGTGGGCTTTGCCTACGCAATTTTCAGGAATCTTCAAATATTCACTGGTAAAGGATTTAGCCAATATATGTTATTTTTGTGACCTGGCAAATTGGCAATTTTCAGGAAATTAACTGTGTTATTTTCAATACTATACAAGGTGTATTTGCACTTTCAAGCTATTTAGACGGGCTGCAACCCGTCTTTATTTATCAATGAAGGCATGAGGCAGAGGTCTGCAAGAAAAAGATTTGGGGGCGTTACATATTTGCGGGATGATTTCGTAACTTCTAAAATTTTCCCCTGCCTCCCCCGCCCCAGAACTATGGAATTCTGCGGTTATTCCCAATGAATTAGCAAACTCCGCCCGTCTATACAGCAGGCTAGTTTACCCTATTACTCCTGAAAGCGGGTGCAGTATTGTTAAATGAAAGCTATGCTTAGTTTCAGCTTTCAGATACCGTTCTTGTAAAGGTTGCCACTTCTGCCACGACTGGTAGCGATTTTCAGTTAACAAAGCAGCAAGGGTAGGGAGTTCAGTCTGGATTTCTGACTTGAACACATCTGTAAGCCAGTCAGTTAAGACAGCACTATCTTGCATCGTACCCAAAATTTCTTGGATATTCTTCACTTCTGTAAGATAAGCTGCGTAAGACTCGCCATATAAGTCAGTAAATAACTCCATCTGGTAGCGTAGACGTTTTGCTTCTTTCCGCAAACTGTGAATAATTTCACCTTCTGTTGTCAATTGTTTTTCTATCTTTTCTGGTTTCCAGTTTTTCTGGATTATCACTTCTGATTCTACAAATTCAGTGCCAACGAGCCAAGCAGGATGCAGTAAAAAACTACTCACTTCTGGTAAAAGCAAATCTGGTAGCACCTGCTGAATGGTAAAAGATGCCAAAGGTTGATAACTAGGTTTATCTAACCACTTATCTAATGCATCTTTTAGAGACTTGTAAGATTCATCTTTTAACGTTTTTTGTACGCTTGATTCTACATCTTCACGTTGTTTAGCTAAAGCTTTGAAAGCTGTTTGTAGAGATTCTTGCTCTTCGCAGGGTAAGCTTGGTTTGTAATTATTTTCTAAACTTTCTTTGAGTACGTCTAAATCTCTCAGACTACCAAGACGACGGGCTATTTTACCAATATTTTTATCGTTGACTGGTTTCGGCAGATCCACCGCTAGCCCAAAGCTAGTTACAGATGTTCGTAAGCGACGCATTCCCACTCGCATTTGGTGCAACGCTTCTGGATCTTCATCTTTCTTTACTGATTTTTCCCACTTCAAGGTTTTCTTAAAGTGTTTTTCAATCGCTTGGTAGGCGTAGTCCCCTAGAGTTTTTACCGTGGTTTGTGTGGCTAGTTTCATAACTGATCTTAAATGACATTACCTCATGAGGTTCTTGAATAATAACATTAGTTAAAAATTTGTATCTAGTTTTTATATTTTTTATTCAATGAGTATTATCAAGTATGCTAATAAGCATTAATACTTGCATCCTCTTTAAGAAACATCCAATATCTATACAAAGGCTTAAAGAGCAGATTCATCCTAACGATTTTATATATACGATAGTTTTTACAAATATTTAGCATGATATTAAATTATCTATTATGATAACATAATTAATCTTTCTTTCTGAAATAAAAAAATGTCAAACTCAAATTTGCTCAATCAAGTTTTTTTAACTTTTGTAGATAACTTTAAAAAGCATAGAGAAGATTTATCAGCAGTGCTGCTAACAAACGATAAATATTTATGGTTGGGGTCAGATGAAACCTCAACTATTGAACGTCTATCTTTAGTTGATAGTGATAAATTTACAGGCCATCAACAATTTAGAGTAGCAGAATTTATCGATTTACCTGCGCCAGAAGACCAAGAAATTGATATAGAAGGGCTTGCTTATACAGATAATTACTTGTGGTTTGTTGGTTCTCATAGCTACAAACGTAAAAAACCTAAACCCGATAAAACCGATGCACAAAACTTTAAAAGGCTGACAAAAATTGAATCAGAACCCAACCGTTACCTATTAGGACGGATTCCTTTGATAGACGGCAAGTTATTCTCATCTTGCCCACATCCCGAAAATCCAGATGTGCAATTAAATGCCGCAAAACTAGAGGTGACAAACCAGGGTAATTTGCTGATGACAGCTTTAGCAGATGATCCCCATTTAGGGTTATTTATCAAGGCAGCAATTGCCGGCAAAGATAACGGCTTTGATATTGAAGGAATAGCCATTAATCAAAACCGAATTTTTTTGGGTTTGCGTGGCCCTGTATTGCGGGGTTGGGCTGTAGTCTTAGAAATTGAGTTAGAAGATTCTAGCCCTGAAATTCTGAAACTACGGCAAATTGGAGAAGAAAAGGAGTTATATAAAAAGCATTTCCTCTGGTTGAATGGTTTGGGAATTCGGGATTTGTGTATAGATGGGAAAGATTTGTTGATTTTAGCTGGGCCAACGATGGATTTAGATGGGCCCGTGCAAGTTTATCGCTGGAAAAAGGGCATTAATTTGCCAGAAGATGTTTTCAGCAATCCAGATTTTGTGCAAGATATTCCTTATGGAAATCGAGAAGATCATCCTGAGGGAATGACCCTGTTTCAAGAGGTAGGTGGCATAGCTTCGCTATTGGTAGTTTATGATTCTCCAGCAAAAACTAGGTTGGTGGGTGATAGTAGTGTCATTGCGGATGTGTTTAAACTGCAATAATATCAATTTTAAATTGTTAAAGGTTAGTGGAAATTGCTTGTACAGGACAGGTAGGGATACACTGTTCGCAGACGATACAACGCGATCGCGTGAATGTGAGTTTGTATGTCTCTGGATTGAGGGTGAGGGCTTCGGTAGGACAAACCCCAGTACACAAGCCACAGTGGACACACACATCCTCGTCGATCGCAATTTCGCCTAAAGTATAAGAAACGTTAACATGGCGCGATCGCATCCACTCGATCGCTGCATCTAATTGATCGATATCTCCTGATAGTTCCACTACCAGTTTGCCAATTTGATTTGGCGCAACTTGGGCACGGATAATATTGGCGGCAACATTAAACTCTTTGGCCAGGACGTAAGTGACTGGCATTTGCACAGCGCGTTTTGGGAAGGTAAGTGTTACTCGTTTTTTCACAGGTTTAGTAGAGGCTTTTTTCTGTTGTAGCGTATTGAGAGTTTTATGACTCGAAAGATAATTACTCAGTTAGAGGGTGTAGAGATAGGGAATGGTGTGGTTTAATTACTTAAAAACCCTGTAATTTATTTTGCAATTTAAGTTTATTGCTTGTTATATGTTGTATCCATTTTAACTTGTAAAGCTTTTAACATGAAATTTTTAGTTGTAGAGGATGACGAATTAAATGCCTATGCACTCACTGCCGTTTTGACTAACCGAAACTATGCGGTTGAAGTTGCGACTGATGGTAATGCTGCTTGGGATTTGATTCAAGTTTACGATTATGATCTCATCCTCTTGGATGTAGGTTTGCCTAAGCTGGATGGCATTAGTCTTTGTCGTCAAATTCGGTCTAGTGGTCTGCAAATGCCAATATTGTTATTGACAGGGCGCGATAGTAGTCATGAAAAAGCAACTGGGTTAGATGCAGGCGCAGATGATTATGTAGTTAAACCCTTTGAACAAGAAGAGTTAATTGCTCGGATTAGGGCGCTGTTGCGTCGCAAAGGCGCAATCTCACAACCAGTATTAGAGTATGGTAAGTTGCAGCTAAACCCTAGTAGCTGTGAAGTTATCTATGCTGGCAATCTGCTAACACTTACCCCAAAAGAGTTTGCTCTGTTAGAACTATTCTTGCGAAATAGTCACCGGGTGTTTAGCTGCGGCATGATCTTAGAACATCTTTGGTCTTATGAAGATACTCCACAAGAAGAAGCTGTTCGCACTCATATCAAAGGGTTACGGCAGAAACTCAAAGCTGTAGGAGCGCCCAGTGATTTAGTTGAAACAGTTTATGGTATCGGTTATCGTCTCAAACAACTGGAAGAAGGGGAGCAAAGGAGCAAGGGAGCAGAGGAGCAGGGGAGCAGAGGGGAATTAGATCGTGCAAAGTCCCCAGTTACAAATCTCAAATCACAGCATCAAGCACTAATAGCAGTTGCAGAAATTTGGCAACGATTTCAAGGGCGGGTAGATGAGCAAGTAAAGGTAATAGAGCAAGCGATCGCAACTTTAAATCAAAATAGTTTAAATATTAAATTGCTCTCCCTTGCAGCCAAAGAGGCGCATACCTTAGCAGGATCTTTAGGTACTTTTGGGTTACCTCTTGGCTCAAAAATGGCACGCAATATCGAACTGCTATTGAGTTCTGGTAAAAGCTTGAGTAAATCTGAGATTAGCAACCTCGCAAGTTGGGTAAAGTTATTGCGTCGAGAAATTGAGGGAAACGACGCAGCAGCAATATCTGCATCACCATCAATTCCACAGGCATTAAAAACAACGACGCAACCGTTGCAAAATGACCCTTATACAGAAACTAAAATATTAGTTGTGGATGACGATCCGCAAATTCAAGCATTGTTGCAAACCTTACTTAGCCCTTGGGGACTCACAGCGATCGCTCTTGAAGATCCGCGTCAGTTATGGGAAACCTTGGAAGCAGTTGCCCCAGATATGCTGATTTTGGATGTAGAATTACCCCATACAAATGGTATAGAACTTTGCAAGTTGGTACGCAACGATTCGCCCTGGAGTGAGTTACCCATCCTATTCCTCACTGTGCATAGCGATGCCGAAATGGTAAATCAGGTGTTTAGTGTTGGTGCTGATGATTTTGTAAGCAAACCCATTGTTGGGCCAGAATTGGTAACCCGAATCGTTAATCGCTTAGAACGGTTAAAATTGCGGCAGCGCGTGGCGCACGGGGGCAGGGGGGTAGAGGGGAAGGGGGGTAGAGGAGCAAAGGAGGCAGGGGAAGTAAATTCCTCCTCATCCCTCAATTGGCAAGCGATCAACGAACTGGAATTGAGAGTAGCAGAGCGCACCGCCGAGTTAATTACCGTGAATAAACAGTTGCAGTCACAACTTGACGAACGTCAGCAGACACAGGAAGAACTACGGTTTTCTCAAGCTCGATTTGCCCGAATTTTAGATATTGCTGATGATGCAATTATTTCCATTAACGGATTCCAAAGCATCACCTTGTTTAATCAAGGAGCAGAGAAAATTTTTGGTTACTCTGCCCAGGAAGTGATTGGACGGGGTCTTGATTTGCTCTTACCGCAGCGCTTTTTCCAAGCGCATCGTCAACATGTGGCTGACTTTGGCCAATCTCCCAATGTTGCCCGCCGAATGGGAGAACGGCGTGAAATTTATGGTTGCCGCAAGGATGGCACTGAATTTCCTGCGGAGGCTTCCATCTCTAAAATAGATATGGGTAATGAAACATTTTATACAGTAATATTGCGAGATATAACAGAGCGCAAGCAAATTGAGCGGATGAAAGATGAATTTGTCTCTGTTGTTAGTCATGAACTCCGCACACCTCTAACTTCGATTCATGGCTCTCTAGGAATGCTAGCCAGTGGTTTACTAGCGACAGATTCAGAGCAGGGAAAACGCCTGCTGCAAATTGCTACTGATAGTAGCGAACGCCTAGTACGCTTAATCAACGACATCCTAGACATTGAACGCATCGAGTCGGGTAAGGCGAAGATGGAACCAGAAATCTGCAATATCGTTGATCTGGTCACTCAGGCAGTAAATGTCATGCAGCCTCTGGCTGATAAAGCTGGAATGACGCTATCCATTTCTCCTCTCTCCGGCCAAGTATTAGTAGATTCCGATCGCATTGTCCAAACCTTGACCAATCTATTAAGCAACGCCATTAAATTTTCGTCTCCTGGATCTACGGTTTGGTTGGGGGCGCAGCAACAAGGTGATGAAATTTTGTTAACAGTCAAAGACACCGGACGCGGTATCCCAACTGACAAACTTGAGAGTATCTTTGAGCGGTTTCAACAAGTTGACTCCTCAGATTCACGTAACCATGATGGTACTGGCTTGGGTTTGGCAATTTGTAGGAGCATTATGCAACAGCACGGCGGACGCATCTGGGCTGAAAGTACGTTGGGCGAAGGTAGCACTTTTTACATCACTTTGCCGTTGTTTAGGATTAGCCAAAATACTGATTTAGAAAATTCTTCCGACATTCCTGTAAGTTATAGTCATCACGAGCCAACTATAGATAGCAAACTAAATCCAGATACAGAATTTTTGATTAAAGGGCGTGTTACCACCCAAGAATTTGAACAAAGGGTGATTGAGTTACTTCAGCGAATTTCTTACAACCAACAACAGGATAGGAGTGATGACAATAAAGCAAATTCTAGTGGTTGATAACGAGCAGTATATCCAAGAAGTTGCCAAGATTTGCTTGGAAACAGTCGCAGGCTGGAAAGTTGAGACAGCGAGTTCTGGTCAAGAGGGCATAATGAAAGCTGAGACTTGCCAACCAGATGCGATTTTACTAGATGTGATGATGCCAAATATGGATGGTATAGCTACCTTTGAAAAGTTACAAGAAAATCCATTAACCAAAGCGATTCCGGTAATTTTGTTAACTGCTAAAATTCAAGCTTCCGATCGCCGTCGTTATAACCAGATGGGAATGATCGGTGCGATCGCTAAACCATTCAATCCTTTAGAATTAGCTACTGAAGTAGCAGTAGCGTTGGGCTGGACTCTAGAAAAGTAAGGGCGCACATCTGTGCGTTTTTAAACCCAAATTTCCTATAACCAGTGTTTTGGATACGTTCTTTCTTCCGCTAGATTATTGAAGATCACAGCGCATAGCACTAGAATCATCGATCCCTCCAAAGCAGGTGTTAGCAGAAATTTCCAGTCCGGTTTCGTCATCATGACGACTAATGCAACAGCACCAGAAGGTGGGTGTAGAGTTCCGGTAAGCTGCATGATTCCGATCGCAGTAGAAACAGACATTCCCATTGCCAAGGGAGAAGAACCCAGAAAATGCAGAATTATCAGGCTCACGATCGCAGCTAAAAGATTACCCCCAATGACATTGCGAGGTTGAGCCAAGGGACTATCAGGGACACCAAAGATCAAAACACTCGTAGCACCAAAAGGAGCCATCAGCAAAGGAGAATTAGTTTTTATAGCAAGGTAAGACGTTGCAGTGATGGCTAAGAAACTACCAATCCAACTCCAAAAAATATGCCGATGATGAGGTCTGTCTATTGGACAGGTTAGCGGACAGGATCGCCATCTGCCAAAGGTTTTAAACCAATAATTTTTCAACTTTAACCGAACTTTTTTACCGTTGATCATGAATGAACCACTCGATAATCATGACTCCCTGACTTGACTTAACAAGGCTTTACTAAAGTTACAATAACATGACATTTCTCAAAAAATCCTTAAAAAGTATCCAAATACACAGATTTTTTTATTTTGTTAAATTTTATGCTAAATAGGTTAATTTGAGTTGCATCAAAATAGGGCTTAAACCCTTGCTGCAAGCTAATTACTCGGTAAAATAGATTACGATTACTCTAGTTGAAATTGCTCTTTGTTTGATTTGATCTCTTCTTGCTCACTGACTACAGCGAGGCGGATAAATTGGCCTCGTCAATGTCGTAATCAGACTTCTCTTTGCATCAGTATAATAAGTTTTTAAGCCGACATAATCTTTGTGGGTTAAATGATACCCATTAAATAAATCGCATCAAATATCTCAGAAATACTACTGAACCATCAAGGCAATAAATATAACTAAAATATACATAAATATTGCCAGGATGCTGAATATGTCAGATTTACCGTTTCAATGCAAAAACTTGAAAGAGCAAGTTGAGTCTATATTACAACTTTTACAGCAAGAACCAACGCTACATTTTCAAGATATTACACCTGTACGAACTTCCCTAAGTAAAGCGATTTCTCCAAAGTTTGAAATTGTGTTTGCAGGTGCGTTTAGTGCTGGTAAATCAATGCTAATTAATGCACTATTAGAGAGAGAACTACTCTACAGTGCAGAGGGACACGCTACAGGTACAGAATGCAAAATCGAGTATGCAGAATTAGATAAAGAACGTGTTGTTTTGACGTTTTTAAGTGAAGTAGAGATTCGAGAACAAGCAGTTTATTTGTGTCAGCAACTAGGATTTAAGACAGTAACTAATATTAATCAAGCCGATGTAATTAATTTGCTACGTGAAGGTTGCGAAGCTATTATTCAGCAGGAAGGTGGTGAGAGTAAATCAGAACGGGCAAAACAGGCAAAGGCGTTAATGTTATTGCTAGAGGGATATATAGCAAACCGCGATCGCATCAACACGGTTAATAATGCTACATATTCAATGGAGCAATTTAACTTTTTAAATCTCAAGGAAGCTGCTAGCTATGCCCGTCGTGGTAGTAATAGTGCAGTATTGAAGCGAATAGAATATTACTGTAATCATCCTCTGTTACAAGATGGCAATGTTATTATTGATACTCCTGGGATAGATGCACCAGTAGAGAAAGACGCACAACTAACTTATGCCAAAATTCAACATCCTGATACATCGGCGGTGGTATGTGTGCTAAAACCTGCCTCGGCGGGTGACATGACAAAAGAAGAAACAGAACTTTTAGAATTAATGCGGCAGAATGGGGGAGTACGCGATCGCGTTTTCTATATCTTCAATCGCATTGATGAAACTTGGTATAATACCCAACTACGGCAACGATTAGACGATTTAATTAGTGGGCAATTTGGTAATTCAAATAAGGTTTATAAAACGAGTGGATTATTAGGATTTTACGGCAGTCAAATTAAACAAACAAGCCAACTAGATAGATTTGGTTTAGATTCTGTTTTTGCAGAAAGTATTAAAGGTTTAGATGGTAATGAAGAAACACCACAATTTATCTATGCATTTAACAACTACTGCGTAAATTCAGGAAAACTTTCTACCACTAAATTCCGTGTATCTGTTAACGGCTTTGAAACCCCAAATCAAAATTATGTGCGGATTCTGGGAGATTGGGGAAATGAATTGATAGAAAAACTAATTCAAGATAGTGGGACTGAAGAATTTCGCACAGCCATTACTCGCTATCTTACAGAAGAAAAGCGCCCCCAATTATTTAAAAATCTTGCGGATGATTTAGAAGATGTTTGTATCAAACTGAAAAAACATTATCAAAGTGTCCAACGTCATTTAGATAGTCAGCCCCAAGAAATTGAGACTATGAAGGCGCAAGAGTTGCAACGCCTAAATCAGCAACTACAGCAAATTGGTAGAGAATTTAGTGAGCATATTACAGAAGAAGTTAACCAAATAATTAATAATTATTGTGATGCCTTTGAAGCAGATTTTAGGCAATTACAATCACGAATGATTCGCCGATTAGATGAATTGCTAGATACTTTTTCTGTAGCTTCTGCTTATCAACGTGCAACAATTAGCCATCCTCGCAACGCTACTGCACCTTTAATCGCTATTTTAGTAGAGGCATTTT
Source organism: Nostoc desertorum CM1-VF14 (assembly GCA_019359245.1). GTDB lineage: Bacteria > Cyanobacteriota > Cyanobacteriia > Cyanobacteriales > Nostocaceae > Nostoc > Nostoc desertorum. The sequence continues at coordinate 95,530 of JAHHHR010000022.1, read as the reverse complement.
ATTACTTAGCAAATCAATTAGAGGATATTTTAATTGAATCTTCTCAGCAAGTAATTGCGAATTATTTCCAGCGATTGATTGAAAAGATTCGCAAGTCAGAATATTATCGCCAGTTGTATCGTTTGTTAGATAATGATGGTGGGATTGAACAAGAGATCAGAAGCTTAGAAAAAAGAGTTACTCAAGCGTTAGTTAGTGCAGCTAGTGTAGAGTGCGATCGCTTTGTGCGAGAAAGTCCGAGATTTTACGATGAAGGCACTTTTTCTATATATCAATTTCGTCAGACTTTATCACAAACTTCTCAAGGTTACGACGCTGAAAGTATCGTAGAAGCAGAACCAGCAATTAGGCAATTATTGAAGTTAGATTTTGAGCCAAAGGTTTCGCAAACTATTCGTAAATCTTTCCGTCAAACCATCAACCAAACGCTAAAAACTCAGTTGTTACCAATGGCAAAGCAGCAAGCAGATGAGATTTTGCAACAATACCCGCAGGCGCGTGCTTATTTAGAGAAAACACTGCAACAAGAAGCTGAAGAAAAAATTGCGAACAATCGACGATTATTGACTGTTGTTGAAGAAAATATTGCAGCATATAATTCAGCAGTTTCTAGTATTAATAATTGTTTACAGTCGATGCAATTATATGACCATCTTTTGCCTGTAATTGGTGAGCCGTTTGAAGCTGATGGTAAGTTTGTTAACAATGGATTTGTGCTTTCAGATGTGGTACAAAAGGTTTAGTTTTACATATCGCAATCCTATTTGATTTGTGAAAATTCGCATTGTCCAGATCCCCGGCTTCGTAAGAGTTGCCGGGGATCTAACTTTTTAGAGTCCTAATTCCCAACTCAATGGTTATGCTTATCAAGCGTCGGCAATTTCTTACAACTTGTGGAATAGCTACCCTAGCTACCCAGATATCACCCCTTACTGCTGAATCCGCAAACACAATCCGCAAGCCGCCCCGCCTGCAAGTAGGTGATACTGTAGGATTAATCGCTCCTGCGGGTATCGTTGATGCCAAAGACATCGAAGCAGCGCAGCAATCCATTTTACAATTAGGGTTAAAAGTCAAGCTGGGGAAGCATATTTTAGATCGTTACGGCTATTTAGCTGGTAGAGATAGCGATCGCGCCCAGGATGTAAACTTGATGTTTAGCGATCGCTCCATAAAAGCAATTATCCCTATGCGTGGTGGTTGGGGCTGTAATCGCATTTTACCTCTACTCAACTACTCGCTAATCCGCTCCCATCCAAAAATTATCATCGGTTACAGCGATATTACAACGCTCTTGTTGGCAATTAATGCCCGTAGTCAAATGATTACTTTTCATGGGCCAGTTGCTACGTCTACCTGGAATCAATTTACAGTCGATTACTTCAAGCGCATCCTATTTAATGCTGAAGCGGTAACTATGCAAAATCTCAACCCTAGCCAAGTGCGGGTAGAGATAATAGCACCGGGAAAGGCGAGAGGCAAACTTGTGGGTGGAAACTTGTCAGTCCTTTCAGCAATGGTAGGTTCACCTTACCTACCTTCTTGGAACAAAAGCATTTTGTTTGTGGAAGAAGTTGGCGAGGATGTTTATCGTATAGATAGGATGCTGACGCAGTTAAAAACTGCTGGGATACTTAATCAAATTGCTGGCTTTATCTTTGGGCAATGCAGTAAATGTAGTCTTGGAGATGAACCATCATTTACATTAATGCAAGTATTGCAACAACACATACTTCCTTTAGGTATTCCTGCTTGGTACGGTTCAATGATTGGTCATATTAAAGATAAATTTACCTTGCCAATCGGTGTGGAAGTGGAAATAGATGCCGAACTTGGGACAATACAAATGTTAGAGACGGCTGTTAGCCTTGTGTGAATGAGGCAGGAGGTTGGAATAAAAAATAGTGGCTCACATTTTATCTAAATTGCAAGCCACTAAATTGGAGATTTTGGTGTTCTTGACTATCTGTGCAAAAACCTGAAAACCCTTTCTCCCCCTGCTCCCTTGCAGTCTTAATGATAAGTCTTTAACCGGACATGATATTACTTATGACGACCAAACCATTTAGAGGCGATCGCTCCTAAAGCTGCACCTACCATTGGATTACTGAGAAACTTAAGAATCGCTGGTTGTTCAGCCATCACCTCTTGGAAGATGTCAGGATGGCTATGATATGTGAAAGATGCCAGCTTGCTGAGGTCATCTGCACTCATGCGGTTAGGGTTGTGGGTAGAAAGCCCTAAATTTCGCTCCAGATGCCGCTCGTCTAGACCTCTTTGTTTTAAGTGTTTAAAAAATGCCCGTGCAACATCATCCCGTTCATTAGGCTTAATCTGAGCGATCGCCTTTTGAAGTTCTGGCTCCAGCTGGCTTGGTGGAATGCTGCTATGGTTGAAAGATTGACTAAATAATTGCCGACGTTGATCGTGAGATGAACGCTGGGCAAAATCGTCAAAATTTTGGTATTCCTGAGTTGGATCAGATGAAACATCATCTAAAGACTCTGTATTACCGTGAGCCAACTCGTTGAGAATTTCGCGTTTATACTTGTCACTGCTGCTCATTTTTAATGTCTCCTTTTTATACTTGCAATCAACTGAATTAACTCAGGTCTTCTCAAAAAAATGAGTCCTTATTTATACTCAACTTGCTGAGATTGCACATCATACTGAGCCGTCAAAATCAGTTTTTTATCTGGTGCATACATCAAAACTTTTAAGTCTTGATTGGGGAAATTTTTGTGAAAACCTTGGAGTAAGGATTTTGCTAATGGTCGCACTTCGGTCGGACGAACTTGAGGCGTAATCACGACACCTAACTTATTGTTGTCACGTACATAAGCATCTTGGACAATTCCTTTGGCTGTGCTGACAACCCAGTTCCCAAAATCTTGACCCTGTACACTGTTACCGCGTGATAACAAGGCATAGTCGGCACTATGACTGATTCCAGACGGTAATTGAGTTGGTTGTTTAGCTTGAACAGTACCACTACAGGCGGCAGTCGTTGTTAGAACTAATACCAAGACTAAAGCTGTTAAAATCCGACGAAACTGTTGAATTATTTTCAATTTAATCACCTCATCTAAACTAATGACTATTCTGCAATATCAATCTACTGAGAGTATTTTTAGTAGAAGTAGGTAGAAAACCCACTCATACTAACTCAAATGCAATCACCTTTGTAGTTTAAGTAGATTAACCCCGGTCAGTTTTATTCTCTATTCGAGTTCCATCAGTATCAACATCTAATTCTTCGCGTCGAATGGTTTCTTGAGCTTCAACGGTTTCTTTGTCTACAACTTTCTGCACTTTGACTTCTTCGCGCAAAAAAGCTTCCTTTTGGATGTCTGGAACTTCTTCATAGAGGTCTATATGCGCTACCTCGCCCTCGCGGAAGTCCGTCGCTTCAGCAGACACAGCTTTGCCTGTATCTTGAGAAGTCACTCGCTCAATCACGACTCGCTCTTTTTCCACCGGAACAGCAACTCTTGCAGTTTCGGTTTCAACACGCTTACTAATCGATACTTCTCCGCTTTTCCGGCGCTGTTTATTAGCAACTAGCCTTTCTTGGTAGAGTTTGAAGGTTTGGTCTTCGTGAGCGCTGACATCATATAGATCCGCGTCGTCTGCGTAGGTGTAGCTGTCAGGACTAGGAGTAGCTGAACTTTCTAGAGAGGGTGTGCGATATCCTCTACGCACCTGTTCTTCATAGTCGTAGTCAAGCGTTGTATGCTCTTGATATTCAGGTAAATTTTCCGCTTGCTCTCTTGTTATGCCAACGACATATACACGGTTTGCTGTAGAGTCAATACGCGATTTACCTACTGGTAGTAAGATTTTCTTGCCAAAAATCCAAAAGCCTATGTCAACAATTAAATAACGGAACGCTCCTTGGTCATCTACTACAGCATCATTTACTGTACCAATCTTCTCATCAGTTCCTTGAACATACACACCCATTCCTTTGATGTCGTTACCTTCAAGAGTATTAAGGTAGTCTTGATCAAATTCACTTATTTTTTGGAGTGGCATTATTTTATTCCTTAAAATCTTGCTGTGTCTTTTTATAAATTACACAATTTAGTTTATATACATCTTCTCTCCGAGGATTGACTTAAACTATTTGGATATTTAATCAATCGAAGTAATTAAATATATTTTCATAACCCACAAGTATGATACAAAACAACTTTTTAGTATTAATGTATTACTGATTTTAAAATTTATTTAAACTAATTTTTCTAAATACTGTGACTAGTTTCTAGCATTTATGTGACTAGTTTCTAGCAGTAAATTTCAAAACTAAAGTTAACTAAATCAATATACAGCATCAAACTTAGCTAGTTTGATCTGCTTATTAACACCTTACACTTAAATCAAATACCCTTACATTGTTAAAGCTTTATTTGGTTAAGTTGTAATACTTGCTCTATCACTCTTCTAGAAGACAAAATCTCTGCCAAAAGATTGATGAGAAGGAAATCTAAAAATGTCTAAATATTATTAAACTCCTAATAAGTTTGCAAATAAATTAGCTGTGCCGCTAAGGAGTAATAAATCTAGTTGCAAAGCAAGCGTTGCAAAAATTGATAATAACAAAGTGTAAACTTTAAAACTGCTCTCATTGCAGAAAATCAGGAGATACTTATGGATACCGAATTACAGCAAGAGCAGTATGTCGATACTGCTTCCCAAAACCAGATAGAAGTACTTAAAACTTCAGAGCCTGGAAACCTGGCAATGTTGCCACCCGCCTCGGAAAATGAAGAACAATGGCAAAAAATCGGTAGCCAGATTTCTATGTTTTTGGCAAAAATACCTGAATACATAGGTAGATTCTACCAAGAATACAAATCGCTGATTATCAGCTTTGCGTTGCTTGTGCTAACAGTTACGGCACTAAGGATTTTTCTGGCGGTACTCAATGCCATAAATGATATTCCCCTACTTTCTCCATTTCTCGAATTAATTGGACTTGGTTACACAATTTGGTTTACTTTCCGCTACTTGCTCAAAGATTCGACTCGGCAAGAATTAGCAACAGAAGTTCGCTTGCTTAAAAAACAAACTCTAGGCAGAGAAGAATCACAGACTTTAAGCTAACTAAAGTATTGTGGCGGATACAGTGTATCTGCACTTTTGGTCAAGTAAAAAGCTGAATTTTGCTTGACCATTGTATAAAACTGTAGGCTCTTATACCACATCAGCTAAATTAGTCGGAAAAGAAAATGTATGATCAAGACAAATAGATTAGCTTCGCTGACAACAACAGTATTTCTTTCAACATTGCTAACACTCCCTCTGCTTTCTAGCTGCGGTGGAGGTTCCCAAAATGCTGCGCCACCTCCAATTGACGATACCGTTGGGAGAAATTTAAATAATCGCGCTCCCGTAAATCAACCCCAAGCTAGGAGGGGATTAAGTACAGGGCAGAAAGTGGCAATCTTGGCAGGAGCTGCTGGACTTTACTACCTCTACAATCAGCGAAAGAATGCCCAAGGAGCGGGAGCGCAGGGGAAATACTACCTTTCTAAGAATGGGCGTGTTTACTATCGAGATGCTCAAAATCGCCCTGTCTGGGTAACACCGCCACAAGAGGGCATTCGTGTTCCAGAGGAGGAAGCACAACAATACCGGGACTTTCAAGGATATAATAACAGACCCACAGGACGAGACTTAAGGGATTTGGGTGCAGGTACTGTTCCGACAAATTAATTTTTGTACAGATTATAAATAGATGGCGTTTAATCGTCATTCTATTTTTTAATAGAAACTTTTTCCGGATTTAAAGTTAATAATAATTAAAAGTATAATATCAAGTATTATTATACTTTTTCAGAAAAGTCTTTTTTAAGAATTTAGACGAGTATATAAAAATCCTATTTAATTGTTGAAAAGGTTTTGACCTCTAATTTTTGTACAACAGGGTTTTGAGTCTCAGGATGCTTTCAAAATTCAACCCTGAGTTTTATACACTAATAGTTATACTTTTATCAAAGTAAGAGTAACCTTTGATAGATGATTTTGAAAAGATATAACAATTAATATATTGAAAGTAATTACTTTACCGTTGATAGTTTAGTGAAATCACAGTTTAGGAGTCACAAATGAATATATTAGAAAAAATTTTTGGTGGCGGTGAGGTTCCAGAAAATGACTACCGCAACTTTGTGAACCGCTATGAGCAAGGTTTACCTCATGAGGGATACTCAGATGAAGAAGTTTTAAACCGTTATCAGCAAGTATCTAGACAGTTACCTCCAGACCTTTATCATGAATCTGCACAAGAAGCTTTTAGTCGGATGTCACCACAAGAGCGGATGCAGTTTGGTCGCTCTCTTCAACAGCAGACACGCTCTTCAAACTTGAATTTTCCCGATCTAAACCAAGATGGTATAGACGATCGCTTTCAAGACCCAAATTATCTTGCTCAAGCCACAGGCCGGGTTCACCAGCAACAACCAGATATACTCAGTCAAATTATGAGTGGTGCTGCGGGGAGCTTTATGGGTGGTCAAGGTGGTAACATTATGAGCAATCCATTAGCAAAGGGAGCGATGGCTGGTATCGCCGCTCTAGCTATGAAAAAGTTGATGCAAAGAGGCAACCAAGGAAATTCCGGGCAGTATGGTAACGTCCGCCCAGCTAGCCAAGACCCCTACGGCGATCCGGCGGATTACGGGCAGTATGGTAACGTCCGTCCAGCTAGCGAAGACCCGTATGGAGATCCGGCTGACCAACAGTACCGCTAGTAACCTCAAGCAGCAAAGCTGCAATTCGTAATTACAATCAGTGAAAGCTTGAACTCATCACTGATAATTATGGTCAAGTAAAAATCATTTTTTTTACTTGACCACTTTTTATTAGATTGGTATCACCTAGTAGAAAATCTCTTGCATTGTTGGTAATTGTTTAAAGCGACTACAAGCGGCCGAGAGTTATATTTTAGCGAGGTTAATTAGAATAAACTTAGGCTTTATTTCATTATTGTAAATTACTTGCGTGAGCAGCAGATTGGTAGAAAAATGAAACAGTTAGCAAAAACATTATATAGTAAACTTCTGCATCTATTTCACCAAGTCATGGGAATTACCGTTTCCCGTAATCCAAGCGAAACTAATGTTGCTTTTGATGAAGAATCTTTAGAAGACCCAAATACTCAATTAAAAAAGCAAATTACTCTTCAAGATAGAGTTAATAAATATGAGCAAAACTTAGAATTAAATTACCAAGATTCAGCAAAACCTCGGCGATTCAAAAAAGCTTCTTTATTTCCTGATAGTAAGACTAATGTTGCTGCATTGTCGCTAGTTTTGTATGGAGTTGCTGAAGTCTTATCTCAAAAAATGAATCTGTCATGGAATCAAGTAAATAATACTTTTAGTTATGAAAGAGAAGCTGAAACTGGAAAAGGAAAAATCTTTTACTATGTAACAGATAATCCCGAAACTCCACAACCAGAAACTCTGGCAGAAGAGGCAGCTTTAGTTGTTATAGACGAATTTGATCCAAGGGCGTGTGCTATTCACCTGATTTACTGTGCCTTAGTAGCTAGCTTAGATAAGCCTTGGTCAGGCAATTTTGTAATTGATGACAAGCAACTACTTGAATACACAGGGCTTGTGAAACGCAGGGACTTATGCAAGCATGAAAAATTAAGTATTTTGTACCACTTATTACGGCAACCTGCCCAAGTACTAGCTTGTATTGCATGGCCTAAACAGGAGAAAGCTGGAGCTTTTACTGTTGCTGATTTAAAGATTTGGGACATCAGTATAATACGAGATTTTGAAACAGATAAAGCTGGCAATAACAAGCTAGTGGGTTTAAAGGTAATAGGTCAAGCTGGAGTATGGACAAAATACTTCCTCAACAAATCTAAACATCACTACCACACTGGAATTATTACTAAGAAAACCGTACAGAAACTATTTAGTATTGGTAAACAAAATGCTGGCGCGGCTAGAATGCTAGTTTGGCTAACTTTCCAAATCAAACCGGAATTTCAGGATTGTGTAATGGGCAAGACTCTGATGGAGATTGCTTACGGCAAAGACAAAGTGTCAACAGCAGAACCAGACAGACAGCTTAGGCGGCAAATGGCTGATGATTTGGAAACTGACTTGAAAGTTGTCAAAGAAGCTGGATGGCAAGCAGAACTGGAAACAGGCCCAGCTTGGTTAACAAGCAGCAAAAGTGCTAAAAGACCTATAGGTTACTGGAATCAAATACTCAATTCTAGATGGCGTTTTCATTTACCAGCAGAAGCACAGGAACGCTTGACCGTGGACTCGAATCAGCTAAGTGCAAATAATATCCAGCCTCTATCAGGTAATGTCATTAGAGAAGCGAGAAAAGCAAAAGGCTGGTCTAGGGCATTTTTCGCTACAACGATGGAGAAAAGCGTTTCCTGGGTTGATGCAGTCGAGACGGGTACACGTCAGGTTTCTCAAAAGGACTTGCCCAAGTTGCTCAATACACTGGAATTACACGTTAACAGGTATTGATGTTTGCAAGCCGCATACTCGTGCTGAGGTAATTTTTGCTAGATATTATTACTCATTGCAACTGCGTTGGGAGTGGGGTTAGGTTTTTCGTGGGTTTTTCCATGACGTGAAAAGTCAGTATTCATATAAAGTTTTGGCAGAAGGCAGTATATCTCCATGCCTCCTGCCTGTGTTGTTAAGATTTTGATAGACAGTATGCATTTCTCCTCGCTATGTTACGACTAACTGAAGTAAAGCTCCCGCTTGATCATCCTGAAGATGAGATCAAGACTGCCATCCTCAAAAAGCTGCAAATTACGGACGAAGATTTGATCAGCTATTCCATCTTCAAGCGTAGCTATGATGCCCGTAAGAAAGGAGAGATTACCCTTGTTTATATTCTGGATGTAGAAACGACTCAAGAAACTCATCTACTCAAGCGCCTGAAAAAAGATCCTCATGTAATGGTCACGCCAGACATGAGTTATCGCCCAGTGGCACAAGCACCAAGCAATTTGGCGATTCGCCCCATCGTAATTGGTACTGGGCCTTGTGGCTTATTTGCGGGTTTGATGCTGGCGCAAATGGGGTTCCGTCCCATTATTTTAGAACGTGGGAAACAAGTTCGCGATCGCACTGCTGATACTTTTGGCTTTTGGAAGAAAAAATCAGACTTCAACCCCGAATCTAATGCCCAATTTGGCGAAGGTGGGGCGGGTACGTTCTCCGATGGCAAGCTCTACAGTCAAGTCAAAGATCCTCAGCATTATGGGCGCAAGGTATTAACCGAACTCGTCAACGCCGGAGCCTCACCAGAAATTCTCTATATCAACAAACCGCATATCGGCACTTTCAAACTGGTGGGAATCGTCCAAAGTATGCGTGCCAAAATAGAATCCCTCGGCGGCGAAATCCGCTTTCAAAGTCGGGTGGAAGATATTAACATCGAAAATGGACAGGTGCGGGGAGTCACCCTTGCCAGTGGGGAATATATCGCTAGCAATCATGTGGTTTTAGCGGTGGGTCACAGCGCCCGCGATACCTTCCAAATGTTATATGATCGCGGAGTTTACATCGAGCCTAAACCATTTTCTATCGGCTTTCGGGTCGAACATCCCCAGTCTCTCATCGACAAATGTCGTTTCGGCACTCAGGCTGGTCATAAGCTTTTAGGTGCTGCCGATTATAAACTAGTTCACCACTGCCAAAATGGTCGTTCCGTCTATAGTTTCTGTATGTGTCCGGGGGGCTTAGTGGTTGCAGCTGCATCAGAACCGGGGCGACTTGTAACCAATGGGATGAGCCAATACTCTCGCAATGAGCGCAATGCCAACAGTGCGATCGTTGTGGGCATTACACCCGAAGATTATCCGGGCAATGCCTTGGCGGGAATTGACTTCCAACGGCGCTTGGAAGAACGGGCTTTTGAGTTGGGCGGTGGGACTTATGAAGCTCCAGGGCAGTTGGTGGGAGACTTTCTCAACCATCGCCCCTCTACAGCATTGGGCACAGTTAAGCCGTCTTATACACCTGGAGTACATTTGGGTGATTTGAGCCAGAGTTTACCAGATTATGCGATCGCAGCCATCCGTGAAGCCCTTCCCGCTTTTGACAAACAAATTAAAGGGTTTGCGATGGATGATGCCGTGTTAACAGGAGTAGAAACCCGCACATCATCACCGATTCGGATTAAACGCAACGAGGATTATCAGAGTTTAAATACAGTCGGTCTTTATCCGGCTGGTGAAGGCGCGGGATACGCCGGGGGAATTCTCTCGGCTGGTATAGATGGTATTAAGGTAGCGGAGGCGGTGGCCTTAGGTATTTTGAGATTCTGAGACATCGCTTCTAAATGACAAGTTTACTGTAAACCGCAAAAAATCCCTCCACCCTTATGACTATAAAAATCCAGAACGAAAAAGACTCTTTTACTGCAAACACTAATATAAATATCAATCAAGAAACAGAAAAGGAAAAAGTTCTATGTTCTCATTGCCAGCGCACAGCTACGAACGGTATTAAATGTAAAGGAATTTGTGTGGCTGACAATGACTATTAAGATATGGATTTTAAACAATAGTTTCAAAATCTCACTTTTTTAGGTGAACACCAGAACCACTGCCTAAAATCTGCATCACTCTTTTGGAGTATTTATTTGAGTTAGTAAAAGTAGCATTTTATATCCTTAGCCTATGTCAATTTAATTTTTGGATAGGTATCATATCCCTGATAGGGCAGGGCTAGGCATTTTATTTCTTGGATCGCTCCTCCGTTGAAAAACTCGAATTCATAGATTCGATTTGGTTATAACAAAGTGGTGAGTAGGAGTAATAGGTTAAGCTGTTACGCATTTAACTTGAACATTTACATCAAGGCTGATGACCGATGACTGTTGACGGTTATCAGTCATCAGTCAACACTTAACGACCGTAAAGAGTGTTTATACAGTTTAGGCGCGCATCAGCTTATTTTCACATTCTTCAGAAAATACTGCTACTTCCCACTGGCTTGGGATAATACTGTTGAATTTATTTTTCACTGCCAACAGTGAGAATGATAAATATGCTAAATATATCCGTAGTTCTGAGGAAATCTTGAACCATCTGACTAAGGTTTTAGTATTGCATCCACAGTTCTGTTCATATCTTGGTATTAGCGATCGCAGACCAATATAGTTATTCGTTTTAGATATGAACATGAAATTTTAAGATTGCTAAGACAGCAACTTGATTGAGTCATAGTTGAATGATTTTATCTATTCAAAATAGGAAGTAAATAATGAACGATTTAATTGCGATAAGTTTCAAATATAAATTCCCAGCAGAAGTTCATCAATTATCGCCTATTCAATCTGACAAGATTGTAGAAAAAATTAGGAGTCTTAACCATGAGCTGGAAGCAGTTAACGATCCTGTTTATCTCTACGATCGTATTTCTGTTTAGCGGAAATGCAATCGCACAGACTGATCTCAATATTAATAATACCAATCTGATTCGGTTGGGTGGAAATGTCACGGTTGTAGAAAAACAAGTTGTAGAAAATGCTATTGCCATTGGTGGCTCGGCAATCATTCAACCCAATGGACGAGTGACAGAAACTGCGATCGCCATCGGTGGAAATGTCATTCTTAAGCAAGGCGCACGGGTAGATGGTGATGCCTATGCCATAGGTGGCAAAGTTGAACAAGCAGAAGGAGCCACAATTGGCGGCTCAAAAGACACATTCGACGATCAATATAATGAACGGGGCTTGATGGGGATGCACCGCAATCGAAACCGATTTTTGCCGATGTATTTCTTCCACGCTAGTTTTCGGATTTTCTCAGCGATCGTCGCTGCTATTCTTGGCATAATTTTGTTACGAACCGCACCATCTTTTCTGCCGAATCTAGCTGCCACCATTCGTAAATATCCAGATCAAAGTGCATTATGGGGAATTGGGGCAATGTTTACCTTAATTGCCCTAAACATTTTTTTAGCACTCACCCTAATTGGGATTCCATTAATTCCCCTTCTCAGCTTAATTGTGAGTCTGACATCATTGGTTGGCGCATTGGGCATTTCACTATTCATCGGTCAACAAGTCGTAAAACGCGATCGCCAAAGCAACTTGCAGCAGTTCTTGATTGGATTGCTAATTATTACACTACTTGCCCTGATTCCATTTATCGGCGGAATTGTAGTGTTTGTTGCGAGTCTATTGGGCTTGGGATCGCTCCTTACTTGGAAATTCGGTAAGGCACAACCGCCGATCTTGGAATAACTCAATCGGCACTCCCCGCCATCTCATTCACTTTTTAACAGGACTTACGCAAAATACCTCTCAAACTCTTATTCCTCCGTGTTCTCTGTGCGTGCCTCTGTGGTAGCCTGCGGCAAGCCGAAACGTCTACGATTTTTCGTTACCTCTGCATAAGTCCTATTTAAGTAACGCCGTGTGCCAAAAATATTTGTTGTTTGAGGAAACGTCTTATGAAAACAGATTACCTGATTGTCGGCAGTGGTTTATCAGCATTGGTCTTTGGTGCTTTAATGGCAAATTCTGGCAAGATCGTGCAAGTACTCGAAGCCCATGAGCATCCAGGTGGCTTTGGTCACACGTTTACGATGGCTAAAAAATATACCTTTAATGCCCAATTCCATTATGTTTGGGATTGCGGTGAAGGACAAACGGTGAATCGGGTACTCAAGAAACTGGGCTTGGATCGGGAAGTGACTTTTGAGCGATACGACCCGGATGGCTTTGACCACATGCGAATGCCGGGATATGCATTAGATATTCCTTCGGAACCGGAGGAATTAATCCAACGATTATCAACGCTATTTCCTACACATGGTAATCGCATTCGCCAATTTGTCAATGACGTTGAAAAAACGAGCGCAGGTTTGAAACTACTCGCTCCTCCAGTTAAGCCACTTGAACTGCTCCAACATCCAGGTGAAGTGGTTTGTACTGCCCAATATCTTAACAGCACACTTCAGGATGTATTCGACAAGTTTCAGCTACCACAAGCCGCCCAAACCTTATTGGCTCTGCAATGGCCTGATTTTTTGCTGCCTCCGAATCAGCTCTCGTTTTATGCTTGGGTCGCTTTGTTCAAGGGCTATCAAGCCGGTGCATTTTACCCAACCCAGCATTTTGAGCATGTAATCAATTCTTTAGTCAAAGTGATTGAATCAAATGGAGGGCAGGTACTACTCAACCATGAAGTCGTGAATTTTAGACTCACAGACCGAACAATTACGGGAGTTGAGGCGATGGATTTAACCACCCATCAAACTCATGAATTTACAGGCGACACCGTGATTTGCAATATTGATCCCAAAAAAGCCGCCAAAATGATTGGTGAGTCAAATTTCTCTAAAACCGTGCGGCGAAAACTCAACTATGAGTATTCCCCATCCAACTACATGGTTTATTGCATCGTCAAAGACCTCGACCTGCGAAACTATGGATTTGGCAAGTGGAATCTTTTCCACACAGATCATCAGGATTTGAATGAAGCCTTTGCTCAGATGTATGAACACAATGATTTTTCCAATCCCAGCTTTGCTATAACAACGCCCACTTTATTAACAGAAGCGAGTCGAGATTGTCCAGAGGATTGCCAAATTGTCGAATTCCTTACCGTTGCTAATTATAACTACTTCAAACAATTGCGACAAAGCGATCGCAAAACCTACAACCAGAAAAAGCAAGAAATCTTTGATTCTATTTTGGATGTCGTGGAAAAAGAATATGTGCCGAATTTTAGAAAGCACATGGTCTTTCATATCACGGGCAGCCCTACCACCAATGAACGTTTTTGCTGGTGTCCTAACGGGAATTCTTACGGTTCTAGTCTCACACCGCGCAACATGGGTCTAGGACGGTTGAATCACGAAACTTCACTCAACCATTTTTATTTCTGCAATGCTTCATCAGGTTATCCGGGTTTTGCTCCCACATTCTGGACTGGGGCATTGCTGTATCAACGATTATCTGGCGACGTGCTTTTAGGCAATAGCTAAGAAGAGGAAAGGGGGCAGGGGGCAGGGGGCAGGGGGCAGGGGGCAGGGAGCAGGGGGCAGGGGGAGAACCCTATACATAAATGTATTTACTCTGAAACCCTTAATTGTAGGGGAATCTTAAATTTCCTTTCCCTGCTCCTCTGCCTCTTCGGTCACACATACACATATTAATCATATTCAACAACTGAGAGGTCAGTTATGAGAATTGCAGTTATCGGTGGTGGAGCCAGTGGTATGGTTACAGCTTACCTACTTGATAAACAAGGGCATCATGTCACTGTGTTTGAACGGCAGCCGATGTTGGGGGGACATATTCGGACACTTAACAAAAATGTGAAACCCAACCAATCTGATTGCGATGAAATGCTGGAAAGTGGAGTGCTAGAATTTCCTACCATATTTTATCACTTCATTGCTCTTATGCAAGAGCTAGGAGTGGAACTAGAACCCATCCGTGTCGGTTCAGCTTTATTCCCCAAAGATGGCAGTCACTTTTTATCGAGGGTGATGATTGAGAATAACTATACAGGCATCCACCGCCTCATGGAATATCTGCGGTTCGATGCTGTCCATGCCCGTTCTCTTGGATTATGGCTAAAAACGCGATTTGCCCAGATGGAAGATTTTTACAATCAGCCACTGTCTCAATATGTGAACAAGCAAAGTATCAGCAATACTTGGCTAAAATTGCTGACGATGTATAGTTACTCGATGCCGTTTGAACTCATTGACAACTTTCCCGCAGAGATGGCAATTCCAATGTTACGCGATTACCTTGCAGTCAAATGGGTCAGGATTAAAGGCGGTGTGTATTCCTATATTGAAAAAATTTTGGAGCGATTTAAAGGTGAAGTTTTGTTGAATGTGGAGATTGCTAATATTTCCAGAAGTCCAGATGGTGTGAAAATCAGGCGATCTGCCTCTGGCGGCAGCGCTTCGCTATCGCAGCGTGAGATCCAGGAGTTTGATAAAGTCGTGTTTGCCACGCCACCCGACCAAGTAATGGCACTGTTAGCTGATCCAACCGATGCTGAAATTAAACGCTTCTCAGGTTGGAAAGCCAATTATGCAACTACTACAATTCATACAGATACTTCCATGTATGATAGTCATCACATTCAGCACCCCTCGGAATTTGATTTTTTCCAGACAGATAGCCGCTGGGGATATAACAGTTACTTGAATCAGCTTTGCGGCATTTCATCGCCACAGCATTATTTTTTATCGTTTCAACTAGAAGGATTGATTGCTCGCGATGCCTCCGGCGGGCAAGGCCTACGCATTATTCACACTCAAGAACATCATACTCCGTTGTATACCACTGAATCTTTTAGATACCGAGATGAAGTAGTTGCTACTAATGGAGAGAACAATACTTACTATGCAGGAGCTTATTTAGGAGATGGCTTGCATGAAGGAGCGATCGCGTCTGCCTTTCGAGTTGCTCAACTCATCGGTTCACCTTTAACTCTTTCTATTTCTGGTTTCGACGACGGAAAAATAGACACAGCTAATAGACCGAGAACTTTTGCGATACCTTTTTTGCGATCGCGCAGCGTGTCTTAAAGGACAAGATATTAATTTGAAAGTCCTAAAAAACCCCACCCTGTTTAAGGGGCTACCGTGTATACACAAGTCGAAGTAAAGTAAGCTAACGCGCCTACATCTTCTGACTTTTCACGTTATGTGGAAAAGTCCACCAAAAACCTAACCCCCTAACCCCCAACTCGTCGCGGGAAGGGGGAAAATTCAAAGTCTCTCCTTTTAGGCTACGGTGTACACACAAGTCCTCTAGAGTTGCACCACAGCTTTTTGATCCCCCCAACCCCTCTTAAAAAGGGGGGCAAAAACCTCTCAAAGTCCTCCTTCTTAAGGAGGATTTAGGAGGATCTACAATATTTTGGTTTTGTACAGAGATGTGTGTACACCGTAGCCTTTTAGGAGAGAGAAATAGAAGCCTTTTCGGTTGTTTTTTCTAAGGCTTTGGTGGTTATTATAGTGCCAACAGCGATCGCCGCAGTTTCAAGTATCATATCCTACCTTGGCTATGTGTACCATATTAATACACTATTTTTGTTCTAAATTCCGCAGCTAAGTTAAAAAACCCATATTTTACTCAACGTTACGGATTTTGCAGAGTTCAGCATTACTTTCTCAATATATTGCGTGTGATATCTAAGCTTTTTGAATTAAAACCAGTTACCGTTACTAAACATCGCCACCAACATCGCGCTTTAAGTTACTAAAATAACGAGTTTAGTTACCACCACTACGATTTTTGTTACAAACATCATAATTTTCGTTACAATATTACGAATTTGTTACTAAAATAACGAGTTTAGTTACCACCACTACGATTTTTGTTACAAACATCATAATTTTCGTTACAATGTTACGAGTTTAGTTACCACCACTACGATTTTCGTTACAAACATCATAGTTTTAATGGATATTACTTAAGCTATAGTTATATTCAGCACCAAATTTGTGGATTTTACTCAACCAAAATTAAGCTTTAATAAGGCAAGCTAGTTCTAGAACACAATAAAAAGAACATAATTATGCCTCGTCAAAAGCGTACATATCGCGCTCTAGAAAAAGCTGAATTGAGAATGTCCGGACTCAAAGCAATTGATCCGAGTATGGATTTTGGCGATGCTCGCAACTTGCAAAATATCACACAAATAATTCAGCAGTATCGTAGCAAAATAGAAGCTTATAATACTACTCTGGCTGTGATTGACTCTTACAAAAATGAGATGAAAGAGTTGGAAACAACTTTGAGCGACTTGACAGAAAAGATGCTTCTTGGAGTTGCCTTTAAATACGGCAAAGATAGCCATGAATATGAGATGGCGGGTGGTGTTCGTAAAAGCAATCGCATCCGTAAAAGCACAGCAGCACGCTTGAGAGGGACTTCAGAGGAACCAATTACTAAGAGTGCTAAAACTGCATAAAAAGCATTCTCATACCATTTGACTTTAATAATGATACAAATACGTTGGTAGGGGCTTGTCTTTGCCCATTGGTGTCAACTTAAGTTAAAACGCTTATCCCACAGGCGTTTTACCCCCCTTAATCCCCCCTTGGAAAGGGGGGAAAAAGAAATCTAGTTCCCTCCCCTTTACAAGGGGAGGGTTAGGGTGGGGTGACGCGGTGAGTGATGGGAAGCCAGAGAACTGAATATCAGGTTTTGACAAGCGTTTCACGTTAAGTTGACACCTATAGGCAAAGACAAGCCCCTACGAGAAATCTATATGTATCACGGTTTTCGTGAAATGGTATCAGGCCAGAATCTGGGGCTAGTACCGCAAGGCGGAAGTCATAAAAGAAGAATTCAGAAGTCAGAATGGGCTAAACGAGAAGCCATGTCGTAGGCTTTACGCTGCGCTATCCGCTAGCCGTACAAAATATCCAACTGAATTCTGGCTCCTGACTCCTGAATTCTGCTCGATAATATCACTCAAATTGCACAAGCGATCGCCCCGATACAACAATAAAGCCAACAGAATCAAGCCTAATTTGGGGCTGGCGAATTCCTTGGAGAATGGCTGCATTTAAAGCAGTTTCTATCTTTAATTCTTCAGCTAAGGCATTATCCCAGCTTTGTTGGTTCAAACGCAGACGTAACTGTTCTACTCTATTGGCTAATTTATTTTCAGCGACCTTAGCACAACTTTGACATAAGTCAACAAAATCGGGACGATTGGAGAGTAATTCTGAAGAAGTGTTACGCACTTGATAACAGAAATTTTGCCATTTACTAGGCTCAACAAAATCGTCAATAATTCCTAAGCGCTCTTTTGCCAGATTGTAATCTCGTCCTTGATTGTTGTTTTTATCTTTATATGGACGTTGCAGGATGCTTAAGAGTGCTTTATCTTCAACAACACGTATTGGCTCGTTACGACCATCAACATAGATAGTTTCTATAATTGGCGGAAATAGAGCATCAACACGTCGCTGCAAGTTTTTAAATTGAGAATTATCGAGTTTGTTATCTAGTAAAACTTGTTTGGCAATTCTTAAATTTGCTTCGACTACATAATTGCATTGGAAACCGAACCACTCTTTCCCTTCTTTAGAGTCCCAAGATGCATCAGTGCGCCACAAAGCAAAGGCTTCACCTCGGTCATCCCAGTTTATATAGTTCCAGAGTGCTTCGACAAATCCTTCCCCAACTCGAAAGAGTTTAATACCAGGATTCTGGTTTGCTACCCTACGATTATAAGTACCAAATTGGTCTAGGTAACTATCAGCAAAACGGTTTTTTAACTCATTTATGGGAACCAATGTCCGCGTTGACGGTTGATAACGTCGCATATCTGATGAATCTGGATTATTCAGTCCTCTGAATCCCAGCGCGTCGCAAATCCAACCTTCAATTGCTCGTTTCATTTCTAGATGACAAGCATCATAATTATCTAACTCTTGAAAATACTCGGTGGCAATTTCATCGTTAGCGTCAATTTCATCTAAAGCATTTTGTTCGCTAATTTTTGCTATTTCGGCTTCAATTTGCTCTTGAATTGGTGAAATCATTTCTAACAATCCAGCAGCACTTGATTTAAACAAAGCTGCTTCTAATTCTGCAAGTTTATCATCTACATAAAACTGTAAACTTGCAATTGATTGTTGGAATATACCAAAGCCATCTTTCAATACTTGATACCAAGCATTGTGGGGGCTATCTTCCAAATAAGGGCCAATCAAAACACAAGATTGGACTCCGATTTTGCTACCAATGCGGTCAAGTCTGCCAAGTCTTTGCTCTAATTGATTAGGCGACCAAGGAAGGTCAAAGTGAATTAACCAATCGGCAAATTGGAGGTTAAGTCCTTCTTCTCCAGAGCGATCGCATACTAGAATAAAGCAGTTTGGGTTATTCCTGAACTTACTTAAGCCTTCCTCAACTTTGTCTGGTGATTCCCCAAATTGATGTTTGGCTATTGTTTCAGTACCAAAGGTATCAGACAAATACCGGACTATTTCGCCACAGGTTTGCCCAAAGCTGGTAAATACAACAAATTTGGGTAGAATATCGCCAGAGATTGGTCTCTTGATTCTCTGCTGTATCCTCGTGATGAATTCTTTTTGATTCTTCCGAACGTTTGCGGGAATTTTGAAGTATGTACCTAGCTGATTTAGCAGTACTGTTTTCAAATTTTCCGTCCGTCCTCCGTCCTCTTGAGGTTGACGAATAATTTTTAGGAAGGATTGCAGAATCTCTTCTTCCCCTGAAAATTTAGGGGTTGTAGTTAATAGGCGAATATCATCTTCTTTAAACTCTTGGATGAGTTTAGCATCAGGCTTACCAGTTAACCGGGCGGTAATTACTTGCTCTAAAATCCCTAACCAAGTACCAGCAGCTAGGAATAATAACAGAAAAATTCGCTGATATGCCTTTTCACCAGGAGCTACACTACGCCATTGATTGAGGAGTTCGTGGATATCAGGCGATCGCTCGTCTAAATCATACTCTTCTTTGGGCGTAAAATTGCGGTCAAATATGACATCTTCCACCGCCGCGCGACGGTTGCGAAGCATTCGGCGGTGTAGTCGATAGATATCGCTGACGTGAGTGCGAATCGCTTGAACAATTTGATCTTGCTCGGTAGAATTTGCTTGTAAATTTTCTAAATCATCCGCCAGCTTTTGCAAATACTCATCCTCAGCCAAGAGGTTTCGTAGTTGCTGCAAGTTGCTTTTAAGTACAGCAGGTTCAGCACCTTCTTTAAAAGAAAGCAGAAGTTTACCAATTTCTTGACGGCTTTCAACTTTGGCGCGAAAACCTGCTAAATCACCAATTTTATAGGTTGCTGGGTCGAGCAAGTGCAACATAGCCAGAAAATCTTGCTCATGATTGAGAACAGGAGTGGCGGATAATAGAAGCAAGCGATCGCTTTTATGAGCAAGTTCTTTGCAAGTCTGAAAACGCTGGCGCACTGTTGCATCCTTAGAGGTTGCCATTGCCGCAATATGATGGGCTTCATCTAAAATTAAGCAGCCTATCTTCGCTTTCAGGTTGATTTTATGGATATCTTCAACCGCCAGCACCGCTACCCGTTTGCCAAAATGGGAGATGTAAAACTTGTTTTCTAACTCAGTCCGCCACTGTTTGAGCAGATATTGTGGAACTAATACCACCGCATTTTTTTTCGGTTCATCCAGGAGGAATTGACGCAGAATCGCACCCGCTTCAATGGTTTTTCCGAGTCCCACCTCATCTGCTAGTAAGTAACGCTGAATTGGGTCTTCCAGTACCCGCCGCACAACTTCAACTTGGTGAGGATAAAGATTAATATTTGCCGAAATCAGTCCTGTCATCCCGCGACTGACAGCGCGTTGCTTAATCAAAGATTTGACGAAAGCCAATCTTTTATCGTGGAAGTAAGGCGTTTCGTGACCCTTCATCGCCAGAGTTTCGATGGGGTCTGTGTTGGGGAGATTACAACGAACGTAAATGTCTTCTTCAGTAGCGATCGCAGTTTTCTTGTCTGGTAAATCAATTTGATACATTTCTGTATCTTCATCCCAGATGAAAACTCTGCCAACTATCCATTTATCCTGGGTTTGCAACTTAATATAACATCGAGCCTGGGGTTCAAGCCTGACCTCAGAGAGAGAATTTAAAGGTAAAGTTTTTTGGAGACGTTGCCCTATAGAGCAGAAATACTCAACGTTCGCATTGTCATCAGATATTTCTGTAACTTTTCCGATACCCAAAGAGTTATTCTGGGACTGTACCAATAAACCGAGCTTAATCATAGATCCAGTCCCCTGAATACACTAAAAGAACCTTCCAGACTAATTTTTTCACTTATATCTGGAAATTTTGCCGATCAACATTATAGATAATAAACTGGCATTACAGTTTTTATCATAGCGATGTCTACGGTGATCACTGAGCTTTGTCGTACCCTTTTGGGAAACAAGCTAGCAAGAGCGTCTAGCACAGAAGTGCGGGCTACGCCTACGTTCCACCACAGCCTAATACTTGTCGGCTAAGGAAGAAAGATAAAGGATTTGAATTCACCTTTAACCTTTTTCCAGACTAAAAGGAAGATTATTAGGCTTATCCGAAAAGTATTGCATAACAGACAATTAGTAAAATCACCCCAAACGTTGATTTTCATTGTGAACTACCGACACTGACCTTACGATGCATTGGCATTGCATAGCAGGATGTTGCCAAATTTAATTCGCTACAAATTAATGAAATAATGTACTTAGGTAATTATGTGGCGCGGTAGATTCACGTTTTGCCTTGATAGCGCCACGATACAATTAAGATCATGTACCTTTATTTACTATGAAGAAAATCAGAGACAACACAATTAAGTTAAATCAATATTTAAAGTTGATGGGTATAGTGCCAAGTGGAGGCCAAGCCAAGCTGATGATTCAAGGTGGCGATGTCCAAGTCAACGGTATGTTGGAAACCCGGCGAGGGCGGCGACTAGTGCCAGGTGATAAAGTGACAATAGAAGGAAAAACTTTAGAGGTGAATTTGGATAACAATGAACACCAAGACGTAGTAATAGATTCTTCCGAAGAAACTGAGTAAAGGATTTTTATCCTAAATTTAAAAGTTTTTCTTTTGCCTTGTGAGTAATGCTGCAAATTTCCAACAAAGTTATAATCCCACAGAGTGAGATTGAAATTAGTGCAATTCGTTCGCAAGGAGCGGGAGGCCAGAATGTGAATAAGGTTTCCACGGCGATTCACTTACGCTTCGATATTGCGGCTTCATCATTACCGAATTATTATAAAGAACAGCTTTTAAAGCTGAATGATCGACGCATCACCCAGGACGGGGTTGTTGTAATCAAAGCGCAGGAACACCGAAGCCAAGAGAATAATCGGGAATCAGCTTTAAAACGGCTTCAAGAACTCATTCAAAGCGCAGTTGTAGTCAGGATAAAACGTAAACCTACGAAACCAACTCGCAGTTCTCAAAGAAAGCGCCTTGACTACAAAACTAAGCACGGACAGGTTAAGTCTAACAGAGGACAAGTGATAGATGATTGATTTATAAACTAGGTCTTAGTACTCAATTTTGTTGCAAAATCTTACCAAAGAACTAAGACTAATTCTTTCGATTGACACTGGTCAAGGTCATGACTTATTTGGTTAACTTGAGAATAGCAACTATTTCTTAAAGGTGAAAAAAGATGAATAAGACGTTACTAACAATTTTGATGCTTGCACTGTTACTCTTATTCATTATCTCTCCCTTTGCTGCCCTTACTAGTTTAATGCTGTTAGTGTTAGTTTCGGCGTTTTTCTCTTTACTAGGAAACTTGTTCCAAGCAATAATTGGTGGTGACACCGACCCGAAAAGGTCATAAAAGCAAAATTTCAAATGAAGATCAGATTTCAGAACTATTGTGATGTTACATGAAAAGCCGCTTTCAAGGTGCGATCGCTTTGGCGGCTTTCTTAATTTACACTCCCTACAATCGACGAGCTTTGAGCTTAAAAATCAATTTTCATTTTAAAAGAGATACTATCAACTGGGTTGATTGTCTCACTGTCAGCAAGAACTTCCCAGCCAAATCGTTTATATAAACGCACGGCTGGATTTGTCGCTCTGGTACTAAGTGATATTGATGGATAAGATGTTTTAGCTGTTGCTAACAAATGTGTGAGTAACTGCGTTCCTATACCTTTATTTCTATGTTGAGGAAGAATGGCAATAGCTAGTTCAGGAGTTTGATCATCAACATAGCCATATCCTTTATTTTCACCTGTTAATAGACGCAGCCATGCCGCTCCTACTGGTTGATTACTACTTTCCAGAATAGCGACAAAGCCGCTATCATCTTCACGTCCCCAATCTTTAACATATTTTGCCAAATCAGGATTATTTATCGCATCCTGCACTGTCAAATTACCTTCTTTTACCAGATGGGCTGCTTCGTAAAGCATTCGCCAAAGAAAAGGCTCATCTTCTTGTGTAAGTGGACGAATAGAATAATCCATAACTCATACCCCAAAGTCCGCTTTTGTCAAATTTAAGGTAATTTACTCAGTGGTGTTGCTAAACCGTCAATGCTGACGAGATTTTTCTTCTGTTGATATTCTCTAACTCCCTCTTCGCCTTTTTTACTAGCCCAGTTTACTAAAGTCTCGCGCTGACCTTGATATTCATAGAGTGGTACGCCAAAACCACAGGAAGTCTGTATTTTGTCAATGTCAGCGACGATAATTTGACGAGTTCCAGGCATCGGCACAAACAAAGAATACAGAGAGTCCCAGTCGGGAGAACTCGGTAAAATGGTCTTTCCTTGACCGTAAAGGCGCAGAATCGAAGCGGGTTCCTCAAAAGCGCAAAACATAAAGGTTATCCGCCCATTTTCTTGCAAATGGGCTGATGTTTCGTTACCACTGCCTGTAAGGTCTAAATAACCTACTCGGTTGGGAGAGAAGACGCGAAAGCAGCCTAAACCTTTAGGAGAAAGGTTAACATGACCTGTAGGACTCAAGGGTGCAGAGCCAACAAAGAAAATGTGTTGGGCAGCAATAAAGCCTTGCAGTTCTTCAGTAATACAGTCAAAAAGTTTAGCCATAGACTATTTGCAAATTTCCCATCTTCTCAGCCTATGTCTTTGCTAAACATCTAGCAAGGCCTAACTGCCAATGTTTAAGGGAGTAGAGAGCGAGAGTTAAAAAGTATTAACGTTGCATATGCCGACTAGCCATTTGGATGGCATCAGCGATATCGACATCACCATCGCCGTCAGCATCCAAGAAAGAATTCAGTACAGAATTCCCGCCACCTTGGGGATTCTGAACATTTGCACCTGATTTCAAAAAATTAAGTACTAAAGGCACTGCTAAAGGCAGCAATTGTTGAACTATGCCGGCATCCAATCCAGTGCGCTGGGCAGCAACCTGAGCTACCTGCTGTTGTATCTGAGGAGAAAACAGCGAATTGACGGCTTGGGGGTTAGGAGAAGTACCGGCATATTGATTAACTAAAGTTTGTGCGGCTTGATTACCATCTGTGGCTTGCTTTTGTTGTAAAGCAGAACGCACTTGACTACCGACAATAGATAAAACTGATTGGATGGTAGAAGGGTTTGTGCCAGTGCGATCGCTCATCTGCTGTACACTATTAACAATACCTCCGAGTTGACCTAAGCTGCCCTGTTGATTGGGATTAGCAACGGCACCAAGAATTTGATCGAAAAGTCCCATAAGTTTGTTTCTCTCTTTGTTCTCAAAAGCTTGCCAAAATTGCCATTGATCTACTTAAAAGTTAGAACATGCAAGCTTCATAATGAACGAATAAAATTTCAAAAGCTACTAACTTAAGGATGAGAAATCGGTTAAGTGATAGCTGCGGTGGTCACTGAGCTTGCATTGCCCTGACTTGTACTGAGCGAATCTCGACTTTGCTCGATTTTTGCGAAGTCGAGGTAAGTGCCTTTGTCAAAGGGTCGAAGTGTGGGCAGAGCCAACACAAATTCTGTACCATAATTCTACTTGTGTAGAAAGCCAGAATCGCAGCGATCGCCACTGACAGCAGCATACTACCAATAATAATTTGAGCTTGCATGAGTGCAGCCTTTTCTTGGGCTACATCAGCTTCTTCTTGACGTTCTTGAACTGTTTTAGCAAAGTCAGTTAACTCATGGGCAAATTGATAAAACTTTAGAGCATCCTGACTTTGACTGAATTTCGAAATTAATTGCTGTGCTTTTATAGCTCCCTCTGGCTGTGAAGTTAATGGCAAAATTTGCCGAATCAACGACTTTAGTTGTTCAAAATATTCGGCTATTGAGCGCTTATGCTTTATCTTTCTGCTAAATATTTACAGAAGAGAGCAGGGAGAAAGTGGTCACTGAGCGAAGCCGCATTTCGGCTTCGCTCAGTGACTGGGGAGCAGAAAAAGCAAAAAGCTTAACTGAACCGTATTGAAATACAGATTTTTTGTAGGGGTACAGCAATGCTGTATCTTTACAAGATTATTAAAGTGAAATTGTATCAGAACCTCAACTTTCACTGTCAAAGGTTCAAATTTCACAAAACCTACTTCTTGCTACTCTGGTAAAAAATGCTGAAACTATTAAAATCAGAAGCATCTGCCTACTGAATATTCACTAATCTTTCCCAACCATGCCTCTGCCACGCATAGTAACGCTGATTGTTGGTCTGATCGTCATTTTGGGGCTAGCCCTATGGCTAATTGATTCCCTATCGCGCCTCTATTGGCAATTGTCCTATTCGCCGTTGCTGGGCAATTTGCTGCTGTTGCTGCTGATTGTGCTGATAGGAGCGTTGGTTGCCGCTTTTGTCTATTATGTACTGGTGATTCAATCTGGGGAAAAGCGATCGCGCCGCAACCCAAAGCGAGTAACTGCGGCGCAAATTCCTGCTGGCAAATCTGATGCTGCTTCTACAACTCTCCAAGCTGTGCGACAACAGGTAGCACAAATTCAAGATGAAGTAGCACGTCAGGCTTTATTAAGTAAATCACGAGAGATTGAAGCTAATTTAGCGCGGGGTGAGATTCAAGTAGTGGTATTTGGTACAGGGAGTGCTGGCAAAACTTCCCTAGTTAATGCGATTATGGGACGCATGGTCGGTCAAGTCGATGCACCGATGGGTACAACCCAGGTTGGAGAAACTTATTGTCTGCGGTTGAAGGGATTAGAACGCAAGATTTTAATTACGGATACGCCAGGAATTTTAGAAGCAGGGGTGGCGGGAACGGAACGCGAACAAATGGCGCGAGAACTGGCGACAGAAGCCGATTTACTGTTGTTTGTGGTAGATAATGACTTACGACGCTCAGAATATGAGCCACTGCGGGGATTAGCAGAAATTGGTAAGCGATCGCTCCTAGTACTTAACAAAACTGATTTATATACAGATGAAGATAAAGAAGCCATTCTCGCTAGATTGCGTCAACGGGTACGGGGATTTATTAATACTAATGATGTGGTAGCGATCGCTGCTAATCCCCAATCTGCACAACTAGAAACTGGCGAAACCTTCCAGCCAGAACCCGATATTGTTCCTTTGCTGCGGCGCACAGCTGCTGTTTTACGGGCTGAGGGTGAAGATTTAGTTGCAGATAATATTCTTTTGCAATCTCTGCGATTGGGAGACGAGGCGCGAAAACTCATCGATGGCCAGCGTCGTCGTCAAGCTGACAAAATTGTAGAACGCTTTCAGTGGATTGGTGCTGGTGTGGTATCTGTTACGCCGATTCCAGTGGTAGATTTGCTAGCAACAGCTGCTGTTAATGCTCAAATGGTTGTGGAAATTGGTAGAGTGTATGGCTGTGAATTGAATATGGAACGGGGGCGAGAATTAGCCCTTTCTTTAGCAAAAACCCTCGCTAGTTTAGGCATTGTCAAAGGAGCGATTCAATTATTATCTACAGCTTTGCAACTCAATGTTGCTACTTTTATTATTGGTAAAGCAATTCAAGGTGTGACAGCAGCTTATTTAACGCGAATTGCTGGTAAAAGTTTTATTGAATATTTTCGTCATGACCAAGATTGGGGTGATGGTGGAATGACAGAAGTTGTGCAGCGACAGTTTCAAATTAATCGCAGAGATGAATTTATCAAGGCTTTTATTCAAGAAGCGATCGCACGGGTAGTAAAGCCGTTACAAGATAAATCTGAAGTAGTTGAACATGATGAAGAAGTTAATAGTTAAATAATTGAAAATTCAAAAAATATGCTTACTAATTGAGCAAATTGCATCCCAAATTAAACGTGAGTTAACAAATATTTCAGTCGAAACCGCGAAAGTCGTGGCGAGGTAGTAATGTTTTTGAATCAGATATTGTACAAATGCGGTAAAAAGTTTGGATAAACTTTTCGCGTGAGGATGTTTAATAAAAATATAAATTTTAATAAAATATTATATTTAGTTACGCAAAAATACTTAAAAATCAAACTTGCATTGCAGTATCAAAATTTTAGTAATTTATTTCTAAAGTATTCCGGAAACAGGAGGGAATGTCGGAAAAAGTAGATAAAAGAACTTACTGAGTAACCAGGTCATGATCGGTAAATTACTACAAGGGCGTTACCAAATTGTCCAAAGCCTCGGTGCAGGGGTGTTTGGACAAACATACATAGCTGTAGATGTAGATTATCCAGAGAATCCCAAATGCGTTGTTAAACAGATCAAGGTTAGCAGTTCCGAATCTGGCTACTTGGATATGTTGAGGTTAATGTTTCTGACTGAAACTGAAACCCTGAAGCTTTTGGGAAGCCATCACCAAATTCCTGAATTTATCGCCTGCTTTGAAGAAAACGAGCGATTTTATTTAGTGCAAGAGCTAATTGAAGGCCATGCGCTGGCTGCGGAATTACCCATTGCTCAACAGTGGGGTTCTTTGTGGAGTGAAAGCGAAGTTGTAGAATTTCTGATAGATGTCTTAGGTATTCTAGAATTTGTTCACTCTCAAGGCGTGATCCATTGCGATATCAAACCAGAAAACTTGATTAGACGTAATAGTGATCTCCTACGCAAGTTAGTTCTGATTGACTTTGGCTCAATCCAGTCTATCGATTTTGGCATAGGTGCAGAATTGCCCATTTATAGAATTCCCGTCACTTCATTAGGATATATACCACCAGAGCAATTTATTGGACAAACACAGCCCAACAGTGATATTTATGCTTTGGGTATGATTGCCATCCAGGCTTTAACCGGGTTAGAACCACTACAATTAAAAGCTGATCCTTATACTAATGAAATTGTTTGGCGTTCTGAAAACACGCCAGTCAATGATTATCTAGCTGCTGTTCTCAGCCAGATGATCCGTTACGATTACCAAGACCGCTTTCAGTCTGTGGGTGAGGTACTGCGGGTACTTAAACAAATAATATGGGAACCTCAGCCATCACAAATATTAGCAGCAGATGAGCAATTTCCTCTAGAGGCGGCGGTTGGAGATGATGATTCTGAAAATTCTACATCTGGACAATCATCCCCGTTATTAACAGGGATGAAAGTAGGACTGGCGGCTAATTCTTTATTGATGGGATTTGGTGTATGTTCTTTAATTAATGCTGCACCTGCATACTCAGAAACAGAAACTTTATCTAAAGCTACAAAAGAATATCAAGCAGGAGATTTGCAAGAAGCGATCGCACTTGTTAAATCAATTCCTTCTCACAGTAATGTTTATCCAGAAGCGCAAGCCACAATTGAAGAATGGCAGGAGCAATGGCAAATAGCTGCACAGCAATACCAAATAGCTCAAACAGCTTTTAATGAAAGTAAATGGTCAGATGTTCTTGATGCTGTTGCTAAAATTCCAAATATTTTATATTGGCAATCTAAAACAGATAAATTAGTTCAGCAAGCATCGGTAAATCTTGAAGTACAGACGCAAGATTTATTAGCAAAAGCTTACGAAAGCGCCGAGATAAAAGATTTTTCTGCTGCATTACAATATCTGCGTCAAATTCCTAAAGAAAGTCGTGCGGGTGCTTTAGTTCAAGACAAGCTGGCTGAGTACAATCGCAAGCGGCAGATCAGAGCAGCTTACTTTTTACAGAAAGCTTATAAACAAGCATTTGTTGGTGATTTTGATCAGGCTATAAAATTCCTCCGAAATATTCCCAACGATACTTTAGTTTATGCTCAAGCTCAAGTCAAATTGAATGAGTATACTCAAAAGCAACGTCTGCGAACTGATTATCAAAAGGTAGCTTCTGCAAAAAGGACAGATTTATTTTTCTCAAAAAACTCAGCTATTAAGATTGAATATCTTCAGGGAGGAAATTATCTGCAAGAGGTGAATATTCGCTAGTTACAGCAGTTTTTAGATAAAGGGGTTGTTACATATACCAATTTTAAAATGCAAGTAAGGGCATAATCTATTGTGCCCTTACGTGTCTGGTATATTCAATTAAAAAGCGCTCAGTCAAAAACTTTAAAGATAATGATAGGTAAGAGGCGAGCGACGCTCGCCTCTTACCCTCTCCCAACACACGATTATCATTGTTATTAAACTATCTTGAGTATTTTAACTGATTGACAAAAAACACTTAATTTTAACCTCTCACTGATGCACTGCAAGTATTTTCAGGCAAAATCCTACCTTCGCCTCAAAAACCACCCGCAAAAAAATAGGCCCGTTAAATAGAGACGATGTGGGTGGAGTTTATGTCTATCAGGCATGGTAGGAGAGGACTCGTGCGAAGTTAGAGTAATTGCAATTTTTCAAGAGAGTGCGGGAAAAGAGGATAAATCCAACTTGAAGACTGGTTTGGGCAGTGCTTTAACTGGCTCTAAATCTTGATTCTCTTTTGCCGCGAAGTGTTTTTGATTACTGAATCGATGCTCTAGGGTGTAGTTTGCGGTGACTTAGTAGCATTAGGAAATGGAAGAACTGGCACAATTACAGGTTTAGGCTTTGATATTTCACCCTGTAGTTGAATTTGGGCTTGATTGCGAGCGTCTATTGCTTGTTGGTAATTAGGCTTGTATTTTATTGCTTGATCGTAAGATGCGATCGCATCTTTAAAACGATTCAAATTTAGTAGAGCATTGCCTCTGCTATACCAGCTTTCAGAATGGTCTGGTTTATAACGAACTGCCTTGTTATAAGACGCGATCGCATCTTCATATTTTTGCAAATTGTATTGTGAATTCCCTAAATTGTACCAGAGTTGATAGTCTTTTTGCTTAAGTGTGGCTGCTTTGTTATAAGCTTTTACTGCTTCTTCATAGCGTTGAGTTTGATGCAGCGACCAGCCCATATTATACCATGCTTGATAGTTGCCAGGATTGTATTTAATTACTTGATTAAAAGATTCAACTGCCTCTGGATAACGTTGTAAATTGAGCAGTACATTACCTCTTGAAAACCAGGCTTGATAATAATTTGGCTTGTATTGTACAGCTCTATCATAAGCTGTAAATGCGTCTTTGTAGCGTCGCAAATTGACTAGAGCATTTCCCCAATTATACCAAGCTTCCTCGTAGTCTGGTTTTAAATCAACAACTTTTTCGTAGGCTGCGATCGCTTCTTCATATCGCTTAGAATTTTGTAAAGCTAATCCTTTCTTGTACCAAGCTTCGTAATTATCTGATTTTAATTCGATTGCTTTTTCATAAGCTTGAATTGCTTGATCATATTGCTTTAAGTTACTGAAAGCTTCACCCTTAGCATTCCAGATTTCTGAATTTTTATTATCTAATTCTAAAGCTTTGTCAAAAGAAGCGATCGCTTCTTGATATCGCTGTAAGCTTCCTAATACAAAGCCTCGCCCACTCCAAGCTTCAAAATAATCTGGCTGAATTTGAATTGCTTTATCATATGCCGCTAGCGCATCTTTGTATTTTTTTAATTTAGATAACGCTTTTCCTTGACCATTCCATCCTTGAGCATAATCTGGTCTAACATTAACAGCTTTTTCATATACTTCTAATGCGTCTTGATAACGTTGCAAGTCAAAAAGCGTATTTCCTTGCTTGGATAATTCTATGGCGTTATTTGAATTAATATGATTTAAAATTAATATTGATGCTATTCCGCTAACACTAATTAAAAATATTGTTAGTAAAACTTTACCCAACATTCCTTTTTTCGGTTGAGGTTTGTTTATATTTTTTGGTAAAGAAATAGGAGTTAATGCAATTGTCTGGGGGGGTGGTTGTGTTAACTCTTTCAGAGCTTGTAATGCTACCGTTGCCGAAGGATAACGTTGCCGAAAGTCGTAGCACACCATCTTATCTATGAATTGGGCGAATTCTGGCGTTACCGTAGCTTGCTTGTGCCAGATAATTTCATTAGTATCATCATCTTTTTCTATTTCCTCTGCTGATAATCCAGTGAGAGCTTGAATAGCAATTATTCCCACAGCATAGATATCACTGCTTAATTTTGGCGTACCATGAGCTTGTTCACCAGGAATATATCCAGGCGTGCCTATAGCGACAGTAGCTTGTGTTTGACCTTGGGGAGTAATAACTTGAGTAGCTATTTGTTTAACTGCACCAAAATCAATTAAGATTAGTTTGCCATCTGGGTGGCGTCTGAGGATATTTCGCGGATTGACATCACGATGAATTACATTCTGTTGATGGACAAATTCTAAAATTGCCAAAAGTTCTTGTAAAAGTGGAATTACTTCGTCTTGACTAAGGGTTTTACCTGGGATTAATTCTTGACTCAGATCATGACCTTCGATCAATTCCTGTACGAGATAAAATTCGGCGTTTTCCTCAAAGTAAGCTAAAAGTTGGGGAATGCGATCGTGAGTTCCTAATTTATACAGAACTTGTGCTTCTGTATCAAATAAACGCCTAGCTGTCTCCAAAGTTACGGGATCACTTGCCTGGGGTTTAAGTTTCTTAACAACACATGGAGGTGAACCGGGTAATTGGGTATCACAAGCCACAAAAGTTTCACCAAAACCCCCACCTCCTAAATGACTAATAATTTGGTATCTTCCTACAAGTGTGTTTCCCAGCATCTCGTTTGCCTAATTAAGTGCGATGCGATCTGATTTCAATCTTGCCACACGTTAAGGGGGAGTAGGGTAGGCAGGGGGCAGGGGGCAGGGAGCAGGGAGCAGGGAGCAGGGGAGGCAGGGGAGGCAGGGGAGGCAGGGGGAGAATAACTAATGACCAATGACCAATGACTAATGACTAATTTATATGATTCCTATTAGTGATAATATTCGTTGTCGGAATAAACCGATTATTAATTACTGGCTGATTGGTATTAATGTTGGCGTATTTTTATGGGAACTCCAACTAGAACTTAGTGGTGGATTAGGCTATTTTGTTAATATTTGGGGTGTAGTTCCAGCCCAGATTAGCGGAGCAATTACAAATGCATTCGTTTACAATATCTCTGCTGCTTGGATAATTGTAATTTGGCGCTCAATTTCACTATTTGTTGCAATATTTCTACATGGCAGTTTTAGCCAGATATTGGGAAATCTGTTATTTTTATGGGTTTTTGGGAAGACTGTTGAGAATATTATGGGACATAGGCGTTATCTAGGATTTTATCTGGCTGCTGGCGCGATCATAGGAGTAGTACAAATTCTAGCTGAACCAAGTTTGACAGTACCATTAATTGGGGGCAATGGTGCGATCGCAGCTGTTTTAGGAGCATATATTATGAAGTTTCCTAAAGCTAAAATTGACACAATTTTGCCGCTAGTAATCTTGTATATCCCAATCGAACTTCCAGCTTTTTTCTATTTATTTTGGTGGTTTGTGCAACAATTATTTTATGGCATCGGCAGTTTAAATATTCCTCCTGTTGGCGTAAACCATTCGGGTGTTGTCTTCTGGGGACAGGTTGTGGGATTATTGATGGGTGCAGCTTTTATGCGTTTGAAGAGATAACTTGTTATTAAATCACCACTGGATGCAAAGTGTCTTGTCATCAGACATAGCTCTTAATATCAGAGGGTGTCTTTTGGGTAAAACCCTATACGCCTTTTGATGGATTACATTTTTGAGATTGAAAATCCATACTGTTAAAGCTAGGGGATGCCTACTCTTCAAATCGGTATTGTTTAGTTATAAGCAGTGTGCAAGATGTCAAATGTTGATAAAATTAACCTTAAAGTCACTGATGAATTAGTAGCTCTGCGGCAGCGCGTAGCTGAGTTAGAGCAATCAGAAATATTTTATCAGCAAAGGCAAGCGGCGCTGGAGGAGCAAGTAATAGAGCTAGAAAAAAAATTGGCACTTGCATTACAATATCCCCATATTCAAGCTGTTGAATATGATATCAAGCGGCATCTTGAACAAGGGGCATCCACAGTCTTGAATGTGCCAACAGATGTAGCAGTAACTTTAGAGCAACTCCAACAAGAAATTGCAGAAAGACAGCAGGTAGAAGCGTTACTGAGGGAGAGTGAAGAACGGCTCAGGCTAGCCCTCGAGGTTTCCCAGATGGGCTTGTGGGATTGGAATATTGTTACCAATAAAGTCATCTGGTCTGAAAATTATGAATTGCTTTTTGGTGTGCTTCCAGGTAGTTTTGATAGCCCTTACGAAACGTTTCAGAAGTGCGTTTACCCTGAAGACAGGCAATCTGTAATGCAAGGGATCGCCCACGCTTTAGAACAAAAGTCTGACTACAACGATGAATTTCGCATAGTTAGATCAGACCAAAGTGTACATTGGATTTCTGCTAAGGGAAAATTTGTCTATAACGATCGCGGACAAGCGGTGCGAATGATCGGTGTTTGTATGGAAACTACTGTTTGCAAGCAAGCAGTACAAAGTACTCGTGAACTCACAACCCAAGTGCAAGAACAGGCAAATATTTTAAATGCTATTCTCACCGCCTCAGTCGATCACATTTATATCTTTAATCGCAGAGGTTGCTATCAGTATGTCAGTCGTGATGCAGCTACGGTATTAGGCTTAAAGTCCCAGGATCTTGTCGGAAAAACTTTGCAAGACCTGGATATACCCACAGACCTTATAGAACAGGTAGATAATCAACGACAAGCTGTGATGAAAACTGGGCAGCCAATCAAAGATGAGTGTAAATATGTTACTCGTGATGGGGTGCATTATTATGAATATATCCTTACACCATTACGCAATTCCGACCAAACTATTCAAGGCGTAATTACAGTTTCTCGTGATATTACCGAACACAAACGGGCAGAAAAATCATTACGTGAAAGTGAAGCGCGTTTTCGGCGTTTGTTTGAATCTAACTTGATCGGAGTCGCTTTTTGGAATGTAGATGGCTTTATTATTGATGCCAATGATGCCTTTCTCCAACTAGCTGGCTACACTCATGATGAGTTTGCTACCTTGGGTAAAATTAACTGGAGAGAAATTACTCCTGTGGAGTATAAGGAATTAGACGATCGCGCCCTTTTGGAAGTCCAAACTACTGGAGTTTCCAGTATTTATGAAAAGGAGTACATCCACCGCAATGGCAAACGAGTACCAATTGTTATGGGAATAGCCTTGCTGAATGACTCCAAAGAGAATGGTGTTGCTTTTGTACTGGATATTACCGATCGCAAATCAGTTGAGAAAGAATGCGATCGCCTCCTCGAACGAGAAATGAAAGCACGCAAAGAAGCAGAAATCGCCAACAGAATCAAAGATGAATTTCTGGCGGTTCTCTCCCATGAACTGCGAACCCCACTCAACTCCGTTCTGGGGTGGTCGAAATTGCTGCGGACTCGTAATTTTGATGAAAAAACCACTAACCACGCCTTGGAAACCATTGAACGCAACGCCAAGTTACAAACCCAGTTAATTGAAGATTTGTTGGATGTGTCTCGCATCCTCCGAGGAAAATTAAACTTGAATATCTGTCCAGTGAACTTGGTAACGGTGGTTGAAGCAACATTAGAGACAATACAACTAGCAGCACAAGCCAAGTCAATTCAAATTCAGAGGATATTTGATCCCGCTTTAGGGCAAGTGATGGGCGACCCAAATCGGCTTGGGCAAGTTGTGTGGAATCTACTTTCCAATGCGGTAAAATTTACGTCAGCAGGCGGACGGGTAGAAATTCGACTGATGGAAGTTGGTAACCAAGCTCAAATTCAGGTAAGCGATACAGGTAAGGGAATTAGCCCGGAGTTTTTGCCTTATGTGTTCGATTATTTTCGCCAAGCTGATAGTACAATTACCCGGGCATTTGGTGGACTAGGTTTAGGATTAGCGATCGTGCGTAAGGTTATAGAAATGCATGGGGGAAATGTTCAAGCAGAAAGTCCTGGAGAAGGATCGGGTACCACTTTCACTGTTGAACTACCGCTTTTAGCCAGAAGTGAACAGGTAATGTCTAACGAAAATGAGCCTTCACCTTGTGAAGCCGATTCCCCAATACTTTCAGACACTCACATTTTGGTGGTGGACGATGAACCAGATATCCGCGACTTAGTGACCTTTATTTTGCAAGACTATGGTGTAGAAGTAACCGCCGTATCTTCAGCACAAGAGGCATTACAAGCGCTATCTGAATCGATACCAGATGTTTTAATTAGCGATATTGGAATGCCAAAGACAGACGGTTATATGCTGATGCGTGAAGTAAGAGCGCGATCGCCTCAACAAGGAGGACTCGTACCAGCGATCGCTCTGACAGCTTATGCAGGCGAAATGAATGAACAGCAAGCATTAGCAGCAGGATTTCAAATGCATATTTCTAAACCAGTAGATCCAGATGCATTGGTGAAAGCGATCGCTGATTTGATTAATTAGTCATTAGTCATTGGTCATTGGTCATTGGTCATTGGTCATTGGTCATTGGTACATACGGAGTGTTCAGAACGCGATCACCCAAGTTTATAAGTAAGTCGGCATAATAAAACCAAACTGTGTAAAAAAAGTAAACAAGGCTCAAACTCTCTTTCCCCCTGCTCCCTGCCCCCTGCTCCCTGCCTTATCCCAACTATAATTATTTACGCCGACCTATTTACACTACTAACGGTACTGGTTATCCCTTTGAAAACCGCTATAAGATGAGTAAAAGGGTCTTCTACGTTTGGATAGAAATGACTGAGCAACGTGATCCTGACTCACCGTCAACTGATTCTCAGCAATTGAGTGAACCGACCAAGGGAGCAACTACCAAATCGGTCGATAATTCCTGGACAAACCGCATTGCTGGTGTCTGGAGCAAAGCAACAACACATCTAACAGAACTCTTACCCGTAGAACAAGTAGCACAGACGCTTGTTGGATGGTTTAGTGTGAGCGAAACTCAGGTTGCAGAGATTTTAGAGAAAGTTCGAGCCGAACTCCCAACTACTGAAGCACTGCTGATTGGTAAACCCCAAGCTGGAAAAAGTTCAATTGTCCGGGGATTGACGGGAGTTTCTGCTGAAATTGTCGGTCAGGGATTTCGTCCTCACACGCAAAATACAGAGCGCTATGCTTATCCTTCCAATGACCTGCCGTTGCTGATTTTTACTGATACAGTCGGGTTGGGTGATGTTAAACAAGATACTCAATTAATTATTCAGGAATTAGTTGGTGATTTAAAAAAGGAGACTCGTTCCGCTAGAATCCTCCTTCTCACCGTCAAAATCAATGATTTTGCAACTGACACGCTACGACAAATTGCTCAACAGTTGCGCCAGAAGTATCCAAATATTCCCTGTTTGCTGGTAGTTACTTGCTTGCATGAGGTTTATCCTCTTGATACCGTCGACCATCCTGCCTATCCACCAGATTATCAAGAAGTTAACCGCGCATTTGCCGCAATACAGCAAGCCTTCGTAGGAATCAGCGATCGCTCTGTACTCATTGACTTTACTTTAGAAGAAGATGGTTATAATCCGGTATTTTATGGCTTAGAAGCACTGCGAGATTCCTTAGCAGAACTACTCCCAGAAGCAGAAGCCCAGGCGATTTATCAACTATTAGATCAAGAAGAAACTGGGAAGCAACTTGGTAATCTTTACCGAGATGCTGCACGCCGTTATATTTTGCCATTTTCAATTATGTCTGCCACCCTGGCGGCTGTACCTTTGCCATTTGCTACAATGCCAGTACTCACTGCATTGCAAGTGTCAATGGTGGGACTGTTGGGTAAATTATATGGGCAAACAGTTACTCCATCTCAGGCGGGAGGCGTTGTGAGTGCGATCGCAGGTGGTTTTTTAGCACAGGCAATTGCACGAGAGTTAATAAAATTTATACCAGGTTTTGGTAGTGCGATCGCAGCCTCTTGGGCAGCTGCCTATACCTGGGCATTAGGTGAAGCAGCCTGTGTTTACTTTGGTGATTTAATGGGAGGTAAAAAACCCGATCCCCAAAGAATTCAGTTGGTGATGCAAGAAGCGTTTCAGGCGGCGCAAGAAAGGTTTAAGGGGATCAAACGTTAAGACCTGCTTAAGCGAATTACTATTGTAAATCTACTGACACTGCTATATTCAGTCTGGAATCTTATTCTGTACATTTGTAGCTTTATTTAGCCGAGGAAATAAGAATACCCTAAATTGCTGTCCTTCCCCAATCACTAGTTCCGCCTCTATGTTCAACCTAAATCGCCGTCAGTTTTTATTGCGGAGTACTCTCGCGATCGCCGCAACTATCACTTACGATCAAGTACTTGCTCAAAAACCACCTTCCCCCGGCGCTTTGCCCAAAGGATTGCCGCGTCAAAAGGTGCTTATTGTCGGTGCAGGTCTTTCCGGTTTAGTAGCAGCGTATGAATTAACAGCAGCTGGTCATGATGTCACCGTTTTAGAAGCAAGGAAACGTGTCGGTGGTAGAATTTTAACTCTGCGAGGAGCTTTCCAAGGAGAGGATTTAGTAGAACTTGGAGCGGCCAGAATCCCATCAGATCATCATTTAACTCTTGGTTACATCAAACATTTTGGTTTAAGACTTTCACAGTTTGCGCCGACAGATGGGAAATATCTCACGATGAAAGACGGAAAACGTCTATTATTCACAGCGAAAGAACTATTTCAAAATCAACCACAAATGCGTCCCCAAGATATTCAAAAACTAACGGATGGATTTGATCTACTTCCCCAAGCATTTGCCCAAGCATTGACTAGAAAAATTAAACTTGATGAGCCTGTTGCTCGGATTGTACAAACATCTAATGGTGTCGAAGTATCGTGCTTATCAGGGCAACGATATCTTGCTGATTGTGTATTGTGTACTGTCCCGTTAACTGTTTTAAATCAAATTACTTTTTCACCTGAGCTATCTCCGGCAAAAAAACAGGCTGCGGCAGGAGGATATAACTATCGAGAAGCAACCCGTGGCTTTGTGAAATTCCCTAATCGTTTCTGGGAAAAGGATAACTTAAATGGCTGGGGATTTTTTGAGGATGAAGAACTGTGGCATACTACTTGGGATAAACCTGAAAAGACAGGTATTCTTCATGCCTATCTCAAAGGAAAAAAAGCTCTT
This sequence comes from Nostoc desertorum CM1-VF14, assembly GCA_019359245.1. Classification (GTDB taxonomy): domain Bacteria; phylum Cyanobacteriota; class Cyanobacteriia; order Cyanobacteriales; family Nostocaceae; genus Nostoc; species Nostoc desertorum. The sequence continues at coordinate 57,668 of JAHHHR010000022.1, read as the reverse complement.
GAGATGGATGCTTTTGAAGGCAAAGCTCAACAGGCAAAATTGCTCCAGCATTGGGAGAAGTTTTTGCCTGGGGTAAGTAATTACTCTGTGCAATCACACTTTTATTCATGGACAAAAGATATCTGGTCAAAAGGAGGCTGGGCCTATCCAACAGATGAACAGGAAAAGAAACTATTTCCGGAATTAGGGAAGTCAGAAGGAAAGATTTATTTCGCTGGAGAACATACTTCCAAGACGAGAGGCTGGCTTCAAGGAGCATTAGAATCTGGACTTAAAGCTGCTAAAGAAATTAACTTTGTTGGCTCTACGGTTCCTTTGATGAAAAGGTGACACCTCATATAGGCATCACTAAGATTGAAGAAGGCAGATCGCGCAGCGTGTCGTAGACAAGGTAGTCTCGATGACACAAGTTTCATTGAGACTGATTTAGATACAAAAAGACTTTTCACCCAGTCCTCAGTCCCCAGTCCCCTGCTATATCTGAACTGTATTGGTTCATAACCCACTAACTCCAGTCATCAAACTCACGCCCTACACTTTCTCCTTTGCTGATGGCACAATACCAAACTTATTTAAACCTGCATCGATTTCTTTAAGTAGTTTAAAATCCGCCTCTGGCAAGGGATAGCTACTACTGCTAAACAAACCCGCACTGACAGCAGGCTGCTTTTCTAAAAACGAAAAAGCTTGGCGAAACTGATGCGGCTGGGCTTTAATCGGTGAATCAAAGTGGCAAGGAATAATCCACTCGAAGTCCCAACTAGCAACTTTATCAGCCCAGCCAATGGTTTCCTTCGGTGCGCGGTTGAGAATCAGCGTCTGTAAAATTGGCGCGACAAACAAACGCCCATCACCTCGCAGAGCATCAAACGATCGCTGCCAATCTGGATGCCATTTAAAGGGATACAATCCAAAATAAGCTTTCTTTGAGCGTTCTGGTGCTTTCAAGGCATCTTGCAACACCTGACTCCATTGGCGGATATTTAGTGCGTTGGGTTGAAAGTACAAAGCAAACAACGAGATACGCTGCCAACCCTTACGGCGATTTACTTGAATGTCTGCAACAATATCAGTAGCATCATCCTTGGCATGGAATAGTAAGGGATATGGATCTAAAAGTGCGATCGCAGGTGGATCTTCTGGGATAGAAAGTACAGAATCTGTTACTAAAAGAGTATGCGATCGCTTGTGAAAAAAAGCAACTTCTGCAAACCGACCAGGACCAAGCTCGATGGGTCCCAGCATTGCATAATCAAACTCGTCAGCAAAGGGTGTTTTGCTACTATCTTCTGGGAGTATTTGAGTTCGTTTCGGTGGTAAACCAAGCCAGCTAAGGGGGAGATTTAGCGGAAAACTCCACTGATGGGGAGCTACAAACACTTGTGCAGTCGGAAAGTATCTGGCGAAAGGCCCGACGAATACTTTATGTTCTATACCAGAGATAGTTGGCAGGATGATGTACTTAACATTACCGTGTTCCGCCACCAACTCATTCACAAGCCGGATGCACTCTGGGGTTGGTGCAACAGGTGCGTAGATAAGAAGACCCCCGGCTTCGAGCTTAACAACAGTCATGCGAATCGGTACAACAACGTAGAAAATGCCCTGAATCTGGTCAAAATTCCAAATTGTGTCTTTGACCACTTCTTTACGGATTGTCTGCCGCCTGCCATAAGGGTAGAGTGGCACAACAGGCCATAATCCCCACGAAAAGTCTTTTGGATTTATCTGTTGTGCATTGACTATGCGTTCATCATCAGCCACTCTGCAACCCCTCCGAATTCCCTGCTCAAATTGTTCTTATTTGCTACCCCCAAAGTTGGAGTTTAGCAAATTGTTGAGATAATAACCTAGCTTTTAACAAAACTGTTGATACGCGCACTTCGGGCGCACAGATGTCCACCCCTATTAACGGTCTTCATTGGTCCATTTACAAGTCTCACTTATACCAATTCGCTAAATTTTTGATGGTATTTTAACTTGAAACCTATTTTAGCTATTAATTAATTGAGGACGAAAATAATTAATTATTAAGAGAAGGTAGAAGAGGAGAAGCTAAAATCTGAGTAAGAGTGCGATCGCATTAACACCCACATGACTAATTTTGTCAAACTTGAATGGAATAGATACGCATAATGGATAGCCTCCTTTTAGAACGCCCAAGCCAAGCAAACACTAGTTACAAAAAGCCCTTAGACATCAATCTTGACTTTTTAGCAGGCTCCTACAAAAGGAAAACAGTGCTAGTGAACTTAGAAGTTATTGATGAAGATATAGTTGCTAACTTAGACAAAATACTGGAAATTAAACCAGATTTGTACGAAGCCTGGTACAACCGGAGTATTGCGCTGGTAAATTTAGGTAGCTTAGAAGAAGCGATCGTTAACTTAGACAAAGCTCTGGCAATTAAACCAGATTTGTATGAAGCCTGGTTCAACCGGGGCATTATAGTAGGATGTTTGGAACAGCCAGAAGAGGCACTTGCCAGTTATGATAAAGCTTTGGAGATTAGACCCAACAAATACGAAGCATGGTTTAACCGAGGGATTACGCTGTATGACTTAGGGCGTTTAGAAGATGCTGTTGCTAGTTTTAACAAAGCCATTCAACTCAAATTTAACGATTACTGGAGTTGGTACAATTTGGGTATTGTACTCTATGACTTGGGACAATTTGAAGAAGCAAAGAATAGTTTTGATAAAAGTATAAAATTGAACCCCAATATTTATAAAGGCTGGTATTGTCGAGGTATTACACTTGGGCAATTAAAACGCTTGCAAGAAGCAATCATTAGCTTTGATAAAGCCTTAGAATTGAAACCGGATTGGTACGAAGCTTGGAAGTATAGAGGTATCATACTGAGAAAGTTAGAACGTCTTCCAGAAGCAATTGCTAGTTTTAACAAGGCTATTACAATTAAGTCTGATGACTACGGAGACTGGTATAGCCAAGGCTATATGTTGTTGAAGCTGAGACATCTTGAAGAGGCTATTGCTAGCTTTGACAAAGCTTTAGAATTAAAACCTGATTATGCAGATGCTTTTTATAATAAGGCATCTTGTTATGCGTTGCAGAGAGATATCGAACCAGCAATTGATAATTTGCAAAAAGCAATTAATCTGAGTCATGCCCAATATTTAAATATGGCAGTAAATGACTCAGATTTTGATCTAGTTCGGGAAAGTGAGCGGTTTCAGGCTTTGATTCAGACAAAAAATGATTGGGAAGATAAAGAAGAAATAGATGAACAAGAATGGCTTAAAGCAGCAGCGAGTAATCCAGTCTTTGATTTTCTAAAAGATCGTGAAGAAGATATTTACACCTTAGCCGATGGGAAGCCATTCAATGACTAAGGGTAAAATTGTTCTCGTACCTTTCCCATTCGATGATTTATCAGCTACTAAATTGCGTCCAGCCATTTGCTTGACTAATCCAGTGGGATCTTACAAACATGTTATCCTTGCTTTCATCACTAGTAAGATTCCATCTGATTTGATAGAAACTGACATTGTATTAGATACCAATCATCCTGATTTTGCTGCCGGTGGGTTAAATAAACCATCGACTATTAGGCTGGATCATTTGATGACAGTTCGTAAATCGCTGATTAAGCGTGAACTGGGTACATTGTCATCGGATATGCAAGATTTAATTGCTAAAATGCTGTGCAAGCTATTAACATAGCGTTTCTGTCTTTGATGCAACACGCATTAGGAATATTGCTGTACCCTTACCAAGGGTACGCCAGTTTGCCCAAGTCTTTTAACCTGCCCATGTGACTTGCTCTTACTATTGCACGCAACTAAAAATACAACAGCGATGACTCACTACATTTTAAAAGCTACTAAGGAAACCGTGCATTTGGGTGGTTTCTCCCATCTGCTAGAACCAGCACTTACTATTAATTCAGGTGATACGGTTGATGTGGAAACTTATACTGGTTACTACGTTTATGACAAAGCACCACCTGAATTTGTCACACCAGAATTTCTCGATATCTGCCAAAATCTTCTACCAGAACGCAAAATTGCCAAAGGGCCGCATTTACTCACAGGGCCGATTTATGTGCGAGATGCAGAACCAGGGGATGTTTTAGAAGTACAATTAGATGCGATCGCACCTAGTTTACCCATCGGTTTCAATGCCATTCGTACAGGTTGGGGAGCTTTACCACATCAGTTTCCTCAACCTGCGTTGAGATTTATTCCTCTAGATTTAGCAAACAATATCGCGGAATTTCCGGCGGGTGCTGGCATAAAAATTCCCCTCAAACCGTTTTTTGGAATTCTTGGCGTCGCTACTCCAGAAACTTCTCGAACTTCTGTCCCACCAGGTTCTTACGGTGGTAATATCGACAACCGGGAACTGCAAGCTGGTTCTCGTTTATTTTTGCCGATTTTCGTACCGGGTGCATTATTTTCTATTGGTGATGGCCATTCTGCACAGGGAGATGGTGAAGTAAATGTCACCGCCATTGAAACTTCCATGAACGGTAGAATTACCCTCAAACTTCGCAAAGATTTACAACTGACAACACCAATTGCTGAAACTCCAACTCATATCATCACAATGGGCTTTGCTCAAACTTTAGATGAAGCCTTAGAATTAGCTTTAAAAAACATGATTGATTTTCTTGAACGCTTTACAAATTTGTCGCCAGAAAATGCTTATGTATTGTGTAGTTTAGCTGTGAATTTTCATGTTACTCAAGTTGTGAACAGTCCCCATAAAGGTGTGCATGGAATGCTACCTAAATCAATATTTCCCCAAAAAATTAATTTATAATCTTACAACCATTTTTTATGTCTAATATTTTTATCCAACTCTTGTTAATCGGTTTAGTTGCTGGCGTTGCTGGTGGGATGTTTGGTATCGGTGGTGGCGCAATTATGATTCCGGCAATGGTGTTAGTAATTGGTTTAGAGCAGAAATTAGCTACAGGGACTTCTGTAGCTGCTCAAATTTTGCCAATCGGCATTTTAGCAGCCTTAGTTTACTATCGCAACGGTAATCTTAATATTAAATATGCCCTGATTATTGCAGTTGGTTTAATCGTGGGTAACTTCTTCGGGGCATTGTTTGCAAATCAGCCATTTATTAGCAGTGAGTTGATGAAAAAGCTGTATGGCATCTTTGTGCTAATGATAGGTATTCGTTATCTACTGTCAAATTGAAGAATTTAATTAAGCTTCAGCAATATTTTTGTTAAGCCATCGCCTAGCTTTTCAATAGATTCTTGCTGTTTAGGATCTACTAACGTGCCATCAGGATTAAAGGCTTCGTAAGCTTTGGATACTGCTATTTGATCGGGAAGTACCAAAACTTTGATATTTCCCAAAATAGACCGCAGGTGAACCAACCCGCGCAAACCACCAAGAGCGCCTGGAGAAGCGCTCATAATAGTAGCAACCTTACCAGCAAAAGCAGCCAACGGTGCTTGATTTGGCGCTGGACGGGATGCCCAGTCAATGGCATTCTTTAAAACTGCTGTAAGTGAACTGTTATATTCCGGCGAAGCAATCAGCAATCCTTGATGAGAAATCAGCAAATCCTTAAAAGTGCGAGCGTTGGCTGGTAGTCCTTCTTGAGCTTCTAAATCTTCATCATACAGAGGTAGGGGCAAATCGCGGAGGTCTATATAAGTTACTTCTGCGCCTGCTGCTTGAGCGCCAGCCGCCGCGATTTTTACCAATTTTTTGTTGTAAGACTCAATCCGGGTGCTGCCTGCAAAGGCAAGGATTTTAGGTGTAGATGCCATAATTCTAGGTTGAAAGTTCAGCTGCATTATCCTGTTTTCAGGCGATCGCTATTTACTACCTTTAGATTTTCTTTATAAACTTGCTCTAAGTTCTGTTAACGGACAGCTTTCAAGGTATCGTAAAGTAGTTTGTAGCGCTTAAACCCTACTTCATACAAAAGATTTGCCTGCGGCTGTACCACAATACTATCTTGCGCGAAGATATTGAGTGCAGTTTTTAAGTTTGGATATGCACCAACCCCTACCATTGCTAAAATAGCTGCTCCGTAAGCGGCTCCTTCTTCGGCTTTGGGAGCAATAAGTTCTGTTTGCAAAACATCTGCTAAAACTCGTAACCAAATATTAGAGCGTGCCCCTCCACCCGTTGCCAAAAGTTGCTCCACAGGAGCGATCGCGCTAATAACTTCCAAGGCTGAACGCAAGCTGAATGCAACTCCTTCGAGAACAGCACGAATCATATCTGCTGGCGTATGAGCTAATGACAAATTCACTAAAGCACCGCGAGTATCTGGATCAAGGTGAGGACTGCGTTCTCCTGAAAGGTGGGGTAGAAATAGAACACCACGCGCACCAGGCTGCGATCGCTCTGCCATATCCATCAGATCGGTGTAGGATATCTGCGGTGCAAATGTATCTCGATACCAACGCAGAGAACCACCTGCTGCCAGCGTCACTCCCAGCAGATGATAGCCACCATCAACATGACAGAACAAATGTACCCGACCTTCTGGATCGGGAATTGGGCGATCACACGGTGCAAAGATAACTCCCGATGTGCCAATACTCAAACTACCCCGGTTCAGGTTGCTTGATGAGATGCCCAAACCGATTGCTGCTGCGGCATTATCACCTCCACCTGCAACTACAGGTAATCCGATGGGTAATCCCACACGAGCGGCTATTTCTGATTTTAGCCGTCCGGCGATCGCAGTAGATTCGCTCACTGGGGGAAACAACGCTGGATTGATATTGAGAGCATGGAGAATATCTGTATCCCATTGCCGATTCGCTAGATTCAGACATCCGACACCAGACGCATCAGATGGTTCTGTAACTGGTTCGCCGGTTAGCACATATCCCAGATAATCTTTTGGCAAAAGAATCTGCCACAACCGAGTGTATGCTTCTGGTTCTTCAGTCCGCAACCAGATGAGCTTCGGCAGTTGAAAGCCAGTAATTGCCGGATTTCCAGCGCGCTGAATTAATTCCTGACGGGGAATGGTGGCTTCAATCTCAGCAACAGCTTTACCCGTGCGCTGGTCATTCCACAAAATTACTGGTCTGATTACTTTACCCTCCGCATTAAGAGGAACCATCCCATGCATTTGTCCAGACAAACCGAGGGCAATCGGCTGATGTCCGTTTAGTTGTTGAGTAACATCGAAGAGAGCATCCAAACTTGCTTCGACCCAATCCGATGAATTTTGTTCCGTCCAACCAGGTTGTGGAGTTAACAGGGGATAGCTTCTGGTTGCCTGAGCGATAATTTTCCCTTGCAGGTCAACTGCGATCGCCCGCGCTCCTCCTGTACCCAAGTCTAAGCCAACTACAATGTCAGTCAATTGCCCCTCCCAAGTTATACGCTCTATATTTTATCTCTTCATGATGAGCGTGATTCGATTTTCGAGCAATGACTCAATCGGGATGAAGCATTAAACCAATTCGCAATTGATAATATTTCGGTTACGCTCAATACAAGTTCGCAATTCGCAGTTGTTAAAGAGATTTAATGAGAAGTTAAACAAGATATATTTGTCAAAAAACTACTATAGAAAACTCTTAGATGAGCTTAATTAATTACGGCAAGCTAAAACTTTAAAAATGTAATTATGGCAAAGTTATGATTTAAAAATAGAATTTTGTGTGTGATCGTCTTACGCAAGAATCAGTCTTTTAATCATAGTCTTGACAAACTTATGCTTGAACTCACAAACAGCATTGTACAATCAGACAGTGCTGATTGTACAATGCGTAATTTCAAATCCTGTCAAAAAACTTTTCTTTACCTATCTTGTCCACTTAATTAAGTGGCATGATTATCTTAATTGCGATCGCCTTCTACTAAAGAAGGCGGTAAGCGCAGCTATACCCAAAGGATTTTACGGCACTGAACCAAAGCTCAATCACCACTGTGAGAATTCTTGCCACCTTCACGACCAATCTCGGCCATGTGTTCTCTATCTTGGCTTACAGCTTCGCCACCCTTTTTCCCGGCTTCACGAGCTTCTTCAGAAGTGAACTCATGAGCAGTACCTTTTTCATGAGCAGCTTTTCCGCCCTTTTGCCCAGCTTCACGAGCTTCTTCAGAAGTGAACTCATGAGCAGTGCCTTTCTCATGGGCTGCTTGTCCGCCTTTGCTGGCGATTTCACGTTGCTTGTCTTCATCCATAGAAGCAAAGCCACGGTTGCTAGTATCTGACATAATAGAACTCCTTGTAACTAAACTAAAGCGTTGTAGCTTTTGAGGTAGTGGAAACCTCAAAATGCTTTTCGTTTGAGTTGTCTTATTGCTTTAAGTTAGCTCCGCAAATATACTAAATTCATGATTCTTTAGATATAAACATTCAAGGCTAATTTATCCTTGAGATATATAACTAAAGTAACAATTTTTACTAGATATTCTTATTCGCTTCTATAAAAGAGAATTGAGTCGCTCTATACGTTGACGCTGTTCCGACCATTGCTGACAAACTTCTGTAGCCAAATCCTTCTCTTCTACTGTTAATAGCTCATCAGGTTTGCCAGAAGCCAATATTTTAGCTGCTTTTGCAGCCAAATCGTAGTTCACACCGTGTTTGACTAATTGTGTGTGAAAAAATCCTTCCAAGTCGTGGGCTGACATAAAAAACTTTCCTTTAATCAAGTTGTCATAATCAATTAGGGCATTAAAATTTCATGAAGAAAAGTATGTAACAACAATTACTGAGAATTATTACAAATATTTTAGTTGGCTGACTTCTCTCGGAAGATGTATGAGTAATTATACTTATATATTGATTCTCTCTCGAATTCCAGCAGAAACAAGACTCCGCTATACTGCTTCGGGGGAAGGACATAGGCGCAGCTCGTCACAGGCATCGCTAAGGAACCGGACTCTAGATTTTGGGCGATGTCACTCGGCTTGCTACAAAAGCGAAGCGATCGCAACAATTACAAACTCTGCATCAAAAGCATCGGTTGTCTGTGGCACTGCAACAATGCATAAATGCTTCTTTGGTTTGTCGTTCGTTAACAGTTATGTAACTCTAAATTAAATTATCTCTATTGATTTTATTTTATGTTAAACAATTGGTTGTGACAAAATCTAGCTAATATTAATTAGCTTGGCTCAAATTATCTTTTTAGAACCCGAATGCTTTATTCTCGCCGTTTGCAACTGCAATTAAAATATTTAAATATTCTCATCGCAGTACTAGCTTTTGTTTTCTTTATCTGGTTCACTCCTGTCGTTGCTCAAGCATTAACCAAAGCTCCAGTTATCTTGGATGGGGAACAGCTTTTTAAGATCAGCAATTCTGGTCAATATAGTGCTCAAGAACGGGCAAATTTAATCAACTCGCAACTGAAGAATGTGATTCAATATTCTGAATCTATTCAAGTGAAAGTTGAGAAACGCAACCAGCTACCTATTATTTTACTAAATAACCGCTATCTGTTAACAGTTACAGAACAAGATACTGTTCCAGGTAGCACACTTGATGAGCAGGCAACCATTTGGGTGCGGCAAATTGAAGAAGGTTTAAAGCAAGCTCACTTAGAGCGAACTAGAACCTATCTCCAACGAACTACTTTTGTAGCAGTAGCAATTTTACTCATAACTGCCGGATTAAGTTGGCTATTGGGATGGATTAAGCATCATTTTTTACGAGTAGCTTCACTTCGCTTAACTAATACTATCAATGCGATACCTAACTCTGAACCACTTAAAGTATTGGAGTTATTTCTTAAATTAGTGCTGGCGAGTATACGGTTTGGGCTTTGGGTGAGCGCTGTTCTTTATATCACTAATCTCTTTCCTTTCACTCGTCAATGGAGCTACCAAATTTCAAATATTCTGATTACCAGTTTCACATCACCTGTTCTGACATTAGGTAAGAATCCTTACTCTATTACTGAATTAATAATTTTGATTGGTTTGTTGTTCGGCTTAGTGATCTTTGCTGGAACTGTAACTAATTTTTTACGTTCTCGAATTCTATATTTTACTGGAATCAATCGTGGCGCTCAAGAAGCGATTATAATACTTTCCAAATATGGCCTGATTTTTCTTGGCACACTGGTATTGCTACAAATCTGGGGGCTAGACATTAGCTCTTTGACAATCTTAGCAAGTGCTTTAAGTGTTGGAATTGGCTTTGGCTTACAGGATATTGCTAAGAATTTTGGTAGTGGTTTAGTACTAGTATTTGAGCGTCCGATTCAGATTGGAGATTTTGTGGAAGTTGGGGAATATACAGGTATTGTCGAGCGAATGGGTGCAAGAAGTACTGAAATTCGTACTCTTGATCACGTTTCAATCATTGTACCCAACTCTCGCTTCTTGGAAAAAGAAGTAATCAACTGGAGCCATCGCAACCCGATTTCTCGCCTTCATCTCCCCGTTGGCGTTGCTTATAGTTCTGATCCCAAAGTCGTGCAAGCTGCTTTGTTAGAGGCAGCCTCTAAACATCCCAATGTATTGCAGGCTCCTTCTCCTTTAGTACTGTTTAAAGAGTTTGGTAACAACAGCTTAAATTTTGAGTTATTAGTATGGACTGCGGAACCTAATAAACAATTCTTGCTCAAAAGTGATTTATATTACAATATATACGAAATATTACAGCACAGAGAAATTGAAATTCCTTTCGCTCAGTTAGATTTACATATGCGTTCTGGCACGTTAGAATTTACGCCAGAAATGCAGTTAGCCTTAATGCAAATGTTTGAACGATTGTCAAATAATGGAAAACGCATAGATCCAATCAATCCAAGTCAAAATCAAAAGTAAATTCGGAATCAGTATCCCGCTTGCTTGTCTACAACATTCCGTAAGGGTTGACCAGTTTGGTAGCGTTTGAGATTGTCGATCAACAGTTGTGCTATACGCTCTCTCAGTCTTGGTGACAGGGCTGAACAATGGGGTGTGATAAAGGCGTTCGGCAACGACCCAACAGGCTTTCTGGTGGCAGAGGTTCTGTAACTACTGTATCTAATCCAACACCCCCAATCCATCCTTCATTTAATGCGGTTATCAAAATTTGGTAGCGGTTCGGGATGGCGGCGACTACCCCAGACTCTAACTCCAAAGGCTTTAGCGCAAGATGCGGGTGCCAAGAAGGAAAACTGCTGTATTAGCTTTGGTTATTCAGCATCTCCATAGCTATTTTTAAGCTAGCTTTCATCCGATTAAATGCTTCCGCCAACCCGCCAATTTCATCATTAGAGCTTTCTTCAAAATCAGCACTCATATCACCAATACTAACTTTTTGAGCTATTTTTTCTATTCTTCTGATGCGCTGAATCACGTATTTTTTGATTAAGAAGTTAATTAAGAAAACTATGAGTGCAAAGATCGCAATTAAAAGCCCCATGATCAATATCCAAGTCCGTTTGGCATTGGCAAAAATATCTTCGGAAGGAACAGAGATTATTTGGGCAGAAACAATCTGATTGAGTTGCCAGCCAAAACCATTTTCCGAGCCATAGGTTACTAACTGACTCTTAGGAGCCTGATCTGGTGTAGTATGACATTGCAGACATTGCTGCTGTGTAATCTTGAGTGGTCGCGCAATGTAAAATACTTCGCCCTCTGCCAAGTTCCGAAAGCCAGTAATTTCTAGAGTCTTGGGTTCGTTGCGAAAACGCTCTACGAGTTTAGCTTCAAAACTATCGGCTTTATCTGCTAAATTAGTTGGATTAAGTGTTGCATCTTTATGAAAAAAGTTTCTATATTCTGGCTTTTTACGAAAATTATCAAAAACCTCTTTAGAGGAAAAACTTGGTACTATTTCAGGCATGAACGTTGGGTTAGTATCTAAACTAGGTTCCAATAGGGGAACAATACGATTTTGTGTATAGTTTCTAACTGCGTTCACCATTTGGATGAGAATCTGCGCTTGGGAAGCCACTTCATTTTGTGCCTTTCGCTGAAGTACACTGGATAAGGCAACACCACTACCCAAAATACTGGCTATGAAAACTAATATTAAAAGTAAGTTAAATTTAGCACCTATTTTTAGGTTTTTTAACATAATGTTGTTTAACATAAGCTAACCAACGAAGGTGGTATCTGAGTTTGTCTAATATTTATTTATACCTGTTAGAAACCATCTCCGCGATATTTAAATAAATATTAATTTTTTGCTGAAATCTAAACTATTTAGGCAGTAGTCAAGCTCATCTAAATTAGTCTTGAAAGCGAAGTTATTTCCTTAACCATAATTATTAATGATGTCTTTGCGATTTCCCCGCCGTTTATTTCTATTTAATCTGTTAGGTTTGACATTTGCCGCCTGCCAATCACAACGGCAGTTTGAAGGCACATTAACTCTTGGTGTTATCAATTATGGTGGAAGCGATAAGATAATTAGCCAATATGCTAAATTTAATAGCTACTTGGGTGAAAAAACAAACTCATATATTCAGCTAGAGCCTGCTTTTAATGAAAACAAAGCGGTTGAGCGCCTTCAGGCTCGTGCTTGGTCGTTGGTATTTGCTCCACCGGGTTTAGCAGCTGTTGCGATCGCACGTCACCAATATGTTCCCCTGTTTCCTTTAATAGGTATTAGTGATCTGCGTTCAATCTTTGTTGTTCGCAAGGATAATCCGATAACTGATTTGAAACAGCTACAAGGTAAAACAGTGGCTTTAGGTCAGTTAGGTTCAGCTACAGGATATTATTTTCCACTCTACAATCTTTTTGGTACAACACTGGCTGACATCCTGTTTGCACCTACGCCCAAAGCCTCGCTGGAATTAGTCGCTGAAGGAAAAGCGATCGCCTGTGCTGTCTCGGAGGCGGAATTGAGCCTCTACGGTTCCCAGTTGGGGTCAACCCAATTCCGCATCTTATTTAAAGACCCCCACTATGTACCATTAGGTGTAGTCTTGATTGGGCCTAATGTAGAACGTAATCGCCAAGAGTTCATCCGCAAAGTAATGAGCGATGCGCCTTCTAGTTTAGCTCAAGAAGTAGGGTATGTACCCAACGGACAAGTACCAGATTATAAATACATGATTTCTGTGGTTGATCGGGTCAGTTCCATTACTTCTGGACTGCAAAAAAAGCCTGTTCGTTTATTTTGATTGACATCACAGATTGCTCAAAAAAACAATTTGAATCGTGCTAGTTGGTTTTGAATCGTTCCTGTGAGGATGTTATTTAGTTCTGCGGTGTCTTGGAATTGCAAAATTTGCTGTGTTGGTAAATCGAAGGGAAATTGCCCTTCAAAGTCTGGACGTTGCATATGCGCTAGTAAAATCTGTTCAGACCGCTTACTTTGGATAGCATAGCCAATCTCAATACAGACATTCGGGCTAGGAATTACTTGAGGAGTTTCTTTACCGTCAATACTAGTAATGGGCGTGGTGTCAGCGATGAATAATAAACTCCTACGGATTTTTCGCATAATCGTGCGGTTAATCCGTACAGTAGCACCGATGGGACGAGAGGATTCTACTAATGTTAGAGGAAGGCGCGATCGCAAGTTTAAACTGTCCAAACTTTTTCGCAGTTCTTCTCTGAGAATATTAGTCGCTGTGGCATACTCAGTTTGATAAGATAAAAAAATCGTTGGTTCTAACTGAGCCAATAGCGCCTGCTTGGTGAAATAAATTTCATGACTAATTAAGTCAATGTTAGCGACGCAATAGCCACCACTACCTTCAATATAAAATTCAATATTTTCTCCTTCCAGATAACGTCCAAACCAAGTTGATTTCTTGACCTCATCGCTTTCTTCCAAAAAGTCGGCTCGTAATGCTGATCTCAGCAGACTTTTTTTGCTTAAGCGAATGTCTGGCGGACGTTTTTCCAGTTCTGGAATCGGCTCGTAATCTTGTAGATACCACGCTCTGAGCGCAATAATTGACATAAGGCGCTATTTAAACTGTTTTTCACTATTCAACTTCGTATAATCTTACACTAAGAGGAGTCCCTATCTCAGATTTCTCTTTAAACACAACAACACCCAAACCTCTACTCGCTGAACTATTTCCTCTCCTTCTTTATCCTAGTCAGGGATGTACTAACTTCCATAGCTTGTGTAAACAAGTTATGAAAACCAGTTACAGCGCCCCCTAATCTTCCATATTTGAGGGAATAGCAGTTTTCGCGTTGGGTGTTGCTGTGTTTTGACGAGACAGATGTAAGTTAAACAGCGTCTTTTACCTCTTACTACATTCCAGATGCAACTCTTATATCTGCCAGGGAAGCTTTATTTATTAGCTTCAATTATTAGATTATCACTTCTGGATGGGAAGGATTTTGGTTGCAACTAAACTTTACTTTTGAATTATTTTTAATCTTAAGTCAATATACCGTACACCCTGAATAGATTCTAAATCTTTTCTTTAGCCTGTTGTTAAAAATTTTGTCATCAACCTTTTGGATGAATTGAGTAATTACTAATTCAAATTTTAAATTTTGAAACTAATATTTTGAAAATAATCTAAAAATATAGATTTGTGTACTATTGGTATCAACATAAATATTTTTACTTTTGAGGATAAATTTATACCAATTTTCGAGAAAGATACCATAGATGTGTAGTAGCGCGGCAAGCTTAATTTGTCGCAAACATTTTTTGGATTGGTATTCCTTGCTCTGAAACCCTTCAAAGCTTGAGGAATTCCAATATCTTTCCCCCTACGCCCTGCAAAAACTGCCTATAAAGGTCAATCCTTTACCTTTAGTTAATTTTGCCTGGAGGCTTCACGGGAATTTCAATCCAGAACTCTGTACCTTTGCCAGGTTCTGAAATGCACTCCATTATTCCACCATGTTTTTCGACAATGATTTGATAGCTGATTGCCAGTCCCAGCCCTGTACCCTTGCCCACAGGTTTGGTAGTGTAAAACGGGTCAAAAATTCGCTTTTTCACCTCTTCAGTCATTCCGGGCCCATTGTCACAGATACGAATCAAGAGATGAGAGTTGTCTGCTGAGATTTTAGTGGAAATGTGGATAGTGGGCGTTGGGCATGGGTTATCTCCCTTGTCCCCTTGTTTCCTTGTCTCCCTTGTCCCTATTCCCCACTTTCCACTCCCCATTACCAGAGCATCTATGGCATTGCTGAGAATATTCATGAATACCTGATTCATTTGACCGGCATAGCATTCTACCCGTGGTATGTCGCCATAATCTTTGATTACCTGAATGGCTGGAAATTCAGAACTTGCTTTCAGCCGATGTTGCAAAATTAATAAGGTGTTCTCAATACCTTCATGCAGATCAACGCGCTTGTTTTCAGCCTCATCCAAGCGAGAAAAATTGCGTAACGACAGCACTATTGAACGGATGCGATCAGTTCCTACTTGCATTGAGGCCATAATTTTTGGGAGGTCTTCTAGCAAAAATTCAAAATCGATCGCTTTGATCGCGGCGCTAATTTCACTATGAGGGTAGGGATAGTGAAACTGGTAGAGGCGTAAAATTTCTAGCAGTTGTTCGGTGTAGTCAGTGGCGTGACAGAGGTTACCGTAAATAAAGTTAACGGGGTTGTTGATTTCGTGGGCGACACCCGCCACCAACTGTCCTAAACCGGACATTTTTTCGGTGTGAATCAATCTTGCCTGTGTTTCTTGGAGTTCATGTAGGGTATGCTCTAACTGTGCAGCTTGAGTTCTGGCTTCAGTTTCGGCATCACAGGTTTGTTCGTAGAGTTGTGCTTGTTGAATAGCGATCGCAGCCTGATCTCCTAGCTGTTGCAATAAATCAATTTCTGCATCCTGCCAATCTCTAGGAGCCTCACACTCATGGGCTATTAGTAAGCCCCATAGTTCCATACCTATATTAATTGGAACTATTAAGTTTGCTTGCACTTGCAGACTCTGCAAAAACTCTCGATGATATTCACTTAAAGAAGCTGTGGAAACGTTGTTAACTGCCCGTACCCTGCCCTGAAAATATAGATGGGCATACTCATCAGGAAAGCATTCTGGTGATACTTTTACTCCTAAAACTGACTGCCAATTGCCATTAATTTCTTCTACAATCACCGATTTAGTCTTCATCTGAAAAATCAGCACCCGGTCTGAGTTTAGCAGGGGACGGACTTCCCGAACGATGGATTGCAGAGTTGTCTGCAAATCTAATGTGCAGCGAATATGCTCTGTAACTTGCTTGAGTACCTTGGTAAACAGTAACGATTTTTCGAGTTCAGAAGTCTGCTCTTGCACCCGCAGTTCTAGGTTAGTATTCAGGGATTGTACCTGTTTATACATTTGCTGCTGCTGAATTGCCATTGAGAAATGGTCGTACAAAGCTTGTGCTAATGAGATGTCTTCCGGCTTCCACTCAGGCGCTTGCCCCTTTCTTTGCTCTCGCCAAACCTCAAAGGAAAGCTGGGGTAACAGTTGCCGCCGATTTTTTTCACATCGTCCCGCCCACAAGATTTCCGTTTCAAATTCAGAGCGAAAAATGCTTAATACACCAATAAACTTTTCTCGGTAATGTAGGGGAATTACCATAAGTCCGCGAATTGGAGTAGAACGGAATGCTAAAGCCAAAACTCGCAAACGTGGTTCTTTATAGAGGTCAGTAATTGCCCAAATATTGCCTTCTTTACACTCAGCCATCCAGTTTTGCCAGATGGGATGCTGTTCGATAATACAGTTATGTAACTCGTAGGCAATTGTCGGTTGGTTGCCCCAAGTGTATAGTTCCCCACTCTGTTCAATGTAAAGCCTGCCACCTACTCCATCGAAGGCAGTAATAACTTCTTCTAGCGCTCCCTGCAATTGGATTGTCGGCAGTTTATGCAATAGTGTGGTAACTCGGTTAATAGTAGCTTCTCGCTCTTGCTTGGCGCGGGCTATGGTGAGTAGATTACTTTGAGCGATCGCGATCGCAACTTGGTCAGCTACTTGCTGCAATACTTTTAGTTCCCGCTTCAAAATCTTTCGCGGTTCACTTTGGTGAGATACCAACAATCCCCACAATTTAGGCTTTGCCAATTGTTCTTGTGGATCGCAATCTAAAATTGGCACTACCAACGAAGACTGCACACCCATTGCTTTTAAGTATTGAATATGGCACGGGTTTACCTGCCGATAGTAAATATTAGTTTGTAGACGTTTGCCAGTTTCTTTGGATTGTAGAGGCGATAGCCCGATCTTCCCATTTGCCACATCAACAATCGAACGTTGCTGTGCCAAGAGAAACATCTCCCTAGCTTCTTGTGGAATATCATGAACTGGGAAGCGTAACCCTAATAAGGATGGCAGACGCTGGTCATGGATAGATTCAGCAATTACTTCACCACTACCATCAGCATCAAAACGATACACCTTTACCCGATCTGCACCCAAATATAAACGTACTTGGCTAACGGTAGTCGTTAATATCTCTTGGAGGTCGAGCGATCGCCTGATCTGTTTTATCATCCGGTGCAGTAAACTTTCTTGGTCTAAGCTTTGCTGCAACCCTTTTGGTTCATCGGTAAATGCCATTGTCTATATACACTACGACTGAAGTATAATTTTTTTTTATAATTGTCACTAATCAGAGTTTTCAACTTAATAATGCTTTGATTTTTATCCCATTTCCAGAGATTCCTGCTACAAATGCGTTGCTAGAAGCGTACATCTGTTGCAAATATTTTTGGAACTGGATCAGAGCACATTTGAAAAGGATCAGATATTCTGCTTGATTTCTATAGCCCTTCTAAAGTTGATTTAAGGAGATATCAAACCGCTTGGTATATCATTAAAGACTTCCCAAACATCCTTTCAAATTTTAAGTTAAGAAAATTTTAATCATTGACACCTATTAATTTTATATTCTTAATCAGTAAAATATTTGAGTAAAATTACTTATAAGCTAAGTCTTAATAATTGTTTTAAATTAAAAATATTTTTTCCAGTTTTTGCCCATTATTCCAATTAATTAAGATTTTTTCAAAAAAATAACTAAATTACTGGCAACTTTTTTAAAGATTTTTGGCTGGGGAATTTTAGTATTCCCCGTCTAATTACTGAATTTATATTGAATGTAACTATTTTGATTAAATTATTCGTAAATGACTGTTAAAGATAGTAATTTACGAATTTCTTCACGAACACTCATGAGGGTTTTACCGAGATGGTTTTGGCCGGCTTTATTAGCACCACAACCCCAAAAAGAATCGGTTGGGGAATTTTCAACCAAAATCTCATCGCCTGTTTTTAGGAGAACTTCTCTAATATCAGTATGAGTAAGAAACTTTTTGAGTACAGCTTCTCGCATAATTTGAGTTTTGACTAAATTCCAGTCTCGACGGAGTTGGCGAGTACCACATCTTCCCAAAGCGGCAGCTTCTTCTGGGGTGGCGGCGGCATGGATGAGGGGTATAATTGCCGCATCTGTGCTGCCTACAAACTTTTGTGCTTGATAATAATGCTCAACTGTTGCCCAGTAAGTATCCTGGATGTGGATTCCGTGGGGAGAAAAGTTAGAAAAACAGCCATAAGGCTGCCAAACCTTATAAAAGTAAATGGTCATTTGAAAATTGCTCTTTTATATATCAATTTCAGGGTAGCTGAAAGATCGCACCCGCAACCCAAAATCGAGCTTATCAAACAGATTTTCTCTCGGTTTATATCACTAGGGATTCTTCCCAACGACTTATAAAGATTATCACTTCGCTGCAATACAGCCTAAACCTCACCCCTAACTCTCAATACGGTTCGGATAAGATCCCCCCGCCTGTGGCGACCCCCTTTTTAAGGGGGTTAAGAAGTAAATGAGCAAGCCTTACAAAGGGGGGCTGGGGGGATCTTCGCAGGGTAAACAAGCTAACCGAACCGTATTGCCCTAACTCTTCTCCTTAGCAAGTTTACGGTGTACACACAAGTGATCGAATTACCCCAAACAAAACCTCACCCTGTCCTATCGGACATCCCCCTGCTTACTAAAAAGAGAGACAGGTTTTGCTTAAGCATTACCAGGGTGAGGTATCTCAGGAGTTGCGGGATAAATCTTAAATGACCTTACCAAAGACTTGTGTGTACATGATAGGTAGGGAAGGGAAGTTAGGTTTCTGAGGCTTTAATGTTAATAAAAAATTAACTTGCCTTTGGAGAAGATTGTTTCTGTTTGGAAACGCCACGCTGAGGGTTTAAAAATGGGGGAATAGGACAGTCTAGCGTCATGGCGATCGCTCTTAGCAAATCTGCTTCTGATGAAGTCACTTTGTTATCCAATAGTACCGTGTGGGCGCAGGCATCAACAATAGCTTGCTTGAGTTTGGGACTGGCAAGGCGGAGGCGCTCAATACTCTTCTTGAGTTCAGTAAAATTACAGCTTGGTGGCGTGTCTGGTTTTTCTTGCTCTCCGGCTTTGGGAAGTCGAAAAACTCCAGAACGAAAAGCATAGGCGATGTCTTCGGTGGACGCATCGGGTTGAGAATGTCCGACGCGGGCAATTACGGACAGTACTAATAAACTATCTGGCCAAATCTGTTCGATGGAGGTGTATTCTACCGTTGTAACCAACGTAGGATTTATACTAGGTTGAAGGCGATGCCATAGTATTAATTGCAACACAAAATGCCACAGTGATAAACTTCCGGTGGCTACAACTAAACCGTGAACGCATTTGCATAGCCTTTGGCATTCTTTGGCAGAATTTTGGCGTAATACGGGTACTACTAAATCGACAAGTGGCAAACGAATGCTGGGATCTAACTGGCTAATTTCGCCATTCAATTCTAGGGTTTTGTCTACCAAATCAGCAGGCTGTACCTCGCGTAACCAAGCAATTTGACGTTCTTGGATCTCGGTATTTTCAGTATCTAATGCTAGGGCAAAAGCGATCGCCATTGCACTTTGCGGCTCCCGCGCACTCAAGCGTAAGGATTCTGGTAATTGCGATAACAGTGCTTGAGCATGGGCAAAATGCTCTGGTGTAACGCTTCCCACCTGGCTGACTACCTGTTCTGGTGTAGCATTAGAACCACCGGCAAAGCCCATTGTTAGGGATTCCTGGGAAGGCGAAGGCATTTGATTGCGAGATGGCATTGCTGCTAAATTACTGACGTTCAAACCCCCAACGCGGCTGATACGTTCTGTTAGAGGTGGGTGGGTAGAAAACATATTTTCCCACAAAGAAGGGTTGAGGGCATTGCCAAAAAACATATGGCTAGCGGCTTCTGCACCCGGCGAAATCAAGCGTGAATCCATCTGTTGGAGTTTTTGGAAGACTCCGGTAAGTCCATTGGGGTTACGAGTGAACTGTACAGCCGAAGCATCGGCGAGAAATTCGCGTTGGCGAGAGACTGCGGCTTTAATCAGTCGTCCGCAAAGTAATCCGATACCGCCAATTGCCATCAGTGCCAAACCAAAAGCCCAGATAGGTAAACCCTTGTCTTCTTTTCCTAAACGGAAAGTACCGCGAATTCGCCACAGAAATTCCCCGGTTAAGTAAATGAACAAAATCCCGTGCAGGAGGCCCACTAAACGCAAATTTAGCCGCATATCTCCATTGAGAATATGACTGAATTCGTGGCCGATGACTCCTTGTAGCTCATCCCGGCTCAGGTGTTGCAAAGTTCCACGAGTAACTCCAATGACAGCATCATTGGGCGTAAATCCGGCAGCAAAGGCATTAATACCAGTTTCTCTTTCAAGGAGATAAACTTCTGGGACAGAAATACCAGAAGCGATCGCCATTTCCTCGACAATATTTAATAGTTGTCGCCCTTGTTCATCCGCTGTATCTGGTATCAGAAGTCTTCCCCCTAACTCCTGAGCAATTACGCTACCGCCCTCACGGAGATAGGTAATTTTATATAAGCTTCCGACTGCGATCGCAATTATTGTAATCCCAGCTACGTAGAGAAATATCCCTGGATGCCACCAAACACGGGGAGCCATGCCAAACAGAAATAAAGCGGCAATATAAATCGCCATAATCATGACTGCGATCGACAGGGAAAATAATCCAATTAATTGTTGTGTGTTTTGGCGTGCCCGATCTTGATGTTCAAAGAAATTCATAGATATTTAAAAAGACACGCGTGGAGCATTTCTCATTTCTGGAGTAGCTTCGGCAAGCAATTCGGCGACAGTAAAGTTAAAAGTATTTGCCACAAGGTTGCTGGGGAAAGATTCGCTTTTGGTGTTGTAAAGTGTTACTGCATCATTAAAAGCCTGACGTGCAAAAGCAATCCGGTTTTCGGTGGAAGATAATTCTTCCATAACCTGAGTCATGCTGCGATCGGCCTTCAATTCAGGATAAGATTCTGAAAGTACCATCAAGCGGCTTAATGCACCCGTCAACGCCCCTTCAGCATTGCCCAACTGTTGCATTGTTTGTGGATCGCCGGGATTTTGCGCTGCACGACTGCTAGCATTAATTGCAGAATTCCGGGCAGCAATAACTGCTTCTAAGGTTTCTCGTTCATGTTTCATGTACCCTTTGGCAGTTTCCACCAAGTTGGGAATTAAATCATAGCGGCGCTGCAATTGAACATCGATTTGAGAGTAAGCATTTTTATAACGGTTGCGATACTTGACTAAATCGTTGTAAGCATTAATGATAATTACAGCAACAGTTGCGACTAAAGCAACAGAAAATATTAAAAGCCCCATATTTTTAGATTATTTCCATTAAGTACTTACTTTATATCCAGCAAAATTTGTGTGGATATAAAAATGAGTCTACTTGTAGGAAGTTGGCTTCGTCGTCTGTAAAATTAATTACGCAATTGCACTGAGATAAGTAGGTTATAAGATATTTTAAATAACTACAGCAGGCATAGAGAACGCAGAGAGAAATAAACACAAAGAATAAGATAAATAATTTCTAACAATTTCAAACTTTTGTGAACTTTATCATCTCTCTTTTCTCTGCGTACTCTGCACCTGTGTGATGATTAAAAATTGTAGTCAGAGTAAGTTACCCATGAATATGAAGAAATAGGGAATAACCACTGGCAGCAAAAATAAAAAGGATAGCCGCAGGAAAAATTACTACATCCCTGACAATAAATAAAATCCAATCTTTTCTTAGTTCTTGTTTAAACTTAAGTTCTCTCAGCTTTCGCTCAAGTTCTACGTCTTCTTGTGACTGCAAATTTTCAGGTGAGATAATCAGTGGATTGTCGCCTTTTTGGGCAACTATTTTTGATAAATCTGTTCTATCTGTCATGCTGTTTAGATGCTAATAATTAAAATATTACTGCCGATTTGCTTTGATAAACTCTACAAGTACGTCCAATTGGTAGAAGATAAATTGCGCGATCGCGGCTGATAATCTAATTTATAATTGCATAAAGCCAAATAATCGAGACTAACTAATGTTGAGTTTTTAAAGCAGAGTCCAGTTTTCCAGTTTTAATCCGTTGATGCGTTCATAATGACGAGTATTGTTTGTTACTAAAATGTAGTTTTTTGCAAGTGCAACACTAGCAATTAGTAAATCAAATTCAGCAATTGTTTGTCCTATTCTACGGAGTTCTGCCTTTAATTCACCATACTTTCTCAGAGCAGGATCAGTTAAAGATAAGACGGATAAGTTTTGAATAAAGTCTTCTGCATTACCTAAGTTTTCTGAAACACGATTAGAATTGTATGCACCATAATACAATTCAGCAGCAGTGATGACACAAATGCATACTTCATCCCATCCGACTGCTAATAATTTATCTCTGACTGGCTGGCGACCCTTAAGCCAATAAATACATGTATCAGTGTCAAGTAAATAATTCACAAGCTATAATTGCGATCGCTTACAGTACGACTTGAATATATTTCATCAACAATTTCTTCTGCGGTGCGTGTATCTTCCCAGCTTCCAAAGGTTTCTAAAAAACCTTCTGATGCATGGGGTTTTGGCTGCTGTTCAGATGAGACAATTATTTCATTAACTATCAATTGATTTGCCTCTGGAACTCCTAATTTTTTGGTTTCCTCTTTAGCTATAACCATGATTTGCATCAAGGTTATAGCCTGACGCAGAACATCACTTTTACTTGTGCCTATTTTATTTGCTAGTTCGTCTATTATCTGATTAAGTTCAGGTGACAAATCTAAATTTAAGCGAACCATCTTTTGAGTGTCAGTCATGGTTCCATCCTTGTGTAAATTCTTAAGTACATTATAGTTGACTGATCGCACTTCCTCAACTTGTCTTTTTGAGTGCCAAACGACTGAAGTCGCGGCTATACAAACAAAATCTGCCTTAGCAGGTTTCAAAACATTGAAAGAAGCGAAAGTAAACTTTGTTTGTGTGCGTGGCTATCAGGAAGATTTGAGAAAGTGGATTTAATTTAAAAAAGCTAAAAAATAAAGTCTTTTATTTACTTCCAATAGTAAAGGGGTCAATTCTCAACACAGAAGAATATGGAAATCCATTAGAAAACATCTTTTCAAAGTTATTTGACGCAGAAGGTAAGCGTAATCTAAAAGTATCAATATCTTTTACTCCAAGAGGATATAATAATTTTTCAGCATATTTAGCGCGAGATGCTTCTAACAAATATCTTGGTGTTTTCTTCATATATACCTTGCTCCAGGGTATCCACTTATCCCACTTGCTAGTTTCTGAAGCTATAAATTCCGATCTTAAAAATAAAAAGCAATCAGCATCCATAAATTGCTGCATGGGAATAATTTTTGTAAGCTCCCCACCCGTATGGCGTTCATTTAAAATATCTGCATGAACCGAGATTTTATTAAGCCGTAGTCGTGTATTACGATACCCTAACAACTCAATATACTTAGAAACATAGCTGAATGATACTAAGCCTTGTTCTCTATATATTTCATTGTTTTCAACATAAATTCCTTCTTCTAATAAATTTGCAATTAGTTGCCAACGGTTTTCTCTAATGAGAAACGAGAAAAAAGTTACAAAAAGTTCATGACCTATAAATTTATAAAAATCAAAATCAATATCTTTATAGCTACCGAAGAAAGTACGCGGCACATTGTAACGTTCTAGAATAAGTTCAAACTGTTTGTATATTTCACTAGCAGCATCAGAATTATTCATAGTTGCTATTACTTCTGCAATCTGAGCAAACTGTATAACTAGGTCTGTTGTTTGCTCAATTGACTGTACTAACAACTCATCAGCGATACCTCCTCCTGTAAAATCTGGCTTGAGTGCATCAAGTTCATCCCTTAACCATGTCATGAACCGACGAACTAGAGGTACTTGATTTGGCTGAGAATTTTCAACTGCAATTCTCGCCTGTTCGCCTATGGCTAGCGGTTGAATAACTTCCCCAGGAGTTTGTACATTAAGTCCTTCTAAAATACTCCGAAGTGCTGCTGTTAATGTTCCTTCGAGCTTCTTTCGCTCTGTAGCACGATCCTCACTCTCTTGAGGCATACGGTAGGTGACAACTCGTCTCATCCGTAGATCAAATGGCAGTTCTTCTGGCTTACCAAAAGCTGAATTCATCACCATGATAATGTTGTCCCATCCAAGAGCCTTGATTGCATATCCAAGTTCAATCAAGACGTTAGGGTTTGGAGTGGTACGAGGCGAAGTATTTTGGTTAATAATCGATATATCACACACAAAAACCTGAGCTTGTTCAATTTTGCCAAAGATTGTATGAGCAATATCAGGGGAGCCAGGTACACCAATTGTGTCACGGTCTATAACTGGCTCTACTTCTATAGAATCATCATTGCGGATAGATTTGGCAGCATCCTCAAGAGCTTTTTCAATAAATCCACGATTCGTAGCGTTCGGCAAGTCTGACTGCCAAGAATAGAATATTTTGCAGTGCATAATTTAGTGTGTATTAATCCCCAACCGGGAAAACACTTAGATGGGGGTATCACACTACATTATATCTATACTAAATTTAATGAACTAACCCGATCGCACTTTTCCTCAAGTCTCCACATTCCCCACGCTTCTAGATAAAAATATCACCCTTCGTCCTAGCTACAAAAGTCAAGTTTTGCAACTTGTAAACTAAGTTTCTGACTTCAAAACTAGCTTTTGTGACTCCAAAACCAGCTTTTGTCAAAAAATTTCAGCAAATCTACTCCCATTTTTCCTGTCTGCTAACTTCTCTTCAATAAAAAAACGCAAATATACGCATTCCGACGCAATTTCAGCGTCTCTATACGTATAAATGCGATAAAAGTAGAAACAATTCCAGCTTTATTTAATGGGCGTTGCTGAATCTAGGGATGAATATCTCACGCAAAAGAAAATTCAATAAAATCATCCCGCATTTATATAACATCCTTTAATGCACTAACGCGATCGCACGTTTCGTCAACGCTTCAGCAGTCAATCCATTAAACGCCATCAACTCTCCAGCACTGGCTGTAGTCTCCCCACGTTTCCATGCAAAGGTGTCGCGCTTGGCTGTACTCCGTAACAGAATCGGTTCTAGCATCCCCGCAGCACCACCAGTCACTGCAATTAGCGCATCGCCATCAAATAATTCGGCAAATTTCGCATCATCTAAGAAACCGCCTTCGGGTTCAGAACAGGTATCCCATGCGGTATCATGGCTACGGTACAATTGCCGAGGATTGATGATAGAAACTATCTTGACACCAATACCTTCAGTTTCTAAGAAAGCAGCAGCTTCAAATACTGGCATTAATGTTAAATCGCCAATTACAGCAAATACAACTTGCCTATCACCAGCGATTTCATGTAATAACACTGCACCATCGCGCAACCCTTGACGAGTTTGTTCTAAAGTTGTGCGAATTGGCAACGGCGATTTACTTGCTGTAATCACAATTCCCTTATTCTTAGTTTTCAACGCCCAGTCATAACAGGCTTGAATACTATTAGCATCAGGCGGAAATAATGGGAAAACATTTCCATTTCGCATCAAGGAAGCAAAGTAAGCTTCAATTTCTGGACGTTGGTGAGTCCAACCGTTGCGCCCTTGTTCTAATGCGCCTGCTGTGAATAAAGTAATAGTTGAGGGAGTTTGACGGCGTAATTCTGCCATTGACTGGGTTACAGTTTGCCAGATTGGTAATCCGTTGATGGCAAAAGATTCGTAAGAACACCACAAAGTTCTCGCACCCATTAACGCTAAACCCGCAGCTAAACCGGCACAAGCATCTTCACTCAATGGTTCATAAACTTGTCCGTTTGGTGCTTGATTATATAAGTCATCAGTTGTGGGGTGGATAATCTTTAATGCTTGGTTGATGTTGGCAATTCCTGATGCTTCGTTACCATCGGCGTTGGTGACGAGGAAATTTTGATCTTTCTTTCCAACTATTCCTACTAATCGTCCCATTGCGGTTGTGGAAACTTTTGCTTCACCACCAACTGCATATTCTTCTAAAGGTAATTCGCCTAAATCTGGCAATGGTAATTCAAATTCTGTCACCACAGTTTTCGCTGCTGGGCCACCGCCTGCGCGTTCGGCATTTGTTCTGACTATTTGCCAAGCTTCCGCAGACAAAGCACGGGTTTGCAATGCACTCACAATATGCGGCGCATCTAGCGTATCTTTGGGATACAAGTTGTGAGATTTTGAACCCAGCGCGTGGACTCCTGCACCTTTGAGTTGTTTAATAATGAAGACGGTAAGCTTACCACCCAATGCAAAACGCGCTGCTTTATCTACACCCGAAAGTACTGCTTGAGTGAATGCTAGGCGTTTCTCAAAAGAAAAGGCGGTACTATCAACGTAATCCCCTGGTTGATTCTGATCGTCGAAATCCTTGGCATCCACTAACACCACTTCATCAAAACCGTTACCTTGCCAATATGCTTGCATCTGTTCGTTGGTTTTTAGAGAAACCATGCTGTGATGTTCTTGGCTGTAACCGTTCCACACTAATATCGGCAAGAAATTGGTGACAGCAGGATAAGCTGTATGGAAGTGAGCGATCGCACTTACAATATAAGGCTCACCCAATCCACCATCACCAACTGTGAAGGGGAACAACTTATCTTTGTGTAACAGTGCAGCCGCCATTGCAAAATGTTGCCCTTGTCCCAAAGGCCCCGCAGGTGCGAGAATACCGGGAATGAAACCAGAAAGGTGTCCTAATAATCCGTGCTTTTCTCGGAAGCGATCGCGCAATTGTTGGACTGTAAAAATTCCCATGTCCTCTAGCGAACGATCTAAGAACATGGCACTATAAAATCCGGGGGCGTGGTGTCCGACTTCGGTAATAATGTTCTTGTATCCCAGCATGACAAGAGATGCGTAAGCTTCTGCTTGGCTGGCGAATCCGCCGGGATGCCCAGAAGCTTTACTAGCAGTAACTTGCAAAGTCAGGTAACGGAGGGCATCGGCAGCGAGTAAAGTTTGATATACAGCTGCTTTGTCTGTGGGATCTGCGATCGCTATTTTGCCTGACTCTATAGCAGGTGTTGCACCATAAGTTTCAAAATCTGGTAACGCTTCACCAAAATATTGAATCCCTTCAGAAAAATTGGGAAGCGTTGAAGATGCCTTTGGGGAGATTGCAGTCATGCTGAGTACCTTTTGACGATTAGGTGAAACTGTAGATGCTTGTTGAATTTAACAAAAATTTTACATCTTCGAGGTTGTAACAGTTTATTGCTTTTTTGCAACGTTAGAATAAGTACTTTAAATGATTACACAACCAAAATTTCAGTTAGTTTAAGTAGCAAAAAATATCAAGTAGCAAAAAAAATTATGAAATTACCCAATGGCCCGCAAATGCCAGCATTTTTACAGATGCTGCGCTGGATTATTAATCCCATGTCATTTATGGAAGCTTGTGCCAAAAGGTATGGGGAAACTTTTACTATCAAGTTAGAAAGAAATTCTCCTCCTTTGGTGATTGTCAGCAACCCCCAAGCGCAACAGCAGATTTTAACAAATGATACCAAGGAACTAGAAGCGCCAGGTGATCTCAATGATGTGTTTGAGTTTTTGTTAGGTAAGCATTCTGTGATTACCATTAGCGGAGCTGAACATCAGCGCCAACGGCAGTTGTTAATGCCTCCTTTTCACGGCGAAAGAATGCGAAACTATAGCCAGGTGATTACCGATGTTACCCAAAAAGTTATTAGTCAATACCAAATAGGCAAACCCTTTAATATTCGGTCTGCTACCCAAGCTATTACCATGCAGGTGATTATGCAAGCTGTATTTGGGCTACATGAAGGGACTCGCGCCGAAAAACTACAGCGATTTTTAAGTGAGATTTTAGAAAAGGCTAGTTCTCGCCTAATTGTGGCTTTACTTTATTTTCCTGCTTTGCAAAGGGATTTTGGCCCGATTAACTTCTGGGGAAAGCAGATGCGCCGTCAGCAAAAAGTTGACGAACTTATCTACGAAGAAATTCGGGAACGTCGACAACAGCTAGATTCATCACGCACAGATATTCTTAGCTTACTCATGGCTGCTAGGGATGAAGCAGGTCAACCCATGACTGATGAAGAGTTGCGCGATGAATTGATGACTCTGTTAGTAGCTGGCCACGAAACCACTGCGACAGCTTTAGCATGGGCATTATACTGGATTCACAAAGTACCATCAGTGCACCAAAAGCTACTGCAAGAATTAGATAGCTTGGGCGATAACCCAGACCCCAGCACCGTTTTCAAATTACCTTATCTCAACGCTGTTTGCTCCGAGACATTGCGGATTTACCCAGTAGCTATACTAACTTTTCCAAGGATAGTAAGAACACCGATATTGCTAGGTGGTTACGAACTAGAACCGGGTACATCCATACTTGGTTCTATTTATTTAACCCACCAGAGGGAAGATATTTACCCAGAACCCAAGCAGTTTAAGCCAGAACGCTTTTTAGAACGGCAATTTTCTCCCTATGAATATTTGCCTTTTGGCGGTGGTGCAAGGCGTTGTATTGGTCTAGCATTTGCCCAGTTGGAAATGAAGCTAGCACTCGCCAAAATCCTTTCCAGCCTGGAATTAGAACTAGTTGACAACGGTGAAATACAACCTAAACGCCGTGGTTTGGTAACAGGCCCAGATCGTCCCATTGAGATGGTTGTCACAAGTCAACGTCGGGTGAAGTCTCCTATTCTACAGACAAGCACTGTTTGATACTGAGGGGTTTGATGGTTGCGTTCAGCAAATGTTCAACTTTCGTCTATACATTTAGATAGATTTTCAAAGTTTCTATATAATCCTCCATAGTCCTTTTTTAATGATGACTATGGGGGATTTGAATATATAACAACTATAGAAAGAATGGATTTTAAAATTGGTATTATACACCAACACAAGACATTTGAATATAACCAAAATACTTAATCAACTGGGCATCCACCCAAAATATATTTAGTAAGTTTTTTCCGTAAATGCTTCTAAAGATTCAGAAAAAATATTATTATTGTCCTTGTAATAAATAATTCGCTAAAACCCTCTTAAAAGTTTTGTCAAGCTTGCTCTAATTCTTTCTTTCAAAATGAAAGTTAGTGGATAAAGCCTTACCTTAAGCTTATTGGCTTATTTACAGTTTACTAAGTTCTAAAAATCTCGAATCAATAATGAAAGTACTTGATAAGCTACGCACGCCAGCATTGCTACAAACTCTGCAATTAATTGCTCAACCTACAAAATTTTTAGAAACCAATGCTGCTAAGTATGATGATATTTTCACAGTACAGGTAATGGGTTTAAAATCGCCACCGATAGTATTTTTTAGTCATCCCCAAGCAATTAGTGATTGTTTTGCTATACCTGCACAACAGTTAGATTTTAAGAAAGCAACTCATGTATTTAAACCTTTGTTTGGAGAGACTTCTATTGTATTTCAAGAGGCGCGATCGCACCAACAACAGAGGCAATTATTACTACCAGCTTTTCATGGCGACAATTTAAAGTCTTATGGACAAGTAATTTGTCAAATAACTGAGAAACTAATACAAGATTGGACATTAGGTAAAAATATTTGTATACATCACTTAATGTCAAATATCACTTTAGAAATTATTTTACAGGTAGTATTTGGTATTACTCATGGTGCGCGTTACCAAGAATTAAAAGAAAAATTGAGTTCTTTGTTAGAAGACGTAACTAAGCCTTGGTATTCTAGCTTGTTTTTCTTTCCTTTACTGCAACAAGATTTAGGTGCATGGAGTCCTTGGGGAATGTTCTTAAAAAGACGAGAGCAAATTGACAAACTTATTTATGCAGAAATTTCTGAAAGACGTTCGCAAAATGATGCTGCGCGTACAGACATTCTTAGTATGCTGATGTCAGCGCATGACGTAAATGGACAAAAGATGACAGATGAGGAATTACGTGATCAACTAGTTTCATTATTGTTGTTGGGTTATGAAACTACATCTGGCGTATTAGCCTGGATATTTTATTTGATTCACTCTCACCCAGATGTGAAACATCGGTTGATGCAAGAAATAAACACTTTGGATGATATTACAAATCCTGAAGCAATTACACAACTACCTTATCTCACCGCCGTCTGTCAAGAAACACTGCGAATTCATCCTATTGCTCTAATTTGTACACCGCGAATGGTAAAAGATAGAGTGGAAATTATGGGGCATGAATTTACATCAGAAACAGTTTTAGTTCCCTGTATTCATTTAGCACATCGGCGAGGAGAAACTTATCCAGAACCAGAACAGTTTCGTCCAGAAAGATTTCTCAACCACAAATTTTCACCTTACGAATATTTACCCTTCGGTGGAGGTTATCGCGGTTGCATTGGTGCAGCCTTTTCCATGTACGAACTAAAATTAGTAACAGCGATAATCTTATCCCATTTTGAACTAGGCCTTACTGATAAACGTCCAGTGCATCCAGTCCGTCGTGGTATTACAATTGTCCCTAGCGGCGGTGTAAAAATGGTTGTTACCAAAAAAGCAAAACTTAAAAGACAAACAATACTTTCTAGTTGATTACTCAATCCTCCGACTTGCATATACCGAAATGTAGATCCGCTCGTTAGCATCTAGCCTTTACAGTAAATAGTAAGAGGACATTTAGGAGATTACTAATTCATGCCTGATGAGCATCGGTTGGAGGAAAAACTTTTATCCCAGGAAGCTGAAAGAAGAATATCTGAAAAGCTAGATGAAGCAGAAAAAATAGAAATAGATGTACAAACCGATCTATTGAAAATAGTTCAGGGACAGGTGGATGGAGTTTCGGTTGCAGGCCAAGGATTAGTGATCGAAAAAGATGTTCGCGTACAGGAAATAAAACTGCAAACAGAAAGTATTACCATTAATCCCTTAAGCGCCCTTTTTGGTCAAATAGAACTCAATGAGCCAGTAAATGCCACTGCTCATATTATACTTACAGAAGTAGATATGAACCGCACCTTGGCATCAGACTTTGTTCGCAGCAAAATGCAAGATTTTGATTTGGATGTAGATGGGAGAATTGTAAGTTTTGAGGCACAAAAAATTGAAATATTTCTACCTGGTGATGGGAAAATAGAATGTAAGGGAAGAGTACTGTTAAAGGAAAAGGGGAATACTCGCGTTTTTGGTTACACTGCGATCGCACGTCTACGCACTCATTCAGAACCTGTAATGCTGGAGAGTTTTAACTGCACTGAGGAAGGGGGGATTTCTATAGAAATAGTTGCAGCTTTAATGCAGAAAGCCAAAGAATTGATGAATATGCCATATTTTAAATGGGAAGATATGGTATTTCATATTAAAGATATAAAAGTAGAAACTGGTAGTTTAGTGCTTCTTGTAGAAACTCAAATGAGGCAAATACCATCATCATAAACTGTATCATCTCCTTAGAAAAATTTACCTTGTTAAAGACAATTTTTGTAACTGAAGGATGATGTAAATGTAGTAAAATGTTTCTACTATTTAGAAAGCTACTTATTTCTAAATTCCAACTATGCAAGAGTATGATGTTGTGCTAATTGGTGCTGGACACAATGGGTTAGTTTGTGCAGCTTATTTGCTAAAAGCTGGTTATAGCGTCCTGTTACTAGAAAAGCGCTCTGTTCCAGGTGGTGCAGCAACAACTGAAGAATGTTTACCTCAAGAGGCTCCTGGGTTTAAATTTAACTTGTGTGCTATCGACCATGAATTTATTCACTTGGGGCCAGTTGTTGAAGAATTAGAACTAGAAAAATACGGCTTGCATTATTTGGAGTGTGATCCAGTTGCTTTCTGTCCTCATCCTGATGGGAAGTATTTCTTAGCACATAAGTCACTGGAAAAAACTTGTGCAGAAATCGCTCGTTATAGTGAACGTGATGCCAAAAAATACGCCGAATTTGTAGACTATTGGCAACGAGCGATCGGTGCAATGGTTCCTATGTTTAATGCACCGCCCAAGTCAATTATAGATATCGTTGGCAATTACGATATCAAAAAATTAAAAGATTTATTTTCGATGATTGGTTCCCCGAATAAAACGCTGGACTTTATTCGCACCATGTTAACCAGCGCAGAGGATTTGCTTAACGAGTGGTTTGATGAGGAATTTCTAAAAGCGCCATTAGCCAGACTTGCAGCAGAACTTGGTGCGCCGCCATCACAAAAAACCCTTGCCATTGGTGCAATTATGATGGCGATGCGTCACAATCCTGGAATGGCCAGACCACGCGGCGGAACTGGCGCACTTGTGAAAGCTTTAGTGAATTTAGTCACAAGTAAAGGTGGTGTTATTCTCACAGACCAGCATGTTGAAAAAGTTTTAATTGATGATGGAAAAGCTGTTGGTGTACGAGTGGCTGGTAACACCGAATATCGGGCTAAATACGGCGTAATTTCTAATATTGATGCCAAGCGGTTATTTTTGCAAATGACTGATAAAAGCGATATCGATGGAGCCGATCCTAACTTATGGGAAAGATTAGAACGCCGCATTGTTAACAATAACGAAACTATCCTCAAGATAGACTTAGCTTTAGACGAACCATTGCACTTTCCATACCACGCCCACAAAGACGAATATCTCGTTGGTTCGATCTTGATTGCCGATTCAGTGGCTCATGTAGAACAGGCTCATAGTAAATGCACCTTGGGAGAGATTCCTGATGCTGATCCATCAATGTATGTGGTCATGCCTAGCTACTTAGATCCCACATTAGCACCACCAGGTAAACATACCGTATGGATTGAGTATTTCGCCCCTTATCAGATTGCTGGTGCAGAAGGCACTGGTTTAAAAGGTACTGGTTGGACAGATGAATTGAAAAACAAAGTTGCAGATAAAGTGGTTGATAAGTTAGCAGACTATGCACCAAATGTCAAGAAAGCAACTATCGCCCGTCGTGTAGAAAGTCCAGCAGAATTAGGAGAAAGATTAGGTGCGTATAAAGGGAATTATTACCATATTGATATGACTTTAGATCAGATGGTATTTTTCCGTCCCTTGCCAGAAATAGCGAACTACAAAACGCCAATTGAGAATCTGTTTTTGACTGGTGCAGGTACTCATCCAGGTGGTTCGATTTCGGGAATGCCGGGACGCAATTGTGCGCGTGTATTTTTGCAGGCAAAGCATCCAATTAGCCAAACTTTGAAAGATGCGCGGGATTCCATTAAGTCAACTGTAGAGTCAGTGTTTGGGATTAATTAAGCGTTGTACAGACAGAGTATATTATCACCAAGGCATAGATTTAATAGAGTTTTGCAAAAACTTTACTAAATCTATGCCTTATTTAACGTGAGTTCGATGGTTAGAAAAAGGCAAAAAGCTTGCTAGATATGAAGCGCGAGAAACTGGGTAGCTAAAGAGCGATGCCTGCGGCGGGCCACGCCTACGCTAAGATTAATTGAGAATTAGCCAAAAAATCACAAAAAAATGCCGAGACTAAAAATATCTAAGAAAAATAAGGGTCTCGGCTATGTCGACCATTGTATCTCGCCTTGATATCACGCAAATCTTCTGGGATGTGGATGATTTCTGCAATCAGTGGCAAAGCTTATGACAACAAGTACCACAGTTACCATCCACCAAAGGAGAACGTCGCAGTCAGTCCAGGATGCATTTATCGGAAGTGATTCCAAATTCAAAATTAACAAGCTACAGAAACACATATTAGAAGTATTTGTGTATATTTGTGTAACCTCGCTTGAAAAAGCTAGTTGTTAGGCGTTTATAATTTGTGGTTTGATTTTAAGAGCCGTGGGGATAACCCAAAATCCAACATCCCAAAATCGCCCATGATTGAAATTGACGGTTCCTATGGAGAGGGAGGCGGACAAGTTCTCCGCACTTCCTTAAGTCTAGCGGCCATCACTGGCGAACCCATACGAATTTCAGGCATTCGCGCTGGACGTAAAAAGCCAGGATTAGCAGCACAACACTTAACCGCAGTTCGGGCTGCGGCGAGAATTTGTAATGCCCAACTACAGGGTGATGCTTTGGGTTCAATGCTGCTGGAATTCATCCCAGGTAGTGCTGTGCAAGCTGGAACTTATACCTTTGATGTTAGTAAAGCACAAGTTGGTGGTTCTGCGGGTGCGATCGCTCTAGTTTTACAGACAATTCTCTTACCTTTGTCACTAGCATCCGGTGATTCCCAAATCACACTAAAGGGTGGAACCCATGTAAACTTTAGCCCGACAGTGACCTACATTGAGCAAGTTTATTTGCCGATATTGCAACGCATGGGTGTAGAAGCCCAAGTCAAGTTAGGCGCTTGGGGGTGGTTTCCCCAAGGTGGGGGAGAAGTACAGTTGCAGGTGAGTGGCGGTGGTAAACTCAACGGCATCAACTTGCTAGAACGGGGAGAGTTACAACAGGTGCGGGGACTAGCAGTGGTGACAGAATTACCTTCGCATATTCCCCAACGGATGGCGAATCGTGCCGAGAATTTGTTACGGGAAGCCCATTTGAAAGTTCGTGTACAGGCTTTGCGAGAAAGAGGTATAGCACCGGGAGCAGGTATTTTTTTAACTGCTGAGTATGAGAACAGCTTGACTGGCTTTGGTGGATTTGGGCGTTTGCGGTTATCGGCGGAGACAGTTGCAGAAATTGCTTGTCAACAACTCCTTGAGTTTCATCACACCGGTGCAGCAGTAGATGAACATCTAGCAGATCAGTTATTATTACCAGCTGCTTTAGCATCACAGGAAAGTCATTACCGAGTGGCTGAGGTGAGTAGACATTTAACGACGAATGCGGCGGTAATTGAACAGTTTGGGTTGGCGCAGATTAGGGTAAATGAAGCTGAGAAAATCGTGTCGGTAAAGAGTTTGACTAGATGAAGTAGAAAAAGCTTTAAGAGATTGCCTTATGTAGAGTCTTCGGTTTACCCACATCCCCTATGATATCATGTCCGCTAAATTACCCATAATATAAAGAACCTCACCCCCAACCCCTCCCCGCCTGCGGGGAGGGGAGACAAAGCATAGCTTTGGCGGGGTGGGGTTCTTCGGGTTTAATAAGCAATCAAGCGGACATGATATGACAATATTAATCGTGCGGTGTGCGCTGCATAGAAATTTGCCTCATTCCCAAGAGTGGAAATGAGGCAAAGGTGTTTTTATAAGCGGAGACAGAAAATTTTTGATAGTTTGTTTAAGAGGATTTGCAATCAAACTTGTAACCTGGATGTGTTGTAAAAATAAACGACTAACCAATTTACAAGGTGAATGCAAATGTAGTTGAGACTGAGTTCAATTATCTCTAACACTTGCTCTTTAATTAAGTATGGAGCAGAGCGTTTGAATTTACCTCTGTCAAAGGCATATACTTAGGTTAAGTCAGGTTGCGATCGCAAATACAAAAAATTAGTCATTGGGCGTTGGGCATTCGTCTGGTAGAGCCTTTGATCTCCATTAATGAGCCTTTGATACTCGTGAACAAGCATAAAAATTCATCTTGTCCCCTTGTCCCCTTGTCCCCTTGTCTCCTTGTCCCCTGCCTCCCCTGCCCACTCCCTCAACTCCCCCTCTTCTCTTGCCTCTCTTTGAGTTTCAGCATTATCTCTGCGTGCATCTCACGGGTAATCGGGTAAAAATACGTTAAAACTAAGCCACAAAGCAAACAAACTGTAGGTATAGGCCCAACAGCAATGCGAATCGCAAACAGTGCAGATTCAGGTTGGATGGGTAGTGGACTTCCGGCCACAGATTCTTTGAAACCAGATACTTGCAAAGCATTTCCCACCAAAAACAGCCCGAAAGCTAAACCAAATTTTTGTAACAAAACCATGAAGCCGTAAAAAATGCCTTCTCTGCGTTGTCCAGTTTGCAGTTCATCCAATTCAATCACATCTGGCATCATCGACCAGGGAATTAGATAAGCTGTGGAGACACCAATACCAGCCATCACAGCCATCACATACATCAAAACTATTTGGCCAGGCTGTAAAAAAAATAGTCCGGCGGCGGCTATTATCCACAAACTCATTCCCAGAAAATAAACAACTTTTTTCCCGAGTTTTTTACTCAACTCACCCCAGACAAATAGCATCAGCAGGGCAGTAGCTTGGACTGCAATCAGCACTGTGGGCACATCTGATTCTTTAAGAGCCATACAATTGACTACAAAATAGGGAATAATGCTGGCTGTAATCTGCACACCTAGCCAAGAAAAAAGATATATACCAATAACAAATAAAAAAGGTCGGTTGCTGAAGACTATTTTTAGCTGTTCGCTGAAGGGGAGAGATGCAGGTTCCTCAGCTAGGATGCGTTTAGCCTCAAAAGCCAAGATGCGATCGCGGACTCCAAAAACGCACCAATATAATCCTAAAATCGAAATTACAGTACAAACTGCTGCTAAAGCGAGATATGCTTGTTGGCGATCGCCAATTTTGATAAAAATAATTAGCGCTAAAATCAATGACAGAATGCTGCCACCAATGGAAAATGTAAAGCGATAGCTGTTAAGGCTGGTGCGTTCGTCATAATCTTGAGTTAGTTCTGGAGTCATCGCCGTATAAGGCAAATTCACAACCGTGTAAAAGGACTGAGATAGAATCCCAATCGCTACGTAATACCAGAACAGGGGCCAAATATTCTCACTCTGATTTGCGCTAAATTGCGGTACAGTCCACTGCAAGAAGAATAAAATTCCAAAGGGTATTGCTCCATAAAACATCCAAGGAAGACGACGGCCCCAACGCCGAGATTTCGTTTTATCAGTCAGGAACCCGACAAGCGGATCATTTACCCCATCCCAGATTTTGCCAATCATCAAAATAGTGCCAGCTAAACCCGCAGGGATACCAGCGACATTGGTAAAGAAAATCAGCAGATAAAAGACGGAGATATTTGCAGTAATTGCTGGCCCTAAATCCCCTGCACCGTAAGCAAGCTTGGTTTTCAAGTCGAGTTTTTCAGTGAGAGGATTTCGTTGGCTATCACCATCAGCAGTAGAATCATTCATAAAACTTTGCACTCATACTAAAATAAAAAGTCTGCGACGCCGAATAGCCCGCACTTCTCTACGAGAGGCTGCGCCAAGGACAAGCTACTTCGACTGCGCTCAGTACAAGTCAGTGACCATCGTAGACATCGCCTTCAATACTAGCTATCTACCACTCCCGTTAGACTTATGCCAGACCTTTATGTTTCTTGGTCAGATTATCACCAAAAAATTGAACAACTGGCTATTCAGATTTATGAATCCGGTTGGGAATTTAACCAGATTATCTGTCTTGCCAGAGGAGGACTACGAATCGGAGATATTCTCTCCCGTATATACCAGCAGCCGTTGGCAATTTTAGCAGCCTCATCTTACAGTGGCGCTGGCAAGCAAGAAAGAAATAATTTAATTTTCTCTCGCCACTTAACGATGACTGCCGAAAAGTTAGGTTCCCGGATTCTCCTAGTGGATGATTTGGTAGACTCTGGCATCACACTCCAACAGACTATACCTTGGCTCCAGCAAAATACTGATTTTCCTATTGAGGAAATTCGCACCGCCGTTCTTTGGTATAAAGCTTGTTCAGTTATAGCACCCAATTATTATGTTGATTATTTGGCTGATAACCCCTGGATTCATCAACCTTTTGAACATTACGAGCAGATGAATATCGCACAACTCGCGGCTAAAGTAAATCAAATGTGTTGATTAATACTAAACAAATTAATATTACAATCAAAAGTATTAGTCGCCTTTTAGATTTTAACGTTAGCGTAGCTCGCCG
Source organism: Nostoc desertorum CM1-VF14 (assembly GCA_019359245.1). Lineage (GTDB taxonomy): Bacteria > Cyanobacteriota > Cyanobacteriia > Cyanobacteriales > Nostocaceae > Nostoc > Nostoc desertorum. The sequence continues at coordinate 19,730 of JAHHHR010000022.1, read as the reverse complement.
CAGGCATCGCTTCCCTTCGCACTATCAATCACAGATTAATTTCAACATTGGTTTTTATTTGAAAAACCCTTGCTAGTATTAGAAGCAACTTCCAAACTCTTCCCTCAGGAAGTCCCAACGGCAAATCATTTTGTCGTACTCTTTAATTCTGTGTGAATAAAAAAGAAGTTAAAAAAGAAAGCAGGGGGCATCTATGCTAAAAAGAACAATCAATGGGGGCTTATAACCATAATTGATAGCGTAGGATTGCGAGTCTGTAAACGTATTGGAGGCCACCATACCGGAGGTATGGTGGCCTGTATCTTACTAGGTCTTAGCAAAAGGCTTTCCCAAAAACTTTTCTTTCCTCCCGCTTTCTGCCTTGCCCGGAGAGCTTGGCCAAAATCCAGGTGTAAGAATGAAAGGGTTTTATACTACCACCTAATTGTAAAATACCCTTATTAAGCGGGTGTATAAAACCTTTTTACTCAGAATTCAAAATGAATTCTGAATTTTGATTTTTTCTCGATAAAAATTGAAGAAATGTTACGAAACTTGGGTGAATCTGGACAGGAACTGCTGAGGCAATATTTTTTAGAAACGGAGTAGTGTAATGACCAATGAGGAAGTGGATCAAATATGTTTAGACGATATTCTCATCACTGAAGAGTTGTCCCGTAGAATACCTAGAACCACTGACCTCAAGCAAGAAAACGATGCACTTCATACCTTAATAGGGCAACTAGTTGAGCAACCTCAAATTCTGCTAAAAAAGCTTGTAAAAATAATTACTCAACTGTGTAAAGCAGAATCAGCAGGTGTCAGCTTACTTGAAGTGACTCCGAATGGGGAAGATATTTGTCGCTGGTTCGCACTAGCCGGGATGTTAGAAGCATCTGAACAAACTGCCACCCTTTACAATTTTAGTTGCTGCGGGATCTGCCTAGAACGTCAAGCCCCCCTGCTCTATTCCTATCCAGAACGGTATTTCACCTACTTGCAACAGTTTAAGCCAACAATCGTTGAGATACTGGTGGTTCCTTTATTGATTGCCAATCAACCACTTGGTACGATTTGGATTGTATCCCACGATGAGCATCGGCAGTTTGATCGAGAAGACTTGCGGCTGATGACAAGCTTCGCAAATTTTACAGCCACCGTTCTTTACAGTAACAACGCCCGTCAAGCAGCTGAAGAATCTGCACGGCGTGAGCAAGCCGCCCGTGCCGCTAGCGAAGCGGCACAAAATGCAGCTGAACAAGCCAATCGTCTCAAAGATGAGTTCCTCGCTGTTCTATCTCACGAACTGCGTTCCCCTCTCAACCCAATTTTGGGCTGGGCAAAACTCCTGCAAACTCGAAAATTTGATGAAGCAAAAACCGCTTATGCCTTAGCAACCATTGAGCGCAATGCCAAGTTGCAGTCTCAGCTAATGGAAGATTTACTGGATGTTTCCCGCATTCTTCAAAGCAAACTCAGCCTGAAAATCAGTTCTGTTGACCTGTCCGCCGTTATTGAAGTAGCCCTTGATACTGTGCGTCTAGCGGCTCAAGCCAAGTCAATTCAACTCAAGACGAAATTGGAACCGGATTTAGGGCAAGTTTTGGGCGATCCCAGTCGCTTGCAGCAAGTCGTCTGGAATTTGTTATCTAACGCTGTTAAGTTCACACCGTCTGGGGGCCAGGTGAAAGTACGACTTGAGCGGGTGGGTACACAAGCGCAAATCCAAATCAGTGACACGGGTAAGGGCATTGAGCCAGAATTTCTGCCTTATGTGTTTGATTACTTCCGTCAAGCTGACAATACCACAACAAGAACCTTTGGCGGCTTAGGGCTTGGTTTAGCGATCGTTCGTCAAATCGTTGAACTACACGGTGGAAAAGTCCAAGCAGAAAGTGAGGGAAAAGATAAAGGTGCAACCTTTACTGTGTTGTTACCTATCAAGAGTGTCGAGCCTCAAACAACTGAAGACAAAAGTTTGCCTGACGGTTCCCCTAATCTTGAGGGGGTAAATGTGCTAGTCGTGGATGATGAAGTTGACACCCGCGAGCTAATAGTATTCATCCTGCAACAGTATGGTGCTTGTGTACGTGCCTTCGCCTCAGCTTCCGAAGCACTAGACGCCTTTACACTTGAGAAACCACATATTATTTTAAGTGATATTGGGATGCCAGAAATGGATGGTTATATGCTGATTCGGGAAATTCGTAGACGCGAAGCGGCTTGTCGTCAGACATCGCTACCGCCTGACCAAGGGGGAGAGATAAGAGCGATCGCACTTACAGCATACGCTGGAGAGACTAACCAGCAAAAAATTCTCCAAGCAGGATTCCAAAAACATTTGACTAAGCCAATAGAACCAGCGAAATTAGCGATGGTAATTGCTAGCCTAGTTAAATAACAAATACTTATTCGAGTAATTGGAGTACCAGTTGACTACAAATTCTGGTTTTAGAAACCTAAAAGATCAGTTACTTCCTGAACGTAAAGAAGCTCTACTGGCTCGCATGGCGAACCGCATCCGGCAATCGCTGAATCTCCAAGAGATTTTGGATGCAACCGTGGTCGAGTTGCGGGCATTTTTGCAAACCGACCGAACTAAAGTCTACCGCTTCGATCGCGACGGGCATGGACACGTTGTTGCCGAAGCTAGCGCCCCCAACCGCCTGCCTTCTTTGCTGGGATTACACTACCCATCTGATGACATTCCGCCCCAAGCGCGGGCTTTGTTTGTTAAAGCACGTACCCGCTCCATTGTCAATGTCAGCGAACAGCGCATTATCCTCAACTCACTGCCGACTCCCAAAAGAACGGCAACCGGGGACTTGACCGTTGAAGAAATACAAGAGCAATCCCTGGAAGATATCTTAAGCCGTCCGGTAGACCCCTGCCATGTAGACTATCTCACTCAGATGGGTGTGCAATCTTCTCTGGTAGTGCCAATAATTTATCAACGGGAACTCTGGGGGCTGTTGATCTCTCATCATGCCGAACCCAGAGAAATTACATCTGAGGATTTGCTGGTTGTCCAATTGCTTGCTGACCAGGTTTCACTGGCGATTACTCAGGTGAGTCTGCTGAGTCAGGTGCAGGAGCAGCAGCAGCGTGATGCGATCGTTAATCAGATTGCCGCTATGCTGCACGCGCCTCTAGCCCCTGAGGAGATTTTGCATAACGTTCTGGAGCAAGCAGTAAAAGCTTCTGGCAGTTCTGGAGGAAGGTTGTACCTCACTTCCCCAGATGAAGCTTTACCAGCCCATCTTTATACTTACGGAAATCAGCCGACCCCATCTGAGCAAGAGCTTCCACACTCACTAGAAAAACATCCCCTTTGGCAAGAGGTAGGGGAAACTCCTCCTCCCATCGACACAGCCTTAATCCAAGAAGATAAACCTGCCCTGCGAGTGGTAATTAATCTTCAGCAAGAACCGCGTTTGCACCAACTGATTGAATCCTTCCAGAACACACCGATTCGAGGTTTGATTGTTCAACCGTTGTATTATGGTAAAGAATTCCTGGGGTATCTGACATTCTTTCGTGACCAAATTGGCACACAAAGTCTTTGGCCAGGCTATGAAGAAGCCGATGAGCGCCAACAGCGGCCTCGCCAGTCAATGGCACAGTGGCAGGCGCTCAAACAAGATAAAGCTCACCCCTGGAGCATCGAAGAGATGGAACTCATCCAGTCTTTGAACATTCACCTATCCCTGGCCGTGCTGCAAAACCGCCTCTATCAGCGCGAACGGCAGCAACGCCTGGTACTTGAAATGCACAACGAAGCTCTCTCTCATGCCAGAGCTGCCGCCGAAGAGGTGAGTCGCCTCAAGAGCAACTTTTTGGCTTCTACCAGCCACGAACTGCGAACGCCTCTAGCATCGACCTTAAACTATTTAAAGTTGCTCAAAGAGCGCCTTTATGAAGATGAAGATGAGTTGCGCCAATATATAGACGGCGCTTACCAATCGACGGAAAATCTGGTTACTATCATTAACGATGTGCTTGACATTGCCAAGATTGAAGACGGACGCATAGCCTTAGATTTGGAGACAGTTTATCTGCAACAGCTTTTACAAGAGCAATGTTTCCTTTCTGGTGCCGAAAGCCGCTACAAGGCAATTCCTCTGACACTTGAGTGTGAAATCGAGACTGTTTTCGCAGACAAGATCAAAGTCCGTCAAGTGATGACAAACCTGCTGGATAACGCCTTCAAATTCACAGATGAGGGTCAAATCCATGTCCGGGCTGTCGTCGATAGTACTGGGACAATGGCTCAAATCTCGGTACAGGATACAGGTATCGGTATTGAGATGGAAGACTCAGAGCAACTGTTTTCCCCATTTGTGCAAGCTGATGGTTCTGCCCAGCGCTCCTACGGGGGCACCGGCTTAGGGCTAACTATTTGCAAGCGATTAGTGGAACTGATGGGTGGTAAGATATGGCTTGAAAGCCCAGGACTAGGGCAGGGAAACACGGTGATTTTTACCCTGCCCCTAAACGAACAAAGTCAGATAGGAAGTCAGGGTTCTCTAGTTGAGGGCCAAGCCCCTAGCTTTTAGCTAGGGGCTTGGCCCTTGGAAGATATTTCACCTGACTATAAAAAAGATGGGTATTTTTATGGGTTTTAATATTTGGGCGGCAATTAAAATCACCTGTACCTTACTCTCATACATGAATGTAGGCGCTTTCACAGCATGGAGGTGTAACAATCTTGAACATCCTACTGGTTGAAGATAACGAACTTCTGGCTAAGGGAACCGCCAAACTAATCGAACGTTTGGGGGGTCATCAGGTGTTTATTAGTGCCGAACCAAAAGAGATATTCCACCTATGCGAAGCGGGGGCAGTAGAACTGGTGATTATGGATATCAATTTGCCGGGAGCTAGGTGGGAAGGACAAAAAGTCGATGGCTCCATACTGTCGCGCCATTTGAAGACACAGTGGAAACAGCTACCAATTATCTTGGTGACGGCTTACACTATGCCAGCAGAGCAACATTTCCTGTTGTCCCAATCTGGGGCGGACAGTTGCTATACCAAACCCATCACTGACTACGATGGCTTTTTGGACACGATTACTCTTCTCGGTCAAAGGAGGAATTGAATCTTCATGTACAAGCTAGCGATTTTGGACGATGACGAACACTGGTGTCGGATCGTCCAACGCTTTCTAAAGCAACAATATGCTGTATCAAGCTATAAGTCAGTATCTACTTTCTTGTGGGAGTTAGGGGAACTAAACCAGTACGATATCTTTCTGGTAGATTTCGTGCTGCCTACGGCTCGGTATGAGCTAAATACAGATGGCATGGAAATTGTTACCGCTCTCAAGCGCCACTTGCCCCGTTCTCCTGTGGTCATCCTCGTTACGGCTTTTATGAGCAAGAATGAGTTAGAGGTGCATGGCAAACAAATGTGTCCAGAAGCAGACGGTTTTTTTGCCAAGGATGCTGGTCTAGAATTATTGGCTCACCAAATTAAGCGACTGCTCCCACCAGGTACAACTGAGGACAGTTAAGGGTAAAAGTACTTAGGATTTTCTGACTTTCGCTTGCCCTAAATTAAGCTAAAGAGGGGTTTGATGCGATGCGATCGCATCACAGTGCATAAATCTAACTTACGCTATCTTTAGAATTCTTCTAAGAAGTCTTTTTCTGATGGATTTACTGGGAAAAATACGGCAGGAGAAACATGAAAAAAATCTGCAAGTTTTTGGATATGTTCAACTGTTAATTTACGCTTACCTTTTAGTACATCAGAAACAATTGATTCAGTTTTGAAAATATCAATCAAATCCTTTTGTTTCAAATTCAGTTCTGCAATTAAAACCTTGAGAAGCTCTACCCCAAAAATATCTGGAACAATATCTTGTTTCTCTTCATATTCGTGAATTAACATACCTAGTAAATTCAAATAGGCTCTTTCGTCCTCAGTTAGTTTTCCCTTATCAATTAAAGCGTCAACTACCGTTTGAGTTTTTTCTAGGTCTTCTTCTGAAACTATAAGACGAGGGGGAAAAGATATGAGCAACTCCATGTAGCTGGTATTGTTGTATGACATTTTGCCATTAGAATATTACTTAATTATTTTAAAACTAATATTAATGTATTTACCAATCTTAGTTTTACTTAGCTAGTAAAGCTTTTAATTAGTACTAGCTGTTAAACCATATATCATTTTTCCAGTTATTTTTGTCGTATTCTGAATGGGTGAGAAAGTCACGAATAAATATCATTTTAGATTCATAGTCAATGTAGGTTATTAATCTATATTTGTTTCCCCCAATATCAAAAACAATAAAGTTTTTAACTTGGTCAGGCGCAAAAATAGAAGTAGCTTTTATTTCAGCAAAACTATTCCAGTTTTGTGTTTTTACAAGCTTCTTCCAAGCTCGTAGACTAGATTCTGCACCAGGGTGCTTTTTCCAGCCATTTTTGAGTCTGGTTTCAGTAATGATACGCATGGGCATGGACTACCTCTAGACAGAAAAAAGAACATAAATTTCTCCTTGGAATTCATAGGAATAGGAATTTGGGTTATTTTTGAACTCCAGCAATTTACCTGAGTTCAAAACAATCCTTCTCTAAATTGCTCCAAAAACCTCACTTAACTAATAAGTAAGTAAAGTAGAGGCCTTGGAATAATCTTAGCAAATTGCGAAGTTGATTACAAGTACTTATTGATTGAGTATTTATGCTTACTATGAATTTATTTAAGGAGTATTTTAGTTTGTACTCTAGGAATTGTTTTATCTATTGTGTAATATTAGTACATAACGTAAGCTTTGTACATTTTTAGCAATTTGTACAAAGTTTACATTTTGATGAGCATCAATTATTTAATTTTGTGAGGCGCTATGACTGCCATAAGTGCAACAGAAGCTCGCGCAAACTTCCAAGAGCTTATTAATCGTGCTGAGTATAAAGGTGAGCGGATTGTAATTCAGCGTCATGGTAAACCTGTCGTAGCAATTATCAGTCTTGATGATTTGAAATTGCTTGAAGCTATTGAAGATGCTATTGATTCAGAAACACTTCGTCGTGCAATTGAGGAAAATGATGGGTTTACTTCCTTAGAGGCAATTTGTGCCAAGCGTGGAAATGAGTGAACGCTACAGTTTGAGAATTGCTAAGACTGCTGAAAAGGATTTTTTAGATTTGCAAGCGAAACTTTATAAACAGGTTGTATCTAAAATCCTTTCGCTTCAAGGCAATTCTCGACCTCAAGATTGCAAAGCCTTGAAAGGCTATGAGGGTGGTTATCGTGTAAATCAAGGTGAATATAGAATTCTCTACACAATCGATGAAGAAAGCAAATTGATTGATGTTTTTCGCGTTGGTAAGCGAAATGATGGTGAAGTCTACAAAAATTTGTAATTCGTATTTTAATCCATCCCTAACTTGACCACTCATCTAGATTCGCGCTGTTCTCTAAGGACTCCAAAAAAGAATGGGGATAATTGATAATGATGAGATGCCTTTAGGCGAAACTAGAGATGGTGGCATAAAAAGTAAAACCACGCTTGGATAATTAAAAATGAAATCATCACACGAACGCGAACAATTAATTAAAGATATTAACGTACTGCTAAACCAAGCTTATGACAGTACTCTAGATGAAATTTACGCATTACTTCAAAAAATCGAAGAGGAAGAGGAAGAGGAAGATTTAAAAGCCTATGAGCTTGCAAAAAAATCTGCTGAGATTGACGGTTCAGTGTCATGGGAGGAAGCTAAAAAAGAACTAAAACGAGAAATAAAAAAGGAAGTTGCGTGAGTTATAAAGTTGAAATATTGAAGGGAGCATTAAAACAACTTAAAAAATTATCACTAGAACTTCAAGAACGCATACAAGTTAAAATCGATGATTTAGCCATAGAACCCCGTCCAAACGGGGCAAAAAAGCTAAAAGGTAAAGAAAATGCTTATAGGATTAGAGTAGGTGAGTATCGAGTTATATACGATATTTTCGATGATATTCTAGTGGTGAATGTTATAGAAATTGGACATCGTAGCAAGGTTTATAAGGATGAAAGTTAGTACTAGTTAATTTATAATTAATTCTTGATGATTGTAGTTAAATTGAGTGCTTGTTTGTCAAACATTAATGTTCACTAGGGAAGAGGTAAACTCCTTGTATCGCCGTAACACACCATACAACTTACAAAATTAAATGATTTTTTGTCATTATTAGCGGTAAAAATATCAACGGTGAAACCTAACAATTTAACTCCCCAAACTTAGGACTCCACCACCCTTTTGGTGTATTGAAATAAGCCACATCTTTATGTTTGGTATCCTTACGGGATTGTGGGTCACAACATCGCAACATTTTCTTACTCTGCCCCTCTTTGATGTAACTGTATTCCTCTAGAGGTTTCTTACATACCGGGCAGGGATATGCCGTCATCTTCACAAGAGACTTTTGTTGATTTTCAGCTTGGACTGTTTTAGCTTGTGGTGGCTGCCAAGTTTTGTTAAAGTCGCTCCAAAATAGCACGACATTTTCACAGCCTTTTGTGCATTTGAGGAAATATTTCTTTTTAACTTTAGTACTGGGAATTTTGGCGAGAAAACTTTTGCATTCAGGGCATCGCGTCCTGGAAGTTTCATATTTGCGCTCAGTTATCACATTAGCTTTACCTGTTGGGGAACTGGCAACTACAGTTTTAGCTTTGGAAAGCGCTGGTACAAAGTAATTCTGATTCCAACTAGTTAAATAATGCTGCCAAGAGTTTTTTCCCTCAGAAATTGCATCAAGAGCATCTTCCATTTTCGCTGTGAATTCTGCCTCTAGTAAATCAGGCAGTGCTTTGAGCAAAAACGCATCAACTTCTAACCCTAACGCTGTCGGTTGCAGATGGTCTTTTTTCAACTCGACATAATTTCGTTTTTTTAAGGTAGCAACAGTAGGAGCATAGGTACTTGGGCGACCAATTCCTTTACGTTCCATCAGTTGCACTAATTTGGGTTCGCTATAACGGGGTGGTGGCTGAGTCTGCTTCTGCTCATGTCCAGCATTCTCTAGCTTTAATGCCTGTCCCTGTTGTAATGAAGGTAAAACACTATCCTTGCTGAGATTATTCCAGTACCGGGCATAACCATAAAATTCAATCACTTGCCCTCTAGCTGACCACAGTAGGGAACCAGACTGAGTAATCACCAGAGTTTTACGCAATTGAGCAGCACGACACTGAGAAGCAATTGACCGTTTCCAGATCATCACATAGAGATTAAACTCATCATCAGGAAGTTCTAAACGCAACTGAACTGAGGGACGAAATACATCCGTTGGACGAATCGCTTCATGTGCTTCTTGAGCCGATTTGCTACTGCGATGCTTGGCGACTTGCTGCGGTACATTCTGCGGGTCATTTTGCTCTAACCATTTACGAGCGCTGGCACAAAATTCTGGACTCAGCATTACTGAATCTGTTCGCATATATGTTATCAGCCCTGCTTCATAAAGCTTTTGGGCCACAATCATGGTTTTATCGGGAGCAAACCTCAACTTTGAACCGGCTGCTTGCTGAAGGCTGGAAGTTGTAAATGGTGGAGGTGGCTGGCGGTTAACGATTTTTCCTTCAAAATGAATCACCTGATGAGGATGTCGCTGTGCTTCTTCAACTAAACGTGTAGCCTCTGCTTCGGAAAGAACGCGCTTAGACTCGGGTGTTTCTGGACTGTTACCTACTTTCGCGTCATCGTTAGTTTCAGTTTCTTGGTCTGCTGCATCTTTTGCAGAATCGACTGTCCCTTTGTAAAAAGCCCGAAATCCTTCCGCATAATCTACCCAGACACTCCAGTAATCTTGGGGAACAAAAGCCAGAATTTCGTTTTCTCGCTGACAAATCAGGTGCAACGTCGCGCTTTGGACTCTACCAACACTCTTAGCGCCGTTATTCAATGCCCAAACTAACGGGCTACCTTTATAACCTACTAATTTATCTAGGCAATCTCGGCACAGTCCAGCACCGATTAAATTTTGGTCTAGTTTTCTAGGATTAGCGATCGCACTCTGCACCGCCGATACTGTAATCTCAGTATAAATTACTCGTTTCGGTTCCTTTAAACCCAGCGTTTCTTTGAGATGCCAAGCGATTGTTTCGCCTTCCCGGTCTGGGTCAGTTGCTAAAACAACTTCATCAACCTGCCTCACCGCAGACTTGAGTTTCTGAATTGTTTCTTTCGCTCGTTGGTCACGCGGAACGTAATTGCACCGAACATTACTGCCGTCCATGACGAAGCCCAAGGAATCGTCCCCTTCATTGCTGAGTTCTCGGATATGGCCACAACTGGCTAGAACTTTCCAATCCGAACCCAGAATTTGACTGAGTTTTTTGACTTTTCCGGGAGATTCTACCACAAGCAGGCGTTTAATCATAGCAACTGCGTTCTAGATTTTGAGCAATAAACTGGCAATTGCAATGAGCAATGGCTGCGCCAACGCCAAGTGCGATCGCCTATTCTCGTGATATTGATTTTCTAGAATACTGTACCAAAAAGCTTGGGAAATTGCTGAACTCAGTTTAGAGGTAAATGATGTCAGATTGTGCGATCGTTGTTGCAACTGGCGCAACTATTATGATTTTAGCCTCAACAACCTAACAGAGGAGAATCTGTACCAAGATCCCGCAGGGTGTGCCGACTACCTTCGGGGAACGCCTAAAGGCGAACCGACGGCCACAACTTTCTAAGAAAGAGGACATAAAAGAATGGGATTTTTGTTTCCTGTGCTTTTCAGAGAAAGATAGAAGTTAGAATTAAAGCCATGAAGCCAATGGCTATAGGACTAGATGACTATGCGAATTAAGCAAATTTCCGTCAGTGGCTTATTTGGAATTTTTGACCATGTGATTCCATTGAACATGAATGAACGAACTACCATTATTCATGGCCCAAATGGTTTTGGTAAAACAGCCATATTAAGAATTTTGAATAGTTTTTTTAACTCTCGAAATGCAGAATTGAAAGCTATCCCATTTAGAAAGTTTCGAGTTGAATTTGATAATAATACTAATGTTGAAATAATAAAAAATGCCGAGAATGGAGAAAATTTGGAAAAGAATAATATTGTTTTCAAATTTTATCAGCCTGATTCAGAGCCAGCTTCTTTTTCTCTAAAACCAATAAATATTCGCCCTGACATAGACTTTCCGCTTGGGATTTTTGATGATGTAATACCAGGGCTAGAACGAATAGCTCCTCGAAAATGGCTATATGATCCCACTGGAGAAACTCTTTCTTTAGAAGAAGTTGTAGAGCGCTTTGACAATTTATTGCCTTTAAACTTAAGACAACAGGAAGAAGCTGAGTGGCTAGAAGAATTAAAGAAAAATATTCATATTCGCCTCATTGAATCACAACGGTTGCTTAATTTTGTCCCTAAACGTTCTTCCAGAACATATCGTGGAACACCTTCAATGTTGTCTACTGTGTCTGCCTATTCTGATGAACTTGCTCAGATCATGCAAGATAAATTTAAGGAATATGGTACAATATCTCAATCTCTTGACAGAACTTTTCCAGTTAGGGTAGTGAAGCAACAGCTATCCGCAGATTTGACGAATGAACAACTTCGTAATGAACTAAACGAACTTGAAGCAACTCGCTCTCGTCTTTTAGAAGTAGGTCTTTTAGATAAAGATGAAGATTCAGAATTTCAAATCCAGCCTCAAGATATAGATGAAAGCACCAAAAATGCTTTGTCGGTATATGTAGAGGATGTGGAAAAGAAACTGAGCGTTTTTGCTGAAATAGCAAGCAAGATTGATTTATTAAGGAAAATTATTAATAATAAGTTTGCCTATTCCTATAAAGAGATAAATTTTAGTAAAGACAAGGGATTCGTTTTCACTACACTTTATAATTCTTCCTTATCTGATTCAAAAGCTCTTTCACCAACAGATTTATCATCTGGAGAGCAACATGAGTTAGTTCTTCTTTATGAACTACTATTTAAAGTTCAACCTAATTCTCTAGTCTTAATTGATGAGCCGGAATTATCTCTTCATGTAGGATGGCAGGTTCAGTTTTTAAAGGACTTACAAGACATTACACAGCTTGCAGATTTAAATATACTAATGGCTACTCATTCACCTGATATTATTCAAGATCGCTGGGATTTGACGGTTGAATTGAAAGGGCCACAAAAGTGAGAGATTTTCTGACAGTTGACCGTGTTGCTAACCAAATTCGATTACGACGAAGCACATATACTGGAACTTTTTTATTAGTGGAAGGAAGTTCTGATAAAACTTTTTATAAGCGATTTGTTGACCAATTACTTTGTGAGTTAGTCGAAACATCAGGAAAACCCTCTAGTAAACAGCGTGCTATTGAAATTTTAAAAATTTTGGAACACTCAAGTTTTCAGGGAGTTTTAGCGATTGTTGATGCAGATTTTGATCGCCTTGAAACTTTGTTATACACCAGTCCTAATCTGCTTTACACCGATAGCCATGACCTTGAAACTATGCTGATTAACTCACCAGCATTTAACAAAGTACTCGCTGAATTTGGTTCTGAAGAGAAAATTTCTCAGTTTAATCGAGACGTAAAATTAGTAGTAGTTGAGAATGGGATGTCGGTAGGTTATTTACTTTGGATATCTAAATGTGACGGATTAAATCTAACCTTTGAGGGAATTACATTTAGCAAGTTCATTGATGAGCAAACTCTGCAAATTGATGAACTCAAGCTGATTCAAGAGATTAAGAATAAATCCCAAGCTTTCTCTTTGAGCGATAAAAATTTGCAAGAACGGTTAAAGAGTCAAAAAAGCAATAACCACGATCCTTGGCAAATCTGTTGTGGTCATCATTTGGTGGAAATTTTGTCATTTGGTTTACGCAAAGCACTTGGCTCTAACAAAGCTGCTGATGTTGAACCGAACAGTCTTGAACGTAGTTTGCGGCTTGCTTATGAAGAAATTTATTTTCACCAAACACAACTCTACTTGGACATTCGTACATGGGAAAGTAGGAATCAGCCATTTAGAGTTTTGCGGAATGACACATAGTACCAAATTCGTAAAATTCTCTCTGCGTTCTCTAAGCCTCTGTGGTACCCTGCGGCAGTCCGCTTCTCTACAAGACGCTACGCGAATGCATCTACGCTATAAAAAATTATTTTTCACAGAAAATTCCCGACTTTTTTAAAAAGTCAGGAATCTGAATATTTTGATTTTCACTAGTACAGCACAGCGTAACTCCTCTTGTTAAAGATAGAAAAACCTCCGCCACAATGTACTAGGGAGTGTCAAATATTCCCTAATGAGGTACAGCTACTTGTGCATCGGCTACCTGGGTATTGGCAGCAACAATTTCGCGGAATGCATCACCTTCAATTGTTTCCTGTTCTACCAGCAAATCTACTAAACGCTCCAAAACTATGCGGTTTTCTTGCAATAGTTCTTTTGCTCTGATGTAGGAATTGTTAACAATTTCACGCACCTGTGAATCAATTTTGGCGGCAATTTCCTCAGAATAGTCTGATTTATTCATCCAGTCACGTCCCAAAAATACTTCTCCACTTTGATTTTCTAGTGACAATGGGCCTAATTCTGACATCCCGAAGCGTGTTACCATCTGCCGCGCCATTCCTGTAACTTGTTGCAAGTCATTCCCGGCACCTGTGGTTACTTCTGGCTTCCCAAAAACGATTTCCTCGGCGGCGCGACCACCCAAAGTGGCAGTAATCCTGGCTTTGAGTTGGGAACGGGAAATTAACCCCTGTTCTTCGTTGGGAGTAAACCAAGTTAATCCCAGTGCTTGTCCCCGTGGGATAAGTGTAACTTTCTGCACAGGGTCATGGTCTTTGATCAATGTGCCCACTAAAGCATGCCCAACTTCATGATAGGCAATCAAACGTTTGCTCTTGCTGTCTACTAAGGCGGTACCTTCCATACCTGCAACGACTCTATCCACAGCAGCATCAATTTCTAAAAGTGTGACAGCTTCTTTGCGTCTCCTAGCAGTAAGAATGGCAGCTTCGTTAAGTAAATTGGCTAAGTCTGCGCCAGTAAATCCAGGAGTACGACGAGCGATCGCTTCTAATGATACGCTAGGATCAATTTTTTTATTCCGTGCGTGGACTTTCAAAATTTCTAGTCGCCCTTTGAGATCCGGTGCATCCACCATCACTTGTCTGTCAAAGCGTCCTGGTCTGAGCAGCGCTGCATCTAGAACATCTGGGCGGTTAGTGGCAGCAATAATAATTATGCCTGTGTTACCTTCAAAACCATCCATTTCGGTGAGCAGTTGATTGAGGGTTTGTTCGCGCTCGTCGTTACCACCACCGATTCCAGCACCGCGTTGTCTACCGACTGCGTCAATTTCATCGATAAATATTAGACATGGGGCATTCTCTTTGGCTTTTTTGAAGAGGTCGCGCACGCGGGATGCACCGACACCGACAAACATTTCCACGAATTCCGAACCAGAAATACTGAAGAATGGTACAGCGGCTTCACCTGCGATCGCTTTTGCTAGTAAAGTTTTACCAGTACCAGGAGGGCCAATTAACAGCACTCCTTTGGGAATACGTGCGCCTACAGCAGTAAATCTTTCTGGCTGTTTCAGGAAAGTAACAACTTCTTCGAGGTCTTCTTTAGCTTCTTCAACCCCGGCTACATCTTCAAATTTCACTCCAGTTTTTGCCTCCATTTGGAAGCGAGCTTTGGATTTGCCAAAATTCATTGCTTGGCTAGAAGCATTAGTAGAACGCCGGAGGAACAATAGCATTAAAGCCACTAATGGCAAAATCCACATGAGATTGATCAACAGCCCAACAGCAGCTCGACTGTTAGCAGAGGAAACTTCACCAAAATCAACATTCCTCTCTTTGAGAATGTCAATTAACTCTGCGTTTTGTGCCAAAAGTCTTACCTGTTGAGGTGGTGTATTATCTTTTTGCCCCTTTAGATAAACCTTTGCTAGCTGTTCGGTTTCGTCAAGCTCTACTCTTTCAACTTCTCCCGCCTTCACTTTCTTGATTAACTGACCATAGTTTATAGAGTTGCTCTCTGCTTTTTGTGCCAAGACGGGAGTACTCCCGAAAATTCCTGGTAACATAATCAAACTAGCTGCGATGCCTACGGCGGGCTGCGCCAACGCACTAACCCAAGCAACGCGCTTTGATGACTGCCTTTTTATCAATGCTTTTTTTCCCAAATTTGTCATAATAATTACCCTTTGTCTGCTGGCACAAGTTGAGCTATGGTTTTATGCCTATTCTTCTATCAAAAATTGTAATAACTGGAAATTACACTTTTCTTATCTAGTCTAACTTCCACACAAAACCATTCCCAAGTTTCTTCCGGTTAGGCAGGAGGACATTCGGCAAGACGCAGATCGCGCAGCGTGTCGTAGACAAGGCAGGAGGTTGCTCTTTTAGCATAGTGTGGGCAAGTTTTGGAGACGCTACGCGAAAAAACCTACACTGATTGCTCTCAACCGGCTCAGAGATTTTGAGTGGGGTTTAAAGCGCAAGCTCTACGAGAGGTTACCTCAGCTCTTGCTAAATATTAATTTGACACATTCCGACACAAATCGCTAATATCAACATAGTCATAACGATTCCGCTTTTTAAGAAATCTGATGATAGTAGCTAGTTAATAGTTTGTAGGTTAATTATGGTGAGAATTATTGGTATTGGCGGTAGTTTAAGACCCAACTCCTATACCCAGCTTGCTTTACAAATAGCAGTACAAAGGGTAGAAGCTCTTGGTGCAGAGGTAGAAATTCTCGATTTACGTCAGTTGCAACTACCATTTTGCACTGGTGCAAAGGAGTATCCAGATTACCCAGATGTTCAGCGTTTGCAAGATACTGTCAGTCGTGCCGATGGATTAATTTTAGCGACACCTGAGTATCATGGTGGAGTTAGTGGTGTCTTAAAAAATGCTCTAGACTTGATGAGCTTTGATCAACTGTCTGATAAAGTGACAGGGTTGATTAGTGTCTTGGGTGGTCAGTCTAATAGCAATGCCCTAAATGACCTCCGCTTAATCACCCGATGGGTGCATTGTTGGACGATTCCCGAACAAATTGCGATCGGGCAAGCTTGGGGTGCGTTCAGCCCTGAAGGCAAGCTAGTAGATGAAAAACTCTCCCAAAGATTTGATCAATTTGCTCAGAGTTTAGTTGATAATACTCGCAAGTTGCGGGGCATAAATTAGTTGCTAGAGTAGGCAAATTCGTAGTAAGGAGTAAAGCTCCTTATTTTCTAAAAGGTTGTTTGGAACTGGACTTTAGTCTAAAGTCCAGTTATCTAGTGTAATTTCTTTTTCTTTTAAGTTTTTTACTCTTCATCTTCAGTGGGAAGAGAGCGAATTAATTCCCGAATTACATCGGTTGCAGGTCTGCCAGTCATTGAACAGTATTTTTCTAACTTCTCTGCTTCACTTGATGTGAGATTGATTGTAAGTCGTTTAACAGCCCATTTTTTATTCATAATATTAGATCAGTTCGGTTTTTCAACTACTTTTCTAATATCAATCACTTAATCTGTTAATACATGGGTATTACCAATGAGTTTTAATTCAAGAGATGATGAAGGAAACTAATACGTTTTCAAAAAAAATAGTAAAAATGTAAAGTCTATTTGAGAGTATAAAGTTTTAGCCCCTTAAAGGTAGTAATTATCCAGCCAGTATCAAGAAAGTATAAAACTATTTGATGCCAAGTAAGTGCTTTACTCAAATAAGTTTTCCAATTTCTTAAAAAAGTGTTGTCAGCACTTGTAAAGGGCATCAGCAGCCAGTCGCTACAGCACCAGATTGGAGATATTAGGGTGACTGAGAACGAATAGTTGCCTTGCACAAGGATGAATTTATAATTTGGCTATTTCATCCCTGGACATCTACTCTTCTTCAGCTAAACCTGGGAACAGAGGCGCTTCTTCCTTATCGTATTTAGCTAGATAATCTCTAAAGGAGGTGCCACCAGTACCAACATCAGCACCAACTATTTTTAGTTGTCCAATTGCCAGTCCTAGATGAGATTTATGAAATCGCCTTTGCAAATCATCATAAGCACTGAAGCACTGAAGAATTGCACTAGCATTTGTATTAGTCTGTAAATTGCGTAGACATTCTGCCTGAGAATTACCAGCAGCGCGGCTAGTGAGAATTTGATAATAGTAGGCGAGGTTGTGCTGACGGTATAATTCAAACCATTGGGCTACCTGCTCACCATAGCGTTGATTAAACTCTATCTCGGCAATATGCAATTTTCCCTCGGCATTTTTAGTGCCACCATCCCAGTATTTGCAAACCCCACTCATAATTTCTAGATGGCGGAACTGAAAAGACTGAAATCCGCTAGTAGGGCCAATACTAGTTCTGAACTCTGCAAAAGCACGCATTGTCGTCAGAATCGGCATTGTTGTATTTACAACTTCATAAAAACGCAGGATGCGACGAAAGAAATAGCATACCTCTGCCGTGTTGCCAATAATGGGATCAGTTGTATCTTGTAGTGCTTGCGCTAAACCCTTCAAAACTCGTTCCATATCAATAATCATTTGGTGAAAGGCAAGCTCACACATTTGATGCACAGCAATAAATAAATCTTCGTCTTGAGATGCCGTCAAAGGCTTTTTACAACTAATTAGTCCCTCGATATTATGGTAATTCCAGTAGTGATTTTGACTAATGTCCAAGTTAGGGTTAATTGGCGGTAAAGGCTGAGGTGCATAAGCTTCAGACATATTAATAAATATTATTTATTTTTTAAGGTAAATGACTTTGTATTTGTCATCTCAAAAACAATTAAAAATTTTCAAAAGTTTCTTAATCTAAATACAATGCTGAACTTTGAAATGCTTCTTCTGGCGTTCCATAAAAAGTACCATTATTAAAGAAGCTAGGTTCGTATTTTTCATTACTATAGGTGTAAAAAGCCTTTGTCCATTTCTCTTCATTCCCTTTGTAGCGCAATCGACACAGATGAATTGGTGTATTTCTTACTCCTTCTATATATTCCTCGCGCGTTACTTTAAAAATTGATGGATCATAACTATCTGGTAAAGATGGTTCTTTATAAGCATCTATGTAACAGAAGTATCCCTTGAAACGTATATCGATACGTATGTATTTCCCCGCATAATTCTGCTCTGCATAAGCTAATATTCGTTGCTTCGTTCTCTGTTTGACTTGCTCCGGGATTTTTACCCCTCCTGAATGTGGATCATTTACCCATCCTCTCATCATTAGCTCCTTAAGCAATACTGGCGTTGATATTATACTAGTATTTTATTTTGTAAAACTAACCATTATTTAGTTCCACTAATGAGATTTGCTCAGGCGAATAAAGCCATTTTATAAAATGTACTTGACAGCGTAACCACTTGCAATATGGTTTGCTTAAAGGTAAAAAGTATTAAAGAAAGGTTTAAATTTAAAAAGCCCTGGTAAAAATCCAGGGCTTTGTTTTATATACTGTTTATTAAATGCCAGCTAAAAATCTTTGCCAGCGCTTTCTATACGTATAATCATCGCTCAATCATTTGCAGAAAAATAGCGCATAACTACCCAAAATTTACCCATCTTACCTGGGTATCAGCTTAATAATGTCTTTAGATTTCTACACACCTCTATCGAGAAATTACTATCTTCAGATTTTGCAGAAGAAAAATATAGTACATAAGGTGTTCAATTTAACTTCAATTGCTAGGATTAACTTTTTGTTACATACTTGTAAATTTCCCCGTCGGCTGACTTATCAAGATTAAAATATCAAGTAATTCGCACTTAGTACGAACTATTTTAGTGTATAATTATTAGCTATGAAATCATTCAAATACTCGGTTAACATTGCTTCCTCTTGCGTTCTCGCCTGTATTATTGCTTCTACGGCTGCCGTAATTGCTCAACCCAAAGTTTCGCAAACCAATTTGGGAATAAAATTAACGCCAACTCAATTAAAAGTTTTGCGATCGCTAGGATTAAAAGTAGCATTACCAAGTTACATACCTGCAAATTTCCGTGCCGACACAGTATTAGTCTCGGCTGGGCGTGAAAACGTTGATAGTTTACGTTACTTAGTTGTTTACCAAAATTTGAGTGCAGATAAATGCTTTGCGATTGAGTCAACATCTGGTGGTATTGGTGACTTACCCTCTGGGTCGCGTAGTTACCCAATAAATTCTCCAATATTTGGAAAAAGCTTTTTGGAGCTAGGATTATACGGTAATGCCAAACGACCAACATTGCTATCGCAGTGGTGGGGAGAGCAAAATGGCCCCTTTTACAGATTTGTTGGTACGGGAGTAGTACCAGAATTGTCTAATTGTACTAACATCACTCCCCAAGAAGCAGTCAAAGTTTCGCAGTCGATTCAATACTTGAATTAATTAACTATGACTACACCAAGATTATGATTGCACAGCTTTATAGCAGAGCGCGATGGTGAACAATGCAGCTGCGGCAAGCGCCGACACTGTACGAATGTGATTCCAGATTGTCCAGTTGGTAAGGTAGCTAGACCATAAATTCAGGCCGATGGTGCTACCCGGCTCTACTCTCGCCAACGCATCGTTGAGCGGCACATTGAATCCGATAGTTACACCTAACGTGCCGACAAGATAGAGCAGGCTGCCAAGGAGCAAATAAACATGATTCAAACCTTCAATACCTTTGCCAAAAAAAGAGTATGAAAAGATAGGGCTGCCGTAGTAGAGTTATTGTCTCTCACAACGACAACTCAAAACTCACAGACAGCCCATGTTCGATATCCTATCACTGCTACAATG
>JAHHHR010000020.1 GCA_019359245.1 Nostoc desertorum CM1-VF14 | reverse complement strand
GCGGTCGCGTTATCAGCACTTGGGCTGATGTAATCAACCGGGCTAACCTGGGTATGGAAGTTATGCACGAGCGTAACGCTCACAACTTCCCCTTAGATTTGGCTGCTGGTGATGTTGCTCCTGTCGCTTTGAGCGCTCCTGCTATCAACGGTTAATCATAATCTGAGATACAATCTTCACGATTATCTATAAATAAAAAACGCTCTCCCTTTCGGGAGAGCGTTTTTGCATTGGGTTAATTCGATGGCACTGAAGACTTTTTTGAAGTGCAAAATAATGTCAAAACTAGATTGCTATATAGCGGTTCTCGCTTGGGTGCAGTACATTTTTAACCTCACTTCCATTCCTCTCTCCTAAAAGGAGCGAGGCTTTGAATCTTACTCCCCAA
This sequence comes from Nostoc desertorum CM1-VF14, assembly GCA_019359245.1. Taxonomy (GTDB): domain Bacteria; phylum Cyanobacteriota; class Cyanobacteriia; order Cyanobacteriales; family Nostocaceae; genus Nostoc; species Nostoc desertorum. Next base: position 119,875 of record JAHHHR010000020.1, on the reverse strand, counting down.
AGCTAGTAGTGAAGGGGTTGGGAATTAGGTTTGTACCGCACTCAACTAAGAACCGCTATAGTTTAGAACTTAAGCAATAATTATCAAAAAGTAAATTTTACGGGTAATAATTGCTAGCAGCGCAGATAATTGCCTCAAAGCTCAAGTATAAGGAGAAGCCAAGAATGATTTTACAACGTGGGCGTACGGTAATAGCTGCTTTGTTGCTGTCAGTGGTACTACTGACAACAGCCTGTAGCCCGAAAGCACCTGGACGTTTTGACCAGGCGCAAAAAGAAAGTACTCAACAAAAAAACGTTGCGGTGGCTAAGACTGCAACTCAGGGTAGTGAATTTAATAAACTTTTCCCAAAAGCTAGTGATAGCTACCAGGGTGTCTATACCCAAGAGAAAAAAGGCTTTGCCAATTTGAAGTTGAAAAAAGGCGGTAAAGATGTAGCATTGCTGTCTATTTCTGATACTACCAGCACACCTAGTGCAGCAGCAAAGTTCTCGAAAAGCACAAAAAAAATTGGCGGTTATCCCGCAGTGGAAGTTGGTAAGACGCAAACTGCAATTTTAGTAGGTAAGTACCAAGTAAAAGCAATTTCCAGCAATCCGTCATTTACAGCTAGCGATCGCGCAAATTGGCTAGAGAAGTTTAATCTTAATGGTCTGGCTAAACTGAAATGATTTGCACTACAAACATTCAGATAACAAAAACTAAATAAGGAGATTTTTGTGAGCAAATCGATTGTTGATTTGGTTGATCAATTGCCATCTGGCGGCTTGACCATTTCTTTGTTGAAGTCCCTCGATTTTGTTGCTCCTGGAGAGTGGCAAAATACTGTCGGCTTTGTCAACACCATTAAAACCGTCACTGGCGAGGACGATGAAGATTTAATTCAACAAATTGGCGAAAGAGCGATTTATCTATTCAACGACAAATCCCAAGGATATCAAACAGCCTTGTGGTTATATCAAACCGTTGATGGTACAGATAAAGCGCTTGGTGCAGCCGCTTTAGCCAACAAAGTTGGCGAGAAAATTCCTTTGTTGGGTTTTTTAAACTCTGTTACTCCTAAACCTGATAAAGCTCAAACCATCGATTTGACATTGAAATTAGTGGCTGAGTTAGTAGCCTTCTGTCAAATTAACGGCATTCCTGGAGACAGTATTGGAGATTTCGTCGCCTCTTTAGGTGAGTATAGTGGCGAATCACTCATCCGCATGGTGGCATTAATTTGCGTTGATGGTTTAATACCTCTGGGCCCAGACTTCATCAGCAAAGCGATATCTGGGCTTAATCAAACAAACCCACAGGAATTAGAAAAAAACTCGACTTTCCAAAACATTCAAGATGTGATTCCAGGTAATAATTCTAGTAGTAAACTCAATTTTATCGGTGAAAGCTTTGACTCAGTTAAAGGTTGGATGAATGGGCTAGTTAGCGCCAATAATTTAACGCCACAAAAGGTTGTCCACAACTTGCAAAGTTTTACCGATATTGCTGATGATAAGTTGGATTACCTTGCAGCGTTCCTGGATGTAACAACGAATTATTATGAACACACTGGCACGCAAACTCTAGCACGTCGCTTGATTGAACGGGCGGTGGCAGAGATTTAGGTTGATGGGGAGTGGGGACTAAGAAGATTTTTCAATCCCCAATCTTTATCAGGGTAAACGCAAATCTGCTGCGATCGCATATAAGTAAGGTTGAAAAATAGCCAAGTTTTCCAGTTTATCAAACTTACCTGTTTGCGAACCTGGGTCAAAGGCAGTGGTAATTACGTAAAGTTTATTGCCATCAAAGGCGACATGACCGATATGTTGCTCTTGTACTCCACCTTTTTGCTTGAGTCCGGCGAACCCATAGCGAATTCCTTGAAGCTTGCCAACTGCTACTGGTTGCGGTGGATAGGCTAAGAAAGAAATTTCTTTTCCATATTCACCCTGACGATCTTTCGCAAAAGCAGCGTAATAATCTCCAACCCAAGCCTTAAGTGCTGTTAATACCTGGGTTTGGTATTTGGGACTTTGGTAATCCACTTGGAAACCAGGTGGAATCCCGGCTGCTACGAGTTTCTTTTGAAAATCCTCGTTGTTTGCTAATGGGTAAACGTTAATCTCAACTGTACCCAATAGTTCATCTTTGGAGGAGACACACAATAAAGGCGCATTTCCCTTACAAGCAGTAACTTGCCAGTTAGTTGGAGTAGCAGTATCTCCCAAGATTTTCTGCCAGATATTTCCTTCATTAGGGTTGGAAAGTTTTGCAACGGCAGTAGCTTTTACCACTTTGGGTGGAGAAAATTGCGGGAGAACAAATTTTGCTCCTAGAGGTATTGATACCAGCAAAATAGAACCTAGTAATAAATGATAAAGTCGTAACATTTTCTTGAAAATTTAGAGCTAAGGATTGCAAATTAAGGGATATCTACAATACTTTATGGCTATATAAAAAGAATACATTTATATTGCTGCAAGTTCCGCAAATGGAACTTAACAAACTATAGCGCTTCTTTGCCGAATCAGGTACAAGGTAGGGTTTGACAACTGTGCATTTGTGTCAACTTAAACCCAAGTGAATGAAATTGCCTGCGGCACAGTGCGTGTAGCTTACTTCTCCATATCTTTCGTAAGGGCACAGCGTTGCTCACTGGTGTCAACTTAAGAAGATAAAGCCTAAATTTGTTGGGTGTAAGTGTCAATCTCAAGGGTGGCGCTTACGCCTGGATTTGACTAATCCAAAGAGCTTTTGTATGTTCCACAAGATAAGGAACAGCCTCATTGGCATCACCACGGTGAACAGCTTTAAGGTAGATGCAAAGTGGCTTTGTCAACGCGCACCCTTTCGTAGAGAAAAAGTATAGTAGCGATCGCACTCTCATGGGTAGCGCTTTTGTTTAAATAACTGTAATAACTGTTCCTAGACTCTCATTTGCCAATCTATCCACCGCACACACGGCATAAGTTCCCGGTTGTTGGACGGTAGCGAAGGTTGTGCCAGCAGACAAAATTTGCTGAATTGTCCAAGTATCGCCAGTTTGCCGATAAAGTGTCCAGGAACGAACTGGCTGATTATCTCCAGGCTGCCAACTTAGTTTGCGGTTATTAACTTGTAGTTCAATGGGTGGAGAGGGCGGTGTTGTATCCTGCCAAGACAAAGTTGGAGCTAGCGCAGGTTTGTTATAAAGCAGACTTTGGAATTTATCAGCAATGCCTTGACTATTGTCCGTCAAAACACCGACATTAAAGAAGATATTCCCCAGCGACAACCGTCCAGCTTGACTACGACTAATTTTTACCTGCTTTTCAATCTCATCACTCTCTCGACTTTTGTTGCTTGGTTCTGTCAGGTTGTTACCAGCGTAAACGTGTCTTTGCTTTGTATTTATCTGTGTCCACCACTGTAGCAACGCCGAATAACTTTGTTGTGGTTGGTCTGTGCGCCAGTAAAGTTGAGGGGCAATATAATCAATCCAGCCTTCTTCTAACCATTTCTTCGCGTCAGCATACAGCACATTGTAAGCATCCAACCCAGTAATACCAGCGGGTTGTCCGGGACGATAGATCCCAAAGGGACTGATACCAAATTTTACGTCGGATTTGGTTGTTTTAATTCCCTGCCAAAGGCGCTGTACCATTTTGTTAACATTGTCTCGTCGCCAGTCGCCAAGGCTGAGTGTACCACCAGCTGCTTTATATGCAGCATAAGTTTTGTCATCAGGGAAAGACTGTCCCTCGATGGGATATGGATAGAAATAATCATCTAAGTGAATGCCATCAACATCGTAGCGCTTCACTACATCAAGAATTACGTTGTAAGCTCTGTCTTGAACTATTTTTAGTCCTGGGTCCATCCAGCGTTGAGTTTTCCACAAATAAACGCTTTCTGGATTGGTAGCCGCTATGTGGGGACGGACTGTTTTAGCTGGGTTGGTGGAAGTGCTAGCGCGGTAGGGATTAAACCAAGCATGAAGTTCAATATTGCGCTTGTGACATTCTGCGATCGCAAAGGCTAAAGGATCATAAAATGGTTCTGGTGCTTTCCCCTGAGTTCCTGTAATCCAAGCACTCCAAGGCTCTAATTGCGATTCATATAAAGCGTCTCCCTCCGGTCGCACCTGGAAGATGAGGGCATTGAAGTTTAGCGCTTGTAATTTACTAATAATCTCGCTGAGTTCAGCTTTTTGTTGGGCAACAGAAAGTCCCGCCTTGGAAGGCCAATTACTATACCATACCGATGCTATCCATGCCCCCCGGAATTCCCGACTATGATTTACCTTAACGCTACCGACAGGTGTGGGCGTTGGTGTTGGTACTGGTATGGGTATGGGCGTTGGTGTCGGGGTTGGTGTCGGTGTTGGTGGCTGCACTAAGTAACTAGAGGTAATTTTTTCTGCCTCACCTAAATACACCAAAGCTTGATAAATAATTACTGCTACATCTGCACGGGTGGCTGCGACATTGGGACTGAGTAATTTGATATTGGGAAAACTAACTACCAATCCAGCTTTGGTGGCAATAGCTATCTGATTTCTACCATACCCAGGAATTTGAACAGAATCTTGATAAATTTGTGGGAGTGCTGAGAGCAGGTCAGGTTTTACCTTGGTGGCAATTTCTAAGCCTGCTACTAAAGAAACTAAAACTTCTACTCTTGTAATTCGGTTAGCAGAACGGAAACTTTTATCAGGAAACCCACTAATAAATGCTTTTTCGTAAGCGTTTTTAATGGCTGCTGCTGCCCAATAATCAGTTGGTACATCAATAAAGGGAATATACTGCCGTTTTTTGGTAACTGTCGGGAATGCCTTGGCGATGATGGCGGCAAATTCAGCGCGAGTGAGTGAGTTATCGGGACGATAAGTGCCGTTAGGCAATCCACTGACAATACCACGTTGGGCTAAGGCTGTAATAAATAAGCGTGCCCAATGGTTTTGAATATCCGAGAAAGGAATAGCAATAGATACCATTGTTGATTGCAGCTAGCTGGCCTTGATTTTGATTCCTTAGTTAATTTAGCAATATATCCGAGCGATCGCTGCTGCAATTTCTTAGTAAACTTTCACTACTCAAGTTTGTTTGGGCATTAGGCATGGGGCATTGGGCATTGGCAGTCGTTATTATTTTCCTTGCTCCCCCCTGCTCCCTGTGCCCTGCCCCCTGCTCCCTGCTCCCCTGCGTCTTCCCCAACTCCTATGTACTAAGTAGGATTTGCAGCTTGCTCAGGAGGATTTGAGGTAGAACTCGCGTTTAACGATAGCATTACGCGGGAAACGCCAGTGAAAATAACGCTGACACCAACGAGTGTGCCAAGAAGCCAGGGGGCATTGAAAGGCCACTGGAACCAAATCATTGCACCTAGGACTAGCGTAATAATGCCATCACCTAGTATCCATGTCCAGTTATTTTGCGGACGTAACCGGAATGCCAAAATTAACTCGAATGTACCTTCAGCCAGCAAAAAGCTGCCAAGCAACAAAGTTAGTGTGAGAATACCTGTATAAGGATAAACAAACAGCATTATACCTGTTGCAATATAAAGTCCGCTTAAGAGAAGCTTCCAAATAAAAGCTCCTTGGTGGCGGGTTTGAGTAGCATAAACTAGTTTAGTAAATCCGGCGAAAATCAAAATTACTGCAATCCAAGTCTCGGTAAATAAAGTCGAGAGACTAGGCGCTGCGATCGCAACAACCCCGAAAATACTCAAAAGAACACCACTTATCAGTGACCCATTAACATCCTTTTTAACATCTCTAGAAACATCGGCTGTCATACAAATCTTTTCCCTATTTTTAAACTAAACTCTACATTTAGGTTAGGGAATTTCTAAGTAACAGAGTATGAACCCTAAGATAGACTCATCAGTATTAACTTAATCCTAATTACTGCTAAGAATTTACGACTATTGAAACACCAAACCAATCATCTGATGACATAACTATCAGAAAAGTTTCGCAAGATTGCTTAAGCGTTCATAAACAGCAATGAGAGCATCTCCTTTAAGTTCGACAGAAGTATTCGGATAATTCTGAATGGCTCCAAGCAGCGTAACTTCACCATTTTGTTCGATCGATGAACTTAAAGCAGTTCGCAGCGCCTGCTGATCTAGTTGTCCTGCGGGAGGGTGAACTACTTGACCAATTTGATCAACTAAAACTGGCCCTGCCCAGCTAGACAGTAAGTTATTTAAAAAGGCAGGATCGGCTTTTATCGAAGCTTTCAATGCCTTACGAGCTATTGCCGGGTCTTGTTGCGCCGCCTGTAAATAAGCTTTTAATGTCGGGGTAGTCTTGCCAGCTTCTGCAAACTGAGTTAATTCTTCAACAGATATTTGCCCCTGAAAAGTACCATACTTTAAAACAACTTGTTCAGCAGCATTAGCATTAGTACTTGAGAGAAGAATAATAGCACCTACGCCTAAAGCTACTGTTTGAGTGAGTAACTTCCCGAATTTACTATTGTTTAATTGATTGATAAGTTGATAAATTTGCATTTTGTCTAACTTTAATAATGGTGCGGAGCATACATAGGCACAAAGTGCCTAAACGTTATATTATTCCACGAAAATCTTGCTACAGATACATGATTAGGGACGTACAACTAGACGCCCCTACAGCCAATTTGTTGCAAAGATTATTGAAAATGGTGTTATTAAGCCTTTTCGTTAGGCAAAGCTAATGAGGTAGTATTGGCTTATCTTCGTCTAAGGTTGGTGCTGGTATACCCAAATGCTTTCTTGCAGACTCTTCAGCTAGCTTTCGGTCTTGCTCGTTATTGAACTGACTCTCATCTAACAAATGAGGATTTCTTGCCGCTTCATCTCGGCTTGGTCGATAGCCATTTTTCCATTTGTACTTCAAGTCCATAATTTGAAAGGCAGATATACTGCAATTTGATTTCCTAGTTTTTCATAATAGGCGCTTAATGGTACATGACACTCCTACTATAGGTTGAAGAGGCTAATTCTGAGGGTACAAATTTAATATAATCTTTGAGCAAGAATACTCTATTGGACAGAACTTGGTAAATTAAACACGCCAAGAACAACTTATAAGTGACGATCGCAAATATATATAATAACTCTTGCCACCATCTGCGATCGCTGCTGGGTATCATATAAAATTTTACAGTTGCAGAATTTGTTTGATTTTATTCTCTCAAACCGCAGTTTACTTATTTCAGCGTTTTCCGCAAACAAAATGACATTTAACTAAAAAAAGGCTTTCACAGGCATTATGCTCAAGCTGGTAAGTATTAGTTTGGTTAAAAAAGAAGCTAAATTTTAGTTTACCTTTTTTGTCACAAATGATTTCAGATTGCTATAGATTTATCATCCTAAAGTTATAGAGACAGTTTGAATATAGTTCAAAATTTATAAAACTTCTGTCTAAAGAAGTAAGCCAAAACTTACTTTGCTATGCCTGAAAATTATGTATGCACAGAACAGTCACTCTCAACCAATATCTCTATAGATATAACTAAAAAAGCTAATTTTAGGATAACTCCATCTGTAGACTCACGCAATTCAAACAAAAAAGGTTAATACTAAAAATAACTTTACCAGCATTCAACCTGGTTGTAATCAAAATTCCAGGCTAGGAAAAGCAAATAGAGAAAAGAGTGCAAAAAATGACAATTTCTACAGACCGCGATCAACACATTAAAAAGCTGCATGAATTAATCAAAAATATTGATTATGGTATGTTTACCACAGTCGATGATGATGGCAGTTTACATAGTTACCCGATGTCAAAAAGTGGTGAGATTAACTCTGAACCCACGCTCTGGTTCTTTACTTATGCTGGTTCTCATAAGGTGACTGAGATTGAACATCATGAGCAGGTAAATGTTAGTTTTTCTTCACCCGAACAACAACGATACGTTTCTATCTCAGGTATCTCGCAACTCGTCAAAGACCGCAACAAAATGCGAGAGTTATGGAAGCCGGAACTTCAAACCTGGTTTCCTAAAGGACTGGACGAACCCGATATTGCTTTGCTTAAGGTGAATATTAACCAGATTAATTATTGGGATAGTGCATCCAGCTTCAAGCCACAAACAATTAATTTAAATAATTAGTAATTGGTAATTTGTAATTAGTAATTAAAAAAATCAATTACTAGTTACAAATTAGCTTCAAACGTGTAATTAGTGGGCGAAATTGGCAACCGTTAAGTATTTTTAATTAAGAAAAATCAATGACAGATAAAAAGGATGATAATTCTGCCCAAAAGTATCTACCTTTAGAGATAAAGCGGCGAAATTTTTTAAAAGGAATAGGCTTTATCGGTGCTGGCGCAGGAGCAATTTTTGCTGATCACATCCTCAATGCCAATTCTGAGGTGGAAGCGGCAGAAGTTCCAGCATTATCTGCAACTCTAGCTAACAGCACAAATACTGGTGAAATTCCTCTTCGTCCACTGGGGAAAACAGGAGTAAAAGTGTCGGTGCTCGCACTTGGGGGTGCAACTTTGGGGCAAGCAAAGAGCAAAGAAGAAGCGATTCGCATCACCCACGAAGCTATTGACAACGGCATCACTTTCATGGATAACGCTTGGGAGTATAACAAGCATCGTAGTGAAGAGTGGATGGGAGAGGCGTTGCAAGGGCGAAGAGACAAGGCTTTTTTGATGACGAAGGTTTGCACCCACGGACGCGATCGCAAAGTAGCAATGCAGCAACTTGAAGAATCCCTACATCGTCTCAAAACCGACTACCTTGACTTGTGGCAAATCCACGAAGTTGTTTACGACAACGATCCAGAAAGGATTTTTCGTACTAATGGGGCAATTGAAGCTTTGGATCAGGCAAAAAAAGAAGGTAAAGTCAGATTCGTTGGCTTTACGGGTCACAAAGACCCTGCTATTCATCTAAAAATGCTTTCCTACAATTACCCGTTTGATGCAGTGCAATTGCCGCTTAATTGTTTTGATGCTAGTTTTAGAAGCTTTGAACGGCAAGTACTACCGGAACTCAATAAACGGGGAATTGCCGTAATTGCAATGAAAAGTCTCAGTGGGAATGCTGATGCAGTAAAAAAAGGTGTCGTGACTCCCCAAGAAGCCATCCGCTATGTCATGAGTTTACCGATCGCTACACTTGTTAGCGGTATTGATTCGCTGGAAGTACTGCGGCAAAATTTAGCGATCGCCCGTAGTTTTCAACCGATGCAGGCAAAAGAAATGCAAGCGTTGCGCGATCGCTGCGTCCAATATGCCACCGATGGGCGTTTTGAACTCTTCAAAACCTCCATGAAGTTTGATGGCGATGAAGGCAGAATCCAACATGGCTTTCCACCTCAAAGCCAAGTGCAAACATGAGACTGAGAGCTGAGGGGACAAGTAAACCCAATGCCCCCCCGATAAACACTCACTCTCAGCAGGATGTTGATCTAAATTTAGATAAGGTTCGAGTATCAGTTTTAATCGCTTTTGAATTTGTATGTAGACGCCAGTAAAGTGTCTAGATATTGTTTACTTTTTGTTTCATATTTTCACCGAGGTCTTATGAGTTACCTTGTTGCAGTTTTACCAGATCGAATACAAGCAGAAGCCGCCTACTCTGCTCTAGAAAAAGCAGGTTTGCCAACTTCACAAATTAATATTTTGGGCAATGGTTATTTAAGTGCTGATGAATTTGGACTAATTGATCCCGACAAGCAAGCCCGCAAACAATCAACTCGGCTCTTATGGTGGCTTGTGCCCTTTGGATTTGTTGCAGGTGCTGCCTTCAACTATCTCACAGCAATTGAAATATTTCCCCAGATTACTCGATTTGGCAATGAACTTCTTGCTGGTATTTTAGGAGCAATATCCGCTGCGCTAGGGGCTACTTTAATCGGTCGAGGAGTTGGCTTAACAGTTGGTAGTGGCGATGCTTTACCCTATCGTAACCGTTTGAATGCTGGCAAATACCTAATTGTAGTTACTGGAAATCGGGATTTAACACGCGAAGCTACGCGTGTAGTGCGTCAATTTGAACCAGAGAATATTCAAGGCTATACAGACTATTCACAAAACAGCAAACTTGTTGGGAATTGAGTCAAAATTTGTGATTTTTAAATATGCAATTTTTTGATTAAGTTTCAAAAAAAGCTAATCTACATCGGGTTCAACACCAAGCGATGTCTAACGACAAGCCTCTTGGTGTCCACGCAATTGTGCAATTAACCGTTCAGCCCATTGTTCATAGAGACGGGAAACACCTAAAACGGCAAACCAATCTAGTCGTTTAGTTCTATTATGATTCAATTGTTTTTGAGTAACTTAACACCTTGCAGAACGAGGCAGCATAAATTTCTCACCCTCAGCTGCAAATCTACCACGAACCATCAGCACAGTTTCATCAAATAGGTGGGGGAATGATTGCACATCTTTGACATCGAGAAGTTCTGGACTAAAGTAAATCACGACTTCTTCAATGGGTTGAGGTATTTTAGCAAGAATATTGTTTAAAGAGCATATCTGCGGTGTAACTAGATCAAAAAGATGAAGTCGAGTATCTTCTATCTCCATGCAGGCGATTAAATCTAAATCTTCTGCATAGTATAAAGTACGACTTCCTTCATTGACACAGAACACAGGTTTTTCCTTGACTACACCAACGATATTAGAAACAGGAGCGCGTGTTTCCAATAGTCTGTGTAGCAATGTGTAATCTTTGGTATCTGTAAAATTCAGTGTTATGAAGCTATCAGTGCTACCCGTGGAATTACACTTAACTTTGAAGATGTGTTCTTCGACAACACGAAAGCCAAAAGGTAAATAAAACTCTGGTTGTGGTGTTGTCAGTACTAAAGTTTGGTAAAGGCGATCGCAATATCCTAGCACTTCCTCCATCACTTCGCGGTAATACCCTCTCCTACGAAATTCTGCACGGGTAGCTACTCCATGAACTCCTCCGACAGTAAGCTTTTGTCCCATAATTTGCATGGGAATTTCTAACACTCCCACATGGGTAATAGCTATATCATCATGAAAGCGAATAAACGGAGTTGAAGCTGTTTCCCAAGGTGCACCTAGTTTTCTTGCACATTCTGCTAAACTTCTGAGTCCGGGAAATGTGACTTCCATTAAGTCAAAAAGTTTATCGCTTATGCTGGGTTCAGCAGAGAACGACTGTTTAAAACGATACTTGGTCATAGTTAAAGTATTACTATCACTTACAGTCTATACTACAAAAGTAATCCCAGCAAATTCAATAAGAAAGGCAGGAGGCAAAAGGACAACTGTCTTTTGTTTCCTGCCGCAACCAGAGGGAGCAGGGGTTTGAATCCCCCACTGAATCAAAGATTGCAGTGGCAATTATTTGGCGGGGATCTGAATCCCCCACCAAATTGCCTGCTTTTCAAAAAAAGCGAACTAATATTTCTCAAGCCTGAATCTCGTCAAATAATACTAAACCATACTTCTCACCAGTAGGTAAAAAGCCAATTCCTCGATAAACTGCTTGGGCTGCTTGGTTATTATCACCTGTAAACAGGATGGCACGTTTTACTAAGAGCGATCGCGCATCTAATAACGAACCTGCTACCACACTTTTGGCATAGCCTTTACCCCGCAGCGCTGGCGGTGTCCACAGATACTTCATCTCCAGGTTGCAGGGTTCTCAAAGTAGGCACAAAAAACTCCTGAGTGTGCAATTCAGTTTACTGAATTTTATCTTGCTTACTGCTGGTAGATTAATAGATTATTGATACGTCTTTTTTGTAAAATAGGAGTGATTGTAAGGTAACGTAGTACATTTGAATTGAAAGTGTTAGCGCGATCGCCTTCTTTATCACTCCTATAAATCAGAATAATTTTTAATGAAGCGTCAGGCTATAGCCATTCTCAAAGGAAAAATGTTTAAGCTAACTTGTCGCTACTGCTTTGTTTCCATTCTGGCTGCCATTTTTGCTGCCGTTACCGTTCACACTGGCAATGAATGACGGTTGCTGTGAACTGGGAACTGGTGACTCGCCTCGCAGTCCCTTGCGGCGTTGGTTCTTAGGAACACCTCCCGCCATGCCATACTCCACACTGCTTTTACCATATTGAGTAGCAACACCCAACAGCATATGCTCTGCCATATCTGCCAACTCGCGCTCTGTTTCGAGCATTTCATGGTATAACTTATCGAGATTGGAAAGAGCAGTGTTGTATAAATGTTCTCTAGTTCGCATCGTCTCAATTAGGGTTGAGAAGGCTGGTAGCGTGAGTCCATTGCCAACATTTAAATTCGGATCAATTGAATTGATGCCAGCAGCACGACGCGCTGCTTTTTCTAATACCTGAGACGTTCTTTTTCTCCGAGCCATGATCTGAACCTTGTAATCCAATACGGTTAATATTCTTTACTTTAAATAACTTTCGTATTGTTCAGCTTGAGAGAACTCCGGCAATTATCCAATGGTTTTTGTTACATAGCAATGTCGTCATGAATGCGCGATATACCGAAATGAGAAAGCAATTAAGCTTTTGAGAAAGCAATATGTCTTTTTGCTTGCTAAATCTACCGAAATGAGAAAGCAATCAAGCATTTTGAGAAAGTAATATCCCTTTTTGCTTGCTGAATCTACTGAAATGAATGCGCGATATACCGAAATGAGTAAGCAATTAAGCTTTTGAGAAAGCAATATGCCTTTTTGCTTGCTGAATCTACTGAAATGAGAAAGCAATCAAGCATTTTGAGAAAGCAATATGCCTTTTTGCTCGCTGAATCTACTGAAATGAGAAAGCAATCAAGCATTTTGAGAAAGCAATATGCTTGATTACTTATTGAAATCCACTTGAGCAGGTATTAAAAGCTTGACAAGCTTAAGTAAGATATTTTATTTTGAAGTGAGCATGTTAAAACTTATCAACGCATCTCAGCCGAACCCTGAAAACTTTATAATTCTGTTGAAATGCATTGAGTTTTTGAGTTAATTGGAGGCTGTTGAGGGCGAATTGTGTTTCTGCAATTGCGAATTATCTTGGTCAGCGAAGGTTTTGAACTCGATCGCATCATGGCTACAAAAGAGGCGCACTTCACTACTGTGGTCGAGCGATAACGCACGCAACTTATCTTGATTAGAAAGTCGAGCCTTGCGGTCTACCTCCATAAACGATTGGTAGGCACGTAGACCAGGTGTGCAAACTCGTTTAGGAGAGCCGACTTCGTGTCGGTAAAAGTAAGCATCCCCTGCATGTAAGAGCCAGCCTTCGGATGTCTCAATAGCGATACCTGCATGACCCCGTGTGTGACCAGCGAGTGGTATCAGGAGAATTTCGGGCGGTAGCCCTTCGAGGTTACGTACTGCCTCAAAGCCGAACCAAGGTTCACCACCAGCCGAATAATACTTCCAATTTTTTACTTCATCCCACTGCCCAGGGCGGTAACGTCGAGATGAGACAAAGCCGTGCCGTTCCTTGGCTGCTTCAATCTCACTGAGCATTACATGCACGGTTGCTTCGGGAAAATCTTCCAACCCGCCTGCATGATCAAAATCGAGGTGAGTAAGCACTATGTGGCGAACATCACGCGGGTTTAAACCAAGCCTCTCAATAGCCGCAACCGCCGTGTATTTTTCTTCAAACTTGATGCGATTCAAATTCATGAAGAAGGGGCTGAGTCTTGATAATGGCGCTTGAATATCGCGCTGACCGAAGCCTGTATCTATGAGAACTAGTCCCTGATTTGTCTCGATGAGCAGACAATGACAAACGAGACAGGCTGTTAGTCCGCGACTAAAACCGTCAAACAGTGCCCCACCAATCGGGCACATACAACCGCAATTAAGATGATGAATACGCATAAATGATTCTACCGAGCATTAATCTCTTTTAAAGATGAAAAAAGATGAATAATCACCATACTTAGGAGTGAACAAATTTATGTTTTTACAAAATTTGATTGCTGAGTTAGTTTTGCTGTTTGTGTCTAAAGTCTAGTGAAATCGATTTGCGGGTTTAACTTGTTTAGGTTGTAATTGTGAGAATGAGCCTGACTCGCTACGATCGCATTAGAAATTTATCGCATCTGAGTATGTCAAAGCAGGACGAACCACTCACAGGAGAAGCGTTAATTAAGGAAGTCTGTCGGCGGATTCGGGTAGCCCGCAGCTATTGGGATGCTCACAACAATGCTGCCTGTAGGGGTGAGCGCGATCGCGCAATCTTCCTTTACAATACACTGAGCAAAGAACAAAAAGAGCAGATTCCGCAAGTGTTGCGGGTATGGCTGCGCTACCGTAGTGAGAAGTACTTTGGCGCACATCGAACACCGTCCAAATCGGCACGAAAATCAAAATAGACTTATCAATTGTTATGTGTTTTCTAGTAAATTACTAGCCAGTTGTAGCGTTCGCGCAGCGTCTCGTAGAGAAGCGATGACCGAACGCTGTAAGTTGCTTGAGGAGATATTCTACAGCGTTGGGTCAACAACTGGCGGTTTGTGGAGGTACTGAGGCAGATGGTAAACCATTCCTCATGTAACCTTTGGGCTGTCCCGTTCTCTTGATATCTCATTTAAACTCCAAAACAGAGAGTTGTAATGCCAATTTGGCAGAATCTTTCTGTCTTTAATTGAAATACCACTTTCACTTCAACTTTTTCTTAAAAGATGAACGAATTGCACTTGATAACAGCACAGGAAACTCTGCCAGTTCAATAGATAATTTTTAGCAAAGTTCGTTAAGCACGTACAAGTTAGGTCGGTTGTTACCCACACTAGTCTAATTGTGATTAGCCATAATGTAGTGTAGTAGTGCAATCTATTGCACTGTTATAAAAGCTAAATACAGAGGTAAACTATGTTTCCTTTTTGGGGTAATACCTGTTATGGAAGCGAACCCATTTCGCGCAAAGCTGGCTTAGAACGGAAATTAAAATTCTTGATTTGGATGCGAGATGATTTAGAGTCCAGACTGGCTGGTATTAATGCTTCTATTGAAACCATTCGGCAGCAAATAGAACGCCCAGACTCAGCTGCTTAGAACTTAGTTCTTGCAGAGTTTGTACTTAGTCCGATTGTAACTCCTTGATGACTGGGCGCTGTAAATGGGCTGCTGCATCAGCGTTGTAGTCTTTGTACAGCGCTCAGTCATTAACCAAAGAGGCAGTCTTGAAAAACGAAGCTCAGTTTTTTGCGCTGGTAGCTAGTGAAACTAACCTTGATTGAAGATTTAGAACCCACGCCAAAACTTATATAAATGAAAAATATTATCTCGATTGGTTGGAATAGCTGGTTTAAACGGCACAAAGATTCTATTTTACTCTTTGACTCAATTGCTGCCGCTAATGAGATTGCCTTTATGCTTAACGGTCAGTGGGATGGCTGCAATGGTGTGATAATAGATAAATGTGATGAGGTAGCTGTTAACACTGTTACCAAACTATTAGAAGCTGCATGGTGTTATCAAGGCGCATCAAAAGCTGTTTTAGACAGAGTAGCAACTGATGGCATTTTACGCCGTTATGCAATGGGAGAAAGAAATTTTATTAATGCTAATTTGAGGTGTGCACTACTTGCATCCGCGAAACTGAGTGAAATTAACCTAAGTTATGCAAAGTTGAGTTGGGCAGACCTAAGCCAAGCCAATCTAAGTAAAGCTGATTTAACAGCAGCAGACCTAAGTGAAGCTAATTTAAGCGGGGCCGACCTGAGTAAGGCATATCTAATGAGGGCAAACCTAACTAAGGCAAACCTGCAACTAGCAGATATGAGGGGAGTCAACTTAAGTAGCGCTAACTTAAGCGAAGTTAACCTAACTAATGCCGATTTAACAGGAGCTAATTTATCGCTAGCTGACCTCAGAGGCGCAAATTTTCACTGTTGCAATTTGAGTGGGGCCAACCTAGCAGGTGCTAAGTTAATTGAAAGTGACTTGGCTTTTGCTAGACAATAAGCACGCCTCGAGGTAATTGGACTTAGCTACGATTTGCTTAAGCAAGCAAGTATAATTTACTTAGTTTGAAATATATTTTGTACCATTTTTTTGTCTGTATTCGCTGCTGTCTTATCTAACTCTGCAAGCTCACTGGCATTTAATTGCCAACCCAATGCACCAATATTCTCCCTCGCCTGTTCCACGCTCTTTGCTCCAGGGATAGGAATGGTTCCTTTACAGATGCACCAATTGATTGCGACCTGTGACATGGTTTTGTTTCTGGACTGTGCCACCTCACGCAAACATCCCAAAAGCGATCGCATTCCTGGTAATATTTGTCTGAACAACAAACCTCGGATGCCTTTGGGAAAAGGACCTTGCTCAGAGTATTTTCCTGTCAATAGCCCCAAAGCCAGAGGGCTGTAGGCAACAAGTTTAATTCCCAACTCATCACAAAGGTCTTTGAGCTTTAGTTGAGTGACGGAATATGTAGACAACAAAGAATATTGAACTTGCAGAGTAGTAATAGGAACGCCTTGTTCAGCAAATTTTTTCTGCACTTGCTTAAGCCGCTTAGGCCCATAATTGGATAATCCTACTCCTTTAACCAATCCTTGCTCATACACATCGGCAAGACCATCTAACAGCCCTTCCTCTTGCCAAGGAGCATAGTTTGCTGTAGACCAGTGCATTTGTACCAAATCTACGTTTCTTCCCAAGCGTTGGGCAGATGATTTACAAGCTCTTACCATTGATTGACGTGTCCATCTCCACGGGTAAGCAGCAAGCTTAGTCGCAATACAAATATCATCTTTGCCTGAACCTACATATTCTCGGCTGAATTGTCCTAGAAGTAGCTCACTCCGACCATTCAATCTCCCGGTTCCGTAAGAATCACCTGTATCAAATAAAGTTACACCGTTGTTTACACAAAGGTTAAAGACGGCTTGCAACTGGTCATCCATACTTTCGTCATATCCCCAAAGCAGTTGGTTGCCCCAGGCCCAAGTCCCACAGCCCATACTTGGAAGGAAGAGTTTTTCGAGAGTCTGCATCTTTGCTCTCTGTAAGATTGCCTTATTAATTATCAGGCATATAGTAGGTATTAACGCACGAATAGCATGATTACCAAGCAAATGAAAAGAATTTTCTAGCAATCGTGCAATATTGCATATTTTGTTTTAAAAATTTACAAAGGTTTGGAATATTCTCCAAAAGTAGGCTTGCTACTTTACTTATTGGGCAAACAAAGCCCAAGCATATATATTTTTTTTTAGTCGGTTGCTAAGTTGCTAAAAGCAGCTAAAGCACCAACTATTAGGATATTGTCGAATTTGCTGCAAGGAGCCAAGCTTTTTGAGTCCATGCGTTATTAAAGAACGCAACTTCTGGCACTTCTAATTCAAATGAATGAGGTGGTGATTGTAGCAATAAAGGCGAACCTTTGTCATGAGCCTCAACTAAGTTAACTATCCAGGGAAGAAAGTCTAAGATTTCTTTTGGTAGTACAGTTAATTCAAAATCCCACATCAGATTAAGACCTCGGCAGACTTGTCCTTTTCTGAACGTCGTAATTCTACCAGCACTCTTGTTAATAGCCAGTCGAAGAATGAATGGGCGGAATGGGAAAAATTTATCAGGTGCTGTATAAGCGTATACATTTATATAATTCAGTCTCTCCCTATGATCTATCCAAGATGCGATCGGTGAATTATTACTATAAGATGTACCAGTTATGCTGACCGACATATTCATAGCAGCAACAAAGTTAGAGTATAACTCACGCCTTAGTTCGCTAACAATATGTTTAGCTTCTGGGTTCATGATTACTACACCTATTACAAAAACGATACCTACGGGAAGTACGCTAACACAAGTTAACCGAAGCACAAAAAAAGACAGACGCCTTGTCTGCCCTCAAGACTTTAAAGCTAATTTCTTAGCTTTAGACTTTAATAACGGCCAGAGGAACCACCATCACCACCTCGTCTACCGCCAGAGGAACCTCCGTCTGTCTTGGGTTTAGCTTTATTAACTTTTAAGCTCCGACCCATCCACTCAGCAGTATCAAGGGCCTCAATCGCTGCTGTTTCTTGCGCGTCTGATTCCATTTCTACAAAGCCGAAACCTCTCATCCGTCCTGTTTCTCGGTCTATAGGCAATTGAACATTTTTTACCGTTCCGTATTCTGCAAAGACGTGCCGGAGGTCATCTTCTTTAACCTCATAAGATAGGTTACCGACGTAAATTGACATAGGATCTCTCCAGAATCAGGGGTGTAGAGATTTAGATCCGGAGAGGTCTGTAATACAAGTACATATAAAAACAAACTACACAGCCGAATTTCATCTTTCACGCATACTTTAACATAAATTGAGAAGTTATATTCACAAGCAAAATTATACTTATTCTGTTGCTCTAAATACTCGGACAGCAAACGAACCTAGTTTAAAATCAACCTACCAGCGATCGCACTGAATTTGAGATCACTAAAAAATTCAATTACTGAACTTATTTTTCTGCAAACAATACTAGTAATTTATAAATTTTATTCACTGAAAATTTTAAAAAAGAGCAATTAAATAAAACCAGTGCGATCGCTTGTAACGTAAAATTAGTTTCCATCCGGCATTTGCTAACACCTTGACACCCATGTTTTGTGACTACCTCATCCAAATTCTGACTGCCCGTGTATACGATGTTGCCCAGGAAACACCACTGGAGTATGCCCCAAATTTGTCTGCGCGGCTGAATAATCAACTGCTGTTGAAACGTGAGGATATGCAGTCAGTATTTTCCTTTAAACTACGGGGTGCTTATAACAAAATGGTGCAATTGCCACCAGATATATTGGCGCAGGGTGTAATCGCAGCATCTGCGGGAAACCATGCTCAAGGAGTTGCCCTTGCAGCCAATCGCTTGGGAACCAAAGCGATTATTGTTATGCCAATAACCACGCCTCAAGTCAAGGTGGACGCAGTTAGAATGAGGGGCGGAGCAGTCGTATTACATGGAAATACCTACGACGATGCTTATAGTTATGCCCGTGAATTAGAAATAGAAAAAGGTTTGACCTTTATTCATCCTTTCGATGATCCTCATGTCATTGCTGGACAGGGAACAATTGGGATGGAAATTTTACGGCAATATCAGCAACCCATCCATGCGATTTTTGTCGCAATTGGAGGGGGTGGATTAATTTCTGGGATTGGGGCTTATGTGAAACGCTTGCGTCCCGAAATCAAAATTATTGGTGTTGAGCCAGTAGATGCTGATGCTATGTCTCAATCACTCAAAGCCGGACATCGGGTGCGCTTGCCTCAAGTGGGGTTATTTGCTGATGGGGTAGCAGTGCGGGAAGTAGGTGAAGAAACCTTCCGTTTGTGTCAGCAGTATGTAGATGAAATCATCCTGGTGGATACAGACGATACTTGTGCTGCGATTAAAGACGTGTTTGAGGATACGCGATCAATTTTAGAACCAGCCGGTGCATTAGCGATCGCAGCGGCCAAAGCCTACGCAGAACGAGAGCAAATCGAGGGACAAACCTTAATTGCTGTAGCCTGTGGTGCAAACATGAATTTTGATCGCCTCCGCTTTGTGGCAGAACGGGCAGAGTTAGGCGAACGCCGCGAAGCAATCTTTGCAGTTACAATTCCTGAGGAACGGGGAAGTATTCGCCAGTTTTGTGAATGTATTGGCAACCGGAATCTTACCGAGTTTAATTATCGCATTGCCGATGAAAAAACAGCCCATATTTTTGTAGGCGTGCAAATTCAAAACCGTGCTGATGCTGCAAAGATGGTAGAAAACTTTGAAGCTCAAGGATTTGAAACTCTTGATTTAACAGACGACGAACTAACTAAATTACATCTACGGCACATGGTGGGTGGGCATTCTCCTCTTGCTCACAATGAATTGCTCTACCGTTTTGAGTTTCCCGAACGTCCCGGCGCATTGATGAAGTTTGTTACTTCCATGAGTCCCGACTGGAATATTAGTCTTTTTCACTACCGTAACAACGGCGCAGACTACGGACGAATCGTTGTTGGTATCCAGGTTCCCCCCCACGAGATGGGAGAGTGGCAAGCTTTTCTCGATAACCTGGGCTATCGCTATTGGGATGAGAATAAGAATCCGGCATACAAGCTGTTTTTGGGATAAGGGAGTGGGGAAGAGGCAGGGGGCAGGGAGCAGGGAGAGCAGGGGAAGATGAGGCAAAAGAACTATATAGATCATGCTCAATCCCCAATCCCCAATTCCCAATGCCCAATTTAACGAGAACTACCCTCCAATATCATATTGGAGTCCCAAGTATAGAAGCCGATTTGGTTAGGAACCCTAGAGAATCTGCCTGTTCGATAGCCTCTAGATAATTCATTCAGCACCTTATTTTTGACCTCTCGAAGTTGCTGAGAATCTAGTTCTCCATAAATCCCGGCGATGACTTCAGCAACGCTAAAAACTTTACCTGGATTTTCTTCAAACAAAGAGGTGAGGGCATCAATTAAGAATTGACCCTCAAAGGCTTTAAGCATCGGTACTGCTTTTGTCGGGGGTACGAAAGGCTTCTTATTTTTGTTTTT
This sequence comes from Nostoc desertorum CM1-VF14, assembly GCA_019359245.1. Lineage (GTDB taxonomy): Bacteria > Cyanobacteriota > Cyanobacteriia > Cyanobacteriales > Nostocaceae > Nostoc > Nostoc desertorum. The sequence goes on along the minus strand of JAHHHR010000020.1, from coordinate 99,449 downwards.
GTTGCTTCTAGAAGCACCATTGCGGTTAGTTGGGGCTACCAAACTTAAATCCAGAGTATAACAACCTGGCTCATCGGGAATAGTTACCCAGTAATTCCTTTCTCTACCTTGGGTAAGGGAAGATTGAACCCTACCTTTAACTACTTTGAATAGATTGGAATCTAACTCTCCATAAAGCGATCGCACGATAAAATCGATATGGCACACAGTCCCTATCTGCTCTTGCAATAGCTGTTTTATCGCTTCCATTCGGGAAACAGCGTGATTATACTGGGGTAGCATGGGAATTTCGGCTACCTTTGTTGAACTATCGTTGTTCTCTGGGGCGATCTTTAAATCTAGCGATGTAGTTGAAGGTTGACTCTCTTTTGTATTAACAGCAACAGAAAAGGAATTATCTATCTCAACCTTGTCTGAATCTGCGAGTTCTGACTGTACAGACTCTGCCAAGTTGATTTTGTCAATGTCATCAAGAGGTGATAAAAACCGCAGAGGGCCTTCTTGGGAAACATCTGAGGTTTCATCAGCCGCCGTCAGACTTGATATCTGATTGCTGTCATCTGAAAAAGACCAGTTAGACAACAACGCTTCTACATGATCCAGCTGCGATCGCGCCTGCACAAAGAGGCGTTCATACTCTTGTGTGAGGCGAGCATAATAGTTTCGTAATTCCAACAGTGGTGACAGAAAAGTGCCTGGAGGTGGTTCTAATTGTCCATTTTGAGTCATAAGGCTTCAATCAATTTAAATCTATGTCACTTTTGTAAGACATTGCTCTGGGTTTTGCTTTGTGAGATGTTGGCTGTGATTTCTTAGGCGGTTGGGGAGGGCGACATCTCTCACAATATAAGGGTCGAGGCCCGAAAGTCTCGCGCTTTGTCAGATCGTTACACTCTTTACAGACAAACTGGAAAACACGAGTATGAATCTGTCTTTTGTGCGCCCTGACAGTATATTCTCTAACATCAATGAATTTACTTGCCATAATCAGGATTGTGAATTGCCGTCGTATCTACGTCCTATCAATATAGCTATTCAAGCAAATCAAACTGCATCAGTGTGTGTTTATGTAGAAGTTTTATTCAAATCAGTGAATTTGACATCTAGCATAAAGTGCAGATGAGCAACTTGATAGTTAGCTATTGACTATTCTCTGAGCATATAACTTGCTTATGAGCAAACACTAGTACTATTTCTTCGGCACAAGCGATTTTAATCCCCATCGTCAGAGAAATTGGAGATAGGGAAGTGCATGATTATAAAAAGGCATCGAGAAAACCCACTCTTTTTAAAGATGGGATGAGAGACGCTCCGACGCCGTTGACGGTTGATGGTTAACAATCAACGTGAAATCCCGCACCTAAAAGGCGCGGGATGAGCTTAATCACTTCCACTATTTGTCAGATCAAGTTATCGTCAGTGTGTCTAATTGCCCATTATCAAATTACCGTGCTCCTAAACCCTATACCATAAGGGAGAGGGCTAATACTTAACAAAGCCATTCCAGTCTAAAGAACAACTATCCCCTCTTAGAGGTTATTTAAAAAATCCTATTATAGGTATTAAAAGTCCTATATCTCTCTAAATCCCTCGAGAAATTGGGGGGCTTTGATTTTGGTCTCGCCCTCAAGTATGCATAGTTTGTCTATACACCTGTTGTCTGCCTTGAAGTAAAACAGTGTAAATTTAGTATACTTTGTAGATTAATAAATGCTGTTGTTCAAATCAAATCGCTATGTTTTACCACAATATACAATCCTAAATAATTCGTAAGAACAAAAATTGTTAAAAGGCTTAAAAATTCGTATTTTTAATCTAGATATTTTCTCAGATTTTAATTTGGATTGCTAGATTAAAGTAGTCGAACTATGTCTGTATAAATATTCTTTTTCTTTGTGAAAATGTACAAAATCAAACTTAGGGTTTGAGCAAATTGTTCTATACAACCTTACAGGTAATAGGTAGCGGTTTCAGAAGGAGAAAATCTACTTATATATTTATAGGACTTACGCAAAATATCTCTCAAACTTTGATTTCTCCGTGCCGCGCCAGTTGCTACAAGTCGGGGAACCGCAAAGGCGCACTGGCTTCTCTGTGCCTCTGCAGTAGCCTGCGGCAGAGACGCTCCGCGAACGTGTCTACGTTATTCCGTAACTCATGCGTAAATCCTAATTTAGTCTACTCCAATGATGCTTCCTTTCTTGAAAAGATGGAAGAAGCATATCAGCGCGTGAAAACACGTAGTAACTACTAAACCTTAACCAAGATGTTATGAAACCTTAACAGTTAGAAAAGTTTTTCTTAACATTACTCAAATATAGTTTTATTAAGATAACTCCAAATACAGTTCTCAACCTTAAGTTTTGATTTTAATGGGCAAATAAAAGACGCTTAACTCTCCGTTGATTTAATCAAATTTGGAAATAATGGGTTCCTACAAAATGTATGTAAGTGTAACTAGATGTAGTTTTGAGATTTGTACCCTTGACATCAAGTTTTCACATATCCTAACTTTCACAAATTGAGTAAATAGTAACTACAACAGTCTGGAGTTAAGTGGTCCTAGCCTGTTTACAGTCAAAAGTTTAGTAGTATTTCAGTTTTGCAAGCTTCTCGGCTATATAAGGAAAGTAAGATAACGCAGACTAACCTTAAATCTCACCCTGCGAAGGAAAGCTCTTGTTTGTGTCGTTAAAGACTTTTAGCCAGATAGCAATTTGCACATTTGGAATGCTGCGTATTTGAAATGTTCCTAAAAGTTTAACAGGTTTCAACAAGGAGAAAATTCTCATGGCACTCTACGGCTATACTATTGGAGAAGATCGCGACGGAAACGCTAGTAATGGCAAGCAACTTGACGTTTACCGCTTTTTCATACCTTCTGGACCCGGAGGTTCTATTACTTCCACACGAGTAGGTACAGTCAATGCTCCAAGTACTGCTACTACCGCAGATCTAGAAGGTTTGGGAACTAACCCCATTACCGGAAGGGTAGGTGCAGTTAACGAAGCACGGGTCACTGGTCCCACAACACCAATTGATCCAACTGTTTCTCGCGTTAATAATATAGATCAGCCTTTTGCTCCAGCCACGACCTCACCAACCCGTACACCATCTGACCGCCGTTTTGGATTTGAGTCAGGTGCTGACTTTAATCGTAGTGCTTTATACAACATTTCAGGGAATCCGAATCCCGCAAATGGCCCCGTAGGTAGCTCTCTTTATAGAATTACTACAGCTACCCCTGGAGCTATTAGCCTTGTAGACAACTTTGGCCCAGCTACTACTGCTGCACAAAGACAAGGAACTCAACCTACCAATCCTGGAAAATATGCCGATGGATTAGCTATCGACAATCTCAATCCTGGTAATACTCGCGCTCTTGCTAGCGATTTCAGGACTAATGATGGAGATGGGAACCAGCTTTACAAAGTCGATCTGCTTACTGGTCAGCTATCTGCACCGATTACTTTGAGAACTCCTTCAGGGCAAGCTCTGAATGTCAACTTAGATTCTGGGTTGTCATTTACTAACAGCGGTTCTCAAAGATTGTTGGGTTGGCTGGAAACTGGCGCTGTGTATGAGATCACAGGCTATCAAGATGAACTTGCTGCATCAGGTCTAGGTTTAGGTAGTGTTGGTGGTGCTAATGGGGCTGGCTTTGCAACCGCCACCTTACTTGGTAACGTTAATTTACCAAATGCTTCGACTGGAGTCGTTGATTATGAAGGCTTTACGATTGTTAATGAATAACAGTCGTTAGGATACTCTTTCTTCAACTCTTGTAAAAGTAATTTTGCAAGAGTTGAAGAAGGGGAAAAGTAAAAGGAGCTAAAGAGGAAAAATTGTTATTTGTAAAACTAGCTGTACTTTTTGTAAAGACTAGCTATATTTTTATTTTTAAATTTATTCAATCTGTTGAATTACTTATAAAAACTAGATGCTTACAGCGTTTTCCAGGTAAATGAAGTATACAGATAGGGGCATAGCACTGCTGTGCCCTTAAGATCATATGTACTTACCAAGTTGCAATTGTATATATGAGTGCAGGGGGTTACATTCAGGGTAAGCGCGTCTAATTGTGTGTTAAATAATATTAATAATTAAAGTGGCGTCAACCAATAAGTAATACCTCGAACAACTTGTTTCTTAAAACCAAATAGAGGTAAATTCTCTTCAGTTAAACCCACATAAGTCCAATGTGGAACATCATTGTATACAGTTTGAAACCAACCATTTTGATTAAGAGCTTTTCTTTGTTCTTTACTGCCTACGCGTAAATCAATTGCTAATCCCCAGAGATGTTGTGAAGTTCCAGGAGGTGCAACCACACCGAGAATTTTTGTTTCTTTGCCCTGTTGAACTTTTGCTAAAATTTGATTATTAGCATATTTGTGCCAAAATCTTAAATTCGTACTAAAAGTGCGAGTACAATCGCCAGAACCATAACCAGATTTTAGTGGTATCTGTTGCTGGATTCGCGCTTTATTTAAAGCATCAGCCGCAGACTTTTGTAAATAACAATCGTTAGTGCCATCAATATAACCCATTGTTAAAGTAGCTTGAAAATCTTGGGTTTCTTGTTCATTGGCAAACATACCTTTTTGCGGTAGTTTAATCTTGACATCTTGATTTACAAATACTGCACCATATGCCCGCAGCAAAATATATTCATAAGTACCTGGTTGTGGAACTGTAGGTAAATTTCTAGCGATCGCAGATAAAAAACGCTGTTGCTCATTTAATTCTGGTTTAGGAATAAATGGTTCTAATATTGTCTCTTTAGAGGTAAGCTAATCGTCATTCATTTTTCCGAAATGATTCGCTTGTAGTAAGGGCTTCAGCCCTACCTTTATGCAACTTAAATGCCGATTAGCTTATCTGTACAAGCTAACAAATCATTAATCAAGCATCCATTTAGTGGTTGTGCAGTTCTAGCTAATTTGTGTTGGGTAATCTCATTACTGGCTACTAAAATAAAAATCATCAAGATAACTATACTGATAAAAGTTGCTTTTCTGATAATTCTAGGAAGGATTTTTTTACTCTTGATGGGGAGTTTCATTTTTAAATAATTGGTTAGTGGATTTAAGAATAAAAGCAATAGATAAGTTTTTTATAATCTGTTCTTGCTTAATAAGCAAAAATGAGAAAGATAAGAGCAAATAATGCATAAGATTGATATATGTTTCTATATAGCTTATGCAAGCCATTTAATATAAAACCGTAATAAATCAGCTTTTATCCCTAGCTAAATATGTCAAAAATAGCTGTGATAAATAAACTGGAACATTGCCAGTATTCTTAAAAAACATTATATTTTTTACTTATTGTTTAAGTTGTAAAACTATAAACTTATCTCTAATTTAGTACTAGTAAATTTGATAACTTTTTTATCAGAAAGTTACATCCATGAAACCACTGGAACAGTTAAAATTGAAAAGAACTTTAAGCTTGCTGATCCTGTAAGTATGACCATGCACAATTCCGTTGAATTCCAAGACGCTTTTGATGTCATAGTCGTCGGTGCAGGTCACTCCGGTTGCGAAGCAGCTCTCGCCTCTGCACGCCTCGGTTGTCGTACCCTGCTATTGACGCTCAACTTGGATAAAATCGCTTGGCAACCTTGTAACCCAGCAGTGGGTGGCCCGGCCAAATCCCAGTTGACCCATGAGGTAGATGCACTTGGCGGAGAAATTGGTAAAGTAGCAGACCGCACCTACCTGCAAAAACGTATCCTCAACTCTTCACGGGGACCTGCTGTTTGGGCATTACGCGCCCAGACTGATAAGCGCGAATATGCAGCAGTGATGAAGAATATTGTCGAGAACCAAGACAACTTGACAATCCGCGAAAGTATGACAACAGATTTAGTTTTGGGTGCTAACGGTGAAGTCATCGGGGTTGAAACTTATTTTGGTGTAGGGTTCCAATGTAAAGCAGTTATTTTGACAACTGGCACCTTCCTAGGAGGCAAAATTTGGGTTGGTAATAAATCAATGCCAGCCGGACGCGCTGGAGAATTTGCGGCTGAAGGATTGACACAAACCCTAAACCGCCTAGGATTTGAAACTGGAAGGCTCAAAACTGGAACCCCAGCTAGAGTAGACAAGCGATCGGTGGATTATAGTAAAATGCTCATCCAGCCAGGGGATGAAGATGTGCGCTGGTTTAGTTTTGACCCGGATGCGTGGGTAGAACGGGAACAGATGCCTTGCTACATTACCCGCACAACCCCCGAAACCCATCGTCTAATTCAAGATAACTTGCACCTGTCGCCAGTTTATGGCGGTTGGGTGGAAGCCAAAGGGCCGCGTTATTGTCCCAGTATTGAAGATAAAATTGTCCGCTTTGCCGATAAGGAAAGCCATCAAATCTTTATTGAACCAGAAGGACGGGATATACCCGAACTTTATATTCAAGGATTTTCTACAGGTTTACCAGAGAATTTGCAACTGCAAATGTTGCGGACTCTCCCCGGTTTGGAAAAATGTGTGATGCTGCGTCCAGCGTATGCTGTGGAATATGACTACTTACCAGCAACTCAGTGTTACCCCACACTGATGACTAAGAAGATTGCCGGACTATTTTGTGCTGGGCAAATTAATGGCACTACAGGTTATGAAGAAGCCGCAGCTCAAGGGCTGGTGGCGGGAATCAACGCAGCTCGATTTGTTCGCTCTCAAGAGATGATTGTTTTTGCCCGTGAGCAAAGTTACATTGGAACGCTAGTTGATGATCTATGTACAAAGGATTTACGCGAACCTTACCGGATGCTTACCAGTAGGTCAGAGTACCGATTGATATTGCGTTCTGACAATGCTGACCAACGCTTAACACCCTTGGGACGAGAAATTGGTTTAATTGACGATCGCCGCTGGGATCTATTTACTCAAAAGCAGGCGAATATTACCACAGAAAAACAAAGATTGCAAGCTACACGAGTCAAAGAACATGATGAAATTGGAATAGCGATCGCATCTAATACCCAACAAGCAATCAAAGGTTCAATTACCCTTAATGACTTGCTGCGCCGTCCGGGATTCCATTACGTTGACCTCGACAGGTTTGGACTGGGAAACGCCAACCTCAACCGCGCCGAGAAAGAAGGCGCAGAAATTGATATTAAGTATTCTGGCTATCTGGCTAGGCAACAAAATCAGATTGACCAAATTGCCCGCCAAGCACATCGCCAGTTACCTGCGGATTTAGATTACACAAGAATTGATACTCTTTCCAAAGAGGCACGGGAAAAGCTAACTCACGTAAAACCACTCACTCTTGGTCAAGCTGCACGTATTGGTGGTGTAAACCCAGCCGATGTTAATGCTTTATTATTATATTTAGAATTGCGTAGAAGCAATAGCCAATCGGAGTTTCCAGCATTAGCTTAACACAAGCTTGATAAAGACTGAGTATAGTAGTAGGGAAGGGGATTGGTATGATAGATGACATGAATATTAGTAATGGCATCATTAACAATCCCCAGATTAAAGTTGACTTTAATACCAGCGCTCAACCAGCTTGTCTCAATCAGACGGCGGATTGGATGTTTCATCTATAATCCTAATTCCCAGGCAGTAGGCGCGGCGTTTCCTCGTCCTAGCAACAACCCAGAAAGTCTATGTTACAAGAAGCCAGCACCCGTCTCATAGTACCAGAACCATCAGAAGACTTAATCGCCAACGAGCCTTGGTCGATAGAAAACTATGCTGATGGTCTAATGGATGAACTCTTTGCCGATATCGACTGCATTCTGGATGTTAGTGGAAATCTGCCTTCTCAAACCTTTAGGCACAGTAGGCAGAATAAATCCAACCAGTCTGTTGCTGGGGTTTCTCCCCAACCTCAACGCCACTCGTCTCCAGAATACGTGCCTATGGGAACAGTCACGATCCCGCAGATTATTTTACCGAACACAGTAAACCAACCACTACAGTCAGTTGCTCAAGATAACCACAAGCACTTGAGTACCGTTGTGTTTGATAGCGCCACCGTAAAAAGAGTTAGTAGAAAGCCTCAGAAAAGTAGTCGGAGTTTGGGCAAACTGCTGATGGTAGGAACAACTTTAGGCGTGGCGATCGCTGGTATGATCTACCTGGTACAGTCTAGAGTCATATATCTTGTAAATACTAACTTGACCCAGCCAGGTGTTTTAGTGCCGCAACCGCAGTCACAGTTGCCTGTAAAACCAGAAATTGAGGCAGAGTTAGTTGACTATATGCTCCAGGCACTGGCAGTTATAGATAAGCAAGAAGCCAAAAGCAATCAAAAATCTTTTAGTCCGGGATATTCCGCTCAGGCAAAGACTAACCAACTAGCCCTTGGCAACGGGCAAACAACTGGTAACCTACCACCACTTCTAGTTAACAATACACCACCAGCCCCTAACCGTTCTGGAAGCGTTGTTGAGCGGATCTACGTTCCTGTTTATCAAGCGCCGTCGCCAATGCGCTATGCCCTGCCAGCGATTCCTGGGACTCCTACACTTTTACCACAAGTTGCCAGTGCATTGCAGGGATCTCAATCTAATGTGGTGAAAAATGTCCTGAATACAGTGCAACAAGCTGCCAAGCCTGTAACCGTCAATATGTTAGCTTCGGCTGTAAGAGCCGAACTCAAACCTGTAGCTGCAAAAACTGCACCCATTACTGTACGCCAAACACCCAACCCTCTGCCTGCATTACCAGTAGTTCCATTGCGTGCGGCATTAGCCCCAGAGTCAGAACCAACTATTACCCATGAACAAGTATATCCACCAAGTGCGATCGCAGTTGCTCCGAGTAATACCTTAGAGGGATTGCTAGAGTTGGGTAACAAATCTGCCGCTTTATTTAAAATTGAGGGCGTGACTCGCCGGGTCAATATGGGTGAAAGTATTGGCTCAAGTGGTTGGACACTAGTAGATGTCAGTAATGGCGAAGCTGTCATCCGGCGTAACGGCGAAGTGCGATCGATTTATGCAGGGCAGAAATTATAAAGGTTCTTTCGTCAGCAACTCTTCTACGTACTAAACACCGGACTCTCTATTAGCTTCTTAGTGGTGGGTTAATTTCAAAGTGAATATGATGATCGTGACCAATCATTGGAGTACAAAGCCCCTCTTGAATTAGCTTTTTATCGTTGAAGAAAACCGCCCCAACCTTCACCAGCTTTTGCTTGCGAATAGACTTGAGAATAGCTCGCGTAGCATCTTGATCGTATTCAGAACTCGACCAAAAAATGCCGCCAAATGCCCCATTCCTTTTGGGTAAGTAAACATCACACATCATCCCAGTTTCATGTCCATGATGGTCGGGAGTATCGCCTCCATGAGGAAGGCTAACATCATTGATTGCAAATGGAGCAGCTTTGGGATGAGTATTGCGATAACTACTTTGATAGTCTTGGGCAATTACTTTAATAACATCAGCTAACCAGTGTGTTCCAAAATCGTGATTATCTTGGGTATCTTCCAGTTCACCGTTAACGAAACCATTATCAAGGTCGCTTTTTGGCATTAACTCCCACCGTGGTGCGTTAGCTGCTTGCAACCATCGATGAGTTATTCCACCAACATCAACTCGACCATCACCATTAATAGTACTGCGACCTGCAATAATTGATTGAAATAATTTGATTGCGTCAAATAGTCCTCTGTCTCTGTCTGCACTGTTAGGATCGCCTACCCATTTGTAGCCTAGCTCATGCAATCGCGCCTTAATAGCCTTAACATCATCAGCTTTATTGACTCCGCCAATTCCTACGCTACCAACGAGTTTAATTACCTTCGCTCCTGGTAAGCTGGATGCTGTAGGTTGTTGAGTCTTCTCATTGTCTTTGTCATCGAAAGGAACAACAGCTTTAATTTGGATCTCTAGAGTTTGATTGTCAACAGCAATTATCAAGCGGCGATCGCCTTCTTGTTTAAAAACGAAATCAAATTGCCATTTACCATCCTGACTAATTACTACATTTGGAATTGGAAATTGATTGTCGATCATAATTGACAAAACTTTGCCACTGTCAATTAAACGTGCTACGCCTTCAACCCTAAAATTTTGTCCTACTTCAACTTCTTTTGGCGCACGAATTAGCTGTAGTTGTTCCACTGAAGCAGGAATGGTAACTCCACCTGCATTAGCCAGTAACTTTTGTGCCTCTGGAAGCAAGTCTACAACTTTACTGACATATTTAGGGTCAGATGAATAGCCTTTAGCCTTGAGAAAGCCTAGGAAATTTTCTGGTGTGTTGGCGTGATCTTCTAAGCCTCTATAGGGAGTGCGAGTTAAAAACTTCCAATAACCAATAATAAAAGCGTCTATATCTATAAATTTACAGAACTCAACTTCTTCTGGTTCAGAAGGAACTTTGATTTTTAATGGTTCGGCAAACCCTTTCATATCAGGATCTCGCCATTTTAATCCGGCAAAATTGTTAGCATTGACAGCTAGCTCACTTTTACCTCTAGTAGATTCTAGTAACCATTGAGCAAGGGTAACTTCTTTTAAAATTTGCCGATTTATCTCAGTAATTATTGTAGGCTCAATGCCAATCTGTGCAAAAATTAATCCTAAATCTTTATTAAAATAATTGTTGACTAAATCATCTAGTAATGACATATCTTTGTCCTATTAAAAAGTTTTTATAGATCCCTGGGTTGTTAAAAAAGCCAGGGATCATAGAATTAGTTAATCTTTTTCTATAACTTTGGCGTGTTTAGCGAAAACAAAATGCCCATCTCGGTTTCCTTTACTTTTATCAGACCACTTAACCCAATAATGGTTTTCCTCAAAACGGACATCTAAAATTGGGTAATTTCCTGGAACAATATTGATTACAGATTCTTTAGGTAGTTCTGATGACTGTTCTGTAGAAGGTTTTAAGACAGTTTCTTCTGTAATTTCTAGACTATATTTTTTATCAGGCTTAGGATCATCATGATCGGACTCACCAATTAATCCATCTTTTATTGCTTCGGCCATCTTTTCAGCATCAAAGCGATCCATGTCTACTTTGGAATCACAAAAGCAGCACTCAATTAAAATAGCTGGCATTTGTGTATTTTTGATAACATAAAAACCTGTGCTTTTAACTTTTCTATCATTGAAGCCAAGTTTAACAATCTCTTTTAAAACTGATTGAGCGATACCTTTTGATGTATTGCTAATGGCAAAAATTTCTGTACCATTCACTATAGTGTTGAACTTATTAAAGTGAATCGAAATAAAGACATTAACGTTATTAGCATTTGCTTTATTGACTCTTTGTCTTAGAGAATCGTTTACACTGCTAGCGCTTGTAGGAGTGCAATCAATAACGGTATGACCTGCTGCTTTTAGTTTTTGTATCAGTTTTGTACCAACTGCTTTCGTTAAATTATCTTCTTGTTGGATACCTGTTGCCCCTGTATCGTAAGGAGGGCAATTGTGTCCTATATCAATACCAAATTTCATAGAGTTGATGTCCTTTTTATAACTTGAGGGGTACGGGTTAATTCACTATACTGTATTAATTATTAACCCAAGTGCGTAGGCGTAGTCCGTCGTAGACATCGCCTTGTCAGTGAGATCGAGTGAGTTTTTACTGTAAATGAATGTAACATTTAATGTAAAAATCTCATTACAAACAGAAATCTCGTCAGTTTAACCTATAAACAAAGTAGGCTAATCCATGACAACAAGAGGCGCTGAATTTAGTAGATACACTTTTCTGCTCTACTTTTGGGCAAAGACTCAATTACGTTCAATCTGTAATTTTACTGGAAAGTTGGCTGGGACGCACTTATGCGGAAATCGCGGTGCAGATAAGTTATGAACACGACTGTATAAAACAAGTCGGTTCTCAGTTGTGGCGAGAACTTTCTCAGGTAGCCGGTGAAGAAGTTTGTAAAAAATATCCAATGTCTACGACGGGCTACGCCTACGCAGTTAGGAGTTACAAAACCAAGCGATCGCCATTATACCTACTTATCTGGTAATTAGAGATCATTATGAATCTTATATTTTAATTTCTACACCTCCTATCATCGATTCTTTTTTTGTTCTTCCTAAATTTATAAACAAGTTTTACTAGCTAAATTCCTGATAAGAGGGGAGAAAATTTTTCTTTGATATATAGATAATACTTAGGGTGGCATCCTCCCGACGCTCGGCTTTGCCAGAGCGCGGGACTTCCCGCCTAATAGTTAAAAACGCGTAGGCGTAGCCCGCCAAAGACATCGCTTAATAAATATTTCGCCAAGCTTTTACCGTCCCTTTGCCAATTTCGCTATCCACAGTTTGACCTCCTTCTAAGACTAGTCTGATGTTTAAGTTCTCATCTGGAGCATTTTTCAAAGCAGCGGCTAGTTCTTGACTGACAGCAAATGTGCCGGTTGAACCGTCTAATTGAAAAACCTTTTCCCTGACCTTGAGCAAAAGTTTATCAACTTTCTTGGTAGTGACAAACCTAATAAAGTCAGGTCTGGGATACACACGACCTGCTGTGTAGAAAGAAGACCTTGCTTCACCCGAATTTACTGTTACAAGGACTCGAATGCTTGAAGGAGTCCACAAACTAAGAACTTGCTTTGAACCCTCACGGTACAAATAGCCACCTAAAGAGTTCCGGTCGAAAACCCCAATAAACTCTCCTTCAAAAGGGTCAACGATTCTCACCGTTTTCGACCAAGGCACATTAATGTCGGGGGACAGCCCTGCTGATTTGACCACTGGCAAATCGCTTGATGCTTGGGCAAGACTAGCTACCTCTTGAATAGTGAGAGCAGGACAAACTTGCGGTGAAAGCACAGCCAAGCTAGTCCCTAAAAGAAGAACTGGAATTGTCTGCGATAAGTTCATCATAAGTCAGGGGTACAATCTTCAAAAACACTAATTGAACAGCCTTTATTAGTCATCCCCCGCAAGACTTTTGTTTACTATGAAGCTTTGACAATTGAGTAACTTCTAGTGTCTTGGGGCAATGTCTTTTAACTCGCCACATCTCTTACGTTCGCGCAGCGTGTCGGAGACAGACGCTTTGCGTAGCTTATTCTCAATAATACACAAGTACTAATATTTACGAATACTTAAGTAATATCATTTAATATTGCTAAAGGATTTGAGCTTTTTGTACAATCCTTAGTAAATAGAATTTTATTTTTGACATACAGATAAAAGCAGACATTCCCAAACTAGCCTTGGTTGAGCGTAAGAAAGCAAGTATTTACGAGATTGTTCTAGCTGGTTAATGATGCTGGGTTGATGCCACTGCTGCCAATAGAATTGCTGAAGATAATCAACTAACCACAATTGGGCTTCTGTATCTAAATCCTTGTCAATTTTCTTAGCTAACTCCAATGCTTTGCGGTAGGAAGAAGGGGCTTTTTTCAGGTCTTCGAGTAACTCAGGGGGGATAGCTTGTAATTGCTCGTAAGATGCGATCGCAGTTCCAGCACTGCCTGCTGCTATGCTCAATACTGCCTGATTTTGCAAAATTTCTTGATGACCAGTTTGTGTAAGTACAACAGCCAAAGACTGTGCATCTAAACGATAAAAAGGAATGCGTTGACAGCGTGACACCAAAGTTGGTAATACAGACTCCGGTGTAGGTGCAATTAAAATTAACGTCGCCTGTCCTGGTTCTTCTAAGGTTTTAAGTAAAGCATTCGCTGCTGCTTCTGCCATTGTTTGGGCTTCCTCCAGCACCACCACATTCCTTGGTGCTTCCAAGGGTGGCCGACTTAAAAACTCGGCAATTTCCCGAATTTGCTCTAGCCGAATTACGGGTGGTGCCTTACGCTTAAGCCCTTTTTCTGTTGCTTCTGCTGCTGTTAATCGTTGCCCCTGGTATTGGTACGTTGGTTGCACCCATAATAAAGCTGGGTGGTTACCCTGACGCAAACGGTTTTGTAAAGCCGTAGTGACTTCCATTTCATTAGAAAATAGCAACTCCACAAAACACCTGGCGGCTAAACTCCTTCCTACACCATCTGGCCCCACAAATAGATAGGCTGGAGCAACCCGCTTTTGTCTAACAGCTTGAGTGAGTAATTCTATGGCTTGCTGTTGTCCTACAACTGGTGCAAATGGTGTCCCGATAATTTTGGAATTTAATGCCATATTTTTAGCTTTTAGCTAATACATAATCTTTTTTCAGTTTCTGTACTTATCTTTTTAAGATATAAATACTTTCTACAAATAGCGATCGCCTTTTTAGTTTCATCATTTTGCCTCATAATTAGCTAGTACAGCATGGCGTAAATAAGCAGACCGTCGAAAAGCCCTAAAGTGCTTATTCTATAATACTTTTGACTTTTGACTTCCGCCTTGCGGTACTAGGAAGCTGGAAAATCTAAACTTTGCTGAAAAGAGATTAATATTTCATTCAATGCAGCCATGTCAATTAAAAATGCATCATGTCCGTGGGTTGACTTCAGCCACGCCAATTGGGCATTAGGGATTAAATTTGCTAATTCTTGTTGTTCTACTGGAGGATAGAGGATGTCAGAATCAATTGCGACAACTAAAGACGGTTGCTGGATACTTTGCAAAATAGATTTATAATCCGATAAATTAGGATTTGTGCGAGCGCGTGCAACATCGTGGCGATCCATTACATGGGTGAGCGTAATGTAAGTGTTGGCATCAAATCGCTCTGTCAGCTTTTGACCTTGATGCTGTAAGTAACTCGCTATAGTAAACTGCTCAGATGCATCAGACTGCCGCCCAAAGCGGGTTGTAAAACTATCCCAAGAACGGTAAGTACTCATCGCCATCATCCGTGCAACAGCTAGCCCTTGGTTTGGGGGCGCATCCAGCGTGTAGTTCCCTCCTTGCCAGTTTGGATCGGCGTAAATTGCCTGTCTTTGGGTTTCACTTAATCCAATACACCAAGCGGAATGTCTTCCAGAAACAGCGATGGGTGCGATCGCTTTCACCTTTTCTGGATATAATAACGCCCACTCTAGTGCTTGCATTCCACCAAGTGATCCGCCAATTACTAACCGCAGAGATTGAACACCCAGGTATTCTAGTAGTACAGCTTGCAGGTGAACCATATCTCGGATTGTAATCTCAGGAAAGGATACGCCATAGGGCTTTCCCGTTATCGGATTGATACTAGTTGGCCCGGTTGTGCCGTAACAACTTCCCAAGATGTTGCTGCACACAATAAAATCATGTTCTGGATTGAAAGCTTTCCCTAAACCAAACAAGGGTTCCCACCAATCATCGGCATCAGCCGAACCAGTTAAGGCATGACAAATCAGTACCCCATTATTGCCTTGAGCATTTAACTGCCCCCAGGTGCGATAAGCAACCTGAACCCCAGTTAATGTTTTGCCCCCTTCAAGTTGAAATGGCACTGTCAGATGGTAAAACTGGGTTTGCGGTGAGATGAAGTCTGAGTAGAGCATGGGGAGTGGGGAGTGGAGATGAGGGAGCAGGGGAGGCAAGGGGACAAGGGGACAAGGGGACAAGGGGACAAGGGGTGAGAATCTGAAACAAGTCTTTCCCCTTGTCCCCAATGCCCAATGCCCAATGCCCCATTTATTAATTCCTAACTAGCTGAAATGCCTGCTCAAAATCCTCTTTGATATCGTCGATATGCTCAATTCCCACCGATACCCGCACCAAATCGGGTGTTACACCTGCCGAAAGCTGTTCGTCATCACTTAGCTGTTGATGGGTTGTGGAAGCGGGATGAATAACGAGGGTTTTAGCATCACCAACATTTGCTAAATGACTCGCCAATTTCACATGATTGATAAAAGCTTTTCCTGCCTCCAATCCACCTTTGATGCCAAAGTTTAAAACTCCCCCAAAGCCATGCCGGAGATATTTTTTCGCTCGTTCATGATATGGATGATTGGCAAGCCCCGGATAATTAACCCATAATACTTGCTCTTGCTGCTCCAACCACCGAGCCAGCTCTAAGGCATTGCTCATATGCCGATCTACACGAAGGGAGAGAGTCTCTAATCCTTGCAGTAAAAGAAAGGCGTTAAATGGACTCAAGGATGGGCCAAAATCCCGTAACCCTTCTACCCTGGCGCGAATAATAAAGGCAATGTTACCAAATGTTCCACTAGGACCAAACACTTCTTGAAAATTCAATCCATGATAACCGGGCGCTGGCTCGGTAAATAGGGGGAATTTGCCGTTACCCCAGTCAAATTTACCCGAATCGACAATTACGCCACCAATAGAAGTACCATGTCCACCAATCCATTTAGTTGCAGATTCCACTACAATATCTGCACCATGTTCGATGGGCCGAGCTAGATACCCACCAGCACCGAAGGTATTATCCACAATTAAAGGTATGCCGTTTTCGTGGGCAATGTGAGCTAAAGCGGCAAAGTCGGGAATGTTGAATTGAGGATTACCAATGGTTTCAACATATAATGCTTTGGTGCGGTCGTCGATCGCTTGACGGAAACTTTCTGGATCATCTCCCTCGATAAACTTGACATTAATACCTAAACGTGGTATCGAAACTTTAAATTGGTTATATGTTCCCCCATACAAAAAACTAGTGGAAACAATATTATCCCCAGCCTGAGCGATCGTAGTGATTGCCAAGAATTGTGCCGCCTGTCCACTAGCTGTTGCTAATGCTGCTACACCCCCTTCTAGAGCAGCAATTCGCTTTTCAAATACATCCGTCGTCGGGTTCATGATTCGGGTGTAAATGTTGCCAAATTCCTGGAGAGCAAACAACCGCGCTCCGTGCTCGGCGTCGTCAAAAACGTAGGAAGTCGTTTGATAAATTGGTACAGCACGAGCATTAGTTCCGGGAGCCGGTTCTTGTCCAGCATGAACTTGCAAGGTTTCAAAACGATATTGTTCAGACATAAGCAGTTATTTAAGTTTCCAATTATACAAGCAAGTAATATACTATTTGAGGGTTCTGTTAGATTAATCAACGGTAATCCGTTAGATTTACCGTATTTTACAGCTATTTTTAGTAAATTAAGCTGATGCGCGCCTAAATTGTATAAACACTCTTTACGGTCGTTAACTGTTAACTGTTAAGGTTATCAGTCATCTGTCATCAGCCTTCATGTAAATGTTCAAGTTAAATGCGTAACAGCTTAAACACACTGTAAGAGCGCACAGCTAGCTATGCGCCCCTACCAGGGATTGTGGTTCAAATAGATGAAAAATGCTGTAATCTAAAACATTTTTGATAGAAAGAATTTTATCCCTGCAAGAACTGTTCAAGTAAATTAGGGAACCAACATTGAATGAGCATTTATCATCCCTGCCTCTTGAATTGTTGAAAAAGCAGTTTCCCCGATGATTCTATGAGCCGCAGCCGTCGGATGAATGCCATCCCAGAACAAAAACTGGTCTGGGTTACCACAGGTGCGACCGCTAGACAGGCATGGACTGATAACATTGGTAAAGTTAAAAGTTGCCGGATTTGCGATCGCATCTCGATATAATGTGTTGGTATCTAATATCACAATCTCAAGATCGGAATGCTGTTGACTTAAAATCTTAAGCGATCGCCTCAAGCCTTGATTATGTGCTTGTGTTAATGCACTAAGATTCACAGAATTCGTACTGTTTTTAATGGCAGGTAACTGTCCTAAATCTGGTAAATTTGCTACCAAAATCTTTTTAGCACCCACATCAGTTAGAGAGTTGATTGCTGTTGTCACATTTTTAACAGGAATAGTTGCACTGCTTACCCCTTGCAAGTAATCATTTGCTCCTGCCCACAGCACATACAAAGCATCTGAACTTGTCTGTTGATGTGTCTGTGTAAACGACTGCACTTGATTTAGCAAACTAGGTACATAGTTGTTGCCAACACTGCCAGTAGTCGAGCCTCCGTAAGCAAAATTGTTAGTTTGCTTGGAGGACAGATGGAGAGATTCGGCAAGGTACTCAATCCAAACTCGACCATTCGAGTAACGCCCCTGAAAGTAAGTTGGGTTCGGTGGGTACATTCCTCCTGTCGCCCGGAATACCATCCCTGTATCCGAAAGACTGTCTCCAAATACGTAAATTTCTTTGATGGAATAAGTTTTATCCATAAATTTTGCCGCTACAACCATGATAAAAATTAGGAGAGCAAGTCCCGTTCTTAAAAGCCACTGTTTTCTTTGCATTAAACTTTTCTGCAAACCCTAAAGACTACAGTTGTTGATGATTATTCTTGTAAGTAAAGATTGAGCTTGCAATTGAACACTTCTCTAAGTTAACAAGCTAGCTTGAGGGCTGGTGAGCAAAACCGGACACTCTCAGGTGTGGATTTTGCTAATTGTATTAATACAACGCTGTTGTGTTTTGCCCACAATGCGTAGGCGTAGCCCGTCGTAGACATTTATGGTTGCATAAAAGCAATCGCAGCAATTTCTGCAATGCTTGGGGAACTCAAAAGGCGAATTAAAAATTGCATAAATGTTTAACTTGCCTCAGTTAAGTAATTAGAAATTTCAGCCAATCTCTTCTGCGTCTGGATTTAAAGGAGTCTCTATTGCCCCTTGTGTTCTTCAATTAGCTCACCCTTTTGGGTGAGTCATATATCAACCGATCAGATGACCTGACTGAAGGAAGCTGAGATTAATAATAAAGAGGAATCTATTAATAAAGAACACCGCTGGCATTTTACCGAAGAATAACTTTATGAAACTTGCTACTTTAATAAATTCTGGACTGATTTTTGCTTTTATTACTCTTGTACCTGGAATCGCTGGCGCTCAAACAGCTACTAACAACACTAGTGGAATAGCTATTAACTCTAACAATTTATCCAGTAGTTCTATTTCCGTTAGTTACCTTGAGCCTTTCAATCTAGTTACTTTTGCTTATCAGGGAGGTTTAAAGCAACACGGTATTCCTAGTGGAGAAACATTAGTATTTCAAACTCTGAACAGAAATATTAGTGCAAAAGATTTGGTGAAAGCTGCTGTTAATGCAGATAAATTACCATCACAAGTGTTAAACGATCAAAGTTATCTAAGTGCTGTTAATTTACAACTCAACGCATTACCTGATTATGCTGCTGCTGATTGATTTGGTTTTTCCATATCTTTTTAGAAAGCGGAATTTTTCATTGTTATAGTATATTCGTACGCTTGTTAACAATATAAATAAAAGCATTTTACACTCAGCAATTGCGGAAATTGCTGTGTATAAAAGAAAGTTTGATATTAAAAAACAATTTTTATATTTTGAGAAAAGTTGTGTCACTAAGTTGCATTTTTAGTGTGCGAAAGGCATAGAAAATTGTATAATCGACAGCCTATCCACCACAAATTTCGTTTTCCATAGAGAATGACAGAAGTAATTAGATCCGGGAGCTTAAATAACATCGAGTCCATTGAGTTTGAAAAGCGGTGCTTGCACAAAGCCAGAGAAACAGGCGATCGCAATGGGGAAGTCACTTGTTTACGAAGTTTAGGCAATGCTTACGACTCACTAGGCGAGTATCACCTGGCAATTGAGTTTTATCAGCAGTGGTTGGATATAGCTAGAGAAATAGGCGATGGCGCAGACGTTGCCAAATCTTTATCTGGGTTGGGCAACGCTTACCAATCACTGGGTAAATACCAGCGAGCGATTGAATTTTATCACCAGTGGTTGAGTATCACCAGAAAAATAGGCGATCGCACCGGGGAAGGTATTTGCTTAGGAAGTTTGGGCAATACTTATGAATACCTGGGCAAGTATGAGCAAGCAATTGAGTTTTATCAGCAGTGGTTGAGTATCACTAAGAAAATAGGCGATTTGACTGGGGAATGCATTTCCCTGGGAAGTTTGGGTAATACTTATGAATCGTTGGGGCATTACCAGATGGCAATTGAGTTTTACCAGCAATGGTTAGAACTGGCAACATCCATCTGCGATGCCTACGGCGGGCATTCCCAACGCAATGGGAAAGCCATGGCCTTAAGTGGGTTGGGCAATGCTTATAAGGCTCTGGGACAGTATGAAAGGGCGGTTGAGTTTCATCAGTATTCATTAGAAATCAGAAGGGATCTTGATGACCAAAATGCAGAAGCAAACGCCTGGTTTAATTTAGGTCTGGTGTTAGAAAAAATTAATCGGGAATCAGAAGCGATGGATGCATTTTGTCATGCCCGCGAAATTTATCAGGCAATGGGACTTGATGCAAGTCTGCAAGATTGTAACCATGCGATTGAGCTTCTTTCTCAGAACGTTGCAAACGCAGGATCTCGTTTCTGGTTTGGGAGATGGTTAAGTCATTTGTCGCAGTTGTTCAAAGCTGGTTCTAACCAGTAATTTCCACTACTGATTCAGGTAATATCAGGATGTTTTAAAAGGCTTTGGCAATTTCTATTCGCCAAAACACATGAAAATCGACTTTTAAAATATCCTTTGAATATTAAGTACCAGCAGATTTAGTTGATATTCATTATTAGGGTGCGAAACCAGATTCAGAATTGGTGTATATGAAGCGCCTAACTCATGACTGGAAGTCACGAGTGTGCGGCTTTAACACATCAAGCGGACATGATGTGACTAATATCATGTCCGTATAATTACGGCATTGAGATCATTCCTCCCGTACATTGTTCGCGTTAGCGTCTGTCTACGACACGCTACGCAAACGCAGAGAAGGTGGGACTTTTGCGACACGTTAAAATTCTTCTGCTTGGGAAAGCGGAAAGATTTCACCAGCCAAGTAAGCTTGAAAGTGCTTTTGGAAATACAGCCAAGAAGTCATGTCTTCCCCATCTATCAATTCTTTTGGGGCTTTCTTATATAGAGGAATACGGTTATTAATTTCGTCTTGCAGCAGTGGAGGTAATTCTGCTAAACCATTGACTTTGCTGCCAACAGCACTGTAGATAAGTTGGCCGGGGCGATCGCCCATTTTCATCCAGGGAAGCCATTGACCAATCCGATCCCAACCCAGTTTGAGTTGAGAAACTGAGGAGAGGGCTGTGTTGAATAAATCTGCGGTTGGTACAGTTAATTTAAACAATTCTGCCGCCTGATAAATTGGATTTGGGCTGTATTCGGCAAATTTGGGATCGTCTGCTAAGGGATTGGGGTAATAAGGAAATATATCAAAAACGAAGGTTGTGCTATCACCATCTACTTGTGCGGGGAAATTCCCCTTAAACTTCCCCTGCACTGGATTATTGGCAACGTGGATTACCGGAACTGTCTCGCCGGTCCAAGGATTTTCCCATTTGGACAAAACCTCATCTGTTTGTGGATTCAGGTAGTAAGTTAGTTCTCTAGAAGTAAAATCCCAGCTACCCTCTGCTGTGGGAATACACCTGCTAACACTCAATCCCAGCATTTTAAACAGGAGTTGTTTTTTCTCACCGGGGATAAAAGCGTAAATTTTACCTTTCCAAATCAGGAAAGTCGATTCGCTAGGGTCGAGAGAAGAGCGAGTTTTAACCCAGTGCTGCGCTTCAAGTTCTTGGATTTGGGCAACCATCTAAAGCATCCTTAGTATTTGGATAACAAAAGAATAAGCTAATTTAGTCATTAGTCATTTGTCATTTGTCATTCTTTCCCAATGCCCCATGTCCAGTTTAATTAAATTCTGGTGAGAACTCTTCTGTGCAATATTTCAATTGTTGGAAGAAAAGCTTGAGCTTGTTCTCATCTAATTTGCCATTGCTGCGAACGGCGCTACACAAATCTAGTCCGAAAGGAGCAACTTGTTTGACTGCGATTGCAACATTCTCAGGTTTCAGCCCTCCAGCTAAGAAAATTGGCACGTTTACTTGCTCACGGATTTTGGCGCTCAAGTTCCAGTCGTGTAAGCGTCCTGTGCCGCCCAACTCTTTAATCAGCAGTGATTGATTGCCAGAGTCTAGTAGAATTGCATCTACGTAGGGCGCTACGTTGATTGCCTCGTCTATGGATTTTTCTGTAATGACGTGAATTACTTGGACAATGGAGATTCCAGGTAAGGCATCTCGTATATCTTGATAGCTTCCTGATTCTAGGCGATCGCAGATTTGCACAGTATTTGTCCGACAGCGTTTTACCTGCTGAATAATCTCTTGAGCATCAAGGCTTGAAGTAAGTAAAAAAGTAGCGATTGGGGGTGGTACACAAGCAGCAATTTTCGCAATTAATTCCTCAGAGATAACACCGGGGCCACTTGGCATCTGAGAAACCAAACCGAGGGCAGATGCACCGCAACGAATAGCAATCCATGCTTCTTCTATGCTGCCGATACAGCAAATTTTGACTCTTGGGTTTGCTGTTTTTTCCATTCTTTACTAACTCCGAAAGCGCCAATCCCCAATCCCTTTATCAATTAAACTGGTTCAGAAAGTTGCTCATCCAGACGGCGAAACAAAAACACCCAAAGAGGTAGAGAACTATTAATTGCAATTAGCCGCACTAAATGACCAGTTGTGACAATTTCAACATTATGATTCAATGCCAGGGAAACCAAGATCATTTCTGCTGATCCTCCGGGTGCTGTAACTAGCAGGCAAGTTAACCAGTCCCAAGAGGTTAATTGCATTGCAAGTATAGCAGCGATCGCTCCCGCTATTAGGGTCATTACCACAGACATTAAGGCATAGGCGACAGTCCGCTTTCTAAAGTTGGGTTTGTCTCCCCAATACTCACCAATAGTAATTCCCAGGAGCATTTGACCCAATAAATTAATTAAAGGTGGCGGACTAAAGCTAATATCACCCACGAAAGGTAGCCAATGTAGCAAAGGATTAAACCCGATACCAATCAACAATGCACCAAAGAAATCGCCAGCCGGAATTTTAAATAATATAGCTGGATAAACTACTAATCCAGTGATTAGAAGTACTAACAAGAGTAATTCTAGTTGAGATGGATCGAAATTGAGCCAAGCAGGGTTGATTGGAAGTGTTTGCGGATAGTAATTACCAGCTGATGTCCTAGCGATGAAGGGAATTAGAACAACTACAGAGGTGACGCGAATCGCCTGAACTAGGGCAACCAAACTCACATTTTTATTGTAATCGGCCGCGATCGCTGCCATAATTCCTACACCACCAGGAACTGTAGCCAGCATTGCTGTTAATAGGTTTATTTTGCTAAGGCGCGAGTAAATATAACCAATACAGCTTCCACTTAGCAGCAGAAACAAGGTAAGAAAGATAAATATAGGAATACCAGAAGCAATATTACCTAGATTACCGTGAGTATTTGAAGCGCCTACAGTTAAGCCTACAAGTGCCATTCCCACTTTTCTAGCAGTGCGGTTAGGTTGGGGGGAATATTGATAAAAAATTCGACATCCTTGAAGAACCAGTGTACCAGCAGCAATCCCGCCAAATATCCAGGCAATCCTACCAATTTGGAACTTTGCCAAGAGTAAACCCAGAGGTAATGCTAGAAGCATTTCCAAAAGAAGGACAATTAGTTGCTTCGTAAATAGCTGTTGTTTGTTGACAACAGGATTTTCGTGAGTGTGTTCTTCCAGGCTGGGAGCAACACTTAGGCTTTGATTCATCTAGACAAGCTTTTTTATTAATTTAACTTATGTACTCAAGCCAGTGCGTACAGTGGGCGCTTGCGCCATCGCACAAGATAACTACTATCAGCAGGCGCGTAAATAGAACAACCATTGAAAATCCCTAAAGAGCTTATTTCATAATACTTTTGACTTTTGACTTGCGGTACTAGATTTAAATTTACCGTGTGTTGCCTTCAAACAAGAATGCCTATAGAGAGAGGATAGGGGCACAATGATTATTGTGCCCCTACAAATAATTTATTTCCTTTGAATGATTCAGCCGTTTAATCTTCGTCAAGGGCTGGGAAAGCTTCTTCAAGCTGCCACAACCTATCTTTATTTTCAACGAACCAAATACGAGTTTCTGGAGTTAATTTACTCCAAATGTCTTCAACAGGGATGTGAGGAGATGCATATTGGTACTGCTGACCAAGTGATTTGAGATTGTCAGCCACATCACGGGGAATTCCGAATTGTTCCCAGTTAACTGTTATGTGTCTTCCCGAAACTCCGGCTGTGGGGTCGAAAATCAATTGTGCTGATCTGACTAAATCAGCAAAGTGTTTCGGTTTTAGTTTGGTGATCTCCTGAATTTGGAGTGATTCGTTATGCTCTTGAGACATTATCGCCGCAGTGGTAAAGATTAGTGGTGTTTGAACTTACTGCCAGAGATTTTGATCCCAATATTTTTACTTTAGCGCAAAGCCACTAACTTGATCATGATTAAAGATTATCAGTCTTTATTATTTTAGTGACGACTGTAGGAACGCTCAAAATGAGTTTTGAGTGTTTGAGCCATAGCTGACATTGCAACTGCTGCTACAGAAAGCGATATTGCAGCTATTCTGATTCTAAAATCATCTGTAAGTATGGATACAGCAGCTAGAGCGATCGCTACCCCTATACTACTTTGCTTAACCCTATTTGTAACTTGATAAGCTCGATTGCAGGAACTACAAATAAGTGTATGTTGCGAGAATCGGTCTAACGCGATCAACTTTTGATCAGACTCGCTACTACCGACATTTTTTGAGGTGGAATAACCTTGATAAAATGGCAAAGAAGATCCAAATTTATCTAGCCATTTGCGATACTCAACCACTAAAGTATCAGATGTTTTGAGCGGTAAATACACTTCTTTAAGGTTTTGTCCCAAACGCTCAATTTGTGCTTTTTGTTCAACGACTAATTGCAAATCACCTTCTAAGATTTTATTTCGGATCAAGATGTGATCTAGCCAAGGAGGCATCAGCTTGGTTTTTTTGGTAAAAAAGTTCCCATAATTTCTAATGAGAATCCGACATCTATTTTTACCTAGCGGAATTGAATATAAGGCTGTGCCTCCAAACTTACCTTGCTGTTCATTAGCAAATTTGTAGAGAATCAAATTAGGAGCAATGAAATCTAATGGAACCCAAGGCATATTGGATGTGCGTGTTCGCCGCCACCTTCCCTTAATTCCCTGAATGTTGCTGTCCATGACTTCTATTTCCAGCGCTTGGGCATCTTTTCGATTTCCCATGATGCCATCATGGCTAATTGGAATATGAGCTGGGTCAATAATGTTTTCAATAAAATAGCTTTGGTCGTAAGGCAGGTCACGTATATAATCTAAGTTGAAGCATTCCGGCTTGTCCCAATCTGGTAGAGATGGAATTAGCTCATCAATAGCCGTTTCGGCTTCCCCTGCCCACATCCAAATGATACCTTTATTTTCTAAGACTTTAAAGGATGACACACAAGCATTTACCGGAATTTTGGCATCGGTTGGTAACTGAGGAATGTGCAGACATTGACCATTATTGCCAAACTGCCAACCGTGGTATGAGCATTCTATTTTGCCGTCAATAATTTGTCCATCAGAAAGTCTCGCTGCACGGTGGGGACAACGATCTGTTAAACAAATAAGCTGTCCATTTTGGCCTTTGAACAAAACAAAGGGTTCATCGTACAAGGAAAAGATATAAGGGCGATTGGCAGGCAAGTCTTGCACAAAGGTGACGGGATACCAGCATCGTCTCCAGTTAAATTCTTGCTTTTCTTCAAGTGTTTCAAAGGTAGAAGTTGGTGGTGTAGCCTGTAGTGTCTCTGTTTCTAATGACATACTTCTCTCCAGGTTTCTATTATTTTATCTATTTGTATTAGCAAATACTTAATCCCAGAAATAAAAATTTTCTAGGTAAACTTAGAAACTCTTAATTCACATTTATTCAAAATTGCCCTATGGAAAAAATAATGCTGTTTCGCGGTTTGAAGACTTACCATAATAAGTTCAGATTCATTACCACGTAGAAATAATTATGAATTGTTGTAAGCAAAGCCAGAGAGCAAAAATTACTTGCGATAATTATTCAACAACTTAGTTGTTATATTACTAATTTTTTCCGGTAAAGAAGCTTTCCTGTGTGATCCTTTTGCTTGAGATGGTTGTTTTTCTACAATACTTAAATAATCTAAATCAACAAGTTCTTCAGATGTAAACTGTTGCGGTGAACGCCATAGCTTAGGATTCATTTGCTCATGAGTAAATCTTTTTCCTACACAACCTAAGCAATGAGAACAAGATCCTAAAGGTTCTTCCGACTTTAAGTATGCTAATAATTGTTTAAAAAAATCTGGAGAGTCTGTAATTTCAATTCCGTCATTTTGAAGATTATCTTTTTTAACAACTTTCGGAATAAACACAGATTGGGGGCATTTATAAAGATATCCCTCTGAAATAGTATGACATCGCCAAATATGAGCTACAGCGCAAGTTGAATAAATTTTTTGGACTAATTCTGTATTTTCCGTACCTAATTCAGAATAAGATTCGCGGAAGTCATCCCAATAATAAGATTCTAAAATTGTTTTAGAGTCTTTAGCTTTTTGTTTTAATGTTTTTAACGTTTCAGGATTGATGG
Source organism: Nostoc desertorum CM1-VF14 (assembly GCA_019359245.1). Lineage (GTDB taxonomy): Bacteria > Cyanobacteriota > Cyanobacteriia > Cyanobacteriales > Nostocaceae > Nostoc > Nostoc desertorum. The sequence continues at coordinate 73,131 of JAHHHR010000020.1, read as the reverse complement.
CTTTACTTGGATAGAGGGAAATTTCTATAGCATCAATTTTTTCCCAAAATATATCCGGTGCTTTTGAAAGTAAATGACCATTCGTTACCATTTTAACAAATTTAGTTATACCCGATTTACGAATGGCATCAATTACTTCAATTATATTCGGATGTAGTAACGGTTCTCCCCCAACTAGTTTAACTCCTCTGGGAATATAGGATTTGGATAAAAGAGAAAGATCCCTGTATATGTTTTCTGGATCAACAATATATTTGGGAAGACCTGGGGATAAATGGCTACAACCACGGCATGATAAATTACAATGGTGCACTACATTAATTTCACAATATCTTCCTGTATCAATTTTATTGTTTGATATAGTGTACATTTTTTCTCCTACTTAAAATTCTGTTAAATTTGGACTATTAGGCTATAAGCAAAATGTCATTCTTCTGAAAGCCACTCTATTTTGCAAGACTCGGAAGATACAGAATATATTTAAAAATAACTAAAAGCTTAACTTTACATTAGGGGCAGGGGTATGCCCCTACAACCAATTCATTTATTGCAAAGATTCTTGTAAATAGGATAAATTTTTGTGATTAGGCAGAAAAAAGTATGCATAATCTATGTTTGGTCTATGCCAACCCTCGTAAATTAGCGAATATGTTGACCGTCAGCTAATCATTTTCAATGATAACTGTAACAGCAGCGATCGCAATTAACATTTCATCATTTTTATCATTGAGTTCAGGAATCGCCCGCCCTTGAACTACCATCCCCCCAGATTCTACAGTAAGGGTTTTCCGACCAAATGGTAGGACAGCGAGTACTTCTGCTTCTCTAACTTGTTCTGGGTACGGAACTGCTACCTGAACCTCTATAATCATTTCATTGGGGTGACTCAAACCAGCAACTTCCCAAACACCAGGTAAAGCATTGTGAGCGATCGCATTCCGTACTGCTCTAGATGCTGCTACTGTCGGTTCTTGTCCATGCTGATCTATTCCCATCCCCATCTCAATAATCAACCGTTTACGTACCATTGCTACCTCCAGTAATTTCTGCACCTTTCCCCAAAAAAAGCAGAAGGCTGGAGGCTCATTTGCAATACTGCATCCCATCTCTAGGAAAACTTTCACATAGAGTCTTGCAATGATAACCAGACATGCTCATTGCATCCCCCTGCTCCCAGCCTCCTGCCCCCTGCCCCCTACCTCACAGCATACGCTGCAAGCGACTTAGACGCTCTGAATAACTTTTCATCACCTGTAGAGCAAACATGGGTGTTTCTTGAACGGCAAAGAGAAACCTTTTCTCATCAACAGAAGCAAGTTTGCTGTCTACCTTGGCAATAGCTGTGTAAGTTCTATTTTTTACTCCTACAAGTACCCCAACACCAAAAACTTCGCCTGTCGCAATGGTTTCTACAACTTTGCCATTGACTAATATATCTACTGTTCCTTCCAAAATCCCATACATATGATCGCCAGGCTGTCCTTCTTCAAAGATGACTTCGCCTGCTGAAAATACTTGAGGGTCGGGTTGTTTTTGAAAGATATTGACTGTTACTACAGGACTTAGCATTTAGAGCAACCCCAAAATTTTTGGTTTTTAGACGAAACTTTTAGATAGCTTTACGCGAACCCACAAAAGTATACTACTTTCTGTTGATTAACTCTCAACCTCCGCAAAATTTCTGATTAGTCTTCTAATCACCTAGAAACCTCTCCCTGGTTTTACTACGTAAAACCGTCCCTCTCCGACTCGGAGAGGGAGAGACTTAAAGGAAAATTCAAGTTAGGCAGAAGTTCATCAAACTCATGTTCAAATAGCAAATTTTGGTTTTCATGTCATCTTCTATAATTAGTAAAACCTGCACACCTAATTCTAGGCATGAGACTGTGACCGAATCAGGAAGTTACAAAGATACTGTCAACCTACCCAAGACTAATTTTGATATGCGGGCAAACGCCATCAAGCGTGAGCCTGAAATCCAAAAATTTTGGGAAGAAAATAAAATTTACGATCGCCTTTCCGAAAATAACCCTGGCGAATTATTTATACTGCACGATGGGCCTCCCTACGCTAATGGCTCACTCCATATTGGTCATGCCTTAAATAAAATTCTCAAAGATATTATTAATCGCTACCAACTGCTACAAGGGCGTAAAGTTCGCTACGTCCCTGGTTGGGATTGTCACGGTTTGCCAATTGAGTTGAAAGTTTTGCAGAACATGAAGTCAGCAGAACGGCAAAACTTAACATCTTTACAACTGCGGCAGAAAGCGGAAGAATTTGCTTTAACTACGGTAAACGACCAGCGCCAAAATTTTCAACGCTACGGTATTTGGGGTGATTGGAACCACCCTTATCTAACTCTGAAGCCGGAATATGAAGCGGCTCAAATTGGCGTGTTTGGTCAGATGTTCTTAAAAGGCTACATCTATCGCGGTTTGAAGCCGGTTCACTGGAGTCCCAGTTCTAAAACTGCTTTAGCTGAAGCTGAGTTGGAATATCCAGAAGGTCACGTTTCCCGCAGTATCTATGCAGCTTTTGCAATCACAGGTTTAGCGTCAGCTGTAAAACCACTGTTGGCGGAATATCAGTCAGATTTGGGTGTGGCTATCTGGACAACTACACCTTGGACAATTCCGGGAAATTTGGCTGTAGCGGTGAATGCAGATTTGAATTATGCAGTGGTGGAAGTTTCCCGCCCAGAATCGGAGGCGCAAAGTAATTTCAAATACTTAATCGTTGCTGCTGATTTAGTGGAACGTTTATCTTCAACCTTGGGAGTTGAGTTAACTGTAAAAGCCACGTTTAAGGGGAATGATTTAGAACATACTACTTACCGTCATCCCCTATTTGACCGGGAAAGCCCGATTGTTGTAGGCGGTGATTACATTACTACTGAGTCGGGTACTGGGTTGGTACATACCGCACCCGGTCATGGTCAAGAAGACTACATTGTTGGTCAGCGTTATGGTTTGCCCATCCTTGCACCAGTGGATGACAATGGCAATTTTACCGAAGAAGCCGGACAATTTGCTGGGTTGAATGTGCTGGGTGATGGGAATCAAGCGGTAATTGATGCACTGGCGGAAGCTGGTTCCTTGTTGAAAGAAGAACCATATCCCCACAAGTATCCTTATGATTGGCGGACGAAAAAGCCAACGATTTTCCGCGCTACTGAACAATGGTTTGCTTCTGTAGAAGGATTTAGAGAAGAAGCATTAAAGGCGATCGCAACGGTAAAATGGATTCCAGCCCAAGGTGAAAATCGCATCACGCCAATGGTAGCGGAACGTTCCGATTGGTGTATCTCTCGTCAACGGAGTTGGGGTGTACCCATTCCCGTTTTCTACGATGAAGCCACGGGGGAAGTACTGCTGAATGAGGAAATTATCAACCACGTTCAAGCAATTATCGCTGAAAAGGGTTCAGATGCTTGGTGGGAACTTTCAGTAGAGGAGTTATTACCCGAATCTTATCGTCAAAATGGCAAGTCTTACCGCAGAGGTACAGACACAATGGATGTATGGTTTGATTCTGGCTCATCTTGGGCATCTGTCGTCCAACAGCGTCCAGAGTTACGCTATCCTGCTGATATATATTTGGAAGGTTCCGACCAACATCGGGGTTGGTTCCAGTCAAGTTTGCTCACCAGTGTAGCGGTAAATGACATTGCACCTTACAAAACTGTGCTAACTCACGGCTTCGCTTTGGACGAACAAGGGCGAAAGATGAGTAAGTCAGAAGGAAATGTGGTTGACCCCAATACAATCATTGAAGGCGGAAAAAATCAAAAAGTAGAACCGCCCTACGGTGCAGATGTATTGCGATTGTGGGTATCATCGGTAGACTACTCCGGCGATGTCCGCATTGGTAAAAACATCATCAAGCAGATGAACGATGTCAGAAGCAAAATCCGCAATACGGCGCGGTTTTTGTTGGGTAGCTTGGATGATTTTGACCCAGAAAAAGATGCAGTTCCTTTTGAGGAATTGCCAGAACTTGACCGTTATATGCTGCACCGCATCACCGAAGTATTTGAAGAAGTTACCGAAGCCTTTGAGAGTTTCCAATTCTTCCGCTTTTTTCAAACAGTGCAGAATTTCTGCGTGGTGGATTTATCCAACTTTTATTTAGATGTTGCCAAAGATAGGCTGTACATCAGTGCAAAAGATGCTTTCCGCCGTCGCAGTTGTCAAACGGTGCTGAAAATAGCTTTAGATAATTTAGCACGAGCGATCGCACCAGTACTATCGCACACCGCCGAAGATATCTGGCAATATCTCCCCTACAAAACACCTTACAAATCGGTGTTTGAGTCCGGTTGGGTGCAGGTTGAGGAAAAATGGCGTAATCCTGAATTAGCGGAATTTTGGTCAGCACTGCGACAACTCCGCACTGATGTTAACAAGGTGTTAGAACAAGCCAGGATTGAAAAAATGATTGGTTCTTCCTTGGAAGCCAAAGCTTTAATTCATATACCTCACAAACAGTTAGGTGATGCTATCAAAGCTTTTAACCCAGTTAAGGGTAACGGGATTGACGAACTGCGGTATTTATTGCTGACTTCCCAGGTGGAATTATTAGATTCTGCTGAAGGGTTGCAAGGATTAGAATATACAGCGCAGACGGAAGACTGGGGAATTGGTGTGGTGAAAGCAGATGGGCAAAAATGCGATCGCTGTTGGAACTACTCTACTCATGTGGGAGAATCAGCAGAACATCCGCTAATTTGCGAACGATGCGTTGCAGCCTTAGCCGGAAAGTTCTAGTAAATATACGTCAGTTCAACGAACCTGTCCCTGCCTTGAATTAAAGTTCAAGTCTTTCCCTCTTTGAGTCGGCTACGGTGTTGTACACAAGTCTTGCCGCAGCCATATCCTTATTAATAAATCTTGCACTACACTTCTATCCCGCCTAGAAATTCGTTCCGAGGCGGGATATCGGTGAATCTGACAGTTTGACTCTGACAAAAATGCGGGTAAAAGATTTTTCGACTTATGTGTACATCACAGCTTTGAGTTGGAGAAAGAGGGTTTTACGTTGTAAAACCAGGGAGAGGTCTTTTCATTCAGCTAATTAGATAGACACAGACATTACATCATCCGTCGAATTCATGGTCACTGTCTGAAATAGATATTTTGCGTAATACATATTATGGTTATTTTGTAAAGTGCGTAATCTTTATGGATAATATACTTTTTAGCAAAAAAATAAGTGTTATTACTGAAGATTCGTAAGTATTATCCCTGTATTCTGTTTAAGTGTAGAGACGGATTACAGAATTATTAATAAAACATTAAGTATGGATTAATACGTAAAATTTAGACTAAAACATCCATTAACTCAATCAAAATTCAAGAGAGACAGAGATATGTCAAGTAAAGTTGTGAAAGAGTTGGCAGATTTTTTGGTGCAAATAGAACAGCGATCGCAGTTTCATGCAGGCTATCCATATAATTTAAATTGTGATTACAGCTTGATAGGCAAATTTTTCAATCATCTATTAAATAATGCTGGAGATCCATATATAGAGCCAGATTTTGGTCTTCATTCTCGTAAGTTTGAGCAAGAAGTCTTATCTTTTTTTGCTCACCTTTATAAGATTCCAGAAGATCAGTTTTGGGGTTATGTTACTGCTGGCGGAACTGAAGGTAATTTATATGGAATGTTTTTAGCAAGAGAAATTTACCCTAATGGGATTCTTTACTCATCACAAGACTCTCATTACTCCATACCCAAAGCAGCCAAATTATTCCGCATCCAGCATAATGTTGTTAATTCGCAAATTAATGGAGAGATTAATTATGAGCATTTTGAACAACTAATTAGCGAAAATCGAAGTTATCCAGCGATCATAAATTTAAATATTGGGACTACTGTTAAAGGTGCAATTGATAACTTAGACAAAGTTATAGAAATTTTAGAGCGTAATCAAATTAAAAATTATTACATCCATTGTGATGCTGCACTTTCAGGATTAATATTACCATTTTTAGATGGCGCTCCGCAAGTTAACTTTGAAAAACCTATAGATAGTATAGCTATTTCTGCTAAATTTATTGGTTCTCCGTTACCTTGTGGTGTGGTTTTAACTAAAAAGAAATGGGTAGAAAAAGTTGAAACAGAAATTGAATATATTGGTTCAAAAGATACAACAATTCTCGGGTCTAGAAACGGTCACACTCCCCTAATTCTCTGGTATGCAGTACAAACAAGAGGTTATGATGGATTAGCTAGAGAGGCAAAGACTTGTATTAATAACGCCCAATATCTTTTCCAACAACTTCAAATCAGAGAATATCCATGTATGTTAAATAGTTTTTCCAATACCGTCGTGTTTCAGAAACCTTCTCAAATGTTAATTAAAAAGTGGCAGTTAGCAGTTTATGAAAATTGGGCACATATTATAGTCATGCAGAATATTAATCGAAAGAAAATTGATATTTTTATTAATGAACTTTTGCAAGAAGAAGAGGGAGTAAATAACGCAGAGACTTTCCAGCTACAGCCAGTACTACACTAATGTAGGCTATCAAGTGATTTTAATCGCCCGATTTTACAAGGTGTTTCTCTAAAGAAAATTTGATTCCAAGATTTTATTGTTTTAAAAAGTTTTTGTAACACAAGTTAGCAGCAAGTAGTATTTCTACTTGTTCACTATCCATAGGTGGTAAGAAAAAATACCCTTGTCCATAATCACATTGTAACGCCTTTAGTTGTGCTAATTGCTCTACAGTTTCTATGCCTTCTGCTGTTACAGACATATTTAAATTATGAGCTAATGTCACAATAGCTCGAATAATTTCTAAATTTTCCCCTCGACTACCTATATTACTGACGAAAGAACGGTCAATCTTAAGGGTTTTTATTGGCAGGCGATGTAGATAACTTAAAGATGAATAGCCAGTACCAAAATCATCCATGTGCAACTCCACATTTAGCGCTGTTAACTGGGAAAGCACGGTGGTAGCTAATTCAAAATTATCCATCAACAAGGTTTCAGTAATCTCCAATTTCAAACTGCGTGGCTTCAGTCCAGTTTCTTGCAAAATATGTTTAACTTGTTTAAACACATCAGGTTCGGTGATTTGTTTTCCAGAAAAATTAACGCTAATTGTCAGGTGTAGTGAGCTAGGAAATTGTTTATGCCATTTGTGCATTTGGTGGCAGGCTTCATAAAGCACCCATTGCCCAATACTAAGAATCATTCCAGTTTCTTCGGCCAGGGGAATAAAATCTTGAGGGGCAATAAGTCCATGTTTGGGATGATACCAACGTATCAGAGCCTCAAATCCAATAATTTTGCCAGTTGTCAGTGAAATAATTGGCTGGTAATAAAGACGAAATTCTTCTTGCTTGAGCAGCGCATTTCGCAGAGCAGTTTCTAACTCCAAGAGCAAAGATGCACCTTCATGCATTTTTTGGTCAAAAACCTCATAACGGGCTTTCCCAAGTGATTTGGCACAGTACATTGCCACATCGGCATCGCGTAGAATCTGCGCTGCTTGCTCATAATCTGCTTTACTTAAAGCAATGCCAATACTAGCATTAGTAAATACCCTATGTTCATTTAGTTGAAATGGTAAAGCTAGCATTTTTTTAATTAGCTCGGCTAGCTGTATGGCGGTGCTAATATCCTCAATTTCCTCAATTAAGATTGTGAACTCGTCCCCGCCAAAACGGGCAACTATGTCTCCGACTCGCAGAACTGATTTGAGTCGATGAGAAATTTCAATTAAAAGTTGGTTTCCTAGTAGATGTCCAAGGCTATCATTAACAACTTTAAAGCGGTCTAAGTCTAAGAAGAGTACGGCAAATAAATATTTATTTTGCTGTTTAGTACGTTCTATTGCTTGCTGCACTCGCTCCAGAAAGAATCGTTGATTAGGTAATCCGGTTAGCCCGTCATGAAGACTATTGTGTAGTAGTTGCTCTTGTGCTTGTTGACGCTTGATAATGTCTTTTTCAAGTTGTTGATTCACTCTAATAAGTTCAATGGTGCGTTCTAGAACTATCTGCTCAAGATGATGACGATACTGAACTAACTCTTTTTCTACTAACTTCCGCTTAGTGATGTCACGAACAATAACAACATACTCTCGTAGCTGAGAATTAAATGGCTGTGAGATAGTCGATTCAACAATTCGTAGACCTTGATTTGTTTTTAATGTTTGCTCACTTCTAATAGACCAATGTTCCGGTTTGCCACGATAGCATATTAATATTTGATTCAATTTTTGCCCAAGCAAGTGCTGAATATTTGTTTGAAATAACTCTTCAGCAGCAGCGTTTGTCTGACAAATTTTACCGTTCTCATCTAAAACTAAAACAGTATCTGGAACGGTATCGAGAGTAGTAATAAATAGGCTTTTTGCTTGTTTGCGTGCATCATCAATAGCAACAATTTGTGGTAGAGTTGTCCAGCAAGCGATCGCAACTCCTGTAAAAGAGAGCGTTACTAATAAAATAGCTAGTAAAGAGTTATGAGTATCATTAGAATTTGTGTCTAATAAATTACGGATAATCCAAGTGCTTGTGGCAATAACACAAATTAATGATACTAAGACAATCACCTGTAGTACCACAAAATCCTGGTTGTTTCTACTAAAATCAGCCTCGTAATGCTGTGTCCACCATTTCGGGTATAATGACGCTAATTTAAAGCGACGTAGCGCTACATCTCCTAACATTAAAACAATGGGTAATAATAAACCCACTAAAAAATCCCTCCAATTCCAAGCTAAACCTCCTACTATTAGAACTACTGCTTCTACAAAGAAAAAACCAAGTGACCACCAAGGCCATAGTACCTGCGGTTTACCTCGACACAGCCATAGCCCCAGATGTAGTCCCATAATGGACAGGAGATAACAGGTGCCTGCTACTGTGACAAGTTGAGGTATATTTCCAAAATTGAGACAAAGCAGACTCAGTAGAAAAGTAACTAAAATAGCTGGGCCAAGAACACCTTGGCGAGAAACTAATGCAAATACAGGAGAAAGTTGGCCGTCTAAGGCAAGTTGGTATAATATCCGAGGAGAGTTGGAAACTGCCGTAGCAGCACTTAAAAGGCAGGATATAGTAATAATAAGTGTTACTATAAAAGAGGCAGATTCACCCCAAAAAGGCTTAGAAGCCGTCATCAGATATAAGAACGGATACTCATCATAATTTGTTGTTGCATCTGGAGCCGAACACATTAATACCCAAGAACCACCTAAAAATACCGCAGGAATTAGCCAAGCAGCTACGGTTAAGAAGCTCAAAGTTTTATATGGGTGGCGGCTATCAGCAACAAAAGAAGAAGTGGTTTCACAAGCATAAATTGAATAGCTAGCCAAAAAAAACCACTTTGCCCATTCTTCAAAGCTCAGGCTATGTGTGCTAGTTGGGATAAATTGAAAACTAGTGGCTGAGAAGGCTAACCATATTACGCCTTGAACACAAAACAGAAGTAGTAATAAAATAGCTGGAAAGACAAAAAATAAATGCAGGAGTGCTAAAGCACGGGTGCCACTAAAAGCCAAAATAAAAGGAATTGCTGTAAAAAGAACTTTCAAAAAAGCTTCCGGACAAGAAATATTTAATGTTTCAAGATTGGATTTAATTAGGTTTGTCAGAATAATCGCATAAAGTGCCGGTGCTGCTGCCCAGCTAAAAAAGTATCCTAAGGCTACGTAACGGCCCAAGCCAGGAAAGTTTTTTAGTAGCCTTGTGGTATAGTTTGGTGTTCCTCCAGCAATATCTGGCCAATGTCTACCTAGACTTTGTATCTGCAAGTTAAGTAAAAAGGAGATGATCGTGCCAAACAACCAAACTAAGATAGCTTTAGTGCCTAAGGTTGCATGAATAATGGGGGCAGTACCAATCCATCCAACATGACCCGTTAAGCCAAAGCCCCAGGTTTCGAGATAACTCAGAGTCCGTGGTAGGCGTATTACCAAGTGCTGATTTGTCTCTGCCTGTACGGAATTGTTAGTAATCATTGTTTTTTAGTGAAATTTACTTACTTTTTCACTCAATAGCTGAATATCACTTCACATAGCTTCAGTATAAATGCTGAACTTGTCGGAAACTTTACTTAATTTTTACTATCTTTTATTTTTGCACACAATAAATAGCAACCCTAATTGATTGGGGAAAATTAAAATATTAAAGTTTTTGACTTTAAGAAATCGGAAATCTTGTTATTTACGAACGGTTTAAGCTGTTACGCATTTAACTTGAACATTTACATGAAGGCTGATGACCGATGACTGATAACCCTTAACCGTCAACAGTTAACAACCGTAAAGAGTGTTTATACAATTTAGGCGCGTATCAGCTTATAGGAAGCGCTCGTATCACCTAGCATTCTCGTAGAGTAAACGCTACACGTCTATGTATGCAATACACTCCAACATCTCTCCTAAAGGGAGAAAGGCTTTGAATTTTAAGCTAATAGCCATTCATTTTTCCAGAATGATTAACTTGTAGTAAGCGGCTCCAGTCTTGCTTTTCTGCAACTTTAATACTTACAGCAGTTTGCAGCTAAATGAAGTACAGAACCAAGGATTCACAAATCAAATTATTCTTCTGCCTCCTGCCTCAAAACCAGTGACTTTGTACCTCATGCAAAAGAAAACTGCTGTATTACCTAATCCCCCTCCCAACAAGGGAAGGGAATTAGGTATTTATTTAACTCAACATAGAAGACCTATAGCTTTTGCAGCAACTCCTGAGTTAACTGAAAGAACGCTTTTGAACCAGCTGATTGGGGAGCATTTAAAACAGCTGGCATAAAACTATCAACAGCCTTAGCAACGTTGACATCAACTGGTATTTGTACCTTACAAATTTTTTCTACACCAAAATCTTCAACAACGCGGTGCATCACTTGTTTATAGTATCTGCCAGTGAGAAGGTTAGCGCTGGACATACTGAATACAATTCCCAGCATTTTTATATTTATTTTGGTTTCATGCCCGTGGCTGTCTTTTAATTGGGCAATCCGTCTTTCTAGCAGTTGAATACCCACTACAGATAAGGGTTCTGGTTTAGCAGGAAGTATGTAAAAATCACTGGCAGCTAAAGCGCTCCGAGTCAATAGATTATATCCAGGCGCACAATCCAAAAGGATAAAATCATATTCTTGACGTACAGGTTTTAAAATATTATTGATCAGAACTCTTTCAAATCGATTCCAAATTGTTTCAAAGTCCTGTTCACCTAAAGCAGTTGCTTGCTGATGCAGCATTTCTGAAACAACAAATTCATCATATAAATCGATATCCCCTGGCAATAAATCCAGACCAGGAAGATTACAAACCTGGGATTGAATGATGTCCTGAATTGTAAGTTTTGCTTGTGGCTCTGGATTAATAACTTCGTTTATTAGATACCTAAATGTCTTACTTTGTTTACGACGCTTGGCAAAATCTAAAGGCGACATCAAACTGAGTGTAGCGCTAATTTGGCTGTCTAAATCAAGGACAAGCACCCGTTTGCCATGACTTTTAGCTAAACAGGTAGCTAAGTTTACAGTGAGGGTGGTTTTACCAACGCCACCTTTCATATTTGCAGTAGCAATTACATATCCCATTGGTTGAGTCCTCTGTTGACGCATTTCCATCTAGGTAGCGTACACCTCTATCAATCTATTAAATCTTCCATTAAATTTAATATTTTCGGAAACTCAAAAGGTGAGATTGCCTCAATTGTAGGTGTTGAGGTAGGTGACACAATTTAATCTCAGCCGTCGTATCGTTTTTTGATGAAATGAGTTGGTAAAATTGCTGTCACTTTGGTTGAAAGCTAGATACGATTAGATTCGGCGTGTTTACTGTTCGGGAGTGCCAAAATGTCTAAACAGCTGGGTCAAAAAATCGCACCTACACCTATATCAAATGATATCAATGTGGTGGATTTGATTGATCAATACTTCACCGCTTACAACTCAGCGCGGTTACGGGAAATCTGCCAATTACTGAGTCGTGATGTGCTAACAGAAGGTGTTACGGTGGGAGTTAGCCTTTCCGGTGCGATGACACCAGCAGGATTCGGGGTTTCAGCGCTTGCACCCTTAATTCGCAACGGTTTTATTGACTGGATGATTAGCACTGGTGCAAATCTTTACCACGATATGCACTACGGTTTAGGTTTTGAACTCTTTGCTGGTAATCCGTTTTTGGATGATGTGAAACTGCGCCAAGAAGGCACTATTCGCATTTATGACATTATCTTTGGTTACGATGTGCTGCTAGAAACTGATGCGTTCATCCGCAAGATTCTTCAAGGGGAAGCGTTTCAGAAACGGATGGGAACTGCTGAGTTTCACCATTTACTGGGTAAGTATGTTCGGGAAGTAGAAAAGCAGTTGGGTGTACAGAATTCCTGCTTACTTGCTACAGCTTATGAATATGGCGTGCCTATATATACGTCTTCTCCAGGAGACAGCTCAATTGGGATGAACGTGGCGGCTTTAGCTTTGGAAGGTTCGCAGTTGGTTATAGATCCATCAATTGACGTAAATGAAACGGCTGCGATCGCATATAATGCCCGTGAATCAGGAGGTAAAAGTGCGGCTGTAATTCTTGGTGGCGGTAGTCCTAAGAACTTTTTGCTACAGACTCAACCACAACTTCACGAAGTATTAGGGCTAGAAGAACGAGGACACGATTACTTTATACAGTTTACCGATGCGCGTCCAGATACAGGCGGTTTGTCTGGAGCAACCCCATCGGAAGCTGTCAGTTGGGGTAAGATTGACCCGGAAGAGTTACCTAACACTATTGTTTGTTATACCGATAGCACGATCGCTCTACCATTGGTGACAGCATACGTTTTGAACAAGTGCCAGCCTCGTCCCCTGAAGCGTGTGTATGACAAGCGAGAAGCTATTTTGGATAAACTGCAAAAAGACTATTTAGCAGCCAAAACCCAACCATCTGATCAGGTTCCAGCAGCAGCGGCTGACAGTGCCCAAAAGCAAACAGCGACTTATCCTTGTGGTAGGTTGATTCCGAATACTCCGTAGGGAGTAGAGGGGCAGGGGGACAAGGGGACAAGGGGACAAGGGAACAAGGGGACAAAGTGACTTGTGAGAACTTGCAACAAGTCACCTTGTCCCAAATTCTCCTTGTCCCCAAGTCCTCATCCCTTTTGCCCAATCAATAAATAAGTTGTCATTTTCCCTTTGCCTTGAACTTCGATTTCGGCTCGCTTTTCAAATAAAAATTCATCACATAAAAACTTATAGGTATCTTCTGTAACCTGGATTTTACCAACAATACCTTGGGATTCCATGTAGCTAGCGATGTTTACCGTGTTTACACAGAGATCATAAGTAAAGTTGTTGAGATCAATTATTCCTGTCACTACGGGACCGCTATGGATGCCGATACGGATATTAAAGTTTTGGTTATTCTCAGTATTAAATAGAGCGATCGCAGTTTGCATCTGGAGTGCCATCTGAGCGATCGCTTGAGCATGATTCCGGCGGCGTGTGGGTAAACCACCAACTACCATATAAGCATCGCCAATGCTTTTAATTCTTTCTAAACCATGTTGTTCGGTGAGGCGATCAAAAGTTGAGAAAATCGAGTTGAGTAAGTTTAGCAGTTGAATTGCACTCATAGAAGCAGCAATTTCGGTAAAGCCGACAATATCTGCAAATAAAACTGTGACATCAGCAACGTCTTCGACAATGTTAGCTACTTCATTTAAGGGTTTGGAGATTGCTGCTGGCGAAATATTCAGCAATAAACGTTCGGTTTCTTCCTGCTGATGGCGCAGCGCTTCTTCTGTTGCTAATCGCTGGGTGATATTGCGAAAAATGCCGCGAGTCGCAACTGGATAACCTTCGACAAATTTACAGTTAATATTACCTTCTAGAAAGATTGTTTGCCCGTCTTTAGTAATGAATGCAGCTTTTACTTGCCCGATCTTTTCTCCTGACAGCACGCGATAGAACCTTTGCAAACAGTCTTGTTTAAACTCTGGATGTATAATATCGAAAATATTCATATTCACAATTTCAGATTCGCTATATCCTAAAGCTTCTTGCCAGGCGCGATTGACATACAAAAAACGACCATAGGCATTAACGCATAGAATCAAATCATTAGCATTTTCAAATAAATCTCGATATCGTTCTTCACTTTCTACAAGAGCATCTTCTGCTTGTTTGCGTTTGATAAACTGGGCGATTTGACTACCAATGGAACCCACCATTTGCAATAACTCTTTATCCTTTGGTTGTACATCCCGGCTAAAGAAAACCATCACTCCTAAAATTTCACTATCGTCTAAGATGGGGAAGCCAAAAGCTGCGTGCAATCCCGCTTCAGCAGCAGGTTGCGATCGCCGAGTGTCTCCATCTTCTGTGATATCTTGAATCCACAAGGGCAAACGTCTGATCCAAATTCGACCAGGTAAGCCAACACCGGGTGTATAGGTAGTTTGCCAGGTGATTGCTTTAAACTCTCGGGCTGAAATTACTCGACTTGACCAAATTTCCACACACCTTAGTACTGCATTGAGGCTATGTAGCTGTACGGAAGTACTAATATATTGACTTGGTGTCCAAAGCTCACCTAAATCCCATCCCAAGTTTTGGCAAATCGACTGTAAAATTTGCGGAATTACCTGTTTTACATTTTGGGATTCTGATAATATACGAGTGATAGCATACTGGGCACTTGTAAGTTGTTCCCGGCGCTGCCTTGCAGTAATATCCCGACCAATGTAGACAATATCTTCTAATCCTTTTCTTTTTTTCGGAATTACTGAACAAGAAAAAGCAATCAACCGCTTTTCCCTAGTCTTTGTTCGACAGACTAACTCTAAATTTTGAATATTTTTTTGAAAATAATGATACTGATGAATGGCTCTTCTCAAAACTTGTTCTTCATCAATTATCAGTGATATTGGTTGATTAACTAATTCTTCTTCACTAAAACCAAATAATTGTTGAGCCGCAAGATTTACCTTTTTTATTTTCCCTAAATTACTGGTTATAAACAAAGCATCTGTTATTGCATTAATTACTTGATCCATGTAATTTTTATATAAAATTAAAGCACTTGATAGCAGATTAGTTTCATTGGCTCGCTTCGCTAATTTTTGCTTTAAAACTAGCCTGTTGCTAACATCCTCAATTAGGATAATTTATTTTCATGCTGTTAAGCTGATGTGCGCCAAAATTGTATAAGCACTCTTTACGATCGTTAACTGTTAATTGTTGACGGTTAACGGTTATCAGTCATCAGTCATCAGCCTTCATCTAAATGTTCAAGTTAAATGCGTAACAGCTTATAACGGTTCTTGACCCTTGTAAAGTACAAGAACCCCACCTCCAACTGCAAGCGAGGAAGGGACTATGATGTACCTTATGGGATTAGGAAACGCTATAGCACTTGCTCGTATGTATCTATGATGATGCGGAATTTATTATCCAGTTCCAAGCGTTCAAACTTATTTGGGAATGAAGGGTTTTTAAAATCCGATTCAGTACTTGGTTTTTCATGGTCTTGTAAAAACAGGCTTGAAATTTATTTTGACAATAAGTATTTAGAGGAAAAAGGAGATTTTAAGGGATAGCAGCAAAAAACCTCAAGTTTTTGCCAGATTACCAACCATCACGCTGAAAATTAACAATTTAGTAATTAGAAGTAACAATTAATCATTTAGTACCACAGATGATTATTTTAGTTATTCTTTCAAATGTTTGAGCAATATACAAGCCTGTTTGGGTAGAATTTGTAAAAGTTACTAATACTCAGTCTTCTTACTGAAATTTATATTAATTGATTAAGTGTGCTGTTTTTCTATATCAACCCAGTTTTGTTGGGTGAAAACGACCATGAGCAACCTTTTGATTTAGTCGAGCAAAATTAAGTAAGTGAACGCCAATACTATCTTTTATATCTTTTGGTAGATTGACAATTAAGCATAGTTATAGTTTTTGCAAGTAAGTTATCCACAATACAGAAGCAGAAGAAAACGACGCAGAGGCGAGGGTTTATTTAGAGACAGCGTTAGAGATATATGTTGAGTATAAGGATGAATATTGGGGGCGATCGCACGGGAGGCGTTAGAGAGATTATCAGAGTGATGGGCTGAGTTTATTTTGATCAAACTACGTCAAAATTTAGATAAACGCGATCGCACTTACCAACAATGCAGATTACCCAAAGTCTCCATACAGCAATTCTCGTGACTGACTTAGAACGCTCTGAACAATTTTATGGCAGAGTATTAGGATTATCCAAAATAGATCGTTCTCTAAAATACGCTGGTGCATGGTATCAAGTCGGCAACTATCAAATTCACCTAATAGTTGCACCTACTGTCCCCACCGAAAACCCAAACGAAAAATGGGGACGCAATCCCCACGTCGCTTTCTCAGTAGATAACTTAAATGCTGCGAAACAAGAGTTGCTCAATCATAATTATCCCATTCAACCCAGCGCTTCTGGTCGCCCTGCCTTATTCACTCAAGATCCTGATGGAAATATTATCGAGTTGAGTCAGCAGTGAGAGGGAAATCAATTAAAAATTCAAGAACTTCTGCCTTGTCTACGACACGCTGCGCGATTTGCCTCCTCTTTCCCAATGACTAATGAAAATAATTGCTTACTCTTACACCAATCCGCTATTAGAATCTTCTCCCGATCAAGGTGATTGGGGATGGGAGGTGGATCGGGTTTATGAAGATTTGGGTAAGCCAGAGTCTGCTGCACAGGCTACGCGAACGCAATTACAACAATTATTTACCGATTGTGAAACTGAACCAGCAGATTATCTGTTGATTCGTCGGTTGGAAGAATTAGGGGATACTGTAGAGGAAATTAGCGATCGCTTACATAAACTCGAAGTAATGGGAGTAGCGATAATCGCCACAGAACAGCCCTATACTTCCGAAAACTACCCTCTGGGCGCTGACTTGCTGAATTTGCTACACGCAATCCAACGTCAGCAACGTAGCCGTCGCATCCGTCAAGGACACGCCCGTAATCGTCTTGAGGTTGCACCGCCACCTGGTAAAGTTCCCTACGGTTACCGCAGAGGTAAGGGAAAATATACTATTGATCGCAGTACTTCACCAGTAGTCAAAGATTTTTTTGAACACTTTTTGCTTTATGGTTCCTTGCGGGGTTCAGTTCGTTACTTGGCGAAAAAATACGGCAAAAAAATCTCTGTTACCACAGGAAGACGCTGGCTGACTAATCCGGTTTATCGCGGCAATACAGCTTACCAAAATGGTGAAATTATCTCTAATACCCACATTCCAATAATTTCTAAGGAAGAAGCTGCCCAAGTTGACAGACTTTTACGCCGTAACAGCCGTTTACCACCCCGAACTGCTAGTGCTAGGCGCTCTTTAGCTGGGTTGGTTGTCTGTGCTGAGTGTCAGTCACATCTGACAGTTACTCGTGTCACCCAACGCAATCAAGATAAGGAGTATCTTTATTTACGTTCTACTAGCTGTCCTCAACGCCCCAAGTGTAAGGCTATTCCCTACCAAGAGGTTTTAGAACATACAATTGAAACCGTTTGCCGTGATTTACCCTTAGCTGTAGCGGGGATGAATTTTCCCCAATTGGATGCAGTCAAGAATAGTTTAAAACAAGCGATCGCTCGTCAGCAAGAAATACTTGCTCAGTTACCCGCTTTAATTGAAACTGGAATTTTAGATGTTGAAACAGCAAAGTTAAGAGCTTACAAACTCCGCACAGAGATTTCTGCACTTGAAGCAAAGTTGGCGACTCTTCCCCCTGTTAACTTGCGTTCCGTTGCTCAAGCTGTTTCAATACCGCAATTTTGGTTAGATTTGTCGGAAACAGAGCGACGATTTTACTTCCGGGAATTTATCAGGCAAATAAATATTACTTTTCAGAATAAAGAATTAGAACTACAAGTAATTTTTATTTTTTAATCCCAATATTAAATATTAAAGCCAGAAGGCGCAGTCATAATGATAGCTAAATCACCTGTTTGGGAATGCCTAATGTGAGGCTTTGCCTTAAAAATAGCGGCAGCAGCCCAATGATGAGCATTTCCAGGCAGAGGCTAGAAACGAGGTTATTAATAAATTTCAAGGCGAGATGGTAACGAACCGGAAGATTTGAAAAGTGTTGGTAATTACTACCTAAAAAGACGATAAATAATTACTTTCAGTATTCAGCACGTCATTAAAATCATGTAACAAATATTTCGTGCATTTCTGAGTTTAGCTAGACAAAAACTAAATAGATAGAAATTAAACTGAGCTTCATATTCAAAATAAAATACAAGTTTATTTACGGATTAACCAACAGGTAATAAATAATTTATCGCCTACATTTTTTACCATTCATATCTAAAATGTTATTTAAATCACCAATATAATTTTTTCAAAAAATAGCGCTAATTAGAGAAATTTGAGTTAATGTTGGAAACTAGCAATTGTTAAGAATATAGGTTGCTACTGGGTGGCAACATTGGAGATTCGCTCTGGTCTCTATGTAATCAAACCAGCAAGTAAAATGATTACTATAGAATATGCAAGAAGGAAGCTTTATTTGGAGTCATCTAGAAAGACAGCATCGCACGGTTGGCAAATGGATTGATTGGGTATGGCTAATAGTATTGCTGTTGGCAGCAGTCTTACTGTTTAGCATCAATCTGGGAGGATTGCCGTTGCGAGATTGGGATGAAGGGACTGTGGCACAAGTTGCTCGTGAAATTTGGCACGCTCCAGCAGGTTCAATGCGTTGGCTTTACCCAACGCTAGGAGGCGAACCATATCATAACAAGCCGCCTTTAATGCATTTGTTAATTGCTTGGGCTTATTCTCTAGGAGGCGAAAATGAGTTGACAACGCGCTTGCCCGGAGCAATTTTAACAGCTACATCTGTACCTTTACTGTATTGCATTGCTAGAGAGATATTTCGCCAGCGTTGGGCAGCGATTTATAGCGCCTTGATTTATCTAACAATGCTACCTGTGGTGCGTCATGGGCGGCTGGCAATGTTGGATGGGGCGATGGTGAGTTTTTTGATGGTAATGATGTTGTGCGTGTTGCGATCGCGCCGAGATTTACGTTATTGCCTTGGTGTTGGTATTAGTTTTGGGCTGATTTGCCTGACTCAAGGGCTATTAGGCGCATTACTAGGTGCGATCGCCATCGTATTTCTCTTTTGGGATACACCACGACTACTCACTTGTTACTATCTATGGATAGCAATCTTCATTGGCATTCTGCCTGTAGCTGCTTGGTATATTGCCCAGCTAATTCACTATGGTTACACTTTCGCCCAAATTGGGCTTGTAAACCCATCACTAGGCCGAATTGGCTCATTTGTAGAAAGTAATCCTGAACCACCTTGGTACTATATTATTGAACTTCTCAAGTACACATGGCCGTGGCTATTATTCTTACCGCAAACTGTCCGCTTAACCTGGGAAAATCGCAACCTTAGCTGGGCAAAACTGGTAATGGCGTGGAGTGGTGTTTACCTGTTGGTAATTTCTTTCATGATTACCAAAGTTCCCTGGTATTTATTCCCGATTTACCCTAGTTTAGCTTTAGCTTTGGGTATCCAATTATCAGAGACAGAAGATTCGCCCTTACTCTCATCCTATCCCCGTGCTTGGGTTGCTGGTTTAGCAATACTTGCTGTAGTCGCTTCTGCTGGTAGTATTTATTTCAGTTGGGGTATAACACCAAAAACAGACTTACAACTGATTTTTGCAGCAGTAGCTTTAACTATGACCTTAGCAGCTATTTTGGCAGAGCGAGGCGACGGGCAATTTTTAAAGATTTTGTTTTGGGGAAGTTATCTTTCGCTGCTCCTATTAATGAAATCTAACTACTGGGTTTGGGAATTATCTGAAGCCTATCCAGTTAAACCAGTCGCTGCCATGATCGTGCGGGCAAATCCAACGACGAAGAAGATTTACACATCTTTTTCCTACCATCGTCCCTCGTTGGATTATTATAGCGATCGCACCATCATTCCCGCTTCTGTTGGCGAACTGCAATATTATTGGCGCTACAACGGGCAACCCTACTTCCTGCTTCATGCATCTGCTTTCAACAATCTCCAGCTAGACTCGATGAAGGTAATTGACCAAGCTGAAGGCTGGAATTTAGTCACAAAAGAAACTAATCGTCTGTAAGTGTGGTGTATTGGACATGGGGCATTAAGGATTGGGGACTCTAGCCTTGCCGTCCTTAAATCGCTCAACCACCATAAATAACATTTTGTCTTCCTCCTCACACCGTAACTAAGACGATCTAAGGAATCATCGCTACCTTAATTACTTGACGCGCCTTCATCTCACAAAAGACCTGTTCTAAATCTTTTAATGGCCGCTGTTCACTAATAAGTAACTCAAAGGGAATTTTACGACTAGCAATCAGTGTCAGCGCCTCCTGCACATATTTTGGTGTATTATGAAACACGCCTTTGATGGTAAGTTCGCTGTAGTGTAGCTGTTCTGTATTGACGCTAATGCTGGTATCGCGTGGACATCCACCGAATAAGTTGACTGTTGCACCAGGACGGGCACAAGCGATCGCAGTTTCCCAAACACTTGGTACACCAGTTGCCTCAATCACCACATCTGCACCCCATCCTTGGGTGAGTTCTTTCACCACACCGGGAATATCCAAGATTTCATGATAATTAAAAGTCTGGGCTGCACCTAATTTATGACCAATTTCTAGCCTGTGATGATTACCTCCCCACAGCAACACCTCAGCTTTCTCACTCAACGCCGCCACAAACATCAGCCCGATCGCCCCATCTCCTAAGACGACTACTTTATCTTTGGCCTTGATGTTAGAACGGGCTATACCGTGCAACACACAAGCTAAGGGTTCCGTCATGGCTGCCAATTCCCACGGCAACTCATCGGGAATCTGCCACAAATTATGCTCTACTATCGGTGCGGGAATTTTCAAGTATTCCGCAAAAGTACCATTATTCCAGGTTAGATTCGGGCATAAAGAATACTCTTGTCGTTGACAAAAAAAGCACTTCATGCATGGGGCAGAATTATTAGCGACAATGCGATCGCCCACTTGCCAATTTGTAACGCCTGCTCCCAAGGCAACAATTCGCCCAGCACCTTCGTGACCAAACAGCGTCGGTGGTATTAGCATTTTGGCATGGCCACCACGCCGCCAGACTTTTAAATCTGTACCACAAGTTGTTGCTGCCTCCACTCGGATTACAACTTCACCAGCCGCCGGAGTGGGTTCAGGAACTTGCTCTAGGCGTAAATCTTCTTGCCCATAAAGTAACGCTGCTAACAAAGCTTTTAACCTATCAATTAGCTCCATCCGATTTTACCAGTTGAAGCTAGTCGATAGGTTTAAAGTAAATTAGCTTGATTTATAGTCAGCTTTTATTAATCTAAAAATGGTGAAAAATTAGGTATTTACTGCTGGCTGGGGAACCACCCCGGTGTTCCGGATTTCCACATTCGGCAAGCGAGTAGCAGTTAATAGCGGTACTTCTTGTCGGCACGACAAGCAAAACCAATATAGTTCACCATGTCGGGCATGGCGCAGGAGGGAACCACCGCAGCATGGGCAGGTGTTGGCTCTCGTACTCATACCAATGTCCTCCTTGAAAAAAGTTATTGTTTAAGCTGGATAAAAAGCAGTTGATTAAAACTGAATGTTAGCTGCATGAATGCGGCCATTCGATTTTATGCGGTCTTTAATAATTTGTCTGTAAACAGCTTCATATCCGTTAACCATTTGACTAACGCTAAAGTTGTTTTCTACGTGTTTTCTACAGGTTTGACGATTGAGTTCCAAAGCTAGTGGAATCATTGCCGCCATTTCTGCATAGGTTTTGCAGATAAAACCTGTTTTACCGTGGGCAATCACTTCAGGTACAGAGCCAAAATTCATGGCAATTACTGGTGTACCAGTTGCCATTGATTCAATCATTACTAACCCAAAAGGTTCTTGCCAGCTAATGGGGAAAAGAGTTATTGCAGCATTGCCCAGAAGTTCAATCTTTTCGGCGTGGTTAATTTCGCCTAGATATTCAATTTGCTGATTATCTATGTGGGGGGCAATCTCTTGTTCAAAAAACTCAGAGTGGACTGCATCAAGCTTTCCTGCCATCTTCAAGCGCCAACCACTCTCTTTAGCAATAGTGATCGCATGTTGTGGCCCTTTCTCTGGCGAAAAACGGCCTAAAAACGCCAAATAGGGAGCTTCTGACGGTTGGGCTACGAATGGATAATCTGCTAGCTCAATTCCGTTATAAACAGTGTCAATATAATTGAGATCGATTTGACGCTGCGAGTTACTAATGCTCACATAAGGTTGCTTTTTGTGGTAGCTAAATGCGTAACGCTTGTCTCTTGTAAAATCATTGTGCAGGGTATGCACTGTAGAAGTTGCTGTTATCAAACTCGCTAAAGGTAGTGCCGAAATCCCTACATGAGAATGGATAATATCGAATTGGGTAGCACGTTCATAAACTTGACTCAATTCCAGCATTTCGTACACTGCATACTCTTTTACATCTGGGTCTAAGCGCAATGCACGCGGATAAACTGCTTCTAAATGAGCCAAAGTTTGAGAATCGCCAGAAGCAAATAAAGTTACCTCATGACCGCGACGAACAAGTTCATCAGTCAAGCAACTCACTACCAATTCTATTCCTCCATAACTAGGAGGTGGAACCCTTTCCCATAAGGGGGCAACTTGAGCGATTTTCATAAGTTTTATTGGTTCAGTCTATGAAATTGTCCTCAATATAATGAGTTGCATCATTATTGTATGAGAACAGAGCATTTGTACTTACTCTTTTGACATTTAAATTAACCTAACAGGCTACAAAAAGCGCAATAATGGTTAACCATGTCGCAAATTTTCTACCGACAAATAAAACAGACTATCGGCAAAACTCAACCTTGAGCTAGACTTCTAATGTATAACAAATCAATTACTTGTTACATCTGCCCTGGGGATCATAATGAGGTAGAATATTTTGTAGCAGAACTTACAAAATTAAATATTTTGTCTCCGATAATACTAAAATATTCAATGGGATCAAGTTATTAAAGCTTCGTTTAAACGTAATTGGGAAATATGACAGCAATTATAAATATTAAGTAACTGTACAATAATTACACAATTTGTAATTATTAATCTTCCAAAAAATTCTGATAACTAATGAAAATCGCTACTTGGAACGTCAACTCAATTCGCACTCGTCTAGAACAGGTTACTGATTGGTTAACTAACAATCCCGTTGATGTTCTCTGCTTGCAAGAAACCAAGGTTATGGATGCCGAGTATCCGCGATCGCCTTTTGAGGAGTTAGGTTATAACCTTTATATATCAGGACAAAAATCTTATAACGGCGTAGCCCTAATTAGCCGCCAGCCGCTCGTAGACGTAAGTAGCGGTTTTAGGGCGATTTTACCAGATTTACACCACGAATGGGATGAGCAAAAGCGGGTGATTACAGGTGTAATTGATGGTGTTCGGATTGTTAACTTATATGTTCCCAACGGTGCAGCAGTAGGAACTGAAAAATATGAATATAAACTGCGTTGGTTGGCAGCGCTACACGAGTATTTACGATTGCTGGTGCTGTCAGAACCTGCAATTTGTGTGTGCGGTGACTTCAATATCGCCCTAGAAGACAAGGATATTCACGAGCAAGTGAGTACAGAAAATCACATTATGGCGACAGAAAGCGAGCGCCAAGCCTTACGCGACATTCTGAAGCTGGGATTTGCCGATGCTTTTCGCAAATTCACCCAAGAAGGCGAAAATTATAGCTGGTGGGATTATCGCGCCGCCGCCTTCCGTCGCAACTTAGGTTGGCGGATTGACCATCACTATCTCACGCCCGTACTATATGAGCGTGCTACAAGTTGCATCATCGATGTCGCACCCAGAAAATTAGCCCAACCCAGCGACCATACGCCAGTAATTGTGGAATTTTGAATTGAATATGGAGACAGGTTTAAGACCTCTCTTTTGCAAACCTTGAGTGCTGGCGGTCGGCGCTCAAGGTTTTTGTGTAGTCTTCTGGATTGCCGATATGGAGTTTCACGCCTACCTAATGGTTTGTGTACAAATGTTTCAAATAACAGAATTATTAAGAAATTTATGAGTTGCCTCAGGTAGGTACTTAAGTAAACTCATTGTCAACATAAAACAAGGTAAACATAATGCTTGTTTCAACTTTTGAAATTCTCGTTAAATCACAATTACCACCAGAGTTGAAGAGTCCCCTTTCTCGCAAAGTCATCCAAGGCTATTTTTTAACTCTTTCTAATCTCAATCCCTTCTCTGTAGTATTGTCTCTTGTATTTACAGCTGTTACACCGTCTCTAAACGACGTTATTCCCTTGCTTGATGTAACTGGAGTAAATGTTGGAGGTCCCTTGGTTCCAGATCCAATCCCTCCAAAGGTAAGATTTCAGTTGAGGCTTCCTGCAAATGATACAGGCTTATTCCTCTTGCAGCCAGATATTATTAAGAACCCAGAACTACTGACGGATGAAAAACAAAGCCTTGAGGTTCGTGGTTTCGTAGAGATATTTGTATCTTCGCTTTCAGGGCGTAATTCTGCGGACATTCTGGTGACACCAGAGCAACGAGGGACGTTCTTTGGAGATTTAAAGGCTGCCAATCCAAGACTTGATCAAATTGCCTACAGTATTCCTACCGCTCACGGTGGATCTTTGTTTACACTTTCTAATTCGTAGAGGTTTTTTCAGGTTTCTTAGAGAAGGAATTCTGAGAAATCTGAATTACTATTTTTTATTTCAGCACTGTAGAGAGGTAAATTTACGGATACAACATTTTATTTTAATTTGGTTGCTATTCATCCAAAATCTAAAAGTGTTATTGACTTTATTGGATAGTTATAAATTATTCTTTTCTGCCTCTGTGCCTCGCCATTTTCTATCAATCAATTTAACGGTTTATATATATCCTCTGAACTGGGATTGAGATAAGGACGCTGTAAATCTATTAGGTGTCGCGCAAAGTGTTGGTCAATAACTCTCATCCTTTCTTCCATTGCATTTTTACCTTTTTGCCAAGCTTCTAGTAAAGCATTAGCGACAATTTGGCAACGGTTCATCCCAAAACTTTCTTGTGCTGCAAATTTTTGGGTTGGTTCTTCGGCTAAACCTAACCCCGGGGCTAAAAATTTTGTAAACAAGGGAATTTCCGGCTGGAAATGGGATTGATTTTTTGGATAAATACCCTGAAGAATTGTGCGGATTGCTGGATAGTCGGGGAGTTCAAAGTAGAGCAGCCCCGAATCATAGCGTCCGTATGCACAGGGATTGTGGAGAACCTTAAAGCTAAAGGGAATCGAGGCTGCATTCAATTGCAGTGTTAGGCTTTCCATAAAAGCGATCGCACCAGATGCCGTAAAGTTAAAGTAAATTCGCCCTGCTCCTAAATCAGCATCAGGGTTACTTTGCCGTTCCTGTCCAACATTACTAACTGCCAAGTAACAGCCATTTTGCAATCGATTTTTGGGCATCCAGATTGCTACCATGTCGCCCACTTTGGTAGATTTCTTGCTGGATTTTAAATGGCAATCTGGCTCAACATAAAGCGTTAAACCACCTTTAGTCACCGCCATAGTACCATCAGGTTCTTTCCGCAACACCTGCCATTGAGGGTCAAAGTAACCTATGCCGTGATTACTAGCGTGCAATCGCTCATAAAAGTTCCAATCAATTTCTAAGATGGAATTATCTGCTAAATTATGCTTTGGCGGGCAATTACTACTATCAGTATTGACTGCTAAAGTACTTTGGAGGGAGCCATTGTAATAGATCCCATAAAGAAAGTTTCGCAGCAGTAGAGTAAGATATTTCTGTTGTAAATCTACAGAATTTTGCTGAAATCTATCGGCTACTTTAGTCGGTAGAGCAAAGGGTTGGTAATTGGGATGATAAATACAAAAATTTGACTCAATCTGAATATTCTTAGCGATGTCGAATAGAGAAGTTAGGGGTTGATTGGTAGAGTAATTTAGCATTAATCTATTTAGAACTCAAACTTTAAAATCTAAACTTATGAAATCCCTCTGAGGCAAAAACCTCGGAAACCTATGACAGGTAGATAGGCAGAAAAATTTAAATTTTCGTTAAGAATTCTTTATTGATAAAAAACTAGGATGATTAGCATATTCATTCATCAAATTTTTTAACTATTCTGACTCCTAAATTCTGAGTCCTGAATTCTTATTTAAATTATTCTGCTCCCTGCCATTAACAACCGCGGAGCCGAGTTTTTTCGTAATAAATCCGAAGTAGCTGCGGCTCTTTTACAGGCTGAGGAAGTTTATGAATTTTTCCCACAGGATTTATAATTTCTGACTCTGATATTCCAAAAATTGTTAGTACGCCTTGCTGCGGCATAGTGAGTAAGCTTTTAGCCACTTGCAGCATACAAATGTCAGCATTATTAAAGGATTTTCCGCAGGTAATCATATCCTGAATTTGATGAATCAATGCCAGCCCCGCAAACTGGATAACGCGTACAATAAAGTCACTGCGGTATTCCAAAATCATGGGAAAAGCATTTAAATAAGCCCTAATTAAGGCAATAATTGAAGGTTGTAAACTCTCCAACGGTGTCAACGCGAGATTTAGAGATTCTTCTAACTCAATGGTGGGATCTACAACGAGGCTATTGAGCCAAATTCCTAAATAGCTTCCTAGTAAAGTTCCCAAATCAAAGGCTGGATCTCCCCAAGAACAAGCTTCCCAATTAATTAGTCTTACTAGGCAATTATCTAGTTTCTCCCACCTGGAATGAACCAAAATGTTGTTCAATTTCAGGTCGTTGTGAGTCAAGCAACAAGGATTCCAGTCATACGCCAAATCCGCGATCGCAGATTCCAAACTCTCCGACTGCTGGTATAGTAAATAGAATTTCAGCGCCTCTGTGGGAACCGTGCCAAAAATCTCCGGACCAATTGACTCTACCCCCTGCGCTGGATTGTAAAAGCCATAGCGAAACTCTCCTTGAGGAGCAGTTGCCATAAAATCCTTATATTCTCGGCGGTTGTAGGTTGCGCGATGGAGTCCTGCCAAAGTAGTGCCGATCGCAGTAGCAATTTCTTGTGGACAAATCTCATTATTGTGGTAGAATGTCGCAAGCTCCAGATATTCACTTAAGTAGTTACGGACGAGGATAGAATTCTCTTCGTCAAAATGGACTACCAATGGTGCGATCGCGGAAATATTGCCGAGAACTGGAAACTGCTGGAGCAACTGATGAAATAGCCACTCCTGAAACAATTCACGAGGCGCGCCGTCATTCTTTTTAAGATTACGTTCTTGTTTAATGAGCAGTTTACGATTATCTGCAAGAGTCACTACTAAACCGAAATTGTTCTTACTACTTCCTGGCAACTCAGATTTATCTGATGCGTCATCTTCTGAGCTACACAGCCCCGCTTCTAGCAGATACTGGATAACGTTATGAGAAGACAGTGATAATACCATGTATTATTTCCTACTTCATTAAATTACTTAAACTTATCTATGTCGGTATTTGCTTCTATTTAGCAGTTGTCGGTAGATAGTGAATAACAATAAAGATTTGTACAATCTACTAATATCCCATCTTTCCGATCAAAACCTGCCAAAATGGCACCAAGCCCTTTACATTTGCTTTAAAATTTGCTCCTAGATACGGTGATATTTTTACAGCTTTGCAGCATATTTACTTAGATAAATCTAGAGCAAATCTTGTGGTAGAAGTCCATTGATGTGGCTGCATCTCCAGCAAAACTGATTGGCGGTAGGTGTTGTTTAATGTTCAGTAATCATCCTGAAAGCAGCGAAGAATTTCAGTAATCCTTCGTGCTAGAAAGCATGACATTCAACGCTATTATTTTTATTTATCATCCCAAAGCTAAAAAAACCGGAATTTTTAAGCAATTAGTAATTATTTTTTTCTTTAATTTTCAAAATTGATGTCTGGAAGCTTTGTTATTAGGTCATTTTTACTACTTACGTATTGTAGATGGCTATAGGCGATCGCAAATTACGGCTATATGAGTGTGTCTTATGGAAGTGTACTTTTGTCAAGGGTGATAAGACCTCTCTCTGGTTTTACTACGTAAAACCGTCCCTCCCCGAACCGGAGAGGGAAAGAGTTAAGACCTGGTTTTGATATCGTATAAATTGCAGAGGATGAGGAGTTTTTGTTTAAGGCGATCGCGCACATTCTCTGGTAATATCACTACACAATCTGGCGCATACAGCAGTTGCAGCTAAATGAAGTACAGAACCAAGGATTCACAAATCAAATTATTCTTCTGCCTCCTGCCTCCTGCCTCCTGCCTCAAAACCAGTGACTTTGTACCTCATGCAAAAGAAAACTGCTGTATTGCATGACTTCGCGGCTAAACCAAAATGTATTAGATATTCGTCTAACAACTCGCCGGACTCGCGCTTTATCTGGTAGCCACTCACTAATATTGTCTTCTGGTTTAGCTTGATAGGCAAAAGCCAAGCCAGCAAATAGATACATTTCCACTTCTATTTCAGCCAAATTTGATCGCCACTCACCAGGAATTGGCATGATAAGCTAATCGTCATTCATTTTTCCAGACTGATTCGCTTGTAGTAAGGGCTTCAGCCCTAGTGTTATGCAACTTAAATTCTCATTAGCTTACTATGATCACTCGACAGTCTTTAAAATTTTAGATACCACATTCAGCGATCGCTCCTCTATCCCTAGTGAAACACTATCAACAACAAACCAATGCCTTCCCCAGCGATTACCTAAACAATTTGTGGGGAGAAATCCAAGCTTGTCCTTACTTTGCTATCAACAACCTCAACCGCGATTTTGTCGCCACGAAAGGATTTTCCGTAGTATTTCAGCGTTCTGGATTACCAAAAGTTGAACAGCAGTTTCCCTACTTCAAGCCTTACCTAGATTTGGCTCTCCAGCCCAATTGTAATGCTTTTTACCTCAATCCTTTACAGCTAAAGGAAGGCTCCCGCGTCGATCCGCATATTGATCGCTCCTTACGTTCCTACTCCAAAACCATTGAACCGCCTGCGGTTGTCAGTGTCCTTTATGTGCGCGTACCTGCGGATATGGAAGGGGGAGAATTGGTATTGCGATCGCACAAACGCCAACTTGGGCAAATTAAGCCCCAATTCAATACTTTAGTTTACTTTCAAGGTGATTTAACCCATTCGGTTAACGCTGTCAAAACTCCAGGAAATCGTCTGAGTCTCGTTTGTGAACAGTATAGTTTGAGTGATGCTGAACTCCAGGAAATCCCTGAGTTCACTGTAGAGTCAAGAATCACTCAGTCTACAACCAAAAAAAGAAAGTATGCCTTATAGTTTAGTGTTCAATTTACTACCTCAATCGCCCATTCCACCACAATATCTCACAGGTAGACATCTCCACGCCTTATTTTTAACCCTCATTAGTTCTGTAGATAGCACATTAGGCGATCGCTTGCACGATTCCACCGCAGATAAAACTTTCACCCTTTCCCCTCTACAAATTAGTAATACAAACTCTCCCCTTTTGAAGGGAGGTAAAGGTGGATATTCAGAAAGCTCTCAATCGCTTCATTGCTGAACTGACTTACAGCATTTTTTGACTTCGCCAACAGCATCAATAGCTGTAGCGACCTGCAATGCTAATCGCTCATCTGAATCCCGTCATCCGTGGATGGACAAACTACTACTCAGGTGTCATCAGTAAACGCATATTTAATCAAGCTGATACAACTTTATTCAGCTAGCTAAAAGCATGGGCAGAACATCGTCACCCTAATAAATCTTCCCGATGGAGTTGATATTGAGTTCAACTATTATATTCCAAAAAATTCTAAAAACATTTTCTAAAAATTTCATCATTTTGCACCAGAGTTGTGGCTATATGTCAAGCAGTTGCTTTATAAAAACATTTAGATTACTCTAATTTGAGTTAACACTTCACACCTTAGACGGATGACAATACAAAATAGCGACATTTTTTACCTAGAGAATCTCACAGAGACAGATGAAGAGGCAATTATTGGCGGTGCACTGGTTTATGCTCCTGGTAAAAACGGAATAGACCCTGATGGGAACCCTAGTACTCCTCCAGGGAACAGCGGAGTAACATTACCCACTGAGATTAATCGGGTAAATCCTCGAGGGAAAGCCAGAGGATTTGCATCTACACAATCTCCTGGAATAGTCAAAAATGGGAGACCGTTTGAGTTTGATGGAACAACATTTACGCCAGTTTAATTAATTACTAATTAGTGTTTTAGATATGTTATATGTTGCTTCATGTAAACAACATATAACTATATTTCTATAAAACTTACCCATAAAATATCCCCCCTTTTTTAGTTAGCTACGGTGTACACATAAGTTATCGAATCACTACCAATCCTCGAATTACCCCACCCTACACCCGTCAGGGGATTAAGGGGGGGTAATTTCGACTTGTGTGTACACCGTAGTTTTTTAGTTAGGGGGGAGTTCAATACGGTTCGGATAAGCAGAGGAAGAAAGAGGGTTATTTCACTCCCCCTGTCCCCCTTACCTGCCTCAACCAAGGAGAACCGTATTAGGGGGGAATGTGCTTCGCGCACCTACGCGAACGAGGTTTCAGGTTTTGAGTGCGTAAGCCCTGTTTCTAATTAGCTTTGCCATTACCCTGAAAATTTAACAACTGCTCATCATTGACCCAAATTGCTTGTTGAGGCACAGAAATAGAAATTCCAGCTTGGTCTAGAGCAACTTTGAGCCGACGGCGAAACTCCCGTGCTACATCCCATTGTTTGAGGGGCTGTGTTTTAATCCAGACGCGAACAATCAAACCGCGATCGCCAAATTGATCTATTCCCAAAACTTGTGGCGGTTCCAAAATTTGACGCTCCCATTGTGGATCTTTATCCATCTCAAAGCCAATACTTTCAATCAACATCAAAGCTTTTTCAATATCAGCTTGGTAGGCGATCGGAATCGTTAAATCGGCTCTTGACCAACGGCTAGAAAGATTGGCAACAACTTTAATTTCACTATTGGGAATCGTGATCAAGCGCCCTTCGGAATCTCGTAATTGGGTCATCCGCAGATTCAGATTTTCTACTAAGCCTCCCACGTTTCCTACATTAATCACATCTCCTAAAGCGTACTGGTCTTCTAAAATGATCAGGAAACCGTTAATTGCATCTTTAATTAAGTTTTGCGAGGCCAGAGATACCGCAACACCAACTAAACTGGCACCCGCTAGCAAGGGAACGATATCTATCCCCAATGACACTAGCGCTAGCAAAAAGCCTACTCCTACGCAGATACCAGTAGCGATGCTTTTAGTCACGCCAGAAAACGTGGAAACTCGCATTCTCAGCCGTTCAGAACTTTCTGGAGTCAATAAAGCACCACTGCTAATCAGAGTGGTGGTGAAGCGGTCAATGAGGGCATAGATGAGACGGATTGCTACGTAAGTTACCAGGAACACAACACCTAATCGCAAAGGAAATTGGACGGCATTGAGAATTATTACCTGAAATGGTCGTGTGTAGGGAAATAGACCCAAAATAAAGAAGCTTCCACCTCCCCAAATTCCTGCTTGAGTTAGCTGGAATAATCGTCTCTTAACTTCTTGGAGATGTCGGTGTTGCTGTTGATTCAGTTGTGTTGCAATTGGTTGAGCTGCTGCTGGTGAAATTTGGGAGTTTGAGGAGCCTGTGTTGGGTTGAGAGGCGATGGAGTGTACTAAATCCTTTTTGGAACGCTGCTGCCAGCTATATACCCCCAAACTCATGAGCATCATCACCAATCCAATGCCCGCAGCAATTTTACCTTGGTCGATTAAAAATTGAGTTTGTCTTTCTTGCTTTGCTTGTTGCAAGTCTTCTTGTAAGGATTCGGCGATTTGATTTGCCGATGTCCATGTATCTACCTCTCGGAGTCCAGCATCCTCAGAAGTAATGGTCATCAGATATTGACCGTTGACATAAATTACTGGTAATTGGTTTACTTTGGGAATATTTACGTTGACTGGTGTATTTGGTGGTGACTGAAAGTAATTTTGGGCAATTTTCTCCAACTTCTTTTGGATGTCTTCTGAACGCTCAGGGAAGTTGGCTCTTGATGCCGCTATCTGAAATAACCGACGACCATCTAAATAAATCCAGCCTGTAACAAGTCTATTATTGGAATCATTGCTCACACTGCTGGGAGCTTGCAGCTGCGGTAACAAAGGAATCTGGGCTGTGGCTTTTGGCACAGATACAACAGCTATGGCCATTGAACTAGCGATGCCTACGGCGGGCAAAGCCAACGCCAAAAATTTAAAGCGCACTCAAACACCTCCTTGAGTAAAATTGACTTTTAATTACTTCTATAACCATCCTGCTCAATTATTTTGAGTAAATGTACCTATCTAAAGTTGAAGTTTTTCCTTTATGATGATAAAACTTTGATGTTTTTTTGGGTTGTATTCTATTTTTAGAGAGATGACAGTGTATTTAGAATCAGCCATCAAAGCTTAAAAGAGCCTTACTCTTACCAAAAATAAGACAAAAAGAATAAAGTTGACATTATGCTGATCAAACGTCAAGCTAGTTTTTAGGACTATTGACTAGTGATTTGCTAAATACAAGCAAAAATCGCCAGTCGTAGATAACCTAGTAGAGTGCGTAAATTTTACGTAGCTTTTTAATTTTTAGAGGTAACTTTTGATGACCGCAACTTCTCCCCGATTAAAGCACGAGGTTAAAGACCTCGGCCTAGCTGCCTTGGGTAGACAGCGCATTGAATGGGCTGGACGCGAAATGCCAGTTTTGCGGCAAATCCGCGATCGCTTTGCTATCGAGAAACCCTTCGCTGGTTTACGCCTTGTAGCTTGCGCCCACATTACAACAGAAACAGCACATTTGGCGATCGCTCTGAAAGCCGGTGGTGCAGACGCGCTTTTAATTGCTAGTAACCCCTTATCAACGCAAGATGACGTAGCCGCTAGCCTCGTCTTGGATCATGAAATTCCCGTCTTTGCTCAAAAAGGCGAAGATAACGAAACTTATAACCGCCACGTTCAAATAGCTTTAGATCATCGCCCCAACATTATTGTTGATGACGGTAGCGATGTGGTAGCAACTCTGGTACAACAACGCCAACACCAAATCGCTGATTTGATTGGTAGCACCGAAGAAACCACCACTGGCATTGTGCGGTTACGCGCCATGTTTAGAGAAGGCGTTCTCACCTTCCCCGCAGTCAACGTCAACGACGCTGACACCAAGCACTTCTTTGATAATCGCTATGGTACTGGGCAATCAACCCTAGATGGCATTATCCGCGCCACAAATATTTTGTTGGCTGGTAAAAACATTGTCGTCGTCGGTTATGGCTGGTGTGGTAAAGGTACAGCCCTCCGCGCCCGTGGCATGGGTGCTAACGTCATCGTCACCGAAATCGACCCCATCAAGGCAATTGAAGCCGTAATGGATGGCTTCCGCGTCCTCCCAATGGCAGAAGCTGCACCCCAAGGTGATATCTTTATCACTGTGACTGGTAACAAGCACGTCGTTCGTGGTGAACACTTCGATGTCATGAAAGACGGTGCGATCGTTTGTAACTCCGGTCACTTTGACTTGGAACTTGATTTGAAATACTTGGCTGCACAAGCTAAGGAAGTCAAAGAAGTTCGTCCTTTCACCGAAGAGTACAAGTTGAAAAATGGTAAATCAGTAGTCGTTCTCGGACAAGGACGCTTGATTAACCTAGCTGCGGCTGAAGGACACCCCAGCGCGGTAATGGATATGAGTTTTGCGAACCAAGCTTTGGCTTGTGAATTCCTGGTGAAGAATAAAGGTAAATTGCAACCTGGTTTGCACTCAATTCCGGTTGAAGTCGATCAAGAAATTGCTCGATTGAAGTTGCAAGCTATTGGTATCACGATTGATAGTTTGACACCCGATCAAATTGAGTACATCAATTCTTGGACAAGTGGAACTTGATACATTGATTAATTGATTTTTTTGGGGATAGGCTTTTGGGCTTATCCCTTTTTTGTGTTCGGTATTATGAATTTATTTAAGAAACCATAAAGGTACGAAATAATAAGAGTAAAACATCAAGAAAAGACTATTATTTCTTGTAAATTAATCATAGCTTTATCAAGTAATTCTTTTTGTTTGATTTCCCAATTACTAAACCTAATTACAAACCATCCTTCTTTCATCAATTTTCTATCTTGCTGTATATTTTTAGAATATTCTTCTTCACTAGCTAACCAGGTTTCTTGATTGTACTTACGAGTAGCATAATGACTAATATCGTCAATAAAAATAGCAAATCTTTTATTTTTCCAGAAAGCTACAAAGTCAACCCTATAAATGTCGTTAATATTTAGAGATGATGTAGAGTTTAAATATTTTTTTGATTGTGAATGCCATTGTATCCAAGCTTGAGGTATGAGTATAGGTATATTTTGATTAGCCATATTAAATTTGTTAGCATAATGGAGGAAAAGTTGTGTTTCATATTCAGTTTGATTCATGTCTCTCAAAGCTATTCTTAAACTTTTATCTGTTGTTCCTAAATATAAATTAAAGTTTTGTGCTAATTTTTGATAAGTTAAATCAGGATAAACATTAAAGTCTATAATTCCAATCCCATTTTTCCATTCAAATTTTAACTTTTGGCTACCTTTGTTAATTTGAACAGCAAACTCTGGCTTGGGTTTGCCAAATGGCAATCCAACAGGAAATTGTGATAAAAATAAACTATTATTAGGAATAATTGGCTGATAAATAACTTTATTGCCATCAAATTTAAAGCCAATGTCTGAGAGTGTTTTACGAAAATTATTTTTTGCATCATCAGATAAATGAATAAAATACAATATTGTTTCTATAACTTGATTTAATTTGGGTATTATTACTGGACTTTCCCAATCAACTGATTTATAATATTGATTTATTAAATCACGTTTATACTCAAATTTTATTGATTCATCCCTGGTAAAGCCCCCACCTGAAAAAATACTGTCTATTTGCTTCTTACTGAAAAAATCACAACAAAATTGTTCAAGATAAATTTTTAAAGTTATTAGAATTGGATTTGACATAGTAGTTATTTATTTTTGAATAAACATTAGTAATATAAAATATTACTATATTTTATATTCTTACTTTTTGCCTTTGCTTATTTGCGCGAGATAAAATTTGTTCACTTGTCTTCGACTCGAAGAGAGAGATAGTACTGCAATGGATACCTTAGATAACTATTGCCAAATCATTCAAAAAATATTAAACGAATACGCCCAACTCCCCTACGCTTACGGATAGCTATAAAGGCCACTAATTATAGACCAAAGTGTCAACCATTACGTGCTACTAACATTAGGCTGGGAAAATAATCAACGGGTGCATGGTTGCTTAGTCCATATTGATATCATCAACGATAAAATCTGGAGTCAAAGAGACGGGACAGCATACGGTATGGCAAATGAACTTGTTAACGCTGGTATTCCTAAAAATCAAATTTTTCTAGCCTTCCAACCAGCTGATATAAGACAATATACTGAATTTGCAGTTAATTAATTAAGCCTAAAAGTTCCTGCTAAATCGGGAATAGCCATTGCTATAACTTAAAACTATCAACTTGATATACTATAAATATTCCTACATACACATTTCATGTTAACCGTAACGATTGATGAAATCCAGCAAAATCTAACTAGCTATCTTCAACAAGTAGCAGCAGGTGAAAGTATTCTTATCATGCAAGCAGGTAAACCTATTGCAGAAATTAAGCCAGTTTCAGCCACCTCTCAACAAATTAGACCTTATGGCTTATGTGCTGGAGAGTTCATTGTTCCAGATGATTTTGATAGCTCCTTACCTGAAGAGATTTTGAATAGTTTTGAAGGTAAATGAAACTATTATTAGATACCCATATTTTCTTATGGTTTATTAGTGGCGATCAAAAATTACCAATTCATTTACAAAATAGTATTCGTGATTTAAATAACGACGTATATTTAAGTTGCGTTTCAGTTTGGGAAGCAACAGTTAAATATCAATTAGGTAAATTACCATTACCAGAATCACCTGAAATATACCTTCCAAAACAGCGTCAGCAGCATCTAATCAGTAGCCTCAACCTAGATGAAGAAAGTGTTGCTCAACTCTTAAATTTACCATTATTACATCGTGATCCTTTTGATAGAATGTTGATTTGTCAAGCTTTACAACATAAGTTAACAATTGTAACTGTAGACTCGGCAATTCGTTCCTATTCGGTCAGTGTTTTATATTAGGGTAATAATTGCTCAAAATCTGGAATAGAATAGTCTTTCCATTTTAAAGGTGTATGAGAGTATGCTTTTTTCAACGTTAAATAATCAGCACTTACTCGGAGCGATGCCTGCGGCGGGCTACGCCTACACAAAACTACACGCAATAGGAGCAATTCATAAATTGCCCCTACCTAAAAATCATTCTTTTCGGCTATTGTTTGCGTAAGTCCTGTTCACTTTTCGCTGTTCGGCTAAAAAGTCGATAGTATAGCGACGTACTAATTTCTTTTAAGGGAAACAGCAGATAGGTGAGAGGATTTATTGCCACAATAATATTTCGGAAGTCGCGCCGAGCGAAAAACAAGATGGCACGAGCAACTTGCTGTGCAGACATCA
Organism: Nostoc desertorum CM1-VF14; assembly: GCA_019359245.1. Lineage (GTDB taxonomy): Bacteria > Cyanobacteriota > Cyanobacteriia > Cyanobacteriales > Nostocaceae > Nostoc > Nostoc desertorum. The sequence continues at coordinate 36,473 of JAHHHR010000020.1, read as the reverse complement.
CTCCATAAGGATTCAGTTGACTCTTGAATGGGCCAAGAATTAACTTGCGAATTACACAATCCCCGTCCAAACGCTTTAGGGTAACAATATCTCCTAGCGATCTTTTGCTGAGTTCATAAAGCGGACTCAGTGCTGGAGAAACTTCAGCCTCAGAAGTGTTTACCCAGATTTCCTTGGTTGCTTTTGCTTGTGGGCCTGTTACAGTTGTCAAAAATATATCCATCAACCGCAACGCTGAAAAGGTATTCACTTCATAGGAGGTGTTGATAGCCTCCGATGTGCGGCTGGCGTAGACATTGATTCCGTGGTTGATAATTAAAATATCTACTTTCTCTAAACTATTCCTCAGTTCGGCTTCGTTACCCAACTGCCAAGGAACCACCTTCACCCCAACTTGCTCTACTAATTTTTCTGGATTAGTGGTTAATGCTACGACTTTAGCATTATTCTTTACAAGTTCAGCCGCTAATGCTTGTCCCAACGCTCCTGATGCTCCTGTTAAAGCGATGGTTTTACCTTTGAGAGATAGTCCTGTACCAAGAATTTTATCCACTAGGGGAAAGACACCACTGTAATAAGCGTTGACATCATCAAAATGATGCCGCCAATGGTAAGTCCGATTCACCCACCAAATGGATGGTATTGTCTCTAAAGGACCGGGTAGGTGGTTGTAGTCTGTATCAATTTTTCCCTGAAAATATCGTACAGACGCCCCATACAAGAAGGTGCAACCATAAGCTACTCCCAGCCATAACCCCATTTGCTGGACAATTAAGGCAATGACTACCAATACCACCAGCAGTAGACTCGACTCTAAAATGTCGTGATATAGTTGCGATTCTTGGTAAACTTTCAGGGAAACTATGGATAAATCTCGGCGATAAGCCATGTGGTGCTTGTTGTGCCATTTAGCAAGCCAATTGACTTGGTGACACAAAGCATGGTAACTGTCTCTCAAGACCTCAGCGAGTAAAAGTGAAAAAAGTCCCCAAGTAAGAAACTGCAAGCTTGTATTTAACCAAACCCAATTAATTTGTAATCTTGTCTCAATTCCAATCAAGTTTTCAGCTAGCATTTTTATCATATTTGTCTATACTCGTTTTTCTTAATCATTCTTCATGATCCAATAAAAATGCATTCAGGTCGAGTCTAGAGCAAATAAAAATTAAAGAGAATAGGGAGTGGGAGAAAGCAATATTCAATGTCCCCCGATCGCTCATACTCCCAATCGTCCCAATTTAGCTACAATATCTCAGTTCAATAGAGCAAAAACCAAGGTTAACCAACTGCAATTGAGATAGCGATCGCAGCAGGATAAATACTTAATTGCCAACGTGTGGAGCAAATAACTTCGGCTCGTGCTGCTTCTGGCACAAATGGAAAATCCCTAACATATTTTAACTTAGTAAGGTACAGAAGTTAGTTCTTAAAACTAGTATCAAGCTTGTTTTAAGGACTAACTCCTGCCTTATTCAAATAGCTCTTTGCCGCACATGTTCTCCATTAAGCCCTTGCTTAATCCAACTCAGACATTCATATTCGGATTTGAATAATTTTGGAGCTGCAATATTATTCAATAACTCTGGTGGATAATGATCATAAAAATATTTATCACCTTCTTGGAAGATGATTATCAAATTGTTTCGGTAAATGTAGCGAGACTTAAAACTATCCTTCCGACTAACAAACTCTGAATTTTTATCAATATGCTCTTTAGCAATATCAACGATATTACTAATACTACTTCCATAAATTTTGGCTGGGTTTTCTGCTTTATGAAATTGGCTCCTTCGCCCAATCTCAGAGAGCAATTTATACGAATAAACCTCGTAATTATCAAGCTTTCCAAAAACAAATGGAATTATGAGATATCCTTTGTAAGAGACTGAATTTTCATAAAGAAGACGACTCATTTCAACCTCCTTTGGTGTAACTGCTCTCAAAAAATTCGCTTAAATCACATTTACATTAAAAATCAATACTTTTCTGTTAAATACATTCATGTATCTCCTAAACCATCATCGTCATTTTACAAAGAGGACTATTACCCCTTTTGTCAAGGAGAAATCAATATCAAGCTTTAACAAAAAAGTATCGTAACACTAATTATCGCTCTTTTTTTAATTACTAAACATGAGATTTTTTGTAAAAGTTAAAAATATTAGAAATCTCATTCTGTGGGACTACTCCGCCTACTCCTTGCGTCTTGCTTTTCAAGACCATAAACTGAGTTGATTGGGAGGATGCTCAAGGTTGTTCCAAGGTAGGGGTGGAACTGGTGTATTACTCTGCTCCAATAGCTGTTGGAAGTGACGGGCTGTGCTAGGCGATCGCGCTTCTATTGGACAATGAACAAAGAAATAAATTCGCACTCCCGTCTGTAACCATTGCTGAATCTGCTTTACCCACTCTTCCATAAATGGCTGATTCACTGATAAATTTGGATGAGAAATAAACCGAATCATAGTAAAAGGTGCTGTCACACTCAATTGCAACGGCAATTTGGGTTTACGCCGTTCCGATTGCAACTGGGGATCATCATCTCCAGTGTAGATGGGGCGCGAATCTAACAGTACCCGTCCTACACCAAGCTTTTGTAAAAGCGCCGTCAAATTACTAGCATGGGGTTCTCTGAACCAGTGGGGATGACGAACTTCCAGCGCTAGGGGTGCTTCTGTGCGCGGCCAAGCTTCTAGAAAGTTGGTCAAATCGTCAAGTGATGCAGGTGCGTAACTGGGTGGTAACTGGGCAAATATCGGGCCAAGACGCTTCCCTAAAGGGCGCATCCCTTCGAGAAATTTTAAAGCAGCCGGAATATATGGTTGTAGCAACCCTTGATGAGTAATATCTCGCGGTAATTTTAGACAAAATTCAAAACCTGCTGGTGTTTCGGTCGCCCAACGGCTTACAGTTTCTTGGTTAGGTACCGCATAAAAGGTGGTGTTACCTTCTACAGTGGTGAGGCGACGGCTGTAGAGATGAAGAAAATCGGCAGTGCGAGTGCCTTGAGGATAGAGTTCGCCCACTCAACCTTTATATGCCCAAACAGCACAACCGATAAAAAAGTTCACAGTGCCTAAAAACCTTGATATATCACATTCAATTTTACAGGTAGGTTGTAGGCATGAATGAGGCTAGTACCGCAAGGTGGAAGTCAAAAGGAGCTAGTGCGCCCTTGCGGTTTCCTGACTTGTACCCCTACGGGGAAGTAAGCTACGCTCTTAGCGTTCCCGCTCTTTAGCAACTGGCGTTCAAAAGTCAAAAAGCTTATTACATAGGCTTCTGAGTGATTTAAAATAGTCTGTTTATTTACGCTGACCTGTACTAGGTTAGATTTTCGACTTCAAAATATCTGATTGCTTTCTCATTTTGGTAGATTCAGCAAGCAAAAAGGCATATTTAAGTAAACCGCGTATTCATTTTGGTGTTTTGTCCAAGGATTTAAGCATATTACTTTCTCAATATGCTTGAATGCTTGTTCATTTGAGTAATTTATCTACTCTGGGTCATAGCACAACCTCAATTATTGATAAATTGAACCATCAGGCATAATTGCCCCTGCTAAGTTAGTACCAATTAATTTGACCAGAAGACGCTCACCAGAGCGAATCCGCGCTCCCGTCAAGTCGGCTCCTCGCAAGTCCGCCCCACTGAGATCCGCTCCAATCAAATTAGCAGCCCGTAAATTCGCCTCCCGCAGATCCGCTAAAAGTAGGTTTGCTCGAAATAAATTTGCTTCAGATAAATTCGCACCTCTGAGGTTGACTTTGTGCATAAAAGTATCGCTGAGATTAGCGCCACTCAAATTGGCATAACTCAGATTTCTGCCAGATAAGTCTTTATTGCTCAAATTCGCCCGACTGTAGTCTTTGCCACTCAAGTCTGAGTTTTGCTTTGGTGGTTTCTGGGTTGGTTGAGATGATTTTTCTTGCCGAGGTGGCGGTGAGTGATATGTGGTTTGATGTGTGGTTTGATGTGTAGTTTGATGTGTGGTTTGATGCTTGGTTTTTAGAGAGCGCAACTTGTCACGAGCTTCATTTATAGCTTTCAGCTTATCTTGTGCTTTCTGCTGTAAACGGAGATTGTCTTTGGGGATGCGATCAGGATGCCAAACAAAAACTAAATCTTTGTAAGCCTGGTTCACTTCCTCAAGTGTTGCCCCAGGCTCTAATTCCAAAATTCTATAGTAGTGCTCCAGATCGCTCATACAATATTTTGGTGGACAATCAACTTATTAATTATGAGTGATGGAGCCATCTATTCGCTGCATCATTTGTTATTCATTGGGCATTGGGCATTAGGCATTAGTTTATCCCACTCCCTGATCTTCCCCTGCCTCCTCTGCCCCTCTTGCCCCCACTCCCTCATCTCCCCATCTCCCGATTTCTCCATCGAACGATCGCTCTCAAATATGCTGCAACTGGAATTTGATAAATTTCAATCACAATCCAAACGATAATCGATAAATGTGATAGGAAAGTTAATATCGTCCAAATATATGGCGTCCAGGTAATGGGTTCTTTGAGATTAGCAGGAAAATAATAAGCTACTATGCCAATTAGAGTCGTGGGAAGAATTACAAAAACTGCTGCTGCTAGTCCATAACCCCAACCTAATTCCACACCTTCTAACTGGCCTTCTGCCCAACTAAACCCATTCCAACGCCAAATTAAGGGTGGTTGCCTAGAAGGCATCTTGATTTGCTGTAGTTCTAAGTTTACTGTAAAAATCTCTTGGCAAAAGTCACAAGCCATAGTTTCCATCAATGGCATATGAGAAATCTTACCTATTCGACAGACTGGGCAGGGATAAACTCCATAATAGTCGAAAGATTGGGCTAAGATTTTGGGACTGGGCATAATGAAAGTGATGAAGCTAAAAAGTTAATCTGGTAAATCAAGACTTGGGTAATAACAATGTAGGCGAGCGTCAATTGTCTGTAATCAGCTTTCGCAAGGTGAGATCACAAGTCAGGAGAATTATATATTTTAACTTTTCAATCCTGGCTCCTTAAACTTCCGAGGGACGGAAGCCACTGTTTAGAGTTCTCTCTAACTACCTTGATTTGGCTGTATTCTATTGCTTTAGATAATTGCCATATTCTGAACTTTTAGATTTTTCATCATTGATTTTTGATCATCTGTAATACCCATTATTAATGACACAACAATATTTATAAACTTATTAAGTATGCTGATATTTAATGACAAGCTGCTTTTGTTGTTTACGCAAACAAGCAATTAGCAGTTCATTACACAATCAAAACAGGGCGTAATTTAGAATTTTGCAAAGCGTTACTAGTTTTGACTTCTACAATTGTACTGAGTCTATCGCTTTTTTATGGTTTATGGGGATCTTGACACCGCTTACTCTTCCTGTTAATGTTAGCTTACATAGGTATAGTTATTAAGTTTTCCAGCAAAAGCCTCGCAAATGCTTAACACAAATTCCTACTTATATTTTTGGTTTAGGGTGGTTCACCGGGAGTGAATCGAGTTTCCTAACGGAAACCGCCCGGTGAACCGCAGAGCGAACTCTGCGGTTTTTGTTGTTTTAAGGAGAATTTCATCCTCATGACTTATTTAAGTAGCTGGTTTTATAGCTTTTACTTTTGGCCCAGAGTAAGTTCCGGGTAAATAGCGTCATGTCGATGAATCAGAACGCGCCCGGAACTCTCAAAGGTTCCGGGCTTTTTTGTTATCGCAAAGTAGTGCCCAATACTTAATTTTCAGGAGAATAAAACCATGATTAACGCCAAACTTGCTGCACAATCTCATCAGAACCACCAGACAATCGTTAAAATTTCAGAAAAAGTGGCTTTCGGGGGCAAAGAACTGGTAATTATCGGCGGCCCCTGCACCGTTGAAAGCTTAGAACAAATGGAGATAGTCGCCCAAAAGCTATCTACTGCATCCGTGCAAGGGTTGCGTGGCGGTGTCTACAAACCGCGCACATCTCCCTACGCCTTCCAAGGTATGGGTGAGTCAGGATTGAAGATTTTGGCAAGGGTGCGATCGCATTACAATATGCCAGTTATCACCGAAGTTATGTCAATTTCTCAAATTGAAGTAGTCGCTGCCCACGCTGATATGCTTCAAGTTGGTAGTCGCAATATGCAAAACTTCGACTTGCTCAAAGCTTTGGGACAAGCTGGTAAACCAATACTACTCAAACGTGGTTTAGCAGCGACAATTGAAGAATTCGTTATGGCTGCTGAATACATTCTTAGCCACGGGAATCCTGATGTGGTGTTGTGTGAACGCGGTATCCGCAGCTTCGATGATTACACTCGCAACGTCCTAGATTTAGCAGCAGTAGCGGCACTTAAGCAAATAACTCACTTGCCTGTGATTGTAGATCCTTCCCATGCCGTCGGTAAACGCGAGTTAGTAGCACCTGTAGCTAGGGCTGCGATCGCTTGCGGTGCAGATGGATTAATTATTGAGTGTCACCCAGAACCAGAAAAATCTGTTTCTGATGCCCGTCAAGCACTTTCTTTAGAAGATATGGTGCATTTAGTTGATAGTTTAAAGCCTGTAGCAACAGCCGTTGGGCGCAGTATACCAGAAGCGATCGGGGCGGGTTTATCACCTGCCCCGATTTTTTGTGCTGCTTAAATTTCAGTTGAGACGTAGGCATCGCTTAAATGTCTCAGTCAAAAGATATATTTTGGCTAAGACATTCAAGCGATGCCTACGGCGGTAAACTACGCCTTCGTAAAAGAAAGTTATTGCTTTTGCAAGTTATTGAATCTACTTTCGTGACAAAATTTTAAAGTACAAAAATAAGTAAGTTTATTTTTGTTGTAAAACATTAGTTTTAAATACTTTTATGAAATACCCAAAAGTATCTAACTGCACAAACTGGCTATGATAATTAATTTCACTAATTGGTAACCTATTAACTCATAACTTATAGCTATTAAAGATCCTAAGGATAATGTTCTAGTAAATAGATAAATAATTTGAGATTCTACAAATAAATTAGTGAGATGTATGTTATGGTTTTTATAGGAATCAAAATAGTAAAAGCACAAAAAGACTTCAAGAAACTTTGAGGCAAGCTCAAGAAAGTTTTTTTGCTCTGGTAAGTCCGCTTCACTTCGCTACATCTTTTTGTAACAAAAATCTAAAACTAGATTGAGTGAGATAGTAGCCTTCGTAACAACTTGAAGTCAATCGAAATTTATCTGGGTATGAGCCAATAAGAGTTGGCTAACCTAGCTAGAGCATTACCCGCCAAAGGCAATTACTCTTGGAGTCTGGGAAGAAAGACTCTTAGTACAGCCTGACAAATCCATAGAAATACAGAATATTTACGAACTTAGTATTGCGGGAGCAGACATTTTAAACCGCGAACTAAGTTGAAGCAGTTGCTGACTTTTGGAACGAAAACTTCAAGCAGAATGGTGTCGTTCCACAATTTTTAGGAATTTAACCATACTGTCAAAAGTTACCAATATATTGTCTCAGCCAGAGTGTTAGAAGTTGCCTGTGCAGCCATATTACTGCACCTGTAGCTAGAACTTATCTTGCTGCATCAATCACGAAACGAGAAGCGCTATAGAAGTTCTTGGCGACTTGACATCAGCAAAATCAGAGAAGTCGCAGCTACCATCTAGAGTGGATTGCAATTTGGTTGGTTGTGTGGTTTAGGGAGCAAATCTGCGTTCATTTGAGTTCCTGCTGCAACCACTCTTCAGGCTTGAGCAACCATTTGGGATTCTGTTACAAAAACTGACAATGTTGAAGTCAAAGTCTTAAAGGCTTCGTTATTAGGAAATAGAGATTTCTCTATCCCTTGAGCTATCGCTTTGTGGGTAAATATGTTCTGATTTTAACTGTTTTTGCCAGCTTACAATGCCTAGCGCAAATAGGCTCTACTTCCCTACGACACCAAGGGTAAACAACTACATCAAGCTTACAACCCATCAACTAAATCATTGTAGGAAACACAACCATGACTGACGAAAAAATTAGACAAATAGCTTTCTATGGTAAAGGCGGTATTGGTAAATCTACCACCTCTCAAAATACCCTAGCAGCTATGGCTGAAATGGGTCAACGCATCTTAATTGTTGGTTGTGACCCTAAAGCTGACTCTACCCGTTTGATGCTGCACAGTAAAGCTCAAACAAGCGTTCTTCAATTAGCTGCTGAACGCGGCGCTGTAGAAGATATTGAACTCGAAGAAGTAATGCTGACCGGTTTCCGGGATGTACGTTGTGTGGAATCTGGTGGTCCTGAGCCTGGTGTGGGTTGCGCTGGTCGTGGTATTATCACCGCTATCAACTTCTTAGAAGAAAACGGTGCTTACAAAGATGTTGATTTTGTAAGTTACGACGTTTTGGGTGACGTTGTGTGCGGTGGTTTCGCTATGCCTATCCGTGAAGGTAAGGCACAAGAAATCTACATCGTTACCTCTGGTGAAATGATGGCGATGTATGCAGCCAACAACATTGCTCGTGGTGTTCTCAAATATGCTCACACTGGCGGTGTACGCTTGGGTGGTCTAATTTGTAACAGCCGTAACGTTGACCGAGAAATCGACCTTATCGAAACCTTGGCAAAACGTTTGAACACCCAAATGATTCACTACGTACCTCGTGACAACATCGTTCAACACGCAGAATTGCGCCGCATGACTGTTAACGAGTACGCACCTGACAGCAATCAAAGTAACGAATATCGGATACTGGCTAAAAAGATCATCGACAACGACAAACTCGCAGTTCCTACCCCCATTGAGATGGAAGAGTTGGAAGAGTTGTTGATTGAATTCGGTATTCTCGAAAGCGACGAAAATACTGCGATGCTAGTTGGTAAAACTGCTAACCAAGCACCTGTCAAGTAGTACCAATTAAATAATGGTTTAGGGTGGGCTGCTTGCCCACCTTTTTTTGGTTAAATTTGATTTTATGGCAATAAAATAATTAGAAATCGTCTGACAACAAGAACAGTAGAAGCTTTTAATGATTTGAATGGAATTGACTCGTCTTGGGTGAGAATTAAGTCTTTAATTCAAGTCGAAAGAACTGGAATTCCAGCAGGCCAATCATAAGATTGTCTGTTACATTAGTAGCTTAATTCACACAGTGCAAGAACTTATATGTGGTATTTGCTGGGATTTATGTATTAAAATTTGCTTTTGACAGGTCGAATACGTGGTTTCCAAGGAGGATGATTTAAAGATACGTATGGTAATGTCCCCGCAAATCTCTCTATAACATCCTCTAAGTCTGATACCATTTTTTGTAATTTCCTGCTTGCTAAAAAAATTAGTTGAATAAAAATTAAGCACTTAGATAAGGAAGAGTTAAATGGGACTTAGTGACGGACTTTTAAACCCGACCAAAAAAGCTATGGTCATAAATGACTGTTGCAACATGATAGAAGGACAGCTTGCATCCAAGTCAGGTATGAGTGGTATTGCTTTGAAAACCGCTTTCGCTGCCCTCAAGGGGGTCAAACCAGGGTATATCCCCTACGTCGTTGAGCAGATATTACCGCAATGCTTCACAGCACTTGATCCTATCTGGAGTGAAGGCGTACAGAAAGGCGATCCAATTGAATACCTGAATGCAAATCGCTCTCAGACAGCAGACGCGCTACTAAGTGTCACCGATGCTAGAGTCAAAAGTGCCAAGCGCCAAATCGTGCGAGGAACCTATGAAAAATTTCGGGGTTCAGCTAAAAAGCACGTAGAAGAAGCAGTGCCAGACTTAGCCAAAGTAATCAGTAATTACACTAAGCCCTGAGCCAGAAGAGAAGAATCACAATATAACGTATGCCACCGTTCGATGCGTCGGTGGCTGGCATACGGGACAGATAATAAATATACTTGTAGCGTCAAGGTTTTTGCGAGGGGTTTGGAGATGCCATATCCACTAAATTTCCTGATATTTTCCGAGTCAGCTTGAAACAGCAAATAATCAGAAACTATCTGAATTATTGTTTGAATAAACTTTCAACTTATGAAAAAAGTTACCGTTTATCGATATCGCACTTATGGACTAATTGGGTTAATATCTTTAACCACCGTATTAAGTACAACTACATCTGCCTTAACACAGTTAGCAGGCGATTCCCCAATTGGGCAAACTCTTATTCCTGCTTCTAACTTAATCTGGCCGACTCAAGGGTTTATTTCTCAAGGCTTCCGCAAATATCAACATGAAGGAATTGATATTGCAGGGGCATCTGGAACTCCTATTGTTGCTGCTGCATCTGGTACAGTTATCAAAGCGGGTTGGGATGATTGGGGATTAGGCAATGCTATAACTATTAAACATCTTGACGGCAGCACCACTGTTTATGGTCACAATCGCCGTTTGTTGGTGAGCAAGGGTCAACAGATTATTCAAAGTCAAATTATTGCTGAGATGGGATCTACAGGCAATAGTACAGCACCTCATCTGCACTTTGAAGTTCATCCAAGTGGTCAAATAGCAGTTGATCCCCTTGGTCTGTTAACATCCTTAACTGCAAGTGTTAATTCTCCTTCTAAAGTCCAGCAGGTGGATAACCCGAACCCCCCAGTCTCGACACCTTTAGTAGCAAAGCCAGTTTCATCCTCACAGCCAATTGCAATAAGTTTTGCACCTGTTAGCACTGATACTAAATGCAATGGAGTTACCATCATTGAGGGTGAGACTGCAAGTATTCGTGTAAAAGTTTGCGAAGAAAAGGGTGAGTTATTTTATATTGGGCAGTTGAAACAAGATCCAAGCAAGCCTATAAAAATAGCAGCTTTGAATATTGGTAAAGGCAAATATCGAGCAGATAATGGTAGTTTTTATTATTTAGTCAGTCCTGAAAAAGTCGAAGTTTGGCGAAATGGCACTCAGATGCGTTCTGATAGATTTTATAATTTAACAAAATCGCCATAAAGTTACCATCTAATATTTGACTGTATTGTAAGCGATCGCTTGAGTTAATTAATTTGCTAAGTGAGTCCATAATTCTCTTGCTATGGTGATTATCAATTGTGATGCGATCGCAGGAATTCAGCTTATGCCTCTAGCTCTCCAAAGAACTCACTCTAGTCCAAACTTAAAAATTCTCTTTAACAGATAACATCTGTAAAATCTTTTCTACATGATCCAACTCTCCAACGATTCGCCGAATTGGGTGAGGCCAAACCTTGACAAGGGTAGGAGTTGCAGAAACCTGATTGAGTTCTGCTTGTTCTGGATGACTTAAAACATCAATAACCTTCAGAGTATAAGGATGTCCCAGCGATCGCTCCAACAATTCGTGTAAATTTTTGAGAATGCGTTCGGTGGTACTGCTATGTCCTGCAACAAACAATCGCAGAACATAGCCTTGTGTCATGACTTCCTTTTTTTGTACTATTACTGGTTGGTGGTATTTTGGTACAGGTTCAGAGAGGTCTAGACGGACAATTAAATCGTGATCCTCCCAAAGCTGCGGGAATGATGAACGATAAGTTGTTAACACCATGCGATCGCACAACCCCTCCTGCCAGGGAGCTGCTTGCCATACTAACTCCCTTGTGCCAAAAATGGCATTAAGCAAAGCTTGATGTCTAATTACAGCCGGATAAGCTTCAGCGAAAGTTCGGACTTTTTGACTGCGTGGATCTAACCAATTATCAATAGTTGCAGTATAACAAGGTACTAAAAAGTGCGGTGGTTCTGGCAAATCTAAGATTTCTTGCAAAGCCGAGCACAAATGCAAGTGCCATCGACCCTGTTTACTAGGGTCGATGCAGTAAATTAAATCTCCTCCAGGCGTAAATAGGGCAATGCCTTTAAACAACTGGGGTGTAGATAGTTTGTTTGTCGTTAAGTTATTCACAGAGGCTAGGAAGCTAAAAGTAAAAAATTCTCTCTTTTACCTTTTACCTTAGCTATAACCGCAACCAGGATTAGAAAAATATTTGGGACTGGGGGATGAGGGAGATGAGGGGGACAAGGGGACAAGAGGTGAGAACTTGAAACAAGTCTTTCCCCTTGTCCCCAATTCTCCTTGTCCCCAAGTCCTCTTGCCAATGTCCCATGCCCCATGCCCCATGCCCCATGCCCAGTTCCCAATCTTAAACTCGACCTCGGAGAAACTGTGCCATTTCGTTAGGAGTTGGTGACATTTCTAAAGCAGTTTCTTCTGTGATGCGACCGTCTTGATAGAGATTGAGCAACGACTGATTCATCGTAATCATGCCGTCAAAGCCAGCTTGTTTCATCAACTCGCTAATTTCATCATATTTACCATCTTTGATCCATTCTTTAATAGCTTCAGTGTTAATCAACACATCGTGGAAAGCAGCCCGCTTCCCGTCGGTTGTGCGGCATAAACCTTGGGCAATGACTGCCACTAAAGACTCAGAAATTGCCACCCGCATTGCATCCTGTTCTTCACCAGAGTAGAGGTTGAGAATCCGCTCAATGGTTTTAACAGCGCTATTGGTGTGGAGGGTTCCCATAACTAAGTGACCAGTCTGAGCGGCTTTTAGGGCGGTGTTGACTGTTTCTTTATCCCGCATTTCACCTACCAGAATCAAATCTGGGTCTTCCCGCAAGGCTGCTTTCAAAGCATTGTCAAATTTCCGGGTGTGCATTCCCACTTCGCGCTGTTTGACTAAAGACTTACGACTTTGATGGACAAATTCTATCGGGTCTTCAATAGTGATGATATGCTTGGCCATCTCTTTGTTGATGTAGTCAATCATCGCTGCCATTGTGGTAGACTTACCCGAACCAGTGGGGCCAGTTACCAAAATTAAACCTTTGTGGTGATGACAAATATCTCGCAAAATTGGGGGTAAGTTCAACTGTTCCATAGTTAAGATTTTCAACGGAATCAACCGCAACACCATTGCAGGACCTTTGAGGGAGCCAAAAATATTAATCCGCACGCGAGCAAAGTCGTATTGAGTTGCTCCGTCAAATTCTAAGTGTTCTTCAAAGCGTTGAATTTCCCCCTCAGTCATCACCTCCCGCAACCAATTCATAAAAGTTTCTTTATCTGTTTCTGGATAATCCGTTGTTTGAATTTCTCCTCGGTTGCGGAAGCGGGGCGCTTCACCTACACCCAAGTGCAAGTCAGAATATCCTTGATCGTAAGCTTCCTTGATTAACTTCGCTAAAGTGATTTGCGGAATGCTGTTTTTAGGGCGAACTGAACTAGGGATTGGCGGTGGACTACCCGGACGATGACCTGCAACAGGTGCATTGGTGCTTCTATCCATTGACATATCCAATGTTTGTGTCATCTGTCGTTGCGTACTAGAGGTTGGCGGTGGTGGCGGCATTGGTGGCAGGTTACGTCCGGCAGCAGAGTTAGAATTTAATGGAGACTGTGATTCTGTCATATATCTTCACATTTGGTAGTTAAAAAGTTGAATTAACAAGAAGTCAAGTCACTTGTTTCAATGACTTTTGGAGAATGCTTGTGTGCTAGCTTTAGCGGTGATGAAAGGCAATTGAAACTCTAGAGCCACGGTCAATCCATTTCATCCACCTCAATCTGTATCTTTTTTTCCTGAAATTCCACTACTCAGAATATTGAGAGAAATTATTTAACTTATCTAACATGGTTTAACACACGCAAGTACTCAAAACCCCTCAGAAAAAATACAGAGATTGGTTAGTAATTTATAATACTTTTAATAAAACATAAATATTCTAAGCCTTTAGATGAGAAATTTCTCCCACGCATGGACACGAATTGCCAGCAATTAACAGCATAAACACTAGCAGCTCATTTATTCAGCCCATCTATAAATTATGAGAACGACTCCTAGTTTTTATAAGAAATGTTAAGTTGAATAGGAGTAATGTCCTGGGGATCAAAGTTAAAAGCTTATAGTTTTGATGCGATATACCTGAAGATAGATGCAGAAAGCAGGTTTTTTTAATAGATAGAAACTTGAGTTTATATTCACAATTACAAAAAATTGACTGTAAACTTTAGTAACTAAATGCTCATTTTCCCAATTAGTTTTTATATACTTAATTTCACTGAGGAAAGAATTCAGTTTACTCGCAAAAAGCGAGATATGACTGAAAAATTAAAATTCGTTGTGTATTTTTGGGAGGAAAAGTCATGGTTTCTGCTCAAAGCTCTAATCAAGGAAAGACCTACTCCTTGTTGATGATTAAAAGCTTTTTAATATGGACTTTTACATTAGCAGTATGCTTGTTGGTTGTCGGCTTTCCACTAGTTGTATTGATGGCTACGGTCGGATGTCTGTTGTCGATCATCTTGCAATCTGTGATGCCTGTTAGTGCTGTTTTGCTTGTAGCAGGTGCTTTAATAATGTTTAATGTCATGGCAGTTGTATTAGCTGCGGGTGTACTAACTCTTAAAGGAGTTCATCCTAATGAAATCAAATGGTTAAGCTGGCTGCATGGAGAGGCAGACCAAATGCAGACGAGTGTCTACGCTGCTTGCCCTTTAACTTGTGAGATTAAAATGTAGTCATTACAGGTGAATACGACAAACAGTGCGTCTGCCCGGTTAAGCCGGGTTTTTTCATGCTTTTGCGATTTTACTTGTGAGATTAAAATGTAATCATTAGAGATGAAATTTGATAAACAGTGCATCTGCCCGATTAAGCCGGGTTTTTTCATGCTTTTTGTGTGATTTATCCTTTTATATTTATGATTTGTGTGATGATTGATCGCTAACTATTGACTATTGGCCATAGAACATTGACTATAACCATTGGCAAATGACAGATGACTTAATGACAAATGACTAATAAAAAACGCGTTTGCATTATCTTGGGTACTCGTCCAGAAGCGATTAAACTAGCTCCAGTGATTCAGGCTTTTCAAAAATCTTCAAGTTTTGAGTCACAAGTAATTTTAACTGGACAGCATCGAGAGATGGTTGAACAAGTTATGCAGCTGTTCAACATCAAGGCAGATTATGACTTGGAAATTATGCAGGTTCAGCAATCTCTAAATGATATTACCTGCCGTAGTTTACAAGGATTAGAAGCATTATTTAAGGAGAAAAAACCAGATTTAGTGGTGGTGCAGGGAGACACTACCACGGCTTTTGCCGCAGCTTTGGCAGCTTTTTATCAAAAAATCCCTATCGGTCATGTAGAAGCAGGATTAAGAACTGATGATATCTTCAATCCTTACCCAGAAGAAGCTAATCGGCGGTTGATTTCTCAAATTACTCAGTTGCACTTTGCGCCGACTCCTTGGGCTGTGGAAAACTTGCACCGTTCTGGTGTTTTGGGTGAAATTCACATGACTGGTAACACGGTAATTGATGCGCTATTGAATGTAGCTGCAACCCAAGCAGGTTGTAATGTACCAGGCTTAGACTGGAATTCATACCGCGTTCTGTTAGCAACAGTTCATCGTCGGGAGAATTGGGGCGAACCTCTACAAGCGATCGCTCAGAGCTTTTTACAGATATTAGACAAGTTTCCTGATACAGCTTTGCTATTACCATTACACCGCAATCCCACAGTACGAGTTCCGTTACAAGAGCTTTTAGGGAATCATCCCCGAATTTTCTTGACAGATCCTCTCGATTATGGCGAATTGGTGGGAGCAATTGGGCGATCGCATCTTTTGCTCACTGATTCTGGTGGCTTGCAAGAAGAAGCCCCCAGTTTGGGAAAACCAGTACTGGTTTTAAGAGACACCACCGAAAGACCAGAGGCTGTTGCAGCCGGTACAGCCAAACTTGTAGGCACTACGAGTAAGAACATTTTTGCAAATGCTGCTGAGTTACTCAGTGATCCAGATGCTTATGAAGCTATGGCAAATGCAATTAATCCCTTTGGGGATGGCCATGCAGCAGAGCGCATTTTGCAGATTGTACAAAATTACCTGGGTCTTTCATCAGCAACTTAAACAAAATGCAAAATTTCTGTTTTTCAGGGTGCATCTATAAAACCGGCTTTTATCCCGGTTTTTCTTTTTTTTAAAACGGGATTTTCAAAGGGTAGCTTTTAACTAAATACCCAAAGCTACTCGAGTTTGAGGGCCCACTACACCATCTACAAGTAAACCTCTACTTGCCTGAAAGTTTCGGACTTGGCTAACAGTTTCTGGGCCGTAAACTCCATCAACTCTGAGATTACCTAAAGCTGTTTGAACGTTTCTTACAAGCTGACCTCTAGAACCACGAGTAAGAATGACTGAACCACCAACACCACCAGGTCTAGTCACAGGGGCATAGTTAGGTCTATCACCAACCCATCGAGCGAAAACGTATCTACCCGTAGAAAGCCTAGCAAAACCGTTTTCATATCTTTCAATCGCTGGAAGCGTTGTGCCATTTGGTACACATCCTACATATGAGTAGTTAGTGCTTGGGCCTGTACGGATACGCAAACAACTGCCGTTAGTTCTGACAAATGCAGCCGAACTCATTTGAATTTGGGCAGCAGCAATAAGTAATACACCAACACCAGCTAAAGCTAACCAAGCTGAAGATTTAAGAAGTTTTTTCCAATTGAATTTAGGTCTGAAGATTCTAGATGTTTCTTCTTTAGTAATAACAATGTTAGAAGATTTAAGAGCTTTTTTGCTGTCTAATTGAGATTGAGGCAGATTATATTTGGTGTTTCGAGATGCCTCTTCTTGAGCAATAAACATCTGAGAATAAGCAAGATATTCCATAATGCACCTCTTTATATGAAAAAATGAGTATTCACAGAGAATTACTTTAGTTTTCTCTGTATTTATTCTTAGTATATTTTATATCTCTGTATTTTAAAAGGTTTTTGTTGGTAGCGAAGTTAAGAAAGATTGAAGAATTGAGCTATTCTCAATTCAGAAGCCAGAATCAAGACGCTCGTTAGCCTTTAGCTTCTCCCATTGGGATAAGGCTCGCTTCTGCTACGCTATCCGTCAGTGGCGCAAAATTAATTCTGACTCCTGAATTCTGAGAGCATGTCCGCATAATTTAGTTACGATTCCCACACTCATTGCACCCCAATCTCTCTCCGCTTGCGGCTACGGTGTACACACATCTTTTTGCTGGGTGCAAAATGTGTGTTGATCCCCCTAAATCCCCCTTTTTAAAGGGGATTTTGAGAGCTTTTTGCCCCCCAATTTATCGGCGGGGTGGGGTTCTTCGGGTTGAATAAGCAATCAAGCGGACATGATAAGCTAATCGCCATTTAAATTGCACCATTTTCATGGGAATAAAAGCTGTAAAAACTCTCCCTTGCCCCCTGCCCCCCTGCCCCCTGCGATCTCAATGTGCAAATTAAATGCTTAACAGCTTATGACTCCTGACTCCTGAATTCTGTTTCAATAAAATTAGTCAAAAGAATTCCTAAGAAAATGCGATATCTACAACGGGCTACCCATACGCCCTGATTTGGATAAAAATCACCAGGCGTTGACATAATCCGCAGTAGACATCGCATTTTCAAGATAAATAAAATTTGCTTTAAACTTTCTTGCTTTACTAGCCTCCCCCTTGTGCATTTAAATATGTCAAGCGTATTGTTCGAGTCTAGCTAAATTAGCAACCGTAGCAGATAAATCGTCTAAGTCTATAGGCTTGCATCGGTATATATCATAACCTGCTGACAATGCACGAGTCCGGTCTTCGTCGTAAGCAGATGCTGTCAGAGCAATAGCTGGAATCCTCCTCCCTCGCTTTGCTTCCAGATTTCTGATCTTCTTCAGCAGTGAACAGCCGTTCTCATCTGGTAAGTAAATGTCACTAATCAAGATGTCTGGTTTAAACAATGACATTATTTCTAAAGCATCACCTGCCGAAGCTGCTGTGATAATTTCTGCCCCGTCTAATTCAAACAAGAAGCTAAGTAATGTCCTAGTATCAGGGTCATCATCCACAACGAGCAATCGCAGACCTTTAAAAGACATCGATTGATTATAATTAAACATTACTTTTACCGCGCTATAGTTCAAACATCTTTATTAGCAATTCGATCAAAGGCACATATTTGTAAATGCCATCTGATGCCTACTTTATTAAATCTTAATGGAACTAAGAGCAAGCGTCTGTCCGGTTTCAGACATAGTAACTTATAATTATTTACTCATCAGCGATGTTTACGACGGGCTACGCGCCTACGCGCCTTGGCTGATTCCCCAGCAAGCGAGAATATTCGTTTTGGATGACTCGATAACACTCGCAGGAAGTTGCTTCCAAATCTTCTCGGTTCAAAATGTTAATTTGACCACGCTGATAGCGAATCATTCCGGCTCGGCTGAGGGTACTAGCCGCTACTGTCACACCGGAGCGCCGTACACCCAGCATCTGGGCAATAAATTCTTGCGTCAACGGAAATTCTTCTGATTCCAAACGGTCAGATACTGTCAAAAGCCAACGAGCCAGCCGTTCTTCCAATGTATGAAGACGGTTGCAGGCACATGATTGTGTAAGTTCGGTATATATAGCTCGTAGATAGCGCAGCAGCAGGTTTTGAATAGCTCCGCCCCGTTTGAACTCGGTTCTCAAAACATCTGCATCCATCTGCATTCCAGCGCCCGCAACTTGGACAAACGCTTTTGTGGTTGTTGTGTTGCCTCCTAAAATTACTGGGATACCCACCATGCCTTCATTACTCACTATCCCAACTTCCACTGTCGATCCATCTTTCATACTAGTGACTATAGAAATCACTGCGTGTTGGGGAAAATAGACGTGTGTGATGGGTTCTCCTGGTTCGTAAAGGACTTGCCGAGTGGGAAGGGGAACTAACTTCAGGTGCGGAATAAGACGCTCATAATCACTAGTTGGCAAAGTCGCGAGTAACTTATTTACCTGCGGCTTAACAGGGTTGTCGCTCACTGAACATTAAAAGAGAAATTTGCTTATTCATAATTCTAAATCAAGTTACTTTTGCTAGAAGCTATCCCACTAATAATATTTGTGCTACAAAACTGAATTTTATTGAAAAATGAAAACGAAAAATTAAGCTTTTGAAGCACATTTTACGACAAAAAGTAGAGATTTTTAGAATAGTGGGATAGATTCTAGTCTGTTCGGTTTCGCACACCTAACTCAAAAAAATTTTCTGGCTCGGTTACTGGGCTTCATGCCCAGTAACCGAGCAAATTCCTTTTGGATGACTTGATAACACTCACAAGAAGTTGCTTCCAAATCCTCTCGGTTCAGGATGCTAATATGACCACGTTGGTAGCTGATCATTCCGGCTCGGCTCAGGGTGCTAGCCGCTACTGTCACACCGGAGCGCCGTACACCTAGCATTTGGGAGATAAATTCGTGCGTAAGTGGAAAATCTTCTGATTCCAGACGGTCAGAAACTGTGAGTAGCCAACGAGCCAGCCGTTCTTCTAGTGTATGGAGACGGTTGCAGGCAACTCCTTGCGTCAGTTCAGAGTATACAGCTTGTATGTAGCGCAGCAACAGGGTTTGAATAGCTCCGCCTCGATTGAACTCGGCTTTCAGTATATCTGCATCCATCTGCATAGCAGCACCCGAAACCTGCACAAACGCTGTTGTGGTTGTGGTGTTGTCTCCTAAAATTACCGGGATACCCACCATGCCTTCATTGCTCACTAAACCAGCTTCCACCATTGAGCCATCTTCCATAGTGGTGACTATAGAAACCACTGCTTTATCAGGAAAATAGACCTGTGCGATCGGTTCGGCTGCTTCGTAAAGGACTTTCCGTAATGGGAGCGCAACCAGCTTCAAATGGGGAACAAGACGTTCATAATCGCTGACTGGCAAAGCTGCAAGCAGCTTATTTGGTGGTTGCTGAAAGAGGTTTTTATCTGATGGCATTCAAAGTCACTCTCCTTAAAGATAGGTGACTTTAGAAAAGACAGATCAAGGCACAAGGAAAGAACTTCAGAATTTGATCCTAATGTCGAAAGGTGTATTCGCTAAAGAAACACGGGGACAATATCAAAAATATTAAATAAATACACTTTCTAGAGTCTGTACGGTTTCGTACATAGCAGATCCAAAAAATTTATTTTGTCCGTTTATTGGGCAATAAGCCCAATAAACGGACATATTCATCTTCTATAATCTGATAACATTCGCAGGAAGTTTTTTCTAAAGCCTCTCGATTCAGGATGTTAATCTGACCACGGCGGTAACTGATCATTCCAGCTTCGCTCAGGATGTTAGCTGCTTCGGTGACACCAGCGCGACGTACACCCAGCATCTGTGAGATAAATTCTTGCGTGAGTGAAAATTCCTCTGATTCCAGACGGTCAGAAACTGTTAGCAACCACCGAGCCAGCCGCCTCTCTAGTTTATGAAGACGGTTGCAGGCAGATCCTTGTGCAATTTGAGTGTACATACCTTGCACGTAGCGCAGCAACACGCTCTTCAGAGCTGTACCGTGATTGAGCTCGCTTCTGAGTATATCTGCATCCATCTGCATAGCACTGTCTGGAACCTGCACTAATGCTGTTGTGCTTGTGATGTTGTCTCCTAAAATTACTGGGATACCCACCATGCCTTCATTGCTGACTAAACCAGCTTCTACAGTCGAGCCATCTTCCATAGTAGTGATTACAGAAACCACTGCTTTATTAGGAAAATAGACATATGCGATCGCTTCGCCTGGTTCGTGAAGTATTTGCCGATTTGAGAGCTTAACTAGCTTTAAATGGGGAACAAGACGCTCATAATCACTGTATGGTAAAGCTGCCAGCAAATGATTTGCTGGTTGCTCAAGGGCATTTTTGTTTAATGACATTGGGATTCTCCTAAGTATACCCGTCTCTAGAAAAGGCAACTTACAGCATAAGGAGAAAATCAAGAATTTGATCCTATATGTCAAAAGGTGTATTCCCTAAAAAGTTTTAATAAAATATTAACTTTTTATATTTTTATTTTATATCTTTAGTATAACATAATTAAATTAGAGATTTACTGTAGCAAAGAAATCCTGATGTAAGTTAAAAGATTTGGTATAGTCAGCTAAAGCATCTATCTAAAGGTGGAGAGCAAAGTAATATAAATTGCATAGCAAAATAGCCCGCCTCAGAATGAATTCTGAGTCTAATAGCGAAACTCGTTTAAAGACAACTGAGAAAAGGTTATAGTCCGTTTTAACGAGCCTTCTGATAGACATTCTCATGCGGAGCATAGGAAAGAATTACGAATTACAAATTACGACTTTACCAAAGTGAGCCGCACTTTTGAGGTAATGATAAGCTTCTTGTGCTTCAGTGAAAGGGAAAACTCGATCAATAATTGTTTTGATTTGATGCTGTTGCATCCCCTGATTCATCGCCTCAAACATTTCTCGACTGCCAACATAAATTCCCTGAATTGTTAAACTTTTAAAAAGTATTGGCATAGGGTCAATTTCATTTCCTCTACCTGATAATACGCCAATCAAACTAATACGTCCTCCAATGCGGACTGCTTGTAGCGATTTTGGCAAAGTGCCTGCACCGCCTACCTCAACTACATGATCTACACCTGTGCGATTAGTCAATTGGTAAACTTGCTTTTCCCAATCTGGTGTTGTTTTATAATTGATTGTTTCGTCAGCACCAAGCTGTTGAGCTAGTGCCAATTTCTCATCACTGCTAGAAGTAATAATCACTCTAGCACCGTGTATCTTGGCGAACTGGAGAGCAAAAATCGAAACTCCGCCTGTACCGAGTAATAAAATACTATCACCTGCGCGGATATTGCCTTTTGTCACCAGTCCATGCCAAGCTGTGACTGCTGCACAGGGTAAGGTTGCGCCTTCAATGTATGATAGATGGTCAGGTAATATTACTAAACCATCTTGGTGTAATACGACATACTCAGCTAGCATTCCATTGATACCGCCTCCTAAATCGGATTTCATTTTCTCTTTGGTTAAAGAGCCATAAATCCAGTCTTGGAAAAAAATACCAGCGACGCGATCGCCTATTTTAACCCGTGTTACACCTTCGCCTACCGCTACGACTTCCCCCGCACCGTCAGACAGGGGAATTAAGGGATATTTCTGTCCAGAACCGTAAGATCCTTCAATGACAAGCAAATCGCGGTAATTTAGGGATGTTGCTTTGATTTGAATGAGAACTTGTCCCGCAGTTGGTTTTGGTTCGGGGCGATCGACTAATGCGAGGGCATCAATTCCGGCGTTGCTTTGAATTTCGTAAGCTTTCATAGAAAAAGCAGTGGTTTAATGTCATATTAAACCACTGCTGTTGATTGTAATAAATAGTGACTACCCTAACTTTTCACGTTATGTAGAAAAGTCCACGAAAACCTAACTCCCTAACCCCCTTCCCAACACTCTAAGGGGGAAAATACAAAGTCTCTCTGCTTTTAGGCTACGGTATACACACAAGTTTGAAATAGGTGATTAACCAAGGTTTTACCCCACCCTAACCCTCCCCTTATAAAGGGGAGGGAACTAAGCCGCTTTTTAGCAACCTTATAAAGGGGAGGGAACTAGATTTGTTTTTCCCCCCTTTATAAGGGGGGATTAAGGGGGGTAATTCACCTTATGAACTTGGTTGCTGATCGGGAAACATACATTTATCAGAGTCGCAACCACTAGGGCCAGACTCTGACATTTCGCCTAAATCGTAGCGGCTTAAAACTGCACAGAAATCATCTGTTTTGCGCCGTGCTTTCACTTCTTGATTTAAGCGATCGTAAGTTGGTTTATCTATTGGTTCAAATGGCAAACGTGGGAATGATTGTAAATCATCAAAACGAGCTAAAAGAGCGGCTGAAATATATCCTTCATCATTCTGGATAGTTTCGTAGATGCGCTGTCCTAAAGGTTCGATTTCATCAGAGCGAAGTTCTAAAGTTGCTGATGTGTTATGAGTCACATACCAACGTTGAACCTGGAGGACAAAATCAAATTGGGCTAAGACTGAAAACTTAGAAACATCAATTTCATCAGCACCTGGTAAATCAGCCCAAGATACAGAAACAGGGATTTCTACTAACCATTCACTCACCCGTGAATCAAAGGGATCGTTGAGCAAATTACCTTGTTCATCTTTATCTGATTGAGAGGGAATGACGTTGTAACCGTAGTCAATACAAGCTAAGGCTACTGGATCATTTTTGCCGAAGGTAATGCGGCGAATAAATCTTTGCGCTTTGGGGGGATGCCATCCTGAACTAGCATTAGTTAATAATGCCTTCGTGCCACTGGGTTGGACTGTGGTACAACGATTTGGACGTTTAAAATTGTGGCGATCGCAATAATCCCAAACTACCCGATGTACAATATCTTTCCAAGAACTTAGATATTTTTCTTCCTCACGCTTGAAAGCTAATCCTTGTGGAGTTGCAGGTCTTCCGGCTTCCCACCAGCGCAGCCAATCAACACCAAAAGCATGGACAAAGAAATCAAATAAACCTGTAAAAGAAACTCCCACAATCGGATCTAATTCACGGCTGTATTGATAGCGTGGTTCTAAGAATTTGTGATTTAAAAGTGCAGCTACAGATAGCGCCCCAGCAGTGAAAGCTTCCTCTTGTTCTTTGTAGTTATGTGGATCGATTTGATTGAGGTGAACCTCTGACAAATTGCAGTGGAAGTTACTACCGATGATTTCCAGATTTGTTACCCTAGAGGCTTTTTATCCCCTAGTTCTACTGCTTGATTATTTGCAGTAGCTCCGCGTACCTTTTGCAGATGTGACTTCAGATAATAAAAGTGTTTTTCACATCCGCCCCCGCACTCTTGGAGAGATTATATTCTAGACAACAATTTTGGATGTAATCTAGTTCCACTCTCTACGCTGTACGGTGTCAAAGGCTTTTTAATTCCTTTGATTACCACGGGATTAGCATCTCAGCCTTCCCCGTTTTTGCGAGGTTTTTAACGTGAGGCAAAATCACTTACCACACGGATTTAAACCGTAGCGAGCTAAACGATGTTCTAGCTCATTAGCATCAAGATTTGAATAACGTTCTTCTAACCACTGTTTTGCTGTTCCTTGTTCATAAGCTTGCAAAAAATTAACTTTCAGAGCTTGTGTTGGCAGCAAATCAATATTTGATCGCGCCACGGCTTCACCAGCCCATTGAATTGCTCCCTCGCCACTATAATATTGTTTGCGAACAGCATCAACACATTCTTCTAAGGTTGGCTTGCGGTGAAAAACTCTGGTGTGGTTTGCCATCCTGAGTGCATCACGCTCTGGATCAATTCGCCAGTTGCCACTTTCATCTTGCTGCCATAAATTATCTTTGGCGGTGGCTCCTTGTTCATCGTCAGCAATAAACTGACGCATCCCCGCGCTTCTTCGGATATTGCCTGCAACAATTGTTACAGCAGCTTGGTCGATTAACAGACAGCATTCAACTGAATTTAATTGCCGTCCTACAGCTTTACTCAGGATGGAAGCACAACGCTGATAGAGTCCGGGTAATTTAACAGGATTAGCAACTCCTCCAAAGCCGTTGAGAGTTTCTCCTGCTTTACGGACATCACTGATATCAACTAATACTTCAACTTTTGCTGAAAATCGTTCATTAGTGGAGAGTTCTAATAGGGCTTGATATGATTCAACCCAACCTTCACGGCTATCTCCAACGTGAATAGTGACGTTATTGCCTTCTATATGAGTTTCAGTATATTCACGCCGTTTTTGCACAGGAGTACTGCCAATTTCGCCTTCTACAGTAACTTTCAGTTGATTACGGATGGGGGGCAACTGGTTAATAAATTGTGGTTCTATGACGGCTCCAGTACCACAGCCCATCATTGCCAAATCCATCATTAATCCGAAGGCACTCCAGTCTTCGAGATTAGTAGAGGTGCAATTATATGCCCCGGAAAAATTCTTTGGCTTGGTTATCCAGTCTGTGCCACCAACCCATAGCCAGCGCCCACTGGGCATAGCTTTCAAGTTGCGCTGCATCTTATCCAGTATGGCAGCTTCTTCTTGAGTTAGTTTTCCCAACTCCACTAAACCGAGTAGAGTGCGATCGCATACCTCATCCCATGTTTCCCTTAGTCCCGCCTTTGTGCGGCGGCTATAGGTTCTAAAAAATACGGGATTAGCAGCCGGTGCAGTTTCGGGAAACTTTGCACTCTGGCGTTTTCTTTCGAGTTCTCGAACCATATATTAAGTGTCTTGCGTTCTTGTTGCGTGCGGACAGATTATGACTATACGCCAAGTAGTTTGAGTATTAAAGATTGTCAAATTGTCCACTTTACGCTAGCTATAGACCGTACTATCTGCAACAAAATTTTATGATGTATAATGTCCTTCACCCTTGGGTAGCATCTCAATATTGAGTTTTAATTAGCACATATAAATTTATAGGTAAAATCTCTTTATACCGATTTTTATTTAATTACTTAGCGGAGGCATAAAGTTTGCTGAAAATTATGCAGGTAGAGACTGAGGAACATCAATCTCATATACACAAACTGTTTTGGGAATATTGTAACGAGGCTAAGTTGATATTCAGTCATCAGTTTGGTATCAATTTAGATGTGAATACATTCTTTGATCAATATATAGCTCAACTTAACGAATTTATACCCCCTTCAGGACGCTTGTTTTTGGGACAATACGAGGCAAAAATAGCAGGCTGCGTTTGCTTGCGAAAAATTGATGAAGATATTGGCGAAATTAAAAGGATGTATGTAAGACCAGAATTTCGCAAAAAAGGAATCGGTAGAGCATTATTAGAAACTATCATCAATGAAGCTTCTAATATTGGTTACTCAAAGATTCGTTTAGACAGCGCTCCTTTTGCAAAGGAAGCACATAAACTTTATCGTGTATATGGCTTTCAGGATATCGAACCGTATTTAGAAAAAACAGAGATTCCTTTAGAATATCGAGCAAACTGGGTTTTTATGGAATTAGTTTTAAAATGATCGACATCCGTTGTGAAACTCTGCCAGACTACACAGTAATAGCTGAGGTAAATACATTAGCCTTTGGGCAAGAAAATGAGGCTAAACTTGTAGAGAAAATTCGCCGTTCTGACCGCTATATTCCAGAACTTTCTCTAGTTGCACACGTTGAAAATGTTGTAGTCGGTCATATTTTATTCAGCTACATTGATTTAGCGGGTGAAGAAACACTACAGGTACTCGGTTTAGCACCTTTGGCTGTTCATCCACAGTTTCAAAGACAAGGTATTGGCAGAACACTAATAAAAGTAGGGTTAGAAATAGCAGAGGCAAAGAAAGAAGCCATAGTGATTGTACTAGGTCATCCCGAATTTTATACTCGCTTTGGCTTTCAGCCTTCTGTTGTTTATCAGAAAAATGGGTTTAAAACCCCGCCGTTTTAGGGCGAATTTAATTAATTTGTGTTCTTACAGAATATCAAATATAATGTAAGAATGACACAAAAAGCTTTCAAATACCGATTCTATCCAACACCTGAGCAAGAAACTTTGCTTCGGCAAACGATGGGATGTACTCGTTTAGTCTATAACCGCGCTCTCGCCGCAAGGACACAAGCATGGTATGAAGACCAGAAACGAGTTGGTTACATTGAAACTTCAGCAATGTTGACTAATTGGAAAAAGCAAGATGACTTGCAATTTCTTAATGATGTTAGCAGTGTGCCATTACAGCAGGGCTTGCGACATTTGCAAACAGCATTTAGCAACTTCTTTGCAGGGCGGGCTAAATATCCGAACTTCAAGAAAAAACACAACGGGGGTAATGCTGAATTTACTAAGGCAGCTTTTAAGTTTAGAGATGGGCAAATATTTCTTGCTAAAAGTCCGACACCATTGGCTATTCGTTGGAGCAGACAACTACCTGTATGTGCGGAACCATCCACGATTACAGTAAAACTTTCACCCTCTGGACGCTGGACTGTTTCAATATTAGTAGATGTAGAAATCTGCATATTACCTGAATCTACTAGCTCTATTGGGATTGATTTAGGTATCACCAGTTTAGTTGCCTTAAGTACAGGTGAGAAGATTGCTAATCCCAAGAGCTTTAAGGCAAAAAAAGCTAAATTGCGTAAGGCACAAAAAGCGTTAATTCGTAAGCAGAAAGGTTCTAATAATCGCCATAAGGCACGTAGGAAAGTAGCCAATATCCATGCCGAAATAAGTGATGCACGAAATGATTTTCTTCACAAGTTGACAACTCGATTAGTACGTGAAAATCAAACGATTGCTATTGAGGACTTGGCTGTGAAGAATATGGTGAAAAATAAAAAACTTGCTTTCTCTATTAGTGATGCTAGCTGGGGTGAATTAGTCAGACAACTTGAATATAAGTGCGATTGGTATGGTCGTACTTTTGTCAAGATTGACCGATGGTTTCCTAGTTCTAAGCGTTGTGGGAACTGCGGATACATTGTTGATAAACTGCCTCTGAATATCAGAGAGTGGGATTGCCCAAAATGCAGCATACGTCACGATCGGGATATTAACGCAAGTAAGAATATTTTGGCTGCGGGACTCGCAGTTTCAGTCTGTGGAGCGAATATAAGACCTGACAGCCTTAAGGCTGAAGGGCAGTTGCAAAAAACCCTTTTGGGAAAGAAACAGAAACCTAAGTCGTGAGTCTTAGGAATCCCCGACCGTTGACGGCGGGGTGGATGTCAACCATCTACTTTTGATGCAGTGTAACTCGCACAAAGATTCAGAGATGAGGCAGATGAATAGGAAATTAGCCGAACGCTGCGTGTAGCTTGCTTTGGTATAGGGGTACGCGCAGCGTCTTGTAGAAAGCGTCATTATGAATTAGTTAAACACTCTGGCTTGATGCTTTCTTGACAATAGTTTTTAAGCGAGTCGCTCTGCTTTTACGGAGACTCTCACTTCTGCGAACTCCACCAGCCATCTCATATTCGCGGCTGTCTTTGCCGTATTTAAAAGCAATCCCTGTGAGCATTTTCTCTGAGAAAGCGCTCAAAGTTTGTTCTAACTCTTCAAGTTCTAATTTGGAAGAGTCAATCGTGCTGAGAATAGTGTTATGCCCCTCTAACTTGGTACGTACCTGTTCAAGTAATTGTGTCAGGTTTGTTAAGTTATAAGCATCCCCAAGATCCAGATTGGGATTTATTGCTTTGAGTCCAGCGAATCTTAACTCAGCATTTTCTAAAACGCGAGATGTGCGTTTTCTTTGAGACATAGATTTATTTCCTTGTGAGGTTTCTAAAATTACTATGCCCTACTGAAGCTAAATTTTGGTTCAGCAAAATCCACAATAATTATTGTATTTTGTAGCAGAATTTCTCATCTCGCTAAAACAGGTATAATTTTATACTTTTAAATGTGGCGCGTTATAGTGCAGTGCAACGCACCCTACTACAGAATAAGCTCTGTCAACTCCAGAACAAGCTGTAGTTACTAAAACTTGTTCGTTTGTAACTCCAGAACAAGCTGTAGTTACTAAAACTTGTTCGTTTGTAACTCTAGAACAAGCTGTAGTTACTAAAACTTGTTAATTGATAAGTTCAAAACAATCTGTATTAACTACAGCTTATAGTTTACTTATCATTTAAACACTATTCATAACTAATGGTTAAGCTAATTAAATACAGCTTTAGTTTTACTTATTGGATAACGGGCATTTGTAACTACAGCTTCAAGAGTTATTAGTACAGCTTAAGTTGTATTGACTACAGATGGTAGTTTACTTATCATTCGTCTTTGGCATGGTCTGTGTCTTCTTGTTTTGCTTTTTGTCGTTGGTTAAATTCTGTCAATAATTTCAGGTAATAAAAATATTCGTCATTCAGTTCAATATCTTGTGTCCAATAGGGCTGATGTTGCGTAAAATTTGCTCCAACAAAACAAGCGCGTTCTAAATCGACGAGACTGTCTAAAATCGCAATTTTGATGCGGGAGTCGCATAATGTGCGCGTCCAAAGTTCAGAGATTCTGGGGATGTTAGTCAGGTCTGGCATGGTGGTTGTTGCTATAATTATGGATAGGAAAAACTAATTTTTAAGTTAATGGCTGCTAAAGACCTTTTTCATTATGCCGTTAGGAAAGGATTAGAAAAGGAGGGGTGGTTAATTACTAATGATCCTTTGAGAATTGAAGTTGGTGATGTTGAAATGTATATTGACTTAGGCGCAGAGCAAATTTTGGCAGCCGAAAGAGCCGGAGAGAAAATAGCAGTTGAAATTAAGAGTTTTATTGGTGCATCAAACATTTCTGAATTCCATACAGCAATTGGACAGTTTTTTAATTATCGTGTCGCGTTAGAAGAGCAAGAACCTGAGAGAGTTTTATATTTGGCTGTGCCTTTAGGAATATATAACGCTTTCTTTAAGTTGCAGTTTATTAAAATAGTTATTCAGCGCTCTCAACTGAAATTAATAATTTACGATCCGATTCAGGAGGTAATTGTAGAATGGAAAAACTAGAGCAATACCAAAACTATGTTCAACAAGCTATAACAGAATATGCCAATATAGGTTCATCAAAAGATGAAATTGAACAACAACTAATTTTTGATACAGTTCGCAACCACTTTCAATTGATGTATGTTGGGTGGAGAAATAGACGGCGGCAGCATGGCTGTGTTTTGCATATCGATATCAAGAATGAAAAAATTTGGATACAGCATGATGGAACTGAGATTGGCATTGCTAATGTGTTAGTGAATTTGGGAGTTCCCAAAGAAGATATTGTGTTAGCATTTCATGAACCTTTGGTGAGGCAATATACAGGTTTTGCAGTTGGTTAAGTCAACATGAATTTTATAGACCTCTTGAAAAGAAATTAGGCTGAATTACTAGTATTAATAATTTTAATGCTCGCCACAACTATCGCTTCCACTTTTGCTACGATGGCGTACCCGCCCACCGTAGGTATCGCATTCTAGACTATTAGTGCTGAAACTACACCCTTTACCTCTAACGCAGCCGCAACCCTTAAAATTAACGCTTCATTATATGGTGCTGCTATCAATTGCACACCTAAAGGTAAAGCATTTTGGCGCTGAATTGGTACTGATAAAACTGGTAAACCAATAAAAGATAATGGTTGAGTAAATAATCCCAAATGAGGACGGACAAGAATTTCTTCACCATCCAAAATCATGCTTTGTTGACCAATTAGCGGTGCGGAAATTGGTGTAGTTGGGGCAAGAATTATATCTACATTTCGAAAGACTTCCCGAACGCGATCGCGATACCATTTTCTAAAGCGTTGTGCTTGCAGATACCAGCTACTAGGAATTAACGCCCCAGCTAAAAAGCGATCGCGTGTTGCTGAATCAAAATCTTGAGGACGCGATCGCAACTTATCCAAATGCAGATTTGCGCCCTCGCTAGCTGTAATCACAAACGCCGCAGCACGGGCGCGGTGTGCTTCTGGTATGGTTACATATTCAGTAATATTTAATGCATCAGCTACTTTTTGGACTGCTGCTAAAGATTCAGGTTCTGCGCCTTTGGTGAAATAATCAGCAGCAATGGCAATTCTGATATCAGAAATATCTTGTTTAAGTTGTGGTAAAACCAATTCAGGCGGACGCTTTGTGCAAATTGGATCGCGATCGTCTTCTCCTTGAAGCACATCAAACACCGTGGCGATATCCTGCACCGAACGCGCAAAAGGGCCAATGTGGTCAAAACTGCTAGAAAATAAAGCTACCCCAGCACGAGATAACCTACCATAAGTCGGCTTCAAACCAAAAACGCCACACAACGCCGCCGGAACGCGAATCGAACCATTTGTATCAGAACCCAATGTTAACGGTACTAACCCAGCAGCAATAGCCGCCGCCGAACCACCCGATGAACCACCAGCAACTCGCTGTAAATCATAGGGGTTGTGAGTAGCACCGTAATGGGAATTTTCCGTTACAAATCCATAGGCGTACTCATCCATATTCAAAGCGCCAACCAGCACAGCACCTGCTTGTTTCAGCTTTGCTACTGCTGTTGCATCTTGACTAGCTGCTGGGTTCTCTGCATTGATTTTTGAACCCGCCAGAGTCGTTAAACCAGCGATATCGAAGAGGTTTTTTACTGCAAAAGGAACACCAGCAAGTGTTCCAGGATGATTACCTTGGGCGATTTCTCTGTCTATGCGGGCTGCATCTGTTAAAGCCGTTTCAGCAGTCACAGCCGTAAAACAGTTAAGTTGATTATCCCGCGCTACTATTCGTGCGATCGCAGCCTTAGTAACTTCCACCGCGCTAACTTTACCTTCGCGTACAGCAGCAGCGATTGATACAGCATCATTCATGGTTCAAAAACTGGTGCAACTTCAATATCCTCCGCTAGAGGAAAAGAATTTACAAGATTAGCGATCGCACTAATTCTCTCAAAATTTGCCACCACACCATCACGATACTCATCCCTTATCTCTAAATCCAACAACAACGCCATTTGATCAACATACTCACCCACATCAAACTCTTCTCTTCTCATCTCTCCTCCTCTGTGCCCTCTGCGCCTCTGCGGTAGCCTGCGGCAAGCCGTTCGCGTAGCGTCTCGTAGAGAAGCGTCTACGTTATCTTAAACTTATAACCTCTTTCGGCAACACAAAAAACCCATCCTCCCCCGCCTCAAAATCAACAACCTGAAACACAGCATCAATATTTAACTCACCGTAAATATGAGGAAATAAATTATCTACCTCCGCAGCTTCATAACGAATTTCAGCTTTAACTTGTTCAGAATCAATGCAAAGAATTACCAAACCCTTTTGATTAACAAAAAAACGATTCGCCACCCAGATAACTTGTGCTGCTGTCGAACAGTGGATAAATCCTTCCGAGTCTAACGTATCACCGCGATAGCTTCCGAGGATTTTTGCCTGTTCCCATTGTTCGCTTTTGGTGATATGTAAAATAATGTTCATAGTAATTAATTAGGAAATGCGATTAATTTTATACAGTAAACCCGGCTGTCATTTATGTGAAGGCTTGCAAGAAAAGCTAGAACAAATCCAAAATCTTAGTTTCGAGTTGGAAATTAGGGATATTACAACTCGTGAAGATTGGTTCGCGGCGTATGAGTATGAAGTGCCAGTACTTTGTTTATCGAACCACGGAGGCGCAGAGAGCGCGGAGGAAGAAATTATAGAAGCACCATTGCCGCGTTCTTCTCCCCGTGCTAGTGTGCAGCAGTTAGAGCAAATGTTGCGTAAGTATTTAGCCAATTAGAAAAAAATAATGCAGAATAAGCGCAAGATCAAGAAGGTGACGAGGTTCACAAAATGAAATTGCGGGAATTACTAACGGCGGTAGACAGTGTTGAACAATTGCCTAGCCATCCGATGGAGGATGTGGAAGTTAGGGGTTTGAAGACGAATTCCCATGCTTGTAGTGCGGGAGATTTGTTTATTGGGATGCCAGGAACGCGGGTTGATGGTGGGGAATTTTGGCAAAGTGCGATCGCATCGGGGGCTGTAGCTGCGATCGTTTCTCCCGAAGCTGCACAAAAAAATCCTCCCACAAATGAGGCTGTGGTCATTAGTGCAAGTAACATAACTCAAGCTTGTGCCCAGATAGCCAGTGCTTTTTACGGTTATCCGGGGCGAAAACTCAAGCTGGTAGGTGTGACTGGTACAAATGGCAAAACGACAACTACTCATCTGATTGAATTTCTGCTTATTAAAGCTAATCTAGCTACAGCTTTAATGGGAACTCTCTACACTCGTTGGGCAGGTTTTGAGCAAACTGCTGCCCACACTACGCCCTTTGCGGTGGAACTGCAACAGCAGCTAGCAGAGGCTGTAAAGGCTGGTAGTGAGTTCGGGGTGATGGAAGTAAGTTCTCACGCTTTGGCTCAAGGTAGAGTGTTGGGTTGTGAATTTGAGGTGGCAGTATTCAGTAATCTTACGCAAGACCATCTCGATTATCACACCGACATGGAAGATTACTTTGCCGCCAAAGCGTTGTTATTTAGCCCTGATTATCTCAAGGGACGGGCAATAATTAATGCTGATGATTCTTACGGGAAACGGTTAATTGCCTCGTTAGATTCCGAGCGTGTTTGGACTTACAGTGTCAACGATAACAGCGCCGATTTATGGATGAGCGATTTAAGTTACCAGCCAAATGGTGTCAGTGGTACATTACATACACCAAAAGGTGATGTAGCTTTTCAATCGCCACTAGTCGGTCAATATAATTTAGAAAATCTTCTAGCAGCCGTAGGAGCAGTTTTACACTTAGGACTAGATTTGCAGTTAGTTGCATCTGTGATACCTGAGTTTCCCGGAGTTCCCGGACGGATGGAACGGGTACAAATTGATGCTGACCAAGATATTAGTGTGATTGTGGATTATGCTCACACACCTGATAGTTTAGAAAATCTGCTAAAAGCTGCACGCCCGTTTATACCTGGTAAAGTGATTTGCGTGTTTGGTTGTGGAGGCGATCGCGATCGCACTAAGCGCCCAAAAATGGGTAAAATTGCGGCTGAATTAGCTGATGTTGCAGTTGTGACATCAGATAATCCCCGGACTGAAGACCCAGAACGGATTTTGCAGGATATTTTAGCGGGAATTGCTGACACAGTACAACCGACTGTAATTTGCGATCGGGCTACTGCAATTCGTACCGCTATTTTACAAGCACAACCCGGTGATGGAGTGTTGCTTGCCGGTAAAGGTCACGAAGACTACCAAATTCTCGGCACCGAAAAAATCCATTTTGATGACCGAGAACACGCACGCGACGCTTTGCACCAAAGACTGAATATACAACCTTAATTTGGGCATTGGGCAAGAGGAGTTGGAGACAAGGAGAATTAGGGACAAGGGGAAAGACTTGTTTCAAGTTCTCACCTCTTGTCCCCTTGTCCCCTTGTCCCCTTGTCCCCTTGTCCCCCTGCTCCCTAATCCCCCACTCCCCACTCCCCAATAAATGTAGTTTTTTATAGTTAATATTTATTTCCGTGGGGATTTTGTAAAAAATGCACACATAAAGGTGAAAATCGAAGACAGACTTGTTGTGCTTGACTCATGAATGTTTCTCTGGCGAAGGATCTGTCTGTTTACCAACTGGCTATGGGAGTGCAAGTGCCTCCAAAACCATTGTCCCTCAGTCCTGCTACTCTGCTATCACTGGTAAGAGCGCAAATTGACTTACTAATTGAGCAACAAATTGTAGCCACTTTATGGGTGAAGCTACCACCAGAAAAAATTTGGCAATCGGAATTAGCGCGTTATCAATCTTCGGTAGGTGCGTCTAGCTTCATTTATACTTGCCAGATTGACGAGGGAGCAGGGGAAGATGAGGGAGCAGGGGAAGCGGGGGAAGAAAATACCCCTTTATCTTCCTCATCTCCCTCATCTTCTTCATCATTCTCATCCCTCTCACTCTCTCATCATGTCCCCGTTCACCTATCACCAGATAGCCAAATGCGACGGGAAAACTTTTTGATGGTATTATCACCCCAGTTTTGCAGTTTAATTTTGGCTCATCGACCACTTAAAAAACGCAAAAATAACACTACTGGGAAGGTAAATACTAATAAAAACCAGCCGTTGCTGATTATAAATACTGTTGAGGGGAGAGTAATTCAGCAAGTATTAGATGGTATCGAAAAAGCGATTACGCCAGAATCATCCCCAATACCTGTTGATTTTATTTGCCCAACTGCGCCCGAAGGTGCACTGATGAATCAACTGTTTGCCAAACAACTTTTGCGACAAGATGAAATTAATCGTCAAATCATCACAGTCCGCACCACTAAGTTGCAGCAGCAAAATCAAGAACTGCAAAACAAAGAGCAGCTCAAAGATGAATACCTCAAAAATGTGTGTCAGGAACTGCGTACACCGTTGACGCACATGAAGACAGCACTTTCGTTATTGAATTCACCTAATCTCAAACCCCCCCAGCGACAACGTTATTTACAAATGTTAAATACCCAGTGCGATCAGCAAAATTCCTTGCTTACTGGTTTGTTGGAACTGGTGCAGCTGGAACGTAGTTTAGAGGGAACAGCTTTAGAGTCAGTACGACTCTCAGATATTGTGCCTGGAGTAGTCAGTACCTACCAACCTCTAGCCCAAGAAAAAGGGATTATGCTAGCTTACACGGTACCGACTGAACTTCCATCTATTCGGTGTGTGAGTGGTGGGCTAAGGCAGATTGTGATTAATCTGCTACACAACAGCATTAAGTTTACTCCTAATGGGGGTGAAGTAAGGGTGCGTGCCCGAATTCAAGGCGATTATGTCCAATTAGAATTCCGCGACACAGGTATCGGTATTGCCGAAAGCGAGATTTCCAAAATCTTTGATCGGTTTTATCGTGTGCGTACAGCAGTAACTGAAGATTATGGTGGTGCTGGGTTGGGGTTAACAATTGTACAGCAATTGCTAGTGCGCTGTGGTGGTTCTATTTCTGTGAGAAGTAAATTATATGAAGGTTCCACATTTACAGTGCAACTGCCAAGCGTTAGCAATACCCCAAAAGCGATCGCAATAGAAAATGAGTGATGATTTACAATTATCCCCTGAGTTAACTTTATGGTGCTATAGCAATCCTATTTGAGTTATAAAAATTTTAGTCATTAGTCATTACTACTAATGACCAATGACTAATGACCAATGACTAAGATTCTTAGCTAGAAGTTTTTGGTAGTGCGGCGCTAATTTGGCGGAGCATCATGACTTGCCAATAAGGTACAGGAGCCAGCAATACAGTACCAGTTCCCTCAAAAGTATTGACGAGGAACTCACCAGAAGTCATCGAACCAAAAAGAGACTTGGTAGCTTTTTCAACGCGATAATTTAAGCTAGTTGTGCGAGCTATGGCAAAATTTCCATCCACAACTAATCGATCGTTTCGTAAATTTATTACTTCTACAGGGCCTTGTGCTGCCATCACTACTGTACCCCTGCCTTTGACTTTTGTTTGAAACAAGCCCTCGCCACCCATTAAGCCTGATACAAATTTGTTTCGTTCAACTCCTACTTCGATAGTGCCATCGCTAGCCCAATAAGCGCCACTATCTAAAATCCATTCACTACCGTCTAATTCTAAGATGTGATATCCCGATAAAGAAGGCTCTAAATATAATTCACCTGTACCCGTATATGTAGGACGAAAAATATTTTCTCCCGTGGCTAGAGACTTTAAAAATCCACCTGCTGAAGGGGCTTTAGATTGCATCTGAATGTTACCACGTATATAGTACATAGCACCCGATTCAGTTCGGACTGTTTCGTTTTGCAAAGTTATCTTGACTAAACGTAAGCTTTCTTTCTCGATTACTTCAAAACTTGCCATAATTTTCCTTTTGATGTTTGCAAAAATGGGGACTTGGCTCGTAGCCAAAATTTATATACATTGTTGGCATCTATTTTTACAGATGAAAAGCCAGAAAAGTTTAATCAGATTGTTAAAGAAAGTCTATTTGATGAAAATGAATTATCTTCGTTCACAAAAAATAGGTCAACCTAATTAAACAGAAAACCCTTAATAAATAAATCCCCAACTTCTCTGAAAAGTTGGGGATATATTGTTGCGTTTTCTATCTACTCATCTACTGTTTAATTTAACTAATACCAATTTAATA
Source organism: Nostoc desertorum CM1-VF14 (assembly GCA_019359245.1). Classification (GTDB taxonomy): domain Bacteria; phylum Cyanobacteriota; class Cyanobacteriia; order Cyanobacteriales; family Nostocaceae; genus Nostoc; species Nostoc desertorum. The sequence goes on along the minus strand of JAHHHR010000020.1, from coordinate 109 downwards.
TGAAGCTACATATAATAGATGGAGGCAAACTTGATAAATTTGAATACTCATGAGCCGTCCTTTTGAGATTGAAATCGCAGAGAGCGAAGAAGAACTAAAAAAACGTCTG
>JAHHHR010000059.1 GCA_019359245.1 Nostoc desertorum CM1-VF14 | reverse complement strand
TAAGCTCATCCATCTTTTGCCAAGTAATACACGGGAGAGGTTTTAGCAGATCCATAATCCTATTGTTTCCTTACCCAGTCTGGCATTAATTCCTCTCACCCTTTAAAAATGAGCGAACGTACAGTCATTTAGCTGCAAACTGCTGTATAGATTTCTCGTAGGGGCATCAGTGGCTAAACCTTGCACTGATTAGGCAGAGGTGGGTTGCAGCCGTGACGTGAGAAATTGACGGATGTAGTTTGCGATCGCATCTCCGTCTTCCTCCAGTGCAAAATGTCCAGTATCGAGTAAATGAAACTCAACGTCTTTTAGGTCACGCTGGTAGGCATAAGCACCTTCAGCAGGGAAGATGTCGTCGTTCTTACCCCAAACAATTAGGGTGGGAGGTTGATGTTTGCGGAAATACTCCTGCCATTGTGGATAGAGTTGTGGATTAGTTCTATAGTCATAAAATAGCGCCATTTGAATCTCAGCATTTCCAGGGCGATCGAGGAAGAGTTGATCCATGTTCCAGGTATCAGGGCTGATCGCTTCAGGATTGCGAGCGCCGTTGGTGTATTGCCACTTCGTTCCTTCCAGTCCGAGGAAGTCTCTTAGCTTTTGAGCATTAAGAGAAGAAGGATCTTGCCAGTATATCTTCATGGGTTCGGTAAACTCCCGCAGCCCCTCTTCGTAGGCATTCCCGTTTTGCACAATCAGGGCTTGTACTCGCTCTGGGTATTTAGTAGCTATTCGATAGCCAACAGGCGCACCATAATCCATCACGTAAAGACTGTATTTTTTGAGATCGAGCGCAGTAATAAATTTCTCCACAATCTGGGCCAAGTGATCGAATGTGTAGTCAAACTCATTCGCAGTTGGCATTGAACTGTTACCAAAACCCGGATAATCGGGAGCAACGAGATGGAAGCGATCGGCAAGTACAGGTATCAGATTACGAAACATGTGAGATGAGGTCGGGAAGCCATGCAACAGCAGAATAGTTGGATTTTCGCGGGAGCCAGCTTCTCGATAAAATATATCTAAACCATCGATCGCGATCGTGCGAAATGTAGTCATAATATTACTCCTTGTCGGTTTATCAATACCTTGTCCTTTAATTAAGTTTGGCAGCGCCGAAAGTAGCGTTGAATGCATAGCACCAAATAACAACAGACTGATAATTTGCTAAATCTAGCCAGGATGGGATGGGGTAACGTTGCTTTCCAGTAAAGCTTTGTAAGCGGTCAAGCAGGAAAATTTCTTGCTCTTTAATTGGAAAATCTGGGGGAGTGGTAGAACCAATAACGTCTTCAAGGCGATGAAGAACCACTCGTAAGTCAGGGCCAAGATGGGAAGTTTTGAAGTCTGGTTGCAACTCGACGAATCGTTGCTCGGACTCTACTACAATCTGAACTGTTCCTTCAGTAGGATGTTCGCCAGAAACAAAGGTGCCAGATAAGTTCATAGTTGAAAATTCTCCAATTATCTCTTAGTACTTAAACTCAACGTCTTTCCGGTCGCCAGTAGACCTTTTTACCGATTTATCACAACTAAAACTTGTTGCTTTGCGTAAGTCCTGGAAGTTTTACGGTGAGTCTTCGTGTTGTCATTGCTCAGGAGGCGGGGGAATAATCTCGATGCCGTACTTGGGTGCAGTAGTGAGAATTTTATCTAAGTCTTCAGAACTCAAGGGTGGGGCAGATGTAATTTGACCATTCACCGTCTTTCCGACTTCGGCAATAAATTTCTCAAATCCTGCGGGTGTCACCCAAACCAACATTTTGGCAGGTACAGAGGTCGTATTAGTAAATCGATGAAGCTGACCTTTGGGTGAATGGAGGAAGGTTCCATCGGTTGCAACAAGGGTGCGATCGTCAAGCTGAAATTCAATCTCTCCCTCTTGCACATAGAAGGATTCATTTTCTCGGCTGTGTCGATGCGGAGGAGTACCGCCACCAGGTGCAACGATAACCTCACAAAGTGCGTAAGCTTCACCTGTCTCTTCACCAATTGCTTTGAAGGTATAAAGGTCTTGGCCAAAGTAGTAAGAATGACCCCCGCCTGATTCAACGAAAAGTCCGTTTTGGTTGATTGTCATTGTCGTCTCCAATTAAACAAGTTGTTTATTCGTAAATCAGCGTTAGTGATGGTACACAGTTCTTTTGCAATATTGATCGCGCACTTAATTTAGATGAAGACACGCTACCGCAGGAAATAGTTGTTTATTAGACCTGCTTTGAAAATCTACGAGGCACGGATTGCTAATTTAACGATCGCTCAACATCTTTGAGCCACTACCAGCCATTGGACGACTGCGGCGCAAGTCTCGCCAGATTTGCGTAGCTGCTAATGCCCCATCGGCGGCGGCAACTACAACTTGATTCAGTCCGACTTTGAGATCCCCAATCGCAAAAATACGGGGGTGGGAAGTCCGCGCCATCTTATCGGTGACTAAGTTTTCGCCCTGCTTTTCCAAATCAAACTTTTCTAGATAATCGGCGTGATACTTCGATCCCATTGAAATCAGACCAGCTTCTAACTTAATTACTGTGGCATCTTCGAGTTCCACTCCATTCATCTGATGGTCTTCGCCCAGAAATTGTTGAATCGGCGTTTCGATTATTTGATAACCATTCTCTTGTAATTTCTGGCGTAACTCATCGCCGACTTCAAACATTCCTTGCGTGAATAGGGTGATGTGAGGTGTAAACCAACCTAGAGAAAAAACAACCTCCGCGTTGCTAGCAGTGCTGGCAAACACGCCTACTTTTTTGTCTGCCATTTCGTAGCCATCACAGATTAAACAAACGTGCAGGTTGTACCCGGCATAGTCAAACACGTTTCGCATATTATCCAAATTAGGCAAGTAATCAATAATGCCACTGGCAGCAATTAGATATCTGGCATGAAACGTTTGATGGAAACTGTCTTGCCGACCAATTTTGACTTTTATGGCAAAGGTTTCTCCCTGATCCACAATCTCTTCCACAAAGGCATCAAGCATATCACCACCTAGAGTAAGGTAGTGCTCCTTGCCTTGCCGCAGGAGCGATCGCCCCGGTGTATCTGGCGGTAATCCAAGATAGTTGTGCAGTTCCTGCATCCAGAAAGAACGGGCTTTGCCTTTATCGATAATTAAACTGGAAAGAAGATAGCGTTGTAGATAAATTCCGGCAGACAAACCACCTGCTCCACCACCAACCACGATCGCGTCGTAAATATAATCAATACGTTCTGAGAGATTTTGCTTTGTCAGTTTCATGGCATTTTTCTCATAGATGAAAATATTTCTTCCTCAGTCCCCAATCCCTATTTTCAAGACAGGTCTATTGGAGTGCTTGATTGATTAAAGGTGCAATGACCGCGATGTTTTTGACCAACTCATCACAGAGAGAGAACCGCTGTTTTAAGTAATCAGGATCGTTGTAACTCAGCCATACCTTACCGTCAGCGGCTTCCCATGCCAGTACTTTCAGGGGTAAATCCAGAGCGATCGCCGGTTCTGCCACCATGAGCGGTGTTCCGGCTTCAGGGTTGCCAAACAGCAATAACTGTGTCGCACGCAGGCTGAGTCCAACCTTTTCGGCTTCAGCATGTTGATCGATGCGAGCAAAAATGGTGATGCCTTTTGCCTGAAGGATAGCTTCTAAGCGATCGACGGTTTCGGTTACTGAATATGGGCTGGGCTGACTGATAATACCGTTATTTGCATTCATGGCAGCGAACTCCTCAACGGTTTTGGTGATGGGTATTTTTAGGACACTTCAAATCTGTGCCATACCGCCATCGACAAACAGCTCAATGCCATTCACAAAGCTGCTATCGTCACAAGCGAGAAAGACAACGGCTTTGGCAATCTCATCCGGTGTGCCTACTCTACCCAGTGGGATAGTGCTGGCTTGGCTATTTACGAATTCCTGCACCTGCTCATCACTCAGCCCCATAAGATTGTAGCCAGGAGTAGGAACCACGCCAGGACTAATGGCATTAACCCGGATCTTGCGCTCTTTGAGGTCGAGTGTCCAATTACGGGCAAATGATCGCACCGCGGCTTTGGTCGCGCTGTAAACGCTGAAGGCTGGAGTGCCTTTTATAGAAGTAATCGAGGCATTTAAAATGATGGAAGCGCCTTCTGGCAACAGAGGCAGTGCTTTCTGCACAGTGAACAGCAGACCTTTGACGTTAGTGTTGAAGGTTTTGTCAAAGTGTTCTTCGGTGATCGATCCGAGTGGGGCAAGTTCTCCACCGCCAGCATTGGCAAAGACTACATCGAGGTGTCCTTGCTCTTGCTTGATCGTGGCGAACAGGCGATCTAAGTCTTCCAGTTTGGAGGCATCGCTCTGAACACCCGTGATATTTTCACCAATCTCTTTCACGGCAGCATCAAGTTCAGTTTGACGACGACCCGTGATAAAGACATACGCTCCTTCGGCGACAAAACGCTTGGCAGTGGCAAGACCAATGCCACTGGTACCGCCGGTGACAAGAGCGACTTTTCCTTCTAGTTTTTTCATGATGAGCATTCCTATGATTGTTGAGTTTGAAAGAGTCGTCCGCAGTGGGTTGGGAAAACACGAAAACTTATCCTCGATAGGCAGCGTTTTTCACTCATGTGAGATACAGGAGATGAAGAGATTGTCTGCCACCAAAATGATTTCCTGAGATACCTCTTTTCTCACGCAGCATTTAATCGCGCGCCAGAGGAAATGCTGAGGCACTCCATTCGACTGTTACTTCACTATCTCAAATTCTGGGATGTTCCAGTTCCTCAGTAATTCATACCTTGATTCAGCAACGCCTAATTTTCTTTAAGAAAGTCCAGCAGCACAGGATTAACTTGATCTGCATGAGTCCAGTTGATTGCGTGCGGACCACTAGGTATCACTACAAGACGGCTGTCTTTAATTAGCTTCGGGAGTCTCGCTCCGGTCGAATGATGCGGGAGGATGCGATCAGCATCTCCCTGGATGATCAGGGTTGGCACATCGATGCGCGGCAGATCGTCGCGGAAATCGGTCAACCAGGATGGCACACAGTCCAGAGTTCCCTTAGCGGAAGCTCCTGCTGCAACATTCCAACTCATCTGGATGGCATCTTCACTAATGCGTTGGCGAAGCCTCTCGGAACGAGAATCGCCGAGAAACACATCAACGTTGTAAAAGTCTTTAAGAAATGCAGACAGATACGCTGGGCGATCTTCTACGATACTCTTCATAATTCCGTCGAAGACGCTGCGATCGACTCCTTCGGGATTGTCGTCTGTCTTAAGTAGGAAGGGTGGCACTGGAGCCATTAGCACTGCTTTACTGACGCGCTCCGAACCGTACTTGCCGATATAGCGTGTCACTTCGCCTGTCCCCATCGAGAAGCCGACTAGCACAACATCACGCAGGTCAAGTTCTGTCAATAGCTTGTTCAAATCCGCAGCGAAGGTGTCGTAGTCATAGCCAAACGACGGCTGGCTGGAATCGCCAAATCCTCTGCGATCGTAAGTGATAACCCGATAACCCGCTTGGAGCAAAACCGCCACCTGTTTCTCCCAAGAGTGACCGTTCAGAGGAAACCCGTGGATTAGCACAACAGGTTGACCTGCTCCGAAATCTTCGTAGTAAATCTCGATGCTTGCAGAGTTTTCTTTACCAACAGTAACGTAAGGCATTAGAGTCTCCTTTTTTGTGAGGGAAATTCGCTCTCAATTAATCTTCAAAAACTCAGTGGCAAAAAAGCTTGGAGTTTTTGTCAACCAACTGACGAGTAATAAGTTTTTTTCGTTTGGGTTCAGTGTTTGTCGTAATTGCTTCCATGTTTGTTTTGTACGGTTCGGTATATTTAAAGCGTGAGATGATTTTTAGCAAACACCTGTTGAAAACCGGATGCAAAGGGTTGATCCCTCATGAGAAATCCTCCTCCGTTGAATAGTTCAACTGAAGTGAGAGCCTTCGCCAGCTGCAAATCATTTTGTAGGCGATCGCACCGATGCAATGACGACCAATTCCACCGCAGCATTGAGCGGTAAGGTTGAATGACGAGATCAGCGCCTAAACTTTTCACGAATGCTTCTTTCTCTGGTGTTCTAATCGTTGCTGCTACCCTAGCCCCAAGCGCCTTGGCTATTTGAACACCAATAGATCCTGTCCCCGACGCTGCACCGTGGATAACAACTGTGTCCCCTTTGTTGACTTCGCCAACAACTTTAATTGCCCTAACACAGGTAACTAATGGCATTGGCAGCGTTGCTACTAGCTCATCTGCCAAACCTGTTTCATCCTTAATCAGCCATTTCTCAGGCACCACCATGTATTCGGCATAGGTTCCCCATTCAGCAACACCGCGAATCAGATAGCTGGGGGCAGCACTCATTGGTTTAAAATTATCGTCTTTAGAATCCAAAGTATATCCTGGCATTGGAATCACCCGTTCTCCAATCTGAAAACGGCCCGAACCCAGCCCGTTTGCCTCAATCACACCGATCGCATCCGAGCCTAAGATATGAGGGAAACTCATATTTGGATTCACGCCACCCAAACGCAGGTAGTGATCAATACGATTGAGACCAGTTGCAAGAATTTTGATCCGAACCTCACCGACTTTAGGCTCAGGTGTATCAATATCGACATATTCAAAGACATCCGGTTCACCAAATTTTCTGATGACAGCAGCTTTCATAGTTTTATATCAGGTATAATACTTAGCCGCAACAATTTCCATTAGGGAAACGGTAACAGTGATTCAAATTGAGCGAGAATTTTCTTGCCAAGGCATCCTACCAATAGAATGTTTTGAGGGGAAAAAAATATCTAGTTTTTTACCACTGGAATTATGACTGAAGCTACTGGTTGTGAAAGGCAGCCTGCGGCTTTAATTAAATCGGCTGCTTTTTCACCAATCATGATGGTGGGGGCGTTCGTATTGCCTGTGGTGATCGTTGGCATGATGGAGGCATCCACAACACGCAAGCCCTCAACCCCATGTACTCGTAGTTCAGGATCTACAACTGCCATTGGGTCAGTGCCCATTTTGCAAGTGCCGACTGGATGCCACACTGTACTGCAAGTTTCCCGGACATAAGCAACTAGCGCTGCATCACTCTGCTTGTCAGCACCCGGAGCAATTTCCTGACCGCGAAACTCATCCAAAGCACTTGCACCGAACAAGTTACGGAGTAATTTAATCCCTGCTACTAGCTTTTGCACATCAGCTTCACTTTGGAGAAAGTTCATTTGAATCATCGGTGCATCTTTGGGATCGGGCGATAGCGTTCGCGGAGCGTCTCGTAGAGAAGCGCTGCTGCCTTCGGCAGGACGCAAACTGACACTGCCAATGTTTTGGGGATGAGTCAAACAGACGAAACTTGTGAATCCTAAACCAGAATGGGCATAACCAGGCGGTACCAACACAACCGGACCGAAGAGAAACTGTAAATCTGGCGCAACATCCAGATTACCCTCGGTGTGCAAAAATAAGCTAGCTTCAGCGATACTACTGGTGCTAGCCGTATGTAAATCCTGAGTTGCCTCGTGTGCCACGGACACAACAGGGTGGTCTTGGAGGTTTTGACCAACACCCGGCAAATCAGCCACTACCTGAATTCCCAAGGCTTGTAGCTGTTCTGCATCCCCAATGCCGGAAAGCATCAGCAGCTTGGGCGAATCGAACGCGCCAGCACTTAAAATCACTTCCTTGTTGACCCTAACCTGGTGCAGCGTGCTTTCGTACAGGTATTCTACCCCAACGGTACGGGTACCCTCAAACAACAAGCGAGTTACCAACGCTCCTGTCGTTACAGTCAAATTGGGACGTTGGAGAATGGGTAGCAGGAAGGCAGCAGCGGCACTGTGGCGCTTACCATCCTTGATGGTCAACTGATAAAGTCCTGCTCCTTCCTGGCGTATCGCATTAGCATCAGGATTATGGTCATATCCTAGCGCCACTGCTGCGTCTACAAAGCGTTGGGATACTACAGCAGGCGCAATCAGATCGGTCACGCTCAATTCTCCATCGATCCCATGAAATTCAGACGCGCCTCGTGAGGAGTGTTCCGATTTTTTGAAGTATGGCAAAACATCTTGGTAACTCCAACCGGGATTTCCCAATGACTGCCAATGGTCATAATCGTGAGGATTACCTCGCAAATAAATCATGATATTAATCGAACTGCTGCCCCCCAGGACTTTGCCACGAGGACAAAAGATTTTGCGGTTATTCAGGTAGGGTTCTGGTTCAGAGAAATATGCCCAGTCCACCTCAGAACCCAGAAGACTGAGGCATTCCGCCGGGATGTGAATCTCTGGTTTCGTATCAGGGGTACCCGCTTCGAGTAATAACACAGTTGTTTCACTGTCTTCGGTTAGACGGTTGGCGACAACGCATCCTGCCGAACCTGCACCAATCACAATGTAGTCATAGTGAGTCATAAAATTCTCTTTCTTTGTTGTCTGTAATAGATTAATGTAGGTAGCCAGGTAAGACTTACACAAATAGAGAGGTGAAGTGAAAGGCAGTGAGGAGATGATGGAGAAATGCGCTTCACAAAACTCGATTACTGCCGTATTTTTTGAGTAGAGAAAATCAGTGATTTTAAATTCCCCCACGTTCTTTGTTATTGTGCGATATATCCACCATCAACCGTGAGCGAATGTCCAGTGACAAAACTAGAAGCGTCTGAACAGAGCCATAGCACAGCATTTACCACTTCTTCTGGCGTACCAATCCGACCCATTGGTAACGTCGTTTTGAAATACTCTATCAATTCTGTATTTGTTTGGACAGTGCGATCGAGCATCTCGGTTTGAATCAGTCCTGGACTGACGGCATTCACCCGAACTCCTTGCAAGGCATATTCTAATGCCACCGATTTTGTTAACCCTTCCACAGCGTGTTTGCTAGCCACGTAAATTGGCACCCCTGCTGCACCGACCAAGCCCAGACCCGAACTGGTATTGACAATCGCCCCACCGCCATTTTTCAACATGGCTGGAATCTCATGTTTCAAGGACAACCATACGCCTTTAACATTGATATCCATGATCCGATCATAGGTAGCTTCAGTTTGCTCTGGTAAAGGTGTGGTCTCTTGATCCACTCCAGCATTGTTGAAGGCAATGTCGAGCCGTTCGTAGCGTGCCATAGTTTTCTCAATCAGAGCTTGCACATCGGCTTCTTTAGAAACATCTGTCGCGACAAAAAAGCCATCCCCACCAATCGCTTGAATTTGGCGAATGGTTTCTTCGCCTTCAGCTTGCCGACGACCTGCAACAACAACGTTTGCTCCTGCTTGAGCCAGTGCGATCGCGGCTGCCTTACCAATCCCTGATGTTCCACCTGTAACGACTGCGACTTTTCCAGATAACGTGGTCATTATTAAGCTCCTGTTTGTAGAAAAGTGAATGGTTTACGTCTAAATACCAACCGGAGTTTGGATTCAAGCCTGCTTCAAATATTTCTCGAACCATCTCAACGCAGTTGTACTGGCAATCTCAAAGCCCTCACCTTGAAAACCGTCAAAGTGTCCACCCTTCAAGATTGTCAGAGACTTAGGCTCCAACGCCCGCGCATGGACATCGGCGGTTATGTCGGCAGGTGAAAGAAAGTCTTTCTCACCCGTAATCAGGCATAACGGGGTAGGAAAGATTGCTTCGAGGTGAGGAGCTGGTTCGTAATAGAGGCAGTGTTCAATCGATTCAAAGGAGATTCGATTCTCCCATCTTCCTTCACTTGCGCTTTTGTTCGATTCAACCCAAGTGAATGCGTCAGGTGTTGCAAGGAAACTGGGTTCACCAGGTGGAGCAACTAAAGGGAGGTAACTTACTTCTCCAGTTTGATACCGTTTTATCCGGTCTTGTAAAACCATTTTTGTGAGTTCTTCCAGTTGAAGTGGGGAGGCCACTCGGCGGGAGATGAGAAACGCATTCACCGCAGGCATCTGTGCTACGATCGCTTTCACGCGCGGATCGAATGCAGCCAGATGCAGCGCGTGACCCCCGCTATAAGAAAAGCCCCACAGACCTATGCGCTCAGGGTCAACTTCACTTTGTAGTTGAGTCCAGGTGATAGCATTACGAAAGTCTTCATGCTGCTCTGTAGGAAACATTTGTCCACGAGGTTCTCCCTCACTAGCACCAAGGTAGCGATAATCGAACAGCGAGACGACGAACCCGGCTTGAGCGAATTTCTCGGCAAACTGCGGCAATCCCATTTCTTTGGTCAAGCCAATCCCATGAGCCATGACAATAGCAGGATAGCGCTCGCCGGATGCAACTTGATCTGGAGTGTAAAAGGTGACGGAACACTTTAGTCCTTTACTTTCAAAACTGGTTCTTCTTTGCATAGCTGCTTACCCTCTCTTTTTTAGTTGGGATTAAAGACCAGGAACATTAATGCCTTGCAGTGGCAATAGCTGCCATCAACTGCTCAATGTTCCAGCGACTGGTATATCGAATTCCATTAATAAACAAAGCTGGGGCAGCCGTTACTCCACTGTGTAATCCACTTTCTATATCTTGATTAATACGCGCTATGTGTACTTGAGAGGATATATCTTGCAGAAATTGGGGAATATCGAGTCCTAGATTATTGGCATACTCCACAAGATCGCCGTTTTCTAACGCTTGTTGATGGGTAAACAAAATGTCGTGCATCTGCCAAAACTGACCTTGGGTGGCTGCCGCTTGGGCTGCTTCAGCTGCACGTTGAGCATAAGGATGTATTTGCGGCTGTGGAAAGTGGCGAAATACAAAACACAAGTCATTGACCTGTTGCTGGATTGCTTTGATTAATTGGTGAGTTTCACCGCAAGTGGGACACTGGTAGTCACCATATTGGACGAGTGTCACTGAAGTACTCACCAATCCCTGAATATGATCTTGTTCTAAAATCGGCACAAGTAACCGATTATAATCACCAAGACTCATGAAAGCACCTCTAAGGAAAGGAGTGCAGCAGGTAAAGACAGATGATTGCTATGAAACCTTTTTCAAAATTGGATAGATTGATTTGGCTCTGTTATCTGTTGCATAATCTCAATTTAGAGGGTTCACTCGATTTTGTCGCTGAGAAAAACTTCAGTTGATAAGCTGACAATTTAGACAGCCAATAAACTGACAAATTTGACAGGTATGACCTTTTTTAATTAAAAATCAAAAGTTAAAAATTAAGAATAATAATAATTTTTAATTAATCCTTTGCCTCAAAGCCCCTACCTTGACGCTCTCTACGAGACGCTGCGCGAACGCGGACTCGCTCTAAGCGTAGCTATGCCGCAGGCTTTACGCTACGCTATCGGGAATTAAAAATGCAAAATTAAGATTTGTTTATTCAATTTTTAATTAATAATTTTTAATTTTTAATTGGAGCAAAGCGACTTGACGCTACAAGTTAACAATACCCCGCCTTAACGCAACGATTACAGCCTGAGTGCGATCCTCCACGCCCAGCTTACTTAAAATATGATTGATATGAAAGTTGACAGTGCGTTCAGTAATATATAGAGCCTTGCTAATGGCTTGCGTGCTCTTGCCCGTTGTAATTAGTTGTAGCACCTCTAACTCGCGATCGCTCAATTCTGGACTCGCTATGCGCTCTAAAAGTTTGGCACCGACGCGGGGTGGAATATGCTTCTTTCCTTTGTGAACGGCGCGAATCGCCGACAGCAATTCTTCTGGCTCCGCATCCTTGAGTAAATACCCTTTAGCCCCTGCCCGCAATCCCTGATAAATGTCTTCATCGCCCTCGTAAGTCGTCAATACGATGATCCGAGCAGCAGGAAACTCGGTGCAGATAGCAGTAATCGCAGCAACTCCATCCATCTGGGGCATTCGCAAGTCCATCAAAGTTGCATCTGGCTGTTTTTGACGAAAGACAACGAGTGCCTCCTGACCATTGCCAGCTTGTCCAACAACAAGGATATCTGGCGCTTCTTCCAGCATTGCAACCAAACCCTGACGTACAACGGGGTGATATCTACAACTAGAACACGAATGGCATTAAGTTGACTCATGATGGTTTTTCCTGCTGATTCACGGACACCGCAATTTCTGTTCCTTGTCCGGGGACGCTGTGGATCTCGATCTGTCCTCCAATGAGTTCTGCACGTTCTGCCATCCCTAATAAACCAAAGCCATTGTGGCTAGAAGAACGATCAATTGCAAATCCCTGTCCATCGTCCTTAATTCGTAATATGCATTGCGTGGACTGATAGATCAGTTCAACACGAATTTCAGTTGCTATAGCATACTTGAGAGCATTAGTCAATGCTTCCTGTCCAATCCTCAGCAGATTATTCTCCACCTCAGAGCGTAGCGGATAGGGGATGCCGATGGCTTCACACATAATTGTTATACCAGTGGATGATTCTAGCTGACTTGTCAGATGTTTGAAAGCGCTGAGTAAATCACTATTTTCTAACAAGTAGGGACGGCGTAGTGCCTCCACAGAGCGGCGTGCTTCTGAGAGTCCAGTTTGGGCTAAATTCTGGACTTTAGCTAGGTGAGCCTGAGCTTTTTCTGGGTCTACTGTTATCTTGTTCGCAGCAGTTCTAGCGTGAATGATAACACCCGTGAATGACTGCGCCAGTGTATCGTGAATTTCTCGCGCCATGCGATTGCGTTCTTCCAGAATTGAGGCTTCTTCGGCGCGTTTGCGTTCACGCAGTGCTGCGTTACGCAGTTCGCTAATGTCGAGAATTACACCCAGCATTCGCACAGGCTGTCCAGTTTGGTTATAAATGCCTCGACCTCTGCCAACTAACCAGTGAATATTACCATCCGGGTAGATGACTCGATATTCCGCTTCAAAATCAGTATGAGTTGCAAGAGCTGCTGTAACAGCTTGCTCGACTTGATGAATATCTTCTGGGTGAACGCGATCGCGCCATGCCTGATAGCTACTCTCAACTTCACCAGGTATTAACCCCAGCAATCGAGCGTGGTTATCGTTCCAATGTGTTGTATTCTCAACGATATTCCAGTTCCAGCTGCCAATATGGGTGAAGTCCATCGTCAGCCTGCGTTGCTCTTCACTTTGGCGCAGGGCGTTTTCAACTCGCTGACGCTCTTCAATCTCATGAGAAAGCAGCAAAGTCCGCTCAGTTACTCGTTTTTCCAATGTTTGGTGGTAATCGGCTAGCAGTTTCTCTGCTTGTTTACGCTCGGTGATATCTTGAAAGGCTGCGATCGCATAAGCTACATTACCCTGTTCGTCAAATACTGGAGTTCCCCAAACCTCAACTGGAATGGTTGCGTTGTTTTGGTGAATTTCCAGATCGTCAACTGTCGTGCATTCGCCGCTCAATGCCCGAATAGCTGGTAGTTTCTCGGTTGGATAGTTTTGATCTGTTCCCGCCAGATAAAATTGATAAATCTCTGGGATTTGCTCTGATGTCACAGAAGGATCAATCCCTTTGCCCATTAGTTGAATTCCCCGTTGATTGACGTAGTAAACGCGGCCAGCCGCATCCAATACTCCAATTCCTACCGGGACAGCTTCTAGAAATTGTTTCATTCTACTTTCGCTAGCGCGTAGCTTTGAATAGAGTCTGGCATTTTCAATAGCGATCGCCGCCTGAGATGATAATAAATTTAATATCTGCGATCGCTCTGGTGTAAATGCTCCAGCCGCTAATTTGTTTTCTAGATACAACACGCCCACTAGCTTACCTTGATTCAGCAGAGGCAAACATAAAATTGATTGAATTTGATTGTGTTGAATATACGGCTCATGAATAAAATTACCTTCACGAGTAGCATCATTTAAAATGACACATTCATGAGTACGAATCACATAATTAATAATTGATTCAGGGAGATGATTTCCAGTTGGGATAGATTGCAGTAATTGTGCAGCATAAGTATTCTCACCTTCCTTGAGTTCACCAGACGCTTCAATCACCCATTCTCCTGAGTTTTCTAAAATTAGAAAACCTGTTTGTGCGCCAGCATTTTCGATTAAAATCTTCATCAATGAACTGAGTAACTTATCAAGTTCCATTTCACTCGAAATCGCTTGTGAAGCTTTCATCACCGCCGCTAAGTCGAAAGCAATGGGTGAGTGGTTAGAGGTGGTTCCAGAAGTTTTAGGAGTTGGCGAAACCGCATCCGACGATTGGGGAAATAGCTGTGGATAGCGAGTTTCTAAATCTTTTACTTTCGCAGTTGCTCCCCAGCGTTCATAGCAGTAGTGAGCTTCTTTCATGTAGGTTTGGGCAAACTTTTCTCTACCACGAAATAGGTAAAATTTGGCAGCTAACTCGTATGCTAATGCTTCTTCTTGAAGATAGCCATTGTCTCTAGCCCCAAGAATTGCTTGTTCGTAGAACTCTTCTGCTTCAAACCACTGGCCTAAAACTCGTGCTTTCTCTGCCTCAACTAAATGATATTTATGCAAACAATTCATTGGCGTATAACACGCCCATTGTTTCATTTTCTCCTGGTTAACAGCAACTTTTTTGAGGATTTCCGACTGTGTTTGAGCGCTGCTTTCGGCGTATATGGCGAGTCTTGCCAGAGCATCATATAAGTAGTAAACAGGGCCAAGTGGTGAGCCTGTAATTCGGATCAAATAATGTTCTGCTATGGTTGAGTTTTCAACTGCCTGAACATACTTGGAAAATAGGTAGCACAGGAAAAGTTTATTGAAATAGATATTAAAGATTGCAGTTCCATCATTTGCTATTTTATGTTGTGGCAATCCATTCTCTTCATTGTAGAATTTGCCAACTAGACGGATTGGATTGACCGAGCATCCCATCAAATTTGCGATCGCCTGCTGAAATATTTGATTCCAGGTTAGTGCTGTTTCCTGTTTGATTTGACGAATTGCTTCATTGTATGTCGTCATCTCGCGTTCAACTTCCATGAGTTCGTTTCCGACAGCATAGGAGTTAAAGCAATAAGAATGAGCGCCATAGGCGGCAAACTCTAAATCTCCGGTTTCTAGGCCACTTTGATAGGCTTCTAGTAATGGCTGTAATGTGTCTCTCAGATGATCTTTCCAATGAATGATGAAGGTATTCACGATCACCAATGTTCTAGCTCTGAGTGAATAGGGCTTAGGTTGTGACAACTGCCTTAAAGCTAACTGTCCAAACTCGTAGCCAGTCTCGATGTCTCCGACCTTCCCACACAGAATTAATCCAAAGTTGGCATAAACAAAGGGAGACGCAAACGCATTTCCATATTCGATTGACAAGCTGACTTGTTTAGATACCAGTAACAACATTAAATCAGGAAGAGTAATCCAGGCCGCAATCGTTATGCTAGATAGGATTCGCATTGCTACTAACTTATCCGGCTCGTGCATTTGGGGCAAATGAATCAAGTCCTCGTAGACACACAGCGGCTTGTCGTTAGACATCGATTTCTCACTAAGAAGGCATGAGATTGCGTCTAGTTCAAGCTGAATATCTGACTGGCTTGGCTGTTCGGAAAAACTAATTTCCAGTTGTTGCAACACTTGCAATCCAGTATTGATTGCTTCTAATAGCTGATTTTGGGCGATGTAACTTTGAATTTTGACTTCGCACGCTTTCACGCTATCAAGGACTGTTTTAGCCTGTTGCAGAACGATCGCTGCCCAGTACTCAACCTGGTCAAAATTGCCACACAAGTACGCAACTTCTGTTGTTTCTGCGTATAACTCTAAGGTCAGGTCATAATCTGTTTGCCAGCTAGACGCTTCCAGCCATTCTCTGCTTATGGCTAAATAGTTTTTTGCCGTATTATAAGCGATCGCCCCTTTCGCTTTGTGACCTGCCATTAAATTTAGTTTGGCAATTTCATTGCGTTCAGATTGATTGGTGAGAAGTTCAATCCCATGATTTAAGTGATCAACAATTTCAAATACTCTGTCCGTTAATCGCTCTGGCAAAGTTTTTTCGAGGAGATTACGACCGATTTGCAGATGAATGATTTGCCTCTGTGACGCATCAATCAAAGCATAGGCGGCTTGCTGTACGCGATCATGCAAGAATTTATAATCCTGAACTAAGAGTTGTTCATCTAACTCAGATGTCGGCACAATTAAACCGGGCTGCGCTGCTGTCACTAGTTCCGGGAAAAGTTGGACAGGTGAGCTTTCACAAATGATAGAGAGAGTGCTTAAGTCAAATTCAGCGCCAACACAAGCGGCGAATTGTAAAACCTGCTGCGTCTCTAGAGGTAGCTTTTTCAGTTTGCCCAGCATCAACTCCACCACATTATCCGTGATGTTCTTGCCTTCAATGTGAGTGATATCCCATCGCCACCCCCCTTTAGTTCCCCCCTTAGTAAGGGGGGATTGAGGGGGGTCAAAGCTTAACAAGTTTTCTGCATACAGCGTTTTAAGAAACTCATTGACAAAAAAGGGATTCCCGCCTGTTTTCCGCAATACTAATTTTGCCAGTGGATTGACTGTACTAATATCGCTGTGTAATGTGTCTGCAATTAGTTGCGCGATCGCGTTTAATCCCAGCGGCGCTAACGTAATTTGACTGATGGTTGCTCTCTCTTTTCTGAGTTCCTCCAGCATGATCATGAGTGGATGCGAACGATTCACCTCATTATCTCGATAGGCTCCAATCAAAAACAGATATTGCGTCTGGGCATCCGTCATTATCAATTCAATTAACTTAAGTGTGGCTGAGTCTACCCACTGAAGATCATCCAGAAAGATCACTAAGGGATGTGACTGTGAACCAAATACCCGAATAAACTGCCCAAACACGCGATTAAAGCGATTTTGAGTTTCCGTTGCACCAACATCTGAAACAGGTGTCTGTTTGCCAATAATCAGTTCAACTTCAGGGATCACATCAATAATGATTTGCCCATTGCTGCCCAAAGCTGTCAGCAGACGCGATCGCCATTGTTGCACTTGCTCGTCTGGTTCACCGAGCAATTGTTGTACCAATTTTTGCAGGGCATCTGCGATCGCACTGTAAGGAATATTGCGCTGGAATTGATCAAATTTCCCAGAGATAAAATAGCCACGCTTTTGGGTAATTGGTCTATAGATTTCCTGCACTAATGCTGATTTGCCAATACCAGCAAAGCCAGAGACCAGCATCATTTCAACTTGGAATTTTGAATTGCCCGTTTGTTCGCTTTGTAAAGTCGTTTCTGAATTGTTTGGTAAAGAAGCGATGCGATTGTTTTCTGGACACGCTACACGGTCAAAAGCTGCCAGTAACATTGCAACTTCCTTGTTCCGTCCATACAGTTTTTGGGGAATTTCAAACTGATCGCAAACGTCTTGAAGCGCCAGTTGAATGCTAGAGATTTGACCGATTTCTTCTAATTGTTGAACACATATTTCTAAATCTGCTTTGATTCCCCAGGCACTTTGATAACGATCTTCTGCATTTTTCGCCATCAATTTCAAAACGATATCTGAAACGGCTTTAGGAATCGCTGTATTCAGCTCGTGAGGTGGAGGTGGCACTTTAGCAATATGACAATGGACTAGCTCAAGTATGTCAGTTGTTTCAAACGGCACATGTCCGGTTAGCAGTTCGTAGAATGTCACACCAAGGGAGTAAAAATCGGTGCGGTAATCGAGCAAACGGTTCATTCGTCCTGTTTGCTCTGGAGATAAATATGCGAGTGTCCCTTCTAATACATGGGGACTTTTAAAAGTCGGATTCGTGCGGTTAAATTGGGTGGCAATCCCAAAGTCAATAATTTTGACAACGCCAGTATCCAGATTTAGAACTATGTTCCCAGGGTTGATATCCTTATGAATGACATTGGCTGCATGGATTCTGCCTAAAATGTCGCAAATAGCGATCGCAAAACCTAGAAAAGTGGATAAAGGCATGGGGCAAAAGATATCTGGGCGCTTGTGCATCCATTGCTCTAAGGACTCTCCCCCAAAATCCTCTAAGAGAATCACCAGAGTCCGTTGATAGTCTTGCTGGTTGTATGCTTTGACAACTCCTTGCACTGTGAGAGAACGGGTAATTTTATATTCCTGTCTGTAGCGAGTTAGTTCTTGAGGTGAGGGATAATCAAGCTTTAGCATTTTTACGATGATCCCTACTCCATCGTCTCTGATGCCCCGGTACACTAGAGAATTGGAACTTTCGTATATTTTATTTTGGATAGCAATACCAGGTAGAGCAATCATAGAGCAACTCTTGAGAGGATAATCTGGCATAACCCAAACTATACAGCAATTCTTATCAAAAACTTGGGTCTAAAGCCCCGTCGTTCTACGACAGCTTTTGGTAAAATAGCGTCAACGCTTAGAGCGAGTCCGCGATCGTCTGCACATTTTTGAGTCGCTCTATGGCTCGAAAACCTAGACCATTCACATACATTTCTAAACACTCAGGTTTTATTTCTTCAGAAAAACAAGTGCAAATCGTAAGAATCTATAAACTGATGACCACACTGAGCACAGATGTAGTTTTATTTACTTGCTTTTTTGCCATTCTTGCGAATATCAGTTGATTCACACCTTGGACATTGCATAGCGATGGCTACGCCCGCCGCAGGCATCGCTCGAATTCATACTTCAATTATGCAACGCCAAATAATTTATGCACATATATTACCATTTGACAATATTAATTAGCATATATGCTAAAAATATCCTGTAATACCACAAACACTATAGGCTAAAAATATAGTTTTTGTGTTTTTTCTATACTTTTATAGATATTGAATACAGACTCTCTTAAAAAAAGACAAAAAGGAGGTTTTCGCCCCCTGCTTTCTGTTGGCATGAAATACCAAACAGTCTGTAGTACAAGCAACAAAAATGTAAAAACTCTGCTTAAAAAACTGTGTTCACCATTACAAATTAACTTGACATCGCGTAACCCTTCTAGGAGAACCACACATAGAGCCAAGGTAGTTCTTAAGAACGATGTACTCATTAGTAAAACTTTGAAATTATGAAAGTACACGAGCTACAAAGATATCAAAAAAGCCCATGAAATCCCAAGAGACTCAAAACACAGCAAAAAAGAACAATCTTCCTTTGGCAGAGGACACCCCTAATTATATAGATCCCCAAGAACCTGGAAAGTCTGAGCCGATGACTCAGGTACAAAAGGATAATGTAATCACCAGTCAGGACTTACCTGATCCACGATTTCGCTATGGTTTTACCCTGGTGATATTCGGGGCTGTCTTATTTGTTATCGCTATTTACTACGGGATTATTAACCCTTAAGTACTTTACCTAACTCAGTACTATAAAAACACAAAGTGTTGGTATCACAGCTTACTAAGTTTTTCGCAAACTCGAAATTAATATTTTGTTATATATTGCTAAGAAAATCAATATTATTACGCAATATTTTTACAAAATGTTAAGGTCATTTGCATGAAATATTTGCTAATCTTTGCGGCTTTTGGACTGTATTTAAGACTACAAATTCACTTAATGCAAATATCATCCAAAAGTTAGATGGAATTGGTAGTCATTAATTAGTTTATTACTTTGTATGGAAATGAATTCCATCATACCGCCTAAGGATGTAAGTCCAAGAATTAAGCCTGTTTTACCTTCAATACTCACCAGCTTTTGCTATTTAGATTAGATTAACCTCGAATTTAAGGCTGAAAGAGTGCTGATTCAATTGCAAAAAGTTGCTGGCTCATTAGAACTAGCAACTTGGATTAGCGTTTAAGGAGATGTAATTAAATTGCATGGCCACAAAATATCCTAAATTTAACCAGGATCTCGCACAAGACCCGACTACACGTCGGATCTGGTACGCGATGGCTACGGGAAATGATTTTGAAAGCCATGATGGCATGACCGAGGAAAATCTTTACCAAAAGATTTTCGCTACTCACTTTGGTCACGTGGCAATTATTTTTCTGTGGGCATCCAGTCTATTGTTCCACGTAGCCTGGCAAGGTAATTTTGAACAGTGGATTAAAGATCCCCTTCACATTCGTCCCATTGCCCACGCGATTTGGGACCCTCATTTTGGTAAACCAGCAATAGAAGCTTTTACCCAAGGGGGCGCTACCCATCCTGTTAACATTGCTTACTCTGGTGTCTACCACTGGTGGTACACCATTGGGATGCGGACAAACAGTGACCTTTACCAGGGTTCAGTGTTCTTGTTGCTGTTAGCAGCGTTATTTTTGTTTGCTGGTTGGCTGCACTTGCAACCCAAGTACCGGCCTAGCTTGGCTTGGTTCAAGAGTGCTGAACCTCGCCTAAATCACCACCTAGCAGGTTTGTTTGGTGTTAGCTCTCTGGCTTGGGCCGGACACCTTGTTCACGTTGCCATTCCCGAATCTCGCGGTGTTCATGTTGGTTGGGAAAATTTCTTGACAACTTTACCTCATCCAGCAGGTTTAGCACCTTTCTGGAGAGGCGATTGGGGTGTATACGCTCAGAATCCTGATACAGCAGGGCATTTGTTTGGCACATCTCAAGGCGCAGGGACGGCAATACTGACTTTTTTGGGCGGTTTTCATCCCCAGACGGAATCGCTATGGCTGACCGATATGGCTCATCACCATTTAGCGATCGCAGTTATCTTTATTGTCGCTGGTCACCAGTACCGGACTAACTTCGGCATTGGTCACAGCATCAAAGAGATGCTCAACGCCAGAAATTTCTTTGGTGTCCAAACTGAAGGTCAGTTTAACTTACCACACCAAGGGCTGTACGACACCTACAACAATTCCCTGCACTTCCAGTTGTCCATACACCTGGCAGCGTTAGGCACTGCATTATCATTGGTGGCGCAGCATATGTATTCGTTGCCTCCTTATGCTTTTATGGCTAAGGACTACACAACACAGGCGGCGCTGTATACCCATCACCAGTACATTGCTGGGTTCTTCATGATTGGTGCGTTTGCCCATGCTGGCATCTTCTGGGTTCGAGATTATGACCCCGAGCAGAACAAAGGTAATGTCCTAGAGCGTGTACTTCAGCACAAAGAAGCGATTATTTCACACTTGAGTTGGGTGTCGCTATTCTTAGGTTTCCACACCCTCGGTCTGTACGTCCACAACGACGTTGTTGTTGCCTTTGGCACTCCTGAAAAGCAAATTTTGATTGAGCCAGTATTTGCTCAATTCATCCAATCTGCTCACGGGAAACTGCTGTATGGGATGGATACTTTATTATCTAACCCAGATAGTATTGCCTACACAGCTTGGCCCAACTACGGTAACGTCTGGTTACCAAACTGGACAGAAGCAATCAACTCCGGTACTAACTCCCTGTTCTTGACGATTGGGCCTGGTGATTTCCTGGTTCACCATGCGATCGCTTTAGGTTTGCACACCACCACGTTAATTTGTGTCAAGGGCGCATTAGATGCTCGTGGTACCAAATTGATGCCTGATAAAAAAGACTTCGGCTTTACCTTCCCTTGTGATGGACCTGGCCGGGGCGGTACTTGCCAAACTTCCTCTTGGGAACAGTCTTTTTATCTCGCTATGTTCTGGATGCTGAATCTCCTTGGTTGGGTAACTTTCTACTGGCACTGGAAGCATCTAGGTGTTTGGCAAGGTAATGTCGCTCAGTTCAATGAGAATTCTACATACCTGATGGGTTGGTTCCGTGATTACCTCTGGGCTAACTCCGCTCAGTTGATTAACGGTTATAACCCCTACGGCACAAATAATTTGTCTGTCTGGGCTTGGATGTTCCTTTTTGGACACCTGGTTTGGGCAACTGGTTTCATGTTCCTGATTAGCTGGCGTGGGTACTGGCAAGAGTTAATTGAAACTCTAGTCTGGGCACACGAACGCACTCCGTTGGCTAACTTAGTTCGCTGGAAAGATAAGCCTGTTGCTCTGTCTATTGTCCAGGGTTGGTTAGTAGGTCTAGCTCACTTCACAGTTGGCTACATCCTTACCTATGGAGCATTCCTCATAGCCTCAACCGCTAGTAAATTTGGTTGAAAATTATTAAATCCTCTGACTTAGCCATCTCCCCCTCTTACCTAACGGTATAGAGGGGGATTTTTGTATATTCAAAGCATTTGATATTGTTAGCGGTCTGCTACACTTAATAGCAATCCAATTCTATTTAAAAAAAAATCTAAATATATAGGGTGCGTTAGCTTTACTAACACACCCGATTTACGCGTCAAGACTAAAATGTTGCAATATAAAAATCAGATTATATTTCTCC
This sequence comes from Nostoc desertorum CM1-VF14, assembly GCA_019359245.1. Taxonomy (GTDB): domain Bacteria; phylum Cyanobacteriota; class Cyanobacteriia; order Cyanobacteriales; family Nostocaceae; genus Nostoc; species Nostoc desertorum. Next base: position 22,665 of record JAHHHR010000059.1, on the reverse strand, counting down.
AATTGGATTTTCTAGACATTTTTAATGCACTATTTTAGCCTTGCCACGCTACTACGCATATTTCAAAAATCAAATCAAATATAATTCCTATATAGCAGTTCCCATTCATATGCGGTACAACCTTATACTCCGAAGTCTAAGGGCACGGCACTGCCGTGCTCCTACGGGTGTACCTCATGTAAACGAGAAACGCTATACCTACTTTAGGTACTAGTATTTGATTTTTCGCCTGGCCGTTCAGTAGCAGGAGGATACTTGACACTTTCTTCGACTCTATGGATTTCTGTGTTGGTTTGCTCCTCAGACAGGAGATCGTCAGGGTTTAATGATTCATCAGCAGCATCATCAATTACTCCATTAGCATTAATATTGGGTTTATTGGAAGTGCTTTTATGGCTAGCATGTCCACCAGGCATAACTATTACCTCTCATTTTTATTAAACATCTCCAGCCTAAACTCTTTTCTTTAGCGAAATCACTATCAGAAGGCTTATAGCAGAACTATCAAAATCCAGTCTGGAGGCGTAAGCGCCATCGGCTGATTGACGCTTACACCCAACAAATTTGGGCTTTCTTCTTAAGTTGACACTAATGGCTTCCCCTGTTCTGTTCGCTTAACAATGAGGAAAAGTATCTTTAAATCTGCTCTCTGATGTCAGAACTTTCTTAAATTGACAACGTTCTTATGCCAAACTGACTTCTAGGGTATAAGAAAAATCAGGTCTAGAAGTGTTACCAGAGAAAATTCCGCCATCTTCAGGTAAGAAAGCAAATTTACTCACTGAAATGGAGTACGTACCTGCGCCTAGTGAAGTGGTGATTAATGACTCCAATCCACGGGGATTGCCATTATCATCGTTACTTTCTAATAAAGTTCCAGCACTGTTAAACAGACCAAGAACTGTATCTCCAGATGTCACCGTACTAATACTGACATTTGCTGAATTTGCTAAAGAAAATGTAAAAAAGTCGAAATCGGAATTATCCCCTGATTGAACTGTTTCCAACTGGGCTGAGAGATTAATGTCTGAGCCTGATGATAAGGAACCTAATCCTTCAGCGCTATTTAATGAGTTGTTTGTACCTTCTCCAGGATTTTCCCGCTCGTAAAAAAGGAAGTCATCACTATCAAGTCTGAGATTGGTTTTCCCTTGCAGAATACCTATGATCTCATCTTGCTCTCCTCCCGGTTTGTCTAACAATAGTCGTGTGTTGTTTCCAAGAACTTGCAGGCGGTAGTCTTGTAGAGGTCCTTTGAGTTCAATTTGATCTTGGCTAGAATCGAAGTCAGTAATACTAGCCAAGTCCCCAAAGCCAGGACTTGCAGTGTTGTTATCGTCGTAGAAAACATTTACTGTGTCCCCCAGGATAAATCTATCTACCCCAGCCCCGCCAGTAAAGCTATCAGTTTCTCCTAATCCAGGTGGAAGCGGACTACCAGGGAAAACACCGATGAGGATGTCGTTTCCAGACCCTCCATTGAGTACTTCATTGCCTGGCCCGCCCTGTAGGCTATCATTGCCGTCGCCACCATTGAGGATGTCATTGCCATTACTACCATCTAAAGTATCATTACCTCCTCCGCCATTCAAAGTGTTGTTAGAAGTATTACCAAAAATAAAGTTGCTAAGATTGTTACCTGTCCCGGTGATGTCGCTACCTTCTCTCAGCGTCAGGTTCTCTAGATTGGCGCGTAGTGTGTAGGTGACAGAAGACCGAACGGTATCTGTGCCTGAATTTGCAGCCTCTGTAATGGTGTCGGTAGTACTGTCAATGAGGTAAGTGTCGTCGCCTCCTCCCCCATTCAAAGTGTCAGTACCTAAGCCCCCATCAAGTGTGTCATTGCCATTATTACCAAACAATTGGTTATTTTGGTTATCACCAACAATGGTGTCATTTGCATTTGTGCCTCTGACATTGTCAAAGTTGACTGCGGTAAATGACAATGATCCCAAACCAGGAACGTTATTGGCAGCTAAACTTTGGGTTCTTAAATTAACACTGATAGCTACCCCAGGCAAAGATTGGGATGCATCTATAGTGTTGTTGGCAACATTAGCATCAGCAATAACTCTTTCTACTCTAAACAGTTGGTCTTGCCCCAATCCACCAGCTTTTTGAATGGTTCCAACACCTGACAAGGTAATGGTTTGACCTAGTTGACTGTAGTCTGCGGTATCATTACCATCTCCGCCATTAATGCTGTCGTTACCCCTGCTGCCTCTGAAGGTGTCATTGCCTGCACCACCGATTAGAGTGTCGTTTCCCGTGCCTCCATCAAACGTGTCATTGCCTGCACCACCGATTAGACTGTCGTTCGCTGTCCCACCCGCGAGAGAATCGTTACCAGCTGCACCATTCAAGGTGTCGTTACCAGAGGTACTATTGGCATTACCACCAACAGCCCAACCAACTATCGTGTCATTTCCCGAAGTCCCAGAAAGATTGTCAGCACTTGTATTGCCAAAAATAAATGCCATGTTATTTATCCTGATTTTCTCACTAATTATGTTAAGTTCAGCCTCAGTCAAAGAACTATTCATCAGTTCAATGCAGATTAATGCAGTTTGTAATAATTTGTAATATGTTTGTAGAGTTTAATTTCGATATTATTTTCAAAAATACTAACTTTTTAGTAAATATTGCGATATTTTTCAGATCAGGTGGTACTGTCGTTAAGTTATACCAATTTAAAAAAAGAATACGGCAGATGGGTAGGGGCACAACAATGTTGTACCCTTACAAATAATTGATGTGTCGCAAACATTATTTGAATTGGTATTAGATTTCAAGATCAAATTGTTTGCTAAAAAAGTATTTTTTATTAAAGAAGCGCTAATTTCATATTTATCGAGTTTTTCAACATTACCGCAAACCAGATTTACCAACAGACTTTGATTAAATGCCTCTGCATTACGAAGATGGGCATCTGGTAATGGATTTGTTTTTATCCCTCAAGTTAATGTGAATTAGTATTTTGTTATTTTTATCCAGCAAAAGCAGTTAACAGCCTGTAAACGGTTAGAAATCCATGCTTACCAGCAAGCGATCGCTAGAGTAAAAAGACTAAGGTATAGGAATTACAAATTATGCGTAGCGATATTAGTCTTATTTGCCTGAAAATGAAGATGAAAATTAGTAAAAAATCCCTCAGAAGAAAGCCAATTCTTCCAGAGCTTGCGGCATTCATGCTGCAAATCTACGAATTCTTTATCTGAGATATTGCTATGAAATTCAGCTACTTTCTCTGCAATATATGGTATTTCTTTCTCATCTATCCAGACGCAATACTTTTTCCAGTCAATAACAGAATCGTAAGGTAAAACGCAGTCTGTATCAATAAAAACTGGAATTCGACCACAACTGAGGGTTTCATATAATCGAATGGAATAGTTTGCAGAGCCGCGACAACACAAATTGTAGTCGCTCTCAACCATATTTTTCACAAATTCAGCACGAGTCTTTTGTCTTTTATCTGGGTCTTGTGTGGTTAGATATACTGATTGTGATCCTTCTGTGATAATAAAGTTTGTATTCACTAAAGATGGGCTTTCTGCAAGTATTCTCATAGCCTGATTACGCAGAATTTTTCCCTTGTAAGGCGAAACTCCAGGCTTTAATGATTTACTTAGCATCAATCCGTGATATGTAAATGCTTTCAGTTTAAGATCCCAAGAATCTGGTTGTGCTAAACCACAAAATCCAACAACAGGTTTAGCAGATTTCTGCCTGATAGAAATTAGACCTCCCAAATACTCTTTAACATAATCTTCCACTAAAGCAGGAATAATAATATCCTTTTGCCTCTTTTGGGAGCGATATACCGCAGGCCGGATTATTGTTGCATTTTTCACAGGTACTTTTTCGGCACAACAGTCGCCTGCGAAAAAAACAACCATTTCTTTGCCGCTATTAGCTACTTTTTCGGCAAATTGCATAGATACATCTTGTGCTTGTTTGTTAACTTTATCTCTCCAGCTTTCTCCTCTGATCGCCCTCCAGTTTGCAGGCATAATTGCTAAGTCAGCTTCCTTTAAAGAAGTCATGTTAAAAAGGGAATTACCGACCTCTATATAATTGTCATGAATTCTATTCCAAGGGTGTTTTTGATTAGGAATAAATTCTTTCCAAAAGGGATAAAGCATTGGAACTGCTCTTATTCCATTAGAAAGATAATTCTTATCAGAATAGATATTTAATTTCATATTTTTACATGAGTTTGATTATTTCAAACATTTAGAGGTTAGTGTATCATAGACGCGCTTAAAGAAAGGATGTTTTAAAAGTGGGAGCTATTATAAAAAGGCTTATATTTACTGTATCGGTGTAGGAGTGACTGCTTCTGTGGGAGTTGGTGTAGGGGTGATTGGTGTAGGAGTGACTGTTTCTATGGGAGTTGGTGTAGGTGTAATTGGTGTAGGTGTGACTGTTTCTATGGGAGTTGGTGTAGGGGTGAGAGTTGGGGTGGGGTTTTCTGCTGTAATGGTGAGTTGATAATCCACTGGTTTCGATGCTGTAGAAACCACGGAAAATTCGTAAAATCCGTTTTCAGTTAATTTAGTTGACAAACTACGCTGGGTAGAATCTTCCAAAAATCGAATTTTGCCAGAAGGTGAATAGACTGATAACAATACTTGGGAATTTGCTTGTAGCTTCAATTCTAGAGATTGGTCTTTAGCAAGTCCAGCAATGAATACTTTACCACCACCAGGTTGGAGAGTACCACTGACTGTTTTGCTAGTAGCGCCCGGATCAAAGACAAGCTTTTGGAAAGCGCTACCGGCGAGGATAGCACTGAGTCTATCGTTAACAAATCCGTACCAAACTTGTCCAATGGGCTGATCTTGGGAATTTTTACCGCGCTGTTCAGGGAATACACTTAAGAAGGCGGCATCTCCCAAATCATACAAAGAACGGCTACCAACGTTGATTTTATTGACTTCCACTTTCCAGCGATCGCGTTCAGCATTTGTGTAAGTTCCAAGCTGTCGGCGTGTATTGGCACTTAGTGGCGCTAGTTTTTCTAGCAATTCTGAGGCTGTTTTATCCCATTCTGCCCGCAAACTCTCATCTTCAGGACCATCGCTGAGAGTGCGTCCCCGTAAACTGGGGTTTCTGTCCCAAAAAACTTGATTCACCAAGTTAATGTAAAATCTCTCATCAATACCCAACTGTTGACGGCGATCGCTTAATTTTTCTTTACGCTGCCGTTCTGCTGGTGAATATTGCGCTAAAGGATCGGTTGGTTGATCATTCGTTGGAACTGGGCTACCTGTAGGATTAGGTTGGACTTCCCCAACATCTCGGCTACTATTCACTCCCCACCAGATTAATCCAACAGTACCAGCTACTATCGCCGCCACTAGGAAGGTTTTTGTTGGTGTCCACCAGCTTGTGGACTGAGGGGATGGGGAAGATGTCGGAAATGAGGGGGATGGCGGAGGTGGAGAGATGGCGACGGTGGCGGATGTGGGCTGTGGTGGGGTGGGATATTGAGTTGGGGGAAAGTTAGCTGGGGGCGGGTTCAGAACCTCAAGTACTTGACGGGCTGATTGATAGCGATCGCTTGGCCTAGCAGATAGCATTTTATCTAATACCTGTGCCAAAATTGGACTCAGGCTTACTTCCCGTCGCCACTGCCAGGTAAGATTATAGGTATCAATTAATTCTTGGGGCTGTTTCCCTGTCAGCAAAACCAATATTGTTGCAGCCATTGCATACAAGTCGCTGTGGGGAGATACCAAGCCAGTTTGCATCTGTTCTGGAGGAGCAAATCCTATCTTACCCAATAGGGTTGGTGATGGCGAAGATGCAACTACGCCGGGTTGATAATATTGGGAAGCAACGGTTGCTACTACTTGCTTGACACCGCCAAAATCAATTAACACTGGCAGTTTGTCAACAGTGCGAAGCATTAAGTTATCGGGAGATATATCTCGATGAATAACGCCTATGGAATGGATATACTCTAATACTGGTAAAATTTTCTGCAACAATTGGCGTATTTCCGTCTCTGTAAAACGCAAACCCTGCTGTAACCGGGCATTTAACAAAGAATTGTAAGTTTCTCCTTCTACATAATCTTGCACCAAAAACAAATATTCTTTGCCCCCTAAGTTCATGCGAAGCAGTTCCCGGAAGCGGGGAATTTGGGGATGTTGCAGTTTATAAAGAACACTTGCTTCTCTCTCAAACAGTTCTTCAGCTTTTTCGACAACGTAGGGGGTTTGAACTTGGGGGGAAAATTCCTTTAAAACACAAAGTTCCCGGAAACGGTTGACATCTTCAGCTAAATAAGTGCGTCCAAAGCCACCCTGTCCAATTTGACGCACAATCACATAACGATCGCTTAAAGTGAGTCCCGGTTGGATACTAGAACTCATGGGCGTATCCAACAACTTTTCACCACACTGGAGACAAAAGCGACTACCTGGGGAATTTTCATGTCCTTGAGAACAATATATTTTAGTCATTAGTTATTTGTCATTTGTTATTAGTTATTCTTCCCCAGTCCCCAATTCCCTTACTTGCCAGATTGTACTTTACTGACTTGATCAGCTGCGATCGCATACCAAATTTGACCAAAAGTCTGTTGATTGAGTTTCCAACGCTGCTGATCAGAAAACAATCGATCAAATTTTTCATTTGTGTATTTGTTCAGCTGATCAATTGTATAGTTCCCCAGCTGCCCTGATCGTGCTTGTCGTCTCCATGTTTCGTAATCTTTTTGGCTGTATTTACCCAATTTCCGACGAGCTGCTGCACTGAGGTTAGCCTGTTCTATTTTATTCAATAAATCGTCAGCAATACTAGACCATTCATCTCGTAAACCAGCGTCTTCAGATTTAGATGTCAGGCTACGTCCCTTTAATTCGGGTTTTTTTGTATAGAATAAATTATCTACGAAAGGAATAAAAAATCCTTCAGTAATTTCTAGCCGTTGGCGACGACTGACAATTTCCTGGAGATCACTATTTTTTCCTTTGTCGCTGACTGGTTTACCAATCGGATTTGGAAATTCTGGAATTTGCGGTAATGAAATTGACGGAATAGTGATTGAAGTTACGCTCCGAATGACTGCATTTACCACCGCCCAAGCACCTGCGCCAGTTAAAACAACTACAGCCGTCCCGCCGAGACTCATTACAAAAGGGCGAATCCAAACAGGCAAAGCTCTCGGTTTCGCAATCGCTTGGGTTTTGTTCTGGAATCTACTCATAACAGCACTGGCGCGTTGTCTTCCCGGAGCAACTACCATCGTCTTGAGCTTGGTGGTAATATAATTGCCTGCGGATTTAGTTGCAGTTGGCGATGGTAAATCTTTGAGGATTTGCTCGGCTCGCTGATAGCGATCGCTCGGTTTATAAGCCAGCATCCTTTTTAACACCGCTTCGAGTTGGGGACTAACTCGAATTTCCTTTCCCCATCCCCAAATTCCCTGATAGCTGTCGTATAATTTTTGCGGTTCTTGCCCTGTAAGTAACACCAGTGATGTCACTGCTAAAGAATATAAATCACTACTAAAAAATGCTTTGCCCTGCCGTAACTGTTCTTCTGGAGCGTAGCCTTTTTTACCCAACAAAGTATTATTTTCAGCTAGCTTAGTTCGCCAAAAACCTTGAGAAGCTGGCAATTGCTTGACACCACCAAAATCAATCAGCACTGGTAGATTATCAGAACGCCGCCAAATCAAATTGTCGGGAGAGATATCACGGTGAACTACATCTCGTGAGTGGATGTAGGATAACACAGGTAAAATCTGTTGCAGAAGGGTGATTACTTCCTGTTCACTGAAAGCCTTTCCTTGACTCTCGCGTTTTTCTAAGAGTTGGTAGTAATTATCACCATCCACATAATCTTGCACTAAAAAGAAAAAATCTTTAGCGCCTATCTTCACTTGTAGCGAGGCGTGAAAATGCGGAATTTGTGGATGCTGAAGTTTTTTCAGAACATTTGCTTCTCGCTCAAATAACTCTTTAGCTTTTTGTAAATCTTGATGTTCTTGTACTTGGGGTGCAAATTCCTTCAGCACACAGGTTTGATGGGATTTATTTATATCCTCCGCCAAATAGGTGCGTCCAAAGCCGCCTTGCCCTAAATGACGAATAATTTGATAGCGATTATCCACCATCTGTCCCACAGCAAGAGGTAATGGCTCACCACAATGGGTACAAAAGCGGTTATTACCATTATTTGTGTGTTGTTTACTGCAATAGAGCTGCATGGTGCCCAAGGATAGATTATAGATTAAGGTTTTATTGAGTAACTACAACGTGTATACCCTTATTTTCGGATATCCTACGAATTACGAATTACGTTAGCGTAGCGAGTCTGCGTACTCCTGCAAAGAAGCAAGTTACGCCTAGCGTCTTGCAGAGAGCGTCATTACGAATTATTTTAACGGTGTTGGTTCTACTTCAGGATAAAAACAAGCGTCATGAACCGCAAGCTACGACAGCAGCGAACAATTAAAGCATTTGAAGATTTTTTGTCTACCCCCCTAGAAACATTACTGCAACGGCATCTCAACACTCAAAGTTTGGCAGCTTTAACTTTATTTCACGATGTGGCGGCTAATGTACCTGCCTACAAAGCTTTTTTAGCAGAAAGGGAAATTAATCCCGCAACTATTCAAACCTTGGAGGAGTTTCAAAAATTACCAGCGATCGCTAAACAAAATTATATACTGCGTTACCCTTTAGCTGACTTGTGCCGCAACGGACAATTAGAAACGTGCGACATGATAGCTGCTTCATCAGGTTCCAGTGGGAAACCGACATTTTGGCCCCGTTTTTTCACAGATGAACTCCAAATCACCACACGCTTTGAACAGATTTTTCACGATAGTTTCTATGCAGATACTAGACGTACTTTAGCTGTGATTTGTTTCAGTTTGGGCACCTGGGTAGGTGGAATATTCACCACTAATTGCTGTCGTTATCTTGCTAGCAAAGGTTATCCCATCACTGTAATTACTCCTGGTAACAACAAAGAAGAAATTTTGCGAGTTGTGCAAGAACTAGGTTCAGCATTTGAACAGGTAGTGTTATTGGGATACCCGCCATTTTTAAAAGATGTGATTGATACTGGTATCGCTCGTGGCGTGGAGTGGCAGCAATATCAAATTAAATTAGTGATGGCGGGAGAAGTATTTAGTGAAGAATGGCGGAGTTTAGTTGGCGAAAGAATTGGTTCACAAAATCCTTGCTATGATTTTGCATCACTTTACGGTACTGCGGATGCAGGAGTTTTGGGCAATGAAACACCCTTAAGTATCTGCATTCGCCGTTTTTTGGCACAAAATCCCGATGCAGCTAGAACTCTATTTGGGGAATCGCGTTTACCTACACTAGTACAATATGATCCCTTCACTCGCTTTTTTGAAGTTCAAGATGGGGGATTGTTGTTTTCTGGAGATAACGGTATTCCCTTAGTACGTTATGACATTTTGGATACTGGCGGAATAATTAACTATGATGCCATGCTGCAATTTTTAGCAGAATGGGAATTTAATCCGCTCAAAAATCTTTGTTCTGATACTCAAAACTCACCTAGAGGTATTCATCAACTACCTTTCGTTTATGTCTTCGGCCGTTCTAACTTTACAGTTTCCTACTTTGGCGCAAATATCTATCCAGAAAATGTGACGGTGGGATTAGAGCAACCAGTAATTCAAGAATGGGTGACAGGTAAATTTGTATTGCAGGTGAAGGAAGATGCCGATAAGAACCGATTTTTATCTGTGGTTGTAGAGTTAGCACCAGGGGTAGAGGGTAGCGAAGATCAAAAACAAGCGATCGCATTTTCCATTCTTTCACAACTGCTACGCCTGAATAGCGAGTTTGCTAATTATGTTCCCCTAGAATATCAAACACCACAAGTTACATTAGCCCCAATGGGTGATTCTGAATATTTCCCCATTGGAGTGAAGCATCGTTATACCCGTCAAAGGTAGTTTTTCACTCTCCCCTATGTGCAATGGTTTGCAGTATAGGTAATTATTTATTTAGGACTTACGCATGAGTTACGGAATAATTTAGACGCTTCTCTACGAGACGCTACGCGTAGCTTGCTTCCCCGTAGGGGTACGGCTTGTCGCAGGCTACCGCAGAGGCACAGAGAAGCTAGCGCGCCCTTGCGGTTCGCCGACTTGTAGCAACTGGTACAGCACGGAGAAATCAGAGTTTGAGAGATATTTTGCGTAAGTCATATTATTAACAATTCAGAGAACAGTGACACTGATACCGCATACAAAAATATCTACACAGGTTTCAATATAGTCATCACTGGTATAGGTGCCTTTATTGAATTTTGCACTGCGGCATAGCATTCCAGCTAACAGCATTCCTGTAAACATATCGACTGCTGGAAAAGGATCAAGGTTTGCTTTAACAGTGCCTCGTTTTTGACTCGATTGCAGATAAGCTACCAGTTTATCCCCTAAGGGCTTGGCAGCTTCTTGAATCACTTGTTTGGCTGCCTCCGGATGACGTTTGGCTTCTCCAATGAAGGTACGAATTAAGTCTTCCTGTGCCTCAAGCATAGTATTGTAAAGAATGGCGTACTGTTTTAAATCAATTTTTAGATTCTGCGTCCAGGCTTCGGAATGTGCAAGAGCCTCTATCTGAAGCGCTAAAGCATTTTCGATTACTGCTCCCAAAAGTTGTTCTTTGCTAGCAAAGTGGCGAAATAAAGTTACCTCATTCACACCAGCAACACGAGCTATTTCACGGGTAGTTGCTCCTTGAACACCTAAACCGGCAAATACTTGCGAGGCGGCTTCTATCAAACGTGTACGGGTGAGAGTTGATGAACGGATAATTTTATTCATTTATGATGGCAAGTACTTACTTACATAATAGGTTATACAGAAAAGGTTGTTGCAACTTGGGGAAACATTGATATTGATACCAGAATTTTTAAAGTTATTCAAAATCTTGTATAGGAATCCGCTTTGATTTTATAACTTGTTTACATAGGTAGAGATTAGGGAATAGGAAATCAGTCTTTTCGAGTTGTATAGAGTTTTCTCAAAAATCAAATCTTAGTCTTATATATGCTCAAATTTATGCCGGTGCAATAGTTAATACTTTGCTCATTTTTGTAACTGGGACAACTACCCCACTTCTTAAATAATGAGGCTCTCTTTGGATAGCAGTAAATCCTAACCGTAAATAAAATCCTTCGGCATAAAGGCTAGCAGTTGTAATTACCTTATCTATACCTTGATCAATCGCTTCATCGCAAAAATGTTGAACTAAGATACGCCCGAACCCTTGACCTTGATATTTAGGATGGACATATAGACCGATTAGTTCATCAACAATAAAACTAGCAAAACCTATAACAACATCTCCCTTGATCGCAACTCTGCAAGTTTCTACTTTCATACTCTTTAAGATATTTGAACCATCAGGTTTGTTGCGGTAATTACGCCAAGCTAAAAGTTCTTTTTGGGTATATAAAGTTGGAGGTAAAGCTTTAATAGCAGCAATATGAATTGCACTCAGTACCCACGCATCTGTATCCTGGGCAGGGCGAAGAAATATTTCGTTAGCACTCATAAGTTCAGGACTGGCATTCAGATTATATGCCTGTTTGACTTTCTTATACAAAGATATCAACTTTGGTCATAAGAAATTTTGGTGTTGCATAGATGTAGCCCATCCTAGACATCGCAACACATCAACTAGCCAAATTCTCAACTGCTTTGGCGATCTAAGCAATTTACAATTGTGTCACAACTCGCTGGACAATTTGCCGTCTGATTTCTTGAAAATTTTGGCTCGCATTTGTAACACGAGCAAGTACAGCCGCAGGGGCAGTTTGGGGAGAACCACTATTAAAAGGGGGTTGGGGATTGTATTCGATTTTTAGTTGAATTTCTTGGGCGATCGCTTCTCCGAATAACTCAGCAGCTAAAGCTAGCCCAAAATCAATGCCTGCTGTCACACCGCCGCCTGTAATTCGATTGCGATCAATGACAACTCTTTGTGCAACTGTCTCAACTCCCAGTATCTCAAGTAAATCTAATGATAGCCAGTGAGTAGTGGCGCGATAGCCCTGAAGTAGCCCCGCCCCCGCCAGTAACAAAGAGCCAGTGCAGACAGCTGTAACGTAGCGGGCTTGTTTCCCTTGAGTTTTTAAGAAGTTGAGAAACTTTTCATCTTCCATTTTGGCATTGATACCTGGGCCTCCTGGCACAAATAACACATCTAAAGCTGGGGCTTGAGCAAAGGTTGTGTCAGGTAGAAAGGTAAGCCCGCAATCGCTCCGAATCGGTTCGGGTGTTTCCGCCAGCAGGTATAATTGCACGTTTGGCAATTTTGCAAAGACTTCATAGGGCCCCGTGAAATCCAACTGCGTCACATTTGGGAACAATACTATCCCAATAGATAGAGAAGAAACTTGTTCTGTTGCAATCATTATTTATGTCCTTATTAACGAAAATCCTGATTTTATCGCTCTCTTAACTTGCCCAATAGTATAACCACTGACTTATAAGTTACATCAATAGCATCGGGTAAATCTATAACGAATTTTAATTTACATTAAATCTATCGACAAACCGTATATTATAAATAAAGCAATAAAATAACCAACTTCAAAAGACATATTTTGAATTAATCAAGCAATATATTGTGATATTTAGCTAATTTGGTGTTTTTTATTTAAATATCTTTTTAAAGCTTGCTAATTCAAGTATTTACCAAGCTTTAAGCCATTAGAGAGTCAAAAGGAGTGAATGTGATCAACGCCATACAGATTAACGAAAACTTGACAACAACAGGACAAGTTATACCAAAACAGCTTGAGCAAGCCATCCAAGAAGGTTTTAAGTCTGTTTTAAATCTGCGATCGCCTGATGAGTTAGGATTTTCCCAGGATGAGCAAAAAGTAGCGGAAGCATTGGGGTTGCATTATACAAATGTTCCACTCAAAGTAGATTTAAAAAATTTGAATGAAGAGGCGATTACCAAAATCCTCAGAACACTCGAAGAAATTCCCAAACCAGCAGTTGTGCATTGTGCAGCCGGGATGCGATCAACTGGAATTGCGCTTTTAAGTATTGCTATCCAAGAAGGATTAACACCAGAGGAAACCTTAGCAAGAGCTAAGAATCTGGGTTTTGGATTCTTTGAACACGCTGGCGTTAGTCCCCGGCTGAAGCAATTATTTGTGGACTACGTTAGCAAATACGCGAAAGTAGCCGTGCCTAGTTACTGAAACAGATGTACTCAGGTAACAGTAACGTGAGTTTGACAAACCTCTTCCTGCCTTGAACTTTCGTTCAAGTCTGTCCCTCTCCGACTCGGAGAGGGACAGTTTTGTGTAGTAAAGCTTTCTTAGAGGTTTCTTTTACTCAGGTAGAATTCGCGCAACTCAGTAGTGAATGAGCCAAGGTCCAAAGTCAAGGCGATCGCTCCATAATACTGGTGGTTAAAAGCTTTTGGGTGGAGTGCGTGAGGGTGCGATCGCTTTTAGTATAGCTATCAAGCTATGGAGAGAATTAGCACTTACAATAAAATCTAAAAATATTATCTAAGACTATTGGATTATTTCAGAATAAGCGTTACACTGTTTCCATGAACCTAAGCTAAGGTTTTTGGAAATTAGTCAATGTCAAAAATTATATACGATCTCATTCAGCGTTTTGAGGTAGAAAACGGGGTTCCCCGTTTGATTTCAACAAACATCCAGGTGATTGAAGGCGGAGAAGATTTGATGTCTTTAGCTACCAGTCTGCTGGATAAACTTGGTTTTTATAACAAGTTTCAAGAAAAACGTACATCTCAATACATAGGATATAAATTGAAAAATCCTGGAAAAGGAGCTAAACGTTATCAGCTTGTTCTTGCTCAAAGAAAAGAAGGTTTATCCATTTCTATTCCTCAAGAGATATTAGAGCCATATTTACTAAAGCTAAACTTTTCAATCAATTTTTTTACAAAAATGCCTGAATTGAAAAATGTAGTAGCAATGTTTCATGAAATATCAAAGTTTTATTGGATTATACCTAGTAAGAAAAACGTTTTTTTTGATTTAAGCAAAGAATATAGAGAAACTTTTAAAGACCAAATTGCAGGAGATTTTGAATTAAATTTTGATGGTATAGCTTATAAAGAAGTAAAAAATGCTTATTCTGATTCTAAAATTCAGAATATTAATGATATGCAACTCGTTGACATAATACAAAACAAATATATAAGTAAGCATCCACTTTCAAATTCTTTGGATAATAGTGACTGTTGCTTAAACATTGGTAAAGGCGACATAGGTAAAGACAAGCTTTTTAATTATGCATATCAGGTTGCAATAAATTCAAGAGGAGTTTTAGAAGAATTTATTACTTATTTTGCAAAAATACTCATGGAGCAACAATAATGCCTCTCAAAATCAAAAGGCTAGTTAATGCATACGAAGAAAGGATGTTAGAGTTTTTGCAAACTTGTATAGATGATAGTTATAAAATTCATACACAGGTTAGCTTATGCCAATTTTGCGAACTAGATAACAGCATTGATTGGGAACTCAAAAAATTTTTCTTTAGCTCTAATGTGGATGCTTTAATAACAGACTATGATTATAAACCTTGTTTGGTTGTAGATTTTCAGTCTTCATATCATGACTCAGATGAAGCAAAGGAGCGCGATCGCAAAAAAGCAACTTTACTCGCTCTTGCGGAGGTTCCCTTACTTTATTCACGGGTGAAAGACTTTGGATTACTACATCTTTACTCTCAATCTGAAGAAGTAGTATGTAATTTATTTACAGGAGAGCGACGCGAAAATGCCCAAGCCCTAATTAGAAAGTATTGCGAACAATCTTTTTCTTCTGATGTTCGAGTTACAGCTTGTTAAATTACAAATCGTTGAGAACGAACTTGTGTAGTGAACCAACAGACTTGTATTCTGAAGTGGACTACCTACGGTAAAGTGTAGGCTTCCTGCCCAACAGAAAGCGCAATAGTAGATTTCTTGCGTCCTCTATCAAAATTCTTCTAAGTGCTTTGGCGATCGTGGGCGAAACCGTGGCAGCAGCACCAGACTCCGAAAAAACAGCATAAATTGTTAACACCCTTGCTCCCAGATATAACGAAGGTGATACACTACATCCATGCTAGGGGTGCCTATATAACCAGGCTGAGATCACACCCTTAACACCTGAGTCTGGGTAATACCAGCGGAGGGAAGCTGTTTATTGAGGAATTACAATATGCGGACAGAATGGGTTGCTAAACGACGTGGGCAGGTTAATGTATCTCAAATGCACTACGCCCGCCAAGGTGTTATCACCGAAGAAATGCACTACGTCGCCCAACGGGAAAATCTTCCGGCTGATCTCATTCGTGAGGAAGTGGCGCGGGGACGAATGATTATCCCCGCTAATATTAATCACACTAACCTAGAGCCGATGGCTATTGGCATCGCCTCCAAATGTAAGGTAAATGCTAATATCGGCGCTTCTCCCAACTCTTCTAATCTTCAAGAAGAAGTTGATAAGCTGAATCTGGCGGTGAAGTACGGTGCTGATACCGTGATGGATTTGTCCACAGGCGGCGGTAATTTGGATGAAATTCGTACCGCCATCATCAACGCTTCCCCAGTTCCCATTGGTACAGTGCCAGTTTACCAAGCTTTAGAGAGCGTCCACGGCACAATCGAAAACCTAACTGCTGATGATTTTCTTCATATCATCGAAAAGCACGCCCAGCAGGGGGTAGACTATCAAACTATCCACGCAGGGATTTTGCTTGAACATTTGCCTTTGGTGAGAAACCGGCTCACTGGTATTGTCTCTCGCGGCGGCGGTATTCTGGCGCGGTGGATGTTGCATCACCACAAACAAAATCCGCTTTATACACACTTCCAAGATATTATTGAGATTTTCAAAAGGTACGATGTCTCCTTCAGTTTAGGAGATTCCCTGCGTCCTGGCTGCACCCATGATGCCTCAGATGAAGCACAATTAGCTGAATTGAAAACCCTTGGACAGCTAACTCGCAAAGCCTGGGAAGATGATGTACAGGTGATGGTGGAAGGGCCTGGACATGTCCCAATGGATCAAATTGAATTCAACGTCCGTAAGCAAATGGAAGAGTGTTCTGAAGCACCTTTCTATGTTTTGGGGCCATTGGTAACAGACATTGCTCCCGGTTATGACCATATCACTTCAGCCATTGGAGCAGCAATGGCTGGATGGTACGGTACTGCAATGCTGTGCTATGTAACACCTAAAGAACATTTGGGTCTACCAAATGCCGAAGATGTGCGGAATGGATTGATTGCCTATAAAATAGCGGCTCATGCGGCTGATATTGCTAGACATCGTCCTGGTGCAAGAGATAGAGATGATGAACTTTCTAAGGCGCGTTACAACTTTGATTGGAACCGTCAGTTTGAATTATCACTTGATCCAGAAAGAGCTAAAGAATATCACGATGAAACTCTGCCCGCAGATATCTATAAAACTGCTGAGTTTTGTTCAATGTGTGGGCCTAAGTTCTGCCCAATGCAAACTAAGGTTGATGCTGACGCACTGACAGAATTAGAGAAGTTCTTGGCGAAAGAGACTGTGGCTCAAAGCTAACAGATTATTATATCGAGTCCAATTGCATACCTATGGTTCACATGGATGAGATATGGGATAGAGGGCGGACAGCTAGCTGTGCGCCCTCTATCCGTGAAAGAGTATGGAAGGCGAAGTGTCTATCATGTCTATGTAGAGAGGTTTTCCAGATACCGTGAAAACTCAGATATATGATGCATAAGTCCTAAATTGCTGTATCCAAAGTTAAATAAATTAAAAATTATTATTGATGATAATCTGCTTTTATGCCTGACTCATCTAAAACAATTCAAAAAAAATATGATGATTTATTTTTTAATAGTTTCAAGCTGCTAACTGTTGTTTTAATAGTCATAGGAATATTGATAAGATTTATCAATCTTGATGAAAAAATAACTTGGGCAGATGAAACATTTACTTATTTAAGAATTTATGGTTACACCAAATCAGATTTAATGCAAGAAGTAGTTAATAGCCAAATATTAACTGCTGGAACATTATTAGAAAAATATCAAAGTCCTGGAGTTGGGAAAAGTATCATTGATACTGTTAAAGGTTTAGCGCTAGAAGATCCAAAACATCCACCTCTATATTTTGTGATGACAAATTTGTGGGTGCAATGTTTTGGAAGTACAGTCGCAGCCACAAGAAGTTTTTCTGCCTTTATAAGTTTATTAGTTTTTCCTGCTCTTTATTGGCTATGCCAGGAATTATTTCAATCAAAAATCGTCGGTTTAGTAGCAATTGCCATTATAGCTGTATCACCATTTCATTTTGTGTATGCCCAGGAAGCAAGAATGTATAGTTTTTCTACACTAAATATCTTGTTATCTAGTGCTGCACTACTCAGAGCAATCAGGTTGCATACAAAACCAAGTTGGAGTATTTATTCTGTCACTTTATTGATAGGATTATACACAAATTTATTGTTTAGTTTGGTAGCGATTGGGCAAGGTATTTATGTAGCTGTCAATCAAGAACTCCGAACCAGAAAAATATTTATTGCTTATCTGAGCGCATTATTGGCTGGAATATTAGCTTTTCTTCCTTGGTTATTTTTAATAATTACTCAAACAGACAAAGTTCAAGAAACAATAAGATGGTCGAAGCTTGTTGTGCCACTAAATGATTTAGTAGATTTATGGCAGATTAATTGGGCGCGTATTTTTTTTGATATAACATCTAAGTCTAGTTACTCAGATCAGTTACAAAACAATCTATGGTTTTTAATTATTAGACTGTTAGTAATTTTATTATTTTATGCAGTTTACTTTCTTTGTCGTAAAACGCCCAAGTCAACTTGGTCTTTTATTCTAATATTAATTTTATTGACAGCATTAGTTCAAGCCATACCCGATCTAATTTTTGGTGGGATTCGTTCGATCATTATTAGATACTCAATTCCTGTTTATTTAGGATGCCATTTAGCTGTAGCTTATTTATTAGCTCAAAAAGCTATCTTATCTCCATATATTAATATACGTAAGCATTTATGGAGATTATTGCTCCTTGGGTTAATTTCTCTACAAATCATATCATGTTTGATTATTTTGCCGAAAAAAACTTGGTGGAACAAAGCTTATAGCTCCGACAATATTCCTATAGTAAATATTATTAAGCAATCTCCAAATCCTTTAATTATTTGTTTAAAATGTGGGAGAGATTGGGGTTGGGGAAATGTATTATCTATAAGTTATCTTCTAGAACCACAAACAAAATTTCAATTATTTCCTGAAACAAATATTAACAAAATCCCTGATACTTTTACTGATGTGTTTTTCCTCAATGCTTCTGAAAAATTACAAGATACTTTGAAAAAGGAACAGGGCTTGAACATAGGTTTAGTTTTCAAGCACAATCTATCTCTATGGAAATTAAAAAAATAAATACCACGCCGAGCAATTCACACATACAGCATATTTCAGGTAAATGGAGTAGATGGGTAGGGGCACAATATGTTGTACCCCTACGATTATGTCTACCTGCTTATCTTTAAGCTAATATGCTTGGGTTAAAATTCAATTTCAATGGTCAAGCTGCGAATCCTTCCTGTATCTGCGTTAGCTTTATCTGCAACTTCCAGAGTCCAGGTTCCTTGGGGACTTTTACCTTTAAAAGCAGCAAGTTTAAGGGTATTTACCTCGTCATAGGTTGTTTTAATATTATCTGTAGCTCCGCCCTGGCGATCATGCAGAATTACAGGAAGTACGCCTGTTTGCACTGGGGGAAGGAGAGTAACTACAAGGTCACCAATAAAAGTATGCTCGATGTCTACATTAACTTTGATAGATTTTATCAGGCTAGTATTAGCGATCGCCAACGACAATGTTGATGTTTGTAAGTCGTTAATTGGGATATCTTGTACTGCCTTAAAAACGCTGATGGGCAATGTTTGCGCCGGTTTGGCCAATTCTACAGCTTTGAGAGCATTGATTCGACCGTAACCGTAGAAGGGACTACGACCATTAGCATCATATTTACCTCCAGCTTGATCAATGCGATCGCAGGAGCGTTTAATAATATCTCGTACTTCGTCCCAACGCAGATTTGGATTTCTGGCAATAATCAGAGCTGCTACACCAGCTGCACCTGGACAAGAACTGGAAGTTCCGCCGAATTCGTTCGTGTAATTGCCTCCGTTGTCACCCAGATTTCGATTACCCGAATTATAACCAACCATACCACAGCGATCGGTTGTCCAAACTCCAGGAGTTTGAGAACTGTTGCCATTGTTGCTGGGGAAAGCGCACCAGACGGCCTGACCAAAATCACTGTAAGAGCTTCTCGTGCTGAAGTCGTTACAAGCTGCCACAGCAATCACCTTTTGGTAGCTGGCGTAGCCATCATTATCCACGCTTTCGTTACCATTGCCAGCCGCAAATAAAATTACACAGCCCTTGCCATTGCGTCCCTTGTTGATTGCAAAATCCATAGCAAGCCGTGTGGAGTCAGGCAAAGGCACTTTTTGGTTGTGTACAGGATCGTTTGGTTCAAACCAAGCACCGTCTGCTGGTCCCCAGCTACAAGAAATGATATCAGCACCATTTTGAGCCGCCCAAACAAAAGCATCTGCTTCATCCTGCGATCCGAGTGCCGAAGCTAAACGAATCGGCATCAGCTTTGCACCCGGTGCTACACCAGATGCACCAAAGTTGCCATTTGCACAAGCTACGCCTGCACAACCTGTCCCGTGGTTATTATCGTTTCCCGGTCTGGGATTGTCAGTTTTACGCGTGACATCACGCGGGGCAACAATTTTTCCAGAGGAACGGAACTCTTCATGATCAAGATCCACACCGTCGTCAATAATTGCAATAATCGTCCCTGTGCCATCGCTCAACTTCCAAGCTGCCTCAACGTTGGCATGGGCATTGATTACCTTACCATTAATTGTTGTTTGCTTTAAGTGCCACTGCTGCGGAGAAATCTGACGTTGGCGTGATTCACGCACTAGTTCAGGATGGCACAGGTCAACTGATTCTTCATTCAAAAGTCTTTCGGCGATGTCAAAGATGGCTATACCAGTATTTGCAGATGCACTGACAAAGTAAGCATTTGGAGCATATTCCAGTTGGCGTTTGATTGTTAAGTCATAACGTCTTAAGACCTCTTGGCAAACCGTTAACTCTTCTTCGTTATGGAATTTAAGGAAGAGGTTTTCGGTGTAAATTACAGGTTGTTGGGATACTGGATCGACAAGAACACGCCCGGCAAATTGGACTTGAGGCTCTTGGTTGAGAATTTCACGGGCGCGATCGCGCAAAGCAGTACCTTCAGCCGGAATTTTCGTTCGCAAAATTTCTACACCCGCTTGCCGAAACCGTGTTGCTAACTCGAATTGGTTAAGAATGCTGCGAGCTGTGGGTGATACAGGTGCAACTTCAAAGGGTCTTATACCGACAAGAGCACTGCGGCTTTCGGTACGCACTACAACGTGTTCGTTACTGATAGCAAGTTCATACTGTTGACCATTCTGCCCACCATAGCGAACCTGGACCATAATTTAATCTCCTGGGATATTTGGGATATTAAGGTGACACTATCTTAAAAAAAGATGTTTAAGTTTTATTCTTTTGCACTGCCCAGGGATTGAAAGGCGATCGCACTGGTCACAATTGCGGGAAACTGAAAGCAGATCAATTAGGAAAGGAAAACCTAATGAGTTGGACTAAAGTTCTTGCAGTTGAAGCACTTTCCCCAGGTACGCGACAAGTGGTGAAAGTAGGCAACCGGAAAATTCTGGTTTTGAATCACGAAAATCAGCTTTATGCTGTAGATAACAACTGTCCCCACTTAAAATTACCCTTGAAAAGTGGGAAAATCACGGAAAGTGGAGCGATCGTTTGTACCTTTCATCGCAGTGCTTTTGACCTGCGGACTGGTGAAGTACAAGGCTGGTGTTCTTGGCCACCTGGTGTAGGTAAAGTACTTTCGATGGTTTCGCCACAAAAAGTATTGCCAGTATTTCCGATTCGTGTAGAAGAAGGCAGTATCTGGGTTGATGTGCAAGAGGAATAGCGCCCTCCCCCTGAATTTCTTGCAATATACTAGTACAGCGTAGCGTCAATCAAGCTACGATCTGAAACAGCAAAAGCCTTGATATACAAAACTTTCGACTTTTGAACGCCAGTTGCTACCCTGTGGGAACGCTAAGAGCGAACAAGTCGGGAAACCCGCCCAACGCACTGGCTCCTTTTGACTTCCGCCTTGCGGTACTAGTCTATCTATTTTTTAGGAGTTGTATCATGTCCGTATAATTAGTTACGATTCCCATAGTCATTGCACCCCACCCCCAACCCCTCCCCGCAAGCGGGGAGGGGAGACAAAGCGTAGCTTTGGCGGGGTGGGGTTCTTCGGGTTTAATAAAATCAACTAGACATGATATTAAGCGACAAAACCCCAGCCGATAAGTTTAGCTGGGGTTTATCTCAAAATGTACCTATTTCCAAGATATAGGAACTATTAAATGGGAGAATAGAACATTTCCTCAAGTAGTTTGAACACTTTGTTGTGATGTAATGTTGGGTTGTGCGTTACCATTCCCAGCTTCTATAGAAGCTGTAGCACTTTGAACGTCGCCTAAATTGACTTTGAATACCTTGTTTTGTTCTTGTTCCAGTTTAGGTAAAGTCAGAATTAAAATCCCATCTTTCAGGTCTGCCTTAACTTGTTGATTCTGAACTTTGCTTGGTAGAGGAACTATTCTAGTGAAGTTGCCATACCGGAATTCAGAATGAACTTTAGCGTTAGATTCAGAATGTTTTTCGTAACGATGCTCACCAGAAATCGAAACTGCATCTTGAGTAACTTGAACATCCAGGTTTTTAGCTTCCACGCCTGGAATCTCAACTCTTAATACAAACTCTGAACCATTGTCAGATAATTCAACAGCAGGAACCCAGGCTGTTCTCGGTGATGCAGAAATATCGGAGTTGCCCCGCTCGGCTGCTGTAAGCTCAGAGAAGAGTTGATCCATTTGCCGACGCAGAATCTCCATTTCACGGAATGGTTCCCAACGAATGAGTGCCATATCGTAATCTCTCCTTAACTTTATAATTCACTTTTGAGTAATCAAACAAAGTTTTAGAGGTATTTAGAGGTTTCAGATATTTAATCGATTATCGAACCTCTACTTTTTAGAAAGAAGTTTTATTTGCTTTCTTTCTTCTCTCTAGTAACTAATTTAATAAAATAAAAATCTAAAAAAAGTTGGGTAAACCGTACAGACATAAGTTGGATTTACCGTATTAAACAAAAAAGCAATGAAAAGCTTCACTCATTAAACCTGGAGAACCCCACCCCGCAAAGGCTACACTTTGTCTCCCCTCCCCGGCTTGCCTACGCCAAGGTGGTTTCATACGAAAAAAGAAAAATACATAAGTCTTGATTTCTCGTTTTGTGGCATAGCTTTTTACCCCTCTCCAAACCTCTCCCCCCGTGGGCTACGGTGTACCACAAGTCTTGGAAAGTTGCCCCACAGCCTTTTTATCCCCGCAACCCCTCTCTCTTGAAAAGCAAAGTTGTTTCATTCCCTCAAAAGCTCAAAAAAGACTTGTGTTCTGAACGAAAGCACTTGTGTTCTGAACGAAAGCACTT
>JAHHHR010000036.1 GCA_019359245.1 Nostoc desertorum CM1-VF14 | reverse complement strand
GTGTTCTGGACGAAAGCACTTGTGTTCTGGACGAAAGCACTTGTGTTCTGGACGAAAGCACTTGTGTTCTGGACGAAAGCACTTGTGTTCTGGACGAAAGCACTTGTGTTCTGGACGAAAGCACTTGTGTTCTGGACGAAAGCACTTGCGTTCTGGATGAAAGCACTTGTGTTCTGGACGAAAGCGCTTGTGTTCTGGACGAAAGCACTTGTGTGTACACCGTAGCCCCTGTGGGGGAGAGGCTTTGAAACGCAGTTTTAGTTTTTCTCTGCTTGTATGAAACTACCCTGCCTCCCCGGCTTGCCTACGCTTTATCCGATTACGCAAAAGTCCTCAATACCTCACCCTGTCCGATTAGAAAAGGTGAGGTTTTACTAGGATGAGGTATCTCAGTGGCTTTGAAACGTAACCTTACATTAGGTTCAAAAACAATTGTGTACACAGCAGTAAAAAATGTTACAGGAGGAGCTAAAAAGCCAATTGTTGAGACTATTCCTGCTCCATTGCTACTGGTGCGCGTAATCTAGCTCATGAATAAGGATAAGTCTTTTGCAGAGCAAGTAACTTATACATTTGTGGACTTGATCCTTTATAAAGGTCTACTTTTTTGACTCAAGTCTTGTTAAAGCAACCAAAGCACAACACTACTATTAATTAAATCTCTACTGGCTTCTAAGCGAATTACACCATCAATTCTACAAGAGCCTTCTTGTCTCTCAATCTCTAATTTGGATGCTCAAGCATTCATTCAATCAACCAGCACTAGATTAGATTTATATTCTGTTAGGTACTAGTAACTGGAACCTCTTTTGTTTCTACTGTTTCTACAAAGGTTTCTCGGCCTGTAATCAATCTAGAGCGACGATTACGAGTAATATAATTCCACGCCCACTGAAATACTACTAGTAATTTAGTGTCAAACTCGATTAAGAAGTAGATGTGAACTAATAGCCAAAATGCCCAAGCAATGAAACCTGTGAGTTTGATTAAGCTTAAATCTACAACAGCTAAATTTTGCCCAATCATCGCCAAACTACCCACATCGTTGTAATGAAATTGTGGCAAAGTCTTACCTTGAAGCCGTCGTCGAATTAGTTTACCTACATACTCTCCTTGTTGTTTAGCTACGGGTGCAACACCAGGTAAAGGTTTAGCATCTTGATGGGAGAAGTTGGCTAAATCTCCAATTACGAAAATGTTGTCATAACCCTCGATAGACAAGTCAGGTTCTACAATTACACGCCCAGAGTAATCGCGCTCTACACCTGTAGTTTCTGCTAAGACTTTCCCCATTGGGGAACCTTGAACACCTGCTGCCCACAATATAGTGTTTGAGGCAATTTCTGTAAATTTATTGTCTTGCTTGAAAGTAACGATACCACCTTCAATATTTGTCACCCTGGTGTGAGTGTGGAGTTCTACACCCAACTTTTGCAAAGATACTGCTGCTGATGCCGATAACTCTGGCACCATGTGTGGGAGGATGCGAGGGCCCCCTTGTAATAGTAAAATTTTCGTTTCTGAGGTGTCGATGCTGCGGAAATCTTCTTTGAGAGTTTTGTATGCCAATTCTGCGATCGCACCTGCTAATTCTACACCAGTCGGGCCACCCCCTACAATCACAAAAGTCAAGAAGGCACGGCGTTTTTCGGGATCTGTTTCTTTTTCTGCTGCTTCAAATGCACCAAATATCCGGCGACGCATTTCTATCGCATCTTCCACAGTTTTCAAGCCAGGAGCAACTTTTTCCCAATTATCTTTACCGAAGTAGGAATGGTTCGCACCTGTAGCGATAATTAATGTATCATAAGGTACTACTTCATCACCCAAAATAACTTGTTGCGCTTTTGGATCAATTTCATTTACTTCTCCCAACAACACCTTTGTATTCTTGCTTTTCTTAAATACAGATCGCAATGGTGCAGAAATATCAGAAGGTGATAGCGTACCTGTGGCAACTTGATATAAAAGCGGCTGAAATAGGTGAAAGTTGCGTTTATCAATGAGAGTAACATTTACATTCGCTGCATTCAAAGCCTTTGCTGCATACAATCCACCAAAACCACCACCAACGATAACAACCTGATGTGGTGCATTCTTTTCTAGTGAGACTGCCATAATCAATATTTCCTTGTGTTAAGAACTTGTAACTATTCTTAACAAAGATGTAACAGCATTATGATAGAGGTTGCTGTTTATTTAGAACAATTGAAAAAATAATAAAAGTAGTCAAAGTTAGTAATGAGTGATTATTTGTCTTTTTTGTTTCATCAACAAAGCCTATAAAAATCCTAATAGATTTATTACAATCTGTAAAATTTTCAGTATAGAAGCATAAACTATTGCCTTATCTTTCTTTGTTAATACCAAGAGAGTATAAACTAGGAAGAAATCGGAAACAATCAGTAGTAAGTATAGTTATACATCGCAGACAGGCAGTAAACGCAATTGCCTTCATAGATAACTATATAATTATTACCATTAGCGATCGCTACATTGATAATGTTGTATCAAAATCCAATAAACAAGCTGCAAAAATTCATTCAAAAACAAAGTTTTTTGCATATAGGGATTTTTCTGACAATTCTGTTAAGTATCATATTGTTCAATTGGGTAGCACTCTCGCAGCGACCAGTTACCCTCAATATGTTAATTACTGCCCCTGATGCCCAACCTTGGAAGCAGGGTTTGATTAGAGACTTTGAGGCTGAGAACCCAGGCATTCGCATTAACTTAGTTGAGGGGCCGAACGCCACAAATTTGCTCGAAGACCTGTATACCTCATCTTTTATCTTAGGTGAATCGCCTTATGACTTGGTGAATATGGACGTTATCTGGACGCCCAAGTTTGCTGCTGCTGGATGGTTGTTACCCTTAGACGATCGCATTTCTAAGGAAGAATTGGCAGCATTTTCACCCAAGGATGTAGAAGGCGGACGTTACCAGAACAAGTTGTATCGCGTTCCCGTGCGTTCAGACGTGGGAATGCTTTACTACCGGGAAGATTTAATCAAAGAAGCAGGCTTGAAACCGCCAGAAACCTTTGAGGATTTGATGCGAATTTCCCAAGTCTTGCAGAAGAAAGACGAGGTTAATTGGGGCTATGTTTGGCAGGGGCGGCAATATGAAGGACTCGTAGCAATGTTTGTGGAAGTCCTTAATGGCTTTGGTGGCTTCTGGGTTAAGCCCGAAACGTTGGAGGTTGGGCTGGATAGACCAGAAACATTACAAGCAATTGAGTTTTTGCGTAGTACCGTCAGCCAGGGCGTTTCTCCTCCCGGAGTCACAACCTACCAGGAAGAAGACACCCGGCGTTTATTCCAAAGTGGTCAAGTAGCCTTTTTACGTAGCTGGCCCTATGCATGGCCTTTAGCCCAAGAAAAGAATTCGCCAATCAAAGGCAAAATTGCAATTAAACCGATGGTTCATGCTCCTGGTAAAACTAGTGCAGCTTGTTTAGGAGGCTGGGGTATAGGGATTTCTAAATCTTCTAAACATCCCGAAGAAGCTTGGAAAGCAATTCAGTACTTTACCAGTCGGGAGGCACAGCGCCGATTTATTTTGAGTGCAGGTTATGTACCAAGTCGCCGGGATTTATTTACAGACCCAGAGATTGTTGCCAAATATCCTCACTATCCGCAATTACTGGAGGTTGTGGACAATGCAGTTTTGCGATCGCCAGTCGCGCAATATGCCCAAACATCAGATATTTTACAGCGTTATCTCAGCGCTGCCCTATCCGGTCGGATAAATCCAGAAAGAGCAATGCAAGCTGCTGCTAATGAAACACGCCGACTGTTGGGGGCAGGGGGCAGGGGGTAGGGAGCAGGGGGCAGGGGGCAGGGAGCAGAGGGCAGGGGGCAGGGGGCAGGGGGCAGGGGGCAGGGGGCAGGGGGCAGGGAGCAGGGAGCAGGGGGCAGGGGGAGAAGAATTAATAACCAGTCCGCAATGACAAATGACAAATGACAAATGACAAATGACTAATATGCATACACTCCGAAGCCGAGAACAACGGACTGCCTGGATTTTACTAACACCAGCATTATTGCTGTTGTTGTTTGTATTTGCCTACCCGATTTTACGAGCATTCTGGTTAAGTGTATTTACTAGGAATTTGGGAACGGAGCTACAACCCGTATTCTCTGGTTTAGACAATTATGTGCGGATGGCAGGGGATGGTCGTTTCTGGCAGAGTTTCTCGGCGACGGCCGTGTTCACGACAGCATCCGTGCTTTCAGAACTACTGCTAGGACTCTTGATTGCTCTAGTTCTCAATCAGGCGTTTATTGGAAGGGGCATAGTGCGGACAACTGCCATTCTACCTTGGGCTTTGCCTACCGCTCTGATTGGTCTGGCATGGGCTTGGATTTTTAACGACCAGTTTGGGGTTGTAAACGATATTCTGCGGCGGTTAGGGCTGATTACAACTGGAATTAACTGGTTAGGAGATCCAACTCTGGCGATGGGTGCAGCAATCTTTGCTGATGTTTGGAAAACTACACCTTTTATCAGTATTTTGCTGTTGGCTGGCTTGCAATCGATATCAGCAGACCTTTACGAAGCCTACTCTGTCGATGGGGCAAATCCTTGGCAAAGTTTCCGTAATATTACTCTGCCACTGCTGCTGCCGCAAATCCTAATTGCAGTCTTATTCCGATTTGCTCAAGCTTTCGGGATTTTCGACTTGATTGCTGTGATGACCGGAGGTGGCCCTGGTGGTGCAACTGAAGTGGTGTCGCTATATATCTATTCTACGGTGATGCGCTACTTAGATTTTGGTTATGGAGCAGCGCTAGTAGTAGTGACATTTTTAATATTAATTGCTGCGGTGGCGATCGCTAGTTTCTTGCTTAATAAATCCCGTGCCAAAACTTCAGGAGTTATTTAATCATGAGTTCAACTCCCCAACCGATAGCAAAAAGCAGGTTTTCTCTGAAAAAAATCTTGCTGCTAATAGCAGTTACATTCGTAATGTTATTCAGCCTAGCGCCGGCTCTATGGCAATTGCTGACCTCATTTAAAGTTAACGAAGATATTGCTGCCGTTCCTACTGTTTATTTCCCCACGCGATTCACTTTTAGTCATTACATTGAGTTATTCACTCGTCGTCCATTTTGGCGCTACATCTTCAACAGTGCCTTTGTGTCGATTACTTCTACAGCTTTAGCTTTGGCAATCGGCGCACCTGCTGCTTATGCCCTGGCACGGTTACGCCCTTGGGGTGAACGAGCTATCCTCGCTAGTGTTCTGATGGTGACTTTATTTCCTGGAATTCTGTTGTTTCTGGGACTGTTAGAAATTATCCAAGCCCTTAGATTAGGCAACAATTATTTAGCGCTGATTATACCCTACACTGCCATCAATTTACCCCTGACAATTCTAGTCCTCAGAAGCTTTTTCCAACAATTACCTAAAGATTTAGAAGATTCTGCTAGGGTCGATGGTTACAACACCTTTCAACTACTGTGGCAAATTGTGTTGCCTATGACCCTTCCCGCTTTAGTGACTACTGGAATACTCACCTTTATTTTTGCCTGGAACGAGTTTATCTTCGCTCTAACGTTTATGACTCGTGAAGAGATGAAGACGATTCCCGTTGCTGCTGCTCAGTTGGGTGGTGCGACAGTATTTGAAATTCCCTACGGTGCGATCGCTGCTGCTACTGTTGTAGGGACGTTACCCCTAGTTTTAATGGTTTTGTTTTTCCAGCGCCGGATTGTCCAAGGTCTGACTGCTGGTGCTGTTAAAGGATAAAAATCAAAATGGCTAAACTTGAACTCAAAAATTTAAATAAAACTTATACTTCCAAAGTTGTCCCGGTCAAAGACGTTAGCTTAACAGTAGATAACAATGAGTTTCTCACTTTACTTGGCCCTTCTGGCTGTGGCAAATCCACTGTTTTACGCATGATTGCAGGTCTTGAAGAACCTACTCGCGGTCAGATTAAGATTAACGAGGTGGATGTCACCTATAAATCAGCAGGCGATCGCAACATCGCAATGGTATTTCAAAGTTATGCTCTGTATCCGCACATGACAGTGTACGACAATCTCGCTTCTGGACTCAAACTGAAAAAAGTACCACCTACAGAAATTAAACAGCGAGTAGCAGAAGTGGCAGAAATTTTAGGATTAGCAGAGTTAATGAACCGCAAGCCTGGCCAAATGTCTGGAGGTCAACGCCAGCGAGTTGCGGTTGGTCGTGCTTTGGTACGTAATGCCGATGTATTCCTGCTAGATGAACCGTTAAGTAATTTGGATGCGCTGTTGCGAGAACGAGTTCGAGCCGACCTCAAGCAAATTTTTGCAGTCCAAAAAGTTCCTGTGGTCTATGTTACCCATGACCAAACAGAAGCAATGACACTCTCCACAAAAGTAGCTTTACTCAATGATGGCTATGTTCAGCAACTTGACCCACCCGAACTGATTTATAACCATCCAGCTAATTTATTTGTGGCTGGATTTGTTGGTAGTCCTCAGATGAATTTGCTTACTCTCCCTTGTAAGGAACGCTACGCAATACTAGGTAACTTCCAAGTACCTCTGCCAAATATACCAACTGTACCACCCCAGATTGTGCTGGGTATTCGCCCAGAAAATGTTCGCATTGCCCAACCAGGTGATACTCAAACGATCCAAGGGCGAGTGTATCTAGTAGAAAACTTGGGTATGCACTATTTGCTCAGTGTCAGGGTTGAAGGTTCACAAACTGAAGCTATTACAGTACGTGCTTTGGTGCCAACAGACCAAAATTGGAGTACTGAAGATATTACCCTGACATTGCCTCCTGAAGATATTCACTGGTTTGATGTTCAATCTGGTCATGCTCTTGTCAGGAGACAAATGTCAAGTGTTAGAGGCTAGTACCGCAAGGCGAGGGCTTTTTAATGGTCTGCTTATTTACGCCATGCTGTACTAGTAACCATACCTGCCTTAGCGCGATCGCTTCAGTAAGTCATAGTTCCGATGTACTCAAAGCAACTAATTCCTATCGGTTCGCTTATTTTGAGGCAGGAAAGGAAATAAATGTCATTTAATGATATACCAAATACCGTTATTACTTTGACGTAAAACTTGGTATCTTTGCTCCACAAATTCAAGCATTTTGGGGGAATATTCTTTGATTATAGCTTTGGGTTCATAATCAATAAAGATATAAGGAGGCTTTGATGAATCTAACTGTTCTATAAGCCTTGACCATTGCTCAGGCAGAAAATATTCAAGTGCCCAACCACGTAGTATTGTTGCTTGAGTCCGACCAGAAAAGTAGTAAATAGATGGATCACCAGCTACGTAAATCTCACCAGCCAGGCTTCCTGCTTGAGAGATAAATTTACCTTCTGAATGAAGGGATGGATATTTTTTTCTAAAGACAGTCTGATATTTTAATCGTGTATCTTCAGTTAAAGCAAAGTTATTATTAACTAGAGTGGCGCTCTTTTTTATTAAGGTTGATGATAAAGGTAAGAACAATAAAAATATGAGCAAAATTGTCGGAATTGGGGAACTCAATTCTTTTAAATAGCCCCATAATACATCTAATCCTTTAGTTGCTAAAATACCTATGGGTACAAATAATAGTAAAAAATGGTATTCCCATAATGCTTTATATTGTAGAGCAATAACACTCAAAGCAAAAACACACCAAATGACAAGTAACAAAGTCAATACATTCTTAGATTTACGCAATGAAGCATCTACTGCAATAATAGCTATTAATACTAAAGAATAAAAATTTTGGAAAAACCATTTTATTCCCGAAATAAAGTCATTTTGAGCTAATGCAGAATTAGCAATAATCAGAGTTGGATATATAAAAAATGTCTGATACAGTATTGAAAAACTATTAAACCAAACAAAGTAGCTGGCAAGGATTAAAAGAGGAAAAATAACTCCGACAAAAATCGGCAAACAAATTTCAATAAGTATTTTTTGAATACTCTGCCGTTCTATTAATACAGAATACATTAATATAGCTAGCCAAAACGAAAGCAATATCAGCAGAAAGATTAATTTAAATAGCAGAACAATTCCACCAATAAAGCCTGATAGTAAAAGGAGGATAAATCTTTGCTTTCCTTCGTTTTTAAAAGATTGAAAAGTTAGCCAAAGACAAAGGAATAGAGGAAAGCCAACCAGCGCTTCAACTTGGGTAAGGTGCCAAGCGCCTGAAACAACATAGTAAACGCCAACAGTTAATAAAGGTACTAGACTTGCGATTATCTGATGCTGAAAATAGCTTTTTAGAGTCAGCAGCAATATTATCGAAAAAAATACCATGTAAATAAGTTCAAAGGCGTGGATGCCAATCTCATTAAAACCAAACAAAGTTCCTGCCAAAAAATAAAAGCAGAAAATCCCCGGTTGCTTAATATCCCAAAAATCACGATAGAGTACCTTTCCTTGTTGCATCTCCAAAGCACCTAGCCTAAAAAATGCTTGATCTCCGTCAAATGGGAAAGGTAAATGTACAAGACCAATTAGAATAATAAAAGCCAAAACTATAAAGTCAATTTTATTTAATTTAGTAATAGTAATCATGAAAGCTTTAATTGGATTTAAATGATTATTCCGCAGTAGTTCATCTACTAACCAGATATAACAATCCTATTTGAATTATAAAAATTATCGTAGACACGCAGGATCTCCTTAGAGAAGAAGGAAATAAATTTACCAGTTATTTAGGACTGCTATAAAAGTAATTATGTAGCTTATTCGTCATTTATAATGTTTAGAAACTGTAAAGAAACTGTAATGGTAAATGGCTATAAGCCTCTGAGTAGTTAACTATAATCTTAACTTTGCTATACTTTTTAAAGTTTGCAAATATTGGCAATTTAAGCAAAACTGCCTATTCATATATTGCTGAATAAATAGGTAGGCACGAAAAAACTAAACTATATAAAGATAAATAAGTCGAATATATTTACTGAGATCACTTAAATACAAGCACTCACGGAACCTCTAAACGGTTGCTTTGATTAACTGCGCCTATATCAGTAAGTGTGTCTCAAGTATTAATGTAGATATAGACACAGCACAATAACTGCATTAAAGGAAATACTGATGGATCGTTCAAAATTAGTTGCCATTATTACAGGCGTGATTTCGATCATTTTAGCGATCGCTTACCTCATCTTAGTCCAACTGCTGGACTACCGGGACATGAAACCTGCCCCCATCAGCCAATTTGACCAAGTGCCTGCGATTATCTCTGTTTTTTGGCAGATTGACAAAATTACTGAAGTGTAGATTATATTTGGCTGACTTGTAGAGAGACGCTATCAATTGCGTCTCTTGTGATTTATGTCAATAAGTATAAACTCATGATGAATATTGATGAAGCCAACAGTTAATTCATAGATAAAAGGCAATACCTATTATCCATTACTCAAATAGTTGATTATATAAGTTTTGTTTAGAGGAATTATCTCAAATTTATTTAGACAAAGTGATTCCATTTGGACAAATATAACGGTAAGCTGTTTCTAAGAAAATTAAGCAAAGATAAATTTTTATTATCTGCGATTACTCGGTTAACTGGGATCAACGCCAGTTGGCTCCAAACCCCAAATTTTTAGTGACAATATAGAGGTAAGTTGATGGCTCAGTTTCTACTTGAGACTGTTTGGCTAGTTCCTTGCTATGCCTTAATAGGTGGCTTGTTAGCCGTACCTTGGTCGCCGGGGATCATTCGGAAAACGGGGCCAAGACCGGCGGGCTATATAAACTTAGTGATGACATTTTTGGCGTTTTTGCATAGTGCGATCGCCTTACAAGCAACTTGGAATAATCTACCCCAAGAAGTATTTATTCCTTGGTTGTCTACAGCTGGTTTAGACCTCACCATTGCTTTAGAAATATCCTCAGTTAGCGTCGGCGCTTTGGTTGTGATTACTGGCTTAAATTTGCTAGCACAGATTTATGCCATTGGTTACATGGAAATGGATTGGGGTTGGGGACGCTTCTATTCCTTATTAGGATTATTTGAAGCAGGACTATGTGCCCTGGTTCTGTGTAATAGCTTGTTCTTCAGCTATGTAATTTTGGAAGTCCTAACGCTGGGAACCTACCTACTAGTTGGCTTATGGTTTAGCCAGCCGTTGGTAGTCTCAGGTGCAAGAGATGCTTTCTTAACCAAGCGGGTGGGAGACTTATTCTTGCTGATGGGCGTGTTGGCAATATGGCCCCTCGCCGGAACTTGGAATTATACAGAACTAGCCCAATGGGCGGCTACTGCAAATGTTAACCCAACAGCGATCGCACTCGTAGGTTTAGCCTTAATTGCCGGGCCGATGGGTAAATGTGCCCAGTTCCCACTGCATCTGTGGTTGGATGAAGCGATGGAAGGCCCAGTTCCTAGTACGATTTTGCGGAACTCGGTAGTAGTCGCTAGTGGTGCATGGGTGCTGATTAAATTGCAACCTGTGTTAAGTCTGTCACCCATAGTTTCCTCGGCTATGGTAGCCATTGGAGTAGTGACGTCGGTGGGTGCTTCTTTAATTGCGATCGCGCAAATTGATCTTAAACGCTGCCAATCCTATTCTGTCAGCGCATACATGGGTTTAGTATTCATCGCTGTGGGAGTGCAACAATACGAAACGGCGCTGTTGTTAGTACTTACCCATGCCATATCCGCAGCCCTGTTGGTGATGAGTACTGGGGGAATTATCTGGAATAGCATTACCCAAGACGTAACTCAATTAGGCGGATTGTGGACACGCCGCCCAATTTCGGCAATAGCCTTTATCGTCGGGACTTTGGGATTAATTGCTTTTCCACCACTGGGTAGCTTTTGGGCCTTGGTGAAACTAGCAGATGGGTTGTGGGAAACGCAACCTTGGTTAGTGGGAGTAGTGATAACGGTAAATGCTTTGACAGCAGTCAGTTTAACCAGAGAATTCGCTTTAATCTTTGGCGGTAAAGCTACACAAATGAGTCAGCGATCGCCTGAAGCTCACTGGCCCATGATTCTGCCAATGGTGATTTTACTTGCCTTCAGCCTACATCTTCCTTTAGTGTTGCAAAGCTTATCAATTTTACCCGATTGGGCAACTCTCAATAAAGATGTCGTACTACTTTTAATTTGGTCGAGTATTTCCAGTTGCAGCATTACTGCTGTGGTTTATTTAGGCAATATTCCTAAACCGATTCGCCTCCCTTGGCAAGGTTTGCAGGACTTGTTCGCATACGACTTTTACACCCCCAAACTCTATAAAATTACCATTATTTTTGGAGTTGCCAAAATTTCCCAACTTGCCGATATGGTTGACCGCTTTGTAGTCGATGGTATCGTTAATTTTGTTGGTTTATTTTCGCTATTAGGCGGCGAAGGCCTTAAATACAGCACCTCTGGACAAACCCAATTTTATGCTTTAACTGTTCTTTTAGGAGTGAGCATTTTAGGAATGTGGGTAACTTGGTCATTTTGGGAAGTGCAGTTTTTAAATTTGATTTCCTAAATCGCTAGATTTAGGTATCCAATGCCGTTTTATTACAAACAAACAGTTTAATATCGTGAGGATAATTCCATGAGCATACAAAATCCCCAAATCAATCTTTCTAGAAGAACTTTATTCAAGTTTGGTGCAGGTGCGATCGGTACAGGTGTATTGACAGCCGGACTAGGATCAAACTTACTTGCAGCCGAAAAAAAAGCTCCAGTAACGCCAGCAGAAGATGATATTACCCCCGATAAAGCATTGCAAGAATTACTAGATGGGAATGATAGATTTGTTAAATCAAAACGTCGGAATCCTAACCAAACCCAATCACGTTTAGTGGAAGTTGCCAAAAGTCAAAAGCCCTTTGCTTCTATTCTAGGCTGTGCAGATTCACGAGTTCCTTCAGAGATTGTTTTTGACCAAGGACTTGGAGATTTATTTGTCTGCCGTATAGCTGGGAATATTGCCACACCACAGCAAATTGGTAGCTTAGAATTTGGCAGTTTAGTATTAGGCTCCAAAGTCATTATGGTAGTGGGGCATGAAAGATGTGGTGCGGTAGATGCCGCAATCAAAGGTGCTCAAGTGCCAGGGCGAATTGGAACTTTGCTTGAAGCAATTAAACCAAGTGTAGAAAGTTCAAAAAAACAGACAGGAGATAAGTTAGAAAACGCTTGTAAAGCAAATATTTTGGCGCAAGTTGAAGAATTGAAATCATCATCAGTTTTATCTGAATTGCTCAAGGCAGAAAAGCTCAAAATAGTCGGTGGTTATTACGATTTAGATACTGGCAGAATCAGTCTAGTTAGTTAGATTTTTTAAAACTCGTTTCCAGGTGTAACCTCGAAATGTACTTCATTGTTCTGCTGCCATGAATTCATAGACATTTATAACAATTACCAATTTTCTGAAATCCCAAATTGCCATGTTAAGTGTTTTGATTTGGCTGCCAATTTTAGCGGCTGCTCTCATAGCAATATTACCTGTAAGTTTCCCTAATCACCGCATTCGTTTAACAGCATTAATCTTTTCTGGGATAGTTCTTGTCTGGAACCTATTTATCCTGCTAAAATTTGATATCAGCAATCCAGGGATGCAATTTAAAGAGTATTTACCCTGGAATGAAACTCTTGGTTTGAGCTATCAAATAGGTGTTGATGGGCTTTCTATATTAATGTTGGTGCTAAATAGCCTGCTCACCTGGATTGCTATTTACAGCAGTAGTAAAGAAACTGAACGCCCTCGACTGTTCTACTCCATGATTTTATTAGTGACTGGAGGAGTTGCAGGTGCTTTCCTAGCTGAAAATTTGCTGCTATTCTTCCTATTCTACGAACTAGAATTAATTCCTTTCTATTTACTAATTTCCATTTGGGGAGGAGAAAAACGGGGTTATGCTGGGATTAAATTCCTGATTTATACTGCTGTTTCAGGAGCATTCATTCTGGCGACATTCTTGGGTATGGTGTGGCTGAGTGGTTCTACCAATTTTGCTTTTGATGCAGTCTCTACAGAAAACCTGTCAACAGCAAAACAAATCCTTTTACTAGCAGGGATAGTATTAGGTTTTGGTATCAAAATCCCCTTAGTTCCCTTCCATACTTGGCTACCCGATGCTTACGTTGAGGCTTCAGCACCAATTGCCATTCTTCTTGGCGGCGTGTTGGCAAAGCTGGGAACTTATGGATTGTTGCGATTTGGGTTAGGTATGTTTCCCCATGCTTGGAGTATTATTGCACCGACTTTAGCGATTTGGGGAGCAGTTAGCGCTATTTATGGGGCAGTAATTGCGATCGCTCAAAAAGACATCAAGCGCATGGTAGCATACAGTTCCGTTGGTCACATGGGTTATATTTTGCTAGCTAGCGCTGCTAGTACTCCCTTAGCACTCGTTGGTGCAGTCGCTCAAATGTTTAGTCACGGTATCATCCTGGCAATTCTCTTCCACTTGGTGGGAGTCGTGGAAGCGAAAGTCGGAACGCGCGAGTTAGATAAACTCAATGGTTTGATGAGTCCCATACGCGGCTTACCTCTAATTAGTGCCTTACTAGTTTTAGGTGGAATGGCTAGTGCTGGTATTCCCGGTTTAACAGGATTTATCGCCGAATTTATCGTCTTTCAAGGTAGTTTCTCTGCCTTTCCGATTCCGACAATTTTGTGTGTAGTAGCTAGTGGATTAACCGCAGTTTATTTTGTCATCCTCCTTAACCGCACCTGTTTTGGCAGACTCGATAACATCGCTTACTATCCTAAAGTCCTATGGAATGAGAAAATACCAGCTTTAATTTTGGCAGCCTTCATCATCTTTTTGGGAGTACAACCCACTTGGTTAGTGCGTTGGAGTGAGTCTACAACTACAACAATGGTGGCTGCAATTCCCTCTTTGGAAAAAACCGTAATCTCTGAAGTAGCGCTGAAATAATAAATAAGAGAGTTACGCATCGATAAAGGAGGAAGGATGAATATCACATTAATTCCTAGTGTTCTTGTTATATTTCGCTTTTTGATATCTCCATTCCTCCTGTTAGATGCCTTAGATGGAAAAAACCAGTGTTAGGTTTATCATCGGTTTTGTAGTAGCCTTCCTCTCAGATATTTTTGATGGCAATTAGCAAATAATATGACAGCAATTAAAACAGCAATTAAATTACCTCCTTCCAAGCACGAATTTGCTGAAGTCATTCACCGCTTAGAAGCAGGCGGCGCAATGTTACCTGATACTCCAGAAAATTTGATGCAAATCATCGGTTTATACAAAGCTTATGCTGTGCCGATGGATTTTTACTGGCGTGACCTACTTTATATTGCTGAACGCGAATTTTTAAATCCACTTCCCTTCTTTAAATACTTCTTACCCAAAGAGTATTTAGAACTGCATAATCATTACGCTGGTGATGATGCCGATTTGCGAATTTGGCGCGGCGAAGCTACTGCACATCCAGAGCTTTTGGCATTTATCGAGAAAGGTGAAACCTTCAAAATGCCGAAATTGTTGCATCACTTGTTCCACGATCGCATTAACATGGAATTTGCTGAAGCTTGTATGCGGGCGATGTTGTGGCACAGGGGGATGGGTGGACAATTTGACCCTTACCTAGATTCAGACGAATACAAAGCCAACGCTGACAGGGCAATAAAAGCTTACTTCCAAGGTAACCCCGTCATGCTGGGGCTTTATAAGCTGTTCCCCGATATGTTTTTGGAACAGTGTCGCCAGATGTCATACTACGCCAATCTAGGCTTATTCTGGGAAATCATGGCCCCGGTGTTCTTTGAAATGTCCGACCGCTATGACGAAGGTACTATTAGCAGCGTCCCAGAAGCGATGAGTTTCTTAGTTAATGGTATATTTGCGATCGCAGGTCGTCCGATTTACCATCACGTTTATATTCGTGGCGAATGCTACGAAATAATCCCCAAATCTAAGGGTTTCATGTGGCTATATGAAGCAGCATTACCTTATGTAGAAGCTGTTTTCTACCGTACTGCACCCTTCCGAGGGACAAAATCTTATAATGCTCAAGCGCGTCAAGTACCAGCAGACCAGAAAGACTTTCACTTTGGTATTCTTTACGCTGATGTATTTCCAGTAGGTACTGCTGGCATTCCTCCCACATTATTAATGCAAGATATGTTGCATTTTTTGCCGCCATATCTTGTTGATTACTACAGCCAACATTGCCGGGGCGAAGAAGATATGTTGATTCAGTTGGGAGTTAGTTTCCAACGGTCAATGTACTGTGTAACTTCTGCGGTAATTCAAGCTTTGCGAACTGCTCTTTTATATCCATTAGATGACCCAAATCCCAAGCATTTACAAGCAAATCGAGAGTTTTTTGAGATGCAGCTAAATCGCTTTACCCGAACTGACTACAATATCCGTGATGCTGCTCGTTTAGGAAGTATTCAAAAGCAAGATTATCGATAAGATATCCCTCCAATCCCCCCCTTAAAAAGGGGGGCTTTTTTTATTATTTTTTTTGGTTAGGGGAGCTAATACCAATTCACAACAATCCTAATACATATAGATTTCTCGTAGGGGCATGGCATTGCCCATACGTGTCAACTTAACGTGAAACCCTCGCAATGACGTTATATCAAGCCTACTCAATTACCAATTAAGTCGTCGGAACCCCACCCCGCTTTTGTCTAGCGACAAAACCTCCCCTCCCCGTAAACGGGGAGGGGATTAAGGGGAGCCAGTGCGGTCTTGGGGTCTCCCCAAGTGGAGCATCTGGCGTGTGGGGTAAAACGCCTGTGGGATAAGCGTTTTTACTTAAGTTGGCACCAATGGGCATTGCCATGCCCCTACCAGCGTATTTGTATCATTATTAAAGTGAAATAGTTGAAATAGTATAAACGCTGTCGGACTCTAAAAGCTTGTATCTACACCGACGGTAACCTTAATTATTATGAACTAGATAATACTCCTGGAATACTCATTAATTCCATGATTTTCTCAAAATGAAAATCGTAAGCTAAATTATTAATAAAATTCCGTAGTACCAGATTTTCCGAAGGGATTTGCTCAATCAATTCTAAAATTAAGTCATCACTACATTGGGCTGCGGCAGTGTAGACCTGTTTTACCCATTCAGGCGACATTTCAGACAATAGAGGAACTAAATCTGCAAGTTTCAAGGTTGATTCTGTTTCCTGTTGCCTTGCATCTGCTATTTGATAGCTTTCTTCTTGATAAATATATTGAACTTCTAAATATTCGCTCAATTTTTCTAGTAATTGTTCCTCGCGGAAAGGCTTGTTAATATAATCATCGCAACCCGCTTTGATCATTGCCTCTCGCTGTTCCTCAAAGGCATTAGCGGTTAAGGCAATGATAATAGTCTTGCAATTTTGAATTGAGGTGTCTTCTCTGGCTTTAATAATTTTTGTAGCTTCGTAGCCATCCATAATTGGCATCCGCATATCCATTAAAATTAAATGTGGTTGCCATGTCTGCCAAAGTGCGATCGCTTCAGTTCCATTTGCCGCCTCCTGGACTGTAAAACCGATAGATGTCAGAATTTTTACTAACACTAAACGGCTGTCT
Source organism: Nostoc desertorum CM1-VF14 (assembly GCA_019359245.1). Lineage (GTDB taxonomy): Bacteria > Cyanobacteriota > Cyanobacteriia > Cyanobacteriales > Nostocaceae > Nostoc > Nostoc desertorum. The sequence goes on along the minus strand of JAHHHR010000036.1, from coordinate 63,247 downwards.
GTGGAGTCATCAACCACCAAGATCCGGTATTCGTTTTGAGCGGGTGCTAAACTAATAACTTGGCGTCTGATTTGCTTTATCTGTATTTCGCTGGCTGTAGCTAGACCAATTTGAATATCAAAGGCAAATTTACTTCCCTCGCCAACAGTGCTAATAACACTAATATCTCCCCCCATTAGTTGCACGTATTTGCGGCTAATTGCTAAACCTAGTCCTGTCCCCTGTTGCGATTTCCTCCCGGTTTCAGTTTGCCCAAAAGCTTCAAACAGCAAGTCAATTTCTTGTGGGGCAATACCACGACCAGTGTCTGTAACCTCAAAGATTAAAGATTGGGCATTGTGCATTGGGCATTGAAAAGAGGCAGAAGGGGAGGGTGCGGGGGGCAGTGAGGAAAACTCTTCTCCCTTACTCCCTGCTCCACTTCGGCTCCCAACTGTTGGAGACGCTGCGCGTAGCTGGCTTCCACATTCGCGGAGCGTGCCTGGTACTATGCTCAGGGCAAGACGCTCAGTGATCACCTCTTCCCGTGCTTCTTCCCCATGTCCCATGCCCACTCGCAGCATCACTCTCCCAGTATCAGTAAATTTAATTGCATTTCCTAAGAGGTTAAGCAACACTTGACGCAGTTTACTTTCGTCAGCTTGGACATACTGCGGGAGGTGAGATGTATATTCAAAGACCAATTCTAACCCCTTGGAGGTCGCGCGGAAGCGCAACATCTCTTCGAGGCTTTCTAAGAGACGAATTAAGTCAAAACTGTTGAGATTTAGTGTTATTCTGCCGGCTTCTATTTTAGACATTTCCAAAATGTCGTTGATTAAGTTGAGGAGATGTTCGCCAGCACGATTGATAATTGCTAGATTTTGCTGATGTTCAGTAGATAAAGCATGATCGTGGCTCATGATTTGGGTAAAACCAAGGATGGCGTTGAGTGGAGTCCGAAGTTCATGGCTCATGTTGGCCAGAAATTCGCTTTTGGCACGATTGGCAGCATCAGCTGTAATTACAGCTTCTTGCAATGCTTGTGACTGCCTTTGAGTTTGCGCCAGCAATTGTGCCTGTTGAAAAGCAACACCCAACTGATTACCAATTTGAACTACGATGTTGATTTCTCCTGGTTTCCATTGGCGGGGAGCAGAGTTTTGATAGCTCGCTAATAATCCCCAAAGCTGATTACCATATAAAATGGGGACAATAATGTAGGCTTTAGCCTGAAAACGCTCTAACAGGTTGATATAAGAAGAATGAAACCCAGCGTTGTAAATATCTGGGACACAGAGGAAACTTGCACCTTGAGTTGCTTGCAGATAAGGATCTTGCACCTGGTTATTCGTACTATCCAAAATTTTTGCTAGGCAACGACCATCTTGTAAAACACCTTCTGTCAGATAAGGGTCATTGTTGTGTTCTTCTATCAGAGAAATCCAACCATTACCCACCGACTCAGAGATAAATTCGCCACTCCACTGGGGATTGAAACGATAGACAACAACCCGATCACAATTAAGCACTTGCCGTAATTCTTGGGTTGTAGCCGCAAATATAGTCTCTAAATCGAGTGTTTGGCGCATCCTTTGAATCACTTGAGCGATCGCTCTTTCGCGTTCTGCGCTCTCACGTAAGGCTTCTTCTGCCAATTTTCTCTCGGTTATATCTGTAAGTGTGCCGATGTAACCTTTAACTTCTCCATCATCTCCAAATTCTGGCAAAGCCTGACAAATTACCCAGACGACCGTATTATCATCATGCAAAAAGCGATGTTCATATTTATACATTTTTTTAGCTGCTATTGCTTGATTCCATACCAAAAATAGCTGCTCGCGGTCATCTGGATGTAAGGCTTTTGCCCAACCTACTCCCAGAGCATCTTTTAAACTACATCCAGTGATTTCACTCCAGCGTTGATTAAAATATAAGACATTGCCATCTACATCAGTGTGAAATATACCAGCTGGTGAGGCTTCCGCTAGAAGTTGATATCGCTGCCGACCTGACTGTAAAGCTAATTCTGCCAATTTGCGATCGCTAATGTCTGCCCAATAACCAACGCATTCTATAGGGTTACCAGCTTCGTCACGGATTAACCTCATCTTTTCATAAAACCAGTGATAAGTTCCGTCAGCGTGTAACCAACGGTATTCGTAGGAGCTATACTCCCGTTCAACAAGCTGGGAAAATTTTTCCGAGATCAGTTCAATATCTTCTGGGTGGACGTGATGGAGCCAGAAACTGGGATTTTCGATAAATTCTTGCGCTTCGTAGCCAACCATTATTTTAACGTTCTTACTAATAAAGGTAGTGCTAAAATCTCCTGAGGTTTTTTTGCTGCTATAAATGACTACAGGGCTAGAGGTGAGCAGATATTGTAGGCGTTCGTTGGCTAAACGCAGTTCTTGTTCGACGTGTTTGCGTTCGCGTAGCGCGGCTTGCCGTTCGCGCAGTGCTGCTTGCAGTTCGCTAATTTCTACTAAAACTGTTCCTACACCAGAGGGGCAATTGTCCTCACCAGGAATTGGAAAATAAGAAGCTAGGAAGTGGCGGATAACATCTGGTTGTTTAATTGATGCACCGCTTAATTCTTGATTAAGAATGGGTTGACCAGTCAACAAAATCTGTTGATAAATTGGTTCCACTAAGGGCGCAATGTGGGGTAAGACTTCATAGATTGTCTGACCAATATGATCTTGCTGGGGCAATCCATTAATCTCCGCCAGCAGTTGGTTGATTTGCACAAACCGCAGTTGGTTATCTAAAATGTTCATACCGACGGGAGCACTGCTAAAAAAGGCATTGAGACGAGCTTCTCTCAGTGCTAGTTCTTGTTCTAAGGTTTTACGCTCAATCAAACCACCTAACTGAGCGGCAACAGCACTTACTAGCAAAAGCAAACGTTTATCTACCAATACCGAGCTACGTTTAAAAAACACTAAAACAGCTAATACTTGGTTTCCAGACAAGATGGGAACACCGAAACCAGCTTTTAATCCTACTTTGGCAGCTTGTTGCGATCGCCAAAAAACTGGTTCTGTAACTTTAGAAACATCTTCTATCCATTCTGGTTCCCGGCTTTGCCAAACTCTTCCTGGTAGCCCTACTCCCAGAGCAAAGTTCATAACTTGGCTGTGTTGGGAGAATTCTGCTAAACTACTTTCCTCACCATAGGAACCCAAGCTGTGTTCTAAATTACCATCTTCATTAGGTATCCATGCTTCACCAAAATCCCAATCAATCGTGCGACAAATTAAGCGTAAAACTACTTTTAAAGCGCTGTTGACATCATTAGCGTTAGTGATAGCTTGGGTTGTCAACAATAGCAAACTGCTTTCATTTTCTGCCTGCTTGCGTTCAGTAATGTCTTTCGCCGTGCCTAACACGTACCATTGCCCATCAATCTCAATCATTTCTGCACTAAACAGTGTTGTCCTGATTTCTCCTGTTGAAGTGCAGACATCAATCTCATAGTTGCGGATAGCTTTTGTCTGTTGCAAAATCTGGGTGAGAAAATTATATTCTTCAGGATTTACCCAAATATTCAATTCATGATCGGTGTGATCAATAACCTGAGAACGAGAATAACCAAAAAATCGGCAAAAGCTGTCGTTAACTTCGATATAGCGTTTGTTAGGAACAGTAATTAAGGCAATTGGATCAGGAGATGACCGAAAAGCTGATGCTAACTTTTCTTCAGAAACCCTTCGTGCTGCTTCTGCGCGTTGGCGTTCTTTTGCCTGCAATACCAAGGATACAAAATTGCCCAGAGAACGAGCGAAATTTTGGTCTTCTAGCGTCCAATGATAAGTAATTCCTACTCCCTCCATACATAAAACTCCTACGGTTTTTCCCTCCAGCCTAATGGGTGTATCGAGTATAGAAGTTATCCCTAATTTTGAGTAGTAAGATGCAGAAAATCCTCTAGTTCTGGGATCAGCATGGGCATCATCTGCGGCGATTTGTTGATCTTGCTGCAAAGCTGCAAAATAAGCTGGATAGTTTGCTACTACCAAGGAAAGTCCTTCGCTATGTCGATTGCGACTGGCCTCAAATAGGTCAAAACACTGAATTTTTGTGCCTGTTTCGTCATACAGCCAGACACTGGTTCGTTCCACCCCAATATTTTTGACAGATGTTTCTGTGATTTTACTCAAAGCTGCTTTTAAGTCACCCTGATAAAGCGTCTGATTTTGCGCCAGTTGGGTTAGCACCAGGTTATGATTGCGGAGCTTAATCGCGCTTTCTTGGAGTAATGTTTCTGCTCCTCGGCGCTGTGTAATATTACTAGCAGTGCCTGTCATACCTATAACCACACCCTCTTCGTTGCGTAAGGCGATCGCATTAAACATTAAATAAAGTAAAGTACCATCTTTAGCTATACAGGTAGTTTCATGCTGGAAGATCGGCTGTCCCTGAAAAACACACTCAAAGGCTGCTTTATCTTGAGCAACTTGTGTCGGCGAGATAAAATCAGTCAAGGCACGCCCAATCATTTCTTGAGGTTCGTAACCATAAATCTGCTTAACTGCCGGGTTGACAAAGGTAATGAGTCCATCAATATCCACCGACCAAATTATATCCTGGGATGTCTCTACTAAGTGGCGATACTGACTTTCACTCTTCTTGAGAGCAGCTTCGACTAAAAGGCGTTCGCTTTGGGAAATTTCTTTACATAAATCTTTGCCAATGCTAACAGGAATTTCTTTAAAAATATCTTCTATTTGTTTGTTGCGAATATTTAACTCAACAGTAACCCGTTGGCGTTCTTGAATCTCCTGTTGCAGTTGGTCATTTTGTTCTTTTAACTGTTTTCTCAGCCTTTGAAGAGTGAGTTGATTTTGTATGCGTAATAAAATTTCTTGAGTTTGGAGTGGTTGACTAATATAATCAATATCGCTGAAATCAAAAATATTTATTTTTGTAAAAAAATCATCTGAAACTCCGAAAAAAATTATTGGAATCTCTTGAGTTTTATAGTTAGTTTTTAAATGTTTACAAACTTCATAACCGTCCATCTCTGACATAAGAACATTTAGCAAAATCAAATCAGGGGGAGACACAAGTACTGTATTGATTGCTAATTGCCCAGAAATGGCACTTTGTACCTTATAACCTTGGTGTTGAAGGATGTCTGATAAAAAATGTAAATTCTCTAGCTTATCATCAACTAATAAAATTTTTATTTTTTGAGCATCCATATCAGTTACTGAATTGATTTTCAATCAGGAATAATTTATTTAATCAAACTGAGCATAAAATCAAAAAGAGAAACTTTGTTAAAAGTAAATAAAATTATTATTGCTTACTACCATAGTTCAGGGTAGGGTATAGAGGTGTTAAATTAGGCCAAAATGCTCTTTAACTAGAGATTAAACTTTGTATAAACGGCCATTACACTGTAATACATAAGTAACTTTTATACATAAACTATTTGGAGGTGATTATACTATAGCTTCACCTCAATTCTGCATCAGAATTCTAAAATACGAGAATGAGAGCTTTGTAGGCGATACCAAATAAAACCGTATGCCTACCTTATTTGATAATAAGGGCGCTGTTCCAGCAAAGATACGATCAATACTAGTAACTCTGCTGGAATTAAACTCTATGTCTTTAACCGAAGAAATTCTTTCCCAATTACCGGGTGATGTTTTAGGAGGTTTGCGCCAAGGCGATCGCATCCTCACATCTTTGCGAGAAAACACCGCACCTGTACCAACGTTAGTTAAAGAAAATCAGCAGCTTTTAGGCGTTGTAGACAACGATTTGCTTATCTGCGGTGGTACTTTGGGCATTTTAATTGGTTGCGCCTTAGCGGTGAAGGGACTGCGGGTGACGTTGATGGAACGGGGTATTTTGCGGGGGAGGGAACAAGAGTGGAATATCTCTCGCAAAGAATTAGATGTGTTTGTGGAATTAAACTTGCTAACAGAGGAAGAATTAGCAAGTGCGATCGCCACTGAATATAACCCAGCGCGAGTTAGTTTTGATGGTGGTACAGAAGTTTGGGTAGAGGATGTTTTAAATATCGGTGTAGATCCAGTTTATCTACTGGCTACGTTGAAAACCCGATTTCTTGCCGTTGGTGGAAAGTTGTTAGAAAACACACCTTTTACCGGAGCGGTGGTTCATCCAGATGGGGTGATGGTAAATAACCAATTCAAAACTCGGTTATTAATTGATGCAATGGGACACCTTTCACCCATCAGCCAACAAGCACGTCAAGGTAAAAAACCAGACGCGCTGTGTTTAGTTGTAGGAAGTTGCGCCCAAGGGTTTGCCGAAAATAACTCAGGCGACTTGTTATTATCATTTACACCTTTGCAAAATCAATGTCAGTACTTCTGGGAAGCTTTCCCAGCCAGGGATGGCAGAACAACTTACTTGTTTACTTACATGGATGCACATCCCCAACGTTTGAGTTTAGAAGCTTTATTTGAAGAATATCTGCGTCTATTACCAGAATATCAGGGAGTAGAATTAAGCAAGCTGAAATTTCAACGAGCGCTATTTGGTTTCTTTCCCACCTATCGCCAAAGTCCGCTAAAAACTCCCTGGAATCGCATTCTACCAGTTGGAGATAGCAGTGGTAGTCAATCTCCCTTGAGTTTTGGTGGTTTTGGGGCAATGGTGCGTCACCTGAAGCGTTTAACATATGGCATTTACGAAGCGCTAGAAACAGAACAATTATCTGCAAAAGCGATTACGCTGCTGCAACCTTATCAGCCAAGTTTGACTGTTACCTGGTTGTTTCAAAGGGCGATGAGTGTTGGTGTAAATCAGAAAATTGCTCCAGATCAAATTAACCAACTACTCTCGGCGGTATTTGAGGAAATGCAGCAGTTAGGTACACCAGTGCTAAAACCATTTTTACAGGATATAGTGCAGTTTTCGGCACTAACGCAAACACTGTTAAAAACTGGTTTATCTCATCCGATATTAGTTGCCAAAATAATTCCGCAAGTAGGTTTGGCAAGTTTGTTAGATTGGATGGTGCATTACGGGAACTTAGGTGTATATACTACCTTCTTTTGGTTTAGTGCAATGCTAGAAACATGGATTAAGAATCAATCAAATGAACAGCAATATTATTGGCATCGTTTGATTGATGCCTGGAAGTATGGTTCTGGTGGTGATTACTCAGATTAAACTTGAATGATACCCGTGTGAGGTTAACATGATTGAACGGAAATCTTTAGGAATCAAATACTTTACAGTGTTGATTGGATTCCTGCGCGATCGCCAAGGATTTCTAGAGGAAGTTCGCCAAGGTATAAGGTTACCAAATAAAATCATTTCTCTGCTAGTTTGCAGTTCCTTATTTCTTGCCGCTTATGGCGGAATCATTGGTGCATACCATAGTTGGATGCAAGCTTTGTCTTCCGCTATTAAACTTCCAGCCCTTTATTTAATCACACTCCTGATTTGTATCCCGACGTTGTTCTTTGCCAATATTATTTTTGGTTCAAAGCGGACTTTTGCCCAGCATTTAGCATTAGTGCTGACTGCGGTTTCAGTCACGAGCGTGCTTTTATTCAGCTTTGCCCCAATCACACTGTTTTTCTTAATTACCACCAATAACTACCAATTTTTAATTCTGTTAAATGTATTCATATTTGCCTTAACTGGGTTTATTGGTATTTCGTCTTTATATCACGCCACGAGTTTAGTTTTAGAACAAGATAATGAAGGTAGCAAAACACGCCAGAAAGTTTTACAATTTTGGCTATTTCTTTACGCTTTCGTAGGTAGTCAGTTAGGATGGACTCTCAGACCGTTTTTTGGCACACCTGATTCTGTTTTCCAACTATTCCGCGAAAAAGAAGGTAATTTCTATTTGAGTGTAATTCAAGCTATTAGCTATTTATTAGGAATCCGTTAATTAGACATTAGTAATTCCATAAATGTGGAGTATATAAATTTATGATAGACAAGAAAAATCGCGGAATTCAGCAATTTGGGGTCTTGGTTAATTTACTCCGCGATCGCCAAGCGTTTTTAGAAGAAATTCGTCACGGAGTAAGATTACAAAATAAAATCAGTTCTCTATTCGTATCTAGTTCCATTTTCTTTGCTATCTATGGTGCAATTATTGGTGCTTCTCATAGTTGGGCACAGGCGTTATCGGGTGCTATCAAACTCCCAGCCTTTTATTTATTAACACTAATTATTTGTTTTCCAACTTTGTTCTTTTTTAATGTTTTATTTGGTTCTCGGAGTAGTATCCAACAACATTTCGTTGTCTTGCTCACATCTGTATCAGTAATTAGTGTGCTTTTATTCAGCTTGGCACCAGTTACACTCTTTTTCCTCATCACTACACCTGATTCTTATCAATTTTTTAAACTGTTAAATGTGTTAATTTTTGGCATAACAGGCATCTTTGGCGTTAAATTCCTTTATGAAGGAATGCAATTACTTTCTCAACAAGATGAAGTTGGCAAAAAAACCCGCACCACTATTTTAAGATCCTGGTTATTGCTTTATGCTTTTGTTGGTATGCAGTTAGGATGGTTTCTCAGACCGTTTTTTGGTGCCCCTAACTCTAACTTCGAGTTGTTTCGAGCAGTGAAAGGCAACTTTTATCTGGATATTGTAGCGGCGGTTTCCGAAATTTTAGGTTTGCGTTAATCTAATATCTTGATGATTAGACGAACCCACTACATGAGTTGCTAGAAATTAGAATGTTGGTCTTTTTTGCCTTCACGTCCAGATGAAGTAGTAGTTAATACTAATTGTGTTCCTGCCGCCTTAAAAAGAGCTATTTGCTGATCTAAGGCAGCGGAATTTTCTGCCTGTTACCTAAACGAAACACGGTCATAGGCAACCACTTCGCGAATTTTAACAATTTTCTCCTGACTGTTCACAAGCACCAATACTTACCCAACTGCTAGATAGTTTTCCATCTAGCTCGCTATACCACTCTTTTTTCCAAATAGGGGCATTATGTTTAAGGGTATCAATGGCATACTGGCAAGCTTCAAATGCCTCACTCCGATGAGGACAACCTGTTGCTACTAAAACGCTAATTTCTCCAACTTGCAAACGTCCAATGCGATGATGAATCACTACCCGATTCACATCAGATATGGATAAGCGAATATCAGCAGCAATTTGATAAAATATCTGCAATGCCATAGGTTCGTAAGCTTGATACTCTAGAGCAATTACTGGCTTACCATCAGTTTGATTGCGAACCATGCCACTCATCACAACCACAGCACCGTTAGCTGGATCGTCAGACTTGGCATAGATTTCTTCAAGAGACAATGGTGCAAAGCTAATGGCAAAACTATCTTCGGCTCTTGGTTTAACAGTAGAGGCAAATGTAGTCGTCATAACCAGGTTCATATTATATGGGCTTTTTCTATTGTCTCTGAACAAAACCCTGCTGGTGTATGTTTAGTTGCTCTTACTAATACTTTTGGGCAAAATAAGTATTGAAAACCCTATACAGCAGTTTTCTTTTGCATGAGGTACAAAGTCACTGGTTTTGAGGCAGGAGGCAGGAGGCAGAAGGCAGACGATCGCAGTCATATCTACCTTTAATCTCTCCATTGAAAAAGCTGCCAACTGAGTCAGAGGTCTGTAAATCTTCCCAAGTATCCTCGTCTACGCCTAAGTATTGATAAACAGATCCACTTTGAAACTCAACTTGCAAAATTTGTTCGTCGCGATCATAGCCTACAGCGATCGCCATTGATGAGCTAACTGGTAACATAGCGATTGGTTCTTCTTCAAAGGGTAGTGCAGGTGTTTCGGCGATAACCTCGTTCAGATCTTGCAATCCTTCATAAGCTTGTATCGGCGCCGGAATTTCCAAAAACTCTAGTTCGTCGCCTCGATCTAGCAACAACTGCAAATATCCATCAGAGTGAGCGATCGCTACTAAACTACTCAAGTCTACCTTAGATAGCTTCATTAATTTTTTACTCTCCTGTTGGCGTAGTCGGGAGTTTAAAGTTTTATGCAACACTTAAGTGCTTTAATAATACAAATGTACTATTAAAGCACTTCGCTGTCAAGTTTTTTTGCCAAGGGAGAATTTTAGGTGTGTAGAGACGCGAAAGCGTAGCGGGGCGTTCGTTATAGCGTCTCTAAGAGTTGCCCAGTGCTTTCACATCTCTACTAGGTTTATTGGTACTTTCTCAATCTACCCAGAAACAACAGCAGATTCCGTTTGATGACACTGAGATATCTCAGTTTGCAAGTAACGATAAAGGCGATTCAGGGCGTTGAGATGAGCGTAAGCTGCCGCTACCACAATATCAGTATCAGATGCTTGTCCAGAGAATATTCGCTCTTGATGCTTCAAACGAACTGTGACGGTTCCTAATGCATCAATTCCTCCAGTCACAGATTGGACGGAAAACTCAATCAGTTGATTGGGAATCTGCACCAATCGATTGATTGCTTGATACACTGCATCCACTGGGCCAGTGCCTACACTCGCATCAGTGAGGATTTTGCCATCGGGGGTAACAATTGTGATAGTTGCAGTTGGACAAGTGCAGTCACCACAGATTACCTGAACGTGTTCGATTTGGAAGCCACTTTCTACTTGAATCTGCATTTCATCTCGAACGATCGCTTCTAAGTCCCAATCTGAGATTTCTTTTTTCTTATCGGCAACTTCTTTAAATCGATTAAAGGCTTTATTCAAATCCGCCTCATTCAATTCAAAACCCAATTCTTTAAGCTTGGTACGGAAAGCATTTCGTCCCGAATGCTTGCCCAAAACAATGCGATTTTCTGGCAAACCGATCGCAGCAGCTTCCATAATTTCGTATGTCTCGCGGTGCTTGATGATCCCATCTTGGTGAATACCAGACTCATGGGCGAAAGCGTTTGCTCCCACGATCGCCTTATTAGGCTGAATCAGCATTCCGGTTAATTGGGAAACCAAGGATGAGGTTTTGTAAATCTCCTGAGTCTTAATATTAGTCAGGGGTGCATCTGATTCGATTGGACGACCAAAATAAGGATTGAAAAATGGTTTGCGAACCTGCAACGCCATGACAATTTCTTCCAATGCGGCATTACCTGCTCGTTCTCCAATGCCATTAATGGTACATTCTACCTGACGCACACCATATTCAATTGCTGCTAAAGCGTTAGCTGTTGCCAAACCCAAATCATTTTGGGTATGAATGGATAGAATCACCCCATCGATATTAGGAACGTGTTCTCTAATTCCCTGAATCAGAGTTCCGATTTCCTTGGGTGTGCAGTAACCAACGGTATCAGGAATATTAATTGTAGTTGCACCTGCTGCGATCGCTGCCTCCAAAACTTGATACAGAAACTCTGGTTCAGTGCGACTGGCATCCATTGGCGAAAATTCTACATCGTCTACAAACGACTTGGCATAAGCAATCATTTCTGATGCGATCGCTAATACTTCGCTGCGAGACTTTTTCAACTGATATTTCAGGTGAATATCAGAGGTAGAAATCATTGTGTGGATTCTGGGACGAGCCGCGCCCTTCAAGGCTTCTGCGGCGGCATGAATATCTTGGCGAATGGCTCTAGCTAAACTGCAAATGATTGGCCCACCGGGTATTCCTACTTGTTCTGCAATGGTTTTAACAGCTTGAAAATCTCCCGGACTAGCGACGGCAAAACCGGCTTCAATCACATCGACACCAAGGAGAGCTAGTTGATGAGCGATCGCTAATTTTTCTTCTACATTGAGGGTTGCGCCCGGTGACTGTTCGCCATCGCGTAGCGTGGTGTCGAAGATAATAACTCGGTCTGGTTGAGATGCGATGCTCATAAATGTCTCCCGTGGTATTGAAGGGATGTTGAAAAAGCTTACTTTGGATATTGTATACAATTTTTTGTATTTTGTATACAATATTCAATATGAACTTAAATGACTTGGCAGCGAATGTGCTGCAACAACAACGCAGTACCCCAGATTTAATTGCCGATGCTTTGCGGGAAGCGATTCTGCGGGGCATTTTTCAGGAAGGGCAATCTCTGAGACAGGATGAAATCGCCACTCAGTTTGGCGTTAGTCGCATTCCCGTGCGCGAAGCCTTGAAGCAGCTAGAAGCAGAAGGATTAGTGACACTGCATCTAAATCGTGGTGCGATCGTATCGGTGTTGACAGCACAAGAGGCACAAGAAATTTGTGAAATTCGCAGCGCCTTGGAAGTGAAAGCGATGCAGTTGGCAATACCCAAGTTCAGAGAAACAGATATAGAAAAAGCTGCTGTGATTTTGTCAGCGACAGATCAAGCAACTGATGCAGGTGTGTTGGCAAAACTCAACTGGGAATTTCATGCGACGCTGTACGCCACTGCTGAACGTCCCCGGTTGCTGGCGATGATTAAAACTTTACACGTTAATTGCGATCGCTATGTTCGCGTACAATTAGCGCAGATGGATTACCAAGAGCGATCGCAAAAAGAACACTATCAACTCTTAGATGCTTGTCAAAAGCAGGATACAAAAGCTGCTGTCAGATTACTAAAACGACACATTGACACCGCAGGAGAACAGCTAATTGCATACTTACAGCAAATTGCTCAGAAGCGGTGAGTAGGAGTGCAAGGTCTTACACTCCGACTAAAGCGCTTTCTCAATCCAAGCAACACGAGTGAGTATCCAACCATCTACTTCTTGAGCGATGACACTCCCCTCTACCTGAAATCCAAGCTGTTGTAAATATGTTTCAATGTCCAGAGGAATTATTCCTCGGCTGCGACTACTGTAGCTACTGATAATTAATCGTCCTGCTGGTGCAACCAGTTGTTCAAGCAGTCGCCTTAAGTACTCTAGGTGTAAGTTTTCGGGGGCATATTCCAGTAACGTGTGTACAAAGTCATACTGCATCGGTGTTTGGAAAGTGAACGCATTGGCAACTACTAAGTTAGTTGCAAACATAGGTAATCTCCTACGCGCTAATTCAACAAGCTGGAGTGAAATATCTACACCATAAGGAGTTAGATAAAACCCTTGCTCACCTGCCCATTGCATCAAACACTCCAACAATAGCCCATTAGCACAGCCCAAATCGAGAAAAGCACCACTTTTATTGACTGCCTTTAGAATCAGCTTTCGTGCAAATTGCCAGCGTTCAGGTGTACTTTTCCAACCCGATTGTTGATAAGAATTTTTTGAAGATAGATAGGCAACTTCAGTCTCGTTTTGTTGAGCATCAAACCAAGCTCTTAGTTGAGAGCTATTGGAAGCTTGTTCACTCTGATAATCATTACTCTCCATATAGTGATCTACGATAACAGACTAAACGAGAAATTTATACTATTCTGTTCAGAGAAATAGGTAGGGTTGTCCATGAAAAAACTGATCCGGCGTATTAAGAGATTGCTCCAACGTATCCTTAAAAGCTTTGCATCCGATTCTCAGCAGACATCGCCCTTAATAAATTCTCGCCCGTTAGACACATCTATTCCCAGCGTTTCTCCGCGATGGGAGTCTGGTTTAGTGCTTGTGTGTTCACAATGTGCGAACGAGCGATTAGGTTCAACAGCTTCCGAAGACTTAGAGAATTGGTTGAAATCTCGTCTGAAATTTGAGGGATTATGGGGTGAATTTCGAGTAGTTAGCAGCAGTTGTTTAGGAGTTTGTCCAAAAGCTGGTATTACTGTCGTTATTGTAAGTAATGGAAGTGGTGGTAATAGTCCATGCTTAATTGTAAATCCTCGGAGCGATCACGAACTTCTTTACTCATACATCAAACAGAATAAAAAGTAAAAAGTATTTTGTAGTTTTTACTTTATATGGGGTGAAAAATTACTGCTTGAAGCCAGTAAAAAGCGATTTTTCATGGAAACCAATGGCTATAACCCGACTATAACTTTTAAGCCAACCGCAGATAAGGACACTTTTGTAAAAACCCAGAAGCTTTATTGTGGGCATTTAGGTTATGAGTATGTGCTGGCGTAGCTCGAATAATGCCACCAAACAGGTCATCTAATCCGTAGGGAGTAAAAAATTGCCATTGGCCTTGTGTATCTAGTCGAACTCCGACAGCAGTAGCGGTGTGCAGCCAATCTGTGATGCCATCCTCTGTACTAGTGTAGGGTCTGCTACCAAGCCGCCACCGAGTAAAACTAGCTTGATTTTTGACATCAAACTGGTCATCAGGAAATTGTTCTGTGAGAGTAGCCTTTGCTGCTAGTTCTTCAGAACGGTTCCCCTCTATATCAAAGAATGCAATATCAAAATCTTTAATACCTAACCCACACTCATATCCAAAAATTGAAGACCAAACAGTGTTTCTAACTGCACCCCCGGCTAACCACCAGTTAGGTAGATTTAGTTGAGCGATCGCAGGTAATACTATATCAATAGGTGTATCAGCTAAAATCATCTGTAGACGAGTGTTACTATTCATATCAAATCCCTGGGATTATCAACTAGAAGGTGAAAATATTATCATTCAGATTTCATTAAGCTTACGGTCTTGATAGACCTACTATGACACTTAGCAGGTTAAGGTTTACTAGGGTAACTTCTGGAATCATAGTATAAAGGGAACAGGGTTTTACGGAAGGTTAAATTGTGAATTTCAAATTTATAATTTTTATTTATGGAAGATTTATTTGCGCGGCTAGAACGCACACTCAATCCTGAACTACCTTCCTTAACAGAGTCACAACAACAACTTCTACAAGAACTTAGCATTGATGAAAATCAACCCGGTACAATTCTGCGGGATTTTCAAACCCTGATAGATTTCTTACAACCAAATGGAGTGGAAGTTAGTAGTGTTAATAACCTTCTACCCTTGAAAGTACTATCAGAACTTAATTCTCGCTTAAGTCACCCAATTGAAACTAAACTCAAACGTCCCGTACAGAAATCATACCCATACATTAATGGGCTATATCTGTTATTACGCAGTTCTGGGATAGCCCAAATTACATCCCAAGCTAAGAAACAAATTTTAGTATTAGACGTAGCCGCCTTAGAATCATGGTCAAATCTTAACTTAACAGAACGCTATTTCAACTTATTAGAAGCCTGGTTGATCTGGGGAAATAACGAAATTTTGGGTGAGCATCAAGACTCATTCGGAAATTTATTTAGATGCATTCAACTTTGGCCCCGGATCTCAGATAAAGGTTTAAAATTTCCTAAATATGAAGACCAACACGATATTAGTTATTACCCCGGTCTGCATAATGTTGCCCTTTTAGAGTTATTTGGGTTGTTATCTATCAAGCAGGGAAAGCCGCAAGAAGGGAAGGGGTGGCGCATTGCTAGTTTACAACGTTTGCCCTTTGGTGATGCTCTGTTACAATTACTATTTCCACTGGGGATACAAGGAGAATTACAGGATGATGTTAATGTAACTTTTGGAAAATTACAGTCACATTTTCAACCATTTTTTCCAGAATGGAAACATAATCTGTTTGTTCCGAAGCAAGGCTTCACTGATGGTATTTATATTTTTAAAGTATCTATTTATCAAGCTTGGAGACGCATTGCTATACCAGCAAGAAAACCATTAGGCTGGCTAGCAGAGACAATTCTTGATGCTTTTGATTTTGACTACGACCATTTATATGAGTTTAGTTATAAAGATCGTTTTGGGCGTAGTATCAAAATAGGTCATCCGTACATGGAAACTCCTCCATTTGCAGATCAAGTGCAGATTGGTAACTTGTCTTTAGAAGCGGGTGCTAAAATGACCTATCTTTATGATTTTGGCGACAACTGGAAATTTGATGTGCAGTTAGAAGCAATTAGTCCACCTGATAATAAAATCAAAAAACCAAAGATTTTAGAAGTTCACGGAAATGCACCTCAACAATATTGGAGTGAAGATGATGAATCAGATAAAGATGAAGAATGAGGAAATAATGGGATGAGATAGCATTAGTTATAATCAGGCAACACCAAATTCTAAAGGAGATGAAACCTGTGAGTCTTCCATATACTGGAGGTTGTCAATGTGGACACATTCGTTACGAAATTCATGCTGAACCGTTAACTCTCTACGTATGCCACTGTAAAGAGTGTCAAAAACAATCGTCTAGTGCCTTTGGAATGTCTTTTACAGTACCACAAGATGCTGTTGTAATCGTTCAGGGGCAACCGAAGGCTTGGACTCGCAAAGCTGATAGCGGACGCGAAATAAATAATTTGTTCTGTGGTGATTGCGGAACGCGATTGTTCCATGAACGGACTTATAACCCAGATACTATCAACGTTAAACCCGGAACCTTAGATAATACAAGTTGGTTACGCCCAGTTGGGAACGTTTGGACACGCAATGCCCAATCATGGGTGATAATTTCAGACCAATTGCTCAATTATGATGGGCAACCAGAGGATATGCGCCCTCTGCGGGAAAAATGGACACAACAGCATCCATAAACCCATAACACCCTACAGCACTACCCCGACAACTCCTAAGATAATATTCTATAAATAGTTAAACTAAATAGCACAGGTAACGCATTCTCAAGGCTGCAATCGAGTACCCTCGGTTGGTAATATAACTTATGACTGTACTAAACAATATAATGACAAAATTTTTCTGGTAAGTGCCTTAATGAACATATTAAATTATTTAAAATAGTAATAATAAACTAAAATTATAAGTTCAGTTTGTATATCATAGGATTTTCTATACTTGTTTGCAAATCATGTTAAAAAAAGCTTATACACTATTAATATTTCATGTGAAAATTCTTGGACATTTTCAATCGATTTATTTAAGTGAAATTTGATAAAAAACAATATTTTGGCTCATTTTCAACATTTTTAACAGTTAATTTCTAAACAAGATTAATGAAAAACGATACACCAGAAGAATTAAACCCAGACCAAGAGATTGGGCGCTTGATTGATGAAGTCATGTCTTCATCTCTGACTGATGAACAGTATCGCAAAAAGATGCAGCGACGCAAAGAAGTGCAGGATCAACGCATAGCACAAGCTGTACCAGAAAAAGGATTAATTATTGTAAATACTGGTAATGGTAAAGGTAAAACCACCGCCGCCTTGGGAATGGTATTACGATCGCTAGGTCACGGGTATAAAGTAGCGATCGTCCAATTTATCAAAGGTAGCTGGGAACCTTCAGAAAAAAGGGTTTTTAGCTATTGGGAAGACCAGATAGAATTTCACGCAATGGGCGAAGGCTTCACTTGGGAAACTCAAGACCGCGATCGCGATCTCGACAAAGCTAGCGCTGCGTGGGAAAAATCATTAGAATACATCCGTAACCCAGATTTTCATCTGGTGTTGTTAGATGAAATCAATATCGCTCTAAAAATGTCTTACTTAGATGTAGAGGATGTTTTAGCGGGATTGGCGCAAAAACCAGCTAATAAGCACGTAATCCTCACAGGTAGAGGCGCACCAGCTGCTTTAATTGAGCGTGCTGACCTCGTAACCGAAATGACCCTAGTTAAGCATCCTTTCCGCGATCAAGGTGTTAAGGCGCAAGCAGGAATTGAGTATTAACTTGAAGATTACTTACACATTTGCAGCGTGTGGCGATCGCTAGCTGTAATGGAATTTAACTGATAAAAGTCTTGCAGAGCCACCGAGTAAGCATAACTACTGAACTCATCTTCACTGACTTTAGATGGTCTATTGCTTGCAGCGACCTGATTCGACCGAGGATAACTGGCTTCATTTGACGAACCATTAACCGTCATCGCCAACTCTCCTGAGGGGTTGAGTGTACCTTGAAAACAATTAAACTCTGATTGGGGCATATACAATGCACCAGTTACCTTGCCCTGTTGCTTTTGAAATATGATGTAACCTTGACCTAGTTGGTTTGATTTTGGGGATTGACCATAAAGATAAATCCCATCTTTTACAGGGAAATTCGCTTTTGGTAAAACTTCTGCGCCTTTTGTAGCTCCTTGAGAACCTGGAACCAACGCTGTGGTTGTAGGTAATGTTTTTCCGCTTTTATCACCAAAAAAACCTCTATCTCCAGAAGCCGCATTGAGTTGACTTCTCTGCTCTCGAACTCTTCTCAGCTGCGACAAAAGAGAGTTTTCGCTGGGTTTCTGAATCTGAGCCGATGAAAATGAAGAACCTGTAACCGATACCACTTGAGTCTGCTTGGCTATAAAGCCCAAACCGAGAAGTAAGCCTAAGCCCGCGAGGGAAATTCCCCACTGACGGGGAGATAATAACTGATGAAGGTTGTTAAGCACCCTACTTCTCCTGTTAAAAAATTAACTAAGTTCTCTAGAACTTGCTTAAATCATAACCAAGTCTTAATTATCAAAGACTTTGCTAACGATTTATATTACTATTGTCCAAAAAAGAAAACTGTCAAAAACTAAAGTTTTTATTTAATTAAATTCAATAACCTTAGATTACCATCACTTAGAGTCTTTATTCTTCATCCAATAGATTAATCCCATCGGGTGAGGTTAATCAGAAATTAACTGCTCTCAATCAATATCAGTTTTTTGACATCTTGTTTTTTACTTTTTAATAAATAAAAATTACTGGCACTATTTTTTTAAATGTCTTTCCGTAGAAATACAGGGTAAAATTTAAATATTTTCCTGATTGTCAGCATAAAAAAATCGCCCCCTGACCTAAATTCAGGAGGCGCGTCACCAAGGTGGTGTAGAGACGCTTTTGCGTCTCTCGGCTTTAACTAGCAACGTATTCTTTGACATTGGCACGACGGCGACGCAGATGAGCCAAAGCTTGATGCTCTAACTGACGGACGCGTTCACGGCTGAGATTCAATCTCTCACCCACTTTCGCCAATGACATTTCATTACCGTCTTCTAAACCAAAGCGTAGGGCTAAAACTTGCCGCTGTTGCGGAGTTAGTTCTGCTAGCAGGTTGTTCAAGTCTTGGCGTAAGAATTCCTGGTTGGTGTAATACTCTGGTGATGGTCCGTCATCTTCGAGCATTTCTTGCAACTCAGTATCTTGGTTATCGCCAACTTTAACATCCAAGGATACTGGTTGACGGGCCATGTTCAGGTACTCGCGGATCTGAGCAGGTTCTATTTCCAGTTCTTTGGCAATTTCGGCTGGAGTAGGCGATCGCCCCAAGGTTTGAGCCAATTCGCGCTGCACTTTCTTGATTTTATTCAGTTTTTCGGTAATGTGGATTGGTAAGCGGATGGTGCGGCCTTGTTGAGCGATCGCACGAGTAATCGCTTGGCGAATCCACCAGTAAGCATAGGTTGAGAACTTATAACCCCTCATTGGGTCAAATTTCTCCACACCCCGCTCTAATCCTAGTGTTCCTTCCTGGATTAAATCCAGAAACTCCATATTCCGCTTTTGATATTTTTTGGCAATAGCAACGACCAAGCGCAAATTCGCTTCAATCATTTTTTGCTTTGCCCGCTTACCTTGAGCGACAGTTTGTTGTACCTCGGTTTCCGACTGTTGGACATGGTCAGCCCACTCTGACATATCCGGTTCGCGGTGCAGCTTCTTCGCCAGAGCTTCTTTGGCGTCGATGAACTTCATCATTTGTTGCACCTGCTTCCCATAGACAATCTCTTGTTCACGGGTTAGCAGTGGCACACGACCAATTTCTCGCAGATAGGTTCTTACCATATCGGCTGTGAATTTGGTGTTGAGGTTTTCCGTTTGGGTGTTGACAGTAGGCATTTGTGCGTTATCCTCTACTCCGTAAACACAATGTATGTTTTCTTACTAAAATGGATGCAATAAGGTAGTACATCTATCGCGAAATTATTGGAAGCTATCAAAAGTAATTATCAATTGATATAGCCGTTTTTGAGACGGTAAGCTCCCAATGATAGGTTCCCCTACCTTCCTTAAATTTTCAATCTTTATATAAGCACACTGGTTGTTTTTGAGAATTCTTCTTTTAGGCAGTTAGTGATAGCCACTGAAAATCCGAAGTCGGTATGAGTTCCACTTAACTTTATAGTACGATAAATCAGGCAAATAGTAAAGTATCTTAAGATAAAATCTTTTATTATAATTCAAAATTGCCGATTTGCAAAAAAAAGTTCAACTTCCTTGAAATTACTGACTATATTTATAGTGACTCCAAAAACCCCTCTTCTGTTGCCAAAAACTACCCGGATAACCGAACTTAATTTGCCCTCAGGATGGGGGGATGTCACTAATTGGGAATTGGGCATTGGTTAGAAATGATCATTTAACTAAAGACAAATGACTAATGACCAATAAGGGACTTCCAAATAAAAAAATATACCATCCCTGCGGGACGCTACGCGTAGCTTGCTTCCCCAAAGGGGTACGTTATAGAGGCAGGGGGCAGGGGGCAGGGGGAGGGAAATCCAGAAATTTGGATAATTTATTTTTTGGAGTTCCCTAACCAATGACTCTCTAAAATCCAAGGTCAGCTTTGGCTAGTTCAGCGGCAGCGAATACTTCTGCGTCAGGTTTTTCTTCCCAGGCTGGCTCACCAATTTCTTCATAAAAAGTTGCGTCGTAAGGACGGGTACGTACTACTACTGGCATCGGAACCGCATGACCCAGAATTAAAGCTTGTTGCTTAGAGTCTAGCTTTGCCAATACCGATCGCAGTCCGCTACCACCAGATACACCTGTAAAAATCGCGTCAATGTCTTTTTCGTCATTTAGCAAAGCGGTAATACGAGTCCCAATCTGAGACATAACTTCATTATCAATACCCGATGGACGTTGATCAACTACCAAAAGTGTGACGAAATATTTCCGCAATTCGCGGGCAATAGTCCCAAAGATAGTACTTTGTACTACTCCTGGGTCTAGGAAACGATGCGCCTCTTCAATGGTAATCATCAATGGCGTGGGGCGATCGCTAGGATTTTTGCTTTGCAGGAATTTATCTGCTTTCTTGACGTAATGCTCGTGGATACGTCGGGTGATCATATTCGTCACCAACATATAAGAGAGCATATTAGACTGGGAACCAAATTCTATCACAACATTCTTCCCAGCTTCCAGACACTGGACAATTTTACTAATATAATTCTGAGGGCAAACCGCTCGCATATACTTCAAGCTATCCATCCGCAAGAGTTTGCGTTGCAATGCCATAATTGAGCCTTTATGTCCCCGCTTCTCGTCGCAGAACATCTCGATTTCTTCGTTAGTCATGTTCAGCAACTGGACAATCCAAGACTTGCCAAACTCGCTATATAGAATATTGGCGTTATCTAAGGCTGCGTCAGAGAGTCCTAAATCTCGGCTACATAACTTAATATCTTCAACTTCTATTTGCTCATAACTCAAATAAAGTTCTTGAGCATCACGCACCCCGCGGCGCTTTGTCGATTCCGGGTCGAGGGTGTAAACTTCCACCTTACTAGGAAAAAGTTGTTTTAAACCCTTAACTGTGTTTACGTTCTTCCCTTCTGCAACGGCTTCCCAGCCATACTCAGAGTGCATATCAAAAATTAAATTTACTGCCGCATTTTTACGGATAACACCAGCTAAAAGTAACCGTGTTAGAAAGGATTTCCCAGTACCAGATTTGCCAAAAACCCCATTACTCCGTTCTACGAAGCGATTTAAATCGATGCAAACGGGCACATCCATATCCAAAGGTTTGCCGATGGAAAAATTGCGCCTTTGGGGGTCATCTTCCCAACCAAAGACCCGACGAAAATCGTCAACACTTGCTTCGTAAACTTGGCTAAAGTGGCTAGGAATAGTTTTAACAGGCAACAATTCCATCGTAGTACTGGTTTGCGGCACAAATGAAGCCAAACCCGTCACTGATGGGAGAAAGGGATTTGTTGATTTGCCATTTGTTGGAGAGAAAGATTCTTCAGTTTCGGGAGTGAACATCAACATCGGCGCGAGGTTGATAGTACCGTATGTTCCACTTCCGGCTAAAACATCTCGTAAAAAAGTGTCTTCCCAACTAGGAGGATTGGCAATAATTCGGGCATTAGCAGCTCCCAATGCTACATCTGTCAGCATACAAAAAAAGCGCGATCGCATCCCTTGCACAACAAGAAACTTACCCACCCGCATATCTTCCACAGAAATGTCAGGATGCAATCGTACTTCTAAACCTTCAGTTAGAGAACCTTGAATAACCGAACCTAATGGCTGTGCTGAATTCATGTGATTAGTCATTGGTCATTTGTCATTTGTCATTAGTTAGTCTCCCCCAATGCACTATGCCCAATGCCCAATGCGCCATTACCTAATCAATCTGAATCGAAGTTGGCGCACTTCCGGTTGGTGGAGTAGTACTGATTAATGGTTTACGGAATTGGGCATAAAGGCGATCGCGCCAGCTAAAGAATGGTTCATAATTTATATTCTCTGCAAAGATTGGCAATCCTTTACCTCTGAGAGAAGCTGGTAAATCCAGATAGGGACCAGAGGGGAACTTGAGCAATATTGATAAGCCAGCTACTGCCAAGTCAGCTAAAGTTGGCTCATCTCCTGTTAAATAAGGACTATCTGCCAATAATAACGTTACCGCTTCCAAGTCTTGTTTTAAAGATGCGATCGCTGACTGAATAACATCTGGGCTATAACCTACTCCAAAACCGAACATTGTCAGTAAATCAGTGGGTACTCCTCCAACCAGACTTTTAAATATATCTGGTGTTGAGGTGGGTAATAAAGATTTACGGAAATTTTGGTCTTGACTTATGGCAGCAAATAGTGCTTTGCGACCTTTGATGCCTATGGACTCATCAGCCCATTCTTCTATTAATAAAGTCAAACCCCGTTTTTTGGGATCTTGCGGTATTATTGGGCGATCGGGATACTCTAAGTCTAAATACTTAGCAATTTCCGTAGAATCCACAATATACTTGTTCCGATCCTTTAATACCGGAACTTGTCTTTGACCAGTCAGCCGGAACAGTTCTACTTGTCCAATCCCAGGCGTAACCTCTATTTTGCGGTAATCTAGTCCTTTAAAATCTAGAATTAGGCGTACTTTCTCTGAGTATTGAGATAGTTCCCATTGGTATAATTCCAGCATCTTGTATACCTTGTAACTGGTCAACTTCTTAACTTTACAATTGTATCTTTAGTTAAGGTAATTTTTCTTTACATTAGTTGCTTGTAGTTAATCTAATTGACATTAGGATTGGACTTATATATGATTTTTGGCAAAATTATCGATTAAAAAATATTATTTTATCAGTGATTAAAATATAAAATAATTAAGTAATTGAGCATACATAAACAAATTTAACCACTCAGTCCTGAGCATTCAGTAGTTACTTTAATTTCTCTAACTGTTAGCCTACGTAATAAATTGAGTTATTTACTCTCTGTAGTTTCCCGAAGTACTAAATTAGTAATTTTGACATTATACGACCCGACGCGTTGACTGTTGATATTAATTCTGTATGAAGATGCACATAATCAGTTCCTCCTTCACAAGAAGGGACGGCGTAGCCGGGGGTTAAATATGTGCAGCTTCAGAAAGAAACGTATGACGATTAACAGTTAACAGTCAACGCGAAATACCATCCCCTATTAGGGGTGAGACGAGCTTAACAAAGCTTGTTGTAACTCATAACTTGTAAATATATTTTTCGATTTTCTAAGAGTTTACGCTACACCAAGCTAGGCTTTTTAACTCCTTTCGGGGTGATGGAGAAAATTTACTCAATTTACATCAAATATATGCTAAGTATATTTCATCTTTGTTAAGCCTGAATCGAGGTTAGATATTTAACCTCATAAACACAAACTCATCGGATGAATAATTTTACTTTCCTCTTCGGTTAGATTTTGTGCATAGCAAAATGTTATAAATCTTTATGTAATGTGTGGACAAAAAGACAAACAAAATTTATGAAGACAAATTACAGCAAATTGCTGACCACGTTGGCAGGCATAGCAGGATTTACAAGTTTCAGCCTTCTCATTACTTTACCATCCGATGCGAAATCCGCACTAAATCCTAACCCCAGTATTTTCAAAGAAGCCCCTTATAATCAGGGTCAACGCCTTCAAGCAAACGCTTCTCTAATAGAAAAAAGCAATACCAAGGGTCAACAAGTAGCGCAGCAGAGTGGTGGAACGCTAAATCCCAAACCAAGTATTTTCAACGAGCCTCCCTATAACCGTGGTGGTACTGTTACACCTAGTGAACCAACACCCAGCACTCCAGGAACTCAACCTACCCAGACACTTCCTACAACTCCATCAACCCCAGGTTCAACCGACACTCAAGGTAAAAACTTGTTAGCGTTGGCAGAGTCAAACGCTTCTTTTACTACCTTAACTAAGGCTTTGAAAGCAGCAGGATTGACTGGAGCTTTACAAGGCAAAGATAACTTAACTATTTTTGCACCCACTGATGCAGCTTTTGCTAAGTTGCCACCAGATGCTTTGCAAGAATTGTTAAAACCAGACAACAAAGAAGTATTGCTCAAGATTTTGACTTACCATGTAGTACCTGGTAAGGTATTGTCCACTGATTTGAAGTCTGGCGAAGTTAAAAGCCTTGAAGGCGGCGCAATCAACGTTAAAGTTGATCCTGCTACTGGCGTAACTATCAATGATGCTAAAGTGACACAGGCAGATATCACAGGCAGCAATGGTGTAATCCACGCAATTGATCAGGTGATTTTACCTCCTGACTTGTAGTTTTTCAGCATCAGTACAACCTATAGCAGACTAGGTTGACATAAAATATTAATAGAAAGAAATCCCGTTCAGATATTATTTTGGACGGTTTTTTTGTAATAAAGTGAGTTAAATTAGCAACCCCACCTACAAATTAGAGCAGATTGATATTAAGTTCGGCTAATCGCTTTTCATTAAAATCTCTTTGCGTGCTCTTGCTCTCGCCTCAGCCTAAATAATAAGTCTTTATATGACGCATACCAGACAGAAACAATTCATGTATTGTTAAAGTAATCTCAACAGGAAATGGAGAAAGTTATGACAACCGTAACTCAAATGAAATGCGCCTGTCCGACTTGCCTGTGCATCGTTTCACTTGAGGATGCTATTAAAGAAGACGGCAAACACTATTGCTCTCAAGGCTGTGCTGAAGGTCATAAAACTATTAAAGGCTGTAGTCACGGAGGCTGTGGCTGTTAATATGTAGAGTGCGTTAGCTGAAAGCGTAACGCACCATTCAAAGTGCGTACTTTCAGCTAACACAACGCCAGTTGCTATAGCAAAGAAACAAGCTAAACCTCTGGTAAAGAGGGGAAGAGAAGTTTTGAGCAGAGGAAGCCTCGACTCACAGTTCTCTAGTCAACGCATTGGCTCCTCTACTTTTACTAGGTTCGGATTACAGACTAGACATTACATCCCGTGCAACGGCTAAAGTTTGCTCAATGTCTTCTTCAGTATGAGCAAAAGACGTAAACCCAGCTTCAAATTGAGAGGGTGCTAGGTAAACACCATGCTCTAACATACCCCGATGGAAGCGTCCGAATTTAGCTGTATCAGACTTTTTCGCATCTTCGTAGTTATTAACTGGGCCAGAGGTAAAAAATAAACCAAACATCGCGCTGATTTGACCACCACAAGCCGGGTGGCCAGTTTCTTTAGCAATTTGCAGCAAACCATTTGCGAGCTTTTTAGTAATCCGCTCAAGATAATCGTAAGTACCTGGCTTTTGCAGCAATTCTAAAGTCTTAATACCAGCAGTCATCGCCAAGGGATTACCAGAAAGAGTCCCAGCTTGATATACGGGACCAGCAGGGGCAACCATTGACATAATATCTCGACGACCGCCATAAGCTCCAACTGGCAAACCACCACCAATCACCTTACCCAAGGTAGTTAAATCGGGAGTGACGCCAAATTTTTCTTGAGCGCCACCGTAAGCAATGCGGAAGCCTGTCATCACCTCGTCAAATACTAATAACGCTCCATGCTCGTGAGTCAGTTCTCGTAATCCTTCTAAGAATCCAGCGTCAGGTGCAATAAACCCAGCATTGCCGACAACTGGCTCAAGAATGACACCAGCAATCTCGTCGCGGTTTTCTTCAAACAAGGCTTTGACGGATTCTAGGTCATTGAAAGGCGCGGTTAGAGTAGTGCTAGTTGCCGCTTTTGGAACTCCTGGTGAGTCTGGCAAGCCAAGTGTGGCAACACCAGAACCTGCCTTCACTAGAAACGTATCGGCGTGTCCGTGGTAGCAGCCTTCAAACTTGATGATTTTATCTCGTTTTGTGAAAGCCCGCATCAGCCGCAAAACTCCCATACAGGCTTCAGTTCCAGAGTTGACAAATCTGACCATTTCAATGCTAGGAACGGCATCGATAACCATTTCTGCCAAAACATTTTCTAATACTGAAGGAGCGCCGAAACTCGTGCCTTTTTCTAAAGCTTCATGCAAGGCTGCAATTACTTCTGGATGAGCATGACCGCAAATAGCTGGGCCCCAAGTGCCTACATAGTCTATGTATTGATTGCCATCTACATCCCAAATATATGCGCCTTTTACACGATCAAAAACGATGGGTTGTCCGCCCACAGATTTAAAGGCACGAACTGGAGAACTGACTCCTCCGGGCATGAGGTTTTGAGCAGCAGCGAAGATTTCTTGTGATTTTGTTGTTTTAATTGTGGTATTTACCAAGGTTCTCTCCTAACGGTGGTCAATAAAAAGCTCTATCTTAGGATAGTGTCAAAAATTACTTAGAATTTCTATCCTATATAAATAGCTGAACCAAAAAATAATAATATGTTATACAACTCGAATAAAGACTTACCTCTAGATATTCAAACTCGATTATCTGAAGCATACCAGGATCTTTACCGAGCAGCTTTTAATTCGGCTATCCATTGGTATGGTGAAGCCTCAAAAGCTCACAAAGTCGCTTTGAGTGCTGTAAAAATGCAGTCTGCTATGGAACGGAATGTTCTTGTTTAGAGCTAGATAAAATAGTTCGATTCAAAAAAACATACCAGTTGCCCTATTCAGAATGGTATCGTGAATCCATGAATTATTCTCATTAGAGCAAACTAGCTGGTATGTCTTCTAACGATTCGCACTCTCTGCATTACGCTATCCCTGTTGAGGAAATTCGCTACGATGAACGGGGTTTAGTGCCTGCAATTGTCCAAGATTATTTGGATGGTACTGTCCTAATGATGGCGTGGATGAATCAGGAGTCGTTACAAAAAACTTTAGAAACTGAAGAAACTTGGTTTTGGAGCC
Organism: Nostoc desertorum CM1-VF14; assembly: GCA_019359245.1. Lineage (GTDB taxonomy): Bacteria > Cyanobacteriota > Cyanobacteriia > Cyanobacteriales > Nostocaceae > Nostoc > Nostoc desertorum. Next base: position 36,186 of record JAHHHR010000036.1, on the reverse strand, counting down.
GTTCCCGGCAAGAGTTTTGGCACAAGGGGGCGACTTCTGGACATATTCAAAAAGTGCAGAGTATCCGTTATGACTGTGATAGTGATGCGTTGCTCATAGGTGTAGAGCAATTAGGAGATGTTGCTTGTCATACTGGAGAACGCAGTTGCTTTCACCAAATAGAAGGGAGTGTTGTTCCACCACCAGGGGATACATTGTCACAATTGTTTCAAATAATATGCGATCGCCGCGATAATCCTACTGAAAATTCTTATACCTGTAAACTGTTCGCAGGTGGCGATAACAAAATATTGAAAAAGATTGGTGAGGAAACCGCCGAGGTGGTAATGGCTTTTAAGGATGATGAAGCAGATGCGATCGCAGGTGAAGTAGCCGATTTGCTATATCATACTTTGGTTGCCTTAGCTCACCATAAAGTTGATCTGAAATCTGTATATCGTAAGTTGCAAGAACGTCGTCAATGAGGAGGAGAGGGAGCAGGGAGCAGGGAGCAGGGAGAAAGAAAGAGGCTTTACTGATTTTTGCACAGATGCGGTAATCATAAGTGATTAACCGAACTTGATATGAAACCCTTTTTGCAGAAAAATTCCAGCATTCTTTCTCCTCTGCCTAAATAAGCGCACAGATGTACGCCCCTACTCAGCCAAAATCCGATTGAGATACTGTAAAATTACCACAGCGATCGCAACACTCAAGATAAAGCCTAGCCATAAACTATTGGTAACAGTTTCCGGTTGATCTAATGCCCATCCACCCAAGGGATGACCAATAAAAGAGCCAACAGCCCAGCACAAAGCGTTGATGGAGAAATAGACGCCGCGTTGATTTTCCGGGGCTAACTCAGTGACTAAAGAAGCAGCAGATGGGGTATAGGAGACAATCGCCATAGCAAATACTCCTAATGCCAAAATTACCCAAACTAGATGGTGAGATGGGGCTGTGCCGCTTACCCAAATCAGACCAAAACCAATTGCCCAGAAAATGGCGGAAATAGTTAGCGCCAGTGTGTGTGAGCAGCGTTTTAAGAGGCTGGTGACAGGCAACTGACAAATGATAGCGAACACCAGATGCCAAGCAAATAGTCCGCTAATGGTGGTTTCGGTAAATCCCTTGGGAGTACTTTGTACAAAGACAAAGTTTTTGAAATAAAGCGGCAAAGTGCTGTGGATTTGAGAAATATATATTGTAAAGAATATATTAACTGCTATGTAGACTAGGAAACGGCGATCGCTTAATACTGCTATCCAAGAAGCAATATATTCTGTCTTTTCAGATTCCTTTATCGGCTGTTGTTCGGTTTTACTAATTCCCACATAGACAACCCCAAAAAACACTAGAAAGGAGATGGCATCAATGACAAATAGCCACCGATAACTTCCAATTATCGCGATCAAAAACCCAGCAAGCACAATTCCGATCGCTAACCCAAGATTATCAGCTAGTCGGGCGATCGCAAAAGTTTCGCGGCGATTGTCAATTTGGCTAGCGTCAGCAACAACAGATTCAGCCGCAGGCCAATAAAAACCTATCCCTAAACCACTAATCAAGCTACCAATTACCAAAACAGTAAAATTATTGGTTGCTGCTAACACTAGAGAACCAATTGCTGAAATCGTCGTGGCAAGCAACAAAGTGCGGCGGCGTCCCCAGTATTCAGAATCAGCCAAAGAACCACCTACAATCCGCCCTACAATGCCGGAAATCGAGGCGCTACCCAAGGCTACCCCAACACTGGTTGCAGATAAACCGAGTTGATTGACAAAAAAGATCGGGGCGTAAAACAAGGTAAAGCCTGTGCCGACTTCCGAGAGAAATCTACCAATTGCGAAAATCCATACCTGGGGATGTATCGACGGCAGCCAGGATGATACAGGAGATTGAGAAGCTAATTTCATCAGGTTAAATGTCATGACTTGATGACATTTTTGTAATTCTTATCATTGGCTGCAATTTTCCTCACTCATTCCACAGGGTTTCCACAGGGATTTTAGCAGTTTTCCACAAGTGCTCTACGAATCAATAGGCTGTTGCCGTCTTAACTGGGGATTGTTAATTAATAGTGGTTAAGAACTTCAAGGACTGAGTTCTTGTAAAGTAATGTAACAAAAAGTCGGCTCTAAGACTGATTATTCCGTTCGCGTTTATTTTTTATACAATCGTTTTTAACATTTCGCAGCATTGACAAACCCACCCCCTCTTGGCGCACAATGATTCGGCTTGCTTTTGTAGTTCGTTCAACCGTTGTCATCAAATGTGTAAAATATATTACCAACAGATGTGGGCGCAGATTGGCGGACTGGCGAAAGAGCGTGTGAAGTAGCTCTAAGCCGCTTTACCGCAAGCAACTTGTCCCTCTTGATTATCCTCATAGGAGGAAAATCTCATGAAATCAACGGTTAGCATCTTTACAGAAATTCCCGAAACACTCCACGAATCCTTAAAAAACTACTTAGAAACCCATCCCGATTGGGATGAAAATAGGGTATTAACGGCGGCACTATCATTGTTTTTACTCCAAAATGGAGATAGCGATCGCCGCGCTGCCCGAGTCTATCTAGAGACTTTGTTCCACCACTCCACGGTAAAAATGCCCAGCATTGATTCACCCGCAACAGCTAATCTACTAGACACCCCATAGGTACTGGTATGAACGGCGTTACTTTGGATCATGCCTTAATATGGGCACGGCAAACCGTGTCCCATCAGTGGGATTTTGATCTAAAGCGATCGGCCATATCGGGGCAATATTACAACAAAAAAGATCAGTAAATTCTGATCCTTAAAAAGGTTTCAATAATTTTTCTTGTTGCCAAAACTAGTTGGTAATAGCGCAAGATTTAGAATTGAGGCAAAATTTGAATATATTGGCTAACCGTTAGTACTTGTTGTATAACGGTTTTCTTTTGGATACAAACACCAAACAAGTTCATAGAGGCGCACAGATATACGCCTCTATGAACTCCAACCTAAGCAAAGTTGTATTCAACAAAATAGTCTGATGCAAAAATATTTTCCAGCGAACTCTCTCCCCTGTCCACTGACTTGAAAGGATAAATATCTCAAATAACTGCCTGGTCTGTATTTGAGGAAAATTTATCTATTTTAATTGTCTTAATTTGTCTTTTACTAAAGCCAAATAAATTCACTAATGGCTCCCCCAAGGGTCAATAGTCAAGAGTTAAAAAACTCTAGACTATAAACTTAGGATTTGGCTTCCAATTGCTGGGGGTGAGCAGGAGATTCAAACTTATACCCTACGCCACGTACAGTTTGAATTAATGCTGGCTGACTAGCATCAATTTCAATCTTCTTGCGGATTTGACCGATATGGACATCTACAACCCGTTGGTCGCCGACATATTCATAGTCCCATACCTCTTGGATTAGCTCCGCACGCCGCCAAACTCGACCTGGATGACTGGCTAAAAAATGCAACAAATCAAATTCCAGAGCAGTTAAAGGTACTGATTGGTTATTAAGTGCCACCTCCCGTCGCACTGGATCAATCATAAGTTTTTCAAATACCAAGCGTTTCTGCTCGGCAGTAGTGATCACTCGTTGACGCCTCAAAATAGCTCCGACTCTGACTTCTAACTCTCCCAGCCCAAAAGGCTTGGTGAGATAGTCATCAGCACCTTTAGCAAAGCCGCGAATTTTGTCAGCTTCGTCAGCACGGCTAGTCAACATCAAAACAAAAACACCATTACGACTTTGCATCTCTTGGCAGAGGTTAAACCCAGTTACATCTGGTAAATTCACATCTAGAATTACCAAATCAGGGTTAAATTGCTCAAATAGAGTTAAGGCTGTCTTTCCATCTTCGGCAGCCTCTACCTGATAGTTCTGCTTAATCAGAAAGCGTTGGATTAAATTCCGAACCGCAGGATCGTCGTCAACTACAAGAATCTTGGCAGGAGCCATGACCATTTCTTTGCACAAAAATTCGTAAGATTAACATGAGGGTTGCGTAAAAACGCAGTTGCCACTTAGGGACTAACTAAGAATCTACATGGCTACAGTATAAGATTCCTGATTATTCCAAAATAAATACTCTAATCAGGATTGTGGGCAACGAGAACGCTAAACTTATGTTAGCCATAGTATATAGGCGCTCTGACTTTAGCCGCAATAGTTCTTGACACCAAGACACGTTCTTGATCCCAGTTAGGTGGTAACTTAAAACGTTTCAATTTTAAATCGATATGCGGATATATACCACAAGCGATTATTCAGTATAATTAAAAAAACTCTATTAGGGCACAGTAAGTTGCCAAATTTGAAACAGTAAAGTTGATTTATTCATAAAAACTATGTGTTTTCAGTACTCCCTGGTCAAATTCTAGATTAGAGCCAGAATTAAGCAACGACATGAGGGTATACACGGAGTTCTGACGATATGTTAAAGTTACTATAGTTGAAATTACAAAGTCGATCAAACTAAGCCGTGCTACTATCCTGTTAGGACATAAAATAGGTCGAGACTTTAGTTTCGATCAAAATAAAACCTAAAGCTGTTTTTATTTGACAAAAGACTGCCGCTGACTGAGGCTGAAGTAACAAACTCCCATGAGCGATCAAAATCCCTACGAAAAACTTGGGGTATCAGAAGAGGCTACCTTCGATGAAATTCAGGATGCTCGTAATCGCCTATTCGAGCAGCATAATGGTGATACCAAGCATTTAGAAGTAATTGAAGCAGCTTACGATGCGATTTTAATGGATCGCTTACGGATGCGCCAGGAAGGTAAAATTAAAGTCCCTGAACGTATCCGGTTTCCAGAGTTGCGAGTGCAATCGCCTCCTAAAGAAAGTCCAACCCCTCGTGAGCAGTCACCTGCATGGCTGCAACGGATGCTGGATCAGCCAACACCTGCCGATATACTCTTACCAGGAGCTTGGTTTCTTGGTTTGAGTTCTATCAGTGTGTTTTACCCAGAGGGAGGCGATCAGGTTTTGCAGTTAGCATTAGTAGTTGGGGTAGGCACCAGTATTTACTTCCTTAATCGCAAGGAAAACAAATTTGGCCGAGCAGTTTTGTTCACCCTGGTCAGTTTAATCATTGGATTAATTGCTGGGGGACTAGTTGCTAGCTGGCTGTTACCACAAATATCGTTCCTCAATTTGTCATCGAATCAGTTTTCTACTGTACTAACGTTTATATTGTTGTGGTTGGTTAGTAGTTTTCTACGGTAAACCCTACCCGCAAGTAAGTTTTTATAAAGAAGACATGGTTTATGTGTGTTCTTCTTAAAATTTGAAAGTCAGGAGCCAGAAAACTTAATTCTGGCTCCTATTTTAATTGGCAACCTAAATACTGATTAATCTAATCTGTTGCACCCACAGAGCTTTTTTAGACAAGATTTTTAGGCTTTAGTACTAAATCTACAGCAGTGCTGAAATCCTTAACGATTAAATCGGGGTGGTAAAGTTCCAATTGGGTGCGATCGCGGATGCCAGATTCCACAGCCATCACCTTAACCCCATGATTTTTAGCTGCGGTGATGTCAGCTTCGGTATCTCCCACCATCCAGGTATCAGTAGCCGGGGGCAGTTCTTTTAATGCTCTAGCCATCAACAAGGGCTTATCTTCAATATCACGAGTCTTCACATAGTCGTTACTCAAGCAATAACAACGATTTTCTGGGAAAAATCTTCCTAAATCGTGTTTTTTGAAGGCATAATCTAGTTCCCGAACTCGGCGCATGGTCATAACTGCTAAATCAATTCCAGCTTGTTGAATTTTTAACAGTGCATCCACAGCACCAGGCGCGAGAGTGTCATAGTCAAAGTAGGGTTCTGTATGCACGGTTTGCCGTCGCAACTGGGCAAATTCTTGGGCTTGGGCTTCGTCTAATCCAGAATTCAAGGCAATTTGTTTTTCGGGAACGCGCGATCGCTTTAACTGCCAAAATTCCGCTTTCGGAAGTTCTTGCACTACTTGGTCTGGGCGACGAGTTTTCTCTAAGCAGAATTGATAAACACGGTAGTATCGTTCGGAAACATCAATAATTGGGCCGTCGAAGTCAGTAATAAGTCTTAGCATCGGCGGTAAAAGTTAATTTTTATTAAAATTATCTCAGATGTATGGCTATTTTTTGAGAGATAAATTTAGTATCAGCATTTTATTGCAGCGTACCGCGTTTAATTTGTTCGCTTTCAATAGCTTCAAATAAGGCGCGAAAGTTACCTTCGCCAAAACCTTGAGCTTGATAACGGCGTTCTATAAACTCAAAGAAAAATGTCGGTTGTTCAAAAATTGGCTGGGTAAAAATTTGCAGTAATAAGGGCGCGGTTTGTTGTGCCCCTACAGGAGTATATTCTTGCCAGTCCACCATAATTTCTTGTTGAGCGATCGCTTCTAATTCTAAAAGTGATAGAGGCAATCCTGGACGCTGTTTTAGCTGCGAGTAGTAGCTTTGGGGAACTGAGAGTAAGGATAAACCACTGGCACGAAATTTAGCGATCGCACTCACTAGATTAGTCGTCCGCAAGGCAATATGTTGAATTCCCGGCCCTCGATTGACATCTAGAAACTCCTGAATTTGGGAATTTCTGGAAGCTGGTTCATTAATTGGCAATTGGACACTGCCGTTATGTGAAACCATCACTTGACTGTGTAAAGCAGAGCGATTGGTTTTAATTTTAAATGCTTGCTGGGGTTGAAAATCTAGGATATTTTCGTACCAAGCCACAGCATTTTCCAATTCACCAACTGCCACGTTTAACACTACGTGATCAATGGCGGTAAAAGTGTTGTCGTTAGTCTTTTGTCCTTTGTCAACAAATGACGACGGACAAATGACCAATGACCTTTCTACCAATGTATGAGTCAGTCCACCCCAGGCGGCAATTTTGCCACACTTGAGGAATGCTGTACCCACCTGGCGTTCCTGGGTGGGTTGGAGGATTGTAGCACCGTGTTTTTGAGCTAGTGCGATCGCACTTTCTACATCTTCGACAGCAAAAGCGACATCTGCCACACCAGGTGGATATTGACGCAGAAACTCAGCTACTGGACTTGTGGGTAACAGTGGTGAAGAGAGAAAAAAGCAGACAGCACCACTCTTCACCACTTCTGTACAAGTGTGAAATGAACTAATGCGATCGGTTACTGGTTGAAAACCAAGATGGTGTACAAACCAATCCCGCCATACTTTCGCGTCTTCTACATAGAAATGAACGTGATCAATTTTCATAGATACTGAAAATCCAGCATAACAGCTTATATCTCTGTAAATTTTGCCTTTTTTGCTAAATTTTCAGGTCTTACCCAGGCAAGAATTATGTAGGCGTACTCCCACTTTAAAAAAACAAATGACTATCAGGTTGAATATTAATTTCCATTGGCACAGCTTGCGGTTCGGCAGAAAGGGCAAAGAAAATAGCATTGGCAGCAGTTTCAGGACTGAGCATTTTTTTCCGGTCTACTTTTAGGCTGACGTTATCCCAAAAAGGAGAATCTACCCCACCAAAGTAGAATAGCGTGAACTTGATACCAAAACGCTTGAGTTCCTCTGCCATGCACTTGCTGAAACCGACAACACCAAACTTAGAAGCAGAATAAGCTGCTGCCATTCCCATCGAATGTTTGCCCAAAATTCCTACCACATTACAGATGTGACCAGACTTGCGCTTTTGCATCTCTTCAGCAGCCGCTTGAGTAGTGTAAAAGCTACCTTTTAAGTTGACATCTAACATCTTGTCTAAATCAGCAGGTTCCAGGCTGTTGTAGGGCTTGAGTATACCAGCACCAGCCGCATTCACTAAAATATCGATTTGACCAAACTCAGCGATCGTCTTTTCTATCAAAGTATCTACCTGTTGCGGGTCAGTAATATCAGTGGGAACGCTCAAAACTTGCCCTGGTAAATCATTTGCCATTGTTGTCAAACGAACCGCATCTCTGGCAGCCAGTACCAATCGGACTCCCGTAGGCGCAAGTTTGTGTGTTAAAGCTGAACCAATACCACCAGTAGCACCGACAATAACAACGACTTTATCTTGCATTGTATTATTTACATTTCTTTATATCTGTTTACATAATACAATACTGAATTACAGGCTCAAGTTGTAAGTAGACATCTAAAAAGTATCTATTTGCAGGGTAGTGCTGTTACCTCGTATTCCTTGCCACTCATCTTTAATGTAAATGTGGGAGATGATTCTAAATATTTAGTTAAATTGGTACCTAACTTTAATTTTTTAATAATTGAATTAGGAGATTCTCCGGTTATTTTCCGTATTTCTGTCCCTAATGTGGACACAGATAGTTTATTTTTAGGAGACTTATTTTGTATATCTTGAATAATTTTCAATAATAATTTATCTAATATTTCTCCATTAGATATTTCCATCAAACTTTCTTGCTTTTCTTGGTCTTTAATAGATTCAGCAAATGAATTATCTACAACAGATCTTGACTTCTCTTTTTCTGGTTGATTTAAATTATATTTAATATTAATCTCGCATCTTTCTTGAAATAAAGTTGCAACATCCACTAAACTGTTTAATTTAGCATTGATTGATTCCTCTTCAGTTTTAATTAAATCTTGAATTGGATCAATCACTTTTTCAAAAGATGTAACTTTTGTTGCCATTGACAAAGAATAATGAGTTAATTTACCAGTATTCCGGTTGTCTATATGCAAATTTTGTCCTTGTCTACGTACCCAATAGACAATTAATCCTTGATTTTGGAGTTCGTTACAAAGATGGTTTAAAATTCCATCGCTAGAACAGACTAATATTTCTTTAACTGTTGGATAAGAGCGTAATACACAAGCACCGAATGCAATCATTTTTGCATCAGCACTATTTTTACCTTCAGGGACATGGAGAAGTTGATAACCACGGTTATATAGTTCAATATCTTGCTTCCCAATACTGGGATTTTTCCAGTTAGCAAATGCAATTTTGACTTTAAGTGGATATTCACAAACACTTGCTAAAAATAATTCTGAATTAATATCTAATTTTAAGTTTTCTGCATCCAAAACGAGAAGAGATATTCCTGCTTCTAAATTTATGCTTAATTTTATTATTTTCCTGAATTTTTAATAGTAATTCGCTGAACACAGAAGATTCTAACCAATCAGGCAATAACATCATTTGCAGCAGTTCTTCAGCTAATTTAAAATTAAAAGAGCCAAGACCTTTCTCTGTGATTTTTTCTTCTGGCAGGTTTTTTACTAGAGAAAGTTCCGCCGCATCAGTCATAGATAGTTTAGTATGTCCATTGCTGTTCGCTAGCAAGTCCCCTTCTAGGCAATGAGGTAATGCAGGCTCAAGGAATTGTTTGCCACAATTTTTGCAGAGGTAATTCTGCTGGTCATTGCGACGACCATTTTTATAATATGAAGTAGATTCGCACAGAGGACATTTCATCTTATGATTTAGGTGGTCTAGGCAGATACTTTTCTTTAAGTATATAGTATAAAAAGAGACTGTCAATGTCAGTCTGCATTGCCCAACACAATAAAAACTCAAAATAAGCGGAAATTAAATTTAACCCTTAATTTCTGCAAAACTATGTGGTAGCTCTCTGAATAGCTGAAATTTTAGACAAACTTCAACTAACACGGGCGAAAACATAGTCTCGGGTGCGAGAATCCACGGGGTTAGTAAAGATTTTATTTGTAGTACCAAATTCAACCATTTGAGTAATTCGATTTTCATTACTGTAAAAGAAAGCCGTAAAATCAGATAGGCGGGTAACTTGCTGCATATTGTGAGTAACAATCACAATTGTCAACTCAGAGCGCAAGTTATGGATTAGATGCTCAACTTTCATGCTACCGACAGGATCAAGACCTGAACAAGGTTCATCCATCAACAAAACATTAGGTTTGACTGCTAAAGCACGAGCAATACATAATCTTTGTTGTTGACCGCCAGAAAGCTCTAAAGCAGATTTGTGCAGCTTATTTTTGACTTCATCCCAAAGTTCGGCAGCTTTGATGGCAGATTCAACGATTCCATCTAATTCTACTTTCGGATGCCATCCAACTAATTTCACTCCATAAGCAACGTTATCGTAAACACTCATGGGAAAAAGATTTGGCTTGGGAAAAACCATACTAACTTGGCGACGTAAGCGATTGATATTGACACGACGCTCATAAATACTTTGTCCAAAAAATTCTACTTTTCCCTCAACCTTCACTTCTCCTTCTAATTCACTCATGCGATTTAACGATTTAAGAAAAGTAGACTTGCCACAACCACTAGAACCAATAATTGCCGTGACCTGGTTTTGGTAAATATCCATTGACACGCCTTCAACTATCTTTTGAGTGTCGTAAGAGAAGCTGAAGTTTTTAACTCTTATGGCTGGAATTAGTTTACTCATATTCCTAAAACGTGTGAAACAAAACTTGATTCAATAAAACAGTGCAAATCAGCAACGCTGTTTCACTATGTTAATCTGAAAAGTAGATGTTCATATAAATTACATAGTTACGTAGTAGCCATGCAGCAAATAAACAGTTACTATATTTTGATATAGGGTTGTGTCGCAAAATTCATTTTTTTACAACCTTTTTTTACTCATTTTACTGACATTAACTAATAACTTTTGATTAAGAGAGAAAGTAGAAAAATTTTTACCCTTGCTTATCCTGTCTTTATACCTTAAGTTTTCTGAACAAATTCATAAAAATACTATCAGTAAAGATAAAGGGTATTTTAAAAAGCAAAATTTTATCTCATTTTTGTAGTTGTTGTACTTTATAAGTCTACTTGATTTTATCGTTAAATTAGTTGCTAAAATCAATATTTCACGGCTTTTAGCTTTAATTGCATTTTTACATCGTTATTCATAGTTGAGATTTAATATTATAGAATTATTGAAAATATTTTTAAAATATACAAGTGGATATTTTTTATCGTTAAATCTAGTTACTAAAATATTAACTTTAGTATGCCGATAAAAATCTTGTATTTAGCTAAGATAACTTATTGAATTGAAGTTTTTGTACTTTTTTCTTAAGAAGAATTATATAACAATATGTAAATTTTAATAACTATTTCTAGTTTTTGGAAGCTATGTCTGGGTTAAAGTAAGTCTCCGAACTGGTAATATGTGATAGTTAAACACAGGTAAAGCAAACTTTCTCTACAGTGTACTAATTTACTACCATCATACTATCTGTAACAGTCTAAGGTAGGGAATATGGGTTGAAAATGCTTGTAGAGTTTATGTTTTAAGTTTTTGTTATATCCTCAACACTCCAGACTCACTAAATACCTAAAAACTCTAATCATTATTAAATTTACTACAAAAATAAAAAAATAAAGCGCTTACTATCGACAAGCACTTTTTATCAACTTTTAAATGATTATCATTCTTAGCTAGGCTTCTTCTACTTTCGCAAAACGCGTTGGCTTTGTCCGTCGTAGGCATTGCCTGAAGGAGTGACAAGCATCTAGGAAACCAGATATAGCAAGTTTTGTACTTTTCTAGAAAATATTCTTATCCAAAACGACCACTCACATAGTCTGCTGTTTGTTGCTTCAAGGGGTGATTAAAAATCTTTAACGATCACCACAGACATAACTAATAATCAGTAGTCAGTGGCCAGCGAGTAAAAACTACTGGCTACTGACTACTAACTAATGAATTAAAAATCTAAAATCGGCCAGTCTGATTCACGATAATAGCGTGTCATGTTGTCAAACTTTCGCAATTCGACGCGATTGATCGAAAATTCTGGCAAATTTAACAGCCATTGTTCATTTAACTGAGAAAGCATCGTGCTGAAACTTGTGCGGTCTAAGTCAGATGAAACCTCCCCAAAGTAGGCTAATGTAACATGGGCTGTAAAGTGATAATGCTGCTCAATACCCAAAGCAATTAACTTGGGATTTTGATAAATTGTTCGGCGAAATTTAATAATTTCCTCGTAGCAACGTTCATCTTGAGGTACTAAACAAACGGCTATAGCTCTTGGCATCAGTATCAGTCCCAGCATTTGCCATTTAATCGGATGACTCCTATTTGTCATCAATTGTTGATATTGCTGAAACATTTCAGCTAAACAAGAGTGTAACTCCTCGTCAAATTTGGGATTTTTTTCACAGGCATCAAGGTAAGCATTATCCCAAATTAAATCTGCTAAAGTCAGATGAAAGCTCGCAGGAGCTAGAGGCACAATCAAATCACGGTTTACAGGCAACTGTAAAAGTTCCTGTTGGTAAGTCTGTAATTTGGCATAGAAAGCAGAGTTTTGTGATTCTTCTTCTGCCGGCGGGGTAATTAGCGTATAGCCAGGAAAGGACACTGCTTGTCTCAACCCAGAATGCGGCTGAAATTTAGAAGATTCCTGGATATGCTGGACTTGGGATCTGTAGGCTTCTGGCAGCGTCAGCCTTGCTAACCGATTTAAGTAAGTTTGATAGTTGTCGTCCAATCTTCATAGCCTCATGCTCTCACTTGATAGATTTTAGGGAAAATTACCTTGATTAACAGAATGATTTCAAAAGTATTTAATTTTGGGAGTGGGGAAGAGGCAGAGGAGCAGGGAGCAAGGGGAGATGAGGAAGACAAGAAGAATAGCCAATGCCCAATGCCCCATTCCCTAATATAGGAGGTTAGTCTATGCCAATCTATGTTTACTGGGGTGAGGATGATTTTGCTATGGAAAAGGCGATCGCTATGCTGCGCGATCGCGTCCTCGATCCCGACTGGATAAGTTTTAATTACACTTCGTTCACGCCAGATCAAGCTGATGCTGCTATTCAGGGGTTAAATCAGGTCATGACACCCACTTTTGGGGCTGGTGGGCGCTTGGTATGGCTGATAAATACTGCCCTGTGCCAGCACTGCCCAGAGAATGTTTTAGCGGAACTGGTGCGATCGCTACCAGTCATTCCCGAAAACTCATTTTTATTGCTCACCAGCCGCAATAAGCCAGATGAACGCCTCAAATCCACGAAATTGTTAAAACAATTTGCTATCGAATTCCGAGAATTTCCCCTCATTCCACCTTGGAAAACCGAATTGCTGGTGCAATCTGTTAATCAAGCAGCTCAGACTGTGGGCGTGAAACTGACTGCCAATACTGCCCACTTATTGGCAGAATCTGTAGGAAATGATACACGCCTTCTCTATAACGAATTAGAGAAACTGCGGCTATATGCCCAAGGTAGTAACAAACCTTTAGATACAGATACTGTTACAAAGTTAGTAAGAAATACTACTCAAAATAGCTTACAATTAGCAGCAGCAATTAGAACAGGAGATACAGCTAAAGCTTTGACAACCTTGGCGGATCTGAACAATGCTTCCGAGCCGGGATTACGGATAGTTGCCACGCTGATTGGACAATTTCGCACCTGGCTCTGGGTGAAGATTATGATAGAAAGTGGTGAGCGCAATCAACAAGCGATCGCTATTGCTGCTGATATTGGTAATCCCAAACGGATCTACTTTTTACAGCAAGAAATCAAGCTTCTTTCTGTGCAACAGTTAATTTCTTGTTTACCCCTACTACTGGAGTTAGAAGTCAGTCTCAAGCAAGGGGCATCAGAAATGCTAACACTCCAGACTAAAGTAATTGAACTTTGCCAAATATGCCGAGGAAGTTGACAATCAAATATAAAAGCTTGATGAATTGAACAGTTGCTGGAACTTCCAACTCCGAAAATAATTCAAAGTCCTTATAATATCCCTGATGTAGTTCTCTGTCACACACTATATGAAAAAATTTTCTGATTTGTTTCCCCGATATAGCCGAAAACGAATTCTTTCCCAATCATTTTTTTTCGGTGCGATCGCGACTGTGAGTGTAATTTCTAACGCATTTTCATTGAGTTCAAAAGCTTATGGTCAAACTCCACCACCAATAGTTAACAATACTGAAATCAACAGCTATGCTCAAGCCGTGCTAGCAATGGAGCCAGCCCGCCAAAACGCCTTTGAAGAAATTAAAAAACTTATTGGCAATAGAGAAATTCCCCAGATTGTTTGTAACGATCCTAACAGCATAAATGGTCTTCCAAAGAAGGCTCAAGATATCGCAGTGAATTACTGTAAGCACGCTCAAGAAATTGTCCAAGTTAATGGGTTGAAATTTGATCAGTTCAACAAAATTACTATAGAACTACAAAATAACGATATCTTAAAACGGGAGGTTTACAATACCTTATTACGTCTGCAAAAAAGTCCTGAATCTCCGTAGTAAAAATGCTGTAAAAAAGCTTGCATGAAAGGGAGAAATAGTAGGTGTAATATTGCTTTTTTACAAAACGTTACGAGTATTGATTCATAAAATACTTGTTTCTAAATATTAGGTTAATCACTAATAATTTATTGTATTTTACCAAAAAACGTCTGAATCCAGGGCTTTAAGACCACCACTAAAGATCCACATTTAGTGGTATTCAATGAGTGAGTGAGTCTTTTGAATTTCCTACTCATTGATTATGAATTCTTCTTCGATACCATACTACCATTCAATCATAAGACATATTTGCTTGGCGTTTGGTGTGAATATTTTTCATGTGTTTTTTCACCGTGTTTATGGTGATGTAAAGCTTAGTGGCAATTTGTTTGTAGCTGTAGTTACTTCTATAGAGAAACCAAATTTCAGCTTCTCGCGGTGTCAAGTCAAATTTTTTAACTTCAGTGAGTGCTACATTTTTCACAGATTCATATTGATTTTCTATAGTCACCAATAAACAAGGTACTTCAAACCCATCCAAATCTAACAGTCTCACCCTAATCCGAAAAATATTTGACTTATCAAGCACAATCTCATCCGACAAAATTAGTAGTTTGTCAGAAAACAAATCTCGGTTATTGAACAACGATTCACAAAGGTTCCAGATGGCTGGTGGTAAAAAATTTTGGTTGAAGTTGCCTTGATTAAATTTACAACAAAGGCGACGAGCAGATGCATTAGCATGAACTACTTCACCAGTGTGGTTTAAAATTAATATACCGTCTTCTAAACCTTCAATTACTTCTTGTAAAAAATCAGCTCGCTTCGATTCATATAAGTCAATACTTTCTAGATTTTGTGGTTCAGCTAATGTTTTTAATAATGTCTTTGTTACGGCGATCATAGGAAAAACGGTAATGTATAAAATACTGCTTATTAGTTAGTTTTATTGAGGTTGCAAGATGCACTATCTATTTTTTGCATGATTATCTAAATAAATTGGGTAAATATTAAAGATAAATCATGCTAATGACAGTAACCACAACTGTTGTTAAAACTATTCCTTTGAAATACTCAATTTGCAATTCATGTAGTCTGTTTGCATTAAATGAGGCTATATGATTTAAATACAACTCTAAAATTGCCTATTTCGGAATTTACTTCCAATCAGCTTTAAATAAGTTATCCCCCCTAGTACTGCAAGGCGAAAGTTAAAATTAAAAATTCAAAAGTATTATGGAATAAGCTATTTATGGATTTTCGATGGTCTGCTTATTTCCGCCGCACTGTGCTATTGATCCCGTTCACAATGGACTAAAAGAGGAAAAGAGCGGACTTTTTTAAGGTGAAGCCATTTCTACTAAATAGCTATCGCCCCAAAAGACAACAATTATTCATGCTGAAATAGAAATATACATCTAAGTATTTTGACAATGCAGGTATCCACCAACTACGCTAAATTACAAAGAAAAACTGCTTTTTAGTAATTGGGAAACAATTGGAATTTTGTATAAATTTTGATATTAGGAAAAAGGACAATGCCCCATGCCCCATTTTCTTTAAGTCCGTCCAGCAAGTCTGGCAACTACTGTAGTTAACTCCGCTGCCTCAATAGGTTTAGGTAAATGTAGCTGATAACCTTCTTGTATAGCTCGCATTCGATCCTCTGCCCTAGCATAGGCTGTTAACGCTGCGGCTGGAATATTTCCTCCTACTTCTGGTGGTTGCGATCGCACTTTGCGGATTAAAGAATAACCATCCTCATCGGGCATACCGATGTCACTGACTAGAACATCTGGTTTCCACTGTGTAATTACCTGCAATGCTTCTTGAACTGATGCTACAGCCTGAACTTCGGCTTGGCACTGTTCGAGGACTGTAGTGATGAAGTCACGGGTATCGGCTTGGTCATCTACAACCAGTACGCGCACGCCAAGGAGGGAGAGGGAGGGAAGAGGAGAAGAGGGCAGGGCGAGAGGCTGCAAGACGGCTGTGAGGGGAGGGCTTTTCAAAAGTGGCAACTTGACTGTAAACGTTGCTCCTTGCTCTTTTCCTGGACTATTTGCGTGGATAGTACCGCCATGTAATTCTACTAAATTACGCACGATCGCTAATCCTAGTCCTAATCCACCATAGGTTCTAGTGCTAGAACTATCAGCTTGACGAAAGCGATCAAAGACATAAGGAAGAAAATCAGGGCTGATACCAATGCCTGTGTCAATTACCTGAATTTGGGCATATTTATCCGTTGTCTGTTGTTTTTCTTGGTCAGTCACTACAGACAATTGCACCTCTACCCGTCCTCCTCTGGGTGTAAATTTGATGGCATTGGATAGCAGATTCCAGATTATTTGCTGCAAGCGCTCAAAATCCCCGGAAACTAAGAATTGAGAATTTTCACCAAGCAAATTGTCCTCTGAGTGTTGACTGGTTTGGGATTGTGCTTCTGAAGATTCTATATTTTTGTGATTGCTTCCTAATTCCAAATCTGAATTTTGCGTTTCCTTTGAAGGAATCAGGGAAAATCTTAAATCGATTTCTTTAGATTCGGCGGCGAGGCTAACAGTCTCAATAGCTGACTCAATCATTGGAACCAAATTACAAGTACGAACATTGAGGCGTAACTTGCCTCTCATCATCCGTGATATGTCCAGTAGGTCTTCAATTAGCTGGGTTTGTGCCTTAGCATTCCGCTCAATTGTCTCCGTAGCCCTAGCCATTTGGATTTCACTAAGCTTGCTTCGTTTCAGTAATTGCGCCCAGCCAAGGATGGCATTGAGGGGTGATCGCAATTCATGAGACAATATTCCCAGAAACTCATCTTTCATGCGGTTAGCTTCTTGCAACTGCTCAGTTTGTTGTTGCAAAGAACTAATTAAACTAGCTCGTTCCATTGCGATCGCTATTTGGTCGCATACTGCTTGCATCATCCCCTTTTGATTCTCGGTGAAGCTTAACCGAGTGCGACTGCCAAAAGAAAGAGTACCTAACAGCCGCCCTTGGGCAATCAATGGATATGCATAATAAGCAGTAATCCCTAAAGAGCGAATGAATTCTGTGTGTGAGTCAGTGGATTGTTGCACATTCTCTAGAGCTATGGAATGGCGTGAGAGCGCTACATTACCAGAAACCCCTTGACCAAATGCCAACGACTCAATTTCCTTTGCCACCTCTGGAGAAATACCACTGGAAGACCCCAACCGCATTACTTGAGAGTTATCCTCAACCAAATAGTTCAAATAAACATCTAAACCTATTTGCTCTCTTAATTTTCGGTAGACGCTATCGATTAGCAGTACTGGTTCCTGGCTTGATAGTAAATCGTTGGCTGTGTCAAATAGTAGTTTTAGCCTTTTGTAACCTAAGGAGAGGGCTTTTTCTGCCTGCTTGAGGTTGCTAATCTCTTGGAACACCAAGATACAGGTAGCCGGATGACCATGCATTGCTGGTAAGGTATCAGCAAATATGAGTAGAGAGCGCACACCAGATGGAGTGTGCCAGTCTACCTCCAATCCATTCAGGCGTTCGCCAAGGGCAACCCGCACTCCTGGCATTTGTTCATTGGGGATGCGATCGCCAGCCGCATCTGTATAATGATAAACTGTGTGATACTCCTCGGCTGGTACACCTTTGGGAAATTCGCCCCCAGCCAATTCGTTAGCAGAGCGATTGGCAAAAGTTACCCGCGCCGTTCCTGGCTCGATAAACAGCAACGGTCTTGGCATCAGATTTAACACATCCTCCAGCCATTTTTGCTGATTTAAGAGTGCTTCCTCTGTTTGTTTGCGCTCCGTAATATCTAAAAATGCACCAACGCTTCCTCTAGTTTTACCCTCTTCATCAAACAAGGGTGCAACATACTCCAAAAGATTGACAATTTTTCCATCTTCATGGATAATCTCAAGTTCACAATCTATAACTTCGGCACCATGAGCAGCAGAATATTGCATTGGGAGTTCTTCTGCTGACAGTTCTCTTCCGTGGCGGTAGACTTTAAAGCTTGTCGGTTTTTCGTCCAAGGGAGCGCTGAGGGAGGCATTTGTATCTGGTAATATCCCCAACTGCTTGGCAAAAGCAGGGTTAACCTTGATATTTTGACATTCTGGATCTTCGGCAATGCCTATTCCAATGGGAATTACCTCCAACAATGTTTGTAACTCAGTAATGCGGCGCTGTAGATCCTTGTTTAGTTGTAAGATTTTTTCCTTGGCCAGTTTTTGTTCGCTGATGTTGCGAGTCACAGTTGCTAAGGCAATTGGCTGACCTGTGTTGTTGTCGGTAACAGTAAAGATATTGTAATCAACTGGTATTGGTTGACCTGTTTGAAGATGCCGAAAGCAGAATTCTCCCTGCCAGCGCCCTTGTAATAGCACAGTCGGCAGTATATATTCTTGAAAATAGGCTTTATCTTTGGGCATGGCGTAATCTAATACTGCTTTTTGCCTCACTTCATCAAGACTTGCAAAGCCTACCAGTTTTTGACCTGCATCATTTATATAGAGTAATTTACCCTCAAGGGTAGCGATGCCGATAAAATCAGAGCTATTTTCTACCAGCGATACTAATTTTTGCTGTTCTGCTTCTGCTTGCTTGCGTTCGCTCAAGTCAAGGATAAACGCTACTGACTCTTCCCGTTTTTCTCCTAGCAGCACGTAACCAACTAAAACTGGGATGCGGCTACCATTTTTGCGGATATATTCTTTCTCATAAGGCGTACAAGTAGCGTTAATATTTGCTTGTGCTTCGGCGACACCTCGCTCATCCAAGTATAAATACTCTGGTGGTGTGATATTGCTCCAACTTAATCTACCTGTTAACAAATCCTCCCGCGTGTAACCAATCATCCTGAGAAATTCGTCGTTTGCCTGCTGGATGCCGCCATACACATTGCCAAATAGAATGCCGATGACGTTAGAATCTACAAAACTTCCCAGTTTAGCTTCCTGGGTTCTAAGTGCTTGCTGGGCAAGATCGCGCTGTTCGCTGAGGCGTTCAATAACCGTGGCACTTTGCCAAATCAAAATCGTAAAAATTACAATCAGGATGATCGCAAACAGTGACACTGCAAACGCCGGGCCGTATTTTTCTGCTCGTTGACCTTCAACGATTATCCACCCCAATACAAAAGGTACTGCGATCGCGGCAATTAATAAACGACGTGCAAGTAAACCGCCGTAGGTATCGCTTGTAACTACTCTCATTAACCCTTGTTCTGCCCGCACCCACAAAATTCCCATATTTAATAAGCTGAACAACACCGCTGTATGTAAAGCCATTGATGTTGTATAGGGGGCAAGTCCGTAGAGAGCTTTCACTTTATAGGCATAGCCCATGAGCGCCTGAAAGGAAATTAAAGTAGCGATCAGTACGATAATCTGGGCATACCAACAACTGCGGCGGTTTTTTGGATGAATTAGAAGTTGTAGGGCGACGCTAACCAGCAGAAAGTTCAGTGCTGTGTTCACCCCCATTCGCCCTGGATGCGATGTCGCTATACTAGTTGGCGAATCACGAAACAGTAGCTCGTCAATGCCGAGATTCCAGCCAAACAGATATTGACAGAGTGTGAGGGCAGAAATTGTAGTAACCGCTATTGCACATACTCTAGAGATTAAAAGAGTGGGAAAGTTGGGGAATAATTTTGTTAGCGCAGCGCAAGCCTTCTCTACGAGAGGTTTTGCCAACGATATGCCAACTCTTGGAGAGGCTGCGCTAACGTCATTTTGAATTTTGAATTTTGAATTGTTTTCTTCCCCTGTTAAAAACAGCCACAGCGATATACCACACAGCACAAAACACAGCGCTGTGTTGACTTTCATTGTGGCAAGGCTATCAGGGAAGCCGCGCTTAAGAACTTCAATGCCAAAACACCAACCAGCTAGTACCAAGCTGCCAACAAAAACAGCGATCGCACTTGCGATTTTTGCCACAAGTGAATTTGTAGGGATTTTAAATATATCTTGCAGCCGCAAGCGGTTGATATTTAACATTAAGTATTTTCTAACCGCATCTATCTAGCGTATTAAACCACCGTATTTCTTACGGTTTAATGATCTCTATCTTTTGTATTGTATGTTTCCCATTGACTTATTTTTCATCTATCTTTATGCATATTTTGTGTTGCATAATTGAGAATCAGAAATAATGTTGGTTAAAAAACCATCTTTGTGAATATTTCAGAATTGCAGCCTACGTTGCTTACCATCATATTGGAAACGTTGCTCTCCAACACCAACAAGTTCTACAATCACTTCACGTGATGGAGGTGTCCATTCCCCAACTCTCGCTCCAATTTCCACTACTGTTTGATTTGCTTCTGTAAATACGCTTATGTTTGTTAGCGAAAAATGTTTATCTTGAAACTCATTTGTGTGCCCATCATCTTCAAATAGCTGATATTCGTTATTACCAGGCCAAATCCGTAATTTCATCTCGTCGAGTGGGGCTTGATCAACATATTGCTTGACAGGTTGCATGGGAACGATCGCACCGCTACGGACATACAATGGCATTCTTTCCAGTGGTGCATGAGCAAGAATGTGAATCGGGCCTTCATAACGCTCACCACTCCACCAATCATACCAAGTGCCAGCAGGTAAATAGACACATCGATGCTCAACTCCAGGACGGTAAATTGGCGCAGCCATCAAAGACGCACCTAGTAATACTTGATCGTAGAGACTATAGGTTTTCGGATCATTAGGGAAATGGTACAATAATGGTCTTAAAATTGGTGCACCTGTTGTTACCGCTTCCCAAAAAAGATTATAGATGTAGGGAAGTAATTGGTAGCGTAAATTAATATATTCTCTACAGATATTTTCAACGCGATCGCCAAATACCCAAGGTTCATGACGAGCAGTAGACATGGCTGAGTGACCGCGCATTAATGGGTAGAGCATTCCTACCTGCATCCACCGAGCGAATAATTCACCTGTGGCGTTACCAGCAAACCCGCCAATATCGCAACCTACAAATGCCACGCCCGAAAGTCCCATATTGCAAAGCATCGGCAGAGACATTTCTAAATGCTCCCACAACGATTGGTTATCCCCCATCCATACCGAAGACCAGCGTTGCACACCAGCATAACCCGATCGCGTTAACACAAATGATCGCTCTGAACTTCGATGCCGTTGCAACCCTTCATAGCAAGCTTTAGCCATCATCAACCCATACAAGTTATGCACTTCCGTATGATTAGAAGCAGACACAGAGATATTCTCCTTGTCCCCTTGTCCCCCATCTCCTCCCTGCGGTGCATCGAGCGGAAACCAAATCTTTTCACCATCATCCCCGAAAGGGCGATCGTTTATGGCGGGTTCGTTCATATCATTCCAAATACCTGCCACCCCAATATCAGTTAGGCTTTTGTGTAAATCAGCCCACCAACTACACACATCAGGGCGTAAAAAGTCAGGAAAAACAGCTTTATCGGGCCAAACGTAGCCGTGGAACAATTCGCCATCAGCTTTCCGCACAAAATAGTCGTTTTCTAATCCTTGGTCAAAAACATGATAATTGCCTTCTGGTTCATACTTAACACCAGGGTCAATAATTGTGACTGTTTTGAAACCATCCCTTGCCAAATCACTAATAAGTTTTGCCGAGTTGGGGAAGCGCTGTTTACTCCAAGTAAACACTCGATAACCCTGCATATAGTCAATATCCAAGTGAATAACATCACAAGGAATGCGACGCTGACGAAATTCTTGCGCCAGTTCCCGCACAACGGTTTCTGAATCGTAACTCCAGCGACATTGATGATAACCTAGCGCCCATTTCGGGGGTAATGGCATTCTCCCAGTTAGCTGAGTGTAAGTCTCCAAGATTTGGGCAGGTTCGGGGCCATAGATAATGTAATAATCCAATTCACCGCCACGAGTTTCCATCTTCCAAATACCTGGTTGTTCAGCACCAATATCGAACTGACTCCAAAAAGTAGTGTTGAAAAAGATGCCATAACCTAACTCTGGGCGCAAAGCCATAAAGAATGGAATTGCTTGGTACATTTCATCAGTAAGTGCATCATAATCTAAGGCATCCGTTGTCCAGTTGGTTTTTACCTCGCTGAGTTTATCCAGAAAACCTGTACGTTCACCAAAGCCATAGAAATGTTCGTCGGCTACAATTTCTTTCCACCCCGCAGTTGCGCCCATCCGCCAACCTATACCCATCTCTGCATCTTGAGCGAACGGACAATTATTTTTGTCAAAACAAGCAATGCGACACTTTTCTCGCTGGACACACACCCGAATCTGTGCTGTTTCGATTTCTATTGTTGCTTCAGTTTCCTGCACTGTAAAAGGTGTTGTTGCCCATTCTGCATCATCTAGCGTCACTGCCCAAGAACGGCGGGGGATAAATTGCCCAGTTAGTGCAAAACGCACCCGGATTAAATTGGAAGCAAGTACGCTGATAGTAAGGCGTGAGTTGTCACAGTCGAAATTAATAATATTATTGTCCCACGTTACAGCTTTTACATTGCCGATGGTTGTCCAAGGTTGGTTAGTTGTGGGTAGTTTTCCGAAATATTGCGGCATATCAGTTATTAAGTGGGTAAAAACTTGTCCGCATTCATGATTACAGAGATATTCAGCCTTAAACTCTTTCTTTCGCTAGATGTTGGGTGAAAAGTTAGTAGATATTTATTAGCAAGAGTGGTTTTTGTAATGCACAAGTTGTTGCTATATAACAGTTCTAAATCATTTGTAAAAATAAATTAACCGCACAGAAAGCAGAGAGATGAATTGGAGATTTTTACGATTCATTTAGATTGCTATATCACACTCAGAAAATACCAGATAATAAATTATCTACTCCAGAGCCGAATGTTTTACAAAGTAGTTTAAGTTTTGCTTCAATATTATAAATTTTTGGCGATTTCATCCCCTATTAAGCATATTTTTATGTCTATCATGATGTAGATACATTATTTACAATCAATAGTCTAGGCTTATACAATAACAAGCTGGAATAAACATCTTAGCTTAGTTGTGGTGCGGATTAAAGACACATAAAGGCACAATCATAAAAGGAAAAATATAAAAATATTTTTCCTTCTTCCTCTGTCATTACTCTTAGCTCCATAATTTTCTTTCCAGCAACTAAATTTGGCTTGAGACTCTAAAAAAATATGCAAAATGACTCTGGTAAAACAATTTCTATTTGGATGACAACGGCAAAAGTCCCAGAGAAACTCGTACTTACCGAAAATACTTATGCAGATGTCTGCGTTATTGGTGCTGGGATAGCAGGGATATCAACTGCCTATATGTTAATCCGTGCAGGTAAATCAGTGATCGTACTGGATGATGGTCCCATTGGTGGCGGTCAAACATCAAGAACAACAGCGCACGTATCGAATGTGCTAAGTTATGGTTACCACGAACTGGAGCAAATACACGGTAAAGAAGGTGCAAAACATATTGCTCAAAGTCATACAACAGCAATTAATACTTTAATACTATAGAGGCGATCGCTACCCAAGAAAACATTAACTGCGACTTTGAGCGACTTGACGGCTATCTTTTTCCCCCAGACCTAAAATCAATAGATGAGATTCAGCAGGAATTAGAAGCAGTACACCGGGCTGGACTTACTGATGTTGAAATGGTGAAAAAAGCGCCGTTGACTGACTTTGATACAGGAATGTGTCTACGCTTTCCCCGACAAGGGCAATTTGATCCACTAAAATATCTAGCTGGACTTGCAGAAGCCATAGAACGCCGTGGCGGTAAAATTTATACTGGCACACACGTTGAAAAAATTAAAGGTGGTTTACCTGCCCGCGTTGAGACGAGCAGTGGTAAAGTTGTGACAGCCGATGCTGTAGTGGTAGCAACCAACTCACCCATCAGTAACTTAGCTACTATGCACTTCAAGCAGGCTCCATACATCACCTTTGTCATCGGTGCAAAAGTGCCTCGCGGTTCTGTTCCCAAAGCGCTTTATTGGGATACCCTCGACCCTTATCACTACGTAAGGTTACAAAGCATTGACGAACAATATGATGTATTAATCGTTGGCGGCGAAGACCACAAAACCGGACAAGCTGACGATGCTGATGCCCGCTATGCCAGACTCCAAACATGGACACGAGAACGTTTCCCAATGGCACAGGAGATTTTATTTCGCTGGTCGGGTCAGGTAATGAATTCTGATGATGGTATTGCTTACATTGGCAAAAACCCCTTTGATGAGGAAAACGTCTATATCGTTACTGGTGATACAGGCATAGGAATGACCCACGGCACGATCGCAGGTATACTTTTAACTGACTTGATTTTAGGGCGAAAGAATACCTGGGCAGAGCTTTATGACCCATCGCGTGTCAGAATTGGTGGAGTAGGTGATTTTATCTCTGAAAATCTCAACGTTGCTACCCAATATTTAGACTGGGTGACACCAGGTGATGTTGATTCCGTTGAAAAAGTTGCTCCCGGTACAGGTGCAGTAGTGCGGCGTGGTTTGACCAAAATTGCAGCTTACCGAGATGAAAACGGTACACTACACGAACATTCTGCAATCTGTACTCACCTCAACTGTATCGTTGCTTGGAATTCTTCAGAAAACACCTGGGATTGCCCATGTCACGGTTCACGGTTTAATACGCAGGGACAAGTAATTAACGGCCCAGCGATTAATGGGCTGGCATCAACGGAAAAGACTTGACATCCTCTCACTGAAGAGGCAGGGAGCAGGGAGCGGGGAGCAGGGAGCAAGCCCTTTCAAGCACTGCGTGGAGCGGGGCGAAACACGGGTACGAAACCCCGTCCTTCTTTGTCCGCTTGCACTGGGGCAAAGTACAAGCTCAGTCTCAGTTTTTCCCCCTGCCCCCTGCCCCCTGCCCCCTTGCCTCTTTTGACCTGCCCCCTTCAAATCATTGACTTATTACATTAAATATGATATTTTATGTTGCTATCAGATAAAAATCATATATAAACGTGAATATCTCTCCATCTATTAAAAAACCGCGTGTCTCATGGCAGGCGGTTTTCTCACTGCTCATGTTTGTGTTCATGTACCTGCCCATACTAGTACTTAGCTTTTATAGCTTTAATCAGTCACCTTACAGCGCAACTTGGCAAGGATTTACTCTCGATTGGTATCGCAAGTTATTCAGTGACGATCGCATCTTATCAGCTTTGCAAAACAGTATGATAGTTGCTGGTTGTGCAGTCGGGATTTCAGCAGTGCTGGGAACCTTGATGGCGGTTGGGTTGGCGCGTTACGAATTTCCTGGGAAGAAATTGTATCGTGGTGTTGCTTACCTACCATTGATTATTCCCGATATTGCGATCGCAGTTGCTACCCTAGTATGTCTAGCAGCCTTTGCCATACCCCTGAGTTTATGGACAATAGTTGCAGCGCATATCGTATTTTGTCTGGCTTATGTTGGACTTGTAGTTAGTTCACGGCTTACCAATTTAGATCCTCACTTAGAAGAAGCAGCGCTAGATTTAGGTGCTACACCAACGCAAGCTTTCATTGAAGTATTATTACCTCAATTGATGCCTGGGATTGTAGCTGGTTGTCTTTTAGCCTTTGTCCTCAGCTTAGATGACTTTCTGATTGCCAGTTTTACTGCTGGTAGCGGTTCTAATACCTTGCCAATGGAGATTTTTAGCCGCATTAGAACAGGAGTCAAGCCTGATATTAACGCATTAAGTGTAATGTTGATTACAGTATCTGCGATCGCGGCTCTTGTCGCTGAATTAATTCGTATTTCTGGAGAGAATAAAAGCCAACAATAAAAAACTCCATCCCGCAAGTGGCGTGGAGTTTTTGGGCATGGGGAATAGGGCATGGGGCATGGGAAAGAGTTACCAATGCCCAATGCTCAATGCCCCAATTCGGCGGGCGGCTATCCCTGTACAGACACTTGGGAATTGAGTTTCCCGCCGACTTCCATAAAAATTGCAATTAGTAATAAACATTATGAACGAGTTGGTTCTCCATGAACTTTTTAAGTGGGGAACAAAAGCTATATTAAAAGAGATGTTGCAATGTAACGTCTCTACATCCGTTATACTGATGTATTCATATTTACTAATATTTTAAAACTCCACAATATTAGGATTTATTTATCTTTCTGCCTTCGTGTGGAAGGAAATTTAAGCACATAAATAAACTTCCGTGTTCGCTTCTCTACATAACTGTTTTCAATTAGATAATATTGGGGCTAACTTTGGAGAAGATGCTATTTCCACTTCATTATGCAAATCTGCCAAAATCCCAATTGCTCAAATCCATTCAACTCTGATAGCAATAGATTTTGCGTGAGTTGCGGACAAAGCAACTTTGGCAAACTTCTAAGAAACCGTTACCGTGTATTGAGACTTCTAGGTGAAGGTGGATTTAGTAGAACCTATGCTACAGAAGATGTAGACAGACTAAACGCGCCTTGCGTCATCAAGCAATTTTTCCCGCAGTTTCAGGGAACAGGACAACGTACCAAAGCAGCAGAATTTTTCAAAGAAGAGGCTTTTCGGTTGTATGAACTAGGAGAAAATCATACCCAAATTCCCAGATTACTAGCTTATTTTGAACAAGGTGCTAGTTTATATCTCGTACAAGAATTTATTCAAGGAAAAACTCTCTTACAGGAAGTTCAGCAAGAAACATATAGTGAAAAACAAATTTGGAAGCTTTTAACTGACTTATTGCCAGTACTGCAATTCATTCATACTCATAATGTCATTCATCGGGATATTAAACCAGAAAATATTATCCGCCGTGCAAGTGATGAAAAACCCGTATTAATTGACTTTGGCGGTGCTAAACAGGTAACACAAACTAGTTTAGGAAGACAAGCTACAGTAATTTATACCCTTGGTTATGCACCAACAGAGCAAATGGCTGGATTTGCTTGTCACGGCAGTGATTTGTATGCTTTAGGTGTAACTTGCGTGCGTCTTTTAACTCGATGTTTGCCGTTGCAGGATGCTTCTGGACAGATTACTGATCCTATTTATGATGCCATGAATGCTAAGTGGCTGTGGCGTGAACGTTTACAAGAAAAAGGTATTACTATCAGCGACGACTTAGGGAACATTTTAGATAAATTATTAAAACATCTAGCGAGTGAAAGATATCAAACAGCAGTAGAAGTTATTAATGATTTGAAGTTTGCAACATTGAACATTGAACCTGTTGCCCTTAAAATTGTTTCAATGTCCCAACCCATATTACCGTCGCTACCACAAAAAGTAATAGTACCATTACCCCCCTTAGAAACCTTTGAATTTGACGTAGTGACAGTAGACACAGGTGGTAGAGAAGTAAACCGCATGAGTTGTAATGCAAACTTCTTTGCCGAAGAATTAGGTAAATCTGTCACATTGGAAATGGTATCGATTCCTGGCGGTACTTACATGATGGGTTCACCTGAGTTTGAAGGAGATGCTGACGAACGCCCTCGACACAAAGTTACTGTCAAACCATTTTTTATGGGCAAGTTTCCTGTAACTCAAGCACAGTGGAGAGTAGTAGCCGCTTTACCCAAAGTCAAACAAGCTTTAAATTCCAATCCATCAAAATTCAAAGGTTTAGATAGACCAGTAGAAAATGTATCCTGGCATGAAGCTGTAGAATTCTGTCTTAGACTATCAGAAAAAACTGGACGCGGCTATCGTTTACCAAGTGAGGCTGAATGGGAATATGCTTGTCGGGCTGGAACAACAACATCTTTCCACTTTGGTGAAGCCATTACCTCTGAATTAGTCAGTTGCACTATCGAACCAAAAAGCAAATTCCGAAAAGAAACAACAAACGTCGGTAGTTTTGAAGTCGCCAACGCCTTTGGATTGTATGATATGCACGGGCTAGTTTGGGAATGGTGCGCTGATTCGTGGCACAACAATTACAGCGACGCACCCTCAGATGGAACAGCCTGGGAACTTGGCGGTGATATTAATCGCCGAGTGTTACGCGGTGGTTCTTGGAGTTTCAATGCAGAACTGTGTCGCAGCGCTAGCCGTAGCTGGAACGAGTCAGATGGTGGGCTGAGGGTTTGTGGCTTTAGAGTAGTATTTTCTGTAGAGGAGATTATTCAAGCAATTTAATTCAGCGCTGTATAAATTATGAAAGACAAAATTGAGAAAGGTGACATAGTACTTATAAATAAAACCGGAAAATATCATAATCAAGTGGGTGAAGTTATTGAAGTTGATTACAATATTTTCTTTGTCAAAATATTGATAGTAAAGTTAGGTAATCAAGAAGAAGCCTTTGAAGAAAAAGATTTACAATTACAAACTAAAAAGCCGAGTATTGAAGAAGCCATTGCGTCAGTAGATAAAATTTTAGAACTAGTTGAGCAGCTTCTTAACTTGCCGACAAACGAGAAAGTAGAGTTACCCAACCGTCTGAGATACCTTAAATTAGATATTCCTAAATTAGATAAGTATTTAATTCAGAAAAACTTCGACAATATAAATCAAATACTGGCAGCCGCAAGAGAAACAAACTCATCAGCAAGTTTTTGGCAGGAAATAGATCCTAATTTAGAGAAAATAAGCTGGTGGATTAGAACAAGCTTGTAAAGCAACAAGTTTTTAGTAGGGACGCACAGCTAGCTATACGCCTCCTATAAATGTACAAATAATTTGGAATAATTTATTTTTTGCAAGTCCCTAATGGAGGAACTGCCGCCTCAAGACTAGCGGTAGTAGCCAATGAGTAGCATTTATAGCCAGAGGTTGGAAACGAGGTTTTGGCATTGGACATAATTAAACGTAACTATATTTTTATCGTGTTTGATGTTTAATGCCTTATGCCTCATATTTTCTGCTCTATCATAACCAGTGATCTTTATTTTTACCCACTTACTTAAATTTGTATTTGTAACTATACAATTTGAATTTTGGTATTAACTTAGTTTTTGGTAAATATAAAGTTTCAAAAAGTATTCTTTTATGTTTTGAGAGTATTTCTTTAGTGGTAATACTTAGCTTTTAAATTAATAAAGAGCATTTGTCAGATAAAATAAACTAAAAATATAAGGGGCATCTATGCGGTTTTCTAAATTTGCAGGGATTATTGGTTGTACAACAGCAGCTTTCATATTAATTGCACCCATAGAGGTAGAAGCTGCAACTTTTAAAGTGATATCTGGAGTCACCAGTATTGATCACGATCATGAGGATATTCTTAGAAATATCGGGCTAACCTTGACAGGCGGTAATCATACAGTCGCACCAATTCCCAGCAATTATTTGGTTGGCTTCAACATCGACTCAGCCACCAACTTCACATTCAGTGATAAGGGCGGTTTTACTCCGCTTTCAGGGACAATTGAGCAAACTGGTACTGTTACTTTCAATAATCAAATTACTGTTGGTGAATTTTCAATAGGTTTTGCTCCGGGACGTACTACCAAAGATGCTAGCGGACTTGTTTTAAAAGACACAATTTCTTTAAACACAATATTGTTTGATTTGAGCGCTTCGGGACTTGTAGCATTTGATGGTCAAACTTTAACCATCCCTGATGTTAAATTGTTAATTTCTCCAGAGTTTGCTAATATCCTGCAAAAGCCTGACTTGATAGGTTTGTATGCTGGAACTGCACAAATTGATGCTGAAGTTGTTGCCGTACCTGAACCTAATAGTGTACTAGCAACTTTGGTAGCAGGTGCGGCTCTCTTAGTAAGTAGATTTTATACTCAAAAAATTAGATACACTTGATATCTTGAAGCATGGCTAAATGCTTATCAATCGGTGCGAGGGTATTCGCAGCAATCAGCCCACTGGCGGCGACTGCTGGTAAACCAATACCGGGAAATGTCGAGTCTCCACAGCACATCAGCCCCGGTAGAGGTGTGCCGGGGCCAGGAAACATACCACTTCCAGCCTGAATTGCTGGGCCATAGGAACCTTGGTGACGGCGGAGATAACGCTCGTGGGTTAAAGGTGTACCAACAAGTGTGACTTCACAACGAGAGCGAATATCTGGAATGACCCTTTCCAAAGCTTGCCACATTACTTCTGCACGCGATCGCTTTTGTTCGGCATATTCCTGACTCCTCCTATCCATTCCCTGCCAAATAGCATACGGCTCATTACCAGGAGTATAAACATGAATTACGTGCTTACCTGCTGGCGCTAAGGATGGATCGAGAACTGAAGGAATTGATATCACTACAACATTCTGAGGTGCTGTTATGCCCAATTCCCAGTCATTAACCACGATGTAATGACACCGCAAATTTGATTGTAATCCTTGAGCATCAATGCCCAAATGTAGATGCATAAAGCTATCACACTCAGGTGTCGCCTGTCGTTTGCTGCGGTACTTTTTGGGTATTGCTTTTTCTGGTAGTAACTTAAGTGTGTCCCAAACCGATGCATTAGAAATTACTGCCCGTCGCGCTCGAATTTCGGAGCGATCGCGCAGACGCACACCCACCGCACGATTACCTTCTACAAGCACTTCTTCCACATGAGCGCTTAAAATCAGCTTCCCACCGTGACGCTCTAATCCTTGTACAAGGGTGTCAACTAAAGCACCACTACCACCAATAGGATATTCAAGTATTGCATCTGGGCGATACCAGTCCGCAAACATAAATCCTACCTCTGCTGCACTAGTGCCATCTGCGGGTAATCCAGAAAGTAGGAAACACAACAAATTCAGCCAGTTTCTGGTAAAAGGATCTTTAACAACACCATCCATAATTCGGCTGAAGGGACCCGTCAGCTTAATTATATTCGCCAGATTTTTTGTCAGAGATGGGATAAATGGGCCTACAGTTCTAGCTGCACCAAAATCAAAGCGTAATGCGGCTGGTGGTATGGAAGTTGCTGCACTAGCGAATGGTTCCATAATGCGCTGGAGTTCTTGCCATTCAGCAACAGCATCATCACCACGAAATCTCATCAGCACTTCACAAAATTGCTCCGCACCAACTGATGTGTCAAAATCACCTTCTGGTACACAACAACCCCAAGTATCGTAGGTTACGCATGGTAATTCAGAACCAATTGCATCTAACACTTGTCGCAAAGGGTTGGCAGAGGGGCTGTAAGATAGTCCAGAGTAGAGAGACGGGCCCGAGTCAAATTTGAAACCATTGCGCTCAAAAGCATGAGCAGCGCCTCCAGCAATGGAGTGGCTTTCGCAGACTATTACATCAAAGCCATACCGTGCCAAAACAGCAGCACAACTCAAACCGCCAATACCGCTACCAATGACGACTACATCTGTGTTTTGCATATCTCTGATGTTTACAAGAATAAATTAAAACAGTCGGGGAAACTTGGATGATATCATTCGCTCTCCCTCCATAAACCGCTCTAATTAGTTAATATCATCACTAAGAATGGGCATAAAACCCTCAGTGCTGCGTTGTTTAAATTAAAAATTTGATTCAGACAGACTAATGAGAAGCTTAAACTAGTAACTGAGTTTACTCAAGTCAAAGTAAAACTTCTGACTTAGCACTAGGGACTGGGGGCTGCGAAATAGAGACTAGAGAAGGAAGACAAGGAGAAAAATAATAACTCTTCATGACTAACGACTAATGACCAATGACTAACTCATATTGGAGAAAGGAATTTGAAAAATCAGCAATTTGGAAATTGGCAAAGCACAGTTTTAGGAATTGTGTTAGCAACACTAGTGGTTCTGGGACTAAATTCCTTTATCATTATTAACCCAGGACAAGCAGGAGTGATCAGCATTTTGGGTAAAGCGAGAGATGGCGCATTATTGGAAGGGATTCATGCAAAACCGCCTTTTATCTCAGTGATAGATGTGTATGATTTGACTGTGCAGAAATTTGAAGTGCCAGCAGAGAGTTCCACTAAAGATTTGCAAAATTTATCTGCGAGATTTGCGATTAACTTTCGCCTCGATCCCATCAAGGTAGTTGAAGTTAGAAGGAAACAAGGAACTTTAGCAAATATTGTATCAAAAATCATTGCACCACAGACACAAGAAGCCTTTAAAATTGCAGCTGCTAGAAGAACAGTAGAAGAAGCAATTACTAAAAGAAGTGAGTTGAAAGAAGACTTTGATGAAGCCCTAGGCGATCGCTTAGACAAATATGGGATAATTGTGTTAGATACTAGCGTAGTTGATTTAGCATTCTCACCAGAATTTGCCAGAGCTGTGGAAGAAAAACAAATTGCTGAACAACGGGCGCAAAGAGCCGTTTATGTAGCACGGGAAGCAGAACAAGAAGCACAAGCAGATGTAAATCGCGCCAAAGGTAGAGCAGAAGCTCAAAGACTTTTAGCAGAGACGCTTAAAGCCCAAGGAGGGCAGTTAGTTCTACAAAAAGAAGCAATTGAAGCTTGGAGAAGTGGCGGCGCTCAAATGCCCAAAGTCCTTGTTATGGGTGGTGACTCAAAAAGCGGTGTCCCCTTCATATTTAACCTTGGAAATGTCCAAAATCAACCGTAAAAAGAGTAGGCATTAGATAATAAAGTCAAAAATTATGGAATTTGCTCTGACCTCATACAAATTCCATAACATTTGGACGATTTACAATCCAAAATCTAAAATCCAAAATAGTATAATTTGGGCTAGTGCCAACTCCAACACAATCGAAAACCCAAAAAGTCAATAATCGAAGTTTATGTCAACCCCCAATCCTCAAAATCTCACCGCCGAAGAAGCGAAAAAATTACTGAATAAATTCAACTGCCTAGACATTGCCCCTATCCTCAAGCCATCAGAAAAAGCCGTAATTCGTGATGCCCTAATTTTGATCACCAAGCTTGCTGATTACCAAATTTTAGGAATTTGTGCTGATACAGCAGAAGAAGGAATATTGGCAATGAAGACTTATTCTCTGGCTTTGGGTTATGAACCACCAGACAATTTACTTACACCTGAAGGGCCAGTTTATATAAAATTAAATGGTAAAAATGGCTTGTGTTATCTCGATTCTTATGCTGGACATCATCGTGGCGTATTAGTTTCTTGCCAGTCTTACCACGAAGACGGAATCAACGAAATGTATGGACATCTCCCCTTGGATTTATTTGTATAGAATTCGGCAAATGTAGGTAAGGTATGTGCTTTACCTACTAACTAACGATCAATGAAAAATTACTAGATTTTATGAGTATTATTACACTACAGTCGGTTAAAAAAGACTTTGGCATCAAGGAAATTTTAAAAGATGCCAGCTTTAGCCTCGATGCTACCGATAAAGTTGGTTTAATTGGTACTAATGGTTCTGGCAAATCAACCCTATTAAAAATGATTGCCGGATTAGAATCGATTGATAGCGGTCAGATTTTAGTCAATTCTGGTTCTAGAATTATCTACTTACCCCAGTTGCCAGATTTAGATGAGAATCACACAGTTTTAGAGCAAGTTTTCGCCGATAGTGGCGAACACATGGCTTTGGTGCGTGAGTATGAAGAACTCTCAGATAAATTGGCTCACTATCCAGATGATAGCCAACTGATGTCTCGCCTTTCTGTGGTGATGCAAAAGATGGATACAAGTGGTGCTTGGGAATTAGAAACTAACGCTAAAATCATTCTCACTAAATTAGGGATTTCTGATTTTGATGCCAAGATAGGCACTTTGTCTGGAGGCTATCGCAAGCGTATTGCTTTAGCATCAGCATTGCTAGCAGAACCAGATGTTTTGCTTATGGATGAGCCGACAAACCATCTCGATGCTCTTTCTGTAGAATGGTTACAAAGTTATTTGAATCGCTATCGTGGCGCACTTTTTCTCATCACCCACGATCGCTACTTTCTAGATCGCGTTACCAATCGGATCATTGAAATTGACCGAGGCGACATTTACACCTATACAGGTAACTATTCATATTACCTCGAAAAGAAAGCTTTAGCTGAAGAATCTGCTGTAAGTAGTCAACGTAAACATCAAGGCTTATTGCGGCGCGAGTTAGAATGGCTCAAAAAAGGGCCAAAAGCCAGAAGTACCAAGCAGAAAGCTAGAATTGACCGCGCTCATGCTCTGCGGGATACTGAATTTAAACAAGTTCAGGGTAAAGTTGATATTTCTACAGTTGGTCGTCGCATTGGCAAAAAAGTTATTGAATTAAATAACATTTCTAAAGCCTATGATGGACGTACCTTGATTAATAATTTCACCTACGAATTTAGTCCAGAAGACCGCATTGGCATCATCGGCGCTAATGGTGCGGGTAAATCCACTTTAATGGATATTATTACTGGTCAGATTAAACCAGATTCAGGCGTTGCAGAAATTGGTACTACAATTCACATTGGTTATTTTGACCAGCATTCTGAAGAATTGCTCACAGCTTTAAATGAAAATCAGCGCGTGATTGACTACATCAAAGAAGAAGGTGAATTTATCAAAATTACCGATGGTACTCAAATTACTGCTTCGCAAATGTTGGAGCGTTTTTTGTTTCCTGGTAATCAACAGTATGCCCCAATTAATAAACTTTCGGGTGGTGAAAAACGCCGTTTATTTCTATTGCGGGTTTTGATGAGTGCGCCCAATGTCTTGATTTTAGATGAACCAACAAACGATTTAGATGTTCAGACATTGGCAGTATTAGAAGATTATTTAGAGGATTTTGTCGGGTGTGTAATTGTAGTTTCTCACGATCGCTACTTTCTCGATCGCACCATCGACACAGTATTTTCCTTTGAGGAAGGCGGTAATCTGCGGCACTATCCAGGTAATTACTCGATTTATCTGGATTATAAGAAGGCTGAAGAGGCACAGCAACAGGCTGCTAACGCTAAGGAGAAGCCGAAAAATGTTGAAGTCCAAAATGGTGCGGCTTCACCCAAGGATGTAGAGAATACAAAGCGGCGTAGGTTATCCAATTGGGAGAAAAAAGAATTTGAACAGTTGGAAGGTAAAATTGCCAAGTTAGAGGCTGAGAAAGCAGAAACCGAGAAAACACTAGCGAATGTCTCACCGGGGAATTATAGCGAAGTGCAGAAATTGTATGATCAGGTGGAAAATCTCAAGCAAGCGATCGATGTAGCGACTGAACGCTGGTTAGAATTGGCAGAGATGGAGTCTTAATAGCATTTCACCTTTGCAAATACCTGGCGATTAGAAATAGCGGCTACACAGACAAAACCCACCTGCGTGGGTTCGAAATGCAAAACCCAAGTAGTATTGGGGCAGATATAGCTATGGCAAAATTTTTCTCAATTATTGCTGTACCCCTAATATATCTAAAATAAGCCGCATTAGTACCACTGGGTCAATTGGTTTAGAAATATGCTGTTGAAATCCAGCCGCTATTGCAAGTTGTTGATTAATCTCTCCAGCATAAGCTGTGAGGGCGATCGCCGGAATTTTTCCGCCCTGGTCAAGGGACTGCTTTCTAATTTGACGAATTAGTGTGTAGCCATCCATATCGGGCATACCAATATCACTGATTAGCAAATCAAATTTTGCTTGCTCCAAAATGCTCTGAGCATCGTATGCTGATTGAGCTTGAGTCACTTGAAAGCCATACTCTTCTAACAAGAAGGCGATTAACTCTCGTGAATCTGTGTCATCGTCTACTAGCAGTGCTTGCAATCCATGAAAATTAAAGTCTGAGAAATTATGAGGCACAATATCATTGTGATTCAATTTTTCCGTAGGGATGAGTGGCAGCTTGACTGTAAACGTTGCTCCTTGCCCTTCTCCAGGACTCGCTGCCTGAACAGTTCCCCCATGCAGTTCAACCAAATAACGCACGATCGCTAACCCTAAGCCTAACCCCCCAAATTGTCGAGTTGTTGTACCATCGGCTTGGCGGAAGTAGTCAAATACATAAGGCAGAAAGTCACCAGAGATCCCCCTACCAGTATCGCTAACAGTGATTTGAGCGTATTCATCAGGATGAGTATCTAATTCTTTTACTGTCTCTAACTTCACCTCGACTTGACCACCCTGTGAGGTAAATTTAATAGCGTTAGTAAGCAGATTCCAAACGCAAATTTCTCACAAACAATAAAAAATCAATTCACATCGCTTGATATAAGACATTTTTTGATACATCATCAATTGAAATGTATGATGGTAAACAAAGTAAGTACAAAATAGCCATTATCAA
>JAHHHR010000019.1 GCA_019359245.1 Nostoc desertorum CM1-VF14 | reverse complement strand
AGTTTTATCCTGATCACGAGTCAGAAATACCCTTAAACGAGCGCCCATGTCTTAGTCACCTCGGTAGATGTATTTTCCGTATTTACTTATCTTTACATACCTTGGTTTTTTCACGCCAACTTACTTATGGGGTAGCAAAGAAAGTATTTCTGGACCAGGATCAACAATTGAATATACCCAAAATATCCGAAAAGAGATTCCTCAACTAATCAGTGACTTAGGCATAAAAGTGATTTTCGATGCCCCGTGTGGAGATTTTAACTGGTTCAGAATTATTTCTTGGAAAGAGCCGATTACATATATAGGTGCTGATATCGTAGAGCCTTTAGTTAAGCGCAACCAACTACTTTATGATAGCCATAACACTACCTTTATTCATTTGGATATCACTCACAATCCCTTACCAAAAGCTGATATGTGGCTTTGCAGAGACTGTCTGTTTCACTTATCAAATCATGACATTTCATTGGTACTTAAGAATTTTTTTAGAAGCAATGTTAAATATCTACTCACATCAACTCATTCTAACTGCGAGAATGAAGACATTCAAACTGGATCATTTCGTCTGCTCAATCTTCAAAAAGAACCATTCAACTTTGGCAAACCTATCGCACTCATAGAAGACTGGCTAGAAGGTTATCCTATTAGACATCTCGCGTTGTGGGAACGGGAAGCCTTGATGGATAGTTTAATGCAAGCTGGTAAAAATAACTTGCTAGCTTAAGCATTTTCAGGCAGGATAGCCTATTCTCAGAATTTTTTGAAACCACTCTTCGGTGCGATCGCCCATAGCTTCTAAAGAGTATAGAGTTTCTGCTTGCTGGCGACAAGTTTGGCGGTCAATTTCATCCAAACGTTTAATCGCTTCTACTAAACCTTGGACACTATCAGGTTCCACCAAAAAACCAGTTTTTCCTTCTTGGACAATTTCTGTTAAACCACCCCGACGATAAGCAATTAAAGGTACTCCACAAGCAAGCGCTTCTATTGCTACATTTCCAAATGCTTCTATCCAACGAGGAGTGACTAAAAGTGCCTGACATTGACCTAACTCCTTTTGTAGCTCAACCGTTGGTAAAAATCCTACATATTCTATGGGAGCATTAGGGTAATCTTGACAAATCTTTTCCCAGTAAGATACATCCTGTTTAAACCCAAATATTTTCAGTGTAATGCCGGTGATTTCTGCTGCTGCTACTGCATCTTCTAACCCTTTTTCAGGAGCTATTCTACCTACCCATGCCAAGCTCTGAGTCGGTTTCTGGCAAAACTGATAAATAGATAAATCCAAACCATTTAGCAGACAAATACACCGTTTTGCAAATGTGAAAGTTGCTGCTTGTGTTTGACTGTGAACACCGATAGTACCCGGGAATTTGGCTGCTACTTGTTCAATAATCTCATCCATTGCATCTGTCAAAGAACCCATACTGATCAGATGTGCGATCGGACAGTTAAAATATGGTGTTAAATACAATGGCAACCAATCATAAGCAAAATTCACAATCAAATCATAATCGGCTTGAACTTGGCGAGCATAATCCCACATATTCGCTAAAACAGAATTTTTATGCAACAAAATCGGATCACTAGGACTCTGATTTTGGGCTGGTATCTGTATTAGTTCTCCAGGAATTTCTTTAATAGATAAACAATTGCTGATAGACCCTTCCGGTGCAACAATTTCTAATTTATGTCCTCGCCGCAGCATCTCTATAGCAATATTGGATAGGGTTAATTCTACTCCGCCTCCTAATCCTGAACCTAGAGGACCCATTGGGGTAGACATAAATAATAATTTATGGTACATTTCCGTCGTTAATCTTTTTTCCTAAACATCATTCTTTCCACTTAAACAATGTACTTATTGGGTTTCGCTATTGCTCCACCCAAAAGATATGCAATCAAATCCAACTTTGCTTACGGTAGCAGCGAGTTGTAATTAGGTAAGGATGAAAAACCTCTAAAAATTTACTCTGAAGTGTATGAAAAAATGTTTCTACTACTTTAGGATCATCTAAATGGAAAGGAAATTCTTGATTAAAACCTTTAAAGAAATGCCAATTCACTATTATTTTACCTTCAGAATTCAAAGATTGATAAAATTCTAATAACTGCTGGCTAGGATCTGGCAGATGTTCTAAAACATCAAAACATAAAATTGTATCAAATTTTTCTTTAGCAGGGATTTCAATAGGACAAATTACTTTTTTGCCCAGTCCCATTTTTTCTGCTCGATACTGAACAAAATCACGATTAATCGGATTAATATCATAATAGATTACTTGCTCAACTTTTGGACAAAGAGCAGCACCAAGGGAATGAGTTCCTATTCCACCACCAAAATCTAACACTCTTCCTTGAGCATGATCTGCAATCAACCCCAACATATCTCCAATATAAGCAGAACTTGATAAATGCCAAGCCCCCAATTCAAACAAATAAAGTTCTCCTACTTTCTCACGATAGAAAGCAGTTGCTTCTTCCCAATTAAAATCTTTGTGTCCTAAATTCTTTATTTCCTCTTGTCCTGCTGCTAACTTCGTCTCTATGGTTTCCGGATCTAAATTTAAAAAACCTTGTAGATGATGTTTTAATTCAAATGAATTTTCTAAAAAGCTACTTAAGAGAGAAGGCGTGGTATAGTTTACCATAAAAAAATGATATTGCAATCAAATCAACGTATTCTATTTTAGAATAAATGTATACCACTTTGATTTATTACCCATCGTAAACATTGAGATAGAATTTGGCATGAAAGCTACCCTTTTCCAATCCCAAATTCAGAATTTTTCCCGCCAGTTAACCAATTCTGATTGGCGGCTTTCGTTGATAGTAATTATTCTGAGTATATTTTTATATGGTTGTCAGGGGACAATCCAAAAGAGTGATAAAGTAATTCATTTGAGTCTATGGCAATCAATCAATCCCCCTGCTAATCGGGATGTATTTAACAAACTAGTAAATAAATTTAATCAGACTCATACTGATATTCAAGTTGAATCTATCTTCATAGGTCAACCCCAGTTGCCAAAAATATTAACAGCAGTTGTGGGCAATACATCTCCAGATATTCTGTCATTCGATCCTCAATTGACAGGTCAGTTTATGGAACTAGGGGCAATTCAACCTTTAGAAGAATGGCTAGACAAATTGCCATTGAAATCTGAAATTAGCCCCAACCTATGGGAGGAATTAAAATTAGACGGTCATCTTTGGTCAATTCCACTTTATACGAGCAATTTAGGCATTTTTTACCGACCTAAACTCTTTCAAGCTGCCGGAATTACGCAAATTCCTAAAACTTGGGAAGAATTAAGGGAAGTTGCCAAAAAATTAACCATAGACCGAAATGGTGATAATAGACCTGAACAATACGGAATGTTATTGCCTTTAGGAAAGGAAGAATGGACTGTCTTTAGTTGGTTCCCCTTTTTATTGACCACTGGTGGAGAGATTGTAACAAATAATCGCCCAAATTTGATGAATGCGGGAGCGATCGCAGCCTTACAATTTTGGCAAGACATATTAAAAGATGGTTCAGCAACCCTCTCCTCTCCAGAGCGAGGTTATGAAGAAGACGCTTTTATTGCAGGCCGCGTTGCAATGCAGATCACAGGCCCTTGGAGTTATATAATGAAGTCCAATGTTGACTTTGAAGTATTCCCCATACCTGCAAGTGTAAAACCTGCTACGGTGACTGCCACTGGAAATATGTATTTGATGAAGACTATGCCAGAAAGAGAGCAAGCCGCGCTCAAATTTTTAGAGTATGTTTTAAGTGAAGAATTCCAAACAGAATGGAGTAT
Organism: Nostoc desertorum CM1-VF14; assembly: GCA_019359245.1. Classification (GTDB taxonomy): domain Bacteria; phylum Cyanobacteriota; class Cyanobacteriia; order Cyanobacteriales; family Nostocaceae; genus Nostoc; species Nostoc desertorum. The sequence continues at coordinate 124,894 of JAHHHR010000019.1, read as the reverse complement.
GGGGACGGGTTTTTTACCAGTTAACATCAAATCTGTGCAAAGTCAGGCTTATCAAGAATTTCTCCAGCAAAAACCTGTCATGAAAGTCTTTATTGACCAAATGTCTGTATCAGGTTCTCGACCAATCATTCCTGGCTATAGTCGCTTGTCTGACAGTTTAGGGCGAGCCATCGAAGCCACTATGCTAGGCGCATCTCCAGAAAAAGCACTCAAACAAGCCCAAGCAAATCTTGATTCAATATGGGATTCTCAACAATCTAGATGAAATTTAAGAAGGCAGGAGGCAGAAGGAATCCCCATAAATAAATTTAGGGGATTTAATAAGGACGTATTTTTCCTTGCGCCCTTCGGGTGACGCTCCTAACGTCGCTACCGCTACGCTAACACCAGTCGCCTACGGCGGGAAACCCGCCTACAGCGCTGGTTCACTGTGCGTCTCGGAAAAAATATTTTTATTTTTTTTCATAAATAAATTTACTTGCTCTAAACCCTATGGCAGAGGGCAAAAAATGTATTTTCTTCCTTCTGCCTTGTCTACGACACGCTGCGCGATCTGCCTCCTGCCCTCTGCCTTTCATTGGTAAAATTTTAAATTAAGGCTTCCTTTTTACCCAGAAATTTCACTCCGGCGATGTAATTTTTTTTTCAAGGTACACAAGCCAATTGCTGGTGTAATTCCCAGAATTATTGCAGTCAATCCTTGGCCACTCCAATACAATATAAGACTCCGGTTGGCTTCTGGAATCAGGTTTTGCACAATAAAAAGCAACCAAATCAAAATACTAATTAATAAAAAAGAGATTGAAGGTAAAAAATTCCACCACCAAATCCCTGTTGTGTATCGCCTTAGTACCAGCCATTGGCAAAGTCCCAGCCAAATACCAGAAATTATATATGCGATCGCAGACAGAAATGCAAAAATAAAAGTTTGTTCAGGAGATAAAGTTTCATTTAAGGATAAGGCAATAGTTGAAATATAGTTAATCCAAGCTGTAGAAACGCCGTTGGCAATCAGCCAACCGACGCTAGTAGCAAATAACCACTGCCAACCTGGTAAATATCGGTAAAGAACAAGGCTCTGGTCAGCAGCGAAAATTACAGCAAATATAACGTTACTGATGCTCCTGACCAAAATACTCCATATTTGTGGTTGGATAACAGCACTAGGTGAGCTTTGGAGAATAATTTTCTCTAAGGCAATACTAGCAACGCCACCCACAACCCATCCGATCAGGGTCATTAAGGTAAACTGAATGAAGAACCTCTGTCGCTGCGATCGCGGAATCAAAAACTTTCCTGGGTTAGGCTCATTATTAGCAGATGCAACATCATCGGGGCTGTTAGAGTCAGTTTGCATATAAAGTTAGGGGAGTAGAGAGTGGAGAAAACACAAAAGAGTGACGAAATTCTTTTATATTCCACTTTCATTGTTAATTCTTCTTTTATCCCTCTCTCGATCCCGATTGCCCTTTGGTCTAAAGTGACTAGCGCTTTTAAAGTAAACCTGCTGAAAAAGCGTAATCCCAGAATGATAAGCTAAACAGTGGCATAAAAATGTGACTTAGGATGAAGTAATAAATGAGTGTTTATTCAACGACTCCTCATCTCTTAAGGGCTGCTCGTGGTGAAGTAGTAGATCGTCCCCCTGTATGGATGATGCGACAAGCGGGACGATATATGAAAGCATATCGAGACTTAAGAGAAAAGTATCCTTCGTTTCGCGATCGCTCCGAAATTCCGGAAGTAGCAATTGAAGTTTCCTTGCAGCCCTGGAGAGCCTTCCAGCCAGACGGTGTAATTTTATTTTCTGATATTGTCACCCCATTACCTGGTTTGGGCATTGACATGGATATTGCCGAAGGTAAAGGGCCAATCATTCACTCGCCCCTCCGTACTCAAGAGCAAATTGATCGTCTGCATCCCTTAGAACCAGAAGCAGCTCTACCATTCATTAAGACAATTTTGCAAGCGTTGCGCTCCGAAGTAGGCGATAAATCGACGGTGTTAGGCTTCGTAGGTGCGCCGTGGACATTAGCAGCTTATGCAGTTGAGGGAAAAGGTTCTAAAACCTATTCCATCATCAAAAACATGGCATTTTCAGACCCAACGATACTGCATCAACTGTTAACTAAATTAGCAGATGCGATCGCCATCTATGCCCGCTACCAAATTGACTCTGGCGCTCAAGTTGTGCAAATGTTCGATTCTTGGGCGGGTCAATTGAGTCCTCAAGATTATGACACCTTTGCTCTCCCCTATCAGAAGCGAGTTTTTCAGCAAATCAAACAAACTCATCCTGAGACACCTTTGATTTTGCTAGTTAGCGGTAGTGCAGGTGTATTGGAAAGAATGGCACAATCTGGCGCTGATATAGTCAGTGTAGACTGGGCAGTGGATATGGCAGACGCACGGGCAAGATTGGGCAAACAAGTCAAAGTTCAGGGAAATCTTGACCCAGGTGTGTTATTCGGCTCTAAACAGTTTATCCGCGATCGCATTCATGATACCGTTCGCAAAGCTGGCAATTGGGGTCACATTCTCAATCTCGGCCACGGTGTTTTACCAGAAACTCCAGAAGAAAATGTCGCTTTCTTCTTTGAAACAGCAAAGGAACTGAATCTTGCAGGAGTTAAGGGTTAAAAGCCGTTCAATTTTGGGTTTTAGATTTTAGATTTTAGATTTTAGATTTTTCGTTCAATCCAAAATCCAAAATTCAAAATCTAAAATTTCCAGAGTTATTTTTAACTCTTCACTTTTAACTTCTAACTTAATTCATAGCTTCTGATTCGGAACTTTTAACTTCATTTCTAACTCTTTATTTTTAACTGTTTACTTTTAAAAAATTTTCTATGAGCCAGAAGCGGATTTTAGTGACTGGTGCAAGTGGTTGTGTAGGTCATTATTTAACAGAAGCCTTAATTAAGGAAACAGATCACGAACTGTATTTGTTAGTTAGGAACCCAAATAAACTACAAGTTGATATTAAGGTACGTTCGGGCATCAATGTTTTGCAAGGTGATATGCAAAATATTCGCCAATTTGCCGATTTGCTATCCACAATTGATACAGCAGTACTCACAGCCACAGCTTGGGGTGGTGAGCAGACATTTGATATTAATGTCGTCAAAACTATAGAGTTACTCGAACTCCTAGATCCAGAACGTTGCCAGCAGGTGATTTATTTTTCGACAGCTAGTGTTTTGGATCGCTACAATCAACCATTACAACAAGCAGGGGAGATTGGGACAGATTACATTCGTTCTAAATATGAGTGCTTAGAGAAAAAAGAAAAATTAGCGATCGCACCCAAAATTACCACAGTATTTCCGACTGTAGTATTGGGTGGTGATGCAAATAAACCTTATTCTGCTGTCACATCTGGTATTCCAGAAGTGACGAAATATATTAATGTGATTCGCTTTTTGGAAGCAGATGGCAGTTTTCACTTTATCCACGGACAAGATATTGCGACTGTAGTGCGATATTTAATTGATCATCCTGTCAAAAATGATCAACCACGTCGGCTGGTTTTAGGTCAAGCACCATTAACTGCTAATCAAGCAGTGAAACAAGTTTGTGCTTATCTGGGCAAAAAGATTTACTTTCGCATTCCCATATCTATAGCATTGGCTAATTTGATTATTGTTCTGTTCCGCATTCGCATGGCTGCTTGGGATAGATTTTGCATGAACTATCGGCATTTCACCTATGAAAAATTCATCAATCCCGATAGTTTCGGCTTGCCAAATTATTGTGCAACCATGACTGATGTTTTAAAAATTAGTGGCGTTAAACGTGCTGATTAATAAAATATCTATTATTTGTTAATGATGGCAGTCATTTGTTGCAAAGTTAAGCCGACACAAGCTGCCAGTTCTTCCAACGCCAATCGTTCGCGTGTGTTTGCTTCTAACATAGATATTGCAGCTGCAACGTAATCGGCATTAGCAAGATAATTGACATTCTTAGGAGAAGTTGTTTGGGAATAAAGGCTGGCAATGCCGGAGCTTCCGGTAAATTTTTGTATTTGATAAGTGGCAATTAGAGATGCTTGGCTGGCTCGGAGATAGGCAACATAATATTGCACAATAGCTAATCTTTTTTGCTGTCTAGCTTCTTTCCAACGAGCTTGCAAAACAGGAAGCTGCCCAAATGTACTGATGAATTTGATCGGGTCTACTGTGACAGTTAAGGAAAGGCTGTTTTCACGCTCAGATGACGAATCGGGTGATGTTGAAATTGTAGTTAGAGCCGGAGATAATTCGATAGCTACAACATCCCTAAAAGCATTCAATCCCATTGCAGCTTTTGTTTCTAGCACTTGAGCTGAGTTGCTTTCAGCAATAGCTACTAATTGGTCAATGATTTTAAGATCCTGCTGTGTAATTTCAGTTTGAAGCAGGTTAGGCTGATTACCATAACTGGACTTATCTTCGGATGCAACCACAGGAAATGTAGTACTGACAAATGTAACGGCAAGGAGAATTTTGAAACTTTGTGCAAAAGCTTTTGAGAGCCATTGTGCGATCATCTGATTGATTTATTCTGAAGCGCTACACTTGTTTTCTGATTTGCTTCTTTTTCAGAATACCGTTAAATGACAATATTTCCTATAAATGTATAGTCTTTCTCAATAAAAATAGTCAATAGAAGGTGATAACATATGTCTGTAAAGCCTTGTAATCAAAGGTTGTGACCTCTATTCAGGATTCCAGGCAATTAAGATTCATTACAAAATTTATTGATAGTATTTAATATCTCTAGCGATCGCCTGTGACAGTTGCATAATTTCTATCGATATGCATTTAGTTTGTAACTTGGTCGTAATTAGAGAAACTAGAAATGTGCTGACTCCTGTTTCAATATGCTTTTCTTTTTGCTGATTTACTGCAAAAATTTCAGTCCCTAGTTGCCCATTTGAGCCAAAAACATCAGTGCTAAAATAAAACAACTTTAATAAAAAGTCAATAGCCCTTTATTTCCGTTAGAGTGGGATAACAATCAAAGTGTGAGGATTGATACTACATGCGAATCTTGTTAGTGTATCCAATATTTCCCAAAACCTTTTGGTCTTATGAAAAAATTTTGGAGTTAGTCGATCGCAAGGTTTTATTACCACCTCTGGGTTTAGTAACAGTAGCGGCGATTCTGCCCCAAGAATGGGAATTCAAGCTAGTCGATCGCAACATCCGCCCAGCAACAGAAGAAGAATGGGCGTGGGCAGATGTGGTAATTTTCTCCGCGATGATTGTCCAGAAACAAGATTTACTTGACCAAATCCAGGAAGCAAAAAAACGTGGCAAGTTAGTCGCAGTAGGCGGCCCCTACCCTACCTCTGTACCTCACGAAGTTGAAAATGTTGGCGCCGATTTCCTGATTCTGGATGAAGGAGAAATCACTCTCCCCATGTTTATTGAGGCAATTCAACGTGGAGACACATCTGGCACTTTCCGCGCCACGGAAAAACCTGATGTGACAAGCACACCAATACCCCGCTTTGATTTATTAGAATTGGATGCCTATGACATGATGTCGGTGCAGTTTTCGCGCGGGTGTCCCTTCCAGTGCGAATTTTGTGACATTATTGTTCTTTACGGGCGCAAACCACGCACCAAAACCCCAGCACAACTTTTAGCAGAGTTAGATTGCCTCTATGAATTGGGTTGGCGGCGGGGTGTATTCATGGTGGATGACAACTTTATTGGCAACAAGCGAAATGTGAAATTGTTGCTGAAAGAGTTAAAAGTTTGGATGGCAGAACACAAGTATCCCTTCCGGTTTGACACTGAAGCTTCAATTGACTTAGCCCAAGACGCAGAAATGCTGGAGTTGATGGTTGAGTGTGGTTTCTCGGCGGTGTTTTTAGGAATTGAAACGCCGGATGAGGATAGTTTGCAAATGACCAAGAAGTTTCAAAATACTCGCAGTTCTCTAACTGAGGCAGTGGAAACCATCATCAGAGCCGGATTGCGCCCAATGGCTGGGTTTATTATCGGGTTTGATGGTGAAAAAGCAGGCGCAGGCGATCGCATTGTCCGCTTTGCAGAACAAGCAGCGATTCCTTCAACTACCTTTGCCATGTTGCAAGCGTTACCTAATACCGCGCTTTGGCATCGCCTGAAAAAAGAAGGGCGACTGCGGGAAAATCAAGATGGTAACATCAATCAGACAACATTGATGAACTTCCTTCCCACCCGTCCCCTGGAAGAACTTGCACGAGAATATGTTGAAGCATTTTGTACTTTATACGACCCGGTGCAGTACTTAGATCGTACCTATCGTTGTTTCTTAATGATGGGTTTACCGAGTTGGAAAGCGCCAGCAAAAATGCCAGAGTGGGTGGTTGTGAAAGCGTTGTTACTTGTAATTTGGCGACAAGGCATCAAACGAGAAACCCGTTGGAAGTTCTGGCATCATTTGTTTAGCATTTTCAAGCGTAACCCTGGAGTTATTGAGCATTACCTCGCTGCTTGTGCCCACAACGAGCATTTTCTAGAGTATCGCCAAATTGTGCGCGATCAAATTGAAAGTCAGCTAGCTGAATATCTCGCACAGGGTGCAGAAAAACCTTATGTACTAGTAAAGGAAAAAGCTGAGGAAAAAGCTGAAGCGATAGTCAGTTAGGTGTTGTAACGGTTAATAGTAAGACTCTATTTTCTCTCTTCTGTAACTCTTTTTTTAAGAATTGGTAGAATTACAGTCAATAATTTGAGAGTTACGGAAGCAGTAATGCTACAAAGTTAGGGGTACTCATAGTACCTCTAACTTTTTTATGTTAATTTCTACCTTACGATCGCATCTAGTTAGTAACTAGTTCGTCTGGTTTTTTTGCACTTGGCGATCGCGGCGATTTTCGTCCAGAAAGATCGTACAGTAAACCCATAAGTGCGGGTACGACAGTAGGAGTTAAAATCGTGGAAAAAGCTAGACCACCCGTTAAGACAATACCTAACCCCTGATATAACTCTGAACCTTGACCGGGTAGCACTGCTAACGGTAACATCCCTAAAACACTAGTTCCAGCAGACATGAAAATCGCCCGTAAGCGATCATTCGTTGCATTATATAAGGATGCATCAAAATCTTCACCTGCTTGCTGGAGTTGCAAGGCGCGATCGACTAGCAAAATGGCGTTGTTAACAACCACACCTGTAAGGATCACAAATCCCAAGGCTGTAATCATATCCAATGCCACATTCATTCCCGGAATCATGTTGGCAATTACTAGGCTCAATAGTGCGCCACTCATACCCATCGGCACTGTTGCCATAATTACTACTGGGTAAAGGAATGAGCGATACAACGCCACCAGTAACAAGTAAGTAATCAAAATCGAAAATGCAAAGGCAGCAGCTAATTGGCCAACAGTTGTTGCTAATTGATCTGCTGAACCTGACAGTTCTAGCCGATAGCCTGTTGGTAAACTGGCACGCAGAGGAGCCAGAATTTCTTCTTCGGTACGTTTTACCAGCGTAGCAAGAGGGGCATCAGGTGCAAGGGAAACTGTAAGGCTAATTGAGCGCTCTAAATCAACGTGGTTAATGGCATCAGCTCCCGTTGTTTCACGAACTTCGGCAATATCCCCCAGTTGCACTTGTCGTCCCTGTGTATATAGAGGCAATTGGCGCAGTTGCTCTGGGGTTTCCACAGCAGTATTTTGTAGTTCTACCGAGACATCTAATTCTTCTTTGCCATCAATGTAATCAGAGGCAACTTTACCACCCAATGCTGCTTCTACCATCGAACCAATTTCCGCTTCCGAAAGTCCTACTTCGGCGATGCGTTCGCGGTTGGGAATCACTTGTAATTCTCCTGCACCCAATACAAAGTTTGAGCGCACATTCTGAACCCCTGCAAGCGATCGCAATTTACCAGTAATTTGCTTTTCTAAATCACCAATCTGATTTAAGTCAGCGCCAACAATATCCACTTCAAATTCTTTACCTGGATCGCGGAATATAGAAATCCGTGTTGGGATTACAAAACGGTATCCAGCAAAGTTACTGCTTTGAGCGCGTAACCGATCTACCATATCAGCGAGTCCTGTAGTCGTGGCAAATTCTGGTTTTAAAATAGTTGCAATACCTCGCAGCGCCCCTGGACGGTCAACATACATGATGCGCTCAACTTCTGGTTGCGATCGCAGAAATTTTTGCACAGATTCAGATTGCCGAATCGCTTCTGGAATACTGGTTCCCGGCAAAGGTTCCGCCCGCAATACAACTAAGTTACGATTGCCTTCGGGTAGATAATCGGCAGGTGGTAAGAGAAAAATACTAGTTAAGAGTAAAACAACAGGAATCGAGAGCACAATTAATCTGCGGCCAATACGCTTACGTCCCAGTGACCAACTAACAGTAGCGGCGAGAAAGTTTTCCAGTTTGCCTTGGAAATGACGAAACACCGCAGAGGTTTTAGCTACCATTCGCTCAAACCAATTACCGCCCCGATATTCACCACCCTGCATCATTTGCATGGCTTCTGATTGTTTGAGGAACAATCCCGATAGCATTGGGACTAAAGTTAATGCTGCAAATAGCGAGAATAGAGAAGAGGCAGAAAGAGCGATCGCCATATCGGTGTAGAGTTGCCCTGCTTCACCTGTCACCATTAATAGTGGTACAAAAACCACTATGTTGCTTAGGGTAGAACCAAGCATTGCCCCCCAAACTTCCTGAGTACCTTCAATGGCTGCCCGCATGGCACTTTTGCCTTGCTGGATATGGGTGAAGACATTCTCAATCACAACGATCGAGTTATCTACAACCATACCCACAGAAAATGCTAGTCCTGCTAAACTGATGATGTTCAATGTGCGTCCCAATGCAGACATGACAATGAACACAATAATTGTACCAATAGGAATGGTGATTGCAACTACAGCAACAGTTCGCATTGAGCCAAGGAATAGAAGTAAGACGATAGTTGCTAGTAATGCTCCACTGATCAAGTTCTCTCCAACGAAACTTACTGATTGATTGATGTACTCACTTTCGTCATAGTTGTAGACAAAGCGAATACCTTGGTTTTGCCGATCAAATTCAGTTTGCAGTGCAGCAATTTCCGCCCGAATGCCTTTAGCCACCTCTGGCACATTCGCCCCAATTTGCCGAATTACACCGACTGCTACCCCAGGTTTGCCGTTGAACACCAACGCACTATCTTGGGGCTTGCGTCCCATCTGTACCTTTGCTACATCTCGCAAGTAAACTGTACCCGATTGATCGCGTCGCAGCACAAAGCCTTCAATTTGCGATAAATCTTGCGATCTGCTGATTGTGCGGACTCGATATTCCCGTCGTCCGAGAATTAATGGCCCACCCCGAATATCACGGTTATTTTCTTGAAGAACTCTTACTACATCGCCAATTGCGAGGTTGCGATCGCTTAATGCTTTCGGATCAACCTTCACCTCGACTTCTCGTTCTTGTCCACCCACTAACAAAAACTGCCCAGTTCCTTCGACTCGCCGCAAACGGGGAATCACCACTTCGTCTGCTAAGTCCCGATAACGGTCTGCATCTGGTTGAAATCCTTCTTTAGTATCAAACGGAATCCACATCATCGGTGAACTGTTACCACCTACCAGTTCTACATTCGATTCCTGCGCTTCTGGAGGCAAGCTTTCCACCTGTTGCAAGCGGTTGAGAACATCTATCATCCGTTCTCTGGCGTTGGCATCCTGAGCAAATTCTAAGGTAATGCTGCTGCGTCCAGCACGAGAAGTACTGCTAATTTCTTGGACACCTAGCACCTCTTGCATCTGTTCTTCGATGGGCCGGGTAATCAGGTCTTCTACTTCTGTTGGCCCTGCGCCCGGATAGGTAGTTGTGATCGTAATTTCAGGGCGATCGCCCCCTGGTTGCAATTCTAGAGGTAACTTTAGTAAGGAGAACACCCCGAACATTGCTAACAAGCAAAACAAAACAAAAGTTCCATGTCGCCAACGAACGGCGGTTTCAATAAAATTCATATTAATTCGTAATTCAGAAAGTCATATTTAAACTGGGTTTGCAGTATTTTGAAGAAGGAAAGGTTAAAGGAGAAAGAGACGATTCTTCCTCTTTAACCGACTTCTTTCTGCAAGAAGTCTATGGAAGAGTAGTACAACCTATGTTTTAACAAGAGAGGTAAGAGGCAGGAGAAGTACTGCGACGCGTTGGAAGCAAGGGTTTAAGTCTCTCACTAAAATCTCCGATTTGGTGGACTGGAATTAGATTGGGTTGAAGCCTCATCTAAATTACAACCTCCTGCCTTCTGCCTCCTGCCTCCTGCCTCCTGCCTCCTTCAAGTTGGATCAACTATCTTTACAGGCGCACCATCTTGCAATCCATCACCGCCACGTAGCACAATGCGTTGACCGGTGCGTAAAGTGGGATGATAAATTGCGACATTTTTACCCATGTCAGAAACCATCTCGACTGGAATTTGTTTAGCTTTGCCGTTAGCAACTGCAAAAACTAGCCACTCGTTTTGCCTTCTGGTTAATGCATCTCGTGACACCACAAAGCTAGAGCGGTTAGAGGGCATATTTAAGTTGCCTGTGATCGCCATTCCTGGTATTAATCCTGATGGGGGCTTGTTAATTTGGACACGCACGCGTTGACGGCGGGAAGCAGTTTCGGCAGAAGGGACTACAGCAGTGATGGTGGCGCGTTGTTTCCATTGCGGTAAGGCGCGAGTTGTAAGATCAATTGTCATACCTGGGGTAACTTTACTACTGAGTTCTTCGGGTAACTCTAGGAAAATATCGAAGCGATCGCCTGCTACTAAGGTGACAATTTGACCAGAACTTTGTACCAAATCACCGTTACTGATATGGCGAGTCTGCACTATACCCGATTCTGATGCTAAAATTCGAGTTCGCTGCCGGGCTAATTCTGCTTGAGCTAAGGTGGCTTTTGCTGCTTCTACATTTGCTCGTTGGGCGGCGATTTCTTCTTGAATCGGCCCAGCTTTCGCTTCGGCAAGTTCTGCCTCTGCTTCTAACCGTTCTCCTTGGATGTTATTTAATTGTGCTTGGGCTTCCACTAACAATCTTTGAGATAAAGCACCCTCTTTCACAAGATCGCTAGTACGTTTCAGGTTATCTTGTGCTTCCAGTTCTCGCGCCTTAGCAGATGTAACAGCCGCTTGACGTTGAGCAATGATTTCTTTTCGAGTACCGACTTCCAAACGTGCCAAATTGCTCCGTTGTTGTGCCAGTTGCGCTCGTGCTTGGCTAATTGCCAATTGCTGATCGGTATCATCAAGTAAAGCGATCGCCATTCCTACTTTCACGCGATCGCCTGGTTGCACTGAAATTTGCTTGACAATTCCACTAGTTTGAGCGCGGATTGTTGACTGCTGAGTGGCTTCTACTTGTCCCAACAACTGGATACTTCTTGTAGCACTTCCAGTTGCCAGAGAGATTGTTTCAATTGGTTTTGGAGGTGGCCCTTGCTGTTGTGCAACAGAAGAACGTGGTGCGCCACCAGGAGCTAACATCCGCCATAGAATAATGCCACCAGTTGCCAGAAATAAAATCAGCAATCTCCAGAACCAAGGTTTACCCGAACGCGTCGGTGCTAACTCAGAAGGCGCAGAACTATCTGATTGGGTTTCAACCGTTGAAACTTGATTTTCAGAAGTATCCATAGCAATTAACGGTGGGCTACTGAGGGTTAAGGGCTAAAGATTAACCTTTGAAAGTGAACAATGAATAGTCAAATGTCCGCTATCAACAGTCAATTATTTAGATATAAGTAAAATTACGTTACCTTTCTTGTAGTTTATTAGATAAATATGACAGAGAAATGTCAAGGTTAGTGAGTGTCATTTGTCATTCGACTCAACTATTAGTTCTTTAACGCGATCGCGCGGTAAGCCTAACTCCTGACTAAGAGCGACTTCAAGTTTGCTTATATCTGTGATTGGAAATTCAAATACTATTGTTGTGAGAACTGAGTTATTTGTTTTAACGTTTACCCGTGAAATTCCTTTTTGGGGAAGAATTTCCACTTTGATCGCTACTATTCTTTTCATAATCTGTCGTGCCGATTGGGTATCTGCTAGCAAATATTTCTTGGTGAGGTTGGAGTGACTTAAAATCCGATCTCCGACAAAACCGCTCCCCAGCCAAAAAACTAACCCAATCAACGGCAAGGACAACCAAAACACAAAGCCTAATGATCGCAACACTTGAAAAAGTTTGAGATGCTGCATGAAAGGTATAAGGTTGAGTGTTTCTCGTCACTTTTACCTTAATCTAAAATTAGCAAGGAAAAATTACAGCAACCTGAGCAAATAGGATGTTGATCTTACTAGTCGAAGATGACCCATCGCAGTTAGAGCCACTGCGGGCAGCATTATTGAAGGTGGGGCATACAGTCGATGCGATCGCTGATGGGGAAACAGCACAATGGTTTGCTTTTCGCAAAGACTATGACTTGCTGATTTTAGATTGGATGTTGCCTAAAGTGAGTGGTGTAGAATTGTGTCAAGTATATCGACAAGCAGGTAAGCTGGCTCCTGTATTGATGCTGACGGCGAAAGACACGGTTTTAGATAAGGTGATGGGTTTAGATGCTGGAGCCGATGATTACTTAGTAAAGCCTGTGGATGTTCTAGAGTTATTGGCACGAGTCCGGGCGCTAGGACGGCGATCGCCTGTGTGGCAAGGAGATATACTTAGCTTGGGCGATTTGGAACTTCATTTATCCACTTTGACGCTCGAACTCGGTTCGTTGACAACTCAACTTTCTAGCCGGGAGTTTCAATTGATGGAGTATTTAATGCGTCATCCCCGGCAAGTATTATCTCATAGCCAGATTGAGCAAGCCCTTTGGAGCTGCGGAGAGGAACCAGAAAGTAACGCGGTTACTACCTTGGTTCGCCGCCTGCGCCAGCGCCTACAGACTATTGGTGTCAAAGATTGGATAGAAACAGTGCATCGCATGGGCTATCGAATAAATCCCCCAAATTTGTAAACCGTCGAACGGAGGCGGGGGGCAGGGGGCGGGGGGCAGGGAGCAGGGGGCAGGGGGCAGGGGGCAGGGGGCAGGGGGCAGGGGGCAGAGGACAGGGGGCAGAGGACAGGGATAAAAAAGTAATGACTAATGACTAATGACTAATGACTAATGTTCGATCATAGCCGTCGTAATCTTGCTCACTGGTTTGCCCTGTCAATGGGTGGAATTTTGTTCGCTTTTGCAGGGGTGGGCTATTGTCTGAGTGTAGAAGAACAATTGCGGGTTTTTGACGACGAACTATTTTCACAAAGTAAAGCCTTTGCTACTAAAACCCAATACTCACTTTATCAAAGTCAATGGCAAAATCAGCGCAGCCAGACTCCTGTAGAAAGCGGTGTATCGTTGAATGGCGGGCTAATCTACGCACGGTGGTATAACTCCAATAAACAACTTTTACAGTTTATCGGTTCATCGGGTGGCAAACAGTTGAGCGCAAAACCTGGATTTCAAACGTTAGAAGTACCAATAGGCTCAGAGTCATCTAGTACAAAAACCTGGGTTCGCCAAGTTACACTTCCTGTTTTGGAAGGTAAGGTGCTGATTGGCTACTTCCAAACAGCAGCTCCAATGAACTCTCTACGCATTGGACTGAACCAAGCCCGCTTGTTTCTAACTTTCGGGGTTCCCGTAACCTTTGGTGTAATAGGTATTACAGGTTGGTTTTTAGGCGAATTGGCAATGCGACCAAGCCTCCGTGCTTATCAGCAATTGCAGCGATTTACAGCCGATGCTTCTCATGAACTACGCACACCCGTTGCTACGGTATTGAGCAATGCTCAAGTTGCCCTGATGCCTCCCGAAGACCCCTTGGAGCAAAGATTGCGGTTGCAAAATATCGTCCAAACTGCTAAGTCCATGAGTACGCTGATCAATGATCTGCTTTTTTTGTCGCGTTATGATGGCTCGCTTGCAGAAACCGTATTAAAACCCGTTGATTTGTGTGAAATATTGCGATCGCTTGCTCAGGAGTTCGCAGCCCTTGCTCCTGCCCAAAGTCTTAATTTCAATGCTTATCTTCCAGAGCATCCGATCATTTTAAAAGCCGATGCTAATTTGCTCAAACAAGCTGTGATTAATCTACTGACTAATGCCTTCAAGTACACACCAGCAGACGGTAAGGTACAATTACATCTTTTTATCCAGTCTCACTGCGCGGTAATTCAGGTCAAAGATAACGGGATTGGTATTCCATCCACTGATTTGCCACATATATTTGATCGTTTTTATCGTGTAGATACTATCCGATCTCGGCAAACAGGCGGCTTTGGACTCGGACTTGCGATCGCTCAACAAATTGTGCAACGATCCGGTGGGCAAATTACTGTAAATAGTATGCTAGGTCAAGGCTCCATATTTCAAATTAGCCTTCCCCTGAAACTTTGATTCTGGCTCACTTCGGCTACGTTCAGCGACCTCCTGAATTCTGTTTTTTGAATTCTTCTTCAACTATTGCGATCGCGTTCTAAATCATCAATCACTTTTTGCAAATACCACTCGTCTGACATCCCAGGATAATAATTTTGCTTCTGCTGAATTAATCGTTCGGCGATTTCCCAATATCCTCCAACCATTCGCAAAAGTCGCTGACGTAGCAGGCTATCTTTTTGCTTTTTTGATTGTGGATTAAATTTTTGAATTTTTTCTAGGCTACTTAAGACTTGTTGATAATTTGCCCAATCTTCTTGTTCACAAAAAATACTCGCCGCTCGTTGATAATCTTCCAGAGCATTTTGTATTTCTTCTATGCAAGTATAAGCAATGCCGCGATTGTAGTAAGCTTGAGCATCATCAGGCTTTATTTGCAGTGCTTGAGTATAATCTTTAATTGCACCAAGATAGTTACTTATTGCCCGATAGGCATTGCCTCTGGCAATATAAATTAAAGGATCTTCGGCTTGCATCTGGAGTGCTTGGTTAAGATCCGCGATCGCACCTTGATGATCTCCCAATACAGAACGCGCTTTACCTCGGTTGCGATAAACAATTGCATCTTGAAAATTTAGTCCCAATGCTTGATTAAAATCAGCGATCGCTTCTCGATAATTCCCCATTTTGCAACGCACAACCCCACGACAGCAGTAAGCTTGGGCATCTTGTGGATCGGCTTTTAATACCCAGTTTAAATCGGCGAGTGCCTCTTGGGTATCTCCCTTTTCAGCCTTTTCTAATAATTGTGTAAAATATTCCTTTGTGGATAAAATAGGTGCATTTGTAGAACCCGATTGCTCAACGGCAGGTTTTTCTGGAGATTGTAGCTGTTTAATCTTTTCCAGACAAAGGCGACAATTTTCTTTATCCTGTTGCTCTAGATATAATTGTGCAGCTTTTTTAAAATTAGCGATCGCGTCTTCAATATAACCCTGTTTGCGCCGCACTATCCCCCGCAGATTATAAGCAGGAGCATAATTGAGATTTAGACGAATAGCGCGTTCAACATCGTCTAGCGCCCCCGGTAAATTTTTCAGCCCCACCCTAGCCAATCCACGACAATAATATGCTTCTACACTCTCAGGATTAAGCTTCAGGGCTTCGGTATAATCTGAAACAGCTTTAAGGATTGCTCCTGAATCATAATATGCCAAACCTCGTTGCAAGTAAGCTTCGGTAAAGTAAGGCGTCAATTGTAAAGCATGATTAAATTCCTCAATCGCTCCAGCGTAGTCTTTTCGCCTAGCCTTTTCCAATCCTCTATTGTAAAATTCGTCATTCATGGCATT
Organism: Nostoc desertorum CM1-VF14; assembly: GCA_019359245.1. Classification (GTDB taxonomy): domain Bacteria; phylum Cyanobacteriota; class Cyanobacteriia; order Cyanobacteriales; family Nostocaceae; genus Nostoc; species Nostoc desertorum. The sequence continues at coordinate 109,167 of JAHHHR010000019.1, read as the reverse complement.
TGTTTGGTTGATTCAGTTAGTTGAATTCCAGGACACTCATTTTGTAGCCTAACCTATGCACTCACCCTTAATATTTTAAGTAATCAGCGTGCTTTTGCTTCGTTTTCGTGTACTAAAAATGTATCAATAAAACTTGTGGTTACTCTAGACTTATGCTTCTGGTTTGTGAAGATATCGGACTAGTACCGCAAGGCGGAAGTCAAAAGTCAAAAGTTAAAAGTATTATGGAATAAGCTTTTTAGAGATTTTAAATGTTTGGCTCTATTTACGCCGTGGTGTACTAGCTAACAGGGCTAATGAGTAAACATATAATATTACTTACACATTTATTATATGTGGACTGGATACAGTTGCGGTTCCAGGTAATATAACAATAGAAAAAATTGTAACTTTATTAATTTATATGCAAACTTTAGCCATCAAGTTAGATGAACCAATACAGTTCAGTTAAGCATTTCTTCCTTCTCTCCCTTTGTGTGCTTCTCTAACGAGACGCTGCGCGAATGCGTCCTTTGCTGTAGCCTGCGGCAAGCCGCTTTGCGTCTACGTTGAAAAAATTGACTTTGACAAAGAATTAAGCCTTAACTGAACCGTACTAGTTAGATAAACCACTATCAGCACGATTATTTCCGATTACAAATAAAAAAACTGGGGAAATGACTCCATTCAATTCCCCATATCTCGTAAATTGTAAAATATTTACAGTTAACTAAAATTATTCTGAAAGTAAGCTAGGAGAAGTCATTACAAAAACATCCAAGCTTCCTTGAGCATCAGTCTGTGGTTTTATGGGATTGGCGAAGTGGAAAAATTCATGATCGTTAACCAATAATAGTTCGCCCGGATTTAGAACTTTGCTAAACACAGGTTTTTCCTTTTTGGCAGCATACAAATGTGCTTCTCCACCTTGAATATTATCTCTATCTACTGAAAATATGCCAATAAAATCAGTACCATCTTGATGGATGCCTTCAGGCGCTGGATTGCCAAAATTATCTGGTGAACAAGTAATTCTAATTTGATGAACTCCGATTTCAGCTTCCGGATGAAGTTTACAAGAATCACTAAATGCTAAAACAAGATTTTTAAAAATATCAAGTTTTATGAGTGCATCATCTAATTCTGCAAACTCTCTTTTCATGTCACCCATTAATGGATTATGCTCTTTACTTTGAAAGAAGTAGCCATGAGGTAATTTGATTAAACCATTTCCAGAAACTATAAACCGAGATAATCTTCTCGAACGATAATTGCCTTTGATATAAGGGTCAATAGGCATATTACTGAAAAATGGCTTGAAACCTTCTGGATTTATTGAATTTACCTTTCTTAGAGTAAACAGAAAAGCATATTCTAATTCCGTTGCTATCCCCAATTTTTGCATAGGATTTACCTCCTTGCATATTGAAATTCTCCCGGATTTTTCTTTATGGGAGACTTATAATACTTAGTGTATGCTACTTTTTATTACTATGTTGTTAATTTAACTACAAAAATTGACAATCCATGATATAGAAATTTACTCAAATTCTGCCGCAGGGCGGAGTAGCTGCTGAAAATATTTGCTATTGAGAGGTAGATAGGTAAGGAATCGACGTATATTTACTAGCAGCAACAAGGTTTTATAATGATAGATTGGCTTTATCGCTACCCACCTTTGTATCCGGGTATTTTACTCAAGCGTTACAAGCGGTTTTTTGCTGACGTTCAACTTGCTTCTGGCGAAATAGTGACAGCACACTGTCCAAATACAGGGCCTATGACTGGAGTATCAACTCCCCAAAGTGCAGTACAACTTTCCAAAAGCGATAATCTTAATCGCAAATTGGCTTACACCTTAGAACTAATTCAGGTACATGACAACGAACCGACTTGGGTAGGCATAAATACTTTTGTGCCCAATCGGATTGTAAAGCTAGCTTTGATGAAACACCTTTTCCCAGAATTAGGCAACTATAGCCAAATCAAGGGCGAGGTAGTTTATGGACTAGATAAAAAAAGTCGAGTAGATTTTTTCTTGACGGGGAATGATGAGGAACGCCCGATTTATTTAGAAGTGAAAAATACAACTTTATCTGAGGGAAGATTAGCTTTATTTCCTGACACGGAAACTACAAGAGGACAAAAGCACCTGCGAGAATTAATGGCGCTGCTACCTCTAACTCGTGCGGTGATGTTTTACTTTATCAATCGTGGTGATTGTACTGAATTCTCCCCTGGCGATCGCACTGATCCTATATATGGTAAATTATTACGCGATGCGATCGCTCTCGGTTTAGAAGTCTTACCTTGCCGTTTTGATATTTCCCCCGAAGGTATCCGTTATTTAGGTTTGGCAAAACTAAAAATTTGATTACACCTAATTAAATATAAACGTATGAAACAATAAATCCATCTAGACAGTATCTAGATGGATTTGTTGGTAGTTGGTGTTTACTAAAAAACATTCAACCAGACTGTAATAGAGAAACGACTATAGATAGTCGCCACCCCAGAAATAGCATTAGCTATTCTGACGTTTGCTTATGCAGGAATCAAAACTGTGTCAATTACGTGGATGACACCGTTATCAGCAGCAACATCTGCTGCTGCAACAGTTGCATCATTGATTTTAACGCCATTAGAAGCGTCGATTTTTACATCTGAACCTTCAACTGTCGTAGCTGTCTTTAGCTTAACTACATCAGCAGCTAGTACCTTGCCTGATACAACATGATAGGTCAAGATTTTGGTGAGCTTAGGAATATCTTTCAGCAATGCGTCTACTGTTCCTGCTGGAAGCTTATTAAACGCTTCATCAGTAGGTGCGAAGACGGTAAATGGCCCTGGGCCTTTCAGTGTATCTACTAAACCAGCTGCTTGGATTGCTGCAACTAGTGTGTTGAAAGAACCATTATTAGCGGCGGTGTCAACAATATTGGCCATGTGCTTTACCTAGTTCTGTGTAACTTGTTACAAATCTAAACTATTACTTTAATAAAATCTATCTATCGTTAGACGTATACCGAATAAATTTTTTTATTGATAGCATAAATAATTCTCTATAATTCTCTATATTTTTATACAAATAGAAAATTATATGTACATTGTCTGAGTGGATGAGTTCCCAGCACTTCTAGGATACGTAGTTTACGCCGCAGGCATTGCTCGTTTTTCTATACATCGGTAGAAGCGATCGCCATACAACCTCAATAGAAAAGGTGCATCATGTCGCTTTGCTTTGAATTCAAAATCTAAAATCCAAAATTAAGAATCACCATAAATAAATTTAGTTGCTCTGATACCATGAGGTTTTGCCGGCTAGATTATACAAATTAAAATCTAGACGAGGCAAGCTTTAATAACTATTTTGATAAAATTTATGTATCTATTGTATCAAGATTAGATGCAGATATAGGTTTTTTAGTTAATATAAAAACTTTCCTTAAAAAAGGATAGTTTTACTTTTAGAATTGTCAATATTTTATGAAATAACTAAGGATAATATTTTACTGAATATTTTAAAAGCAATATAGAGGTATTGGCAAATACAGTAGCCCTAAACTAATTATGAGAAAATAATATGGGTGCAAATTTAGCTAATTATTGGGTGCAAAATGCGGAGCCACTCGCTAACTGAATTGAACGAAATCTCTTAAATAGTTCGTGAAATCAAAGGCGCATTTACACACAAACTTATAAGGTAGTTAAAATGACTTACGATTCTGAAGATGTACAAAAAATCCTGCAAATAGCGCTTACTCGTAGACAGGAAGGTGAATTTTCACGAGAACAACTCATAGAAATGGCATCTGAGTTAGGTATTTCTTCTGATATTTTGGAAAAAACTGAAAAGAACTGGTTAATTCAACAAGAAGAGGAACGAGCGCAACGTACATTTAATACTTTCCGACGCAGAGCATTTTGGACACACTTTGTTTCATTTATAGCTGTGAACTTATTCCTTATTCTTTTGAATTTAATCACTAGTCCTAGTTATTTTTGGGCTATCTTCCCAATATTAGGATGGGGGTTAGGACTATTTTTTCATTGGTGGAGCGTTTATCAGAGTAAATCAGAAGATTACGAAATAGCCTTTCAGAAATGGCGTGCAAAAATTTAACTTCTTCCTACTTTTAAAGATGGGGATTAGTCATTAGTGATTAGTCATTGGTCATTAGTACCAATGACTTAAATTGCCGTGAAATAAGCTAAGTTGAATTCCTATAATTTTTGGGGCGATCGCTTTATTAAGCATTATGGCGGAAGTTAGCTGCTTATCTACGAGTTGAGAGTAATCTTTCACCCAAAAATGGGGGAATTTCCGTACTTGATACTTTGCTAACTCTACTCTTAGATAAGACTCTCTAAGTGCTTGGATGGATTTATCTTCATTAGTCTGTAAATCTGCTTGGAGCATGGCTTTCCACTGCTTCAGCATTGCCCAACAAATGATGAGGATAACTTCAGTATGACCATTGAGGCTAATCCAAACCTCTTTAACGATAAATCTAGGATATTAAGCCAGCGCTATTGTCCAAATTTATGCGTCTTTCTGGATAAAATTTTCCCTCAAATTAGGGGCAACCTTAAACCTGAGTCGTTCTATAAACATACCTTGTGATCTCTGTGTTTGCTAATTTGCCAAAATAGAGATGTAGGCTAGAATAACTGCGCTTTTAGCATAGCTTGATTGCTTACACTCAGGAGCAAGGATCGGCTGGTTTGAAATAAGTAAGAGGAAGGGAGTATGGATAGCAACAACAACTGGTTGCAACAACTAATGATGGTAGGTCTTGGCACAACGTCTCTAGTAGCAGAAAAACTGCGCCAAGTCAGCGATGATTTAGTTAAAGACGGTAAGCTCAATCCTGAGCAAGCCAAGGCAGTTATAGATGATATTGCCCAGCAGTTAAAGTCGGAGCAGGGAAACTTCGATGTCCAAATGCAACGGCAAATGCGAAATATGATGCAAGATTTGGGGGTAGCTCGCCAGTCGGAAGTGGACGAACTGCGCGGTAGAATTGATCGTTTAGAGCGTCAATTGCGCGATTTAGAAAATAAGCTTTGGCGTTAGGATGTCCTTTCTGATTTAAACTAATTGTGTCCTATTGGTAATGTTTTTGCCAGGATACTTAAGTAAGGAGAACTGATTTTGAAAGCAATTTTCCTCAGCGTGGCGTTCATGCTGGCGTGCGTTGTGCTTTTGGTTGTGGGGCAAGTAGGCAGTAAACAGAATACTGCCATTGCTGCCGAGTTAACCCAAACGTCGCCAGCGCCCACAACTTTAACTGAAAATAATACTCTAATTGCGAGTAATACTATGTCTGATGCTAATGCTGTAACTACCCCCTCTGGATTAAAGTATGTCGAGTTAAAAGAGGGGACTGGGGCGACTCCTCAAACTGGACAAACAGTTGAAGTTCACTATGTCGGCACTCTAGAAAATGGTACTAAGTTTGATAGTTCACGCGATCGCGGCCAACCCTTCAGCTTTAAAATTGGTGTTGGACAAGTAATCAAAGGTTGGGACGAAGGACTTAGCACCATGAAAGTAGGCGGTCGTCGTCAGTTAATCATCCCCTCAGAGTTAGGTTATGGCGCTCGTGGTGCTGGTGGTGTGATTCCACCCAACGCAACTCTGTTGTTTGATGTGGAATTGCTCGGAGTTAAGTAGAAACTAGGACATGGGGAATTGGGCATTAATTTTTCCCAATCCCTAGTCCCCAATTTAAAAGCTAAATTTTTAAATTTTGAAACTTTGTAAACTGTGGATTAAATAAAAGTTTCGCAGTACCAGTAGGCCCGTTGCGGTGTTTAGCTATAATTACTTCTGCAATGCCGCGATCGGGAGTATCTGGAGAGTAATATTCATCTCGATATAACATTATTACTAAATCGGCATCCTGTTCAATCGAACCACTTTCTCTCAAATCTGATAACATCGGGCGCTTATTAGTGCGTGCTTCTACTCCTCGACTCAACTGAGATAGAGCAATAACTGGTACAGATAATTCCCGTGCTAAACCTTTGAGTTGACGCGTAATTTTTGACAATTCTTGTACGCGATTATCACCTGCTCCTTCCATCAATTGCAAGTAATCTATTACAATTAATCCTAATTCAGTTCCAACTTCAGCTTGCAGTCTTCTTGACTGACTACGCATTTGTGTAACTGTAATATTCGGCGTGTCATCAATATAAATTGGCATCTCAGAAAGGATACCAATAGCACGACTTAAAGGTTCCCACTGTGTTTGACTCAAGCGGCCAGTTCGCAGATAACTACTTTCAATTTGCGCTTCGCTAGCTAATAGACGTTGCGTCAATTGCTCTTTGGACATTTCCAAGCTGAAGAAAGCAACTGGCAATTTATAAGAAGCAGCAATGTTATGAGCAAGGTTTAAGCAAAATGCTGTTTTTCCCATTGATGGGCGGCCCGCAACAATAATCAAATCAGAACGCTGAAAGCCGCTAGTCATAGCATCTAAATCGTAAAATCCGCAGGGAATACCTGGTAAGGCGATGCCTTGATTTCGATCTTCAATATCTTGAAAATTATTAATTAAAGTATCAGAAATGTGAACTAAACCCGATTGGGGACGTTCTTGAGTTACGCCGAATACTTTCTGTTCTGCCTGATCTAGAACAGTTGGTAACTCGGTTTCTGTCTCGTAACCAAGATGTACAATTTCATTGCCAGCTTTAATCAACTGTCGCCGCAGATATTTTTCCATCACCAACCCTGCTAAGGCGTCGATGTTCACGGCTGACACTGTGCGGTCTACCAGAGTTGCTAATTTATTTCTGCCGCCTATGCGGGCAAGCATATCATGGTCAGTCAGCCAACTTGTGACTGAGAGCAAATCTGTAGGCTTACCTTGCGTGTGGAGCCTCACAGCTGCTTGATAAATATCTTTGTGAGCGCTAATGTAAAAAGCTTCTGGAAGGAGGCGATCGCTAACTCGACTAATCGCTTCTGGATCTAATAAAATACCACCCAAAATCGCTTCTTCCGCCTCAATATTTTGCGGCGGGAGGCGATCGCTACCATCGCCTTTAAAACTAAGTTCTTCAGCCATAAACGATTTTAGTTTTGAGATGAAAGCTAGTTAGGAGTATGGGAGTCATTCAATTTTAGATTTTAGATTTTAGATTTTAGATTTTTTCTTCAATCCAAAATTCAAAATTCCAAATCTAAAATTGGCAAAGTTAGGCATTATTGCCCCTGCTCCCTCATCTTTGCGTCCCCGCCTCCCCTCCTGAGTTAACTAGCGACGACTTGAATACCGACTTGTGCCACTACATCAGAATACAGCTTGATTTCGGCTTGATAAGTACCAAGGTGGTTAATATCGGGGATGGTAATGCCACGCCGATCCACTTCTTGATTGGTAGCTGCTTTAATTGCATCTACAACATCTTGAGCAGTGATAGTACCGAAAATTGCTTCGTTTTCACCAACTGGCTTGGCAATTGTCAAGCTGCCAACTTTTTCTAAAGCTTCTTTTTGCTCAAGAGCTTGTTGTCTAAGTTCTAACTGCCGTTGACGCTCTTGCTCACGACGGCGTTCTACTTGCTTGAGAATACCAGGAGTGGCATTGGTTGCCAATTTCTGGGGAATCAGATAATTACGAGCGTAGCCAGGAGCTACTTCCACTAAGTCGCCAGATTTTCCCAGCTTGCTGATATCCTGATTTAAAACTAACTGTACGCGTTTCGCCATCGTTTTTCCTGTAAAATCTGATTAATTCGGGTTCGGGTAAGATAGCTCACAATGTCACTGCTGTATTCCAAGCTTCTTTGCCTACACCCTAAAGCTTACAGATCGTAGCGAAAGAAAGGGTGCGATCGCAACTATTAGTGAGAGAAAAATCTGAGGAGTGGAAAAGATGAACCTTTCTCCAATGCTCAATGCCCAATTCCTAAAAATTATTTCTCATTTCCCGTATCCGCGCAAAGGTTTGGACTGCATCGCTACTCTTAACAGTTAATTGTAATGATGGCTGATCCCAACGTAAAAAGGGGTTGGTGTGCTTCTCGATACCCAGCAGTGAGGGGATGGTAGCTTCTCCTCGACTACGGTAAGCTTTTACTTCATTGAAGCGTTTATGTAACTCGGTATTGTCCCTATCCACAGTTAGGGCAAATTGTAGATTTTTTAAGGTGTATTCGTGGGCGCACCAGACGCGTGTATCATCGGGTAGAGAGCGCAATTTGTTCAAAGAGTCCAGCATTTGTGCCGGTGTTCCTTCAAACAAGCGACCGCAACCGCCAGAAAATAAGGTATCACCGCAAAATAAATCGCCTGTTTCACCAGCTTTTTCGGGAGGGAAATAGTAAACTATGTGAGCGCGGGTATGTCCGGGAACGAAGACAACTTCAGCTATGCGGTCTGCAAACTCAACGCGATCGCCTTGTTGCAAAAACACCTGCTGTCCGGGAATCCTACCACGATCCTCAGCTCCTCCATAAACTATCAGTTGGGGAAATTGTTCTATTAATTGCTTATTACCACCCACATGATCGTTATGGTGGTGCGTGTTAAAAATTGCTACTAACTCAGCTTTTAATTCTGCCAGCTTTTTTAATACTGGTTGAGACTCTGCTGGATCTACAACAGCAGCGATATTTTGTCTGCGATCGTACAGTAAAAATATATAGTTGTCTGAGAGTGCCTCAAGACGGATTACCTGCATTACCTTTTCCTCCCTTATGAGTAGATATTTAGTATAAAAAACATTATACTTATGTAAAATTTCGCTAGACGAACTAACAAATATGGCGTTAACTTTATTGAAGCTTAATATCTAAAATTAACTAAAAATATGCACTTTTCTATAATTTATGACATATTAAAGGCTGATTCATCCTTGCCCTAAAAAAGCTCAAAAGGAAGAGATAGCTTATATTAAAACCATTCTCTAGTCTATAAAACCTTAGTCTATGAATAATAACAGTGGCAAATTTTTGTCAACAAAAAGCAACTAAGATTTTTAGCACCAATAGTTCACATTTTATCAAAATTCCATCCAAAACTATATTAACGTTACAAACCCTTTATGTACAAAGAATTTCAACAACAGGTAATTTCAGCAATTCGGGACGCCATAAACAACGTCCGATATCCAAAGCGCATACTTGTTGTGCGACAGAAAGATCACCAGTCTACATACAATGACTACTTCCTTTATTGGATAAGTCAAAATGTACCTGAAGCAGCACATCTGTTTGAACTCCATTATCTCCCTTGTGAGATAAATGACTGGGATCGTTATGCACTATTTCTACCTTGGCTACAAGATCCCCTCAAAGAAAGATTTCCGCATATATATCAATATGCCCAGCCAATAGAAGCAGAATGTAAAAAACGTAATATTCCCATTGTCAATCCCATTGATAACCTCTCAAATTCAATTAAATCACTGGCAGCACAACGGATTGGTAGCATAAAGGGCATTCGTACCGCTAAGACAGTGCCGATTACCAATCCAGAAGATTTCAAAAAGACACAAGGAGGATTGTCAACTCCTTTCTTTATCCGCGAAGACTGGGTACATGGCTGCCAAATCTTTTTTGTCCAAAATCTTGATGATTTGGCAAACATCCCTTTTGAAAAGTTTATTGCCCCTATTGCAGTAGAATTTCTGGATGTTAAGAAAGAAGATGGTCTGTATCGTAAGTATCGCTACTTCGCTATGGGAGATGAAGGTATCCCTGGTCCTTTAATGGTTTCCAAATCTTGGGAAGTACGCGACAACGATAATCGCGTAATTAATGAATCAATCATAGCAGAGGAGATTGCTTATTTCAGTGGAGAAGACCCCAATCACGAACTTTTGCAGCAAGCACGCAAAGCATTAGGTTTTGATTTTATGGCTTTTGATTACAGCTATGACGAACAGGGAAAGCTCATTGTGTGGGAACCAAATCCTTTCCCAGTAATCTGGGGTTCACATGATGGTGATCCTGATAAAAAGTATGCATTGCCATCAATAGACCGCATCTATACAGCACTCCTCAAATATTATTTGCAGCGTGCCAACATTTCAATCAAAATACCAGCTTAATTTATTTTCCACTAATTAATTTTCTCCAACGTGAATTTTGAACTATACCTTTTCAACAAGAAGAGTGTTTAATCAATGACTCCACTTGTTTCAATCGTTGTTACCTGTTTTAATCAAGCTAGCTATCTAGAACGCTCAGTTAAAAGCGTACTGTCGCAAACATTTACTGACCTTGAATGTATTATGGTAGATGATGGCTCTACTGATATTACACAAGAAGTAGCTCAACAATTGATCAGTCTAGATTCAAGAGTTAGTTACTTCTATAAGGAAAATGGCGGAGTATCATCAAGTCGTAATTTTGGCTTTAAACAGGCGCAAGGTAAGTGGATTCAGTTTCTAGATGGAGATGATTGGATTCACAAAGATAAAATTAAATTTCAATTAGATTATTTAAGTACCTTAGATGTTCAAGAAAATATTGTTTTATATACAGATTATGAACGGGTATTTATAGACAGAGAACAACAAATTATTAACAGACAGGAAAATATAGTCGGTTCTTTATCAAGAGAGCAATTGATTGAACGATTACTCATCCCTGATTTTTTAGCTGATTCTCCATTTCCCTTGCTTCAGCAATGTTTATTGATGGATAGAAATGTCCAAAACAAAAAAAAATTTGATGAGCGTTTAAAAGCTTTGCAAGATAGAGATTTTACAATAGACCTTTTAATTGCCAATGTTAATTTTGTCTATACACCTATGATAGGAGCATATTATACAAAGCATCAGTCTAATAGAACTAATAACTGGCCTTATATGAAAGCTTATTACATATTGTTCTACGAAACAGTGTGCAGTAAGCATCATGATTTAATCCTTTTATGCCAAGTAGGCATAAATTTTCTGCTTAAAGAAGCAATTAGAGAAAAAGAGCAAGATAATTTTGCTCGGCTAATTAAAATATTTTCCCCTCCTTTGTACTTGTTAAATAAAAAAATTAAGATTAATCATAGGTATTTAGTGAAGCTAATTTATCAAACTAGGCTAATTACTCCCAGTTTTATACTTTATGAAAACTACCGAGGTCCACGCAGTCAAAAATTTCTATCTATTTTTTCACAGTTCATCAACTTGTTCAAAAACCCAAAAAGTAGTTATGGTAACAGTGACGAAAGCAACTAATATATGAAAGGAAAAGTTTCGTTAGTTGTAAGTGACTTGTCTGGAGGAGGCTCAGTTCGAGCTTTTTTACTAGCTCAAGTTCTAAAAAAAATCGACTATCAAGTTGAGATTGTAGGATTTTTATTTGGTCAAGAGTTATATGCTATTCCTCCTAAAGGAATACCAGTAGTTGCTATTGATGGTAAAAACTATCCTGAGTTTTTTACTTCAGCTAAAAAACTTTGGCAAAAGCTAGATGGAGACATTATTTATGCAGTCAAACCTAAACCGACAAGTTTTGGTGTGCCTTTACTGCATAAATTAGCTAGTCGTCGTCCTTTACTTTTAGATATGGATGACTGGGAACTTAGCTGGCATGGAGGTTTTGAATGGAAGTATCGCCCTAATCTTAAGCAATTTGCTAGGGACATTTTGAAGAAAAATGGTGCATTAAGATTTCCCGATCATCCACTTTATCTCCAGTGGATGGAAAGTTTAGTATCTCGTGCCAATGGCATTACGATAGATACTGAGTTTCTTCAAAACCGCTTTGGGGGTGTTTATTTGCCCAATGGCAAAGATACTGCCATGTTTGATCCTGATAAATATAACCCAGAGGTCAGCAGAGAGCGTTATGGTTTGGCAAAGTATCGAGTCCTCATGTTTCCTGGTGCGCCAAGACCTCACAAGGGAGTTGAGGATGTTTTAATAGCTTTAGATGAGTTGAATCAGCAAGATTTGAAATTAGTAATTGTAGGAGGCAGTCCTTACGATGATTATGATCAGCAGCTGATTCAAAAATGGGGACGTTGGATTATTAAGTTACCAAAGTGTCCTGTTGAGGTTATGCCTGAGGTTGTGGCAGCTGCTCACGTTGTAGTTGTTCCTCAGAGAGATAGCATAATTGCTCGTGCCCAATTCCCTTTAAAGCTAACAGATGGGATGGCAATGGCTAAACCTGTTTTATCCACACGAGTAGGAGATATTCCCGATATTTTAGCAGAAACTGGTTATTTAGTTGATCCTAATTGTCCCCAACAAATTGCTGCACAGATTCAACTGATATTTGCCGATATAGAACAAGCAAAGGAGCAAGGTAGAAAGGCTAGAGAAAGATGTTTAGAAAAGTACAGCTTAGAAGCGATGGGAGCTACCTTATCTGAGTTAATTTCCCGCTTGTGAGGATGGTGCATGATTATAAATCTATGATTAATTTAGTATCACAAGGCGGAAGTCAAAAGTCAAAAGTATTACGGAATAAGCTTTTTAGGCATTTTTAATAGTCTGCTTATTTACGCCGTACTGTACTAGATTTAACTTCATTGAAAATATCGTAACAAGCTTAGTATATCTATATACAATAATAGCTCTAATCTGAGAAGCTTTATGTATAGTAATTTTTATAGCCGCTATAAACCTATAAATTTATAATATAAACCCCCAATGTCTAACAGGAAATTATTAGTAAAATTTGCTAAACCTTATCCATTTAGGATCTTTTTGACGATCTTGTTTGGATTTTCTGGCGCTTTATTTAACGGCGTGGGTACGACACTAATTGTGCCAGTAATTCTTCAAATAGTGGGTCAACCTGTGGATTTAACAGGCGCTCCGCCAATTATTAAATCCATTATCTCTCCCTTTGAGCAGATTCCTCAAAGTTACCGCCTAACGGTGATGGCTGGCTCAATTGTATTTGTAATTATTTTAAAAAATTTAGCTAGCTATATCGGGACTTTGGTGTCGAGTTCATTAACACGGACGTTGACATCAGATATGCGAGAAGCAGGCTTGAAGCTATTACTAGATATTGACATAGATTATTACAGCAAAATGAAAGTTGGTGATCTCATCAACAGTCTTGGAGGAGAAATTAGTCGTGCTGCTAGTGCCATAGGCAGCGTTATAAGGTTAATCATACTGGCAATTACGATTTTAGTTTTTGTGGGTTTGTTGCTGTCAATTTCCTGGCAGTTGACCATTGCCACTACAGTGTTGCTAAGTTTGGTGACGTTAATCAATCAGTACGCGATTTACCGCTCAAGGGATTTTGGCGCCCAGCTTTCGGAACTGTCCAAAGCTTATTCGATTTCTGTGTTAGAAATGCTAAATGGAATTCGTTTAGTAAAGGCAACTGGAAATGAAGACAGAGAATATAAACGGATTAAAAAGCTAATTCGTGATCGAGAGAAAGCAGATTTTCAATCTCAAGTTAATTCTGAGGCGATTGCCCCAATTAGCGAGGTTACGGGCATTATAGCTTTAATAGTGATTGTCTTTTTGGGTCGCACTTTATTTGCTGAACAGCTTAGTTTAGTATCAGCCGTTTTGATTACATATTTATTGTTGCTATTGCGATTACTACCGTTTATTTCTCAGTTAAATAGTCTTCGGAGTAGTTTTGCTAATACTGCTTCTAGCGTTGATATTGTCGCTGATTTTTTACGTCATGATAATAAACCGTTCATGGGAAACGGTAAAATTCCTTATGAGAAATTAAAAGAGGGAGTGCATTTTAAGGATCTCTGTTTTTCGTACCCTAATCATCAAAACATAGTACTTCGGGATGTCAATTTATATTTACCACGCGGTACTACTCTGGCTTTGGTGGGTAGTTCTGGTGCTGGTAAATCAACAATGGCAGACCTCTTACCGAGATTTTATGACCTCACATCTGGCTGTATTACCCTAGACGGAATAGATTTGCGAGATTTTGATTTGAAATCGGTGCGGAAGGCGATGGGGATTGTCAGCCAAGATACGTTTCTATTTAATGATTCGGTGCGGAACAATATTGCTTATGGACGACCAGAGGCTAGTGATGATGAAATTCTCATAGCTGCAAAGCGAGCAAACGCCTATGAGTTTATTAGCAAATTACCTCAAGAATTTGATACGCAGATTGGCGATCGCGGTGTGATGTTATCGGGTGGACAAAGGCAAAGATTAGCGATCGCTCGCGCACTACTACAAAATCCCGAAATTCTAATTTTAGATGAAGCTACCAGTGCTTTAGATACAGTTTCTGAACGCTTAGTGCAAGCTGCACTCGATGAGCTAAGTCGCGATCGCACAACCCTAGTAATCGCTCACCGCCTTTCCACAGTCCAAAAAGCCCATCAAATCGCCGTTTTAGACCAAGGGACTGTAGTAGAAATCGGCACTCATGAAGAACTTTTACAAAAAGGTGGTTACTACTCACGCCTCTACTCAATGCAATTTGCTGATCAGGCTGAAATTTCCACCAAAACGAATCCCAGCTTTAACCGAATTTCTCACGAACTGCGGACAAGGCTTAACTCAATGATTGGTTTCCTTGGGTTATTAGTCGATGATCTGGTAGACAATTCCCAAGAGCGGCATGAATTAATTGACGAATCATACAATTCAGCCTTAAGGGTTCTCAACGCCATTGATGTATTAGACGATGTGGTTAACCTGAAAATTAACTGGGAGTTATCGTCAGACACGGATCAAAATGCAAATGATCAGTATCAAAACTTTACTCATATCTCAGATGAGTTTCGCACACGTATTTATCCTATTCTTAGCTCTCTGCGATCGCTAGCCGATAAATTAAAATCCGAACCCCAAAAACAAAATCCATTAATTTTAGAATCTTATAACTCTGCTATTTACCTACTAGAGAAATTAAAGATTTTTGAGGATAGAGTTTAACTTTAGTTAATGTAATTAACAATTGAAAACCTATTATCCAAAACAATGATAAACTTTTCAAAAAAAAATCAATACATTTTTTACACCAGAGAGCTATCACTACAACCAGACACAGCACACGAAATTCATGATGTCCTTTGTGCTAACGCAGCGGCTAACTTAGGCTATTCCTCAGTTTTAATGTATCCAGATAAGAAAAAATCTTCTGCTAATCTACTATCGTTAATTTATCTTGAAAAACCCAAAAAGCCTGATAAGGAATTTATAGAATTTTATGATGTTCAAGAAAAGCTCAAAATTGCTGCATTGCCAATGCCTTGGCCTATTGATCAAATAGGTGGTAAATTTACTAATTCTAGTACAGTAGTAACCAAGTATTTTTTACCGGTTCATATCCGTCCTAATTCTAAAGTTGTCCACACACGGGATTGGAACTTTGTCAAAGCCGCAGTCAAAAATAAAATTCCTACTATTTATGAACGTCACTACTTTCAAGACCAAAAATATGAGCCAGAAATTGTCCACAGCTCCTATTTTAAAATAGCCATAACTCAGTCTGAACCCATCCGGCAAAGCCTAATAGAATATGGAATGCCACCGGAAAAGGTCATTTGGCTACATAACGGATTCAATCAATCATTTTCAATCAGACAACCCCAAGAAGCAGAAATATGGCGTCAAGAATTGCTTATAAATGGGCGTAAGCATTTAGTTGTCTATTCAGGGGCTTTGTATCCTTTCAAAGGAGTTGATCTGTTAATCGATTCTGCTAAAGAATTGCCAGAAATTCAGTTTGTCATGACAGGAGGTACAGAAGCACAAGTACAAGCATATCAACAACTAGCTAGAGATAAAAATGTAGAAAACGTTGAGTTTTTAGGCTGGATACTTCCACGAGAACGATTAGTCAGCTTGTTTCAAGCAGCTGATATTTTGGTTCATCCTCACTGCGCTGGAAAATCAGCAGATTTCACGAATCCAGTTAAGTTTTTTCAGTACATGGCTGCTGGTACTCCTATAGTGGCAACTGAGATTCCACCTTTAATGGAATTCAAGGCATCACCTTTAATTGCTAGTTGGTGTACACCAGATGATCCGCATAAACTTGCCCAATCTATTTTACATACTTTAGAAACCTATCCTCGTAAAATAGATGGTTATGCAGCTAGTATAGATTTTGCCCAGCAATTTTCTTGGGAGAATAGAATTACCAAAATATTAAGCTACATAGAAGAAGCTCAACGTCCACCTATTCTGGTGTAACGGTATAACAACTAACTTAAAACTAACTACAAATAAATACGATTTATGACTATCAAAACTGTTGGCATGATTAGTAGCTATTCAGGTCTTGCTAAAACCAGAGATTGGTTATGGCAACAAACTCCGCACCACTTTGGTGTTTGGAACAATATTCAAATGCTGAAAATAGCCCAAAAACCAGACTTTATGTTGCTATATCAGTTTGATTTTCCCCAACCATCTCCACAACCATCTTGGTTAGATATTGTTCGTAAACGGCAAAGAAAACCAGAAATAAATATAGAATCTCTATTATGCGGTGTGCCGAAAGAGCGAATTATTTATTTTCTCCGCGAACCGCCCCTAGATGAGATTGTAGAAATAAATAAACGGAATTATCAGGAAGCTCAAAAGTATTGTGGTCATGTTTCCGGGCCCGATGACTTTGCACCCAATCCCGATTATATGCCGGCTATTTGGTATCATGCCAAATCATTTGAAGATTTAAATGAGATGCCAGTGCCAGAAAAAATTGCCCCGTGCAGTTGGATTACTTCGGGAATTAGCCGGACAGCTAACCATCGCCAGCGTTTAGACTTTTTGAAATCATTGCAAGCTAGCAATACTAAGTTCGATTTGTATGGGCGGGACTTACCTGCATGGTCGCCAACAAAAGGAGAACTTGGCCACAAATGGCATGGAATGGCACCATACTACTACAATCTGGCAATTGAAAATTATGCTAATAATAATTGGTATGTAAGCGAGAAACTTTGGGATAGTTTGCTTGCTTGGTGTCTACCAATTTACTATGGTGGCCCGGCTGCTGATAAATTATTGCCACCGGGTAGTTTTTTGCGGTTGCCGAGTTTAGATGAAAAAGGCATTGCATACATCCAAGAAGTGACAGCTACACCTGATGCTTGGTATGCTGCCAAAGAGGCGATCGCAGAAGCACGTCAAATCATTTTACACAAATTAAACTTGCTTAACTGGTTGTCAAACTTTGTTGATCAACACTCATAAATTATGAATGGTATTTGTACCCTTGGCAATGATTATGTTTTCGATCAGCTGGTGGCTTTGCTCAACAGTATCGATGCTATCTTGGGGACGGAAACTCCCGTTTGTATTTATCCTTTTGATGATCAAACACAGCGAATTGCTGATGAAATAGCTAAACGTCCTAATGTATTTCTTTACGATAATCAAGAATCAATCAATCGCTGGGATCAATTTATGCTCTCAGCAGCACCAGAACGATTGAATCGTAGTAAATCTCGCCTTTATGGCGCTCACCGTCGTTTTTGCGCCTTTGATGGGCCATTCGATAACTTCATCTATTTAGATGCAGACACCTTAGTGATGAACTCACTTGCAGAGGTGTTTAAAAAGCTCGATAGTTATGATTTTGTTGTCTACGATTTTCAATTTAAAGACGTTAGTAAAATATATAATATTAATTCTCCCAAATTACTAGGAATTTTCAAGCAAAAGCGCATTGATTCCGAAATATTTTGCTCAGGCTTCTATGGCTCAAAACGAGGCATATTTAACTCAGAACAAAGAGATTTACTGATATCGTATTTACAAAACGGTGAAGCAGAAATTTTGTATGAAGGTGCTGGTGAACAACCACTGATCAACTATATGGTAATGAGGTCTAATCTTACTATTTATAACTTTGCTCAACACCTACCAGATAATCAAACAACTGGATGTTCTGCCACATCTAAGCACTTTGAGGAACGAGAACATCTTCTTTATGACAGAGGCAATAGGCTAACTTACCTTCATTATATTGGTATTCCTCCTAATATTAATCAAGCCGTTTGTGCTGGAGAAAATATTGAGTTTCCTTATCGAGATTTATTTCTCTACTATCGCTATTTACACGAGCCAGAAAAGCGCCCAGTCTTTAAAAATCCTCCTAAGAATTATAATGAGGCTCCCACACGAAATTTACTTACAAGAGCTTTGCGAAAGTTTAAGTTAATTAACCAAGGATAATTTATGAGCAGGGGAATTTATATTGTTGCTAATGACCGCGTTATCGATAATGCGATCGCCTTACTCAATAGCATTCGTTACTATGACCCAAATGTAACCATTTATCTCATACCATTTAATGAAAATTATCAGAAGGTAGCAGAGCAGCTTGCTACTTTACACAACGTCCAAGTTTTCCCAGATTTAGAATTTATTGATAAATTTACCAAGCGCATCGGAGAAATTTTTGATAGAGATTTTCTCGCTTTACCTAATAAAATGCGTAAACTGGTGGCCTGGTTTGGCCCTTTAGATGAGTTTATTTATATTGATACTGATATTGTCGTTTTTGAAAAAATCGTTGACAATTTAGACAAACTTTCAGAAGTCGATTTCTTCTGTTGTGATTACCATCATGCCAATGACAAGCTGCGAAATATCTTTTCCCCATTTGTAAAAGAGCAGCAAATTTTTTCTGATGCCCAACTTCAAGACGTTTTCAATAGCGGTTTTTGGGCTTCGAGAAAAGGAGTTATTACCGAACAACAAATGGATGAAGTTTTGCAAGAGTGCGCGGCGCATCGAGAATATTTCGATTTTTCTGAAGGAGTTACAGACCAACCAATTTTAAATTATCTTGTTCTCAAACTAATTGCCAAACGTGGGAATCTCGTCAAAATTCCTGGGGGAGGCCCTGGTAGTTGGGCAGGTTCCCAAAATTTCCAACAGCAAGATTATGCCCTCTATGACCGAGGACAAAGACTAAAATATCTCCATTGGGCTGGTACACGAATGAAAACTGGTAGTCCTTATTGGCAATTGTGGGAACACTATCGCTACCTCCATGAGGGTAAATTTGCCTTCATGTCCAAATTGACTCGCCGTTTATTTCCCTTTGTTGCTGCCCGCACTTAATATTAGGAGTATCCCAATGATTGATGGCATTTACACCCTAGCGAATGATGTTGTCTATGACCAGCTAGTTGCGTTACTCAACAGCATAGAAGCTAATGCTGGTAGACAAATTCCTGTTTGTGTAATTCCATATAATGAGCAGTTAGACAAGGTAAAGGCAGAGATTGCAGTTAGAGATAATGTCACCTTATTTGAGGATTATGCTTCCATAGCTCGCTGGGAGGATTTCGGCACTCGTGTCTGGAAAGCTCATCCAAGAGCGTTAAAACTGTGGAAAGAATATGGCTTACCAGAAAACTATCGCATAGAAAGGCATCGAAAACTTTGCTGTCTAGATGGTCCATTTGACAGGTTTATCTTCTTTGATGGAGATACGCTGTTGATGAAATCACTCGATGATGTTTATCAAAAGTTGGATGAATATGATTGGATTACGAATGACTTTCAATATAAATCCGATTTGGATTATATTTTCAACTGGCCAGAAGATAAGTTAAGAAATATCTTTTCTATAGAAGATATCAGCAATCACGTTTTTTGTTCTGGCTGGTTTGCTTCTAAAAAGAATGTGTTTAACGATCCTAATTTAGCCAATCTGCGAGAAAAATTAGAAGCAGGTGAAGCTGATGCACTGGCATGGGCAGATTCTGATCAAACAGTTCTCAACTATTTAGTTTTACGTAGCGGAATTTCTTACTATAATTACGCTTATCACGGTACAGCAACGGGTTGTCATTGGGCTTCTAAATTTGATGTTGTAGATAATATCCTTTACGACCAAGGGCGTAAATTAACATATTTACACTATATGAGTATATCTTCTTCTGATTTTACAAGGCTTTGTGGAGGTGAATATGTTGATATTCCTTACCGCGATGTTTTCTTATATTATCGCTATTTAAAATCACCTGAACAACGTCCTCAAAGATTTACGCGCCCAAGCCAGCTAATGCTTCTGCAAAACTCTACTAGTAGTTTTATTCAGCAAAGAGTCAATAACATTAAGCTAAAGTATCGTAACTTAAAGGATAGAATTAATAGGCACTAAATAACAAACTGAAGCTTTTGATACGCAAATACATAAGTTTGCTATTTAAAACCTTTCTCTTTTTTCGGGTTATATTCTTTGAAGTTTCTATGAAGTTTGCCATATTAAAGTTTTTAGTAAGCTCGAACAGATGGTTTTTACAAAATCCTATCGGTAATAGAAATTGAAGTTACTCAATGTCGCAAGTCTTAAACACAACGACCGATAGTAATAGCCAATAAATTTATTTAGTTTACGTGCCAGCTTTTGAAAAATTGAATTTTGGCGGTACTCAATGGCTTTATGCTGTTGAAAATATATCAGCGTTGTATCTGGATTTGCTTGCCCCTTTTTGATTTTCTGGTGTTCTACCCAATCTTTGAAATAGACAATACCATCCATAGCATCCCATCGAACTGGTAATCCAGCCTTAGCAGCAGCTAATCCTATTGCATAACCCTCAGCATTATAAAAACCATTTAACTCACAGTAAAGTGCAATATTTTCCCAGTGCTTAATAAATTCTATTTCCCGTCCATCTTGCCTTGTCACTACAAATAACATTTCCATTACAAATTGGATATTAGTATCTTCTAAATCCAGGTCTAGCTTTTGTGCTAGCTTGCTGAGAATGGTCAAATCTCTAGCTCTATTCGCCTTGTAAGCATCATTTACGGAATTAATATATGCGTGATTATGTTTGACAATACTGGTACAGCTTCTTGCTGTTATGCCAGGAAGCCATTTCATGTCTGGTTGTAACTTCTCTAATATTCTGATATCTGCATCGACAAATATACAAGTATTAAACAATGATATTGCTTTGGCAATTACAAACCTTTTATCGTGATAACAACCAATACTCTGTTGTTCATGTTTAAATGCTAAAACATTAGAGTATTTTTTAAATTCTTGCGGTTTATCTGTTAGTACAATTAAGTATATTTCCGGCGAATGTTTTTTAATATCTTGAGCTAATAGTAAAGCATGAGAGCGATATCTTTCACCCAAAGCTAAAGTACAAAAACAAGCGTCTAGTTTTTCCTGTTTCATGATATTTTATTCTTAAATAAAATTTGACTGACAAATAATATCAAAAATAGTCTAGAGACAGAAGAATTTACAGCCTATTCCGATTTCAATTAAATACTATATTTACATATATAATAATGTGGATGCTGGCTACTGTAATAGTACTTATTTTATCTGATTACTAAATCCCATACAATCCCTAACAGATGTAAAAACGCGATTAATTGCATCTTAAGAAAGCCTTGACAAATTATCATACCCAAAATATAAATGCTCACCATTGCGGGTGAACATTTAGGTTGATTTGTATATTAGTGAAGTGTTCTATATCTGAATACAGTTCAGTTAATAAGAACTTACAGCTATTTTCAGGCATTTAGATCATGACTGAGACGCAAAGTAGCGCAATTACTTGAAAAGTACTGTAATCATATTGTTTTAAATTAGGGCATAGAATCTAAATCTAAAGATTGCATACCTTCGCGTTCTATAAAGGTCATCATACTTCCCAACTGCAACCAAACTAGCAAACAAGTAAACAGACTAATTGGCAAACCGACTCCTAAAGCTAAGGAGTTGGGAAAGCCAAATATTGCTAAACCTGAAGACAGGAATAGACAAGTACCGACAGTTATGCCGATAAATGGCACAAATAATTGTTTTAGTGAAGAACGCGGTTTAGTATTTTCTGTGCGTACACCGGAGGGGTTGCCGTAGGCATCGCTTGGCCATTGCTGCATAATTACTTTCAACGTGCCAGATAATGCTAAACCAGATGTTAATGCTGTTAAAAAACCAACAAGTAACAGAAAATAAGGCGGTTGCAGAGGGAAATAGTACATGAAAACTCCTGATTTATATTAAAAATTTTTACTTTTTGTTTGTTGGCTGGTTCCCAGCAAAAGGCTCAAGGAATGTAGCGTTTGGGAGAATAGCAGATGCGCCTTGTCTGGATAAGTCGGTTAAAATGCCGATCGCTACATTTAATAAACGATCCGGTTTTATGTCATCTTTAACCAGGTTCCACAGGCGTTGGACATCTTCGGTGTGGAGGCGGTCATCTTCGGTGAGAGCAAGCACCAGCTGCCGTCGCAGAAACTTGCCTTCTTCCGAAATTAAATATTGGAATCCCATCTGGGCTGTGGGCAATACATCAAAGTTGTTATCACTCCGAGCGATCGCAATCAAATTCTCTAACCGTTGCCACTGAAATTTACCATCTTTGAATAACACATTCAATAATCGTCGCCGTAATTCGGGCGATTCCCCTGTCAGCAACCGCCGTGCTATATAGGGATAACCCACTTCAACAATTTTGAAATTCGGGTTGAGGCTCAGGGCAATACCTTCTTGAGTCACCAAGGAACGAATAATCAAAGCAAACTTTGCCGGAACTCGGAAAGGATACTCGTACATCAGTTCCGAGAATTCATCGGTAATAGTTTTGAAGTTAAAATCTTTGACATTTTTGCCAATAGCGTTTCCTAGCACCGCTTCTAATGCTGGCACTATCGGGCAAATATTCGTGTCTGGAGTCAGAAATCCTAATTTTACAAAATCTTCGGCTAAGTCGGTGTAGTCTTTATTCACCAAATGCACTAGTGCATCCACCAGTGTTTCTTTGGTGGTTTCCTCCAACTGATCCATCATGCCGAAGTCAATATAAGCCATCCGGCCATCGGGTACAGCAAACAAATTGCCGGGATGAGGATCAGCATGAAAGAAGCCGTATTCTAAAAGCTGTTGCAAACCCGATGTAACGCCAATTTGGATAATCGCTTCTGGATCTAAACCTGCTTCGCGGATGCGTTTAGTATCTGTCAACTTGAAGCCGTCAATCCATTCCAGCGTTAAAACGTGGGTATTAGTGTAACGCCAGTAAATGCCTGGAACTTTTACTTGCGGGTCGTTGCGGAAGTTGCTAGCAAATTTTTCGGCGTTGCGACCTTCATTTATATAGTCGATTTCTTCAAATAGCTTCGTGCCAAACTCGTCCACGATTAAAGTTAGGTCGTGACCGAGATTAAGAGGTAACCAAGGAGCTACCCAACTCGCCCCCCAGCGCAATAAATAGAGGTCACGGGTGAGAGTCGGGCGTAAGTTGGGGCGTTGCACCTTCACTGCGACTTCTTCGCCACTAATTAGACGACCACGATATACTTGACCCAAGCTAGCTGCTGCTACTGGACTAGGTGACAGTTCGCTAAAACATTCGTGAATTGGACGGTCTAGTTCAGCTTCGATAATTTGGTAAGCGATCGCATTATCGAAAGGTGGTAACTGGTCTTGTAACTTGATCAGTTCTTCTAAAAAATCTTTGCGTATCAGGTCAGGTCTGGTAGAGAGGGCTTGACCAACTTTAATAAAAGTCGGGCCGAGGCGGGTGAGCAGTTCTCGCAACTGGATAGCTCGTTTACCCTTGTTCTGCTCAACTTTATCTTGCCATTCGTCCCATTTAAGACTGAGTATAAATCCTGCGAAAGAGGAGATGATTCTCAGGAGTCGCCCCCACGCTAGCCAAGGACGGTAACTATAATAGCGAGCGATCGCTTCTGGATTATAGAGTTTTAGCAGAGCAGGTTGATACTGACCCACGCCTTTATTTGCCTCTTCAACTGAAAAATTTACAATGACTGCTTTGTTCTTAACCCACAACTTAGTTGCAAGTTCAGGATGGCGGTAGTCTTTTATCTAAAACAACTAGAACTCTACCCTTTTGGGATACTGTTCGCGGTGATTTTAGCTTATGTTACTGCCTAAGATTTATTTATCTTTTTCTTAATTATACTTTATAAAACTACAACTACCTATCAATATTTCAGATGATTTTATCTTTTCTTAATCATTCTTAATAAAAATATAACTACTTATCTGAATATGTGATTACTCGGTAATCATATTTACTATTTAGCTACATATTCTTGCAGTAATATTACAGCCTAGAATTTAACTATTTTAAAATTCAAACAGTCTTAGTCACCCTCTTAGCTTTGTTAAAAGGCTTGTGCAATGATGACTTTCTAAAACACTCATCCACAACTAAATTGATAAAACAGCACTAGAAGTTACTGAGGTAGATGTAATTACAACCCATTCTGAAGTTATTCCTAACAGAAATAGATTTTTTGAGCTAACCAGAATAAGCCCAAACAGCGTAACATTTAAACGCATTGTTCGTTTTTGCTCTAAAAAGTTAGTAGCAATGGTAATTTAATTACTATCAACGATTAGTTGTAATCAAAGACACCAATAATAGCGAACTTTTACAAAAGTTCCGGACACTCTACCACACCAGTTGCTTACTCGCGGAGCTTTTCGTAGGAAAGTAGCACAAATCGACGAGCCGGCGCCACTTGCTTCAACTTTAAAAAAGTTCGCAGCACAGTAGCTCGGCTACACAAACAGAGATTAACGGTGTGAGCTAATAGACAATTAAGCTTTTTGTAACTCGCGCAGACAGATAACTGTCAAGAATAATCTTACTTAGATTTGGCCTCCAAGTTCTCTAAACGGCTTCTCAATTCTTGGTTTTGTTGTTTGAGTTGGTCGAAATCCTCACGCAATTGACGCAGGGTTTTTTCTGAACCAATGTTCTTTTGCACTTTGGAAATTTCTTCTTCAGCATAGCGGCGTACACGCCCATCGGCTGTTTGTTCAGCTAGCGATCGCAAAATCCCCACTGCTTTGGGTGTTTCCATTTGTCCTAATGCTGCTGCTACCGCCACTTGCGTTAAAAAGAAGGTTTCTTTAGCTAGTTCTGTTAATTGTTCTAAAATTCGTTCCAAATTAACCGGACTTTGACCTACAGAAATCTTTCCTAAAGCGCGAATTGTGGCTAAACGTAGAGGTTGTGGTACACCGAGTTTGGTGTATTCGAGCAAGAGATTTAAAGCTGCTTCCGAGGTTTTGAATTCAGCTAAACCAGCAATTGCACCACTCCGCACTACTTCATTCCAACCTGCCTTCTCTTCTAAAACGCCTTTTAGCAGCTTTAATACCTTGTCTTCCTTGGGTTTTTCTTTCAAGTTAGCAGATGCGTAAGCGAAGCCCGTCGCAGACATCGCCCCAATTACACGAGAGGCTGTTGCTTCTACGTAATAGCTAGGATCGCCTTTTTGCACTATCGCCCTTACAACTTTATAGCTTTCAGCAGTTTTAATTTGAGCAAGTGCTTCCACTACAGATCTTCGTACGTAAGCATTTTTATCTTTTAACCCAAGAACTAAACCATCAAAGGCTTGGTCTAAATTAATTTTGGCTAGTTGTTTCGCCACTTCCACACGCACACCCCACAATGGGTCATTTTTGAGCGCCGCAGATAGTGCCTTCGTCGCTTCTAACCCGCCTTTTTTTGTCAAAGCTTCTGCTGCATAGATGCGCGAAATCGGGTCGGGGTCAGATTCTAATTGTGCTTTTAACTCTGGTGTTGGATACTCTAAAACTACTGTTTTCAGGTAATTATTCCCAACATCAAAGCTGATAAACTGAGGCTTATTTTCTAGGGGGAAGTAGAAGCTTTGTTCTCGTTCATTTACCCGCACTACAAAAGTTTTGAGTTGTGAGTTAGGAGTGATGAGTTGAGAATTGTTTTTAACTCCTAAATCTTCACTTCCCACTTCTGCTTGTTGTCTATAGCCAAAGCCAATAGGTATTTTTAAATCAAACAAATCTTTACTGCCATTTTGACCTTCAGCAGCTTGGGTTTGAGTTACCGTAATTTTTGCCAAATTAGCATCACCATCCCAAGAGTAAGCTACTTTAAAATCGGGATGGCCACCACGATAAACGTATTGGTCAAAGAGGAACAAAAGATTACGTCCGGTAGCCTTTTCAATCGCCCTGAGTAAATCTATTGTTTCTACGGTTTTGTGGGCATTATCTTGAACAAACGCTTGGATTGCTTGCCAAAACAATTCATCTCCCAATTGAGTGCGAATCATGTGATAAACACAAGACCCTTTTTCGTAGATGTGGCGATCGTAAAGTTCAATAGCTTCGCGGTAGACATGCGTTACCATCGGACGACGATAACGGCTGCTATCTTCACTAATGTAACGACGAGCTTCCAATAAACGATAGTAAGCTGCTTCTTCTAAACTATATTCCTGTTCTGTCCACATCACCTCAGAATAGGAAGCCATCCCTTCCTTAATCCAAGCATGAGACCAATGCTTAATCACCACCAAATCACCAAACCACTGGTGCGCGAGTTCGTGGACGACTAAACTTTCTGTATTGCGGTTATCTAAAGCGGCGCGTTCATCCAGCAAGCATCTATCTGTTAACAGGGTTGTGGAGGTATTCTCCATCCCACCAAAAATGAAGTCATCGACGCAAACCTGAGCGTATTTCGGGAAAGGATATGGATAACCATACTTTTGACTCAAAAATTCGATCATGCGGGGAGTTTTGCCCATGCTGCGTTTAGCATCTTCCTCCCGCCCCTTTTCTACGTAGTAGGTAACTGGTTTCCCCTTCCATTCATCCCGAATTTCGGCAAAGTCACCTACTGCCAAAGTCATTAAGTAGGTAGGATGAACTTGTTGCTGTGACCAATGGTAGATTTTGTAATCACCATCTTCTGTAGTATCAATCAGTTCGCCGTTGGAAATTGCCACCAGAGGGTTGGGAACACGAACCCGAATTTCTGAAGTAGACAGTTGTCCTGGATAGTCAAAGCAGGGGAACCAAAAGCGAGAGTCTTCGTCTTCTCCCTGAGTCCAAACTTGAGTAGGCTTGTTTGGGTAGTGCTTGTCTGGTTGAATAAAGTAAATACCGCGTTGTGGTTTTGCCACCGAGTAGGCGATCGCAATCAGCAAGCGTTTACCAATCTGGGTCGCCTCAGAAAGTTGGATGGAAAGCTGTTCCCCGTCGTAGTCAAAATTTTGTGGCACCTCGTCCACCTGTACAGACTCGATATTCAGGTTGACAGCATCCAAAGTCAAACGGTCAATGCCATTACGGATTGGTAAGAGGCGAATGCTACAACTGCCCTGATAGCAAAGCTTTGGAATATCTAAGCTGAGATCGAGAAAAATATGCTCTACTTGTCCGGGGCGATCGGGGTTGTAGTGTGGTCTTGCTCCCGGTAACTCAAAAGGTTTGTGTCCGTTATTATCTGTATCAAAATAAGACTTCGACATTGATCCTTACTGACCTTGTAATCCTGAAAAGTCTGGCTTGGCTGGATGTAATTAAGTAAAATAGCGGTGTCTAAATGTATTTCCCACAACAGGGCATTATGGAGGTGAGAACTCCTCTTTGGGATTGGGGGATTGAAATTAATCTCACCCGAATTTCCAAAGGTCGGTTGCCGATCCTTGGATTTTTTTCCATATCCCTCCCGCATCTACTTTTCTTGATGTTTTGCACTTTTTTGTCATCGAGTCAAGAATCTCTTGCACCTCGATAGATTCTGATTAAGTACAAATACTCCCAATTGTTCTTATAACTTTAGGATAGCTTGCCTCTGTTGAGCAGGCTATTTTGTTTGAAACGAACAGCATATCATTTGCGGATTCGCTCTTCATTCTCTTGAAGTCATTTTTAGAGTAATTATTTTAGACTTCTAGCTTATAGGACTACTAATTTTATCAGTAAATACCGATCAATGAGCGGAAATTATTAATAAATCCGAAAACTCTACAATGACACTTGTGTAAATCTCGGTGACAATCTGAGCAACAAGAGGATAATAAAATGCCCGAAAGTAAATCAAAGTTTTTGATTCCTGCTGTTGGTGCTGCTGTAGTTGTAGCAGGAAGTATAGCGGCTTATATGTACTTTAAAAGCCCATCAGGAGCTAGCTCAGACGCTCTAGGCAGTGCGAAATTAGTGCCTTCAACAGCACTGATGGCAACTTACATTACTACTGATTCTCAAGCCTGGGCAAAGTTACAGCAGTTTGGTACTCCAGAAGCACAAAAATTAGTAGCAAAAAGTCTGGAAAATTTCAATAAGCAAATGTTCAGTGACAGTAACGTTTCTTATGAAAAAGACATAAAGCCTTGGGCTGGTGGTGTAATGATTGCTGTTCTGCCACCAAATCCTGTGAAACAGGCGCAGTTAAAAGTGCCTTCTAGGGTACCTAATGTACCAACAAATTTAGAGCAGGAATCAAATATCCTGATGGTGGTGGGAATCAAAGACAAACTCAGTGCCTTGAATTTTGCTAATAAATTGAAGTCACAAAAAGGGGTGAAATTCCAAGAATCCGACTACCAAGGCGAAAAAATTATCGAAACCACAGAAAATAGGAAGGCGACATATAGTGTAGTTTTAAATAATAGCCACTTGATATTAGCCCCCGAAAAGCAGGCTGTAGAAAAAGCAATTGACACCTTTAAGGGACAGTCTTCCTTTGCCAGTAAAGAAGGTGCAAGCAGTATTCTCAGCAAAGGAGTGGATGTCAAAAACAGCCTTGCCCAAATTTATGTACCAGACTATGCAGGCATGGTACAGCAATTAGCAGCCGGAAGTCAGCAGGCAAAGTTACCTCCACAAGCCTTGACGCAACTGAAGCAGATAAAATCTGTGGTAGCAGGTGTTGGTGTTGATGATGCGGGAGTGCGGGTAAAAGCGATCGCCAATTTAGATCCGCAACTGAATAAATTCCAGTATCAATCAAGTTCTGGGAATATAGTCGGGCAATTTCCCACTGATACCTTTGCTCTGGTTAGCGGAAACGGCATCAGCCGTGGCTGGGAGACGTTAGTAGAAGAGTCAAAAAATTATCCAGAAATCAAGCAAGCTTTGGAACAGGTGCGAGGGCAACTGAAATTTGTCAATATTGATCTCGATAAAGATATTTTTGGCTGGATGAATGGAGAATTCGCTTTTGGTGCGGTTCCATCTAATCAAGGCGTGTTAGCAAATGTTGGTTTTGGAGGTGCTTTAGTATTTGATACTAGCGATCGCAAAACTGCCGAAGCCACCTTAACAAAATTGGATACCCTCGCCAAAACCCAACAAATCAACGTCGCTAATAGAAATATCGCTGGTAAAGACGTAACTGAATGGCAAATCCCCAGACAAGGAGCTTTATTGGCGCATGGTTGGCTCGATCAAGACACTGTATTTGTGGCTCTTGGTGGGCCAGTTGCTGACGCAATTAGCGATCGCAAAAATCAATCTCTCAATAATAGCGACGCTTTCAAAGCCGTTACTGGTTCTTTGCACAAGCCCAACGGCGGCTATTTTTACCTAGATATGGATAAAACTAAAACTGTGCCCTTGATCAATAGTTTTATCTCATCTGACGCTAATACCATCACCATCCTGAATTCCATCCGTGGTCTTGGTTTTACCGCCACTAGCCCCGATAAATCTACCAGTGAATTAGAGATGTTGTTAGCTCTTAAGCCTAGTGCAAAGTAGGGCGTGGGGCAAAACAGTTACCTTAGCGGATAGCTAGGGTTTAGCTTGTCTTGAGTTCCATGTAAATAAGTGAGATTCCCAACTTAGAACTGGCTCAAGTCCGGCTACCACTAACAGCGCTCTTGAGGGGCATTGGTAATTAATTACGCTTCTCTGCCACCTCATCCTCCCACTCCCAATCCCTTCCCTACTTACAAAACTTGATTATTCCGAGTTTCCAAGGTTTGGTTGAGTCTATCCAACGCGCCAGTCAATCTTTCTTGGGCTACAAGGTTAGGATCTGGCAATGATTCATCGGCTACTTCTTCTTGTCTCTTGAATTTTTGTAAGGCTCGAATTGCCACAAATAAAACTAAGGCAATAATTACAAAGTCAACTATTGCGCCAAGAAAGTGACCAATCTTGATTCCTGGACTAATAGTGATTGTTCTCCAATCTTTGCCAGTAAAACTAACCAAGGGATTAATCAATGGCATGATCACATCTTCAACAAAGGAAGTGACAATCTTGCCAAAAGCACTACCAATAATCACAGCGATCGCCAAGTCAACTACATTGCCTTTAAGGGCAAATGCTTGAAAATCTTTTAAAAAGCCACTTGCTCTTCTTCTTGCTCTGGCCATATTTGACTCCAATAAGCTGAACTTACTGTACTTTTCTTTATAAATAACACTCAGTTTTTTGCCATTCTTGTTGAGACAAATGTTGCTAAGTTTCAAAATTTTACCAGTCTTGAATAAAATTCTCTGATAAATAAAAAATATAGCCCAGCATCATTTAAATCTTCTCAGAAGTTTGCTGCTCTGCAAATGTCAACTTTCTATAATATTTGTTGCTTGGGGCAAGCCAAAGGAGACAGACTGCCGTTATACAATTCAATTCATTTCTAGACTGCTGTCTAGCAAGTATGTCATAAGTAAAAAAGGCTGTTGAACGCAAATTAATTTATGACCACTGCTGTAAACACTAATCCTGGTTTAGCTTCGCGTTTGGTAAATGGCGTACTGGCAATCAAGCCTTTAGCTAACCTAGCCAAGCATCAAGCTAGACAAATGATGATTAAACGTGCCGAGAGAATTGGTGTGCCTTGGACACAAGAAGTCGAGACACTACAAGCGCTTGATTGGCAAGCCGATCTAGCTCAAGTAGAAAACCCTCAGCTTTCCTACCCCAATTACTATGTCACCTCATTCCATGCCTACGAAACCGGAAATCTTAGTTGGCAAGCCGCTTTTGAGGTAGAACCTGCTGCTTACGCTGTCCACGCTAAGATTCGTCAGGGCACTGAAGAAGCGCAAGGCGATCCCATGCTGCGCCAAAGTTACCACGATATCCTGAAAAGCCAAATCCCCAATGAGCCGCAAGACATCTTAGATGTAGGGTGTAGTGTTGGCTTGAGTAGTTTTGCCTTACAAGCAGTTTATCCCCATGCCAAAATTACAGGCTTGGACTTATCTCCTTACTTCTTAGCCGTTGCCAATTACCGTGCTGGGCAACGTCAAGCTAAAATAAACTGGCTTCATGCCCAAGCTGAATCTACCGGACTACCAGATGCCTCTTTTGATTTAGTTTCCATTTTTCTAATGTGTCACGAATTACCCCAGTCAGCAACTCACCAGATTTTTGCTGAAATGCGGCGTGTACTGCGTCCCGGTGGCTACTTAGCAATCATGGACATGAATCCAAAATCTGAAGTTTACCAGAAAATGCCAGCCTACATTTTGACTTTGCTCAAAAGTACTGAACCATATTTAGATGAATATTTTGCTTTGGACATTGAGCAAGCTATTGTTGAGGCAGGTTTCCAAATTCCTACTATCACCAACAATACCCACCGTCACCGTACAGTGATTGCTCAGGTGAGTGGTTGATTTATCTCTAATTTTGTGGGCAGCAATACCACCATTGCTGCTGCTAGGCTACTACTACTGTCGAGTGCCATTTGCCCCACCTTTATTAAGGTTGCTGATGTTCTTTATCATCGGGGCAATATCTGGTATCTTAGCCCTTAGCCTCGAATGGATTTTTGAAATTTTAGCCAACAGATTTATAGACTGGCATCAGATCAAGCGTTGGCTTCCTGGTATAGCCTTGCGCCAGCTTGTAGAAGTAGGCCCAATTGAAGAAGGTTGTAAGTTTATAGCAGTTGTTGTCCCAACCTACTATTTGCAACGCAAGTATCGATTATTTGCATCTACCGTTTTCCTCTTCACCATAGCCGTTGCCCTTGGATTCACTGCCGAAGAGAATTGGATTTACCTTTTCCACGATACAGCATCAATTCTAGACCGTATCATCGGTGTGCCAGTCCACGCCATGTTCTCTGCACCTTGGGGATATGCTTTAGGAATCTATATTTCCTCCAACA
Organism: Nostoc desertorum CM1-VF14; assembly: GCA_019359245.1. GTDB lineage: Bacteria > Cyanobacteriota > Cyanobacteriia > Cyanobacteriales > Nostocaceae > Nostoc > Nostoc desertorum. Next base: position 77,384 of record JAHHHR010000019.1, on the reverse strand, counting down.
CTCGGTTAAATCGAGACAAAAAGTTCATTTCTAGGGCTTGGCTAAATTCTGTAATCTGCCATGCGCTAGTTAATGTCTTATCAAGTGCTTGGCGTTACTCACTACCTTTAGGTTTCCTGAGTTATGGTTTATTCCCGTTTCTCTTGTGGATGTTTTGGCGACTAGAACAATTACTGCGGAAAGTGCAAGGCAAACTCGCCATTACCGTAATCTCAGGCCATACACCCCAACACCGTTACTGGCAGAAAAGTTTAGTGCTGTTTGCCCTCGTGCTGGGTGGAAATGCTATTTTTGGGCTGTTTCTTTTAGCCAGGATTCTTAGTCCCTTGAATCCGTCGAAGCTTTTTGATCCTGATATTTTGTGGTTTATAACTAGTCGCTTTTTACTAAATCTCTTTTTCGGAGTTTTAGCTTGCGGCATTTATCGTTATTTGCGACATTCTGCTCGTCGTCGGTATTTTTAAAATATGATTTAGAAATAATGCTAGGGGGTTTTTATGCAAACAACTCCAGTGCGTTGGACGACTGCTGATTTAGAACTATTTGCCGGTGATTCTCGTTCCGAGACACTTCTCTTCGAGAGGCTTCTCTTTCAGAGACGCTAACGCGAACGCCAACGTGAACGCAAAAATCGCTATGAGATTATAGACGGAGAACTCTTTGTGACCAAATCACCTAGTTGGGATCATCAATCAAGTTTTGGCAATATTGTTACAGTTCTTAACAATTGGTCAGATAAAACTGGTTTAGGTAAAGCTGCGTAGATGCGAAGCAGCTTGTCGTCAGACATCGCACCTGGAATTATTTTCTCAGATTCTGACAATGTAATCCTTGATGTGGTATAGGCAAGTCATGAACGCTTAAAAAACTTGCTAGATGAAGCTGGACATCTCACGGGCGCGCCGGAGTAGTTGTAGAGGTTTTATCCCCCGGTGAAAAAAACGAAAAACGTGACAAAGAAACAAAGCTAAAGCTGTACTCAGTCCAAGGGGTTCAAGAATATTGGATTTGCGATTCCATACAGAAGAAAGTTGAAGTTTATCGCCGTGAACAAGCTGCATTAAAGTTAGCAGCTACTTTATTCAGTCAAGATGAGTTAACAAGTCCTTTACTACCTGGTTTCAACTGCTTAGTCAGCAAACTGTTCTAGCCTTGGATTCTTTCCACTCATGTTTTTTACTTTGTGTCCTCTGTGACTCTGCGGTTAAATAAATTACTTTTAAACCGCAAAGACACAGACAGAATCAAATAAATTTTACAAGTCACTTTGAAAGGACTAATTTTAATAATTACGAATTACGAATTATTAAAAATGCCTATGCCTAAATTTTCAATTACCTAAATCCTTGCTAATACTGGCTGACTCGCGGCTGCGCTGACTGAATTTGATTCAGATTCAGTACAGTAGATTTCGCAGGAGTTATTGGGACTTTCAATCAGTTTCACCTTGTAAAGTTTAGCTCCCAATTCTTGAATAGGCGATCGCAGTAAATTACTAATGTAAAGTGCGATATTCTCAGCAGTGGGCACAACTTCAGCAAAGTAAGAAATGTCTTTGTTTAAGAAGGTGTGATCAAATGGCTCTACTACATAATCTTCTATTACCTGGTTCAATGCCCCTAAATCGGCAATCATGCCAGTGCGTGGGTCAATTTCCCCTTTCACAGTGACTTCTAGATGATAGTTGTGTCCGTGACCGTGAGGACGGGCGCACTTACCATAAATCTCATTGTTTTCTTCGTTACTGAGGTTAGGGTGAGCTAGCCGATGGGCGGCGCTAAAGTGAGTACTGATGGTGAGGTAGGCTTCCATTGCGTTTCCTGTATAATCTGCCCAAAGTTCAGGATGTTCAAATAACTGCACACGGACTAAAGGCAAGTGTGGTGCTAGCCGCTGCCAAATAATCCGTGCAATATTCTCAGTGGTGGGCAGAGTTTGTTGAAATTCTGCCCACGCATCGTTGAGATAAGAGAAGTCCAATTGACTTGTAACTTCCCGTTTAATTACCTGTTTTACATCAGACAAGTTCAACACCATGCCATATTCATCCAATTCCCCGGCGAGGGAGATAAATATAACATAGTTATGTCCGTGTCCAGGAAATCTAGAGCAAGCACCAAATTTTTCAATATTTTCGGCTTCACTCAGCTCTGGCAACCAATAGCGATGACTTGCCGAAAACTGGGCGCGGCGATTAACAATACATTGCATGAGTACACTATGAGCAGAATTTAAAATTTCTTAATCTTTCTCTGCTTCCAGCATAAACTAATTTCTTAGTCATTAGCCCTTTGACATCCAGCGAAATTGAACCATGCCCAATGCCCCATGCCCCATCCCCAATTCCCAATGACTATGTGACAGATGCTTGTGCTTCACAGTGTAATCCCGTAGCTATGCGAAATAGCTCTTGACCTGTGTGTAAATAACGCTCATCGTAGTTCAAAGGAAAATAACCCAATTCATCAAGTCCATCTGCTACTTGATCAAGGCTGTAGTACAGATGAGCCGCCGTTCTTGCTAAACTAGGCGGATTTGGCAGAGAGCGAAAAGTAATTTGTGCCTGCTTTAGGTCATCTCGACAGGTTTTTAAGTATTCCTGAAATTCATCTAATAACTCATCATCAAAAGGATCAGCAGCTAATTGATCCATCTGTTCTTCTAACGAATAAAGAATGTTACAAAGCAAGTGATTTACAGGTTGGTAAACTTGGCGCAGCCATTCTTCAACTTGCTCGTCAATGTCCCGCCCAGTTTTTCGTCTTGTCTGGTAATGATTTTGCGCTGATGCTGTACGCTGTTGGCGATCGCTATTTAATTTTTGAGAGTCATCTTGCAGTTGTTGGTCATAATCGCGGCGATTTTGATTGTCACCTAAGACTTCATAAGCTGCATTGATGCGAATTATCTGCTCTTGATCGGCTGTTTCCTGATTACTGTCAGGATGAAATAACTTAACCAAGCGGCGATAAGCTTGCTTAATCTCCGCAAGGCTTGCACTTGGACTAACTTTGAGAGTTTCGTAATGGTTAGAAACGTGCTTAGAATTGACCATTAATTCAATTTATCGTTAGCTGATGCTAGCGGCTAACCTTGTCTCCAGGTCTTGGAACAACGGTGTACTTAAATACCTCTCACCAAAACTGGGCTGAATCATCACAATTAAACGTCCTTTATTTTCTGGACGTTGAGCAACGCGAATTGCTGCACATAAAGCTGCTCCACTGGAAATACCAGATAATAGCCCTTCTTCTTTTGCTAAACGCCGGCTGTAGGCGATCGCTTCTTCATCGGTAACAGTAATCACTTCATCTATCAATTTTATCTTGAGAACTTGGGGAATAAACCCAGCGCCAATTCCTTGGATTTTGTGTGGTCCTGGTCGCCCCCCAGATAAAACTGGGCTATTGGCTGGTTCAACAGCGATCGCTTTAGCACTAGGCTTGCGTGCTTTAATCACTTCCGCTACACCAGTGATCGTACCACCTGTGCCTACCCCTGCCACGATCATATCTACTTGTCCATCAGTATCTTCCCAGATTTCAAGAGCTGTAGTTTCCCGATGCACTTTTGCATTGGCTGGATTGCGGAACTGCTGCAACATATAGGTATTTGGCGTACTATTAACTATTTGTTGCGCTCGCCCAATTGCCCCACTCATACCTTCCATACCTGGCGTTAGTTCCAGTTCTGCTCCATAGGCCCGCAACATTGCTCGACGCTCCCCACTCATTGTCTCTGGCATTGTCAAAATTAACCGATATCCCTTAGCTGCTGCTGCCATTGCTAAGGCAATTCCTGTGTTTCCAGAGGTGGGTTCTACTAATACTGTCTTCCCAGGAGTAATCAGCCCCTCCTCTTCGGCAGTGTTAATCATACTCACCCCAATCCTGTCTTTAACTGATGACGATGGGTTCATACTTTCCAGTTTCACCACAATTTCAGCAACACATTCTTCTGTTTCGAGAATGTGGTTCAACCGCACTAGAGGTGTACGGCCAACTAGTTCTGTAATGTTACGAGCAATTTGCATAATTTAGTCCTTACTTATTAGTTATTAGGCATTGGTCATTAGTCATTAATTACAAGCAAAAAAACACAAACGACTCTTGACTAAATGTAGTACATGATATCTAATTGCCGCCGGGAATCTCGCTTTTCACAAAGATCCTGAAGGATATATTTTTGTAACACTAAATTTGCCAAGCGACTTGCTTCAACTGAGGATCGCTATAACGTTTTTTTCACCAGTCTGAATCTCTAATCTTTTTAAACATTCCGAAATTTCAAAAAGGATGATCTTTCAAGGATCTTGCATTATATAAATAGCCACCTTTAGGTAAGTTAAAAATTTTTAACCTAGTTTAGGGGTTTAAATCCCCTGTTTCTATCAAGCAGCCCGTTTTGTGACGGGAATTTAGACCCTGACACAAAACGTAATTGCGTTAGCGTAGCCCATTGCGAATGGTTTAATTCTTAACTCACAGCTTCTAACTTTTCTAGTATATTCCGGTTCCTTACTGGAGTTTATTTGTTGTTGCTACCGACAACAAAAAGCCCCGCCTCATGGCGGGGAAAATAGTGTTCAAAATTGTCAATGGATAGTCAACACTCTAGAAGGTAAAAGTTGTTCTGAGTGTACCGATAATTGCATCGTCGTTAGCGCTGTTTTGACCAGGAGAAGTCAACCAGATCACACCAGGGGTAACAGAGATGTTATCCGATACGCGATACTTGTAGAAGCCTTCAAAGTGATAAGGTACATCATTACTACCAGGAGCAAAACCTGCCCGGTTAAAGGAATAGGGCTGTGCACCAGCAAAAATACCTAAAACGTTACCCTGTTTACCAAAATCAGCTAAAGCAACCCCAGCGCCGTATGACCAAGCTTCATAATCATCAGCAATACCACCGCCTGTGACATCATGATAAGAGACGAAGCCACTAACTGACAGCTTGTCGCTGGGTCTAAAGGCAGCCGACACACCGTAGGAGTTGCTGGAACCTGAGTTTATTAAAGTGTTAGCTTGTCCGGTACCTACTGCAACATTTCCTCCGAAAGTGTTGTTTACGTTTGATCCAGTACCCGAGTCGAATAAATTACCACCTGTGCCATTATACGCGTGGACGTAGGTAGCAGCTAAAGCCAAGCGATCGCCAACACTAAAGTTCAACTGCCCTAAAGCTGCATAGTCTCCATTGGTCAGACCTTGACCAACACCAGGATTATTAGCATCCGATGCCAAGTAACCTGCGGTGATTGAACTATTTCCCAAAATACCGCCGCCTTGGCCAAGAGGTAGATTGAGCGCTATACCTGCACCGCCACCAATCCGATAAATGGGACTTTCAGAAGCAAAGGTAGACAAAGCACCATTGCCGCCGTCAGTTTGGTCGAAAAAGTAAGGGTTGTTAACAGCAGCATAATGGCTGTGTCGTCCCCCATTTGCCGCAAGGTAAACTTGAGCTGGGCCTATGGGAGCTTCATAGGTCAAACGATCTATGCTGACACTGTTGTTACCAGTACCACCACCGACTTGAAATGTTTGTGTGCCTTCAGCACTGTTGATACCAGCACCACCGTTATCTACTAGTGAAAATGCTTGTGCATTACCGGCTGCCAGACGGGTGTGTAAAACGTCTCTACCAGTGAAGCTGGTTTGTAAGTCTAAACGGACTCTGTTTTGGAAGACAGTATTATTAGCATCACCAGTGTTCTCGCCAAAGGCATCACTAACAGCAAAAATAGCTTCACCGACTAATTTTGTGGTAGTGGAGAATTGATTAGCTTCCAATTCAGCAGTCCGCGCTTCTAGGGAATCTACACGACCGCGTAGGGTTGCCAATTCTGCGGAGAATTCTTCTTGTAACCGTTGTAAAGTAGCTAAATCTTGTTTGGTCACCAAGTCAGCTGTTGCTGTAGCAATCAATTCGTTAACCCGATCCAAACAGGCATTTAAACCAGCGGCAAATTCATAACGGGTTAAAGCACGGTTACCGCGATAAGTAGCATTTGGGTAACCTGCAATACAACCATAGCGCTCAACCAAGGACTGCAACGCTTGGAATGCCCAGTCAGTGGGTTGTACATCGGAAAATTGAGAAACTGATGTTACTTGAGACTGAGAGTTATTTTGGCTACCTTCGTTACTGTAGCGATTAACTTGATCTATGGTTGTTTGAGCCAATATTTCTGGCTGTTGGACAACTTCAGTCACACCTGGTTGGGCGACCAATGATCCTTCAGTGGTTTTGTTTGGAGCCGCAATTGCTGTTGCTGAAACTAACAATGTAGCTCCCAAAACTGCTGGGCTAATCACTAAGGATTTCCACAATATACTAGACATCTTCTCTTTACTCCTCACACCTTGTTTAGATAATTGTATTCGTTGCACCTAAAATCTCAAAAACGCGACATCTCATAGAAACCTGTGGATGAGGCATAGTTGCCACTACTACAATTTTAGTTTTTGCAAAGCTAATAAACGATTAACTTAGCGTTAAAAACTTATGTGATTAACTTATGCAAAAACATATCTTTATATCATAACATTATAAAACATCTGATCTAGATGACAAGATCACAGTGATCGCCTTAAAAACTGTCACACATAATTATCTAAATATCTAAACAGGGAGTAAGCTTTAGGGCATTCGCTCTCTGCTTGGCTAAATTGCTCAAGACTTGATACACTGAGCGATTTGTGAGTAAAAATCACTTCTTACACTTAGCCCTAGTAGAAATTGCACACTAGTTAAAACACACTAGCTCGGCTATACAAACGTAGGCAAAGCCTTTTCGCAGGGTAGTTGTCTGCTATTGTGGTCACAAATACAAGCTTAAAATCAAGGGTTTTGAAACCCGTCACTCCAAAGAAAAACCGTAGTTCTACTCTTAAGGCTTGCTGTGCAATGTGGCTTGCATGTTCTGCATGACTTCCATCTGCTAGTGCAAGATATCAGAATAAATCACTTAGTTTATTTGGGAAATCGTCTGCGCTACATCAAAGTCAGCCTGCGTCAGCCCGCCTGCATCATGTGTTGTGAGTGTTATCTTCACTTTGTTGTAAGAAATTTCTACATCAGGATGATGTCCTGCTGATTCAGCAGGCTCCACCAGCTTATTGACAAACTCAATTGCTTGGATAAAATTCTTAAATGTGCGGGTAATCTGCAACTTGGAGCCTTCAACACTCCAACCTGACAGAACCTTTGCACTTTCTTGAATTTCTGCCTCAGTGAGTAGTTGTGCCATATCACAAAATTCCTGTTTGTATTATTTTAATTACATTATAGAAAGGCGTCGGGAAAACCCACTCTTTTTAAAGATGGGACGAGAGATGCTCCAACGCCGTTGAGGGTTGAAAGTTAACAATCTTTCGTGTTATTCCATCCCCTAAAAGGGGATGGGATGAGCTTAAATATTTCATAAAATCAAATCCCTTTTTTCTCCACAGACAAAGATGGGAGGATAAACTAGGGCATAATGCGTGTGTGCATACTTAAATTGGGGTTGTGTAGATAAGCTGGTATGCTTTTAAGTTGCATAATCTTAGCTTTGAATGACGATTAGCTTAGACGCTATTGCTCACATCTGGTCAAACCCCAAAATTTGATGCAAGATATTTTTATTTTTAAGAAAAATTAAATGTGTTAGCTTTGTCCACTGCAAGACATCGCTATCTAAGTTTTCAAGAGCAACCACCGATCAAACAAAATTTACCTACAAAAAACTATCCGCTCTGATTTAGATCAGGCGATCTAAATCAGAGCGGTGTAGCGGGTCTTCAGGTTGCAACCAGACTGCCGGAAGGAACTCCGAGCTTGCCTAGCTACTTGAGCTAACTTAGTATCTCAAAGATAACTAAGGCTAACTTTTAGAGAACAGCCCCGGCGCGCAGCCGGCTAACTGCAACCTGATGACCCATGCATTTACTACTTTCTATCATGGGCATCACCTCCTTGTTGCCTAAGCGGTCTTAGTCTCAAAAGGGTAGAGCATTTGCTCTGGGTTTATAACCTTCATCTAAGATAACACATAAATTTAGAGATATTAACCATATATAAAAAATCCCCCACCAAAAGGCGGGAGATTACTGGAGAATGGGAAATATTGACACTTTATAGGCTTATGCCAAGGTGATTATTTAATTTGGTTGGTGTCAATTTTTGACAACCACAACCTGATTTAAGTCATGGTCGGCTTTATATTTAGAGAGCGTTACCACGAGGTAGAACTTCCTCAGGGAATACAAATTGTTCGTGGGGTTGATCTTGAGGAGCCATCCAAGCACGGATACCCTCGTTCAGCAAAATGTTTTTGGTATAGAAGGTTTCAAACTCAGGGTCTTCCGCCGCCCGCAATTCTTGGGAGACGAAATCATAAGCCCGCAGGTTGAGTGCCAAACCGACGATGCCGACGGCGCTCATCCACAAGCCTGTGACTGGCACGAACAACATGAAGAAGTGCAACCAGCGTTTGTTTGAGAAGGCAATACCGAAAATCTGTGACCAGAAACGGTTTGCCGTCACCATTGAATAGGTTTCTTCAGATTGAGTAGGATTGAAGGCGCGGAAGGTGTTAGCACCATCTCCGTCTTCAAACAAGGTATTTTCGACTGTGGCACCGTGAATGGCACACAACAAAGCGCCACCCAATACACCCGCAACACCCATCATGTGGAAGGGGTTGAGTGTCCAGTTGTGGAAACCTTGCAGGAATAGCAGGAACCGGAAAATTGCCGCGACGCCAAAGCTGGGTGCAAAGAACCAGCTTGATTGTCCCAAGGGGTACATCAGGAATACACTGACGAATACTGCAATGGGAGCTGAGAAGGCGAGAGCGTTGTAAGGACGGATACCTACTAGACGCGCAATTTCAAATTGCCGCAACATGAAGCCAATCAAACCAAAGGCTCCGTGTAGGGCAACGAATGGCCACAAACCACCCAATTGGAACCAACGGGTGAGGTTACCTTGAGCTTCTGGCCCCCACAACAGCAGTAGGGAGTGTCCCATGCTGTCGGCGGGGGTGGATACTGCCACTGTTAAGAAGTTACAGCCTTCTAGGTAGGAGGAGGCTAACCCGTGGGTATACCAAGAGGTGACGAAGGTGGTACCGGTCAGCCAACCGCCTAGTGCTAGGAAGGCGCAAGGAAACAATAGTATCCCTGACCAACCTACGAATACGAAGCGATCGCGCTTGAGCCAGTCGTCTAGAACGTCAAACCACCCTCTACTAGGGGCGCGTCCAACTGCGATGGTCATTAGAGCAAATCTCCAAATGTTTATAATTACAGGTTGTATCTGTATTATAGATGGCTAAATAAAAGCCTTCCATAAGCAGAAAGTTAACCAGGTTGTTAACCAAGTTTACAATTTTTTACACACCTTTAATCATATTAGGTGTAAATCGTTAATTTTTCTAGGGGTTTTGTCATAAAAATTTATTTTTGATTCAAATGAGGTAGATAAGGCAGGGGAGTAGAAGGGAAAGAGGTAATTTGAACCCCCCTTGTCCCTTGCGCTCTGCCCCTCTGCCTCTTGTTCCCAATGCTCATTTCCCTAGAATCAGTCAGCTGACGCTAAAATGAGTCCACAGTTAAATTTGATTATTGCTAAATGTTTACCATCGATTTAAGCATCAGAAACACTGCTTTCCCGATCTCAGTACAACGTAAGTCAGCAGAGGATGCTGAGGCTATCTATCAGCTAATTTTGGCAGCAATACGCTCTGGTAACCCTGACATTGTAGAACTCAAGTGTGAGGGCAAGACAGAGAAAAAAATTGCTGTTCGCGCTAGTGAAATTTCTGGGGTGCAGATTGTTCAGAAAGATGGTACAACCCCAGGTGGTGGTAGACCACCTGGCTTTTTCGCTGTAGCTGCTGAGTAACCAAGGTTGGCAAATGGCTCAAGTGGGCATTGAGGTCAAGGATTTAAATTTCAGTTGGCCTAATGGAGAGAAGGTTATCGAATCTTGCTCTTTAGAAGTACCCAAGGGCGAGTTTTGGATGCTCTTGGGTACAAATGGCAGTGGTAAATCAACCTTGCTTAGACTGCTGGCGGGGCTATTAGTTCCTAAATCAGGCGAAATTAGAGTTTTACACCCCGTTGGCTTTGTCTTCCAAAATCCGGATCATCAACTGGTCATGCCAACGGTTGGTGCTGATGTGGCTTTTGGATTAGTGGAAGAAAAGTTGCCACCTGCTGCCACCAGAGCAAGGGTTGAGGAGGCGCTAGGAGCTGTAAATTTGCTTACCTTCCTACGACGTCCCATTTATGCACTCTCTGGGGGACAGAAACAGCGAGTCGCGATCGCAGGTGCGATCGCCCGTCGCTGTGAAGTCTTATTATTAGATGAACCAACTGCTTTGCTAGATCCAGATAGCCAGTTAGATTTAGTTGCTGGTGTGCGCCGCCTTGTCAAAAGTCGAGGTATTACAGCTCTGTGGGTGACACATCGATTAGACGAGTTAAATTACTGTGACGGCGCTTTCTTGCTAGAAAAAGGCTCTCTGGTAGATAGGGGTGAAGCTCAACGCCTCAAAGAACGTCTAATGAAGGTACACAGCGAAGCCCCTTAATTGAGTGCTGAGTGAAGTAAAAAATACTCAGGCTTTAATAGCCGTACATATTCCGCCCTTGATAGCTGATCTTTTAACTCAGCACTCTTGATTTTCATCACTACTGAAAAAGAACTAAAACGCGCCTTTTAAACAAAGGCGCGTTTTAAGTTAGTGCGTCTGTGTGAGGTTTTAATTTTGTGAGGCTGCCATATTTTTTATTTTGTGTAACATAGTGTTACATAGAATGCATCAATTATTATAAAACTTATGAATGAATTTTGTTAACTCTAGAAAATTGTGATCAAAAACCATGCCCCGTTCCTTACTGCAAGCCGTTTTGTTAGTAGACGGCTACAATATAATAGGCGCTTGGCCTTGCCTTAAAAAAACGCGTGATAGTGTCGGGCTAGAGGCAGCACGGGGTGAACTTGTGGAAGCGATGACTGGTTATAGTGCGTTTCAAGGTTATGCAACTCAAATAGTTTTTGACGCCCAATATCAGAACTCCTCTAGCAATAAAGAAGTAATTACTGAGCTTTTATCAGTTTATTACACTGATTTTGGGCAGACAGCAGATACTTATATTGAAAAATCCTGTGCGTCTATGCGCCAGCAAATAGCCCAATCATTGATTTCGCGTGTGATTGTTGCTACATCAGATCGGGCACAGCAGTTGATGATACAGGGTTATGGGGCTGAATGGCTGTCGGCACAACAACTTTGTGGGGAAGTGGAAGCTACTGTCTGTCGAATGCGGCAAAAGTATCATACGCGTAAACAATCTAAGAGTAGGTTTTTAGCTAATGCTATTGATGCTAAGGCGCGGCAGCGTCTGGCTGAGTTACGAATGGGATTACAGTAAATAGTTAGTATTTATGAGTCTCTGCTAAGTTTTTGAATGGATTTTGGCTGCAAAAATTTTATAAATTAAGCCTCTAAAAAAAATATTGGCGAAAGTACTTGCCAAATCTTATTTTTAGCCCTAAGATTATAAATCGTGAGTGGTCCTCAGTAGCTCAGTGGTAGAGCGATCGACTGTTAATCGATTGGTCGCTGGTTCGAATCCAGCCTGGGGAGTTTATGAATTTTGGATTTTAAATTTTGGATTCTAGATTATCCGTCAGAGATTTATGGTCGCTTGACTCGACTGTGACGTTTCTGAATCATGGGTCTTTTGGTGCTTGTCCTAAACAAGTGTTGGAATTCCAACAACGTTTGAGGTTGCAGCTCGAACATGAACCCTTACGCTTTTTTGGTAGGGAATGGGAACCTTTGCTAGACGATGCCAGAAGTAAGCTAGCTGCGTTTGTGGGTGCTGATGCCCAAGATTTAGTATTTGTCCCCAATGCGACGACTGGCGTTAACTCGGTGTTAAGGTCGCTGACGTTTTCACCAGAGGACGAAATACTTACAACTAACCACGAATATAATGCTTGCCGTAATGCACTTGATTTTATTGCCAGTCGCACTGGTGCGCGGGTGGTGGTGGCAAAAGTTCCTTTCCCGATTGACTCGCCACAGCAAGTAATCGCAGCAGTAATTGAGCGAGTTTCACCAAAAACCCGATTAGCACTTTTGGATCATGTTACCAGCCAGACTGGGCTAATTTTCCCGATTCAAGAGTTGGCGAAGGAGTTGCAACAACGCGGTGTAGATACATTGGTAGATGGTGCCCATGCGCCTGGAATGATTCCCCTCGATTTGCGAGAGATTGGCGCAACTTATTACACCGGGAATTGTCATAAGTGGTTGTGTGCGCCTAAAGGGGCAGCATTTTTGTATGTGCGACGAGATAAACAGTCAGAAATTCGTCCCTTAACAATTAGCCACGGCACAAATTCGCCACGCACTGATAAAAGCCGCTTTCAGTTGGAATTTGACTGGACAGGTACAGATGATCCTACAGCTTATATGTGTGTACCGGAAGCGATCGCTTTTATGGGTTCGTTGCTACCTGGTGGGTGGACAGAATTGAGACAGCAAAATCATCAGCTAGTGTTGCAGGGAAGACAGCTACTTTGTGAAGCGTTAGAAGTGCAGCCGCCTTGTCCAGAGGAGATGATTGGTTCAATGGCGGTTGTGCCAATGCCTATGACTTTAGAAAACCGCGATTTTATGTCTGTACACGATGAGTTGTTTGATAAGTTTGTTATTCAAGTGCAGGTGATGCCGTGGCAAGAACAACCTCGGCTGTTGGTAAGGATTTCGGCGCAGATTTACAATACTTTAGAGCAGTATGAGTATTTGGCAAAGGTATTAAAGGGATTGTGCTGTTAATCTAGTTTAGGAAACTGGCGATCGCATCAAGAATCTGTTATGCACTTGTAGCAGTAAATATTGGGTGATTTGCCAAATAAATATTTTTATTAGATGCCACGTTTAAGACATAGGCGCAGCATCAAGCCAGAGGCTTATCGCACCCGTGGCCATATATGATTGAGTTGTGGTTGTGTACCCCCACAAATCCAGAACTTTGAAAAGAATTTACAGAATATGAGTTCACTCGAACCAAGCATAAGTACTGAAGTCCCTGCATCCAATGTTATGCTTCAGATGATTTCTGGCTTTTGGGTATCACGGTCAATCCACGCTGCCGCTAAACTTGGTATTGCTGACTACCTCAAGGAACAGCCAAAGACAGTTGAAGAACTAGCTGCAATCACTAATACTCACGTCCCATCATTGTACAGATTACTGCGTGCGCTTGCCAGTGTGGGTATATTTGTTGAAGATGAGCAGCATCGATTTGGACTAACACCCTTGGCTGCTACGTTACAAACGGATGTTCCTGGTTCTTTGCGTTTTTTTGCCATTTCCGAACTGGGACAAGCGCACTACTTAGGTTGGGATAACCTGCTACATAGCATCAAAACTGGCGAGATTGCGTTTGACCACATCGCTGGAATGAGTGTTTGGGATCATTACCTTAAAAACTCCGAAGCTGGTAAGTTGTTTAATCAGGCAATGACAAGTCTAACAGCTTCAGTTTTGGAAGCAATTATTTGCAGTTATGACTTTTCAGCATTCAACACCATTGTTGATGTGGGAGGAGGCCAAGGCAGTTTGGTGACTAGCATCCTTAAAGCTTATCCGACTGTTAAAGGCATTATCTTTGATATACCAACGGTGATAGAAGAAGCAAAATCTTGCCTGCAAGCACAAGGTTTTGCAGACCGCTGTATGGTAGTGTCAGGGAACTTTTTTGAGTCAGTAACAGCAGGTGGTGATGCTTACCTTCTCAAGCACATCATTCATGACTGGGATGAGGAAAAAGCGATCGCTATTCTCAAAAACTGTCATCAGGCAATGTCACAGCATGGTACACTCCTGCTGTTTGAGATAGTAATCCCTCCTGGGAATGTATCTTCTTTTAGCAAGTTGTTTGACCTCAATATGCTAGTTATGACTGGTGGACGCGAACGCACAGAGGAGGAATATCAAGTGCTACTGCTTCATGCTGGCTTCCAACTTACCCAAGTTATTCCAACCTCGTCACCAATTAGCGTTATTGAAGCACTAAAAATTTAAAGGATGAATAAGCGTAATTCGTAATTACTGCTTGTTAATTTGTTCCGATCGCGGTATTTGTTACAAACACTACGATTTTCGTTACAAACAATACGTTTTCATTACCAACGCTACGATTTTCGTTACTAACACTACGATTTCTGTTACAAACAATCTGATTTTTGTTACAAACAATCTGATTTTCGTTACAAACAATACGTTTTTATTACCAACGCTACGATTTTCGTTACAAACATCACAATTTTGTGCTGTAGTAGCTTGCTAAATTCAACTTAACTATGAAATATCACAGTCAGTAAAGGCAGGAACGCCAACAGAAAACCATGCCACGATTGCAATTGAGCTTCTGGAGTTGGTTCTGGTGGTGCTAATAGAGCTTCTACTCTTTGTTCCAAACGATCTGCACCAGAGGAACCTAATGCAGCACAGCAAATTTCTGATAAGACGGGGCCGCTACTAACCACTAATAAAAGTGATTCTGCTAACACCAGAGGGTCTACTTGCAATGCTGCATAACCGTCGGCACGAAGTTCGCGCAAAGCTAAAAGTTCTTCCCACAAAGACTCTGTATTCGGCAACCATGCAGTGCAAGAACGCACCCAACCAAGCCAGAAAAACCAGAACGTATCCCTGTAATAGTGATGCCCTTGCTCATGGGCTAAGACGCTTTCTAGATGAGCGGGTGAGAGAGTTTGCACTAAACCTTGGCTAACCACTAGTTCTGGTTGCCAAAAACCGATTTGACCTGCAAACAACGCGTTTGTTTGCAGCAGTCTGGCTCGTCTATCGCCAACATTCACTAAAGGGCAGTTACGGGCAGATTCTACAGACTGCCAACCCTGGAAGGCAAGTTTAATGCATGAAATGGCAAAAAATGCCAAATAAATTAATGCTAGTAAATAGCTAATTGAGCCTGTATACATTCCGCCCATTTGCCCTTGAGGCCCCATGAACAGCACAGCGATCGCAGTCATGAAAATTAGCAAGGGCGGGAAGAGAAACAAAAATAGCGATCGCTGCCACCGCACATTCCAATTACCCTGGCGTTGATTCCAAGCGGATCTTAACCACCAAGCAACTGCCAAAGCATTCAAAATCATTATTAGATGCATCATTGTTCCTCCCTGGCTTGGCGTGCAGATTGAATACGTTTGGCGATCGCTGCTATTTGCTCACTAGCTGCTTCATCCAGACTATCAGCAAAGGCTGCGACAACATCGGGGTTACCCACCGCCAGAAATCGCTGTAACTGTTCGTGAGCTTTAATGACATCTGATTGCTGCTTACTCAGCATTGGCCGCCAGTAGAACGCTCGCTCTTTCTTGTCGCAGGCTAGCCAACCTTTATCAGTGAGGCGACGTAAGACAGTGGTGACAGAAGTATACGCTAATTCGCGGTTGGGATCGGCGAGGATGCGATCGTGTACATCCTTTACTGTGGCTGAACCAAGTTCCCAAATGATATTTAAAATTTCCGCTTCCAACGGGCCTACAGATAGTTGTTTAGGGCGGTAGTCGGGTAAAGGTGCCATAGCGATTTCGATTTGAGATTTTGGATAAGCGGAGTAGAGGTAAAAATTTTGGTTTTTGTTTGGCAAGCTTAGTCAGTATGCGTAGTGGTGCTAACTTAGAACGCCAAATACAGTTTTAGAAAATCTGTTCTTGTTTTAGATTACAGGATAGTGCAGCGAATCTGAAAGTCTATAAGCATAGAAATGGAATTTTTGAGTATTTATGTATTGAATTAGTTACCATTATGCATTTTGATGCTAAAAAATTCTCTAGGAGCAATTGAGATTATAGTTAGTGACACCAACTAGGTAAAATGTTATTTGCGACAGTAGTATTAAACTAGGTGTATCCAGCGCGTGAAGCTATTCGTATACCACACTCCTGAATTGACTCCAACGGGTAAAGCGCCAGAATGTGCGATCGCAGTCGATGTCTTGCGAGCCACTAGCACAATTGCGACAGTTCTGGCAGCTGGAGGCGAAGCTGTACAAGTATTCAGCGATTTAGATCAGTTAATTGAAGTTAGCGAGAAATGGCCTTCTGAAAAACGTCTGCGAGCTGGAGAACGCGGTGGCGCGAAAGTAGCTGGCTTTGAGTTGGGTAACTCTCCCCTCGACTGCACACCAGAATTGGTGCAAGGGCGTCGCTTGTTTATTAGTACCACCAATGGCACTCGTGCCTTACAACGGGTACAGGACTCCCCAAATCTATTAGCAGCAGCCTTGATTAACCGGGCTGCGGTGGTGCAATTCGTTTTAGAAAAGCAACCAGAGACAGTGTGGATTATTGGTTCTGGTTGGGAAGGCAGTTTTTCTTTAGAAGATACAGTTTGTGCAGGTGCGATCGCTCATAGTATTTTAGAAAAAACCACGTTGTCACCAGAAGAAATCGCTGGTAATGATGAAGTAATAAGTGCGATCGCTCTCTACTCTCAGTGGCAAGATAACTTATTAGGATTACTTCACCAAGCTAGTCACGGCCAACGATTGTTGCGTCTTGACTGTCATGAAGATTTAAAATACTGTTCCCAAACTGATATTTTAGATGTCTTGCCAATACAGCAAGAGACGGGAGTTTTAAAAAGTCAAAAGAAATAAGGAATAGGGGATAGGGAAGAAAGTTAATTAACAATGCCCTATGCCCCATTCTCAATTTTCAAATCCCTAAGCATTTGCCGGAGTCTTTGTCGCCAATGGGGGGGATGTGTTTCTAAAATTGCTGAAATTTTTCCGCAAGCAAGGACGGAATAAGCAGGGCGACGGGCTGGCGTGGGATATTCGGCGGTTGTAATGGGGACAATACGTTCAACTTTTAAAGGGAAGCCTAGCTGTTGGGCTTCTTCAAAAATGGCAACGGCAAAATCATACCAACTAGCAACACCGCTATTAGTGTAGTGATAAGTGCCGCTAATGTCTGGCGTTAACTGCAAAATCGCCTGGCCTATTACTACGGCTATGTCTTGCGCCCAAGTCGGGCTACCTATTTGATCTGCGACAACACGGAGTTCTTGGCGTTCTGCACCTAGCCGTAGCATAGTTTTGACAAAGTTACTTTTGCCAAAGGTTCCATAAACCCAAGCAGTACGGAGGATGAGATGATGGGCGCAAGTTTTCCGAATAGCTTCTTCTCCTGCGAGTTTGGTTTTACCATAAACACTCAAGGGATTAGTCGCATCGGTTTCCTGGTAAGGGCTACACCCATTGCCATCAAAGACATAATCTGTCGAAATATGAATTAAGAAAGCTCCTAATTTTTGGCTTTCTTGGGCAATAATTAGGGGTGCGATCGCATTAATAGCGGTAGCTAATTCGGATTCGCTTTCAGCTTTGTCTACAGCAGTATAGGCAGCGGCGTTAATGATGATTTGTGGCTGCTTTGATCTGATAACATCTCGGAGGGTATCGGGTAGGGCAAGGTCTACTGTTGGGCGTGCTACTGAGATAATATCGCCATAGGATGGAAGTATTTGTTGCAGTTCTTTACCCACCTGACCGTTGCTACCAATCAGCAAAATTGATTTAGTCATTTGTTATTTGTCATTTGTCATTTGTCCAAGAGAAGCCACGCCCACTCTTTAACTTGGTTTAAATTAGTTCGATGAAAGACAAAGTTTTTCCGCACACTATAAAAGTAAGCTTAGGGTATAGCAAGAGGCTGGGTATCTGACAACCAATGCTCAATGACCAATGACCAATGACCAATGACTATGTTAATCAAATACTTCAGCAGTTCTCAAAGGTTTCCCGGCTTCGTCTTTAGCTGATAAAATCGGTGGCGTACTCAAAGGCCAATCTATAGCTAAATCTGGATCGTTCCATAGGATGGTGCGATCGCCTTGGGGTGCGTAGTAATCTGTAGCTTTGTAGAGAACTTCAGCTATTTCTGAAAGCACCAGGAAGCCATGAGCAAAGCCTGGTGGTATCCACAGTAGGCGTTTGTTCTCAGCACTAAGTTCATAACCCACCCACTTACCGAAAGTAGTCGAACTTTTTCTAATATCTACGGCTACGTCAAAGATAGTGCCAACAATAGCCCGGACAAGTTTACCTTGGGGTTGTTGGATTTGGTAGTGCAATCCCCGCAGGACATTTTGTTTTGAGCCAGAGTGGTTATCTTGAACAAAGTTAGTAACAATACCAGTCTCTTGGGCAAATTTTCGATCGTTGTAGGCTTCAAAAAAGAACCCGCGATCGTCTGTAAATACTTGGGGTTCAAGTTGTATAACTTCGGGTATTTTGGTATGTACAATGCTCATCAATATTATTTCGAGTAACCCGCCACAGTGTTAATTGTGAGAGTAATTTAATGCTTGTATTTTACAGCTAACAGGTAACACTTCGACCGCGGCTTGCCCTGTTTTTAATAAGTAAATCACGTTAGTTCAATTTGACAATCGTCGCCAATCATAAATCGCAATGCTTTGGGGCGACGGGGTGCAAGAGTCAATTGTGCCCTTTGCCCAATCACGCTATCAATAATGCGCTGATGGATTCCGGCAATTTTAGCACTTTCTAAAATCACACTGTGTTCTAAATCAGTATCAATGAGTGTCGCATTGTTAGCAATGCTACTATAAGGGCCAATAAAGCAGTTTTCTAAATGACAATTGCTACCAATGACTACTGGACCCCGAATTGTGCAGTTAATGACTTTAGATTTTGCACCGATTTGGACTCGCCCAATAATCTGACTTTGGGCATCGATTTCGCCAAGAACTGATGCTGTTAGATAGGTGTCGAGAATCAATCGGTTAGCTTCTAGCAAGTCATCTTTTTTACCAGTATCTAACCACCAACCTTGGAGATTGTAAGATAAAACTTGTTTTTCCTGATTAATTAGGTATTGAATAGCATCAGTAATTTCCAGTTCGCCTCTGGCGGAAGGTTGGATATTTGCGATCGCATCAAAGATGTGGTGAGAAAAGAAATAAACTCCTACCAATGCCAGATTTGAAGGAGGAACTTTGGGTTTTTCAATTAACTGTAATACCCGTCCTGTTTCATCTACCTCAGCCACACCAAAGGCGCTAGGATTGGCAACTGAACGCAAGAGAATCAGAGCATCTGGCTGCTGTTGGCTAAATTGTTGCAGAAAATAACGTAACTCACCTAATTGAATCAGGTTATCGCCCAAGTACATGACAAAGGGAGAGTCTTTTAAAAAGGGACGGGCGATTTGGACGGCGTGAGCAAGTCCGGCTGGGTGATCTTGTACGATGTAGGTGATGTTCGCTCCAAAGCATTCTCCATTGCCAGTTTTCGCTTGGACTTCTGCCCCGGTTTCCGGGCTGATGATGATACCAATATCAGTAATACCAGTAGCGACCATTTCTTCAATGCCATACCACAAAACAGGTTTATTAGCAACTGGTACGAGTTGTTTTGCTCCGCTGTAGGTGAGGGGACGTAGGCGTGTACCTTTCCCGCCAGAGAGAATTAGTGCTTTCATAAGGATTGAGGATCAGTTGTAAGTCATTAGTCAAGATAATCTGAAATCTGGACAAAATCCCAAATCCTGGCATCTAAATTCTGGCGTTACTTTATCTTTCATAGGTATCGGGATAAAACTTCGACGGTTGCTTTTCCTGTTTTTTCCCAACTGAATTGTTGTGAATGAGTGATACCTTTGCTAGAAAGGCACGATCGCAACTCCGAATCAGTTGCAATAGCCTGCATTGCCTCTGTAATTTCTCCGGTGTTGTAAGGATTGATCAGAATCGCCGCGTCGCCAGCCACTTCTGGTAAGGAGGAGAGATTGGAGGTAATGATGGGAGTACCACAAGCCATTGCTTCGAGGACAGGTAAACCAAAGCCTTCCCAGAGACTAGGGAAAACCAGAGCGATCGCTTGATTGATGATTTTTGGCAATTCGCTGTAAGGAATGTAGTCTAGGAACTTTACTTGATTAGTTATACCTAGTTGCTCAACTTGCGCTTTTAATATTGGGGTATAACGGCGATCGCTTGGTCCTGCTAACCACAGTTCATAGTCTTTGCAGCTAGGTAACGCAGCAAAAGCACTGATGAGTCGCTGGATGTTTTTATAAGGTTCTTGGCGTCCAATGTAGAGAAAGTAGTTGCGAGTAGGTAGATTTAGAGGGGAGAAGTGAGTGCGATCGTGCGCGAGGGGGATGGGGGTAATTTTGTTTGCAGGAATTCCGTAAAAGTTTGTGATGTCCTTAGCTGTTGCCTGAGAATTACAAATAATGTGTTGTGCTTGGTTAATGACTTGGGGAATGTAGTAGCGGTAATAGGGCGTCAGTGGTGAAAAACGTTTAGGAAAACGCAACGGGATAAAATCGTGAACCATTGCTACAAAACAACAGTTGCTATAAAGGGGTGCTTCTGGAAGCGAGGAAAATAAAATCTGCGATTTTAGCTTTCTATAGATTTGTGGCAATTGGAATTGCGTCCAAACAAGGCGTTTCAAATGACCTTTTATCCCTTGTTCTGCGGTTTGGTTAGGAGGAATTGGGTAGCAGTTGTAACCAGGAATATTCTGAGAAACTAAGAGTGTAGGATAAAGTTGTTGTAAGTGAGGCAGCAAATTGAGAGCGTAGGTAGTGATACCTGTGGGTTTAGTTAATAGAAAGGAGAGATTAATTAATAATGTCATTATTTATAATTAATCATAAAATAATATTGAGTTTAGCTGATATTTATATCTAATACTTAACAAGTATCTATTGTTAAATAAAATAATTTTAGTAGTAATAGTCTGTTTTAATATTTGCATATAAACTTTTTATTAGAATATTAATAATAGATAGAATTTAATAAGTTATTTATTCTGGTTGCTTATCACATAATCCCATATACCATAAATTTTTCCTAATGCAGCTTGTGGTTTTAGTATCAACCCTAAAATAGCCTTTAATATTTGAGAAGTTAATCTAACACTAAAGATGAATTTATTTGTATACTTATTCATTGTCAACAAATAGCTATATGTACTATTTCTTATTTTACTAAAAACATTTCTATTAGTAATACTGGATGGTTGATGCAGCACTGAAAAAGTATTATTTATGGCAACTATATGTCCTTGATTGGCATAGCGTAAACAAAAATCTACATCTTCATAATAAAGAAAATAAGCAGTATCAAAATGAGGACACTCAGTAAAACTATTCAAGTTAACGATTAGACTACACCCTGAAACCCAATCACAATTAACAAAGTCTACATCCATTTTTGTTAATTTTTTTTGGGTAATGATTGCGCCCGTTTTAGGAATAAATCGACCGCCGGCAAACCAAACTTCACCTGTCGGTGTATAGATAAGTGTACCAAGAATTGAAATTTCTGGATGCAACTTAAAAAATGGGTTAACTTTTTCTAAATTATTTTCTATAAAATATGCATCTGGATTGATTATCCAAACATATGCTTGGGGATCTTGAATGTAAATCCATTTTAAGCCTAAATTACAAGCACAGCCAAAACCTAAATTAGTTTCAGCATCAAAAATCAATACAGATTCCGTTTTGAGAAGATCAATAGAATTATCATCAGGTGAGTTATTAATGATAATTACTTTGTAATCAACATAGTTTGTTTTTCGTATAGAATTGATTAATTCCAATACTAAATTCGTAGAATAATAATTAACAATTAAAAAATAAATCACTATAGTTTAATTGAGTTGAAACCTTAGCTAATTTTGCTGAAAATATTTCATATAAAAGCTGATAAGTGACCCGCTCTGATCGAAGTAATTTTATTGAATTATTTCTTGTTTACTATTCGGTTAAATTCTCTTTTTAATAACTCAACACCAAGTTTTACCAAGCTTTCCTTGAAAACCGTGAAATGTTCCCAGCAAGCAAGCCCATACTTTTAAGGTTTTGTCTTCCGGGTCATACAGTAAAATTGTAACTATCCTGCGGAGTAAATATTTTATGCGTCGCCCACAACTGATTAGTCGATACAAGCCTTCAGCGTTGCGAGTTTCTAAATAAGTATGGTTTCGAGTAATGTAGTAGTTACGTAGAGCAGAATATTGATGAATAATTATTTCTCGTTGGTAAAACTTGACTTTAACTGGATTACCAAAATTATGATACATGATGGCTGTAGTAACTATCAAATTATGGAATCCTTGTTGTCGTAATCTCAGTCCATAGTCAAGATCAATCCCATCTATAAACAATTCTGCACGAGGATGGTCAACAGTCTTAGCAGCAGCAATGGAAATCAAAGAACCAGAAGTTATAGGAGAGTCGCACTCATAAAAATCAACATTATTATTGTGCTTCCAACCTATAAACTGGTCTCCTACAAAAACTGCTCCCTGTACAACTTCTTCAGTTTTGTGATCAATGGCAGTAGGAGCAATAATCCCAATCTTTTTACCATACTCTAGAGACAACTTTTTGTAAGTTTTCAAGAGAATTTCCAAACAATTCTTTGTCGGTAAACTGTCTTGGTCAAAAGTCCATAAAAAATCATAACCTTCCTTTGTTGCCCATTCCAGCGCAAGTGCCAAGCCTTGACCAATCCCAATATTTTCAGGATAATGATGTATCAAAATTGACGCACTGTTATCAGTTTCTAGTAATTCTTGTTCGGAATTATCTACTATGAAAACAATATCGATTGCTATAGATTGAGATTTAATGGCTTGCAGACACTTGCTAGCAGCTTGCTTATCTTTATACAGAGTTATGTAAGCTGCAACTTTTGCTGTCATTTATTTAGATGTATGTAACAACTCGATTTATGGGTTTTATATTCTAATGATGAGCTAACAAAAGTTAATATCCAGATACTTTTAAAACAACTTTTTAGGATGCCCAATATTTCTAGATGCTTGAGCATAATAAATCTCTTCTAGTATCTGTCGAAGATTATATTTGTATTCCCAAGTTGGATAGTGAGAACGAAACTTTCTGACATCTGAAATATACCAGATATGATCGCCAGAGCGATTCTGTTCTGTATAAGTGGATTGCAGCTTTTTTCCTACGAGATTTTCGCAAATTGATATTGCTTCTAACATAGAACAATTGCTATGCCGAGAACCCCCAATATTATAAACCTCTCCACATCTGGGATTTTGATAAAAATGGTAAAAAGCATTGACAAGATCGTAACTATGTATATTATCTCTAACCTGTTTGCCTTGATAGCCAAAAATGGTATAGGTTTCGCCAGCAATAGCACATTTCATTAAGTACGCTAGAAAACCGTGCAATTGAGCGCCAGAATGGTTTGGACCGGTCAGGCAACCTCCTCTAAAGCTAGCAGTTTTCATACCGAAGTATTTACCATACTCTTGAACAAGGATATCTGCGGCAACTTTAGAAGCACCAAATAGAGAATGTTTAGAGTTGTCGATTGTCATTGACTCATCAATGCCTTCTGTATATTGATGATTTCGTTCAATTTCCCAGCGAGTTTCTAACTCCTGCAAGGGTAGATAATTAGGAGTATCGCCATAGACTTTGTTAGTTGAGGTAAATATAAAAACTGCATCAGGGCAGTATTGCCTAGTTGCTTCTAGTAATACTAAAGTGCCGTTAGCATTAACTGTAAAATCTGTGTGGGGGTCTTTCGCTGCCCAGTCATGGGATGGCTGTGCTGCTGTATGGATAATGAGAGAAATATCGGAAGAATATTCTTGAAATAAGTTTTCTATTGCGGAGCGATCGCGGATATCAATATCATAGTGACGATAGCTATCACCATATTTATCTTCTAGAATGCGACGATTCCAGTCTGTGGAGGCAGATTCACCGAAAAATATCGCCCGCATATTATTATCGATACCGACAACATGAAAACCGTTTTGGACAAAGAAATGAACGGATTCCGAACCAATTAGACCCGATGAACCAGTAATTAAAACGGTGGGCATAATATTTTGACTCACCTCATAGTACAAACAACAGTTTAGGATAAAATGGGCTTTAGGATTGTTTCATACTCAATAATCCAGTTATAAATATCTCTGAGGGTTTTCTCTGGACTCATGATTGGTTCCCATCCAGTCTTAGAACTTATCTTGGAAGAGTCTGTAATATAAATGGGGATATCACCTTGTCTGGCTATTTCTTCTGATTTGATAGGAATAGATTTACCAGTGATTGTCTCGCATAGTTTAGTAGTTTCTAGTAGAGATAGACTATTATCAGCACCTCCACCAACATTTAAAACATCCCCATCAAGTTCTGAAAAATTTTCTAACTGATAATTAATTAAACTTAATAAATCCTCAATGTGTAATAAATCTCTAACTTGTTTACCTGTACCGCCATAGCCTATGTAGCTTAGAGATTTTTCAAAATAGTGTGCGGCTAACCACAAAACAAAAACACCTTGGTCAACTTTACCCATTTGCCAAGGCCCTGTAATTACACCACAACGGTTGACTATTGCCTGAATACCATAAGCTTGCCGATACTCTTCGATTAGCATTTCTGAAGCAAGTTTGGTAGTACCATAGAGAGAACGGTAGCTTTGAAGTGGAAATTCCTCCGCTATACCAAGCTGAGATACTCCTGATATTGTCTGTTCAGGAGCAATGCTAAAGCGGGTTGGTAGTTCTACTAAGTTAACTGACTTAAGCGTTTCAATCGGATAAACGCGACTAGTGGAGAGGAAGAGTAAACGAGCCTGGATTTGCCTAGCTAGTTCAAGAACATTAATAGTTCCTAATAAATTAGTTTGCAAGACGTATTGTGGAGAGGCAAATCCTGCAAGCACAGAAGGTTCAGCAGAACAATCAATTATAGTATCAACGGAATTAAAGATTGCGGGATCTAAATCACTAGGAGAGCGAATATCACCGTGAATAAAGTCAATGTCTAAATTTTTAAATCTGGGAAGGTTTAGTTCTGAACCACGCCTTCGGAGATTATCGAAACATATAATTCTCCTGGACGAGTGATGCTTTTTTAAATTAATTGCTAAGGAACTGCCAACAAAACCAGCTCCTCCTAAAATCAGAATATTCTCAGCCATTTGATTTAAACCTTTGATTTGCTAGCAGTCTTTTTTTGCTTAGATGATAATCTCCACGCGATAAATGTTTTTCTAGCCAGATGTAGAGAACTATAAACAAATATCGACTGCCCATTTCTTTTAGCTTTAGCTTAGAAACTCCTGTAGTTCTATTTCTCCAAGTTATGGGAATAGTTGTATAAGAGTATCCTCTTACTATGGCTTTGAGTGGTATTTCTACTGTTAAATTGAAATGATGAGATACTAATGGAGAGATGCCTTCAATAACGTCTTTACGATAAATTTTGAATGCATTAGTAGTATCGTTAAATTTTAAACCAAATAAAATTTTAATAAACAAGTTAGCTAAACGATTTACAATTAATTTGTGGCTGGGATAGTCAATGACTTTACCTCCTCTAATAAAGCGGGAACCAAAAACACAATCGTATCCCTCTTGCAGTTTATGGTAGTAATTTACGATGTCTTCTGGTGCATCTGAACTATCTGCCATAACTACCGCTACAGCATCTCCTGTAAAATTTTCTAACCCACAGCGAACTGCAAAGCCAAAGCCGTTAGGATAATAATTATTGATGTAACGCAGCTTACTATTTTCAGAATTTATCTGCTGTAATAATTGTTCTGTATTATCTTTGCTGTTATCGTTAACAACTAAAATTTCGTAATTTATTTTTTCTTGTTCTAAAACTCTGCTAATAGTGTGAATAGTTTGAACTATGCAGTCTTCTTCATTGTAGGCTGGAATTACTATTGATAAAGTCTTTACAGATTTTGAGGCATCTACCGTTATTGATTCATCTCTGATCAAGGTAGAATTTACTGATAAAGCTGGAGCCAATGATTCTGGATAATATGTAGATGATGTTTTTTGTGTTGAGGTTTTAAATACAAAGCGATCGCTAATCAAATAATTAATCGATGCACTCACAAGTGCGCCTATTATAGTATTGATAGCATAGTTAATTTTCAACCAGTCTAAAATCGGAAAAATAAATAAAATACGGGTGATAACTGCAAGTCCAGCAGAAACATGGTAAAGAGGAAGTTGCCGGAATAACACCTCTTTAATGTTCCAAATACCGCCAGTCCAAACCCAAGTCCGGTAAATAAAAAAACTAAATATTAGGGAAATTTCAATCGATACTACATTAGCAATATTACGCAAAAAAGGTGTATTAAATCCTAGCTTTTCAATTATTAAATAAATTAGTACTAAGTTTAGTGCAGCTGCTAAACCACCACCTAGTAAAAACTTTAGTACTTTGGGCTGGAATAATTTTTTTAACATAATGTATATTTATTAAAATCATGAATAATAAATTTCATTTAATGAACTTAATAAATCATTGGATCTACTAGCTAATGTTTAACTAATTTTATAGACCAAGGTTCTGGATTAATTGGAATTATCATTTCATGTCCATTTGGTAATTCCATAAATCTATCAGCGTACTTAGCAAATTTAAAATCAGTAAAAGCCGGATGTTGCCAGTCAGTTACTATGCCAATTGACATAGTTGCTAGTATCGTTAAAGCTAACATCTTCCCAATGTAATTTTTTTGGCTGTACGCCTTGTGAAAAATCCATATAGTTCCTAATGAAAAAGCTAATACTAAGTTAAACCAGTAACGTGCACCGACACCAATAGGCTCAAACAAAGTTATATTAGGAAACTGTAAAGCTATTGCTGTAAAAGGAATAAGAGCCGCAAATATTATAAATGATCTTAGTTCTAAAGGCGATTTAAGCAACAAATAAGCTAAGGCACTAATTCCTAAAGTTAATATAATTATATTCAAAATAATATACAATAAATCTGGCAATACATTTATGAAATAATTAGTAACATTAGTACCGAAAATACTCATGGAGAAAACTTGATTTGTTAAAATTTCTAATATTTTCCTTACATCATAAAAAGACAAAAAATTAGAGCCTACTTTACTCATCCTTTCTTGACCAATTTGATTAGTATTAATAACTATAATTTGGGTTAATGCTGTACATATCAGCACTACAAATTTTAAATAAAATAAATCATTGAGCTTTTTATTACTAA
Organism: Nostoc desertorum CM1-VF14; assembly: GCA_019359245.1. GTDB lineage: Bacteria > Cyanobacteriota > Cyanobacteriia > Cyanobacteriales > Nostocaceae > Nostoc > Nostoc desertorum. The sequence goes on along the minus strand of JAHHHR010000019.1, from coordinate 50,252 downwards.
TTTTTGTTGCAAATATTAAAAATATAATTGCTGGCACTATCAGGATCGAAAAAGGTCCGGTTAATCCTCCTATCAAAATGATTATGAGGTCGAACAAATTAACTAAAACATGAGATGATTTAGCAATAATAGCCATAAATACTAAAAGTGCTATGCGCCATTGTGCATTAGTAATATTTGCATTAACCTCATAGCATCCAGGTAAAACTAAATAGAGAAACGATATAGCAATTCTATAATTTATGTTTGGTATTAATTTTGAGAATCTAGAGGAAATTAATAAGGTTACTGGCAGAATTTGAATTATAATGGCAATCAAATTAAAAACAAGTGGTGCTGATTTTAAAGAGAACAACATGCTAAACGCCGCAGTCAATCTGGGGACGGCATGCAAATATCCTGCATAAGGTGAAAATAATGATTTTAGAATTCCATCGTTATATGCTTGGGCATAAAACACAGTTCCATCTTCTGCCCAAAATTGAGGATTCAAAATTGCATCAGGTCGCCTAGAGATAATTACTATAAAAGCGAACAGAAACATTATTATATGAACATAAAGTAATCGGCGTTCGCTTGGATTGTGTGAAGAGATAGCGCGGTTAATTTTCATGACTCCGTGATCACTGTATTACATAGTATTATCAGTAAAAACTATTTTATTAGTACAAAATAAAATTCGATATCCTCTGTTGAATTAGATAGAGTAGGTTGCGACCACACAGATAACCAAGGACTAATATTTTTGCATACATAATCTATCATTGAAGCAAAACTTTCATAACTAAAGGTATGATAGTGAATATCAGCTTTTTCATAGAACATTTTCTCTACCGTCTCATCTAGTTTATTGGGTTCTGTGGGAGAAGCAAATTTAAAAAATTCTACGTAATGTTCTCTATCTTTGTCCGATGAAGGATTTTGATAATCTAAAATCAAATGTTCTAGTTTAGTTAATTCACGGCTTTTGTCAAAAGTTCTTTCTTTATCTGGTACTACCAATACTAAATAACCTCCACTACAAAGTTTATTATAAGCATTCTTTAATACAGCGATGGGATTTTTAGTATGTTCTATAACATGACAAGCAACTATAAAATTCAAAGTGTTATCTTCAATGCCCTCTAAAGTTTCTAAATCAGTAATTAAATCTGGTTCTATCAAATTATAAATATCTTCACCAGGACAAAGCTGATTGTTTAAAGCACCTTTAGATAATCTATCTACATATCGAACATGGCAATTCAAAGGTATTGGAAATGGAGACCAGGCGGCACCAACTTCTATCCCATTTCCACTGAGTCTAGATGCAGCTATTTCGCGCATCTGCATACTACTACAATTCCTTGGCGGATTCTGCCAATCTGCAAATGACCAAAAATGTGGCGCTGGCCGAGCAGGAAGAAAGTTTAGCAACGTTTCGTCACTTACTATTTGAATATCATTAGGCCAAGTATAGCCATTATCATTTATCCAATCTATATCTGGCACATAGTGACGATATCCATTTCTGACATAAAATAACATTGAGCCGAAAATACTGCCATTAGATTGCATTAAAACGCCATTAGATTTAGTTTCGGCATTGAGAGTAAAGAGAATAAATTTATAGATTTTTTTTATTTCAACAGCCCAATCTGCATGGTTATTTATTATTTCTTGGGCAGCATTAATTCTAATATGTTCTAAATCTTCATATCGTTCAATTGCTTCTGAAATTGTTTCAGTTATATATGTAGCGCTTGGATAAGATAAAAGACAGTTTTGCCTATCTTTCAATAACCATTTTGTACTATTGTTGATATTAGAAACAACCAATACACCGCACGCCATCATCTCGAATGGTAAGTAAGAGGGATGCTTAGTCATCATCATAGATAGTCCAATATGACAAGAACGATATAAGTCTCCTGTTGCTTCATAAGTTAGCAAACCCAGATTTTCTATCACTCCTTCTAACCCATAGTCTTCAGGCTTCCAGTTTGCACCAGCAGATAATATTTCAATATTAGAACCGTAACGATTTTTGAGTTGACGCATAGCTGTAATTGCTAGCTCGAAAGCGTTCCGAGGATGTCCAGGACGACCATAAAAAAAGATACGTTTAGGGTTGTCTTTCCTGGAAATATCATCTTTATAAAAAACTTTAGTATCTACGCAAGGAGTAAAGTGAATAGATTTTCCTCCATATTCACTTTCATATATATTTTTTAAACTAATAGTATTCGCAATCCCATAAAACCCAAAACGGTATGTTGCCTCAGCTTGAGCATAGGTGGAGCCGGCTGGATAGAATAAAGGTTCAAAATCCTGAATAAAATAAAACTTTAATCCCGTATTTTGAACCTTTAGCAATACATAAGCAGTCGTCCAAAGTGTGGCTATTGAAAAATCTGCTGGTTGTATATTATCAATTGCTTGTGCAGTGTTAAGAACTATAACCTCACAAGTTTTTAATCCTGGAAAGGCTTTAATAATATTACCAAAAATAATATCAGCCTTGGCTTCACCACAAATCAAAAATCTTTGATGTATGCCTCCTTTTTGAAGTAAATAATCAGCCGTTCGGAGTATTGTCATGACTCCGCCATAAAAAGCATTTTCAAAGGATGGTAGATACCAATTGACAATATGAGGACCAGATTTAATAACTCTTTCTGGATGTTGCTGAACTTGAGAAATGTCACTGTAGGAAAAATCCATAACTGCGGCTAATGCAGCCGCATCTTCAGTGTACTTATCTACTGGAATTAAGTTATTTTTAATTAGGTTTTTGTCTAGGGGAATTAAGCTCTTTTTAATTAAATTTTTGATAAATATTGGAATTTTCATGAAACTTCTCCATTTTTTGATCTTAATTTCAAAGGAACTACAGATGCAAATGCAGGATGAAAATAAGGATCATCTGCTAATGAATCATCAAATTTTGGCACATCATTATCCGGTAAACCTAGCAAGAATGCTCTCGCATGGGGATTTACCAAACCACGTTTATTAGTAGCTCGACTAGCTTGGCAAAGCTTAATCATTGAATGCTGCACAGAAGAAGAATCTATAGATAATCCTCCTAATGCTAAGTAATGTTTGTAACTAAAAGCTACTGCCCAAGGAGAGCTAGCGGTACAGTTTCGATACCATAATGCTCCACCAAATGTTTCCCAAGAATATAAGTTACTGCCGTAAAATAATGGAGAGCCATTGCCATATTTATCAACAATCAATCCGGCTTCAACAACTATATTTTGATTTGTCAGAATAAGTGCTGAAGCAAATCCAATATCTGGATGATTAAGAACCCAACCACTTAATTCTTCTATCCATCCCTTTTCAAATTTAACGACTTGACCTGATACGAATAAAACTACATCAGCAGTATCCTGTCTCGCTGCCTCTGCTAAAGTTGTTAGCTTACAATTTCCTTCTTTCACCAATAGCCAATCAATAGGTAAATTGATTTGTTCTATGAGTATTTCCCGTTCCCTTGCTTGTGAATAATAATTAGACTCTGATAAAACAATTTTGGCTTTATGCAAGTTGGGATCAGCAAACGCCGAAATAGCACTTATGCAAGCTGATAAATAGTCCCAGGAAACTTCACCATCAATAACAATTGATACTTTAGCAGGTGGAGTTTTCCATTCTAATCGAAAACCACATTCTGGATGTGGTGAAATTATTGCTGGTAGTTGAGTTCGACTCAGGTGATCTTTAAGAGACTTTAGTTGTGCTTCAAGTGCATAGGGTTTAGAATCTATCCCTAAAGAAGTTGAACCTTGTATAATCCGCCAGTGGTAAAGTACAGAATTAATTCGCGCAATACGTGATGTTTGTTCTGTGATACGTAAAAATAAATCCCAATCTTGTGCTCCATCAGTTTCTGGACGAAATCCACCTATACGATTCACAAGCTCTCGACGAGCAATACACAAATGAGTTAAATAGTTAGCTGAATATAAAATTTCTGGACTCCACTCCGGCTTGAGTAGTAGCCGAGACCGTACCATACTGTTTGCACTAATACAGTCCTTATCTGAGTAGATGAAATCTAAGTCTGGCTGCTTGTTTAATTCATTTACTACTTCATAAAATGCCCAAGGTGATAATAAATCATCATGATCTAGTAAAGCTATAAATTCACCAGTAGCCATTTCTAGAGAAACATTAGAGTTGCCAGAAATTCCCCTGTTTTCTGGTATGATAGCCAGCTTAAATCGCTTATCTTGTAAACTTAATTTTTTTATGTATTCAATTGTTTGGAAATTACCGATATCTGCAAATGCAATACATAACTCCCAGTTTGTATAAGTTTGTTGCAATACACTATTTATTGTCTCTTTTAAGATAACTAAAGGTAACTTATAAACTGGAAGGATCACACTTAAAACAGGTTGGTAATTAAGAAATGAAGCTTTAATTTTTTGTTGCTTAAGTTCTTCATCCGTCAATTCGTAGTCTTTAATCCATTGATCATATTCTGAAGAATCAGCCAAATTTTGTAAAACTTCTGCTACTAATGTATCTGCGAAACTAAACCTAGTCCGAAAGCCCATCATTTGATATTTTAAAAAATTCAAAGCCCGTTTGTTAAATATCTGATAGCCTTCTTTGCGGATTATGGTAATACTCTTATTAGCAAGTTTCAAAAAAGGTGGATTTATACCATAAGTTATTTTCTGTTTTAAATTTAAATATATTTTTCGTAACTTCCAAAATTTGCTAGTTTCCATCCAAGAGACAAAATTTTGACAACTTTCCAATTCAGCTTGAGTTGCTTGTAACTGAGATTGAGAAGTTATTAATTCAACTTGAGTTGCTTGTAGCTGAGATTGAGAAGTTATTAATTCAACTTGAGTTGCTTGTAGCTGAGATTGGGAAGTTTCCAATTCAACTTGAGTTGCTTGTAGCTGAGATTGGGAAGTTTCCAACTCAACTTGAGTTGCTTGTAGCTGAGGTTGGAAAGTTTCCAACTCAACTTGAGTTGCTTGTAGCTGAGATTGGGAAGTTTCCAATTCAACTTGAGTTGCTTGTAGCTGAGATTGGGAAGTTTCCAATTCAACTTGAGTTGCTTGTAGCTGAGATTGGGAAGTTTCCAATTCAACTTGAAGAGAACTTACTTTAGATTCTAAATCTATTAGCTTGGATTGGATATTATTTCTATTATTTATCTCAATCCTTAAACTATCAAATTGCCATTCAATGAATTCAATAAGCTTATTAATTTCACTAACTTCATCTTCTATTCTTCGTAATAAAATGCCATGAGGTACTAAGTCATATATATTAAAATTGTAATCAGGAATGAAGCCATTATCCAGAAATATTTTAAGCCAATTAATACGAGGTAAAACCGTTAAATGCGTTGGTTCTGCAAAATCATCAGCAGTAGAAGAAAAAAATATTACTTTAGCATATTGGCACATATTTTTAATCGCATCTAATGCCTCATACCGTGGCATATGCTCAACCACTTCAATGCATGTTATTAAATCATACTGATGTTGAGTTCTATTAAAAGCATTTGAATCAGCAGCAGAAGCAACAAAAACAGAAGGTTTTAAATCTACTCTCACACAAGATATTGCATATTCAGAATAATCAAAACCATGTACAAAAATACCTCGGTTGTAGAATGCTTCCACTAAAAAACCTTTGGCACAACCAACATCTAAAACAGAACTAGGCGACACATAATTTACTAACTTATCGGCAACTGCATTAAAAAAACGTAGCCAATGTCCAGCGTTGGCTGTCCTATCATAAGGAATACCAGGTACCATTCCTAGATAATAATTTTCATTGTAAAAATCTTGATAGTCTAATTTATTCATCTTTAACTATTGTCTGTATATCTTAATGTACTCAGATAATGTTTGATTGTTTCTTCAGGTTCGCCTACAAACTCTACCTTTCCTTGAGCTAAACAAAATAACTGATTGCAATACTGCTTAACAAAATTTAAATCATGAGAGACTACTAAAACTGTTGTATTCCCATTCCAGAAATTATCAATTCTTTGCTTACATTTATTCTTAAAACTCTCATCTCCTACCGATAGTACCTCATCTAAGATTAAAATATCTGGCTGCACATCCGTTGCTATTGCAAATCCTAAACGTGCTGACATACCCGAAGATAATCCCTTGACTGGAACAAAAGCATAATCTTCCAATTCTGCAAATTCTAAAATTGAAGGCGCTCTATTCCGCATTTCTGATCTAGAATATCCTAGCAGTACACCATACAGTAGAATGTTATCCATTACGGAAATTTCCGAATCAAAACCTGCTCCTAATTCAATCAGAGGAGCTATTTGACCTCGTACCCGCACTGTTCCACTGGTAGGTTGTAAAATTCCAGAAATAACCTTTAGAAGAGTAGATTTCCCGGAGCCATTCGCACCAATAATACCAATTTTTTCACCTTTTTCAACCACAAAATCAATTTTATCCAGTACTAACTTTTTTACTGGTTGACGATATTTACCCTCTAAAACAGATAGCATTGTTTTCTTAAGGTCATAAGAAAACTCCTCTTGTGTCCGTCGCAACAGCGAAACATTATCTAGGCGAATTACTTCCATTTACAGCAAATCCATAAATTGATGTCGCCACAAGTGAAAACAAGTCCATCCCAGGGCTAAAATAATTACTCCACTGAGCAAAGCTCCCCAAATTAAGCCCAAATCCGGTAGAGAACCTGATAATGTAATTTGACGCAGACTTTCAATAATTGGTGCTAGTGGATTTAAACGTAAAAACTGCCTTATTTGCGGTGGAACAATAGCTGCTGGATAGAATATAGGGCTACTAAGCCAAATCACAAATACTACTAACTCATAAAAGTAAGGCAAGTCTCTAAAAAAAACGTACAACGCGCTTACTAAAAAACTAATCCCTGTAGAAACTAAGACTAGGGACAATATTGGAAACACCAGCGCCAACACATTGACTAAACTCTTGGAATTAATGAAAGTCATCAATGCCAGCAACGGAAATGTCCCCACCGAAAACTGAAAGACATTTGCTGTAATCATCGATAGAGGAAAAACGCTTACTGGTAGACTAATTTTATTTAATAATGAGCCATTGCCTACTACACTACTCAATGCCTGGGAAGTAGAAGCTGAGAAAAAATTGATTACTACCAGTCCCGTAAAGGCTGCTAATACGTAGTTCAGTATTGAGTTACCGTAATAGGAGGCGAAAGTCGCGCCAAAAATCGCAGTGTACAGCCCAGTCATGATCAACGGGTTCAACAGTGACCAATAAACCCCCAGGAACGAACCTCGGTAACGTACCTTAAGATTTCGTGCTACCAAAACGTGCAACAACTCCCAATAGCGCCGCACTTGCAACCAAGTTGAATTATCTTTAAGCGAAATTCTCATCCTTAAAAACCACCACACACCACAGGCAAGTTATTTGCGAATTTTAAACTACTGGAGCGTACTTTGCCGCACTAGCCTACCATTAAAGACTTTATTTTAAAAAGCATTACTAAATAGACAACTTAGTATTTACCATTTTTCTCCTCTTAAGCACATGCTACTCCGGCAAGACCAGTTAATTTCTCAGTTAGTTCCTAGAACTCTCTGTCACAAAACAGTAGGCTATGAGTATCATAAAAATTATTAAAAGTCAATTGTAATGCTTTCTAGGATTATCTACTCATTGAATGATCTGAGCGCCACTCTATATACCTAACTCAAACTATCTAGATCAATTCCTTGCGATCGCAACTACTCTGCCAATCGCTTTGCCCGTTGATATTCTTGTTCAGCGCGTTGGCGCTCTTGTTCTGCTTGTTCTTTTGGCGTCGGTACCCAACCTGCTGCATTATACCAACGCAACCACAAACCTGTTGTCTGTTGATAATAACCTTGCCAAAGACCCAATCTGAGTTCTTTCTATCTCTTCCAAGCATAAGCGAAGCACTCTAGACTTAACAGCCGAGTTCCATCTGGCATCTGCTGTTCTAGCTGTTGCGCTGTGGTTGCGCTGTGACAAACATCATCGTTGCACTTGTTTGGTTGTTGATTTAATTTTAAGCTGTTGGGTCAGGAGTTTGGAATTTTATCTCTTATCTCCACTGATATTTGTGAGAGCAGAGTCACGGATTCCGCTACACTGAGACTTGGTTTATTGCATTGTAATCAGGCATGGAAATCGGACAAAAGGTTAAAGTCTTTCGTTTACGCGATCGCGTCTCTGCCCCTGTTGTAAAAAAACTAGGACAAGTGGGTATCATCCAAGGCTACAAAGTCACCGATGGGCGTGGGATTGGTGTAGTCGTGATGTTTGACGACAATACTTCTACTTGGTTTTTTGAAGATGAAATCAAACCTGTGTAACTGTAAAGAACTCAGAACCGGGTTTTTCTCCAAATCTGAAACTTAAAGTACAGGCTGAGAATCTTTGTTGAGTGCTAAGTTGGAGTTGAAAAAACCGGCGGTGAAAATAGGAATCAAGTAATGGCTCTAATATTGACATTTTTGGGCAAAGGCGGCACCGCTCGTACCAAAATTGCGATCGCCGCCGCCAAATTATTGGCAAGTCAAGGCAAGCGTGTACTCCTAGCAGGACATCCAGAACCAACGTTACCAACCCTGCTGGGTACCCCCATTTCTGCCGATCCTCAGGAAATCGCCCCCAATTTGCAAGCAGTCCAGTTTCAAGCATCTGTGCTGCTAGAACGCAACTGGGACGAAGCGAAAAAACTTGAGGCGCAATACCTCCGTACGCCCATCTTCAAAGACGTTTTTGGTCAAGAACTGGTAGTATTGCCGGGGATGGACAGCGCTCTAGCCCTAAATGCTATCCGTGAATATGATGGCAGTGGCAAATATGACGCGATCGTATACGATGGCACAGGCGACTCTTTAACGTTGCGAATGTTGGGTTTGCCAGAATCTCTCAGTTGGTATGTCCGGCGATTTCGGCAATTGTTTGTCAACTCCGATTTGGGGAAGACGATTACTGAATCGCCTTTGATTCAACCGCTGATTAGCAGCTTTTTCAATGTCAACTGGACAGCAGATAACTTTGCAGGGCCCACCAACCAAGTCAATAATTTATTAGAAAAGGGGAGAGCCGCTCTAACTGATCCCAAACGTCTCGCTGCTTTCTTAGTGACCACAGGAGATCCCATTGAGGTAGCAAATACTCGTTATTTGTGGGGTAGTGCTCAACAAATTGGTTTAACTGTCGGTGGTGTTCTGCTTGTGTCTCCTGAGACAAATGTCAACCTCTCAGAGGAATTTATCCCCCTACCTGTGAGCGTCGTTCCCGACTCGCCCACAGGTGACTGGCAACCACTAATAGACGCTTTACCAAACTTTGAAGCACAAGCTCTACAGGCTCCCAAACCGATTGAAATAGACATCCACAATCGTCAAGTACGCTTATTTTTGCCAGGATTTGACAAAAAGCAAGTCAAGCTTACCCAATATGGGCCAGAAGTCACCGTAGAAGCAGGAGATCAGCGACGAAATATTTCCCTACCCCCTGCTTTGAGTGGCAGACCTGTTGCTGGAGCAAAGTTTCAGAATAATTATTTGATAATTTCGTTTTAAGTTAGTTAGGAGTTACGAGTGAAGAGTTAGGAATAAACAATAATTCATAACTTCTAACTCCTCACTTTAAAAAAAATAGGCCTTATGTCAGAATCAAATCCCATTACCCCAGACCCCAACCCATCTGAGGTATTAGACTCAGTGGCAAATAATCCCAACGAGCAAGCGAACGCATCTGCCGATCGCAATGCCAAAACTAGGCAGCTACTGGGGATGAAAGGTGCAGCTGCTGGGGAAACTTCAATTTGGAAAATTCGCTTGCAGTTAATGAAGCCGATTACCTGGATTCCCCTAATTTGGGGTGTAATCTGTGGTGCGGCTTCTTCGGGTAACTATACTTGGACACTGGAAAATGTGTTGAAGGTAGCAACCTGTATGCTGCTGGCTGGGCCATTGATGACAGGTTACACCCAAATCCTCAATGATTACTATGATCGCGAAATCGATGCTATCAATGAACCCTATCGCCCGATTCCCTCTGGGGCAATTCCCCTACCCCAAGTAATTATTCAAATTTGGGTATTACTAATTGCTGGTATTGCTTTGGCATTTGGGCTTGACGTGTGGTCTGGTCATGAATTCCCGACAATTACAGCGATCGCGATCATCGGTTCTTTCATCGCCTACATTTATTCTGCACCTCCTCTGAAACTCAAGCAAAACGGCTGGCTAGGTAGCTATGCCTTGGGTGCAAGCTATATCACCCTACCTTGGTCTACAGGACACGCTTTGTTTGGTGATCTCAATTCCACAATTGTGATTTTGACAATGTTCTACAGCTTGTCTGGGTTGGGCATTGCCATTGTCAATGATTTTAAGAGTGTAGAAGGCGATCGCCAGCTAGGATTACAGTCACTACCCGTAATGTTTGGCATCACCACTGCGGCATGGATTTGTGTAGTAACGATTGATGTATTTCAAGGATTGATCGCAGCTTATCTCGTCAGTATCCATGAGAATTTGTATGCAACAATACTAATACTCTTAATCATTCCGCAAATCACCTTGCAGGATATGTATTTCCTGCGTGACCCCGTGAAGAATGATGTTAAGTACCAAGCCAGCGCCCAACCATTCCTTGTTCTAGGGATGCTTGTCACTGGTTTAGCGCTGGGTCATGCTGGCGTTTAATATACTTCTATAGTGAGAAGTTACGAGTTAGGAGTTAAGAGTTAATATACTTTTAACTACTAATTTGTATCAGCAAATGCCGTGTTAGAAATAATATCTTTCCTTATTCATGGGATTCAACCTTTTTTAATCCCTATTTGCTTTATCACTGCTTGGACTGTAACTATTCTCGTTGTTTTGAGTCTCTGGACGACGGCGCGAGATAGTGTTACTACAGCCAAACAAATGCATCAAATACCCTGTACTGGTTGCCAATTTTTTACCGACAATTACCGTCTTAAATGTACTGTACGCCCATCTATTGCAAATACAGAAGAAGCGATCCATTGTCTTGACTATCAACCGAAGACTAATCCTTATTTGTATTAGTTAGGGAGTAGGGAGTAGGGAATGGGGAGTAGGGGATGGGTAGCAGGGAGAGCTAGGGAATAGAGAAGAATCACTATGCCCAATGCCCAATAACTATTTACTAATATCCAGCAATATTTTTAAAACACCTCGACTCTGAGCGTGTTCAAAAGCTGCAAGTCCTTCAATGAGGGGATAGGAACCTTGAATGAGAGGTTGCACATCAACTTGTTCTGTGGCTAGCAACTGGAGTGCTGGAGCAAAGGGGCCGCAACGGGAGCCAATGAGGGTGATTTCATCCACTACTAACGAGGAAGCATCGAGACTGAGGTTACCAGCATAAGTACTTTTAAGCACTAAGGTACCACGGGGACGTAGGGCGCGGCGGGCGATCGCAAATCCTTCTGGGTTGCCAGTACATTCTACTGAGATATCAAAATATCCATCTTTTACAGCATTAGCTAAACCAGTTTTAATCCCCCGTGCCTCTAAGTTAGCCAATTTGTCTCGATGTCGCCCTACAGCTAAGAGTTCACAGCCAGTTAGGGCTAATGTCTGAGCTACTAACTGCCCTAGTTTGCCATCTCCAACCACCAACACCCGATCATCTGGATGCAATGGTACTTGTTGCTGAATTTCCAAAGCTGCCGCTATAGGTTCGGTAAATGTTGCTACTTCTGTTGGCACATTATCAGGTACTAAATGTAAATTTTCCACTGGCAAACAGAGATATTCACCAAAGGCTCCATTACGGTTAACAATACCTAACACTGTGCGATTTTCGCAGTGAGTTTGTTGCCCTCTGCGACAAAATCGACAATGCCCACATACAGCATTGATTTCTCCAACTACGCGTTGGTTTATTAAATGTTCTGGCCCTTTTTCAACCACGCCGACAAATTCATGCCCCAAAATACCAGTGTAGGGATAATAGCCTTTGAGAAGTTCCAAGTCAGTGTTACAGATACCCGCACGTAAGACACGTATCAAGGCTTCTCCTGGTGGTGGTTCAGGAATGGGAATATCCGTGCGTAAGTGCAACTGGTTGTTTTCGAGCCAGAGTCCTTTCATTTTTCTTTACGTAATTTGCTTAATATTTTGTCATACCACTTTCAAAAAATTTTGTAAAATAAGCAATCGGCTCTGTGGGGCTATAGATGTAGCCCATAGGAACGCCTATGTTTCTGTAGTGGTTATTTCTTTAATTTTGATATCAACCTTACTTAACCAAGTAACTAGGTCATCTGAGTCAAGTGCTATCTCACTTCCTAAAGTTTTGATATAGAGAAGTCCGTCGCTAATAATTAAATCTCTAATTGGATACCATGAACTTCGTTTTCTAATCAGAAGTTCTAACGGAATCCCTAGGCTTGAGGCATACTTGCGATATTTCCACCAAGCTCGCCATAAAATTACAGACCTAGTGCAGTGCATCTCATAGCCCTTGGGAACTTCACAGTATTGATACTGATAGAAACCCCGACTATCTACTTCTCCTTTAAGGAGATAACTATATTCTGCTAATGCCTGATTTATCAATTCCCACTGAGATGATTTTGGAGAAACCGAAAATTCAGGTACTGTGGTAGATAGTTGAACGATGGCTATCACGCCTTCAGATTTCGCTGTCAGTTGGTTTGTTTTATACACTGTTTGCGCTGTCAAAGCAGGATTTGACAACAAAACGTCTTGTTTATGAATAGAGTTTTGCACAAACTCTCGAATTAAATCTAGATTAGACAACATAAAATTACTTGTACCAAGTTAATCAGTGTAACCGAAGCTACAATACTGCTTAAATTAGTAACTACACTGATTTTGCATTTAAATCAGGATTATCACCAGCTTTATTTATACTCAATTCTTTGTTTAACTAGGGTTTTATTAAGTTTAATGTCGGGGATGTCGCCGCCTAGTAGCCTGTTTAATAAAATCGCTGTTTCCAATTAACAGAGTGGCGGATTAGCTAAATTTTTACGCCATCTAAAAAAGGTGTAAATACCGAAACTAATTCGGGGCGACTAACCACAAGGGTAGGAAAAGAGCGATCGCTATAATCTTCTTCTGGTGACAACGGAAACGGCTCTGACTTAAGTGATGACCAGACACCGCCAGCAGCTTGGACAATTACCCAAGCTCCCGCTAAGTCCCAAACTTTTGGTGTTGCTTCAATACCACCTAGAGTAGCTCCAGTGGCAACTGTCAGAAAGTTATAGCTAGCAACACCCAACATCCTAATTTTGCAAGGAAAGCCGTTTTTGATAGCTGCGGTGCTACGAGAACAGAGGTTAAAAAAGTGATTATTGCTGGGACTATCAATACTAGTGTGGATGGGGTGGTGGTTAAGAAATGCTCCTGTTGGTGTTGCTAAACCAGATGAACCTGCCCAAAAACCATGAAAAGCTTGATTCAAGGTTGGTGCGTAAATATAACCAAAAATCGGTGTACCTCGATACAGTAAACCCAGAGATATTGTCCAGATGGGAATGCCGCGTGTGAAGTTGGTTGTACCATCTAGAGGGTCAATTACCCAGCACCACTCAGTACCGGGAAATGACTGATCGCTCTCTTCGCTCAAAATGCCGTAACCAGAGAAATTAGAAGCGATCGCATCCCGAATTTCCTGATCTGCCCATTTATCTGCTTGCGTCACCAAACTTCCATCAGCTTTTTGGGAAGCCTGTACTCTCCCAAAATCTTGCATTAGCTGCTTGCCCACTCTGGTAGTGGTAGTTTGGGCAAAATCTAGAATTGTTGTCCAAAAATCATTCATTGGTTAATAGTCATTTGTCATTTGTCATTGGTCATTGGTCATTTGTCCCATGCCCAATGCCCAATGCCTCATGCCCTATACAGTTTAATCCAAATCGCTTTCTAAAACCGAAGCGATCGCTTGCTTTGTACTTGTTTGAAATTCTGTGATGTTCACCCGATTCAGAAACCAAATTGACACCACCATTCCCACTGCTTCTAAAACGAATACCAATCCATAAGCTAACTCTAAGCTAGGTAGCAGCTTGCGTCCAATATCGAAAACTGTACCTCCGATTACCACTGCCACACCTCTAGAAAGAGACTGCGCTAATCCCCATGCCCCAATAAACGTACCTGCGGCTTCTGCTGCGGTAAGATCCAACATCAAGCTAATTGCTGCTGTAGTTAAGAAACCTGCGGCTAAACCGAAAAAGAACAAACCTAGTTTGAGAACTGCTGCATTAGCTGTGAATCCTGATATACCGAGCAATATTGCACAGAATGCTACCAACATACAGCCTAGACGTGCAGTTCTGCGCTTACCTAATCGTGGCACTATAAAAAAGCCCGTAACGCCGTAGGCAATCAGTAGGCCCGTTCCATAAAAAATATTTAATTTGGTACTTTCCGCTAGGGGCATTTTAAAGACTTGACCCGCGTAAGGTTCCAAAATTGGGTCTTGCATAAACAAACTGATGGTCATCACCAATAAAAAGGTGAAAAATATACCTGTTTGGGGGCTAGCTGTCAAGATTTTCCAAGCATTGCCAAGAGTAATGCTATCTTCCCGGTTTACTAGTGTAGAACGGGTTAAGTATTGGGAGTACTTTTTTTCTACGCCGAATGTGGCTGCGATCGCTAAACCAAATACAATTGCTGGGACAATAGTAAACAATCTGTTGATTGCTGGCTGCAAGGTTTCCACGGTTGCTTCTGGCGTTAACTGTCTTAGCAAGCTGGCACTAATAATCGCCCCAACAATAATCCCCACCATTAGCATCGACCAAACCACACCAACTACTTTGGAACGGTTATCTTCTTCAGATATATCCACTAACAAAGCAGCAAAGGCAGTACCACTAGCACAAATTCCTAGACCGTATATAGCGAAAACTAAAGCTAAAAGTGCTGTCCAGCCGATTGTTTGGGTTGTCCATACCCAAGTACCTGCACTATTTCCAGCAACATTCATCTGCCACATCACTTGTACAGCTAAAAATGCTGCGATCGCAAATATTGCCGCCCCCACCCAAACATAAGCTGTGCGGTGGTATCCCCATAACGGCTTGGCATCGGAAATCTGTCCGAACCAGACACGCGAAGGAGCAACAAATAAAGGCAGTGCTAGAACTACTGATACCAGCGTTGCCGGAATTGCTATTTCTTGAATCATAACTCTGTTGAGTACGCCCAGAGTCAAAATGGACATCATGCTCAACCCCATTTGAAATAAACCCAGCCGGAACATGGTTAGCAGGTTTACCCTTGGCACAGATAGGGATTTTGTTTTGTTATCAAATACTTCACCGCTTGCCATAGCTACTTTTTCGTATAGTTTATAGGATTTAATCTCTCTCTCTTTAAACAAAGATAAACCCTACCCGCTCTAAATCAACGAACGAAAAGTTGAAGTTGTGATGGCTTCGTCCGCCACAGGCATCGCACTTATTTGGCAAATATTTATACCAACACCTCGATTAGCATAAGCTTCAGCCAAGTTAGGATTAATCTTTATGGCTTGGTCGTAATCCGCGATGTCTACGACGGGCTACGCCTTCGAGATCCTGTAGCATATATCAATCAATGTGAAAATGTGGTTTTAACTACGCTATTGCATTGAATTAGTAAGATAAACTTGCCGTATGTATGTCATCCAACTACTTACCTTCATCTAGTAATTAAAAAGGTATAAGCAATGAGTAAAGAACCAGCCAAAGTAATATTATGGGAAGAAAATCAAAAAGATTTTCTAAAGAAGTTCTACGATCTCCAATTTATTCCCAGGGTAGGAGAGGAAGTTTACCTAAAAAAAGAGAAATGGAAAGTAACCAGAGTTGAGCATGATGTAGAAATTAGTGAGATTAATGTCTACATGGAATTAATCAAAAAACCCAAGCAGGATAAATCATCTAATTCTTAAATACAAGTAAATACACTCAACTTAACTATTATAAAAGGGAGGTTATTAGCCTCCCTTAATTGTGAAAATAGATATATTGTCAGGCGTAATTTGTAAATCTTTATGCAAGCCGCGATGTCTACGACAGGCTACGCCTACGGACAACAAGAGTTGCGGTCAAATGATGGCGATCGCACTTTGAAAATACTACATCAACTTCCCCACACCCAACCTTGTCTGTAACGATAGACTATAAAAGTAAAGAAATGTAAAGAAATTAAATTTTGCAACCGTGGAAAATATCACATTGGGGCAAAATGGCCCAGTTGTTACACCTTTATGCATAGGCACTTGGGCTTGGGGCGATAAACTATTTTGGAATTATGGCAACGCCTACGGCCCAGAACAGTTACAAGAAGCCTTTACAGCAGCCTTAGAAGCTGGTATTACCTTCTTTGATACTGCCGAAGTCTACGGAATGGGACTATCAGAGAAATTTTTGGGGCAATTTCTTCAACAGACACAACAACCTGTACAAATTGCCACAAAATTTGGCCCTTTACCGTGGCGATTTACAGCCCAATCTATCTCTGATGCTTTAACAGCAAGCCTCAAACGTTTGCAATTAGAGCGAATTGCCCTGTACCAAGTGCATTGGCCTTTTGCCTTCTTTTTAAGCCAAGAAACTTTGATGAATGCCCTAGCGGATGAAGTGAAGCGGGGCAGAATTGGCGCAGTCGGTGTAAGTAATTACTCAGCAGAGCAAATGCGAGACGCGCATCAAATATTGGCGGCGCGTGGAGTACCTTTGGCTGTAAACCAAGTCCGCTATTCTCTACTCACTCGCCAAATTGAAAGTAAGGGTATTTTAGCAACTGCCCGTGAGTTAGGGGTGACTATCTTGGCTTATAGTCCTTTAGCTCAGGGATTACTCACAGGTAAGTACAGTATTGATAGTGCTGAAACCCCAACTGGAGCAAGAAAAATAGACCCACGATTTAAGAAAGAAGGTTTGCAAAAAATTGCCCCAGTTATATCTTTGCTACGCAACTTCGGGGAAAAATACGATCGCACCCCCGCCCAAGTTGCTCTCAACTGGTTAATTGCTCAGGGGAATGTTATTCCCATTGCTGGTGTGAAGACAGCCGAACACGTGCGGCAAAATGCTGGCGCTTTGGGCTGGAAATTGAGCGATGATGAAATTGGAGAGTTAGAACTAGTTAGTCGTCCTTGGCTGTAGTACTTTTGAACTACTCAAATACAGGAGGCCAAATTTCTGACACTACTAGCTCCCAACCTGGTAATAAGTCTGGTAGTGTCAGTTTGTCGTTGTCTTGCAAAACTATTGGTTCTTGGTTAAGCCGATAAACTGTGAGCGTCAATTTGTCAGGATCAATTAGGATACCAACTGTACATCCGAGTTGTAAGAATAGCTAAATCTTTTCTATCGGTGGTTTGATCCGGTCTGACTTAGATTTTATTTCTACTTGCTACAAACGGGTAGAAAAAGTTTCCCAAAAAGCCAAAAAGTCAAGAGCCAAAGCCAAAATACTGACCGGAGGCGGAGCGTCTCCGGCTCCGCTCTTAACTCTCAACTCTCTAATTTATATTTGGATTTTGGATTGAAGAAAAAATCTAAAAATCTAAAATCCAAAATTGATTAACTTCTAACTGTTGACTAAGAAGCTGATTCTCTAGCTGTAGGTGAACCTATTTTTTTACTAGGGGATGCAGAGGAATCTTGCCCACTTGTCCGCAGTTTTGGCTTGGGAGAAGAATGTCTTTCTTCACCATTGTTGCTATCAGATTTCCACGCAGTACGAGGGCGATCGTTAGAAGATTCACGACGCTTACCGAGTCTTGGTTTGGGAGCAGAGGATTCCTCTTGAGGAATTTCCACATCTGAACTCAACCAAGCGGGACGAGTTTGATCGTAAGCAATTTGCAATGCGGCTGCGGCGATCGCTTGAGCATCGTATTCTTCAATCAATTCGCTGACAATTGGCAAGAATGAAGCTAAACGCTCTCCTGTCAAAGCTTCCCGAACCTGTTCTTGCAATTTCAGGATGTGCCGCGCTTCAATTTGTGCGCGTGTTGGAATCGACAGCAATTGCCAACTTTGGCGGTTATGACGTTCAAATGTTTGCTGTTTGCGCCGCTCAAATGGTTGAACTAAAGAAATTGCTGTTCCTTCTTTACCAGCACGACCAGTACGACCAATACGGTGGACGTAGGTTTCTACGCTATCGGGTAAGTCGAAGTTGATTACATGGGAGAGTTGATCGACATCTAACCCTCGTGCTGCAATATCAGTTGCTACCACCCAGCGAACTTGACGGTTACGGAATCTAACTAATAATCGTTCCCGCGCTTGTTGAGACAAGTCACCGTGATATTCATCTACACTATGACCAGCACCTTGTAATTGACTGGTAAGTTCTGCGGCTGTGCGTCTGGTGCGGACAAAGATTAAAGCTGTTTCTGGATCTTCCATTTCCAGAATCGGCTGTAAAGCTTTGGCTTTTGTCCAGTGGCGAGGAATCAGGTAAGCTACCTGATTAATCTTGTTGGGAGCGGCTTTTGGCTGCTCAACGGTGACAGTTGCAGGCGATCGCAAGAACTTATTCACCAACATCCGAATTGATGGTGGCATTGTTGCCGAGAATAAAGCTGTTTGGCGATCTACGGGCGCTTGCGAGAGGATTTTTATTACATCATCAATAAAGCCCATGCTCAACATTTCATCAGCTTCATCCAACACAAACCACTTCACTTGATCGAGCTTTAAACAGCCGCGATCTAGCAAATCGATCACGCGTCCGGGAGTACCCACAACCATGTGAACGCCACGTTTGAGTTGTAACATTTGGCGGTCAATTGATTGACCACCGTAGATTGCTAACACCCGCAATCCTTCATTGCCGATGAATTGCGCGATCGCATCGTGAACTTGCATTGCTAATTCACGAGTTGGTGTTAAAACTATGGCTTGTACAGCTTTTTGATTAATATCCAGCCGCTCTAAAATAGGCAGCGAGAAAGCTGCTGTTTTGCCTGTTCCTGTTTGAGATTGGCCTACCACATCACGACCACCCAGCAATTGGGGAATTGCTTGGATTTGAATGTTAGTTGGTTCGGTAAAACCGATTTTTTCTAGTTGGGCGACACGTTCTTGGGAAATGCCTAATTCTTGAAATGAAAGAGTCATTAATTCGTCCTAAATTTTATGTAAGGATTTTTGGATTAGTCATTTAGTCATTTAGTCATTAGTCATTTAGTCATTAGTCATTGGCTATTAGTGAGCCAAGGGCGGTAGCGAAGCCTCAACTCTTGGAGAGGCTATCCCAAGTCCACCAAAGTTTCAGGTAAACCCTCATGAGAACTGCTATTAATGCAGCATTGACCTTAGTATAAGGATGAATCTGTAAGGGTCGTTTAACAAATGGACTTTGGACAAAGGACAAATGACAATTTAGTTATTGACTACTTGACCATAGAGGTCGTATGTATCAGCGTGGTGAATCGCTATTGGCACGATGGTTCCTAACTTTGCCTGGCCTTTGACATACACCAGACCATCAACCTCTGGGGAAAATCTACCTGAACGACCTATTAATTCACCACTTTCAGGATTTTCTTGCTCAATCAGGACATCGACGATTTTGCCTACTTCCTGCTGATTTTTCTTTTGAGAAATCGGTTGCTGGAGTTCCATCAGTTGGTATCGGCGATCGTCCATTACGTCTTGAGGCAACTGATTTTGTAGCTTATAAGCTGGGGTTCCTTCTTCAGGGGAAAAGGTGAAGACGCCAACATGGTCGAATTCATGCCGTTGAACGAACTCTAGTAGATGCTCAAAATGCTCAGTTGTTTCTCCTGGGAAACCAACAATAAATGTTGTCCGCAGTACGGCTGTTGGTAGCGCCGTTTTGATGCGATCTATAATCCCATCATTTACCTGTCCTTGCCAAGGACGGTTCATGGCGCGGAGAATCTCTGGATGAGAATGTTGCAAGGGCAAATCCAGATAAGGCAAGACGTTTGGTGTTTCTTGAATCGCCGCGATCACATCTGGGGTCAGTCCCGTGGGATAAGCATAGTGCATTCTGATCCACGGTATATCTACTTTCCCCAAAGCGCGAAGTAGTTCGGCTAATTTTGGCTTCCCGTAGATATCCAAACCGTAATTAGTTGTGATTTGGGAAATTAGAATGATTTCCTTTACCCCTTGACTAACTAACTGTTCGGCTTCGGCGACTATAGATTCAATAGTACGCGATCGCTGGTTTCCTCGAAGATGAGGAATTATACAAAATGCACAACGATAATCACATCCTTCCGCAATCCGGAGGTAAGCTACGCCCTCCGTTGTAGTGCGATAGCGCGGTGTAGTTTCGTCGGCAATGTAGGTTGGTTCGATACTAACCTGTTTGACCCGCTCGCCTTGTTCTACACGCTCAATTACATTTACAATTTTGTGATAATCGCCTGTACCTACTACTGCTACTGCTTCAGGCAACTCCTCCAAAAGTTGTTCTTGGAAATGTTGCGCCATACAGCCAGTGATTACGATCTTTTTATTTGCCTCTGCCAGTTCTACTAAAGTTCTGACAGATTCTTGCCGGGCTGCTTCAATAAAACTACAGGTATTAACAATAACGTAATCAGCTAATTCTTCATTTGTATCTACACCGTAGCCTGCTTCTACGAGCATTCCTAGCATGTGTTCTGTATCAATTCGGTTTTTCTCGCAGCCCAGGTGAGAAATGGCAATTGTTGGCTTGTCACCCATATTTTGAAAAAATCTTCATTTTCTTCTTCATTCTTGTAGTCAAACATTCCGGCGCTAACTTCGCTTTTTTGCTATCAGCATCCTCATGAAAACAGGGCAGTGGCACACTCCCACTGCTAGTAACTGTACGTGGACTCATAACCTTATCAATAAATAAAAATAGAGGTCATGTTATGATATTCCTATCAATCTGTTCCCCAGGGTAAATTGAAGTGTCTTTGGGTACATTTGACACTTGTAATCTTTTTTAACAATTCGCCTATTGGTATTTTACATTACCACAGCGTGTGCGTTGTTAATCTACCCATCGGGAAGCCGCCCAAAGGGCTTGTTGTTGAGAAGTCGCTACCCTCAGGGAAATCGACGAAAGCGACTACGCTTAAAAAGCAGTAATGTTACCCTGGCGTTTGGCAAGCCCTGCGACTGGGTGCGGACAAGATGCCTAAACCACGGAAAGCTGCCTTGCGTCTAGTGAGTGGCAAACTCCTCTTGTAGCCAAGTTTTATCTTAACATATCTTATGGGAGGTTTGTGGCCAATTTCCATCTGAGGAAGGAGGCAATAAACCGACTATCATAAAACACATTTGACTAGTTAATGAAAAAGTCAAGAGTCAAGGGTCATACAGTCAATAGTCAAAAAATTCTAGACTCTGGACTCCGCGAGGCGGATTAAAGACGTGGACTTATATCAATTATTTAAAACTCGCTCACCGATTATTGGCGTGGTTCACCTGCTACCACTGCCGACCTCACCTCGTTGGGGAGGTAGCTTAAAAGCGGTGATTGACCGCGCCGAACAAGAAGCCGCCGCCCTGGCAAGTGGAGGGGTTGACGGGCTGATTGTGGAAAATTTTTTCGACGCGCCCTTTACCAAAAACCAAGTTGATCCCGTGGTTGTGAGTGCCATGACCATTGTGGTGCAACGGATACAAAACTTGGTGACCTTGCCTATAGGGTTAAATGTTTTGCGAAACGACGGCAAAAGTGCAATGGCGATCGCTAGCTGTGTGCAAGCACAATTCATCCGCGTCAACGTGCTTACAGGGGTGATGGCAACCGACCAAGGATTGATTGAAGGAGAAGCTCATCAACTGCTCCGTTATCGACGGGAGTTAGGCTGCGATGTTAAAATTCTGGCCGATGTTTTGGTGAAGCACGCCCGTCCTTTGAGTTCTCCAAATCTCACAGTTGCTGTGAAAGACACCATTGAAAGGGGTTTAGCAGACGGAGTGATTTTATCTGGTTGGGCTACTGGTAGCCCTCCTAATTTAGAAGATTTGGAACTAGCTTGTGATGCAGCAGCTGGCACGCCAGTATTCATTGGTAGTGGAGCCAATTGGGAAAATATTGATACATTGATGCAGGCAGCAGATGGTGTAATAGTTTCCAGTTCCCTGAAGCGTCACGGACGCATAGAGCAACCAATTGACCCAATTCGCGTCAGTCAATTTGTAGAAGCCGCACGTCGCAATTGGAACTCCAAAAGTGAAAGCAAATCAGTAAAACAAGTGAAGTTACATTCTTAGGGAGTAGGGAGTAGGGGTAGCAAGCGAACATTATTAGCCATTCCCCATTCCCCATTCCCCATTCCCCATTCCCAATCCTCATTCCTTAATATTTATGATTCGCCGTCGTTCTACTCCTTGGATTCATAAATGGTCACGTCCATTGATTGCCGCGATCGCTGGATGTGGTGTCTTGATAACAGGTTATCTTGCCATAGAAAAGTTAACAGGAGGCAGTGCAGCTTGTGTGGCACAGGTTGGTGCTAAGGGCTGTAATGATGTGCTTTCCAGCCCTTGGGCAACAGTTTTTGGTCAGCCATTAGCTTTGTTTGGGTTTTTGGCATACATCAGTATGGCAATATTTGCTTTGGCTCCTTTGGTATTTAACTCAGGGGACAACAATAATCGCAAGCAATTGGAAAATTGGACGTGGTGGCTGCTGCTGGTGGGTGCGATCGCTATGTCGGTCTTTAGCGGCTACTTAATGTACGTGCTGGCATCTCAAATCCAAGCTATTTGTCTCTACTGTATTGGTTCAGCTTTATTCTCTCTCAGTCTTTTGGTACTGACAATTATCGGTCGGACTTGGGAGGATATTGGACAAATATTATTTACCGCCCTTATTGTGGGGATGGTAACGCTGATTGGCACTTTAGGTGTCTATGCTGGTGTGAATCAATCAGATGTTACGCCTGGAACTCCTGGACAACCTGCAAAAATTACTTTTACTCCCAAGACAGATCCTAACCCAGCGTTCGGTTGGGAAGTTACCACCACTTCTGGTGAAGCAGAAATAGCCCTAGCTCGCCATCTAGCAAAAGTAGGCGCAAAGGAATACAGTGCTTACTGGTGTCCTCACTGCCATGAACAAAAGCTGCTTTTTGGTAAAGAAGCCGGAGAAATAATCAACAATGATATTAAGGTAGAGTGCGCTCCCGATGGGCTAAAAGCTCAACCCGAAGTGTGTAAAGCCGCAAAAATTGAAGGCTTCCCCACTTGGATCATCAATGGTAAGAGCTATAGCGGAGTCCAAAATTTAGAGGAACTAGCGAAAGTTTCTGGTTACACGGGTCCTCGGAACTTCAAGTATTTCAGGTAATCGCCTTGAGAAAGCTTCATCTGCGCTTCTCAATAATTTGAAATGGCTACATCGGGAGATCGATGTAGTTCACATCCTCTAGCCAACTGCATGAATACAGCAAAGTCTGTTTCCAGTTGGCTTTTTTGTTTTTGGTAATAGATAATAGGTATTGTCCAATACGCAATTACTAATTTTCCTGCGGCTTTTATCTTCAAATATCTCAAGCGGAAGGAAACTAATTAAGTATATTTACTTTACTATAATGTATAGTTTAATTTGTTCTTACAGCAATTGGGAGCTACCTTGGGATGTAATCATGTCAGAGCCGAATCCAAAGGTGTATCTATTGAAAGCTATTTAGCTCCCGCTTGAGCTATGTTAGTCCGATAGTTAATAGCTAAAGGAAATAGAGAATATTTCTCGCCACTAGGTAATGGGAATGAATCAGCAGCTAGGCAAGCGTCTTGTGAAGTTAATCTTTGGACTGAAACAATCGCTTAGTCGAGGACACAGGGAGTTGATTACTGCTGCCAGCGTTGCAGTCTGTGTCCTGGTTTTGCACTCCATCGGATTATTGCAATCTTTGGAGTTGGCAGCTTTGGATCAATTTTTTCGTTTACGTCCAAACGAACCGCCAGAAGAGCGTATTACGATCGTAGCGATTGATGAAACCGATTTAAAGCAAGTAGGTTCGTGGCCGATTCCAGATATAAATATTGCCCAGTTATTGCAAAAATTAAATGTCCACAAACCCCGTGCTATTGGCTTAGATATCTATAGAGATTTGTCAGTAAAGTCTGGTGCTAAAGAACTTAATGATGCTTATAAGTCAATGCCCAACTTGATTGGTATTGAACTACTAGCAAATGATGAAAAGAAAAACATTGGGGTTTCACCTCCACTAGGGCTAAATCAGGAACAAGTGGGGTTTAACAACGTGTTATATGATCTTGATGGTAAAGTACGTCGCAGCTTGTTGTATTCGCACATTAATAGTCAGGGATACGAAAGTTTTGCCTTAAAGTTGGCTTTATTGTATTTAAAATCAAAGGGAATTACTCCCACCGAAGCAAAAAACAACCCTGAGTATTTGCAATTGGGTAAGGCAATATTTACTCGTTTTGAAGCTAATGATGGTGGTTATGTGGGAGCTGATGACAGAGGCTATCAAATTTTGTCTAATTTTCCCAAACCCAAACTCAAGTGTCAAAGCTCATCTGAAGAATTTTGTCATTTTCATCAGGTATCAATGAGAGATGTACTGGCAGATAAAGTCAAAGCCAACTTGATTAAAGATCGGATTATACTCATTGGCTCCACTGCACCCAGTCTCCAAGATTTTGTCTTTATTCCCTATTCCAGCAGTCTAATGGGCCCGGCAAAGCGTGTACCTGGTATTCAACTACAAGCTTATTTTATTAGTGAGTTAATCTCAGCGGCTCTGCAAGGACGACCATTACTCAAAGTCTGGCCTGACTTAGTGGAAGACTTGTGGATTTTTATCTGGTCTTATCTGGGAACCGTGACGACATTGCGAATACGACACGCAACTAAAAGCCTCCTCAGCATTCTAGTTGCTTGGTTTATATTAACCCTGAGTGCGTACCTTGCTTTTTTGTCCGGTTGGTGGATACCGCTCATTCCCTCTCTGTTTAGCTTTGGCAGTTCAGCTATTTGGATGATCAGTCATATTGCCCATATGCAGGAAGAGTGGAAACGTTCCAAAGAATTTTTGCATCACGTAATCAATACAATTCCTGATCCAATTTTTGTGAAAAATGAACAACATCAGTGGATTGTTTTAAATGAGGCGTATTGTCGATTTATCGGTTATCCAAATAAGTTATTAATTGAAAAGTCAGACTATGACTTTTTCTCTAAACATGAAGCCGATGTATTCCGACAACAGGATGATCTTGTTTTCCGAACTCAGCAACCCCAAGAACATGAAGAAGAATTTACAAATGCAGATGGACAGACTTATCAAATTGCTACTAAGCGATCGCTCCACAAAGACTCAGCTGGTAATTTATTTTTAGTTGGAGTTATCAGAGATATTACTCAGCGCAAGCTCATGGAAGAGCGGCTAAAACGTACTGCTGCTAAACTATTCCGCTCTAACAACGAATTAAAACTCAAAGAAGACCACTTGCGTCACTTAGCATATCACGACCCCCTAACAGGTCTATCCAATCGCAAGTTTTTTGCCGAACAACTTGACGAGTCGTTACAGTGGGCACAACACAACAACTTATTGCTAGGGCTGCTGTTTATTGATTTAGATGGCTTTAAGCAAGTCAATGATACTCTGGGACACGAGACGGGCGATCGCTTGCTAATGACTATTGCGAGACGACTAAGCAACTCTTTACGCGTTAGTGATACAGTTTCTCGTTTGGGTGGTGATGAGTTTACTGTGATTTTACGGGCAATTCCTAATATTCAAATAGCTGCTAAAGTCGCCGAAAAAATTTTAGACAGTATTACTAAGCCAATTGTTTTGGACGGCTATGCAATCCGAGTCTCTGCCAGTATTGGCATTAGTCTTTACCCATACAACAGTCAAGATAGTGAAACTTTGATTAAACAAGCTGATGCAGCAATGTATCGTGCCAAGCACCAGGGCAAAAATCGCTACGAATTTGCTTAATTAGTCAAGACTTAAGCTTTCAGACTTTATATTACTTTAGTCAATATTTTTATCTCATAATTAAGAAAGTAACTTTGATAAGTATTTTTACTATCAAAAAATATACTTATCCTTCCTACAACCATTACGGTATTTCGTAGTTTTATACATTTTTAAATCCTTTTAAAATAGCAATTTTGCTGTTTTATACTTAAATACACTTGTTATAAATAAATTATATTATACAACTAAATTAGCATTCTTAATATTGCTCTGAGCCTATATATTCACTTAACATAGTGTTTATACTTAAAAAATTTACAGGCTATTAATAAATAGGGCTTTAAACACAATCCTCGCAGTCATTTATCAACATATCTAACTTTGGACTGATGTAAAAATAATATATTAAGAATATCACTTAAGTATGAAGACTATTCAATACCACTATTTCTTCTAAATTAATAGTTCTAATAGTAAGAATTTAATAAAGCTGAAATTTATTTTTCCAAGAAATAAGTAAATATACGGTAGAAAAATAAAAAATACATTTTTAAGTGAATAACTAATAAATTTACTGAAACCTATGAAGGCTAATTTGCGAATCACAAAGTTTATAATATTCTGTATAGGGGCTTACATCCTAATACCGAAAATTGCAACTTCCACAGGTATGCTTACTATTGCAAGTGCTAATACTTTTGGCGCTACTAACAGCAATAGTTTAATTGCTCCTAAAGTTAACGATAAAGACAAATATGTTCCACCAAATTATGGTGGTCCCGACAGTCAGCAGGGTAGCGGCACTCGCTGATAGTAAAGTGCAATAAAAAGTCTGGTTGTCAATAAAAACCCCTTCGGAAAACTTACATCAAGATAATAGTGGAGATTTCCACCAATGATGTTCTTGTACAAGTGTGTGAACCTGCCAATTTGGATCTGGTTGAGGATAATCTAAACGGTAGTGTCCACCTCGACTTTCGGTTCTAAAAGCAGCACTTTTGAGAATTAAATCAGCCACATCTAATAGATTCCGGGTTTCTGCCCAAAGTCTCAATTGCCGTTCAACATCTGGTATGTCAAAACTAGCTGGTTCTGCGGGACGTAAAGCAAGTAAAAATTGGCTTAAAGGCAGGATAGCAAAATCTTGCTGCCAAGATTCAACAGTGGCGATCGCAGTTTCCAATTTTGATTGCTCCCGACAAATACCAGCACTTTCCCACACTAAACGTGGTAACTTTTCCCTGAGTGCTTCTAGTTGTGCCTGCTGGATGTGCCACTCACTAGCATCAGCACTAAATTTCTGTAATGGTAATAATCGTGTTTCTGACGGCAGCCCAATATTTTCTAACTCAATTTTGCCCATCTGGGCCCCAAACACAATACATTCCAGCAGGGAATTACTCGCGAGGCGGTTTGCCCCATGCACACCGGTACTAGCGGTTTCACCCACCGCGTACAAACCAGGAATATTTGTGCGATTCATCAAATCCGCGACAATCCCACCCATCCAGTAATGGGCAGCAGGGGCCACAGGAATTGGTTCATGGAAGACATCAACTCCCCAATGTTGACAAACTTTGATGATATTGGGAAAGCGGTGACGAATCTTGTCGGCGGGGATGGGGCGCACATCTAACCACACATGAGCAGTCGCAAGATCAACGGCAGTACGTTGTAAATGGCTGAAAATTGCTCTACTGACAACATCTCTGGGTGCAAGTTCACCCGCAGGGTGGTAGTCAAAGGCAAAACGCCGCCCTTCATTATCGACAAGGTGTGCGCCCTCGCCGCGTACAGCTTCGCTAATCAAAAAGTGATCGGCACCAGGTTTAGTGAGGGCTGTGGGGTGAAATTGCACAAATTCCAAATCGCGGAGGATGGCCCCAGCCCGATATGCGATCGCTACCCCATCACCTGTACTTACAGCCGGGTTAGTAGTTTGGGCAAATATTTGACCACCGCCGCCAGTTGCCAGTACCACAGCACCAGCCTTTACCCATGTGATTTCACCTTGATAAAACAAGCTTATTCCCTGACAGCGACCACTTTCGAGTTCAATCCACAAACTCAAAGCTAAAGCTTGCTGAATGACTTGAATATTCTGGCGACGTAATACTTGGGCGGTGAGGGTGGTGGTAACTTCCCTTCCTGTGGTGTCTGCGGCGTGAAGAACACGGTTGCGAGAATGAGCAGCTTCTAAAGTTAAAGCCAAGGCTTGACCATGACGGTCAAAAGCGACTCCCAAGCTAACTAGGGATTGAATGCAGTTAGGAGCAAGTTGGGCGAGAAATTCTACAGCAGTGCGATCGCACAAACCCGCACCTGCCCGCATTGTATCTTCAATGTGTAGCGTCGGAGAATCTTCCGGGGCAACTGCTGCGGCAATGCCACCTTGCGCCCAATCACTGGCAGACAAAGCAACAGTCTCTTTGGTAATCAAGCCGACTCGCAAAGACTCTGGTAGACACAACGCGGTGTATAGTCCAGCAGCACCAGCGCCGACTACTAAGACATCAAATTGGCTAGGAATATCTATCTGAGGCAAGGTAATGGAGTAGGGCGAAGTGAGTAGTTAGAAGTTAGGAGTTAGGAGTTTTGAATTTTAACTCATAACTCCTAACTCCTAACTCATATCATGTCCCACTCCCTAGAATCAGGAGTGGGCTACTATTTGCTACATTAACTACAAGTTGTAGTTATCTGTAGATACCATTATTAAAGCGATCATCTCCCTCGTTAAAGGCAGGCTCTAGTTCTGTCACGGTGAAATTACCGAGGTTAGCTTGCAGGGTTTGTTTTTGGCGATCGCTCAATCCTGGAAGATCTAATACATCCTCTACATTTTTGTAGGGAGCATTCATGATAATTTTCTTAGCCAAGGTGGGATAAAGCCCTGGAAACTGTTGAAAAGCTCGGACGTTGGTATTATTCAAATCGATTTTTTTACCAAATTCGGTTCCTAGCTTTGCATCTGCCCGATTCTGCCGCTCAATCGCCAGAATTGGGACTTGTGGAAAAGCAAAATTGAAACTAGCAGCTTGGGCTATCTGAGTTGTTCCCAGCCATCCCCAGCAACTAAGTAACAAACTAAACACTGTTAATAAACGCGCCAATCCTTTCACAATTTTCTACCTCTTTCCATCAAACAGAAATAAAAGTTTTAAGCTAACAGCAGTCATTAGTCATTAGTCATCAGTCATTAGTCAAAGCGCCAAGGACAAAAGACAAAGGACAAACACAGAAGTCTGTATACGCTTCTGCGGCTACTCTTCTCCTTCGGAGACGCTAACGCGAACGAGAACGCCAAAAGCGAACCCGCAGGGTGCGTCAGTTTCCGGCGAACAGAACTTCAAAGACAAAACCTGATAGCTTAATCAACACAGCAGTCATCAGAAACTAATATACAGCGTATTAATATCCACAATATTTGCCGTTACTGGCTTTGACTATACTTTTGCCAAAAATTTTTATTATGGGAAGAGTGCCTGCATAGCTGCAATAGGGTTCCATCCATTATCCTGGTAGCATTTCCAGCTAGACGAAATCTTTTTATGGTGGCTGATTCTACCTCCGAGCCAGACACGAAATTATCCGATGGCTAATACCGAAAACTCTAGCAAGAAGACTTGATGGTGATGGACTGTTATGTAATATTTCTTAACTAATTTATTATCTACAGTATCATTCTTGATGTGCTTTAGACTGGGCTGGAAAAAGTTTCGGTAAAGAAGCCTACACGCTCATTGCAACCTCTTGCCTCACTTCGGCTCCCCTTTTACGGCTGCGCCCGAAGCGTAGCTATGCCGCAGGCTTTAAGGCTTTGCTCAAGACAAGCTCAGTACAAGTCAGGGAAGACGCTCAGGGACTTCCTGCTTCCTGCCTTTTTTAGGCTGCGATCGCAGCTAACAAAAATAGGCTGTCTACCAAAATCGTGCTTAAAACTGCACCACTAAAGGCATACCAGTGTCTTTGCTTTAGACGTAAAGGTAGAATCCCGACTGTCAATAGGACTAAGGCAAGAATTATGGCCCAACTTTGTCCCCAAGGTGCTTGTACTTGCATGAGGGCATTATGTAATATTTGCGGTGCGCCATCTGCATCTACTCTCATAATTTGCCGCCAATAGGGCATCAAGTCTGCTATATAGAAATATACGTCGGTTAATACTGTACCTAGTAAAGAACCCAAATAAAACCAGTTACCAACTTTGCCCCAATTCTTCGCCAAACACCAGCAAGCAAACGGTAATCCTATAGACTCCACTGGCAGATGCCATGCAGGTTCCCAACGTAACCAGCCCCAGTAAATAGCTCCTGCTAACCAACTCCAGCTAAATCCTAAGAGTAAATCTCCCCATACATAAGTCGCAGGACGTGACATTAAAGTAAAACTTAGCCATACCCAAAATGCTGCCAGCGCTAAACTTAGGCTTGGTAGCGATCGCACTATTGGCGCTTCTACAAATACTGGTACTGTTACCAAAAATACCGCCGCTCCAAACACTAACCAAGTTTGTCGGGCAGAAATAGATAAGGGAAGAGACGGAGAACAGGAGAGTGTAGATTCCAATTGCCTAATACCCTTCTGCCCAGTAACAGTTAAATCTAACTCTGTATCAATAGAAGGGGTAGAAGCAGTGTAGGAGGACAGTGTATTATTAATCAAAGTTTTTAATATTTGTTACTAAACTTTATTTTATTTAAGATATCACATTTTTAAATCCCCCCCTGGGGGATTGCCTGGGGCATTGTAATTATACTGAAATTTCGAGGAGCGCTGGCGCAAACCAAACAAAACATTCTGTACTAGACTTATTCACTCAAGTGACCTTATTTACAGAACTCCTCTGTAGTTCGCATTTACAAAGAACTACAGAGAGATGGAAGGTAAATGTAACGGGTAAAAAGTCAATGGCATCAGTCCGCTAAATATTAAAGTTTGATGAATTGCCAAAATTTCGTTGACTTATTGAAGTGGGTGTAAGAACATGGCCAGCGTCTTGGATGGTGTTATTGATTTGGTAAAACGGAATTTTCTATAATACTGGGTGCAGCAAAAAGTATATAAATTAACATCATCAGCTAAATAATGATTGTTTACAGCAGGAAAAAGGTATTAATTGATGGAGTTTATTCAAGCTTTTATTTTGGGTATTGTTCAAGGTATTACAGAGTTTTTGCCGATCAGCAGCACTGCACATCTTCTGATTGTGACCAAGGTATTTGGTTGGAAAGAACTAGGTTCTAAAGATTTTGTCGATGCAATTCAATTTGGCAGTGTTATAGCAATTTTGGGTTATTTTTGGTCGCTGATTTCTAATATTGTCAAAGGTGGAATTGAAGCAGTAAAAGACAAAGACTGGCAACGGGAAGAGTGGAAAATTCTTGTCGGTATTGTAGTAGGAACAATGCCTGCCTTAATTTTCGGGTTTATTTTGAAAGACGTTCTACCAGAGAGCGCATTAATTATTGCCATAATGTCAATTGTCATGGCACTTTTACTAGCTTTGGCAGAAAAAATTGGCACTCGCAAGCGAGATTTTAATTCATTGCAGATTCGGGATGGTATTTTAGTTGGATTAGGACAAACACTTGCTTTAATCCCGGGTGTTTCTCGTTCTGGCTCAACGTTGACGACTGCCTTATTTTTAGGATTAGAACGCGATACAGCAGCGAAATTCTCCTTTTTATTAGGGTTTCCAACTCTTACCATTGCAACGCTGTATAAAAGTCTGAAAATCTTCAAGTTATTTGAAGCCCAACAGTTGCCAGATAACATTGTTGGACTGTTAATTGTAGGGATTATTTCAACCTTTATTTTTTCCTACCTATCAATTGCATTCTTAATCAAGTATTTAGCAACCAAAAACACTTTAGTTTTCGTTTGGTATAGATTAGCATTCGGCAGCGCTATTTTAGCTGCGATCGCAGCAGGTTGGAAGGGATAATTACATAATAGTCATTAGTCATTAGCCATGAGTCCAAAGCAAATGACTAATACCCAATGCCCAATGCCCAATGCCCCATGCCCCATGAGTACCATTAATCCTGCCCGAATTACCAAGGTTCTTCCAGATTCAATAGCCGCAGAGGTTGGCTTTGAGGCTGGTGATGCGATCGTTGCTATCAATGGTTCACGTCCCCGTGATTTAATTGATTATCAGTTTTTGTGTGCTGATGAAGTTTTAGAATTAGAAGTTTTAGACGCTGCTGGTAAAACTCATAGCCTAGAAATCGAAAAAGATTACGACCAAGACTTGGGGCTAGAATTTGAAACGGCCTTATTTGATGGCTTAATTCAGTGCAACAACCACTGTCCATTTTGCTTTATCGATCAACA
The DNA here is from genome assembly GCA_019359245.1 of Nostoc desertorum CM1-VF14. Lineage (GTDB taxonomy): Bacteria > Cyanobacteriota > Cyanobacteriia > Cyanobacteriales > Nostocaceae > Nostoc > Nostoc desertorum. Next base: position 17,979 of record JAHHHR010000019.1, on the reverse strand, counting down.
GCCACCAGGTAAACGCACCACCTTGTACTTGAAAGATGACGATTACCGTCTGAGTTTTTTGTACGGCTCTTATCTTACCCTAACCAATTTGCCAGAACGAGAATGGCAGCGAATTGAGCAGATGCGCTTGTCTCCGTTGTATGTTTCTGTTCATGCTACAGAACCCGAAGTTAGAATTAGACTGCTAAAAAATCAGCGTGCAGGACAAATCTTGCAACAGCTCAAGTGGTTTCAACAAAGGCGACTACAAATTCATGCTCAAGTAGTTGTTTGTCCTGGCATAAATGATGGTAAACATCTGGAGCAAACTCTTAAAGATTTAGCATCCTTTCATACTGGTGAAGTGCCTGCGGTGGCATCAATAGCAGTTGTACCAGTTGGGTTGACACGGTTTCGTCCTTCAGAAGACGAACTCATACCCGTTACTAGAGAAAAAGCCCAAGAAGTGATTTCCCAAGTGCAAATGCTTTCGCGGCAATTTCGTCCAGAATTCGGCTCAAGCGTTGTTTGGTTAGCCGATGAGTGGTTTTTGATTGCAGGTGAGGAATTACCCAGTGAATCTGAATATGAAGAATATCCCCAAATTGATAACGGAGTTGGTTCGATTCAATTATTTATCAAGCAATTTGCCACCGTTGCAGCAGAATTACTACCGCCAAAGGTATATCCTCAGAGGAAGTTGACTTGGGTTGTGGGCAACGCTGTAGAAAAAGCATTTCAACCCATTTTGAAACGTCTAAATTCTGTTGAAGGTTTAGAAGTAAATATGCGTGCTTTATGTAGTGATTATTGGGGACAATCTATCAGTGTAACCGGATTACTAACTGGTCATGATTTGCTTTTAAATTTAGAAGGGCAAGATTTAGGTGATGGCATTCTGCTACCGAATGTGATGTTAAAAAATGGAGAGCTAGTGTTTTTAGATGATATGAGTATTGAGGAATTAGCTAGTAGATTAAATACAAAAATTTTTCCAGTATCTGGAGTTGAAGATTTAGTTAAAAAATGTATTTCCAGCTTTGTTCAAGTTTAGTGATGAAAGATCAGTCTTTTTCCTGAGGTAATTTATTGTTAGTCTGGATGATAAATGAGAAGTAATGATTAATAAATAATCCACTGGGGAGTCAGTAGTGAAGAATCACGAAAAATCTCATAAAAAGGTAAATTCACAAATCAAAAAAGCCGGATTCTTCATTTTAAGTTTTAACTTCTTAATTTTAAATAGTTTTAGTATTTTGCCAGTAACGGCGGCAACTGAAGAACCTGTATTGAGCGTAGTGCATAGCCAAGAAAATGCAAATCAATGGGTAGGGATCAGCGATCGCTTACAGGCAATAGGGGCAAAATATTGTGTAATTAACTTAAATGATGTAAAAAGTGTGGCAGATTGGGGCGATCGCCGGGTATTATTTTTGCCAAACGTCGAGACATTAACGCCAACCCAAGCGATCGCTCTCGAAGAATGGATGAGTAACGGAGGACGTTTGATTGCCAGTGGGCCTGTAGGTAGTCTGTCATCGCCAGGAGTGCGTCAGTTATTGCGATCGCTCTTGGGAGGTTATTGGGCATTCAGCCTTAGTGAAACAGAACAAATCAAACCTACAAAAACCAAAATCTCAGAATGGGCTAATCAAACAGAACTTTTTGGCAAAGTACGCGGCGGCGTTGTGATTCCTAATGAGATGGGCACTGAATCTCCTGCTGTTTGGAATTCTAAAGATAATCCTGCCGCAGTAGTAACAACTGAGCGTTCCACCTTTTTAGGCTGGCGCTGGGGAACAGATACAGCAACAGCCGCCGGATTAGATAATGCCTGGTTAAAAGCTGCTATCAATTACTACTTGACAGCGCCAGCACCATCGAATCGCATGAAAAAAGTAGCAGGAGGTTCCCCAAACTGTTCTACAACGGTGGCGGCTGCGTCAAGGGGACAGAGGGCAGGGGAGCAGAGGGGCAGTTCATCTCCCTCATCCCCTCCTCCTAAAACTGCTACTGCTCCCATAGCTAAACCGCTTCCTACAGCCAAACCCCCAAGTTCCCAAGAGGCTATTGACCAATTAGAACAAGCAGTGGGTCTGGATGTTGCACCCAACTCCAATAAGCCGATTGACAACAATCAAGCGATCGCTCTCCAGCAAGAGCTAGAAAATCTGATTGGTCGAGTAGAAAGCGCTCATTTAGCGGCATCAGTCGATGCGGTTAACGAAAGCGTTGGAATATCTGAGGAAAAGCAATTCTCTAGGAATTTAGACACCTACGCCTCCCAGTCTGTCAAAGAGCAACCCACACAATTGGCTTCAACTAAACTGGGAGCGCTAGGTATGAGTAAAGACCAAGCCTTAGTACAAGCAAGAGGAATTGCCAGAAACTTGCCCCAATTGATTGCTCAAAAAAACTACGCTTTGGCTCGTCAGCAGTGGTTAGTAGCAAAGACGATTTTGTGGCAGCAGTTTCCTGTTGATCAAAGACTCGCTCAACCAGAAATCCGAGCAGTTTGGTTAGACCGAGGGACGATTGTTCGTGCTGGTAACAAGGCGGGACTATCCAAAATTTTTGATCGCCTAGTCCAAGCTGGAATTAATACCATTTTCTTTGAAACTGTTAACGCTGGCTATACCATTTATCCAAGCCAAGTGGCAAAAGCGCAAAACCCATTAATTCGTGGGTGGGATCCACTGGCAGATGCGGTGAAATTAGCCCATGAGCGAGACATGGAATTACACGCGTGGGTTTGGACTTTTGCTGCTGGGAACCAACGCCACAATGAGATTATCAACGTTAATAGTAATTTTCCAGGGCCAGTACTGGCGGCTCATCCCGATTGGGCAAACTATGATAACTTGGGCAACATGATTCCCGTTGGTCAGACTAAGCCATTCTTCGACCCAGCTAACCCCGAAGTGCGGCAGTACTTGCTCAAGCTGTACGAAGAAATTGTTACTCGCTATGACGTGGATGGTCTACAGCTAGACTATATTCGCTACCCCTTTCAAGACCCATCAGCAGGCCGAAGCTACGGCTATGGCAAAGCTGCAAGGGCGCAATTTCAGCAACTTACTGGTGTAGATCCAGTGAATATTTCCCCTAGCCAACCAGACTTGTGGCAAAAGTGGACGACATTTCGCACCGAGCAAGTTGATAGCTTTGTCGCCCAATTATCACGGCAGTTGAGACAAAAACAGCCGAATTTGATTTTGTCGGTTGCAGTATTTCCTTTGCCGGAATTAGAGCGGATTCAGAAAATTCAACAAAACTGGGAAACTTGGGCAAGACGGGGGGATGTAGATTTAATTGTTCCCATGACTTATGCTCTAGATACTTCTCGCTTCCAACGACTGGCCCAACCCTGGATCGCTTCTAAACAATTGGGATCTACCTTGTTACTACCAGGAATCCGCTTACTTTCTTTACCAACAATTGGGACATTCGATCAACTCCAGTTAGTAAGGGACTTGCCAGTTAGTGGTTATGCCCTCTTTGCCGCAGAGAACTTTAACAACGAGCTACAAAAACTCTTTATTAACACCCAAGGTAGAGTTAAAGCCACAACATCCACTACAACTGAACCTATTCCTCACCGCCAGCCTTTTCAAACTGCTGCGATTCGTTACACCGCGCTGCAACGAGAATGGAAATTTGTTTTCCAAAATGAGCAATTACAAAAACCAAATAAGACAATATCAGATTTTAATAACCAGGCAGAAGTTTTACGTAGTGCTTTAAATCAGCTTGGGGCTTCCCCTTCTTCCAGCAAGCTACTAATGGCTAAAGCCTCTCTAAGCCGTTTCCAGACTCAATTTCGGGCATTGATGAGCCAAGAGCTTAAGTCAAATTCTTATCAAGTCAAAGTTTGGGAAAATCGGCTTGTAACTATAGAAAGGCTATTACGTTACGGTGAACGGCGGTTGCAATTGCGTCCTTAGTGAAGAGGCAAGAGAGCAGGGGAGGCAAAAGAGTCTTGTCTTATTGAGCAATAATTTTTTATTCCCCTGCTCAATAATTGCTCAACTCAATAGATAACTTTCTCTTTGTCAAACCGTATTGGGGGGAGAAAAACTAATCGATTATTGGGTAATATTTAATTTCCAACTAGCTAGATATAAGCTAGTTTGTAATTCTTAACACACCTTTTGCAGTGTTTCTAACCTAAATATTATTACTTGTTTTGCGTCAAAATATTGGAAAATCTGAAGTAAAAAGCTTTAGATAACTATTTTTTAATAATAGCTATCGTAAAAATCTACGCAAGCGTTATCTCAGCTTCTAAGGCTACAAAGCTTAGAGTCGATAATTGATTTTTTGCTGCCAATGCTTGTGTCAGAAACATCACTATTATATGCGATGTCTACGACAGCGCTACGCCTACGTACTGATGCCAGCATAGGACAAAAATATCTTGGTTTTTTCATCTTCGTAGATGTGGAGTGCTTTGCCAAGCATGATATTGTAATGCTTATAGCTTCAGAAACTAGCTTAAAAACAGCCAATATTTTGAAGTTATACATACCCTAGCTATGACATTAAATGTGTCAAAATTTTTGACTAAAGCCTCAGTAGTATTCCTGATGTTTCACCTGTCCGATCTACTGCCAATTGCAGATAACCAAGGTTACATTGTCGCTTGCATCCCCTCTGAAAGTATTTGTCAACCATTGGCAAAAGAAATAGAAAAAATTAGAGGTGACACTAAATATTGGTTCCTTTAAGGTAGAACATCAAATTCTCCTTGAGGGACAACTACTTAAGTACAAATGGTTACTGGTACGCGCTATAGTACTTAAAGATACGACAAGGCAAACCTACTCACCTCATTGGAGTTTCTGTGGATAGTACCTCCTGTTTACAGGCAAAAGTATCATTTCGTGAGAGTGAAAGACGATTTAGCCCCATCTTCAACGGTTCCTGCCAGTTTATCGGGTTGCTGATAACAGAGGGTATCGTGTTAGAAGTTAACCAAAAAGCATTCCACCTTGGAGAATTACAGCCACAAGATGTAGTTGAGTGCCCATATTGGGAAATAATATGGTGGGCGTTACTTGTCAAACAACAGTATCTGCAATATTTACTCTCCTTCAGCCCAGCAGTAATTTACAGCTGCAAGAGTTCTACATATAGCAGTACATTTATTAGGAAAAATATTGCGGCTATCATGCGCTATCAAGCGCGGGAAATGCTGGAAGCCTATAGCTTTTGGGCTAGCGAACTCCATCCGTTATTGGAATCATTTTATCGCGCCGCGCCATTAATTTTGTGAATATACTAGGCATTGGATTAGAAATGGGAATTTTAAAAAACTATATATAGCTACTAAAGTGGAGTATTTACCACAAATATATAGAAGTTATATATAAAAATTATCGGTATTTTCCCATAAAAATAAAACATAAATTGAGATAAATTATGACCAAAATTTTAATAATAGAAGATGAAGAAGCCGTCCGTGAAAATATTTTGGATTTGTTAGAAGCTGAAGATTTTGAAACTATTGGTGCGGCTAATGGCAGAATTGGGGTAAATTTGGCTATATCCGAAGTTCCCGATTTAATTCTTTGCGATATGATGATGCCACAACTTGACGGTTATGGCGTATTAACAATATTACGGCAAGATCCAACAACTGCAACAATTCCCTTCATTTTTCTGACTGCAAAATCTGCCAAATCTGACTTTCGCCAAGGTATGAATATGGGTGCTGATGATTATATAACTAAGCCTTTCACTCGTGCTGAGTTATTAAGTGCCATTATAAACAGATTGGAAAAGTATGCTACTTTAAAAAGGCATTTATCTCCTCCAAGAGTCACTAAAAACTTGTCTCCTAAGATGCAGCTATTAGAAATTAGCTTGCACCGGGCTATTAAACAAAATAATTTTCAAGAATTTGAAATTTATTATCAACCAATCATTGATATTGCTTCTGGGAAAATAGTAGCTGCTGAAAGTTTATTGCGCTGGCAAAGCCCTGAATTAGGGCTGATCTATCCAACAGAATTTATTTCGTTAGCAGAGTCTACGGGTTTAATTGTTCCAATTGGTAAATGGGTATTAAAAAATGTATGTAAACAGATAAAAGGCTGGCGTGATGCCGGAATTTATTCTTTGACTGTTGCTGTTAATTTGTCAGTAATTGAATTTAATCAACCAGATTTTATTCATAATATAGTTAATTTTATAGCTATGAATAACTTAGAACCAGATGACTTAGAGCTAGAATTAACTGAAAGCATGATTATGCAAGACGTAAATAGTGCAATCACTACTATGAGCAAATTGCAATCTTTGGGTATAAATATTGCAATTGATGATTTTGGTACAGGCTACTCTTCTTTAATTTATCTGAAAAATTTACCAATTAACACATTAAAAATTGACCGTTATTTTATTCATAATGTTGCTAACGATTCACAAAAATCAGCTATTACTCAAGCATTAATTCAAATGGCTCACAATCTCAATCTAGATGTAATAGCTGAAGGTGTAGAGACGGAATCAGAACTGGCTTTTTTGCGCCAACACAACTGTAATTCTATGCAAGGTTTTTTATTTAGTCGTCCATTGCCAGCAGCAGAATTTGAAAATTTTTTAGTTAGCTAATAAATGCTTATATGTATGAATATTGGGGATTGAGCATTGAGAATAGGGGAGTAACTATTTTCTCAGTAAATTAATAGTATTGACTAACTAAGAAAAATAGGACTTTAGACGGGTGACATTGATTAAAGCTCAAGTCTAAGGTAAAAAAATTGTGTCATAATATCTATCCCCATGAAAGTTTCTGCGCGTTTCTTGCTGCCAGTCTTTTTACTAACCTTGACAACAGCCTGTAACAAGACTCGCGCTTCTTCAGATAATTTCACACCACAAATATCCGTACCTTCTGCCCAACTGGCACAGAATTCCACACAGCCAAAAAATATTGTCCGAACTGAAGCACTTTCACCTAAGCCCATCCGCATCAATCTGAAAAATTTACCAGCACCCTTCGCAACAGAAAGCGCCTCTAAGCGGCCTGAAGTTGTGCCCATCCCGAAAAATCCAGTGCTGCGTGTACCAGCAGGCTTTAGAGTTAACGTATTTGCAGAAGGTTTAGATGCTCCACGCTGGCTAGCTTTAACCCCCAGTGGTGATGTCCTGGTGACTGAAACCGGGCAAAACCGCATTCGTCTGTTACGTGACAGCAATAGTGACGGCGTAGCCGACGTTCAAGAAACCTTTGCTAGTAGGGACAACGGACTTAATAGGCCCTTTGGTATGACTTTTGCAGATAATTCCTTTTTTCTAGGAAACACAGATGCTGTGGTGCGTTTTCCCTATACAAAAGGTCAAAATAAAATTACAGGTAAGGGAAAAAAAATTGCCGACTTACCTTCTCAAGGTTATAACAACCATTGGACACGCAATGTCGTTGTCTCGCCCGATGGTAATAAATTATATGTTTCAGTTGGTTCAGGAACAAATGTGGATGAAGAACCCCTACCACGGGCTTCAGTACAGGTGATGAATTTAGATGGTTCCCAGCAGCAAACTTTCGCTTCCGGCTTGCGTAATCCTGTTGGTTTGGACTTTCATCCTGTAACTAAGGAGCTTTACGCTACTATTAACGAACGCGATGGAATCGGTGATGACTTGGTTCCAGACTATCTGACACGCGTTAAAAAAGGGGCATTTTACGGTTGGCCCTATGCTTACCTAACACCAAATAACCTCGATCCGCGGCAAAAGACGGAAGGCAAAAGTAAACGCCCCGACTTAGTAGCCCGTACCCAAACGCCAGATGTGCTGTTCCAAGCGCACTCAGCAGCATTGGGTTTGCAGTTTTATGATGGTAAAACGTTTCCAGAAAAATACCGGAACGGTGCTTTTACTGCTTTTCGTGGTTCTTGGAATCGCGATCGCGGTACTGGTTATAAAATTGTATTTGTTCCCTTCAATGCAAAAGGGCGATCGCTTGGCTATTATGAAGATTTTCTCACAGGATTTTTGCTAAATCCTTCTGTACTAACCACTTGGGGACGACCTGTAGGTTTACTCGTGCTGCCAGATGGTAGTCTACTACTAACAGAAGAAGCTAATAATCGGATTTACCGGATTCAGTATACGGGGGGATGAATGATTCCCTAGAGCAAATTTAGAGCAGTTGTGACTACATCTGCCTATCCAGCTTTATCCCGTTTACGGTAAATTACAGAAAAATACTAATACTCATCTGGTTGAGAAATTGATTATGACTCCCAATGAAAATAATACTCAGTCAAATATCAACGAATTGCCTCCACATTCAGGCACACGATACTGGGGTGAGGTGGAGGTAATTGAGGAGGGAGAAAACTATAGAATTAGCCGTGTTGAAATCAAGCCCAGGCACGGGATTAAACCACAAATTCATTATCACCGCAATGAACATTGGGTTGTAGTTTCCGGTGTCGCGAAGGTGACATGTGGAGAAGAAGAAATATTGCTGAATCGAAACGAATCAACTTATGTCCCCGCAGCAACACTACATAAAGTAGAAAATCCTGGACATATTCCCCTAGTTATTCTAGAAATTCAAAATGGTGAATATTTGGGCGAAGATGATACAGAACGTCCCTATGATTTAAATTTGGTCAAACCCGTCGCTGAAGGTTAGTGAGTGCGGAGTTAGTTAGGAGTTGAGAATCAAGTGATTAATGCCCAACTCAAAACCACCCTTCTTGTTCTAGGGTTTCAATCAGCTGCAAACCACGCGGATCACCCACTCCTAACAGTGAGGCTTTAGCGTCTGCCCGGACTCCTAAATCTTCATCTTCAGCAAAGGCTTGAATTAGAGCATCAACCGCTGTGGCATAAACTACATTAGAAGGCAGTTCGCGGCACAGTTGACCAATTGCCCAAGCACTGTTACTTCTCACTGCTGCGACTGGATCTTTGACTAAGGCTTCAATTAATGGTGGTATTGCCCCTATAACTGCTTCATAACCTACTTCTGCCATTTGTGCTAAGGCGCTAGCAGCCCACAAACGCACTGCCGAAATGTCAGTTTTTAAGGCGTCTGCTAGGGGCAGTAAAGTACGGCGATCGCGACAGTTTCCTAAAGCCCAAACAACGCCTTTACGCACATAGCCATTCCAATCACTGTTTAATTGAGCAATTAATGGACTCACTGCTTCTGAACTGGGATTGCGTCCGAGACCATAGGCTGCACTCACCCGCACTAAGGGACAGGTATCAGTTAACAGGCGAATCAGATGGGGAGTAGCACGCGCATCTTCTATATCACAAAAAGCGCGCGCCGCTAACATTCTTTGCTGGGGCTGGGGATTTTCCAACAGGGCCAGCATCACTTCTGGATCTGGTTTTGCCACAACTGATTCATCAGTTAGCGGCTCTATTTTATCTAAGGGGCTTTCTAGCTCCTCCTCAATATCGAGTAGGCTTAGATCGTCTTCGTCATACATAATTTCATCTCAATCCCTTTTCGGGATCAACACATAATCCCCCGCGCCAATAAGTTAAAGCTTTATAGGTAGTATTTATTAGTTGCGTCATTATACACTTTCCTTCCGCCTTGTTGAGATAAAACTCAACGAGAAACGCCATAACTTAGACGCTAAAGTATGTTACTGCTATCCTATAGTTTATTTTTCTGCACTCAGGAATTTTACCATCCACAGGGATTGGGTTTGATAACCTAACTGATTATAAAGATTTAATGCAGGTTTGTTTGATTGAAACACTTGTAGTCCAATCTGGCGATCGCCTCTTTCAATAGCCCAATTCTCCACATATCGCATCAAGGCTCTACCAATACCCAGCCGCCGATGTTCTGGTACAACGTAGAGGATAAAGATGTGAGCATGACGGTTCCCATGCACTTGATCTATGGCATTGCCCACCCAGAGGCACGCTATCGGGGGATGGGCATTGGGCATTGGGAACGGGGCATGGAGAGGAATTTGCCCCTGCTCCCTGCTCCCTGTTCCCTGCTCCCCCTCCTCTTCTACCCACCACAAGGGCGTATCGCTAGAGAAGTATTGCTTAACTGTTTGTTCTAGGTGAGAAAAACCCTCATTGGGAAAGAGATCCCGGTAAGTTCGCTGCATAAATTTAAGCAGTAGCGCTCGATCCGAAGTGGAGCCACGGCGAATAATATACCCAGGTAGTAGTTGCTCAGACACTGCTGATGTTTATTGACTTAGCTAGCTCGCGTTATGTACTGCTAGTGGTAAATCAGTTGGAGTAGGTTGAAAACTTACCCCCACCTCTTCAATTGGTGCGGGTGCTGCCATATCAGAGGGTAAAAAGATGCGGGCGCTAACTGCCACTAGAGCAAAGAAAAATACTAATACTGCAAACAGGGGGGCGATGTATTGACGAAAAATGGCCATATTCTAATTACAAAAAGAGCTACGAACTTTTATGAGAATTTAGCTGAAGATTTGTGAAGTATTCTTGATTCATTTTAACAATTTTCTGTGCAAGGGAATCGGGCATTGGGCACTTATACTGACTTGTACTGAGTGGAGCCGAAGTACCGATCTGTCCAAATCTCGACTTTGCTCGATTTTCGCAAAGCCCCGTTGGCGCAGCCTCTCGCAGAGAAGTATTGGGCATTGGGTATGGTCATGGAGCAAGGGGGAGAATTAAAATTACCTCTTTCCCATCTGCTCCCTGCTCCTCCTCATTCCCTGTCCCCTACTCTCACAGTACTATTGACCGTGCTCCAAGTCATCAAGCACTTTCTGGCAATACCAATTCTCCGGCATTCCAGGATAAGTTTCTTTTGCCTGTTCAATTAACCGTTCAGCTTCGGCAGTGTCACCGGATAACTTAGCGATCAGCCTGTTTTTGAGATAGCTATCAGATACACCATCGTCTACCTGGTCTGGTATTCCTTGATTTATAGTTGATGGTCGAGACTGATCTCTTCGTAACTGCCAAAATAAAACGTAATAAAGTGTCCCAAAAATTAAAATTAGGCTGAGTGTTCCGAAAAAAGTTAGGAGGTTAAACGCTAGAAATCCCAGAACTAATTGTGAGAGAACGTAGCCAAGTAATAAACCGGTGAGTAAGAGGATGAATGTGCCGACAGCAATAACTACTTGATTCCCCATATATCCTCTTCTTCGTCCTCAAGTCCTGGTCTGGATACTGCCACTGGCTGAGGGTTCCAGGGTGCAAATACTGGCAATAGGAGTAATCCTGGGACAGCGGCGGCGATGGTAATTAAGAAAAATACGGGCCAACCCGTGCTTTGAGCGATCGCGCCTCCAGGGGCCGCCAGAATATCGCGGCTGACAGCCATTAAGCTAGATAACAAAGCATATTGCGTTGCGGAAAACCGCTGGTTACAAAGACTCATCAAAAAGGCAACAAAGGCTGCTGTCCCCAATCCACCACAAAATTGTTCTACGTTGATGGCAAGTACCATAGCTTGGTAGTTTTGACCGATGTATGCTAGAAAAAAGTAAGCTAAATTACTTACTGCTTGTAGAATACCAAAAACCCAAAGCGATCGATTGATGCCAATAGCACTCAAAATTGAACCACCTGCTAAAGCGCCGACAATCGTAGCAATTAACCCCATCCCCACTTGAATTGCTCCAATATCGGTTTTGGTAAAACCTGTTTGCAGCAAAAAAGGCGTGGTCATATTGCTCAACAAAGCATCACCTAGCTTATATAGAGTAATAAATGCAAGCATTAGAATAGCTTTGATAATCCCTTGACGCTGAAAAAATTCTTGAAAAGGCAAGATTACAGCATCAGCTAAAGAACCTGGAGGGCTAATTTCCTTGGGTTCTGGTGCAAACAACGTGGCAAAAATACCAATTACCATTGTCCCTGCCATAAACAAGTAAACCGATGACCAAGGCAGTTTATCAGCAAGTATCAAGGCTAAAGCACCTGCGGCTAATAGGGCAATTCGATAACCTAAGATAAAAACTGCTGCACCAGCCCCCATTTCTAGTTTTTCTAAAACGTCGGTACGGTAGGCATCAACGGCAATATCTTGAGTTGCACTGATAAAAGCAATGACTATGGCGTTGATGGCTAGTAGCTGTAATGCTTGTTTGGGTTGTTGAAAAGCCATGACTGCGATCGCTACGATCAAAGCAATCTGCGTCAAGATTAACCAACCCCGTCGTCGCCCCAAAACTGGTAAGGTGAACCTGTCCACCAAGGGTGCCCACAAAAATTTCAAAGAATAAGGCAAACTAGCAAGGCTAAACCAACCAATAGCGGCTAAATCTACTTTCTCCTCGGTCATCCAAGCCTTTAAGGTATTACCGATTAACAATAATGGTAAACCCGATGAAAAACCTAAAAATAATAAAGCTGCCATCTTGCGGCTACCGAAAACTCCCAGTAGCGATTTAATTTTCCTCATACTTTCAACTTTTTGCCTCTTTTGAGGAAATATCAATAAAATACAACGAGGAAATCGAAAAGTTTATCATCTAACTACTACCTATAAGGGTTTGGATTATCGAAGTGGCAGCAGTTCCGATTAATTTCTATCAGAGATTGAAACTTGCGATAGCTGCTATGTGATTTTCTGTAAACATGAGAAACTACCAAGATTTACTTGGGTTAAATACAAATTCAGGATAACCTTATAGCGTCAGCGTTTTATTAACTTTCTTGAATTGGATAAACCTGATGCCCCTTGATTTCTACTCTGTGTGCAGCAAGGCATTTTTCCCAACCTTCACGCGTACCAATGTCGCTTTTTTGGTTAAGCAGCCCTAATTCTTGTTCTTGTTGGGTGAGTTTAGCAAATTCTTTGTAGCGTGGGTAGTTGCTGGTAACAAATGTTTCCTTCCGGTGCAAAATTGGCGGATTTGCTCTATTTTCGTAGTCTCGGTGAGTGACGAATAGGGTTTTTAAATCAATACCAATGCTGGCTTTTAAAGCTGGGTGGGGATCAGTGTCGAATTCGGGGTAAAACAGATAGGATATTTGCGGCTTATCAGTGTGATATTTGATCAATGTTGCTCCATCTACACGCCCAATGGTGCGGCTAGCACAGCCTTCACAAATTCGTAGCAACGGATCAAGGGCTGCTAATGCCGAAACATGGACGTAAAGCGCACCACGTGTATGTTTACCAATTTTGCTTTTTTCGCAAGCAGTTTGAATCACTCCAGGTTTACCTAAGCTGAAAAGCTTTTGGTCGGCGACTTGACAAGCTTCTTCATAACTACTAAAAAAGGCTTTGATATCGTGACGCATTTCTGGGGCTAACTTTTGCCATGCAGGGCGTTGATCAAAGTGGGTGAGGGCAAGATAAACTTGGATATCGAGAGAACGACGGTAAGCGATCGCATCCCATTCAGCCTCATCAGTAGCTTGCAAAACTACACCAAAGGCACGGCGAAAGTTACCAAATTCGCTCAGTAATTCCTGTTCATTTTCCAATTCGCCTTTAACAGGTAGTCTACCGCGCTTGGTAAAAAAAGCCATTAATGGTTGCAGCTGTTCTTGATAGTCTTCAAACCGTTTAACGGGGATGCGGACTCGCGGTGTAGAAGTGGTAGAAAAGAAGCGGATAGCTTTGTAACTTTCTTTTTCAGCTTCGTTTCGAAAAACAAAGTAGACACCTAGTGCGATCGGCACTGCATCTACATTTAAAACTTCATCAATATAAGTTTTGAGTTCTTGTTGTTCGTAATATTTCTGAAAAGTGTTGCGGCGCGTCACAATGCCATCATTGTAAGCAAGTTGGGTTTTGCTGGGAGCGTTAATGAGTATTTGAGCCGCGACAATTAAAACTTTCCCAGTAAGTTCCCAAGCTTGGATCAGGCTTTGACGGCGTTCTTCTGAATCTTCAATGACGTTGAGGACATAGCCCAAGTTGACCACATCGGCGGGGGTGCGTGGTACATCGGGATAGTAGTAAGGGTCCCAGCCTGCACTGGTGTAGCCTAAGTTTTTTACTCGCTGCACATCACCACCATAGCCGCAGCCGTAGTCAAAGAAAGTGGTGTCTTGATTGAGGATTGACCCTTCTATAGCCAATCGTACAGGGCGAGATATATCAATGCGAGCGATCGCAGCTCTATGACGCTCAATTTCTAGCGCTTCAGGCATAATATTAATTGTCAGTTAACAGTCAACAGTTAACAGTCAACTAATATCCTTTCAATTTTTAACCGCCAGTTCAATTAAATCTTCAATTTTCTTGATATTTGGATCGCCTGCTAAGTAACCAATACCGCGATGCAAATGTAAGCGGAATTGGGTGGCGAGGGTTTCTTTGTCGGTGGGATAACCATCATTGTGACAGCGTTGCTTGAGGGCGAGGAGGAGAATATCGGACATTTCACCACCAAAGACGCGCCAACTCATTTCGACGTTGCTATCTTGAGGGATTGGGACGGGGGACGGTGTAGTTGATTCTGCGAGGGAGCGGCAAAACGCCCAACGGCATAGGATATTCCATTGGTCGATTTTGGTGCTGCGCTTAAGTTTGGTAAGTTGGTCTTTGGCTGTTTGGGAGAGACGAATACGTTCTATTGGTGATTCCATAATTTTGAAATTGCGTAGACGCATAGCGGCTTGTCGTTAGATATCGCTCAATTTTTTAACAATATCTACTACCAAAAATATCCTGGTTGGATAGTTGTTTGGCGGGTAGTGGAGTCATATTTAAGCAGATATTCACGGGCGATGGCTTCTTTCTCTCGCAGTGTTTCTACTTCTTTCTTTCCAATCTCGGTGTCGGTAGATAGCAGAATTACTTGATGGCTAGCAGATGGGAAGTATTTATCCACTAAGTTTTGGCGGTGGGAGGAGTCGAGCCTACCTAATGGTGTATCTATAGCTACTGGTAGGCGGTGTCCAGAGACTTTTGCTAAACCCCAGAGGAAGGCGATCGCAAGTAGTTGTTTTTCGCCAGCAGAGAGGCGATGTTTAGGTACAGATTTACCATTTAAATCGTAAAGCAAAAGGCTAAAAGTCTTAGTATCAATAGTGATGCGATGCACTAAGCCTGATTTATGGAGAAGATAAAGGAAGCAATTTTTAACTTCTTCCTCTAATTTATTGAGCTTTCTCAAGGTTAACTTTTCACGAAAAATCTTGAGCGTATTTTGAACTTTAGCCGCAGAGTTAATAATATGTTCGCTATTTTTATGCTTAATATTTTCTACAGTATAATCACTTAATTCTCTTTTTGATTTGGCAATAATAGTTTCTAATTCAGCTAAACGGCGGCGGATTGTTTCGTAATTTGCTTTAGCTTCAACAACTTGATTTTGTGCCGCTTCTAGTGCTTGACGCAGCTTTGTATAATCTTCTGGTGCTGCTGCTGTTTGCACTTGTCTTTCTAAAGTATGAATTTCTTCTTCTTTATTTCTGAGAATAGCTAATTTCTCTTTTGCAGAAAGTTTAGAATTTTGTAAATGATATATAAAATTATCTAGCTGACTTAAAGTCTCATCATCGGCTAATAGCCAAGGTGCTTCCATCTGGAGAGTCTTTGCATACAAACTATCTACATCTTGGATTAAAAATGATTGGATTTTTTCAACTTGTATCGGAGAAATTTCTACTTGATTTAGCCAAGTGAGTAAACGCTGATCTCGTTCAATTAACAAATCTTTAGAAATTTGTACCTGTTGATGGCGAAATTCCTTTCCTCCCTGTGCTTGCGCCTGATTAAGCAAATTGGGAATTAATGCTAGAGGTAAAACATTAGCCGCCAATTCACACATCAATTGACGTACTTGTTCAATTTCCGAAGTTTTTGTATGCTGTTGTAATTCTAGTTGATTGCGTTCTGCTGCAATCTTCCCACCTTCAGAAATGAATTTATCAAAAGCTTCTTGCTGCTTTTGTTCTAACTCTTCTACCTGATTTTTGAGAGTTTCTAATTTCTCTATTGTTGTTTGATAATCTTCTTGCTGTTGGGTTAACCTACTTTCAATTTCCTCTAAATTTGCTAAATCCTTACTATTACCAATTTCTTTCAGTTTACGGTTAACTAAAATATCTAAATCAACTGCTAAACGGTCTGCTAACTCTAGCCCTAAAAGTCCGCGAATTGCATCTACTACAACTGGTGGTGGTGTTTCCTGTTCTGCAAGTTCTTTAACTTGTTCACCATCAAAGAGAAATAAGTTAGAAATACCTAATGGTAGGAGATTTTCAATATATTCATCCCAGATATTAACTAAAGCATCAGGCCATGTATCACTGTCACCTAAAATACCTAACGTATCTTTCCCGTCTTTAGGATTTTTTGTCCAGCTACGCACAACACGGTATTTTATTGGTTTATCGTTTTCAATATGTTCAAAAAGTAATTCAATCCGGGTATCTAAAATTGGATCTATTTTGTTATTAACACATTGATTGAGGAAATCGTTATAACTTAAATTACCACGGGTAGAACATTGGGCACGAGCGCCATAAAGCGCAAGACGAATAGCATCCATAAGCGTGGTTTTTCCGCCGCCATTCATCCCACCTAATAGGATGATTGGGTGTGAGTTTTCCTCATCAATTTTTGGGTTAAGATTGATTACCTGTTTACCACTGTAGGGGCCAAAGTTTTGTAGAACGAGTTCAAGAAATATCATTTATCTGATTGTGGGTTTATTTAAGATACCGGGCGAATGGAATTCGCGGCTACACAGGCAAAGTCCACCTTCGTGGACTAAATAAATTCATAGTTATTGGGTTATTTTGGAGTTAGTTCCCAGTTGGGAATAAGTGATTTTTGGCTATGGTGGGTAGCTTGGTTTCTGATGTAATTGGCTATATTATCAATGGCATCATGACCCACTGTAAAAGCTGATCTTCAATACCACCAATCGCAATGACTGTACACTTTAACTCTTCAGATTCCCGAATAATTGCCCCGTAAACTTCCTTCTGAATATCAGGCGTAATTATAGGCAATCTATCCCAGGTTGCCCAAACATAATGCACATACAATTGTGTAAAACTTGCTCTCATTTCTCTTTAGGTTTCGTCTGTGTAGCCGCGATTTCCAATCGCCCGGTATTCTATTATTCTTCTGAATTTTCCTTTTTAAATTTCATACTTGCCCAAGTTACCTGCTCATCACTTTCACTTTCAGCTTCATCTACTTTATTGATTGCTGTAACATCGCCCAAAGTCATCTGCTTGACTTTTGCAACATCACCTTGACTAACTGCTTCGCTTAATTCGCGTTTCAAACGAGCATTTTTAATCGCATCTTCTGGAGAACGGGAACTCGTATTAAAACATTTTTCTAGGGTTTCGTATATTCCCACGCGACGAGTCTTTTTGCGATACTGGCGTTCTGTGTCTAACAATTTCGCCATGAGTTCCAAGTGCATCGCATCACCTTCACAGATTTCTTCTAATACTATCCACTCATCGCGACCTAGTAGGCTATAATCAGCACCGGGACGGGGATCTTGAAAGTCTTCGCCAGTCACTTCTTGATAAATCCGGGGTAAGCTATCATCAAATTCGTGTTTTTCTTCTAGCCAAATGCGACGAATTTCGCTCATTTCTTCTAGAGTAATTACGGTGATGTCGCGCATATTTTCTGGCGCTGTCTGACGGATTTTTGTTTGTGCTTCTAATAATCGTCTGAGCCAATGTTCCCGCCAATATTTAGTATAGGGGCCGTGAATTGGTTCAATAGAGGTTTCACCATCTACATGACGTTCAAAAAGTTGGACTTCTCCCCAGATGCGACGGAAATCTCTTTTATCGCGGTCATCTCTATTATCTAATTCATTACGGATATCTAATAAAGGCTGCATCCATTCTTTTTCTTCATCATTTTGAATCATGGCCTCCATTGATTTATCTTTAGTAACAATTGTGCAAACCCAACAGCCAAATCGAGAATCACCACAACTAGCAGTAGAACGCAAATTTCTCACAAACAATAAAAAATCAATTCACATCGCTTGATATAAGACATTTTTTGATACATCATCAATTGAAATGTATGATGGTAAACAAAGTAAGTACAAAATAGCCATTATCAAG
>JAHHHR010000017.1 GCA_019359245.1 Nostoc desertorum CM1-VF14 | reverse complement strand
CTGAACTGTTTTGGGAGCGATCGCGTTGCGGGTAGATTCATCGGTTAAAACTGCTCAAATGCTTACCATATATACATTTTATCAGTTTGAAGCTCCGCTTTTTTCTGAGTTTGTGAGAAATCCGGGGCAACGAAAAAAAACTTTTTCCTAGCGAGCGATGTCTGACGACAAGCCGCTCTGCGTCTACGCATCACGCGCATTTTGTTGGCAAGTTGCCATTGGTATTTCAAAATTAATAGTGGAACTCTAATGTTAATCATGATTTGTCCTGATATAGAAAGTTATCAGAACATTATGAGAACTGTTCCCAAATTCACTGATATGTTAAAAAGATTTACTAACAGAGGTAGAATTACTGTTAGCCCTCCAGCTGACAAAGGTATACCGTGGGTACTCAGCATAGATGAAATCTTGCCTGAAGAAGACTTACCCACTACCTGATAAATAGATTGGAAATTGTTCCAGGGAAAGCGTTACATCAGTAGTATGAATCGTTAAATGAAGTTTTCTCTTCTGCTGCACGTAACTTTGCTGCTAAATCTCTTAACACGGTGGAATAATCTTCTATCCCTGGACAAATTTCTAATAACACATCAAACTCAAATTATTCCTTATACGACTCCAAAATGCCACTGCGAATCATTAGTTGTGGCCAATACAATACAAAAAATCCCATCCATGCTATTACAGGAATGGAGATGAGAACTGTTAGCCAGATAGTTTTCAATAGTAACCAGCTACCACTAATTAGGGTTACACCTGTGAGAATTATAGACCAGGGCTGACACCACCAAGGTTTGTAGTTCCAGGGGCTTACGGGTTTTTGTTCAGTCATTGGTTTTATTTAGTAAACGACATCAACATTAATATAAGCGTGACTTGTTTAACAGATATATCAATTCTCAAGCATTTCCAACAACTGCGCCTCGCTTAATTGCGTAATTCCTAAAGAAAGCGCTTTTTCTAATTTAGAGCCTGCATCTTCTCCTACTACCAAATAATCCGTTTTTTTACTCACGGAATCAGTCACTTTTCCACCAGCTTTTTGAATGAAAGCCTTCGCTTCATCGCGCTTTAAGGTTGGCAATGCTCCCGTAATTACAAAAGTTTTACCTGCAAACTTTTGATTACCATCACCAATTGTTTTTGTTTCTTCTGTGGCAGTTAATTGCAATCCTTCTGCTTGCAAACGTTCTATCAATCTTTGGTTGGCATCAATCCGAAACCACTGATAAACAGATTGGGCAATTTCAGCACCAATACCATAAATTCCTTCAATATCTGATTGCTTTGCTGTCGCTAACTGTTCTACAGTGAAATATTTTTGAGTTAACAATTGGGCATTCACACTGCCAACGTGACGGATACCTAAACCATACAATACTCTCGACCAAGGTTGGTTTTTTGATTGAGCGATCGCATCTACTAATTTCTCTGCCGACTTTTTCCCCATCCTTTCTAATGCAGATAATTTCTCTGCTGTCAACTCATATAAATCGGCAACGGAATGCACCAAACCTTTATCAACTAGTTGATGCACCAGCTTTTCGCCCAAGCCTTTAATATCCAAGGCATCACGACTTACCCAATGTTCAATAGAACCTTTGAGAATCGCAGCACAAGAAGCATTGACGCACCGAGTTACCGCCTCACCTGATTCTCGTACCACTGATTGACCACAAACTGGGCAATGGGTGGGCATAACAAAAGGTTCAGTGTCAGCAGGACGGAGTTCTTTAAGTACCCTCAGCACTTCTGGGATGATTTCTCCAGCTTTACGGACGATGACAGTATCGCCAATGCGAATATCTAATTGAGTAATGCGATCGCTGTTATGTAAAGTAGCGCGAGAAACAGTTGTCCCCGCCAGTTGCACAGGGCGCATCTCGGCTAACGGCGTTAACGCTCCCGTTCGTCCGACATTCACAGCAATATTTTCCACACGAGTGGGTGCTTCTTCGGCTGGGTACTTCAAAGCGATCGCCCAGCGAGGAAATTTCTGGGTAAAGCCTAGCTGTTCTTGAAGTTTAAAAGAATTCAGCTTTACTACTACTCCATCAGTCATGTAGGGTAAATTCAGGCGTTCCGTATCCCAATATTCATAATATTTTGCCACTTCTGCGATCGAGGCACACAGTTTATGGTTGGGGTTGACTCGAAAACCCATCTTTTCCAATAACTCCAATGCTTCCCATTGGGTATTGGCAATACTGGCGTCATCTCTACCAGGAATATGCAAGGTGTAGCCAAAGAAATCTAACCGCCGTTTAGCGACAATGCGCGAGTCTAGTTGCCTGAGTGTACCAGCTGCGGCATTACGAGGATTGGCAAATAATTGTTCACCGGCTTTTTGTCTTTCCTCATTAATTTGTTTAAATACTTCCAACGGTAAAAACGCCTCGCCGCGTACTTCTACCCTTTCTAAAATTTCTAATCCTTCAAAATTCAAACGCAAGGGGATTGAGCGAATTGTCCGCACATTTTGGGTAATATCTTCACCCGTCACCCCATCCCCCCTAGTTGCACCCCTAACTAGAATGCCATTTTGATAGGTAAGAGCCAAAGCAGAACCATCAATTTTGAGTTCACTGACATATTCCACCGAGTCTATTTTCGGTACTTGTCGCCGCCAACGCTGATCCCACCCTTGCAACTCATCGATATTAAATGCATTCTCCAGACTGTACAGGGGGATATTATGCCGCACCGAGGTAAACTGCGTTGCTGGTCTTTCACCCACGCGCTGAGTCGGACTATCGGGAGTCACCAATTCTGGATATTGAATTTCCAGTTGTTGCAATTCTCGATATAGCTGGTCATAGACTGCATCTTCCATAATTGGAGCATCTAAAACGTAATAAGCGAAGCTTGCTTGTTGCAATAACTGGCGCAGTTCTTCTATACGTTTTACTTCAGGCTTAATCTGGGTCATTAGACTTATTACAAAATACCTAGCGAATAGAATAGCCTGCATGAGCAGGCTTTGTTTGGGTAGCCGTGACCGAAGAGGCGGAGGGGCAGGGGGCAGGGATTGCTCCCCCTGCCCCGTTCGCGCAGCGTCTCCAAGAGTTGCCATGAAGCGGAGCGGAACATAGGTATCAAGCCCCGTCTTTCTAAGACGTTCTTGATTGGTCGGAGTACAAGCTCCGTCCAATCCTCTCCCCTGCTCCCTGCTCCCTGCTCCCCTGCCTCTTTTGACTTGTAGTAGTTGGGATTTAGCGATCCCAGTCTTCGACTTCATATAAAAATCGAGTTTTGCCAATCAGTTTACGATTAGCAGAGGTACTTTGGACAAACACAACATACTTTTCTAGGTTACTCGGTTTAATCCGAATCGTTGCATCCATCGGTAGACCTAACATTTCTCGTGCAGCACCTCCTTCAAATAAATCACCCGTTGCCCGATCCATTAAAATAATTTCTTTTTGAGCCTGGATAGTTTCTGTTTTTGTAAATTCGTAGAAACCCCGCCCAACTTTAAAACTTAAACCATTTTCTAAAACAAACGCTTTAATTGAAATATCTTGTTCAACCTCTAAAATTTGGAAACGCCCCGGAGAAACTGCCCGTAAATCAGCCGATTCGTAATAGGATGTTGCTTCCCGGTTCATCATGGTGTTAAATATTTTATTTAACCCACGGCTCATACGTCCTTGTTCAATTACTTCTTGTTCATAAGCTTGTAGTTGATCATTAGAAGATTGTTGGTAGCAAACTGCTAAAAACAAGTCACTAATATACGAAAACTGGTCTAAGCTGATATGAAAACCGCCAGACTTTTCTGCAAGTTCTTGATAAAAAGGAGTGGCATGAGGGCGATTGAGTGCCTGAACTCCGTAAACTGTAATTTCTGCCTCAGCTAATTTATCTAACTCTTTGCGCCAATTCAGTTTTTTAGGATTGTGTGCTGGAGGATGGGGAATATCATCGCCAATCAAAACCAGTGATTTTGTTGCTGACTTTGACCAAGATAAAGATTGGGATTCATGTAATACCAATTCATAACATTCTGGTGCATCTCCGCCACCAGTAGGTTCGACATTTTGTACAAAATCACAAATAGCATCAACATCACCGGATATGTTAAATATTTTGGTTACATAAGTTGAACCTGCATCGCAATAGTCACCATGAGCAATAATCCCAATTTTAATTAAGGGAATTTCGTCTATCAGTCTGGTAACGGTATTTTTGATTTTTCGCCGTACCTGGGTAAGGCAAGGGTACATACTCCCAGTTGTATCAAAACTGAAAACAATCTCAATATTATTACTTGTCATCCGCTTGCCTAAATTAATATTTAATTTTTAACTTACAAAATTATAAATGGCACGCAATTATGGTTAAAAATTTTACAGGTAATTCCCCAATTATCATTGCTCACCGTCGAATTACCCCCCTTAATCCCCCCTTATAAAGGGGGGAAAAAGAAATCTAGTTCCCTCCCCTTTATAAGGGGAGGGTTAGGGTGGGGTAAAACCTTGTTATTGCATCAAAATCTGACGGCTTAAAATACTCATGACTTCATCTGGATTACCTGTTGGTAGTAGGGTACTCCAATCACCAACGTTGGCATAGCCGAGAACTTGCAACAAGTGAATTGTGCTGGTAACGGCTTTTGGTGAACCAATCAATAAATGTTTAATCGGTTCTCTTTTTGGCAATGGCTTTTGGTCAGATAGATTCAAAAGGGGCGCGTTGTTGCCTTGGGTAGGTAAATACTGCTTTTGTTGTGATTTGGCGAACTTTTTTTCTTGTGTCATCATCATAGTTGACTCCAATTGTAGGGGTTAAATGAAAGGCGATCGCCCTCGGCCAAGAGTCTGCGATCGCCTTTCTCATTTCAATTTATAGTATTATTTTATGCCTGTTAATAGCTATTTAAGCATTTTTACATAGAATTAGGCGTGAAGATGTCATTAGTCATTTGTCCTTTGTAATCACAACTGACCAAGGACGACCATAACAAAAATTTTCACAACTTAAACAAGATTGCTATAAGTTCCTATATTGAATTCGGGTAGTCGTTTATTGAATTCGGGTAGTCGTTTATTGAATTCGGGTAGTCGTTTATTGAATTCGGGTAGTTGTTTATTGAATTCGGGTAGTCGTTTATTGAATTCGGGTAGTCGTTTATTGAATTCGGGTAGTCGTTTATTGAATTCGGGTAGTCGTTTATTGAATTCGGGTAACCTACAAAAATTTACGCAATAACATTTTAAATATTTGTAGTAAATAAGTAAGCTTATACGGAATAATGCGGGTGTCAAGTAACCCTAATTCTGTTTATCCTAGTGCTGTACAGTCCAGGGTATAAGTCAGTTTTTATCCTGGCGCATTATTAATAACAGAAAGGTGATTTATGTCACGTCCAAAACGCGGGTCTAAAGTGATTGATAGAGCGCAGCGTCGGATTGCGGCTTTGAAATCGATCAATCCCACCTTAGACTTAGGGAATGGGGTAACAATTGACTCCTTTGCAGCCCTCATCAAAACAACGCAAGATAAATTGGAAGCTTATAACTCAAGCCTTTCCACTGTGGATATGACTCAGGAAGTCTTAGAAGTTACTGAAAAGTCGCTGATGGAACTAACAGAACACATGTTACTCAGTGTAGCTGCAAAGTATGGCAAGAATAGCGATGAGTACAAAATGGCGGGGGGCGTTCGTCGAAGCGATCGCAAGCGTCCGGTGCGTCAACCTAAACAAGGGGCTGTTGTTTGATTAACAAGACTTATGCAGTGATACTGCGTAAGTCCTGTTATAAACAGCCTTTTATTTAGCCAATTAGTTATGATATCAATTAAATTATTGGACTTTGGGTAATAATGCCAAATCCTAACGTAGCAAGTTTACTAGAGCAAGGACACAACCAACTGGAGCGGGGAGAGTACCAAGCAGCTTTACAGATTTTTCAGCAAGCTGCTGTACTAGAACCGGAAAACCCCCAAATAATTTATGGGTTGGGTCTAACTTGTTATCGGCTGGAACAATACCACAAGTCCATTGGATACCTGAACCAAGCTTTGAGAATTAAGCCAAACTACATTTTGGCGCTAGTATGGCGAGGATTGGCTAGCCAACAAATTGACCAAGCGCAGCAAGCACAAGCAGATTTTGATCAAGCGATCGCACTTTCCCCCCAAGATTCAGAAGACTGGCGAGGTAAAGGAATTGCATTATATGAATTACAACGCTATGAGGAAGCTGTTGCATCTTTCGACCAAGCACTGAAATTTAATCCAAATAACGATAAAGCTTGGTACTTCCGGGGGATTGCCCTGGGGGCTTTGAAAGGGTACGAAGAAGCTGTTGCATCTTTCGACCAAGCACTGAAATTTAATCTAAATAACGATAAAGCTTGGTACTTCCGGGGCAAAGCACTGGGGGCTTGGGAACGTTACAAAGAAGCTGTTGCATCTTACGACCAAGCACTGAAATTTAATCCAAATAACGATAAAGCTTGGAACAATCGGGGGATTGCTCTAGGGGCTTTGGAACGCTATGAAGAAGCTGTTGCATCTTACGACCAAGCACTGAAAATTAAACCAGACGACGATGAGGCTTGGTACATCCGGGGGATTGCCCTGGGGGCTTTGAAAGGGTATAAAGAAGCTGTTGCATCTTTCGACCAAGCACTGAAATTTAATCTAAATAACGATAAAGCTTGGAACAATCGGGGGATTGTGCTGGGGGCTTTAGAACGCTACGAAGAAGCTATTGCATCTTTCGACCAAGCACTGAAATTTAATCCAAATAACGATAAAGCTTGGAACAATCGGGGGATTGCTCTAGGGGCTTTGGAACGCTATGAAGAAGCTGTTGCATCTTACGACCAAGCACTGAAAATTAAACCAGACGACGATGAGGCTTGGTACATCCGGGGGATTGCCTTGGGGGCTTTGAAACGCTACGAAGAAGCTCTTGCATCTTACGACCAAGCACTGAAAATTAAACCAGACGACGATGAGGCTTGGTACATCCGGGGGATTGCCTTGGGGGCTTTGAAACGCTACGAAGAAGCTGTTGCATCTTACGACCAAGCACTGAAATTTAATCCAAATAACGATGAGGCTTGGAACAATCGGGGGATTGCCCTGGGGGCTTTGAAACGCTATGAAGAAGCTGTTGCATCTTTTGACCAAGCACTGAAATTTAATCCAAATAACGATAAAGCTTGGAAGATCCGGGGGATTGTGCTGGGGGCTTTAGAACGCTACGAAGAAGCTCTTGCATCTTACGACCAAGCACTGAAAATTAAACCAGACGACGATGAGGCTTGGTACATCCGGGGGATTGCCCTGTTGAATTTGGAACGCTACGAAGAAGCTGTAGCATCTTTCGACCAAGCACTGAAAATTAAACCAGACGACGATGAGGCTTGGTACATCCGGGGGATTGCTCTACGGAATTTGGAACGCTACGAAGAAGCTGTAGCATCTTTCGACCAAGCACTGAAAATTAATCCAAATAATGATCAGGCTTGGTACATCCGGGGGATTGCTCTACGGAATTTGAAACGCTACGAAGAAGTTGTAGCATCTTTCGACCAAGCACTGAAAATTAATTCAAATAATGATCAGGTTTGGAACATCCGGGGGATTGCCCTGGTGGCTTTGGAACGTTACCAAGAAGCTGTAGCATCTTTTGACCAAGCACTGAAAATTAATCCAAGTAACGATAAAGCTTGGTACATCCGGGGCAAAGCGCTGGAGGCTTTGGAACGCTACCAAGAAGTTGTAGCATCTTTCGATCAAGCACTGAAAATTAATCCAAATAACGATAAAGCTTGGAACAATCGGGGGATTGCCCTGGTGGCTTTGGAACGCTACGAAGAAGCTCTTGCATCTTACGACCAAGCACTGAAAATTAAACCAGACGACGATGAGGCTTGGTACATCCGGGGGAATGTGCTGAGGGATTGGGGACGCTACGAAGAAGCTGTTGCATCCTACGACAAAGCCATCGAACTCAAACTAGATAAGTATGAAGCTTTGGTTAACAAAGGAAATGTACTCGTTAAGTTAAAGCGAGATACAGAAGCCATTGAATTTTATAATCGCGCTCTTAACTATATAGATCCTCAGTGGTGGGAAGCTTGGAATAAGAATCAGGGTTTAGCAAACATATCTGCTCTAAATGAGGAAGCTGCTGTAAAAATTTCGGTACAGATACCAACACCTAACGATCAACAAACTACTATCGAATTGCGTCTTGAAAAATCGAAACAGTTGCAAAATTACATGATGCAACAACCAAGTCTTTTCTCAGATTTATCTGAAGCAAAAAAAAGCTATGAAGAAGCCCTTGAGTTCCTGACGTTTGATAATTTTCCAGAGCAACACTTGCAATTCTTCCAAGAATTGCTGAAAGTATATTCATCGGATAACCCTGAAGAATTCCAAAAAAATTTGGAGAAAGGGACTCAGCAGTTAGAAGAATTGAACAGAGAACCCAAATCAGAGCAAGAGAGAATAACCCTAGACAGCAAATTAGCGGCTTTTAATCAAATGCGGGTAGATATCCTTGCACAGTCAACAGATCCAGAGAAACACATAGAAGCTTTAGAAACAGCAGAGGTACGCAAGAATACTTGCCTTGCTTGGCTGAGCGAAGGTTCAATTTATCAACCGCTTAGTGGGTTTGACTTTAAACAGACAGAAAAACTACTTAATCCCAAAACTGCGGCAATTTACTGGCATCTCAGCCCTATTGCTATCACTACTTTCATTATCAAACATAATGAACCCCTAAAAATCCTGCAACTACAATTACCAAGCAAATTACAACAGGGAGGCTATAGCCCTTATTTTTATCAGCTTCAGCGTTTTGAAAGCTGGATGCAGCAATGGAAAAAGTCTTATCAGGATTACTGTAATGTTTCTAACACAGATAAAAAAACGACTCCTTGGCGGAAAAATATGAAATCTATGTTGGAAACTCTTGGTGAAATTCTAGAAATTAAGCGCATTGTTCAAGACAATCTCCAAGATGTTGATAACTTGATTCTCATTCCCCACCGGGAATTACACCTATTACCCCTAGATTATCTGTTTAAAGATAAAGATTTTATCATTACTTACCTACCAAGTTTTCAGATTGGCTTGCAGTTGTTGGAATTGCCATCAAAGAGCGAAAAGACCGATAGCCAAAAACTTTTGAATATAGAAATGCACTTAAATAAGCTTTCTTATACAATAATTCAATCTGCTGCTCTTTACCACCTATATCCAAGTTATGGTAAATTGCCAGACCCGCCTTTAACAAAAACTAACTTAATCAAAGCTTTAGGAGAGTATGAAGGTTACTTTCACTTTACAGGACATGGCTATCACATTTTAGATCGGCCGAGAGAATCAGCTTTGGCGTTAGCAGACACAGAGAAATTGACTTTGGGTGACATTTTTCAGTGTCAAGAATTAGACTTACGAAAGTATCAACTCATTTGTCTTTCTGCTTGCGAAACTGGGATCACTAGCCAGGAATTTAGCAAAGAGAGGATAATCGATGAATATGTTGGTTTAGTAAGTGGGTTTCTTGCTAAGGGAGCAAACAACGTTGTTAGTACTCTTTGGAGAGTCGATGAACTTCCCACTACTTTACTTATAATTAAATTTTACCAGTTACTCAAGCAAATACAAACCCCTACCATAGCACTGAGAAAAGCAAAAGATTGGCTACGTCAGTTAACCTATAAAGATTTAGCTAAGTGGTATAGAGACTTAGCCAAGAAATTGAATGAACCCCATTCGAGAGCGTATCTGAAAACAGAAGCGGAAATTATTGAAGATGACACAAAGAAAAAGGAATCTACCGAACCTCCCTATGCTCATCCTTATTATTCGGCTGGCTTTATTTTAACTGGTAAACCAAGTACAACAGGGTAAAATGAGCCAGTTCGTTGGAAAGCCAACGCTTTTTACCTATTTTAGGTGTTATAGTTAGCCCGCATAATTAGTTATGATTCCCACAGTCATCGCACCCCTAACCCCCTGTGTATACACAAGTCGTATTACCCCCCTTAATCCCCCCTTTACAAGGGGGGAAACAGAAAAAATGTTGTTCCCTCCCCTTTATAAGGGGAGGGTTAGGGTGGGGTAAAACCAAGATTTCTCAACTACTTGTGATATTAGCTTTATCTCCTTTACCCCCTATTCCATCCTATGCTTAACTCACTACAAACAGTCACTCTCCGCGCCTTTTTAACAGCTTTGGTAGAATCAAATTCTTCTTTACCAATAGCTTTACAACAGGAAATCAATAAAGTTGGTGAAATGTTTGCAAATACATCATCAAAAGATGATGCTCTTAACCGCTTGTTAGAATTGGCAGAAAACGACTGTCTTAAAGCGTCTTACTATAATGCACGAAAAAATATTCAGACGGAATATACAACTCAAGAACTCAACAAATACGATAAACCCAGTCAGCAGAATCAACCTACAATACCCACAGATCATCTTAGCAATATTGCGATCGCAATTTTTAAAGATCCTGATTCCAGCGCTGAAGCTAAGAAGCACAAATCAGAAATTATCGCCAAAAATTCTTAATGTCTAAAATAGACTATCTCACCCTAGACCTATTCATTTATAATCTTGCAGATGCTTCGAGCAATACGCAAGATTATTGGTCAAAGCTTGCAGAACAACTTAAAGAACAACTTAAACAAAAGGGATTCTCAACTAAACCCAACGATGAAGATCGACAACGCCTTGATTTCTGGAAGAAAATTTCAACTGCTATTGATGGTTCTTACAGTCAAGCGAATTTTGATGATAGTAACTGCCTACGTTATAGCTGCTCTATCGATCAAGAAGTTGAATTATCTGATATTGAGCATACCTTAACTCAAATCAAAGATTTAAACCTTATACCAGAAATTGGCAATTTAGCACCTGGAATTTCAGAAAATGGCTACTTAGGGCAAACTTGGATGATATCAGGCTGGACAGACCCAGCTAATAACCCAATTCCTGAAGCAAACGCTCATCAAGCTTACAAAGCCATAATTCCACAAGGACACCAACATCAAAATTTAGGAGAATTTTTAGGCGCTACAGTCTATGAAATGTGGCGTAGTGAAGGGCGTTGGGAGAAAATTGAAAAAGACAGTCATGTAATAGTTGTTTTCTATCCTGATGAACCTACATTTCAAAAAGCTAGTAAATTTTATAATTCATGGAAATACTTATTTTACTGTAGACATAAAATCCTTTGGGCTTATGAACAGGGTCGGGAACTAAAATTAAGGCTGTTAGAGAAATATAAGCATAGTTTAATAGACCAGAATAATTTAAAAACTTTATCAACCAAAGGATTGCAAGAGCTAAAAAGCGAATTGCAAAAAAACATTAATACTATATTTAATTACATCCAAGATATAAACCTGCTACAAACTCAACAGCACACAGTTGAAGTTAATGAGCGTAACTACGAAAAACACTGTAAAGACAATTTTACAACCGAGAAATTTTTAGAAGAATTTAGCAAGATAGTCAAAGACAAATATCAGGTACAATTAGAAAAAGACTATCTCGGTCTAAATCCAGGATTAGCAATATTAGAAAACTTGACCGCTACAATTCGCGGCATGGTGGAGATAGAGCAAGCACAGCGCGATCGCAACCTCAACACTAATATTGCTATTGTAGGTATTGGACTAGCAACAAGCCAGATTGCATCCTCTGTCATTATCGCTCAACAAACCCCATCTCCCGATATTCCTTTCTACCAAACACAAGCTTTTTGTTACAGTATTGGCACAGGTGCGATCGCCAGCCTTATTTTTTGGATTATTCTAACCAAAATCCTACCCCGGCTTCGTCGTTAAATTCAGCCGCATCACAAATAATTCTCCATCAAAAGCAGCAATTTGGAATCAGCAACTAAACCGCAGGCAATACAAACCCGCTTGGCTTCACCACCGGACAGAGAACGATCTGACTGTGCCAGGTTATTCACCAGCTAAAAGTTGTAAGTGCAGTATGTACCCTTTGCTTAATCTTGTGTGTTGGTGTTCCGCGAAACTTTAATACCTTGCCGACATTATTATTCTACAAAAACAGATTTACCTTTGGTGCAATTGCTGAATAACACTGGTAAACCTAATGATTTTATGGTTAGTGGCAATGAATGCACTTATGCAGATTTAGCAACTGCATCAGGTTTAGAAGAAATTGCTAAATATGCACAAGCCGTTGGTATTCATAAAAATTTACTGGTTCCTAGAGACAGCAATGGTAAATTGCGTAGACGCAAAGCGGCTTGTCACCAGACATCGCCAACATCTTTAGTCATTGATGCTCATGCGGCTGGTTTGCTGGTTCATGTCTGGACTTTCCGCAATGAAGACTGTTTTTTGCCACTAGACTTTCAAGGAAATCCCCAAGGAGAATATGAATTATTTTTCAGCTTAGGTGTTGATGGCGTATTTAGTGACTATGCGGATACGGCAGCTTACCACGCCACTATTGAGTGATAACTTATTAGGGGAATAGAAAATTACGGAAAAGTAAGATGCTTTTACTTAAGTGGAAATCCTGTATAACAGCAATAACCTTGACCGCAATCAGCTTTACTGCATCCAAGTCGGCATTGGCGGTATCTCTATACTCAGTTACTGACTTAGGTACTCTTACAGGAGAAGCCTTCAGTTATGCTTCAGACATCAATGACTCAGGTGAGGTAGTCATTAATTCTTCTAGCGGTTCTTTTGTTTACAGCAATGGTTCACTTAAAGAAATTAGCCCACTACCTGGGGATAATCAACTTGCAGTAGAGAGTATTAATAACTTCGGGCAAGTAGTTGGAAATTCGGTTAATAATAATAACTTTACTGGAAATAAGCCTTTCTTATACAGCAATGGCATCACCCAACCACTCCCTATCCAAGACGCTATTCCTTATGCTATTAACGATCGCACCCAAGTAGTAGGGGGAGCAGCCGGACTTGGCCCCTTTTTATACAGTGATGGTATAGCAACCAGTATAGGAACTCCTGGTACTGTTGCCTACGGTTTAAATAACTTGGGACAAGTAGTAGGCATTCTCAATTCAAACACAGCTTTTCTATACGAAAACGGTCAAACTATTAACTTGGGAACCTTGCCAGGTGACAACTACAGTTCAGCAGAGGATATTAATGACTTAGGACAAGTGGTAGGTAGTTCTGGACTTAGTGGAATAGATGATAGTCGTGCTTTTCTTTACAGTTCTAGCACGGCATTCCAAGACCTCGGTAGGTTACGTCCTACAGATTTGTTCAGTGTTCCTTTGGGAATCAATAATTTAGGTCAAGTAGTCGGGTTTTCTGGCACTAACACTGACTTTTTTGCATCAAATGGCGATGATTTGCGGGCTTTTCTTTATAGTGATAACACTCTGTACGATCTAAATGACTTAATTGCTCCTGGTTCAGACGCTGACTTTACTTTAACAAGAGCATCTGCCATTAATATTAATGGACAAATTGTAGGTAGCGGTGCAGTTAATGGTGAATTACGCGCCTTCCTCTTGACGCCAACCTCATCTGTTTCTGTACCTGAACCAACTTCAGGCGTTGCTATTTTGTCGTTCGGTGCTGTTGTAACTTTATTTGCAGCACTCAAGCGCAAAGGTCACTCTAGTAGTGCAGCCATACAACAAACAAGTTAATGCAATAACTTCAGATAAAGTGGTTACTTGAGAATACGGGTTTATTTAATACAGCAGTTTTCTTTTGCATGAGGTACAAAGTCACTGGTTTTGAGGTAGGACGCAGGAGGCAGGAGGCAAGAGGAAGAAGAATAATTTGATTTGTGAATCCTTGGCTCTGTACCTCATTTAGTTGCAAAGTGCTGTATTGCGTAATTCCCCTTTTTGCGAAACGCTGAGGAAGGAAAATTACGCAGTGTTTGCAGCGAACTACACCTACGCATTGATATCATGTCCGCATAATTAGTTACGATTCCCACAGTAATTCCACCCTACCCCCAACCCGCTTGCAGGGCGGGGTGGGGTTCTTCGGGTTTAATAAGCAATCAAGCTGACAGGATATGACTCTAAAAACAAATTTGAAAAGCAGTGTCTACAACGGGCTATGGCGCTCTCTACGTTCGCAAAAGTGTTCCGTAGACAGACGTTGCACGTAGCTTGCTTACCCGTAGAGGTACGCTATTGGCATCGCATCTACGCAGATTTAGATTTATAAAAATTTTCTGGTTCCTAGATACAGCACTGGTAAGTTGTTTTCGATTTTCACAAACTAGTCATAACCTGAGCCAATTGATTAGATAAATCAACTACAGAATCCTGGCATTTGTTAAATAAAACCCCAGCTAAAAAATAATAATCGCCAGAATAAAATGCCATTTTGTTTTTTCGGAGTTCTTCTATGTGTTTCTTTACCTTGGGATCAGAGCTATAGTAACCGAACTGCAAAGGTAACACCATAAAATTTTGAACACAATATCCATTTTCTTTTGCTAAGTTCAACGTACTTGTTGGATTAGAAAAACTAGAAATTAAAACCAACACATTCTCGTAACCTAACGACAAAAGATCATTAGTAACAGTGGCTCCATCTATGCCCCCAAATAAGAGTGGCATATAAATATCATTATCGGGTGCGGGGAGATATGGCGGATTGGCTACAAGATACTCGGCATCTGGTTGAGAAGAATTAAACAAAGATGAATTATGGATTATGTATTTATTAGTGAGATTATATTCATCAATGGTTGAATTTGCGACTTTCCATGCAGAGGTATTTAATTCAAATCCCTGGATGACACCATCAAAGTTGCTTCTCAACAAAGAATTAATTACAGGGCTGCCATCTCCTGAGCCAAACTCTACAATAGATTCGTAATTTTTACAATTTCTGATTACAAAACTTTCTAAACAGTTTGAGTAAAAATTAGATTCTTCAGGACAAAAAAAGATATCTTTCATTTGACTGCACTTAAATTTGTAAGGTGTAAGGTATAATTAATGTAAAAGCAGGTTATTTGCTATTTCCTATTTGCTACCTTAATCTCAAGGCAATAAATAACCGCTCTTTTAGTAAAGAAGTCTTCACTAAAAGATTTGGATTGTAGGTAAATTAGCAATAGAATGATTTAGAAATGAGAGATGATAAACGCCAAAAAGAATCTGACATTTTTAGTTTCTAATTGTTTTAGATTTCTTAGATAAGCCAGCCAGCTTGTTCTGCTTTACGTATTGATTGCACAACAGCACTACCTGCGCGATCGCTCATGAGTTTCTGCTGGTCATACCCAAGCAGCAGTTCCCATGCATCATTGGGATATCGTTCTGCTAATGGCAAAGCCACATCATCTAACATCCAACGGCCGTGGCGTTCATCTTCTCTGATGTGTAGTTCCCAATAACCCACCGCTACTTCTGAGAGTTCCAGCCGTTGTGCTGCCACCATATAATTTTTGTAAACCGCAGGGCCAGCTACTTCAAAATAGGTTAACCCACCGCCGTAACGCAGGAAATAGCGTTTGCGTTCAGTCACCAGAAAATTATGATTGGTAGAAGCCAAAACTTCCCAAGGTACTAAATCGAAATATGCCTCTGGTTCAGTGTTCATTTCAAACTCAGCAAGCATTTGGGCAAAAAATGTAGAGTGCTTGCGAGATAAACGACCATTGCCGTATTCTTCTATTAGTACTCGCATCAGCGTACACTGGACTTCATTAGCAACACCGCCCAGAATGCGGGAAAGATGACTAGCTTCAACCAAGCCATCAAAGGAGCCGATCGCTAGGAGGTGACGGTAACCAGCTTCAGTCATTTCCTCACGGATGTAGCGGCTACTCTCCGACAAAAGCGGATCTAAATCGGCAGATGTACGCTCAATTAGCGCTTGTTTTACATCCAATTGTTGCAGTGCAGCCACATCTAGTTGTGCC
The DNA here is from genome assembly GCA_019359245.1 of Nostoc desertorum CM1-VF14. Classification (GTDB taxonomy): domain Bacteria; phylum Cyanobacteriota; class Cyanobacteriia; order Cyanobacteriales; family Nostocaceae; genus Nostoc; species Nostoc desertorum. The sequence goes on along the minus strand of JAHHHR010000017.1, from coordinate 120,115 downwards.
AGTTCCCACTTTTGCCAAGCAGCTTCAATTTGGTCACGACATGAGCACAAGTAAAGCGATCGCTCATTCGTATAGTGCCGCAAATCGTCGTACCAAAACAGCTTTAGCCGATTAATCCGATAAAGTATCCGCTGGAGAAAACGGTGAGCCTGTTCATCAGAGCGATCGTTTTTATAGGCGGCGCGAATTGCCCTTGAGAGCGCCTGTTCAAACTCACTAGCTATTGCAGGTTTTACATCTAGTTGATGATCCAAATCCTCCATTGCCAGTAGTTTTATAAATTGCTCCTCAGCACGGTCGTACTTGGTAATTGTTCCCTCTTCTGTTTGCGCGCTGTTTTTCGCAGCCCCAGCGTTAGGAAATATAACTAAATTACTTTGCATGGAATCTTCGGTAGCTTTGGAAAAGTGAGAAATTAGTTTCACTTCTAATACTTAACTTCCCACACGAGTAGCTTTCTGTACCTCTTTCTTTGGTTATAAAGAAAAATTAAGTCTAGAGGAACAAAAGGAAGGGGGATTGGGCATTGAAAAGAGGCAGAGGGGCGGGGTGCGGGGGGCAGAGGGGAAAACTCTTCTCCCTGCTCCCTGCTCCCTGCTCCCTGCTCCCTGCTCCCTGCCCCCTGCTCCCTACGGCGCTTTCTTCTGTTCCTCGATCGCCTTACTTGGCGGAATCTCCTCAAGAGGAATCAGTGCTTCGATCACCGACTTCACAATTGGGGCGGCGACAGTAGAACCATAAGCACTTTCTCCTTTTGGCTCATCCACCAGTGCAAACACTACATACCGAGGAGATTCCACTGGCAAAATGGCCACGAAGCTGGTCATTCTAGCACCCTTGATATAGCCACCATTCGGACTAGCTTTTTGGGCTGTACCAGTTTTACCAGCAATACGATATCCGGGAATTTGTGACGGCTTCCCACTGCCTTCATCAACAACAGTTTCCATCATTTCCACAACCTTTTGGGCTGTTGCGGCTGAAAAAATTTGGCGTGGGATGCTGCGAGTAGGTGAATCATGCATTTGGCCTTTAGTATCAACCAACCCCTGCACCACATGAGGTGTGACCAACTTACCGCCATTAGCTAAAGCACCGTGCATTTGCACTAGCTGTAACGGTGTCATGGAAAAGCCTTGCCCAAAGGAAGTAGTAGCTGGTTCAATTGGTGAAGCAATAAATTCTTCTTGACTTTTGAGCCGCCCACCAACTTCAAAAGGTAAATCTGTATCAACTTTTTGTCCTAGCCCTAAGCGTTCTAGCCAGTTGTAGTAGATTGAAGGCTTTAAGCGTTGGATAATTTGCACCATGCCAATGTTGCTGGAATATTGCAAAATCTGAGCGATGCTGATTTGCCCATAACCATTATTCATCGCATTTTTGATGGTGTAATTAGCTACTCGAACAGAACCGGAGTCATTAAACATATCATCTGGTTTGATGACACCATTTTCTAGAGCGATCGCCACATTCAAAGGCTTAAAAGTCGATCCTGGTTCATAAAGATCCGCCACCGTCCAGTTTTTAAATAACGAGATATTAGCTTTAGCATATTCATTAGGGTTATAGGTAGGCTGAGAAACGAGGGCGAGTAAAGAACCATCCAACGCATCCATGACAATTACCGCCCCACGTTTAGCGTCGAACTTTTCCATCTGTTGTTTGAGCGCAACGCGGGCAATTCGTTGCAGACGGCTATCAATAGTAAGTTTTAATCGCAAATCATCAAAATGCAAAAAACCTTCGGGCGCATGATTCGGCATCAGGGCCCCACTACCATCGCGACTGAGCCGCACTGTTTGCACAGGACGTTCTAGTAACTTCTCTTGAGAGTATTCCACCCCTGCTTGACCACGACGGTCAACATTCACATAGCCCACCACATCAGAAACCAAATCGTCTGGCGGATAAAATCGGGAGTATTTTTGAATTAACTCCAAGCCATTTAAGCGCAAAGCAGTCACGCGATCAATAATTTCTTCGGGCAGAGCTGGGTCAAGTATAATTCCGCTTTTTTTGCTTTGAAAAGTTTTCACCAAGTCAGCAGTATCTTTTGCCAATATTGGGGCAAGTCGTTCTGCTATCTCTTCATTAGATTTCTCAAACAGCTTGGGATGAGCATACAAAATATATACTGGACGGTCAATTGCCAACAGATTACTATTGCGATCTACCACCGGGCGACGGGGCATAAAAGGTCGCAAATTCACCATTTGCTGGTTTCGTGCTTGCTGCGTTAACTTTGGCCCCTTGACAATTTGTAGGTTATACAAATTGACACCCAACCCTAACCCTGCTGCCATTAATAGACCCCATACTACAAAGAGTCGGGACTTGGTGTTGGATGTTTGGTCTTGGATACTAGAGGCAAGTGTCCCCAAAAATCCTCGTTTAGAACCCTTTTGTCGCCTGGTGAATGCTGAATTCCGAAACTTTCTAAATTTTGTTCTGCTTGGTGATTTTTGCATTGGGTTTGTCCTTTGTCCTTTGTCATTTGTCGTTTGTCCTTTGTCCTTCGTCTTTTAAGTTATGTTTCTCCTTGGAGTTGGCACCATCACCTAAAACCGACACTCAGACCTCTTTGTTTGTCTGAAACTAATGACCAATATTTCTCTACGAGAGGCTGCGTCAACGACTAGGCTTAGTACAAGTAACCAATGACCAATGACTCTTAACCTTAATATCCCAATGGCGAGAGTGTTTGCTCTTGCGTTTGAAAATTTGGCGTTGTGTTAGACGATGCTGGCTTAGGATTATGAGATGCAGGAGGCAAGAAAATCATCCCTTGAGGAGTCGGCGATACCAGCCCTGCTGTCGATTGTTCTGCTTCGTCAGCCATTTTATTTGTCAGCGTTGCGTTGGTTGTTGTTAGCAGCCGCTCATGACGTTGGAGTTTTTGCAGCCGACTATATGACTTACTCCAAAGCTCTTGAGAATATACCGTCCAGCCGTAAACAGCAAGTGTCGATGCTACTAACAAGAACGCCAAAACTGTCGAATAACGATGGAAGGTGTACAAGCGTAGCAACCATAAAGGTGCCGCTCCAGAATTAGGCATTATGGGAAGGCGAAGAAAACCTACTTTTGGAGCTTTCTGGTTTCTACTCGACTGCTCATTGAGATTTAGCACTTGTTGTCTACCCAACTCTTTCGCCGATTTGGGTATAACTGCCTCATTTGTGGGAGAAACCGCCAGATTTTTCGAGGAACGCTGTCGTCTTTGAGAGGATACTGGTGCAGCTTGGGCATCTGGTGTAAGAGAGCTTTGTGCTGCTGATTCCATACGCGCAGAGCGTCGCCTCCCTAAAGAAAGGATAGAATCTCGCCGGAACCAAGTACCCTTTTTAGAAACAGGAGATTTACGAGCAACTACCATAAATTTTTTTAGATTGGAAATACTGTACTTTAGATCGATTGTCTTAATTGCCTGTTTTTGCTTAGGTTAAAATTCCCTTCTGTACAACAAGTACACATCAACAGACTACACCCTTTTAAATGTGCTAATAGGTAGCTGTAGCAATGTTTGCATCCTCTAGATATTGCAATTTTGCAATCAGCAATTAGCAACTTGACAGCTTGCCCTTTAGATATCGCACCTAAAGTATGGCAACGCAGGGTAGCAAGGTGCAATACTCCGGTAAAAAATAAAATTTTTTGCTATGGTACTCACTCTGCTAGAAAATTTGGTAATTTCCGTTTTCCTCCCGAGTTAAGAGAAACTAATCAGATGGCTGTATGATAACTAATCCGAAAAAGAATACCCCAAAAGATTGTTTTTTTAAGTATCTAATCTCCCAATATTAAAAAAAAGCAATAAATACGGTATCGTATTCAACAGGTGAAAAATTGTTCTAGCCACAATTGGTGAAAGAGGAGTTATGAAAACAAGAATCTTTGGTTTGGCTGTAATGTTAAGTCTGGCTACAGTTCTCGGAGCCTGTGAAGGCGGTGGTGGCGGTACTGGTACTACTACTCCAGGTGGTACTACAGGTGAACCAACTGATGCACCTGCTGCAACTCCGGCAGTTACCCCGGCAGTTACTCCGGCAGTTACCCCCACAGCTACTCCTAAATAAAGCATCAATCAGCTTTAGTAATTATGCCCAAGACAACTTAGCAACAACGCATGTCACCACACAGCTTGAATTACATTAGGTTCACGTAAAAATCTATGTTTTTCTATTGTTGTATCAGGGACTGAAGTTGGCTCAAATATCAGCTAATTAGGGCAGCAAGTAAAGGACACTGGTTATGAGGGTTACCTCTTCAACCATGTGTCCGCCTGAAATTCTCGCCTGACCGAACCTTATTTCACATCAAAATGATTTGAGTTCTGTAAATCTAAGCCATCTTGTGGGCAAAGTACTTCTCTGATTTAGTATTTGAAATGGCTTAGACTCCTGAGTTTTGATAAGGCAAAATAATTCATTGCGATCGCTGGCAATTGCTCAAGAGCATTCCCTGTAGTCTATTCTGTATTAAGAGAGACTTGGTGATGTCTGTTGATATTGCCAGATTTTTATTGGAAAAATTTATAAGTTTGGCAATTGGGCATGGGGAGAGTTAAAGCGAGAAAAACAGCAAAATTACTGTGCTTAATTGTAACTATTGCAACTTTTGTTGTATTAAATACTTATTGGGAATCAGCAGTAATAGCATTACCACCACCAGAGGATACACCAGAAGAAATATTACGCACTAAGATTATTATAGAAGCGCGATCGCCTGTTGATGGAAGTTTACTAACAGCTGCCGAATATATTGAGTTACAAGCGCAGCTCCAACTTGCTCCGCCCCCAAAACTAGACCCCAAAATTCGGGATCAGGTTTTCTTGCTTCGTATACGTAAAACCTTACTTCAGTTATTCCCATTTTTAAATTTTTGATACATTAGTCATTCATTCTCTGTGTAATGCCCCATTCCCATTCCCCATTCTGATGTAGGATAACGGTGGCGACAAAATTGCAAATAAATGTAAAGAATATATATAGATATTAAAAAAGTAGATTTAGTCAATCACGTTATTACACTTAGGTAGCTTCATGTCCATAACCACGATCGCCCCTGAGCAGGTTAACAGCATCGTTTGGAATCAGCATAACGATCCCTTTGAAATATTAGGTTCTCATCCCATAGAACAAGACGGCAAAACTGTCTGGGTTGTGCGAGCTTACTTACCAAACGCAAGTGCAGTATGGGTGGTTCTTCCTGAACAACGGAAGGAATATCCAATGCAAACAGTGCATAATCCTCACTTTTTTGAATGCACGATTGACACTCCAGAACTGGCAAACTACCAGCTACGGATTAAAGAAGGAGAACATGAGCGAGTCACTTATGACCCTTACGCTTTCCGTTCTCCAAACTTGACAGACTTTGACTTGCATTTGTTTAGTGAAGGCAACCATCACCGGATATATGAAAAACTGGGAGCGCACCCCACGGAAATAAACGGCGTTAAGGGCGTTTATTTTGCTGTTTGGGCACCCAACGCCCGCAATGTTTCATTGCTAGGAGATTTTAACCTCTGGGATGGACGCAAACACCAGATGCGTAAAGGCCCCACCGGAGTTTGGGAATTGTTTATTCCTGAAATCGGGGTGGGAGAGCATTATAAATATGAAATCAAAAATTTTGAGGGACACATTTACGAAAAATCTGATCCCTACGGTTTCCAGCAGGAACCCCGCCCGAAAACGGCATCTATTGTCACTGATTTAGATGCTTATAATTGGGATGACAAAGGCTGGATGGAAAAGCGGCGTCATACTGACCCACTCACCCAACCAGTCTCAGTTTATGAAGTGCATTTAGGGTCTTGGTTACACGCTTCGAGTGCAGAACCTCCTAAACTCCCCAATGGTGAAACTCAACCGATAGTTGTCGTTTCTGAACTTAAGCCGGGCGCACGCTTCCTTACCTACCGGGAACTGGCAGACCGACTCATTCCCTATGTCAAAGAATTAGGATACACCCATTTAGAATTACTGCCCATTGCGGAGCATCCCTTTGATGGTTCTTGGGGTTATCAAGTAACCGGGTACTATGCCCCCACCTCCCGTTTTGGCAGCCCCGAAGATTTCATGTATTTTGTTGACAAATGTCACCAAAATGAAATAGGGGTAATTGTAGATTGGGTTCCCGGCCACTTTCCTAAAGATGGACATGGTTTAGCTTTCTTTGATGGTAGTCACCTATACGAACACGCTGACCCCCGTAAGGGCGAACACAAAGAATGGGGTACTTTGGTGTTCAACTATGGTCGTCATGAAGTTAGTAATTTCCTAGCAGCAAATGCCCTCTTCTGGTTTGACAAGTATCACATTGACGGGATTCGTGTCGATGCTGTTGCCTCGATGCTGTATAACGATTATTGCCGCGAACCAGGAGAATGGCTGCCCAACCAGTACGGTGGTAGAGAAAACCTAGAAGCAGCAGATTTTCTGCGTCAGGTAAATCACATTATCTTTAGCTATTTCCCCGGTATTCTTTCAATTGCTGAAGAATCCACTTCTTGGCCGATGGTATCTTGGCCCACCTACACAGGCGGACTAGGCTTTAACTTGAAGTGGAATATGGGCTGGATGCACGATATGCTGGATTACTTCAGCATGGACCCTTGGTTCCGCCAGTTCCACCAAAACAACATCACTTTTAGTATGTGGTACAACCACAGCGAGAACTTCATGCTGGCTCTGTCCCACGATGAAGTGGTGCATGGTAAGAGCAATATCATCGGTAAAATGCCGGGGGATACATGGCAGAAGTTAGCTAATATCCGTTGTTTATTTAGCTATATGTTTGCTCACCCAGGTAAGAAAACCATGTTTATGAGCATGGAGTTTGGGCAATGGAGTGAGTGGAATGCTTGGGCTGATTTGGAGTGGCATTTATTACAGCATGAAGCCCACCAACAGTTAAAAACGTTTTTCCGGGAATTGAACCATCTTTACCGTTCTGAACCAGTTTTGTACACCCAGGATTTTGCTGAACCGGGGTTTGAGTGGATTGACTGTAGCGACAACCGCCATAGTGTAGTTTCCTTCATGCGTCGTGACAAGGATTCTGATGATTTTGCGATCGTCGTTTGCAATTTTACACCGCAACCCCATTCTCACTACCGCATTGGTGTACCGCAAAAGGGATTTTATACTGAGTTGTTCAATAGCGATGCGCGCCAGTATGGCGGCAGCAACATGGGCAATTTAGGTGGTAAGTGGACAGATGATTGGTCTTTGCACAGTCGTCCCTATTCGCTGGATTTGTGTTTACCACCTTTGGGTGTGTTGATTCTCAAGTTGGATAAGAAGAAGACTGCTGAGGCATTGCAATAACAATTAAGGGTGGGCATCTAGCCCGCCCAGGAGTAATCAAAACTTTACAAGCCCAATATCCAAAAAACTGCTTTACGAAAATTGCTTATTATTGACGCTGCAACATCAATTAACGATTTACGCGTTCCACCTGGTAATCTTTAGAAAAGCAACTTGGCAATAGGAAAGGGCAGTACAGTATTCGTATTAACGAGCAATGGCGAATCTGCTTTCTGTGGACGGATGAGAACAATGTTTCGGAAGTTGAAATAGTAGATTATCACTGATGTCTGGAAATAATCATGAACAACAACCGTCTGCCAAATATCTACCCTGGAGAAACCCTACAACTAGAATTTTTAGAGCCACTAAATATCACCCCTTATCGATTAAGCAAAGATATAGGTGTAACTCAGACAATAATTAGTGAAATTTTATCTGGAAAACATACTATTACAGCAGATACAGCTTTGCGTTTATCTCGCTATTTTGGTAACAGCGCTCAGTTTTGGCTGAATTTACAAACGCAATACGATATACGTCAAGCTCTTGAAGAAAATGCAGAAGTTTATAATCAAATACCTACACTTTCGTTTAATGATGTAACCTAAGTTTGTCAAGCTACTTCTCTAATTCTGCCAACTTTTGTTGAGCAAAGTTTCTCACTTGCCAATCTGGGTCATTCTCTACTTTGTCGCGTAACAGTGGTAAAGTCTGGGGATGCTGAGGATATTGCTCAATGATTGCCTTAAGTGCTATTTGCCGGGAAGGAACCTGATTCCTATTAGAGGTGCTATCAGTTGAGAAATCCCAAAATAGGCGATCGCTACGCACACCGCAGGTATCATCAACAAATGACTAGAGAGAAGCAAGTATAACAGTTAGAAGTTTATGAACTTTTACTTTAAATAAGCGAATATATGATTTGATGCAGTTATGGTTCTTTAATGTTGAAACATTATGGAGACTTTGTTTGAAAAACTGGGTGGTGCAGATGCTATTGATTTAGCAGTTGACAAATTCTACGAGCGAGTCTTGCAGGATGAGCGCATCAAGCACTATTTTGCCGATGTGGATATGGTGAAGCAACGAGAACACCAGAAAGCTTTTCTGACTTATGCCTTTGGCGGAACAGATCAATATGACGGTCGTTATATGCGTCAAGCTCACAAAGATTTGGTGGAAAAGCAAGGCTTAAACAGCGAACACTTTGATGCAGTGGCAGAGGATTTGATGGAAACTTTGAAGGAGATGGGGGTTTCTCAGGAACTAATGGCAGAAGTCGCTGCGGTAGCTTCTGCACCACAACACAGGAAAGATGTCTTAAACCAGTAAGACTAATCGGAGAATACTTCAGAATTAGCCCTACTAATATACTGTGCATTAATATTAGGAGTAGTTTATGGTTCTACAAGTTAACCCCATCCAAAAAGAACCAATTGTTACTTGGGAAGCACTTCCAGCCGACTTCATTTTACCAGATGATCCAGTGGAAAATATTCAACAACCTGCGATCGCTGCTGCGCTTACCGATGCTTTGGGAAGCACAGGACGCATCCAACCCCAGATGCTGATTGGCTCTAATTTTGGACTTGTAGCCACAGTTAATAAAAAAATCGTTGTCAAAGCCCCAGACTGGTTTTATGTCCCTCAAGTGCAGTCTGTAGGAACAAATGTAGTTCGTCGCAGCTATACCCCAAATTTAGAAGGCGCTGCTGTGGCTGTGGTGATGGAATTTCTCTCAGATACAGAAGGTGGAGAACTATCAGTCCGTTCAACTCCACCCTACGGTAAACTCTATTATTACGAAAAAATTCTCCAAGTTCCAACCTACGTAACCTATGACCCTTACGAACCAAGCATAGAACTACGGTGCTTGCAAAATGGACAATATACTTTGCAGCAAGCAGACGCTAATGGACGTTACTGGATTCCAGAGTTAGAGTTATTTCTCGGAATTTGGCAAGGTGAAAGATTATGCCAAACCATGAATTGGCTGCGCTGGTGGGATAGAGAAGGAAATTTGCTGTTGTGGAGTAGCGAACAAGCCCAACAGGAACGCCAACGTGCTGAACAAGAACGCCAGCGTGCTGAACAGGAACGCCAGCGTGCTGAACAGGAAAGCCAGCGTGCTGAACAAGAACGCCAACGTGCTGATATATTAGCAGCTAAGTTACGTGAGCTAGGTGTTGACCCTGATGCGTAGGCGTAGTCCTTCGTAGACATCGCATAAACTCAAGGGATGCTGGGAATAATAATTTTGGGACATCTGCACCAAAATTCTATGAAACAGCAAAAAAATCAGTTCAGCCATCTGACTGCGATCGAAAGAAATTATCTATCATTTCCTGCACAGCTTTTATTAAATCAAAATCTTCTCCAAGGTAAAATACTAGACTTTGGTTGTGGCTTTGGTAATGATGTTAAAGTACTGCGCCAAAAAGGTTGTGATATTACAGGCTATGATCCTTATTATTTTCCAGAATACCCTGATAATAAATTTGATACAATAATTTGCTTTTATGTTTTAAATGTTTTATTTCCCGAACAACAAGCTAATGTTCTTATGGAAATATCCCACCTATTAAAACCAGGAGGTAAAGCTTATTATGCTCTAAGAAGGGATATCAAAAAAGAAGGTTTTAGAGAGCATTATGTCCATAAAAAACCAACATATCAATGTATTGTCAAACTTCCCTTTCCTTCAGTTTGCTTAGATGAACACCGGGAAGTATATGAATATATTCACTATAACCATCAGCGAAATTCCTCTAATTATTGTATATTTTGTAATCCTCGAATAAATCTAAAGCTCTTAACTGAATCAGCAACTGCTTACGCTATCTTTGACGGCTATCCAATAAGTAAAGGGCATATTTTAGTTATTCCCAAACGTCATGTTAGCAATTATTTTGAACTACCTTTTAAAGAGCAATCTGCTTGCTGGTTTATGGTAAACAAAGTACAAGAAATTCTCAAAGGAGAATTTGAACCTGATGGCTTTAATGTAGGAATGAACATCAATAGAGCCGCAGGTCAAAATATTATGCACGCAAGTATTCATATCATCCCTCGTTACAAAGGTGATACTTTCTCTACTAAAAGTGGAATCAGAAATGTTATTCCTAAAAAGCAATAGTTTTTCTGTAACAATTTAGGATTCTTTGTTATAACTTGACCGTTTTGAAGTAATTATGAAAATTACTGAAATATCATGTATGCAACCATATCAACTAGCTTGTAGGTGGATCAACGTTTTTGTCCCAGCAGCGTCACTAATCCGAACCGCTATCATTACACCGTTTGAGTTCTGTCCTGTTAAAACTTCAGTTGGTGAATCGATGTTCAGGTGTACCGGAAATAAAAGCCAGCGTCCCTGCGACCCAGAGCAAGAGTGCCATAAAATGGGTCAACTGGTCGGTGAAGCGGAGTAATAGTGATCGCCTAGCTGGTTCGGGTAGTTCATTAAACCCGTAATGCTTGATTCTGAATGCTGTTTCTGCCTCTGAAAGTCCCTGTGTCGAAGTTGACAGAGTTTCGTAGACTTGCTGGGCCGATAGTGTCCAAACAGGTGAATGAGGTGCCATAGAGGATCAACAAGTTGCCTCATAAGTGGTATGCAGTTGCACTTTTTTACGCTGAATAACTGCTGACTCCATCAGTGGTTCGTCCACTTATTTCACTCTCATGGATGCGGTAAATTGCGATCGCTTCTGAACGTCCCTCAGCATCAAAACGATTGCCAGTCTCCAAGCTGGATTTATCCCCTTTTCCCGCACCCTCTTGACAAAAGTGCAATTACCGTCTTGCTCCTAATTGCCCAGTACAAAATCCGATAGAGGATATTTGGTTACAAGCCAAAACACGGGTTCGGCGTTTTTGTGCTTTAATTCCTTCACTTTCACATTTAAAGTGGATATTTGAGTGGTTTATTAGACACACCACCTTTGATTTTGACACTCTACAGATGTACGGAGCTTATTCAAAATATCAAATAGGATTCCTATAGCTGCCCCACCAATAACTTACAACTACGCCCTAACTGACCAACTAATAGTAAGCTAACTAGGGGTATCTTATTTATTGGATCTCCCTAAAGTTGCAGCCCAGCAAGAATACATACATTTCTACCCCAACAAGGAAGTTGCTTAAGCCGATAAAATTTTAGTAACTCTTAACTATTAATAAATATATAAGTACTAAGTGCTATTCATGCTTTATATTTTTCAACAGGGTGGTGTCAACAGCCACTCATGTTCCAATACTTAGGAGGCAGTACTCACCAGTAGAAACTCACGCTTCGATACCATCAGCACGTAGCGGAAGTAAAGGTTAAGTTGATATTAAAACGAATAATTTTTGCTGAATTGTGACAGATAAAGACTAAACTAAAAAGTCTTGTGCAGCAAAACCTGTAGCTTTAAATGAAGTAATCATGTCTAAGGTTCTTGTCTCTGATTCTATTGACCAAGCTGGAATTGACATTCTTTCGCAAGTTGCTACCGTTGATGTCAAATTAGGTCTAAAACCAGCAGAACTCATCCAAATTATTGGTGAGTATGACGCACTGATGATTCGCTCTAGTACACGTGTCACCCAAGAAATTATTGAAGCCGGCACCCAGCTAAAAATCATCGGTCGTGCTGGTGTGGGTGTGGATAATGTGGATGTTCCCGCTGCCACACGTCGGGGAATTGTAGTAGTCAATTCCCCAGAGGGAAACACAATTGCTGCGGCTGAACACGCGCTGGCAATGATTTTAGCTTTGTCTCGCCATATCCCCGATGCTAACGCTTCGGTGAAACGCGGTGCATGGGATCGCAATAGCTTTGTCGGCGCGGAAGTCTACAAAAAAACTCTTGGTGTTGTTGGTTTGGGTAAAATTGGCTCCCATGTTGCGGCTGTAGCTAAGACAATGGGGATGAAACTCCTAGCTTACGATCCTTTTATTTCTACAGACCGAGCCGAACAACTTGGCTGTCAGTTAGTTGAGTTAGATTTACTCTTCCAGCAAGCAGACTATATCACCCTACACATCCCCAAAACCCCAGAAACTACTCACTTAATCAATGCCACAACTTTGGCAAAGATGAAACCTACAGCCAGGATTGTCAACTGCGCTCGTGGTGGGATCATTGATGAAGTAGCTTTAGCAGCAGCTCTGAAAGCTGGTAAAATAGGCGGTGCAGCCTTGGATGTGTTCGAGTCAGAACCACTGGGTGAATCTGAATTGCGATCGCTAGGCAAAGAAGTTATCCTCACTCCCCACTTGGGAGCCTCTACCGCAGAAGCTCAAGTGAATGTGGCCATTGATGTTGCCGAACAAATTCGGGATGTACTTTTAGGACTACCAGCGCGTTCAGCCGTCAACATTCCCGGACTTGGCCCCGATGTATTGGAAGAACTCAAACCCTATATGCAACTAGCAGAAACTCTAGGTAATCTAGTAGGACAGCTAGCTGGCGGACGGGTGGAAGTACTCAATATTCGACTACAAGGGGAACTTGCGACCAACAAAAGTCAGCCTTTGGTAGTAGCTGCCCTGAAAGGTTTACTTTACCAAGCTTTGCGAGAACGAGTAAATTACGTAAATGCCAGCATAGAAGCCAAAGAACGCGGAATTCGGGTGATTGAAACCCGCGATGCTTCCATTCGAGACTATGCCGGAACGCTTCATCTAGAAGCCACCGGCACTTTAGGTACTCATTCTGTCACAGGCGCTTTGTTAGGTGAGCGGGAAATCCATTTAACTGATGTTGACGGTTTCCCAATTAACGTCCCACCCAGCAAATATATGCTGTTTACCCTGCACCGCGATATGCCAGGGATTATCGGCAAACTCGGTTCCCTACTCGGCAGTTTTAATGTGAATATTGCCAGTATGCAAGTAGGTCGTAAAATCGTCCGTGGTGATGCCGTAATGGCTCTGAGTATAGATGACCCTTTACCTGAGGGCATTTTGGATGAGATTATAAAAGTCCCTGGTATTCGGGACGCGTATACAGTAACACTTTAATTTTGGATTGCGGATTTTGGTGAGGTAGCCCCCGTCTTGGCGGTTCCCGTCGTTAGCGCTAGCGGTAGCGAGGAACGAGCGTCTGGGGGACTGCCGAACCCGAAGGGATTTTGGATTGGTAATGGCTAATTGCTCATTGTTTTTCGCATTGGTCACTAACCGTTACCTAGTCCCTAATCTAAAATCTAAAATCTAAAATTTAAAATTATATGGCAAACACTTGGTGGGAAGTACAGATTTTATGCGAGCCAGACCTAGAAGATTCGATCTTTTGGCGACTGGAAGATTTTGGCTGTCGGGGAACAGCAAGTGAGAACAAAGGAAATTTATCTTTAGTCAGGGCTTATTTATCGACATTTCAAACGCAGCTACTAGATTTGGCAGCTTTATCGTTGTGGCTGCGTCAAGATGCCCTCTGTGTAGGACTTTCATCTCCCACACTGCAATGGCAATTAATTGACGAGGAAGATTGGGCGACTAGCTGGAAGCAATATTGGCATCCCCAGGAAATAGGCGATCGCTTCCTCATTAACCCCGCTTGGCTACCATTACCAGAAACAACGGAACGGTTAGTGATTCGTCTTGACCCTGGTGTAGCATTTGGTACGGGCAACCATGCCACCACTCAGCTATGTTTGGAATCTCTGGAAATGCGGCTAAGTGGAATTTCTCAGTCGTTTGTGGGTGCTAGTGGCAAACATGAACATCTGGTAATTGCGGATATTGGCTGTGGTTCTGGTATCCTTTCCATTGGGGCGCTGCTACTAGGAGCAGAGAAAGTCTATGCAGTAGATAATGACCCTTTGGCAGTGCAATCAACTATTAGTAATGGTGCGCTCAACGATATTAATCCAGAACGTTTACTACCTGCACTGGGAAGTGTAAACGTTTTGACAAAAATGCTTGAAAATCCAGTGGATGGTATCGTTTGCAATATTTTAGCTCATGTAATTATTGAATTAATTCCAGAAATGAGTGCGATCGCTAAACCTGATACTTGGGCTATCTTCAGTGGTATTTTACTAGAACAATCTAAAGCTGTTGCTGATGCCTTAGAAGAAAATGGCTGGGTGGTTGCAACCCTGTGGAAACGAAAAGAATGGTGTTGCTTGAATGTACGGCGTTCTTAATACCGTTTCTTTGTGAAGCTGCATATATTTACCCCCGGGCTACGCCGTCCCCCCTTAACAAGGGGGGACTGATCATGTGCATCTTTATACAGAATTGGTATAACCCAGTAGATATTAGTATGCTATAGCGGAAGTTTGCCTATCTTTACGAGCAAATTTGGCTTGTATCTATTTTTTTGAAAACACGCCCTAAAGCCGCTCACTACAAAGTCGAGATTTACAACAGCTTGCTTTTTAAGTGAGGTAAACAATGCAAGACTTAAGCATCATAGATAAAGAGTTTTTACCTCCTGCCTCTTGCCTCACTTCTATTCTTAGGCTGCGTCCGAAGCGTAGTTATGCCGCAGGCTTTACGGCTGCGCTAAGTGCCTTCTGCCTCAAAACCATTAGTTTTGTACTTCATGCAGATGGAAACCGCTATATCTAATCAAAACTTCCATCGTGAGGAAGATTTATACAAATGTGGTAATCTATCTCAACAGTACCTTTCTTTTTACCTATTTTTGTATTGAAATGAATATTCAGCTAGTATGATACAGGTAATTTTATGGCCTCTGCTGAATTTATCTCCCCAGTGCAGTTGCAAGAAGAATTCCAGATTGAGGGAATTACAGAAACTAATGTACTGCGTTATTTTGAAACCTTAAATGCAGGAGAATTTGAGGCAACTGCTGCCTTATTTGCGATAGATGGTGTGATGCGTCCACCATTTGAATCTGATATTGTGGGAATAGATGCGATCGCAGCCTACTTAAAACAAGAAGGCCAAAACATTAAGGCTTATCCCAACACCGGAATAGCCGAGGCTTTAGAAAATGCGACGATTCAAGTCCAGGTAACAGGCAAAGCACAAACTTCGTGGTGTAGCGTGAATGTCTTGTGGCTATTTATTCTCAATCAACAAGGGCAAATTTCATATACTAAAATCAAACTTTTAGCTTCTCCGCAAGAGTTACTTTCTTTACGTCGTGAGAACTAGCAAATAAGTGTAATAGCTTGGCAATGTTGGATAATACCCAAAATAAAATCCAGGCATCGAAATTTGTATAAATCACATAGCTTGAAAAATAATAACTTTTGGCTATTGGACTAATTCGGGTAAAGTCGCCTCTAACTTGAGACAGTTGGCACCATTAACCTGCAACTGGTAGTCTACTTTATCCATGAGACGATTCATAATTAGCCAACCATAACCACCTTCTTGTTTTTCCATAGGGTTTGGAGCATAGTAATTAGACATATCAAAGCCTTCGCCGTAGTCCCAAATTTCTAGTGAAAGATCCCGATCTTTCACTTCTAAACGTAGTAAGATAGTTAAATTTGGTTTGTCCTTGTGGGCATGACGGACTGCATTTGAGTAGGCTTCTACTAAAGCCAGTCTCAAACGACTTGATTGCCGTGACCAGTCTACAGATTCTCCTAGCTGGATTTTCAAACATCCTAGCAACCAGTTTTCGACAATATTAAGAAAATTCAAGTCACTTGGTACATGAAGCTCACTTTTCATTACTTATAAAATCTCCAGTGAAAGTATAGTTTGATCATCTTCTTGAACGTGATTATCTGCCTGGATGCGAGCTAGTAAATGGTTAAGAGAAAGCGGTTGTTGCTCTTGTTGTAAGAGTTGCCAAAGACCATCTTGATTCAGCATAGAACGGTTAACTGGGTCAACGTCAGACCCGGTTTTTACTGCCAATTCACACTTGTTTGATACCATAGCTTCTGTAATTCCATCGCTGGCCAGTAACAGTGTATCTCCAGCAGCGAGAACCAAACGACCAGACTGTGCCTGCCAGTTAGGCAAGATCCCTAAAGGCACGCTGCGAACTTTGAGGTAATTGGGATTGTCGGCTAAAGCACCTTGGCGTGACCATAACAGTGGATAGATATGACCGGCATTAGTGTAGACGAGTTCCTTAGTGGTAGGGGTATAACAAGCTAAGACAAGGGTGATAAAATAATTGTTGCTAATCAAGTCTTCACTGAGAGCGTGGTTGAGGTTTTGCATGACCACATTTGGTTCAGCCGGTGCTTCTTGAGATAATTCTCGGCGCAAGACTGAAATTATACTAGCCATAAATAAAGCAGCTGGAACGCCCTTGCCAGAGACATCACCCACAGCCAACCATAAATCGCCTTTAGGATGGACAAAAACTTCAAAAAAATCGCCTCCTACTTCTCGCGCAGGATAGCAACAGGCTTGTACCTTCACCCCTTTGATATCAGGTAAACTTTGGCGGAGCAAGTTGTATTGAATTTGGCGAGCTACCTCCAACTCAGTGTGAATCTGCTGTTGCTTTTCTTGGAGGCGCTGGTAGAGTTTTGCTTGAGAGAGGGCTAAGGCTGCTTGTTCGGCAACACCTGCAATCAGTTGGATGTCTTCGTCTTGCCAGGGGCGATCGCGTCCTCGTTGGTGGAGAGCTAGCACAGCCAACAAATGTTGCTGGTAGCTAAGTGGTACAACCAGGTGGTGGCAAGGGTTACCCTCATATATTTCTTGAGCAAGTTGATAATGACGGGTTTCCAGCACTTTTTCAATTAAAATACTGGGGTCGAAGAAGCAATCTAATACATTGAATTTAGGATCGCAGTATGAGAACTGGTCTTGGATGAGGCGATCGCCCTCTACTGGTCTGAGCAAGCAACTGGTAGCTTCAAACGTTTGACCAAGAGTTGCTACAATTTTTTGCAGCATACTGTCGTAGTCTAGAGACTCCCGAATTGCCGTTGTTACCGCATTAAACAAAGATTCTCGCCGTAGGGCCCGACGCAACTCTTGCGTGCGCTTCTTAACTAGACGATATGTATCAGTGGCTTGCTCAACTAAGGCTCTAAGCCGCTCCGGATTCCAGGGTTTGGTAATGTACTTGAATACCTGACCGGAGTTAATTGCATCTACCAAATCTTCGACATCAGTAAAACCAGTTAACAAAATCCGAATCGTGTCTGGAAAGCGTTCTACGGTGAGACTAAAAAATTCGGTGCCATTCATTTCTGGCATTCTTTGATCGGAAATAATCACCGCCATTTCGCCAAATTGATCCAAGATTTCCAGAGCACCAAAAGCATGATTAGCTTTATAGACTTGAAAATCTCGCCTAAAAGTGCGGTAGAGTAAATCTAAGTTATCAGGCTCATCATCTACCACCATGAGCTTAAGTTTTTCCACCCCGATTTCAGCCATATTTGACTTTATTTTTCACATATTTGAATGGCGAGATAATATAATCTTTATCCCACCTGACAATCAACAAAAAATTCATAAGTAATCATTTTCAACAGTTATCAGTTATCAGTGGTTCAAACCTTGATAACTGTTCACTGAATTAAACTTTATCCCACTAACCCAGAACGCAAGGCGCGGACTGCTGCTTGGGTACGGTCATCGGCACATAGCTTATTCAAAATATTGCGAACGTGAGTTTTAACAGTCCCAACAGTGATGTAAAGCCTTTCCGCAATGACTGCATTACTGCAACCTTCGACAATCAACTGTAGCACTTCTAACTCTCTTTCTGTCAGGGTATAAGGTTGAATTTCTTCCAGATTCTCGACATAATCAGGGTTAGAGGCAATGGTCTTGGTATCTACAAAAGCTGATTCCAACTTTTGGGGATTTTGTTGCGCTTGTTGTAATACGATCCGAGCGATCGCTGGATCAATCCAGGCGTTGCCATTGTGAGTTACTCGTACTGCTTCCAGCAAATTATCGAATTTTATATCCTTCATACAGTAAGAGTCTGCACCAGCAGCAAAAGCCGCCAACACAGCTTCTTTGTTATCACGCAGTGTCAAAATTAACACCTTTGTTAGTAACTGCTGTCCATTATCAGTGGATTTTACCTCCCGTGTTAGTTCTATGCCATCCTTGTCTGGTAAACCAATATCTACAATTGCAATATCTGGTTGTACCATTTTTAACATCTTTAGTCCCTCAGCAGCATTAGCAGCTTCACCTACAACTTCAATATCATCCTTTTGCAGTAATGCTGTCCGAATACCTACACGAGTTAGGTCATGATCTTCAATCAGAGCGATACGAATTTTACTCATAGCCAACTTCAGTCCGTTACACTACCTTAACCAGAAAGTCGAGTTTCGTGACATATTCCCACACTAACTGCAAGCAGTATAGTGGAGGCTGCTGTTCCCGGAACCAGAGTTGTGAGTTGAGTGTTTTATACTTAGTGAATATTACACTTCAACAATAAAATTTGAACTGTTTCAGCCCAAGACTAATTAGTTATGCTTTCTATTGTTGCAGGGCGATGGGAATCTCTCATGCCTAAGTTCTAATATAAGAAATTTGATAAACTTAACATTCAAGGAAATCTCGTGTGAGGTTAATCCAGAATAGGCTATGTCTAAAGGTAATCAAGCATTTTCAGTGTTGGGAATACCAGTTCATGTGATGGATAACTATCCAGGCTGGTTGTTAGAATGCCTGCGTGCAGGTAGAGGAACTCATGTAGTAACGCTCAATGCAGAAATGACTATGCAAGCAGAGCAGAATAAAATCCTAGCTCAGATCATTAAAAATGCGGAACTAGTTATTCCAGATGGAGCTGGAGTTGTTCTGTATTTGCGGTGGTTATTATGGCAAAAAGTGCAGCGTTTTCCAGGGATTGAATTGGCAGAAAAACTTTTGCAAGAAATCGGGCAGCAGATGACAGGGGCAAAGGTATTTTTCTATGGAGGAGCGCCTGGAGTGGCCTCAACTGCGGCAGATTTTTGGCAGCAGCAAATTCCAGATTTGAGTATAGCAGGCACTCACTCAGGCTACCATTCTCCAGAAGAAGAAGCACAATTGCAACAGACTCTGGCTCAATTGCAGCCCCAGGTGATTTTTGTCGGTTTGGGAGTGCCACGTCAAGAGTTATGGATTGCCGAAAACCGCCATTTGTGTCCTCAAGCAGTTTGGATTGGCGTTGGTGGTAGTTTTGATATTTGGTCGGGAACTAAAACTCGCGCCCCAGCTTGGTTAGGAAATAATAATTTGGAATGGTTGTATCGGCTTTATCAAGAACCTTGGCGTTGGCGGCGGATGTTGGCTTTGCCAGCGTTTGCTGTGAAAGCGTTTGTTTATCGTTTGACAGCAAGGGGTGCTATTAGTTAAGAGTGCTGGGTGCTATTACTTAGTTAGTATTCAAAAAATTTAAATTGTCTTTGTTGAATTTTCAATTCCCAGGCGAAACCTGGGAATCCTTATTTTGGGGAGAATATCAAATCTGAGCCATTAAGCTATTTGGTTGTGGGGATGAGGAAAATTTAACAATGCCAGTATTAACAACTCAAGCTAAGAAAGACTTTTCCGTTCATACAGAGGACAGTGAAACTCAACAGCACGGTAGCAATACTAATGTAAAGGTGCAATTACAATCTGTAAGTAAAACCTATACTAACGGCAGTCATGCCTTGTTGAATGCGAACCTTGAGGTAAAAAAGGGAGAATTTCTGTTTATCACCGGGCCAAGTGGTTCTGGTAAATCAACGCTTTTGAAACTGCTGTATGGCCAGGAATTACCCACACAGGGAAAAGTAATTGTTGATGAATCTAATGTAGCGGGTTTACGGGGCGATCGCTTGTCATTATTCCGGCGACGGATTGGTATTGTGTTTCAAGACTACAAATTAATTACCCAACGCACAGTAGCAGAAAATGTAACTTTTGTGCTGCAAGCTCAAGGGTATACCCGTAAAGAAATTCAACGGCGTTTAGAACCAACTTTAAAGCTGGTAGGTTTGCTGAGTAAAGCTGATTGCTTTCCAGATCAGTTGTCTGGGGGAGAGCAACAGCGAGTGAGTATTGCCCGTGCGATCGTTGGTACACCACCACTGTTACTGGCGGATGAGCCTACTGGAAATCTCGATCCAGATAATTCCTGGCAAGTGATCCAGATTCTCCAAAAGTTAAACTCCTTTGGGGCTACAGTAATTGTTACCACCCACGATGAACAGTTGGTGCGGCGATGCAATCATCCGGTAGTGCAAGTTCGCAATGGACAGTTGTCTCGAAAATAGTTATTAGTCATTGGTCATTTGCAAAGGACAAATGACCAATGACTAATAAACGTGGTGTTTGACTTTTGCTGATACGGGTATGAAAGCTGCTGGTGTTTTGGGTGGTAGCACTTGTGGACGATGCTCTTTGACCGACCGGAGGTCATCGCAGGCTTGTAAACTTTTAAAAGCTGCCTCTCTGATCCCAACTTCTTCCTCTCGGCTGAGTAGGAGTTGCAAGCATTCGACAACATCTTGCTGTACTGAAGAATCAACTCGCTTACGGCTAATTAATTTAGTTAGTTGACGTAGGGCAATCAACCGCTTCAATGGATCTTTTTCGGTTAAATTCGCTAACAACTGATCGAGGTGGTCTTCTTCTTGATTTCCATAGAAGTTGACAATTTGCCAGACCAATAAAATTAAACTTAATAGTGTTCCCACGCCTTGCAAAATGGCACCAGCAGCAATCCAGGAACTGTGAGAGTCAACCCAAATTGCAGCGGCCATGTAAGTACTGACAGTAGCAAGACCACCACTGACAACTGCTAAAGCTAACCGACGATTTGAACTGTTTAAGAACTTATGTATCTTAGACCAGTGTAATTGCCAGTCCCACTCTTGCATTGAGTAAACCAATACCATTATTCCAACGCCGATTAAGAGAGCCAATAGCAGCATCCAGTTCCACAACAACATGGCGATGAAGATTGTTAGGAACCCAAGAAAGCCTCCAGTCCCAGAGAAACGCTTAAATGTTTGCTGCTTTGTAGCTCCCTTTGTCTTGAACTTTGGAAGCGACCAGTCCCAGTTGGGGATCTGGTTGATTAATTGCTGCCAAGAAGACGAAGCCTGTGCCACAGTATTTACCTACTTGATTACGAAATTACTTATTGTATAAGTTTTACTAGAGATGAAGAAAGGGTGAAGACCCAAACTACAAGATGCCCGGTTTTCAAGGACACTATAGTAGATTAGTACAGCACGGCGGAAATCAAGATAGCATTTTAAATGGCTCAGAGCAAGGGCATAAAGGCTTTTTAAACACAAAAACGAAAATTATCAAGAGTAAATTGACCATCAAAAGCACAGAAGGTAACGCTGTAGATGTTATTCACACTTATAGATAATAATGTATTGGGGGAAATTGCCGAGTCTGAATTGGCAAGATTAGCACTTGGTAGTACAGCTTGAGCGAGGAGTTGGCGATCGCGATCGTAGGCGGAAAGCACTAGGCGTTGGGAACTAGTGACAAAGGCGCTAACCGAGCTAACCGGATGCAAGAAAGTAGCTTCTAAAAATCCGCTTTTGGGTGCTACCATTAAGACAATAAGCCCCGAATAGGTTGGAAATGCTGGATTTGATGGCTGTATTGCTATAGAATTGTGAAAAATTACTCCCCAGCGTTCATACTGGCACTCTACTGGTTCAAAACACTTCAAATCTTCTAAGTCTAAACAAATACAAGTAGGTACAGTCACTCTGGCAGCGTCAATAGCTGACTCGACCTGATCCCCCCAAACTGAAGCTTTCATTTCATTTTGTATATTAAATTTGTCAAGCGCAAATTTAGCGTCTTCAATCGTTGTTAGTTTATTTGATTGAAGAGTAGCCTGCTTTACCATGACATTCCGCCTTACCATTACCTAGATAATAATCAAATTTATTAATACATCAAAAGCTACTATTTGTACATATAAAACTAGAATTAATAGCTTCTTAAAATGAGCATTTTGAATCTTCTTGATGCTCAAAATTCTTTATGAGTTTCTTGATAGACTACCATAAAAACTTATGTTTGATTCACGCTTTAGTGATACTCGCTACCACGAAAAACCCTTGTATAACAGTAATTTCAACCTAAGTTGCTTTTTATGATGAAAAAAGATCACCAAATCTTTACAAGTAATTCAGTAATTTTATATCTACTTAATCTGACAGTAGCGGGAAGTCTTAGAGTGATTGGTTCGCCGATAATAACAATCAGTGGGGAGTTTGAACTAAATAGGTAAGTATTCTGGAGTGACTAAAGAAGACACGGTGACGTGAAGAAATTATCAAAGACTCTCCCTGTGCCTTCACGTCCACAGGTCTATTCTGTTACTTGTGCCAACTAATTACTACAGTCAAAAAAAATACTTATGTTTCAACCACTAGGATTTGAACAACGTTCCATAAATACCTCACTAGGTAGAATGGTATATTATACTGCCACTGGCTCACCTTGGCAGGACAATGTAACTGCCAAAGATGATCGAGAAACTTTGGTGTTCTTGCACGGCTTTGGTGGTGGATCTTCTGCTTATGAGTGGTCGAAAGTGTATCCGGCTTTTGCTGCTGAATATCGGGTCATTGCACCCGATTTAATTGGTTGGGGTAAATCTGAGCATCCAGCACGGAGTTATAAGATTGAGGATTATTTAACCACTATTCGGGAGTTTTTCGAGCAGACTTGTACCGGGCCAGTAACTGCGATCGCTTCTTCATTGACCGCAGCCTTTACAATTCGAGTAGCAGCAGATCATCCTGATTTATTCAAGTCTTTAATTCTCACTACCCCCGCCGGGCTTTCTGACTTTGGCGAAGACTACTCCCGTAGTTTTTTTGCCCAGTTAATCAGCGTTCCCGTTGTTGACCGTTTACTTTACAGCACTGGGGTAGCTACCAGTGGGGGTATTCGCAGTTTCTTAGAGCAACGCCAATTTGCTCAATCTAATCGAGTGTATCAAGAAATTGTAGATGCTTATTTACAATCCGCCCAACAGCCTAATGCTGAGTATGCAGCACTGTCCTTTGTGCGTGGCGATTTATGCTTTGATTTATCCCTTTACATTCAACAGTTAACTGTTCCCACCGCCATCATTTGGGGACGAAGATCGGAATTTACAGGGCCTTCAATTGGTCGTCGCCTTGCCGAAATGAATCCGCAAGCGATCCGATTTTTTCAACAGTTGGAAGATGTGGGATTAACACCGCAGTTAGAGTTACCAGCAGTCACAATTGGGTTAATTCGCCAATTTTTGCCTTTGCTTAATTAGGTACTAGATAAGGGGCACACATCTCATCTGTGCGCCCCTACTGTGTTGATCTATGGTTAATTATTTATTTCTGTACCTGGAAACCGCTATAAACTAGTACACCACGGCGTAAATAGAGCAACCATTTAAAATCTCTAAAGAGCTTATTTCATAACAGTTTTAACTTTTGACTTTTGACTTCTAAACTTGTAGTAGAATCCTCAAAAAAACCTTGTAAAGGACTTCCAGAAAATAAATTATCCAATTTACTCAGATCATATTTTTCTTTCTCCCTCTGCTCCCTGCTCCCTGCCCCCCTGCCTACACCACGATAGGATATTTTTTCAGTTGGAAGTCCCTAATTTCAGCGCTACCTACCTACTTTCTTTCTCAAAAAACCTTGTCAAAGCTGGTAGTTGTGCCAAGATTAATTTGAGGACTTAAGGCTTGTGACATAATGTTAGGACAATTATTAGACGGACGTTACCAAGTCCTGCAAATCTTAGGTGGAGGTGGATTCGGTCAAGCTTACCTCGCCCAAGATACCCATCGGCCAGGTTTCCCGAAATGCGTTGTCAAACATCTTAAACCCGTCACTCGTAGTCCTGAATTTCTCGAAACTGCTAGACGGCTATTTACCAGTGAAGCAGAAACACTAGAACAACTGGGTAACCATGACCAGATTCCTCGACTTTTAGCTTATTTTGAAGACAACGAAGAGTTCTTCTTAGTGCAAGAGTTTATTGAAGGACATACTCTGAAAGCGGAACTGTTCCCCAATCAACCTTGGACAGAAGATCAAGTAATTCAACTTCTCCAGCAGGTGTTGGGTATTCTGCAATTTATTCACAGCCACAACGTTATCCATCGAGATATCAAGCCGGATAATATAATCAGGCGGCAACAAGACGGCAAGTTAGTCCTGATTGACTTTGGCGCAGTCAAACAAGTCCAAACTCAATTGCTTACACTTTTAGGGGGCACGGGGGCTACTATTATCATTGGCACCCCAGGCTATATGTCTACAGAACAGGGGCAAGGTAGACCGCGCCCTAACAGCGATATTTATTCTTTGGGCATAATTGGTATTCAATCGCTGACGGGGTTACATCCTATAAACTTTGAGGAAGATCCAGATACAGGAGAAATTTCTTGGCAGCATCAGGCTAATGTCAGTTCTGAGTTGGTATCTGTGCTATCTAAAATGGTGCTACACCACTTTAAACAGCGCTATCAGTCTGCGGCTGAAGTTCTACAGGTACTGAAGCATCTCGATACTAAAGTAAGAACCCAATCACTTCAACCAATATCTTCTACACAACCGCCTCAAGCTTCATCTCAACAAAACTCAATTGAGTATCCGCCTGCTTCTGCCCTGTCACCGGAAAATTACAGTCGGTTGGAAACAGTTCTTTTAGAATTTGTCGGTCCGGTTGCTTCAAGATTATTAAAACAAATTGCGGCATCAGCATCAAACTGTGAAGAACTAATTAGTCAATTGTCCCTTCATCTTCGAGGAAATCAACAAGTTGATTTTAAGAAGAAAACAATGTTTTTACTAGAGAAACCTACTTTATTACAAGAAGTTACTGCTCAATCTGAAATTAAGTCAAATAATTTACCAAGCCAAGAATCTCAATTAATCAACGATAGCTTTGTGCATCAGTGTGAGCGGGAATTGGCTGATTTAATTGGCCCAATAGCTAAGTTTCTAGTCCAAAAAGCTGTTAAATCTTCTGGGCAAATTTCTCGTGGAGAATTTGTGAAGATTTTAGCATCGCAAATTCCCGAACCTGAAAAAGCTTTGCAATTTCAGCACCGCCTACTTTCTTGATTCAGCTATTAAGTTGGCGATCGCATCTACTAATTCGGCTGGCTCGATTGGTTTGGCTAGATGCTTATCAAATCCGGCTGCGAGTACTTGCTTGGCGTTCATTTCTCCAGCATAGGCGGTAAGTGCGATCGCTCGAATTTGCCCTCCTTGCTCTTTTGGTAGTGTTCTCAGCTGTCGCATGAACATACATCCATCCACTTCTGGCATCCCTATATCGCTTAAAAGTATATCTGGCAAGGATTGGCTTAAAGCGGTTAGTGCTTTATCTGCTGATGCCACTGCTGTAACATTTGCCCCATATTGCTCTAGCAAGAAGGCAATAAATTCTCGCGTATCTGCATCATCATCCACTACTAAAATATTGACACCATTTAAATTTGAGGATGTCTCTGAGTCGCTAGTGTCCTGTTTAACCTCTGATTGATGTTGGAGCAGTGGGAGTCTTACAGTAAAAGTTGCCCCCTGATCTTCGCCCTCGCTTTTTACCTGGACTGTGCCGCCATGCAGTTCGACTAAGTGACGGACGATCGCTAACCCTAACCCCAATCCACCAAACTTTCTGGTGGTGCTGCTGTTCTCTTGGCGAAAATATTCAAACACGTAAGGCAGAAAATCAGGATTAATGCCTTTGCCAGTGTCGCTGACTTCAATTAGTGCTGAGTTGGAATTGGAATTAGGACATGATGAGAGTTGGATGTCAACTCGTCCCCCCGCAGGTGTAAACTTAACTGCATTTGAAAGTAGGTTCCAAACGACTTGCTGCAATCGGCCGGAGTCACCCAAAACTTGCCCTAAATTTGGTTCTAGGCTGATGTGCATCTCAATTGACTTAGCTTCCGCCGACAGCCTGACTGTTTCCATTGCTGCCGAAATCACAGATGCTAAGTCAACTGGGTAGATATTCAGGCTAAGTTTACCTTGTAAAATCCGGGAGATATCTAGCAAGTCTTCAATCAGTTGAGCCTGTAACCTAGCATTTCGCTCAATAGTCTTCAGCGCTTGAGGAATTGTCTTTTCATCAAGTTTTTTGGTTTGGAGTAGCTTAGACCATCCTAAAATTGGGTTGAGTGGCGATCGCAATTCATGAGAAAGCACTGCAAGAAACTCGTCTTTAATCCGGTTGGCGTTTTCTGCTGCTTCCCGTGCCGTTTGCTCTGCCTCGTATAGGCGGGCACGTTCCATCGCTTGAGCACACTGCTGTGCCAATGCCAGCATGAAAGCTTGATCGTCCTGGCTAAACTCCTGAATCTCGGCAAAAGCTAGAGACATTCCACCTATGGCTCGTCCCTCAATGATTAATGGAATCGAAATCCAAGCGCCGTAGTCAACCTGGGCGTATTCCTTCGCAAGATGTGAGTAACGAGCTACCCTTGTTGCTGTTGATTCCTGCCAGATAGGCTTTTTGGTTCGTACTGCTTCTGCTAGCGGTGCGGATGTATGAATAGAGAATCGACGCCATGAATCTATCGTTTCCTGTTGATAACCGACTGCACGGACAATTTCTAGTTCAGTGCCGCTTTTAGTCAGTAGTGCTACTAAAGCAGAACTAGCTCCCAAAGCTGCCATACCTTGCTCTACAATTACTTCACCAACTTGTGCCGGAGTGAGAGATTCAGAAAGTGCAGCGGTAATGGCTTGCAGACGCGCAGTGCGAGATGCTGCTCGTAAAGCCGCCTGTTGAGATTGCTGTGTTTCTGTATAGAGTCGAGCATTATCAATTGCTATGGCAGCACGGTGAGCCAATTCTTCAGCTAACATTAGGCTTTTGGTGTCGTAGCGACGACCTAAAGAACACACCAAAGTTATAGCTCCTAGCACCCGCCCCCGAACTATGAGCGGTACACTCATGCCAGATGTAGGATTTAGTTCTTGCAAGATTTTTAGATGACTGGTATTGCGGCTTACCGCTTGTATCTGTTCATCAGAAATAAAATGACTAATTTGTGATTTGCCTGTGCTTATTACTTCAGCAACACCTTCTCTTCGTGTCAAATCAGGCGAATAATTTTGTAACTGTTCTACTAATTTTTGTTTCGCTGGAGTGGCATGGGCTGCTGCAACCCGGCGAACTAATTGATTGTCACAAATAATATCAACTACGCACCAATCAGCTATTTCAGGCACTGCTAAACGCGTCAAACTGGTTAAGGTCGTCTCGTAGTCTAATGATGCAGCCAAAATCCCACTAGCCTCAGCGATAAAACGCTGCTCATCCTCCACCTGTTTGCGCTTAGTAATATCCCGCGAAGACGCCTGCATTTCTAAAATTTCTTTAGTTTGGCGATCGCGAATAGCCCGAATAGTTGCTTCTAACCAAATATAATGTCCATCTTTGTGACGGGCACGATGAGTAATAGTATAAATATCTGGTAGATCGGCATTGATTGGGTAATTACTAGCAATCTCTGCCAAATCGTCTGGGTGAACTAACTCCTGGCTGGAATGACCTATTAGTTCCTCTGGTTGATACCCCAATACTGTGTAGCAAGCTGGTGAAACGTACAGAAGAATTCCATCTATTGTATGGCGGGAAATAATATCAGTTGAATTTTCAGCCATCAGCCGAAAACACGCTTCACTCTCGCGCAGTTTTGCCTCTGCCTGCTTGCGTACATTAATGTTACGGAAATAAAGTGATAATCCTGTGGGTGAAGGATAGGCACGAACCGCAAACCATGCATCAAAGGGTGGGTAATAATCTTCAAGCTCAAGCGGCATTCCTAGAACAACTGCCCTTTGATAAAGCTGACCAAAGCTAGTAGCAGCCAGTTCTGGAATCTCTTCCCACAAGTTTTTTCCCAACAGATCCTCGCAAGAACGCCCCAAAGTTCTGCTTCCTTCATGATTGAGGTAGGTAAAGCGCCACTCATTGTCAAAGGCAATAAAGCCGTCAGTGATACTTTCTAAAATTTGGGTAACTTGCTCTTTGGCAGCTTCAGCCTCAACACGAGCCGCTTGCTCCCGCTCAAACAACTGTTGACGCTCGGCTTCGGCTTGCTTGCGATCGGTGATTTCTTGGCAGATTGCGCCCACCCAAGTAATATCATCTGGTAGTTTTATCGGATAATAATTTACCGACCAATGCCGCAGCTTTCCAGGCGCAGCAGGTGTCTCTCCACTGGCCTCTTGGGCAATAGATTCTCCCGTTTCGATCACATGGTGGAAAGCTTCCATGACCGCAGAATCTACCCCCGGTAGCACTTGGGCGACGGTCTTACCGATATGCACCTCTTGGGGAAAACCGTTAATTTCAGCTAAAGCGTCATTCAAGCGAACGTATCTTAATTTTTCATCCCATAGACCAATACCTATAGGTGCGTTATTGAAGAGGGTATCTAGTAGAACGTTAGCTTCAACCAAGCGAGTCTGTTCTGTTTTCAGTAACGCCAGTAAATGCTCACGTTCTGCCTCAGCTTGTTTGCTATCGCTGATATCTACGCACATTCCTACCCATTCCTGAATTTCGCCTGTTTCATCAAGTATAGGCACACCGCGTATCTTCATGTAACGGTATTCGCCGTCATGCCGCAGAACGCGATACTCGGCAACTGCAACGCTGCGTCCAAAAAAAGCCTGTCTCCAAATAGCAGTTACAGATGTACGGTCATCTGGGTGCAGTGCGTCAACCCAACCCCATCCTTTATATTGTTCGGGGCTTTGCCCAGTGAACGCCTCCCAAGTTGGAATATCGTCAACAACGTTGCCCCAGGGACCCGCGCTCCAGACGATGGATGCGCTTGCTTCTGCTAGTGAGCGGTAGCGTGCTTCACTATGACGCAGATTTTCTTCTACTTGCTCGTGTTCGTCCAAATATTGCCGCAAATCTGTAACCTCTTGAGCTTTTAGATTATAAATTAAATCTTTAACAAGGGAAAATTTTTCTCCCCAATCGAGACAGCTAAAGTTTCAAAAATCCGGCTATATTTTTCCTCACTTTCTTGCATTAACGACGAACTTCGTTGCTGCTCAATGAACTGACCAATTTGAGTCGCGATCGCACTCATCATTTGCAGTAAATTGATGTCAGGCTCTAAAATTTGGTCGCTGAAAAATTCGATCACACCTAAGATTTTATTATCCAGCCGAATTGGGAATTCGATGGCGGCAGCAAAACAATTCTCGGTTTGGGTGGGTTCCGAAATCCAAACAGGTTGGCCACTTGCCCAAATCTGACCGGATAACCCTTCACTCAAAGCAATTGTCTGCTGGTTGAATACTTCTTTCTCTAAGTTAAATGAATACCAAGAACTCATGCGGTGTAGAACATTAGCTTCATCGTCTACACTCCAGAAAATACCTGCTTGCCATCCTAAATTTTCGCACAGCGATCGCAATATAGTTGAAACATTTACAAGCGTGGTTGCCTCAGAGAGAATGCGAGCGATCGCATACTGTGCATTCAGAAGCTGCTGGCTGCGTTTGCGCTCAGTAATATCTGTAATTAAGATTGATAAGCCATTTGTTGAGGGATAGACGCGATTTTCCAACCAACGATCCCATTCTGGATAAAAATACTCAAAATTAACTGTAACTTGTTCAGCAACAGCACGGTGCAGTTCAGTATAAATTAGGCTATTAACTGTGTTAGGAAACTCCCAAATACTCCTGCCTAAAAAGTCTTCTTTATTCATCCCAGCTAGTTCAGCTAGCTTGTCATTAACGTAAGTGTAGCGCCATTCATGATCCAATATGACAAAAGCATCGCTGATCCTAGCTAAGACCTGTTCAACGTCTGGGGTGATAGTTGTTGGAACTTCAGCAGTCACAGTCTCTGCTCCTCATTTTTGAAAGTATCTGGCTAAAAGCGCCTCATCGGGTTCTCCCATTTCGTATAGTAGCTTTTCAATTTGTTGCATAGCCAGTGACGAAGATTGTGTTCGTCCGTTTTCCTATCGGTTTAAGCTAGTAATAGAGTTGTTTAAATCGGGGAATAGAAAATATGAAGGTTTGGCTTGCCTGCTTTTTGGTGCTATTTGCTTTGGCAGAACTGTTTGACTGGTTGCAAGAATTTAATTTGCCATTACCTATCTATATTTTGGGTGGCGCTTTTTTAGCTGTTGCTTCTAACTATGATAAAATCTTTGATTCCTATTTTGCTGATTCAAGCATCGAAGCATCACTCGAACAACCTCAATTAGATTCACTAACCCCATCTACTAATCCTATTTCTTTCAAAATTACCAGTCCTGTTGAAGATCCTCACATATCTCAAACAGATGATTAGCTGCATAGCACAATCGCTTGTTTGATTCTGTAGTCGACGCTGGGCTTAAGCTTGCTTTAAGAGTAGGAATACCCCGAAGCCTCTTAGCAGCAGGTAAATTACTACATTAATATAAATAAAAGCTCAAGTTAATTAGCTTTTAACTTAGAGTCAGAAAATTAACTTCTGCGCCTGCAACATCTACCCAATTCAGGCTACCGCCGCAACGCCGTGATTAGTGGACTATTAGAAAAACTCCGTCTCCCCTTTGTCAAAGTTGAGGATTCCCGTGAAACTTCCAAGAGCAAAAGCTGGTTGCAAATAATTGTAGTTACCAGTGTAGGAGTCACCGCTTTAATCTGGGGAGTTCGTGAACTCAGATGGTTGCAGCCTTGGGAGATGAGAGTTTATGATCAAATGTTGCGATCGCGCCCAATACAAGCACCTGATCGGCGAATTTTGCTAGTAAAAATCACTGGCGACGATCTCAAACGAGAGAAATGGACTCCATCAGATCGGACAATCAATCAGCTATTAAAGAAAATAGAGTTTTATCAACCGCGAATTGTTGGTTTATATCTTTTTCAACCAGAACACAACAATTTTGCGACTAATTTGCAAAATCAAAATAACATCGTCAGTACTTGTTCCTTCAGCAGCTTGGGTAAAGATGAAATCCCACCACCACCAAATTTCCCTATAGATAATGTTGGGTTTAGCAATGTGGTTGCTGACAATGAAAACGACCAAATTCTCCGCCGCAGCTTGTTATTTGTTTACTCTCCACATAACAAATGTACAACATCATTTGCATTTGGTGCGCTCATAGCAATTAATTATCTAGAAAAACAAGGCATTGAATATCATTTTACTAATAAAGGGGATTTTCAGTTAGGTAAAACCCTGTTCCCGCGTTTACAATCTAATTCCGGTAGCTATCAACATCTGGATGCAGATGGCTATCAAATATTATTAAATTACCGTCACCCCAATAGCCTCGCTGACGAAGTAACTCTCTCAGATGTTCTTAGTGGACAAGTCAACCCCAATTTAATTAAAGACCGTCTTGTAATTATTGGCCCTACTGCGGCTAATCTAACTCCAGGTAGCTTTTATACACCTTATAGCACTTTGCCAGATCAACCACCCAGAATGCCTGCTCTGTTTATTCATGCACAGATAGCAAGCCAACTCATCGATACAGTATTGGATGGGCGACCTTTAATTTGGTATTGGCCCGACCAGGCAGAACTTATCTGGGTATGGGTTTGGTCGCTTTTAGGTAGTGTTTTAGCATGGCGATGGCGAAATCCTTTGCTTTTGCTAGTTGTGGGAACAACAGCTCTACTTAGCTTAGTAGGAATCTGCGTTGCTTTGTTTCTGCAAGGCGGATGGATACCATTAGTTCCCTCCGGTCTCGCTTTGGTGATTAGTAGCATCTGTGTGATTGCTTATACTAGCTATCAAAATCAGCGACAAACTCAGGTGATTTTTCTGCAAGTTGAAAAACAACAAGAAGCGATCGCTCAATTAAATATACTCTTAGAAGACAAAACAGCGCTTCCTGACTCCTATCTTGACTTTTCTCACCCAGCTGATTCACCAGAAATAAAATCAGGTGACTTGCTTTTAGGTGGACGCTACAAAATCTCTCAAGTTCTCGGTGCAGGTGGATTTGGCCGCACTTATTTAGCACAGGATACTCAACGCCCAGGCAATCCTACTTGTGTAGTTAAAAAGTTAATGCCAGCCCGTCAAGATCCACGCTTTTTGCAAGTTGCTCGCAGGTTGTTTCATAGTGAAGCTGAAATATTACAGTCTTTGGGTAAACATCATCAAATTCCTGAACTACTTGCTTATTTTGAAGATGACCATGAATTCTATTTAATTCAAGAATATATCGAGGGACATACCCTAAGTGAAGAATTACCACCTGTGCAGAATGTGCAGAACGAATCATTTGTGATGGAGATGCTAAAACAAGTTTTAGAAGTTCTAGAATTTGTTCACCAGCATAGAGTGATTCATCGTGATATCAAACCGACTAATATTATTAGATGCGCTCAAGATAATCGCTTGGTATTGATTGACTTTGGTGCTGTCAAATTGATGCAACCGCAAAGTAGTGAGCAAACAGAATTAGCCACAGTAGCCATCGGGACGCGGGGTTATGCACCTCCAGAACAATTTGCCGGTCATCCTCGCTTATGCAGCGACATTTATGCTTTAGGAATGATTGCTATTCAAGCCATAACAGGAATATCACCACAAGAACTCCAACCAAATCCAGAAACAGGGAATGTGATGTGGCGACAAACGGTGCAAGTAAGTCAAGGATTAGCGGCAATTTTAGATAAGATGGTTTGCTATCATTTTAGCGATCGCTATCAATCAGCCGCCGCAGTTTTACAAGATTTAAAACGTATGTATAGCAGTCCGCTTTGATTTTTGAAGTTATTTGTGTAGAGAGGGAGTGGGGAGTGGGGAAGAAGCTAGGCAGAGTAACGGACACATTAATGCATTCCAAGGTGCGGAAGCGGGTTTTGTCTGTGTAGCCACCACTTCCAGCTGTCTAGTGCTATTTAAACGCAACCTGCTACATTGTTATTGTATCGGCTGACAATGTGATTGTATCGGCTGACAATGTGATTGCATCGGCTAACAATGCGATTGCATTGACTAACAATGCGATTGCATCGACTAACAATGTGATTGCATCGACTAACAATGCGATTGTATCGGCTGGCAAAAATTACAGCTATTTTCAGTTAAATATATCTCGCAGTAAGGGCACAGCATTTCTGTGCCCTTACGATAAATGTGGTTCAAATACATGAAGACTGCTGCAACTTACCTTAGTTTTAACTTTATCTTCCTGTCCACATCGTTAGTTACCTTAGCCGGAGTGCGAACCAGTATAATAGCCTGGATATTCTTTAAAAAATTCGCAGCTAATAACTCTTCCCTTAGCGTCCTTTGCGGTTCGATACCCTAACCATGTCCACTCAACCCACAATCCAAAGCATATACACCGATGGTGCTTGCACCGGAAACCCTGGCCCTGGCGGTTGGGGAGTTGTCGTCTACTTCAGCGATGGCTCAATCCACGAAATGGGCGATGCATCCCCTCATACCACTAATAATAAAATGGAGATGCAAGCTGCGATCGCAGCCCTCCAATTCCTGCAAACATCTCAACAAACCCAACCCATCATCCTTCATACCGATAGCGAATACCTAATTAACTGTGTTACCAAGTGGGTGAAAGGCTGGAAAAAGAAAGGCTGGAAAAAGTCAGATGGTAAACCCGTTCAAAACCAAGAGCTTTTGGAAACTCTCGATGAACTTAATACCCAACAAGTAAAATGGCAACACGTCAGGGGACATTCTGGTAACATAGGTAACGAACGTTGTGATGTGATCGCTCGCACATACGCCAGTGGTAAAATTCCTTCGCTACAACAATTAACTTCGACAAATTTTTATAAATCTTTACCTTCCACAAATAAACTAAATGTAGCAAAACTAGCTGATTATGAAAAAAACTCTCGAATAACTAACCAAAGTCCGCAACAAATCAGTACTTCTGCACCAGAAATAACCGTTATGGAACCATCTACTGGGCCAACTGCGGCCGCAACCGATGAAAAACCGCCAGAAATGAGGGTTTCGCAACTCCGCAGCTTGGTCGAAACTCTGCGTATCGCTGACGAAATTTCAGAGAAAGGCTATTTAATCACCAGTTCTGAGTTAGCAGACTTGATGGATGTCCATGCCAGCGCTGTTACCAGTCGGGGAGATCAATGGCGCTGGCGAAACTGGATAGTGTCACGAGTACGCCGTGAAGGAAATCAAATTCTTTGGGAACTAGAACGCGGGGATCAAGTGGGAGGTGAAGAGGAGTAGGGAGCAGGGGGAGCAGGAGAAGAAGCAAGGGAGCAAGGGAGAAGAGTTTTCCCCTCTGCACCCCGCACCCTGCCCCTCTGCCTCTTTCCCAATGCCCAATGCCCCACTATATATACTTGCGTCCCCGCCACTCACGTGGCTTGCGGAACGCAGATAAGAAGATTCGCAGCACAGCTAAGGGATCAGCTAAAGGGGAAAGCCAGAATAACCAGCCACCTTTAGCGCTTTTGCGATCGTAAGAAGGTGCGATCGCAATTAGCATAGCAAAGCGAATCACAACCAGAAATAAATTTAGTCCCAGTAAAATAAGTGGGGGAGTAAAGGAATAAGCGAGTGGGGGAGATATCAACAGAAAAGTGAGAACAATTAAAAGAGGTAGACCTTGAA
Organism: Nostoc desertorum CM1-VF14; assembly: GCA_019359245.1. Lineage (GTDB taxonomy): Bacteria > Cyanobacteriota > Cyanobacteriia > Cyanobacteriales > Nostocaceae > Nostoc > Nostoc desertorum. Next base: position 85,308 of record JAHHHR010000017.1, on the reverse strand, counting down.
CAGATGTAAGTAGCCATAAATCTCCCCACAACTGCGAACGAGAAGTTGCATCTTTGAGATCGAGACTCCGCCCCCATTCCTTCCACGTCTCCATCGCCCCTTCATACATCCGTACTTTTAGCACCTTTGCGCCATCTAAAAAGCCCACCTTATACCCTTGAACAGCAATATTCCGTGCCAAAGTGACATCATCACAAAAAGAACCACTCGCACTGCTATAGCCACCCACAGCAGCTAAAACGGAGCGACGACACAAAAAACACTGCCCATTTGCCATCACTCGTTCTGGCTGCTCTGTATTGATCCCAGCCGGGTCAAATCGGTAAAGCAGAGTCATCAACAAAGCTGGTTGTAGCCAGCACTCTCCTGGATATTTGAGCATGAACTGGGGTGAAAGGGAAACGAGATCATAGCCTTGTGCTTCCGCCGTCTTCACCAAACCAGCAACCAAACCAGGATGCGGTTGAATATCAGCATCCAGCCCCAGAAACCACTGACTACCCTCAGAGCTAAATAGAAAACCGTTATGCAACGCCCAAGGACGCCCCACCCAACCAGAGGGTAAGGGATCATCTGTCATCACACGAAAGCGCGGATCTTTCTGCTGTGTCGCTTTTACCAAGTCGGGTGTACCATCACTGGAGTTGCTGTCTACAATAATAATTTCCCGAACTTCGTAGCTTTGCTGACTTAAACCAGCTAACAGAGGGCTAATGCGAAGCGCTTCGTTTAAAGTGGGAACGACAACGCTAACCTTACCCAAAAGCTCTAACGTCGGCTGTTGCGGTTCTATTGGAGGATGCCGTCTTGGGCCCTTTAACAGGCGCGAAAACAGAATCGCCGTTGCTGGTACTTGGATAAGTAGCAATAAAAGGGAAATGCCGCTTTCTACTATCAAAGCGTTGTCTACTGTTGTCAAAATACTTATCAATTAAAATCGCGGTTATACAAAATAAATGGGCATGGGGCATTGGGGATGGGGCATTGGGCATGGGTTATTCTCCTTGTATCCTTTCCCTGCCCCCAATCGTTCAGTCGCCAATCCCCAGCCCCCAAAGAAGCTTATTTCAAGGCAACTTTAACGCTTCTTGCCACCGAGACTTCGTTGCTTGCTGGTTCAACAGCAACTGGAACAGGAGTGGTTGAACTGCTTAACCACAGAGCCACGGCGGGAACTACACCAAGGAATAAGCCGAGCAACACGGGGATGTAGAATCCAGCGGCCAAGCTTAGTCCGGCGGCGAAGGCAAAGTTAGTTAAATAAACGACTAAGGGCAGATTAAGTTGCGATCGCTCTAATTTAATCGAAGCGTTTCTCCACAACAATCCTGCCACAGTCATAAACAGGGCACTAGTGCCAAACCAACCTGCATAGTTCTGGTAAGGTGTGCCAAAGAAAGCTCCTGGTTGTTCCCAATACCAAAAAGGTAGAGAAGTTTGACTCATCGCTGGCTCAAGGGCAAAATCCCAGCAAGTGAAGAGTAAAGCACCAACGGCTATAGCCGCAATATGGCGTCCCCAACTAGGTTTTTGTGCCACTTTCAAACCAGTTCTCGCAATTAAATAAGACGACAGCCCAACATAGAACCAAGATAAAGGAATTGTGAAAGGAACTAGCCCCGCAATCTTATAACCCAAGCCACTTAAGTAGCTATAATCACCAAATGGAAAACCCGTGCTGGTTCCCAGTAGTTCACTACCTAAGGAAATAAACATAGCCGGCAGCATAAATGCTAACCAAGCTCCTAATCCCAGCGTTCGGTAGGCATAAATAGAGACAGCTATTGTCCCCAAGATGATATCAACTACACCGCCACCTGCCATACTTAACTGTACGGCAGTTTCTCCAACCTGCGATAAGTTGAAAAGTATTTCGGCATTAGGTACGACCAGTAGCATCCCTACCAGTCCAAAAGCTTTTGACACGATATGACCAATCAGGCATACGCGTTCAGCAATAACAAGTTGTCTCATGATAATTCCTTAACAAGATGTGACACGCGGCTACTCGGCTGCTAACAGTTTACAAATGTTTAACAACATATTTAACTACTTTGTGCCGCAATTCTCTACAAACTTGTTTGGCTTTCTTGGGAAGAGCATAACAGCCTATTGATTGAAGCTATAAAAAATATGATGATAGATTTACTAGTCTAAGCTATATAGTCACAAATCTACATAGTTTCATCTGCAAAAACTTCTGATTTGTTGTCCCACTGATACCTGTATGATGAAACACTCCCTCCAAGCAGGGATCTGGTTGAGGCAGGACAATCACCATAGATTAAGCAAGCTCTACAGTAAGTGTGAAGATTGACACATTTATCCCCAAAAATCACGGCAGGGGCTACTAGGTATACCGTAATCTAGAGGTTGTTGATAAACAGCTTCTAACTTAATGACTAACAGACGCCAATTTTTAAAAGGGGTGGCAGGGCTTTCTGGCTTATCTTTAGCTGGTTGTGGCTGGAGGCTAGCTGAAGTACGTGCTAATTCTAATACTTCGGGTCAACGTGATCAACTTTATATATTTACCTGGACACAATATACTGACAACCAATTACTGAAAACTTTTAGCACCCAAACCGGCATGAAAGTGCTAGCTGATGTATACGATTCCAATGATGTCATGCTGGCTAAGTTCCAAGCTGGAGGCGGTGGCACTTACAGCATCATTTATCCATCGGATTACATGGTGCAAAAGATGGTAGACAAAGGTTTATTAACAGAAATAGATCACGATCGCTTAATCGGTTTAGAGAATTTATTCCCCCGGTTTCAGAATCCTAGCTATGACCCCAATAACCGATATAGTATCCCTTTTAACTGGGGGACAACAGGTTTACTTTACAATTCCGAAAAACTTAAAGATGCGCCACAAGACTGGGATTACCTTTGGCAAAACCAAAAGCAACTTAATCAGCAGATGACCTTGCTCAATGATGTTAGAGAAGTGATGGGTGCGACGTTACGGATGCTAGGTTACTCTTATAACTCAAAAAATGAACAAGAAATAAAACAAGCTTATGAAAAGTTGAAAGTGCTAAAACCTGCGATCGCACGTTTTGACACAGACGCTTGGCAAAATCAAATTCTGGCGGGAGATTTACTATTGGCGATGTGCTATTCAGCAGATGCGGTAAGAATTTCTCAAGAAAACCCTAAACTAAAATATGTGATTCCTCGCAGTGGTTCTTCACTATGGACAGATACTATTGTAATTCCTAAAACAGCCCCAAATTTAGCTGGAGCTTATGCTTGGATTAATATGATTTTGCAACCAGAATTAGCAGCCCAAATCAGTCAACGTCTGAATATTTCTACGCCTAATAGTGCTGGATTTGAGCAATTGCTAAAGACAATCCAAAATAATCCTAATTTATTTCCCTCAGAGGCACTTTTAGCAAATTGTGAACGTGTTACTCCTATAGGAGAATTTGAAGAGGTTTATGATCGCTATTGGACTCAATTAACTAGTGGGTAAAATAGTTAGGAGTTAGGAGTTAGGAGTTAGGAGTTATAAATGGTGAATTTCCCAAAAAGTGATATTTCTAAAATAGAAGAATTGCATCGTCCACCAGCGAATTGGCTCCAACCTTTGGTATTACTTGTACCATCTGGGATTTGGTTATTACTTTTATTGGTGCTGCCAACTTTAATAATTTTCCAGTTAAGTTTAGTTGCAGACATCCGACCAGGAGATTTGGTCAATCCCAACGGATTCCAAAACTATATCCGAATATTCGACCCACTTTATTTACAAGTAATTGGGCGATCGCTATTTTTTGCCTTTGGTACTACAATAATTTGTTTAATTTTGGGTTTCCCCGTCGCCTATTGGATTGCTCAAATAGCGCCGCAGCGTTGGCGAAATTTGCTACTATTAGGCTTTGTCTTGCCTTTGTGGACTTCCTCGTTACTCCGTTCCTATGCTTGGATTACAATTCTTCGTCCTACTGGTTTATTGAACAGTTTACTCAGCAGTTTAGGTTTGCCTACTTTACAATTACTTAACCAGAGTCAAGCTGTATTTATTGGCATGAGTTACAGCTTGTTACCATATATGGTTTTGATTTTATATGCTTCACTTGAAAAGTTAGACAAGCGGTTGCTAGAAGCAGCGGCTGATTTAGGTGCAAATCCAATGGAAACTTTTTTCCAAGTAACCGTACCGCAAATTTTCCCTGGAATTGCGGCTGCTTCTATGCTTGTATTCATCACAGGCTTAGGAGATTTTGTCGATCCAGAATTACTTGGTGGTGCTTCTAGTATGACGGCAGCGCGGTTAGTTTATAACCAGTTTCTGGGAGCAACGCAAAATTGGGGATTTGGTTCAGCTTTAAGTATGACGTTAATTTTGCTTGTTAGTATTGCGATCGCATTTTTAATTAAGTTTGGCGAGGCTGCGCCCAAACGCTAAACTTTTCGTCACTCATTTATAATAAGGGCATCAAACGCCAGCGAGACAACGGTTATGCTCTCACCTGATCTCAAAAATGCGTTACCAACGACTAATGAACTTCCTTGTTCAGACGATACGCCAGTGGATAACGAGGATCAAAACTTTTTGCCCAATATTTTACTCTTCTTACTCAATTCCATTTGGGCAAATCGTATGGATTGGTACTTCGGAGTAGATATGGGAGTATATCACACCACAGGAGTAAATCCCAGAGTACCTGTAGTGCCAGATGCTTTTTTAAGTGTAGGAGTAGAACGGAAAAAGGGTGGTAAATCACGTAAAAGCTACGTAGTTTGGGAAGAAAATGGGATAGTTCCAATATTCACATTAGAAATGGTATCCCACACCCCCGGAGGTGAATACGACGAGGAGCTAGATATATATAAAAAACTCGGTGTATTGTACTACGTAATTTATAACCCTGAGTTTTGGCGGCGCGACCAACATCAACCCTTTGAAGTGTATAAGTTAATAGATGGAAACTATCAACTACAAATAGGTGAACCCTATTTGATGCCAGAGGTGGGGTTAGGTATTGGGCGACACCAAGCTGTAATTGGCGGGATACAACAAGAGTTTTTATGTTGGTATGATGAGCGAGGAAATCGCTACTTGACAGATGCAGAACAGGCAGAACAGCAGCGACAAAAGGCTGAACAATTAGCGCAGTATTTACGTTCCCTAGGTGTAGATCCAAATAATCTACCTGGTAATTAAGGCTATGGCATTTCCAAAATTATCAATGATTTGTCACCAGAAGTAAATGGTTAGAATCATCTATATTACTGTTAATTAATCCCTTAATTGTAGCGAGAAACTCATGCTCTAAATAAGGCTTAGTCAAGTAAGCCTTTGCACCCAATTCTTGAGCAAGCTGACGATGTTTTTCAGCACTGCGAGATGTGAGAATCACTACAGGTATTTTTGCTAAATTTGGGTATTGACGGAAATTACTCAACAACTCAAAACCATTCATTCGTGGCATTTCTAAATCGGATATGACAACTCGAATTTCTGGATGCAACTGCAACTTTTCTAGAGCTTCTACACCATTTTGAGCCTGTATTACTTGATAACCAGATTTTTGCAGTGTCAGAGAGAGAGTTTGACGCAGACTAATCGCGTCATCTACTACTAAAACAACTTTTGGTGATTTATTATCGGGTTCCTGAGAATAACTAGGTTGGGTTTCTATGGGTAATTTATTATCTGGCTCTTGAGAATAGCTGGGTTGGGTATCTATAGTTGTTGTGGAAGTAGATGCAACAAGTAATGGCGTAGATGAAAAACTATGTCCCGATATCGGCAAAGCTTTTTTATTTGAGAAAGAAGCTACTGGTAGCGCCATAATATCAAGCGTTGTTTGTTGGATCTCGCAAGACTTTACCAGCAATGAAGCATCAATCACTAAGATGAGATTACCATTGGCTAAACTACTACAACCATAAATGTATTTTGGTGGTGCGATCGCATTTCCTAAAGGTCTGATTACCAGTTCTTGTTCACCAATAATCTGGTCAACTTCCAAAGCTACCTTTTCCTGATTCCGTCGTAGCAAAAGCACCGGATTTTTCGCTACGCTTGGGTCGTGAGTATTTGATGTGTTGTATGGAGTACTACTATTAAAAAATGAACCATTATAATCAATCAACTTTGAAAGCTGACGGAGGCTGACCATAGTCTCATCATTATCTATGTTCCAATGCAAGACTTTTTTTCCTTCGATCTCTTTAACCTGTTGTTCAGAAGGAACCACTATTTTTTCAATACTGTCCAAAAGAAGTGCATAAACAACACCTTTGGCTTGAACTAGCATTAATTTTTCTGTAGTCATAGAAAAAGGAATTTTGAGTATGAATATTGTTCCTTGGTTAGGCGAGGATTCAACTGAAATTGAGCCGTTGAGTGCGCGCATTTGAGTACGCACAATATCTAAACCCATACCGCGCCCAGAAATTTCGCTAACTTTACTAGCAGTAGAAAACCCAGGCGAAAATATCAAATCTAGAAGTTCAGGTTCAGCCAGATTAGAACCATAGCTTCTAATTTTGTCTTCAGTTTGTATGGGATAAAATTCAACAGCTTTTCTGCGAATTCTGTCTAAATTCAATCCCATCCCATCATCCCGAACTTCAATAATAGTTTGGCTACCCTGATGATAGGCACAGATTTCGATTAAACCTTGTTCTGGTTTGCCAAGCTCTCGGCGAACTTGCGGAGATTCAATACCGTGATCAAAAGCATTCCGTACTAAGTGTAATAACGGATCGTACAGCTTTTCTGCGATCGCTTTATCTACTAATACCTCAGTACCAGTAAGTTTCAATTCTACAAGTTTGGCATGAACATCCCCCAACTTATTTACCATGTGGGGGAAACGATTCAGGATATTGCCCAAAGGCGACATTCGTGCTTCGACTAAGCTATCTATAATATTAAGAGTTAAATTCTCTTGTTTGTCACTAATTTGAGCCGCTTGCGTCACGAGCAAGTCAAGAGATTCTGTGGTTTCTTGTAGTTGCAGTGTCTCTTCTATTGCTTCATGCAATGTAGTATGGAATTCTGTATATACATCCATTTCTAAAGAGTCAAATTTAACTGCAAAATTTTGCGTTTGCTTTGAAGCAATATTTTGTATTTGTAATGGTAAATCACGTAATTGATTTAAAGTAGTTTGGTGTCTAGTAAGTTGCCGCATTAATTGTTCAATTATTTCTTTAACTTGTTCATCTTGCAAACTCCGTCGTTTTTGGTAAATCAGCAATTCTCCTGCTAGATAATTGAGGCGTTGTAGTCTATCTGTATCTACTCGAATAAATGAAGGTTGGCGGAGATTTTTAGTTTGAACATACTGTGATTTATCTTCTATTTCTTTATTGATTTGTGTAGCCAAATCAGGCATGACTTCAATAGCTGTTTCTGAAACATCTATAACTACCTGCTCACTGACAGCTAAAGAATCATCAGTCTTGATCGCCACGACTTCAGGAATAAGATTTTGGTTAGCGTCTTCTCCCCATATCGCTTCTAGTAAGTTATCAGTTATTTGAGAAGATAGAGGCTGAGATATTTCTTTAAGAACTAGCAGTTTTTGTAACTTGGGGCTATCAAGCCAATTTTTCTCTTTGCCAGTAACAGGAGGATAGTTTTTATATTCTTTCGCTAATGTATGAATTCGAGTTTGTAATGTTTTAATTACCAAGAGGTAACTGTCAGCTTTGTTAATAGAATATTCAAACTTTGCTACTGCAAATAGGATAATTAAAATGATCCCATGTCGATAAATACAAAGATTTTGATTATCTTCTTCATCTTTAATAAAATCAAGAAAATTATTTAGCCAATTTTCAAGATAATTAAGTAATTCTTTGTTTCCTAGCCTAGGAACTAGCAAGGTTAAATTAAGCTCTACCTCTGGTATTTGTAGTTCGTGATTAAACCAGCCAAAAATGTAGCGGATTACTTTTAAATAAAATTTTGCAGTTGTTGGGTTTACAGGTTCGTTTTTAGTATTATCAGAGGTAGTGAGAAACTGGTAAAATTCTTCTTCATTGATGATAAATGTGTCAGTAGATGAATTATTTTGTAATTCCCCAGATAACTCATTATTTGCCAGTGTTGCGAGTTTTTGCAAACCTGGAGAAGCTTCTCCACCAAATGTGCGATCGCCTTCTAATACCAATTTTTGTGCTTGTTGTAAATCTGTAAGAGCAATTTCTGCAATTTGCTGCACCTGAGCGGGGTTTGCTTGCAGCGCTGACAAAATTGTTTGGGAAATTTCTCCCAATCCAGGTAAATTTAGAGATTCTGCTAAACCGAGAAACACCTCAGCTTGAGATTGTAAAAACTCTATAAACTCCTCATTATTTGGTGGATTGTTAACAACTTCAGCAATAGTGTTTAGACGTTGTTCTACTCCTGCTTCAAAAACGGACTGCACAATATCAAAGCCCAGTTCTTCAGAAGTGGGAATATGAGACTCAGCACCAAATGCATCACCCAGTTTTTCTTGCAATTGTGCAAAAACCGAACTTGCTCGGTGCAGCAGTTCTTCATTATTAATATTGCTACCTATTAGCTCGGTATTTAATGCTATACTCAAACACTCATAAGCTTGTAGTAAAAGTGTTTGTAATTCATCATCAACCACTACTTTTGGGTTGTATAGAGCTTTAAATACATCTTCTAAAAAGTGGGCTATCATCTTAATTACTTCTAGCCCAACATTAGCAGCACCACCTTTAATTGTATGAGTAGCCCGCATTAAGTTATGAACTTTGGTAATGCTATAACCTTCCGATAAGCTAAATAGTTCTTGCTCAATAATTTGGACTAATTCCGGGGCTTCAGCTAGAAAGTAGATGTATCCTTGTTCACGAATTTCGTTATCTGTAATCATAATTAGGGAGTTGGGAGTTATAAGTGAGGAGTTAGGAGTTAGGAGTTGGGAGTTAGGAGTTAGGAGTTGGAAGTTGGGAGTTGGGAGTTGGGAGTTGGGAGTTGATCAACCAATTGATTTTTCAGTTGTCTTGACTATTGAACTCAAAATCCGAATGATTTCGTCTGCATAGATTAGTTCATTGGTTAAATCAATATTTACTAGTTTGGACTGTTGTAGTAGACGTAGCCAGTATTTGGTTTCTCTAGCTTCTTTGTATGCAATATACATTTTTGCCAAGAAATCCTTTCTACTCTGGCCACCGCTAGCCTCTTCAACATTCGCACCAATACTTGTTCCACTTCGTAGTAATTGCTTAGAAAGCACATATTCCCGTTGCTCTTGCAGTCTAATATATAGGTGAATAATTTCCAAAGCAAATTGAAAACTCTTCTGTTGAATAATACTCTCTGCCAATTACTCTTCTCCTATCTTCAACTCAAAAGCTACAATTAATTAAGGTCAAAGCATTTTTAAATTTGTCAACAAAATAGTGATTTATCTAATTAATGCTTTAACCCAATAACTCCTAACTCCTAACTCCTAACTATTTTTCATTTCACTTTAAACTTACTAGCAGTTGTTAATAACTCTTGCGCCATCCCTGACAACTCTTGAAACACAGTAGCAATTTCTTGAGATTCAGCAAAAGTTTTATTAGCAATTTCTGCTACATCCTGCATTGACTTTGTGACTGTTACAGATTGCGTCATTTGTTTTTGAGTTGCTGCGGTAATCCGCTCAATTAGCTGACTAATTTCGGCAGTTGCAGAAACGATCGCATTTAAGTTTTGACGAGTGTCACTAACAAGATTTGTACCTTCTACCACCTGCTGAATGCCAATTTCCATAGCTACTGCAACTTCCCCGGTTTCTGCTTGAATCTCCTGGACTAGTTTTTCTATTTCGATGGTTGCTGCTGCTGACTGGCGAGATAAAGAACGAACTTCATCAGCTACAACTGCAAAGCCTTTGCCATACTCACCGGCACGGGTGGCTTCAATGGCTGCATTCAGAGCTAATACGTTTGTCTGTGTAGCAAAATTACCAATCAAATTCACCACTTTGGAGATTTTTTGCGAAGATTCACTGAGGCGTTTAATCTTTTTGCTGGTTTGAGCAACAGTTTCACGAATTCCTTGGATTGCTTTTACAGTCAGGTTCATCGCAGCATCGCCAGACTCTACAGTTTGATTGGCTTGTTGCACCGCTACTTGCACTAATTCAGCATTCGCCACCACAGCTTGAGTAGAGTCCACCATCTGTTGAATGTCACCTAAAGCTGCGGTAATTTCCTCCAATTGTTGTTGCGCCAGATTGGTCAATCCGGCTAGTGAAGCGTCGCTGTTACTGGAAGTTTGGGCAACTTGTTGAGCAGCCCCCTGTACCTGAAGAACTATTTGCCGCAGTGCTTGCAGGGTATTATTGTAAGCATCTGCGATCGTGCCTAGTTCGTCCTCTGTAATCGGTGCGCGTACTGTTAAGTCGCCGTTGAGGGCGGGTCTGAGGGCTGTTAGGAGTTGAATAGATCGTTGTTGTAGTAACTCCTTGGCTGCCTTTTCTCGTGCTGCGGCTTCTGCTAATTTTGCTGACTGCGCTTGTACTTGTTGCAAATATTCGGTTTGTTGTAATGCCAACCCTAACTGGCTACCAATGCGTGCTAACAAGGTAACTTGCGATTCTTCCCACTCACGAGTTCCAGAATTTTGATAAGCTGCCAGCAATCCCCACAATTGCTCTCCAGCAAATACAGGAACAATTACATAAGCTTTAACTTCAAATTGCTCTAAAACTTCAATGTGGCAAGGAGAATGGCCTACCTGATAGATATCATTTACAACAAAGCTTTCCCCTTGGGCATATCGACCTCCTTGACTTTCTTGTAAGTGGGTATCTTCCCAGACAGTTTTGATATCGGGGCCTACCAGTTTTACCCAAGTATGAGCTACTGATTCTGCTACAAATTCGCCAGTCCAATTAGGGCTGAAACGATAGACGGCGACGCGATCGCACCGCAGTAATTGGCGTACTTCTTGAGTGGTTGTTTTGAAGATTTCTTCTACATCTAAAGATTGCCGGATGCGGTTACTGATCTTAGTAACAGCTTTCTCTTGTTCTGCTATCTGAGCTAGTTTCTCAGATTTAATGCGAACTAATTCTAAATAATCTATTTGTGATTTAGCTAGGCTAAATTGCAAGCTAATCTGAACCAAAAAGTTCGCTTCCCAAGTTTGCCATTGACGGGGGCCAGAATTTTGATAAGCTGCCAACAAACCCCACAATTTTTCCCCGAAGAATATAGGAACAATTATGTAAGCTTTGGCTTCAAACTGCTCTAAAATCTCAATATGGCAGGGAGCAAGCCCTTCTTCATAGGTGTCATTAACGATAAAGTTTTCACCTCTGGCATACCTACCTCCTTTAGTGTCTTGTAAGTAGGTATCGTCCAAAACGGTTTTAATATCAGGCCCTACCAGTTTTGTCCAACCATTACCCACAGACTCAGCCACAAATTCACCACCCCAGTCAGCGTTAAAGCGATAGACAGCGACGCGATCGCATCGCAGTGATTGACGCACTTCTTGAGTGGTTGTTTTGAAGACACTATCTACATCTAAGGATTGTCGAATGCGGCTAACTATCTTAGTGAAAGTTTTTTCTTGTTCAACTATTTGAGCTAGTTGTTCAGATTTCGTCTGCACTTGTTCCAGATATTCTCCTTGTGAGATAGCCACACCAAATTGCAGCCCAATTTGAGTTACAAAGCTTTCTTCCCAAGGTTGCCAATCACGAGGCCCAGAATTTTGGTAAGCTGCCAACAAACCCCATAATTTTTCTCCAGAAAAGATGGGGGCAATGATGTAAGCTTTCATTTCATACTGCTCTAAAATGTCAATATGACATTGAGCATGGCCCATTTTATAGATGTCATTGGCCACAAAACTTTCGCCTTTAGCATAACGTCCTCCTTGAGTGTCTTGTAAATGGCTATCTTCCCAAACCATGTAAAAATCAGGACCGACCATTTTTATCCAGCCATTACCCACTGACTCAGCAACGAACTCGCCACTCCAGTCATCTTTGAAGCGATAGACAGCGACGCGATCGCATTTTAGTAATTGACGTATTTCTTGAGTGGTTGTTTGAAAAAGCTTTTCGACATTTGATGCCCGCAAAATTTTGTCGATGACTTTAGCTACCGATTTTTTTGCTAGTATGCGCTGTTGCTGTTCTTTTTGGAATTCAAAGCTCTGCAATTTGTAGGTCAGTTCTGTTGTAATTTGAGATAATAGGCTGATTTCTACTTCTTGCCACTGCCGTGTCGAGTAGCAATTATTTACTGCTAGTAACCCCCATACTTTACCTTCTACTACAATTGGTAAACTTAAACTAGCTTTGATTTGAAATTTATCTAACAGTTGCTTTTGATAGGGTGTAAGTTGTATCTGATTGATATCGTCAATAACTACAGGTTCTATATAGTCTTGATTGGCATATAAACCAAAAACAATCCCTGGAATATTTTCGCCTAAAGTCGGTGTCCAACCGAGTGTTCTAGATTCTGCTAAAACATTACCTGACTCAAGGGAAGTAAACTGATAAATTAAGGTGCGATCGCAGCCAATCTTTTCTCTAATTTGCGCTACAGTGATTTTGAATAGTGTATTAAGGTCTGGAGCCTGGCGCATATGAGTTGCAATGTCTTGCAACTGCCGCCGCGAAGTTTTAAATTCCTGAGCGATCGCATTTAATAAAGATATTTCATTGTTAGCAATATTTGTTATATCATCTCTACCATTTTGATTTTCTAATTCAGAGATTAAATGCTGATTCTCATGGCTATTATACAAAAATGTCATTTGATTATCCTCAAATTTTGTGGCTTGTAATAGGTTGATACTTTACAGGTAAGAAGGAACTGGTATTTTTCCATCAACAATTAGGAGATGTCAAAATACTATATCTATGTTTAATTATGAATCCCCCACATGGGAGCTTGAATAATCGTTATGGCATCCAAATTAAAAATCATATCCTCGGAATCGTTAATAAAGTATCCCTGCAAAAAAGGTGATATTTTAGGATAAAATAATTCGGTGGTTGGGGGTTTCATCTGTTGAGTATCTAGCCATTCAATATCTATAAGCTGTCGCACCAATAGTCCTAAATACTTACCCTTGTTTTCCAGAACAATCGCCATCATTTTTGAAAGTAAGTTTGATCCTTGCAAAATTGGAGGATAACCTAACATTGCCTCTAAATCCACCAACCACAGCATCTCACCCCGCCAGTTATAAATGCCTAAAACACTACTGGGCATCTGAGGAACGCCACATATTTCAGGTAATGGTAGTTGCAAGACTTCTGTGATATGTTGCAACGAGATTACGGCTGTATCACTGGCTCCCAAATTAAAACTTAAAAACTTTTCCCTGGTTTCCAAATTTATTTATCCTTTTCTTTGATGATTTATTGGTAGCAACTATTTGCAATCGTTATTTATTAATCAACCGCTTCAAAGTTACTACTAATTCCTCTCGATCAATCGGTTTTGACAAATAACCATCAGCACCCAACATATTGCCCCAAATTTTATCTACATCACTATTTTTTGTAGAGCAAAAAACTACAGGTATTTGGCTAGTATTGGGGTTGTTTTTCAGCTCTCGGCAAATTTCAAAGCCACTTTTACCTGGTAATATTACGTCGAGAAATATTAGGTCTGGCTTATTCTTATCTATTTTATCTTGAGCCTCTTCACTGCTTTTGGCACTAATCACAGAATAACCTGCCTGTTGCAAGTAACGGCTGATTATTTCCATATCTGTTAAGCCATCTTCAACAACTAAAACAGTATTCATGGTAATTATCCATTAAAATATTTTCAGAATGTAAACAGATTTAGACATACAAACAAATCCTAAATGATTTGTGAATAAAGGCATGGAAGATACTAGAGACTAACCTTTAGCTCTTTTGCCACAACCACTATTTCATAATTCAAATAGGACTGCTAGAATACAAAAAACGTATTTGTCTAATTTTGATCTAATCTTTATCTATTAACCTCAGAAAAAGTACGTAATAAACACTTCTGAGTAATTAAAATTTCAAGGTAATCAGATAAATTATCAATAAAATTACTAATTTAATCTAATTACAAGCCTCTAAATTAGATTTACTCTTATCGATAGATACACTCGCTGTAGGTAAATACTTACGTACTATACCCATTACCTTATCAGCTACTACAGGTTTAGTGAGAAAATCTGTAGAACCAACTACTTTGGCACGAACTCTATCTATAAGACCATCACTGCCTGTTAATATAATTATTGGTGTATTGGTAAAGGTAGATATCCGTCGCAACTGAGTGCAAATTTCGTAACCACTAGCAACTGGCATAACCAAATCCAAAAAAATCAGGTCTGGTTTATCCTGAATGAGGTTTGGTAGAGCTTGTACAGCATCTTGAATCTTAATAAACCTCAGTCCATTGGAAGTGATAATATCCTCTAGGATTTTACAGACCTGAGGGCTATCATCTACACAAGCTACTAGTGGAGCAGTCCGCTTCTTTAGTTGTGTGCTGTTAGAGTTATTGTTGACTTCGATAACTCCTAAGGGCAAGTCAGGTACTTCCACCAATTCGATGATTCCTTTAAGAATGTAAGGAAGCAACGAACGAGTTAATGGCAGTACACTCTGCTTCATTTTCACTGCTAAATCTCGCAGAGTAAATTTGCCGTTGATTAAATTGACAAAGTTTTTGTAGACAGATGGGCTTACCATCTGCTGGAGTTGTTCTGGCCGCCGGAGAACTGGTGCCAAGTCAGGAGAACAATTTGCTAAACCAGCTTCTGACCAAATTTTCCACGAGTCTTGCATATGTTTTACAGACATTTCTGCACTCGTGAAGCTCATTGGTGTTTCTAAGATAACTTCTTGGCTGCGATTGCAACTTATAGAAGCAAAATTTCCTTGCAGAGCTAGGTCAAATAATAGTTCTACTATCGTGCTTTCCGCAATAGACTGAATCTGTTCCCGCTGGATTTTCTGTTTTTTATAAAATATTTCTAGAAGGCGATAATCCCAGTAATCGATTGATACGTCTTGTAAACGCAACTGCAATTTATCAATATCAATTTGAGGACAATTTTGGGACATATGTCTACGCCAGCGCCGAAAAGGGTGAGTTCCACCTGTTGCCCAAACTATGCGTCCTAGCCGGTAATAAAAAGTCCATTGACTGCCCTTTGAACTTTTAATATTTAATTTGCCATTGTATTGCAACTGAGTACAAGTTTTAAACTCATTAACTATGTTATTTGAAAAAATAAGTTCTGGGTGGGTCATACTTTATTCCTTTTATTAGAAAGCCAGGCGTTGAAAAACCCACACTAGCTATATAGTGGTCACTAGATATGTCAACAAGTGCAAATACATTCGGTATATATCGAACTAAATCAAGTTTATTAAAAGTAAAAAAGATGTGGAAATGGCAAAGTTTATGCTAGCCAATAAGCTATTTATTAGAAAGGTCATTATTGGCATACTTTATTTCTCTCCTAATATTTAATTTTTCAATTATGTTGCTATAATCCACATCATTATTAATATGTTATTTTAAGAATTTTTCTAGGAAATCATATCCGTATAACTTCTGAATTTTTGTTTGAAAAGAATCATCAGTTTCTAGAAATTTTTGTTTTAGTTATTGAGATTGGCAACAAATGTTAAAAATATTGATTTAAATTAATATTTATTCATACATATTACTTAGCTTGAAGTTATCTAGAGAACATTATACTTACAAAAAAGGCGTGCTACTAAGAAAAGTAGCAGCCATTGATAGAGTATTTATTGAGGAAAATTTCTTTAAGGTTGGTTGTGGTTTTGATAACTTAAAACAGCTGCTCTAAGATTACTTTGATGTTCTGAAAGCAACCGATCGCCCTCGTCTTTTTCCAAACCAGTCCAGTGCATTAATAGCGCTAGCTTAACCCATTTACCACTGCGTTCTAATAAAAAGCCAGCAGCTTCTCGACTTAAACCTGTGAGGTCTTGCAAAATTCGCAAAGCGCGATCGCGTAACTTTTGATTTGTTACTGCTACATCCACCATGCGATTGCCATAGACCTTGCCTAGCTTGACCATCACTCCAGTGGAAAGGATATTTAAAGCTAATTTTGTTACTGTACCAGCTTTCAGGCGAGTTGAGCCAGCGATTATTTCTGGCCCTGTCAATAGGCGAATGTCAATATCGGCATCAAAGCTAACTTGTTCAGCCGGAACACAGGCAATAAAAATAGTAGTGGCTCCCCGTTGACGAGCAGCATGAAGCGCACCGTGCACATAAGGTGTTGTCCCACCAGCAGTAATACCAACTACTACATCTAGCTGGGTAATTTGTCGTTGGGCGATCGCAGCCTCGCCATCTTGGATGCTATCTTCTAAATCCTCGGAACTGCGTACCAGTGCGCCAGCCCCACCAGCAATAATCCCCTGTACCAACTCTGGGGGTGTACAAAAAGTAGGTGGACACTCAGCAGCATCCAACACTCCTAACCTGCCACTTGTGCCTGCACCGATATAAAATAAGCGTCCTCCGTGGCGCAAACGTTCTGCGGTACGCTCAATTGCTTGTGCCAACTGAACTTTCGCCGCCGCAACCGCCTCGACTGCTTTTTGGTCTTCGCTATTAAACAGCTCCACCAATTCCAGAGAACTGAGCTGGTCTAAGTTAAGACTGTTAGGATTTACCAGCTCGGTTAAAAGATGTCCACGTTCCTGCAAGTTTGTCATTTGTCCTTTGTCCGTTGTCCGTTGTCACGTTGTCCGTTGTCATTAGTCACTTAGCGACCAATGACCAATGACCAATGACGAATGACCAATGACCAATGACCAATGACTAATGACTAATTACAACAATCCTTCCAATTTGCGACGCATCTTCTCTAGTTCAGAATCAGATAATTCTGGTTCTTCTAGTGGCTGTTGATTGAGAGGGAAAGTGTCTTCAACAGTATCCTCCTTCTGGGCATCTACTTGCCAGTCGGTTTGTTCGACGTTAAGTTCTGGGGGAGTTACAACTAAATTGCTGTTTTCTGGGATGATTTCCCATTCATATCCAGCACTTTCGCAAAATTCCTTGATTTCCTCAGCATCGATTGGCTCTGGCGTAGGTGAGGGGAAATCCTGAGCTTCCAGCATCAGGGCAAAGCGCGTCGCGTCGTCTTCTGACTCGAACATCAGAATTTTGTTGCGATCGCCCTCCCGAATTGTGTGAATCCCCTCATTTTCGGTTCGAGCATTAAAAATTAACACAAAGACACGCATTGGTGTAATCATCTGTCTTTTTTTAAGGTCTATTCATATTAAAGTTTGACGTTGTGCCTGTGCGAAAGTCACAGGAACAATTTTCACTCTATTGAGATCAGATTTACCGGAAAACGCCAATATTATTAAGCATAAGTATTGGATCAGGGAAATACCGTGACTCAACCAATTAGCTCTTGGGTTTAGTTGGCGTATCCTGGAAATGGCATACTGAATCAATGTGTCAGTTAATGCTTGTGTGTGCCAGCAACATCGGGCAATTAATACAGTGAAAGCAAATGACTAAATCTCCCAATCAAGATATTCTGTCTCCGTCCCCTATCCGCAAGCGTCTGTGGTTGCTGGTGTTGAGTCGGGGTAGTATTACTTTGAGCGGACTTTTACTGTTAGGAGTTGTCGTTGGTATTTGGCGGTTGTGGACTTTTGTCCAAACAGAGCTAACGCCGTTGGCACAACAAAGTCTGACTACTACACTCAACCGTCCGGTAAAACTAGGAAGAGTCACACAATTTTCCTTGACAGGGGTGCAGTTTGGGGCTTCAGCTATCCCGGCGACACCCACAGATCCAGATCGGGCCACAATCGAAACTGTAGAGGTGGGTTTTGACCTGTTACAACTAATCTTTAACCGCAACTTAAAGCTAGATGTTACCTTAGTCAACCCAGATATTTACATTGACCAGGATGACCAAGGACGCTGGATTTCCACTAAAATAGCGTCGTCACGTGAAGGCGGTGCAATTAAAACCGATTTGGATTACCTGCGGTTTCGCAATGCCAAGCTAGCCTTGATGCCGCAGAAGAGGGCAGGGGGAGCAGGGGGAGCAGGGAGCAAGGGAGAAGAGCTTTCCCCTCTGCCCCCCTCACCCCGCCCCTCTGCCTCTTCTCCTGATTTCCCCGTAACTTTTTCTCAAATCAATGGTTCTGCCCAACTTTTAGCAAATAATCAGTTGATCAGGTTTAATGTAGGGGGTCAAGCTGACAGTGGTGGCAGTATTTCTATTCAGGGAGAGACGCGTTCCAAGGTGCTAGCAGGCAACTTTCAGTTGCAAGCACAAGACTTGTTGGCTGCGGATATTACTCGGTTGATTAAGTTGCCAGTCAACTTACAGGCAGGTCGAGCCAATGGCGATTTGTTAGTTCGGTTAACACCAGGACAGCAGACTTTATTGTATGGCAACGCTGCTGTGCAAGGGGTAACACTTCAAATACCCAAGGTCCCGCAACTGTTGAGCAATAGCCAAGGAAATCTCCGCTTCCAGGGGACGGAGTTGCACTTAAACAATGTTACTACCAACTACGGCAAAATTCCCGTAGTGGCTACAGGAATCATTGACACTCAAACAGGCTTTAAGTTGGTAGGGCGTGTAAATGCGGTAAGTTTGGCTAATGCCCAGGATACCCTCAAGGTAAAACTACCTATGCCGATCGCTGGACAAGTACAAGCTGATTTGCAGATTACCGGATCAACTAAAGAGCCAGTTATCTCAGGCACAGTTACCACTATTCAAACTGCTCGGATTGACAAAGTTGATTTTAATAGTATCAGTAGTAAGTTTGAGTTTGCTACTACTTCCTCTTTAATTACCCTGAAAGATATTCAAGGTAAAGCTAAAGTTGGTGGTGATATCACGGGTGTTGGCACAATTAAACTTGGTAAAACTCCGCGAGTAGATATAAATTTTGCTGCCAAGAATCTTCCAGGGGATGCGATCGCAAAAGTCTATGAAATAACACCCGGCTTCCAAATCGGCAATGTCTCAGGTACTGCTCAACTAACTGGCGCTCCTACTAATGTCCAAACTTTGGTACAGTTTCAAGCTCCTAACGGAACTTACCCCGGAACTGGTGAAGTTGCAATTGCTCCAAATCGCAACGTTTCTTTCCGCAATGTAGCTCTGAATGTCAGTGATGGTACAGTCCGGGCAACTGGTAGTTATGCCAATGAGCGTTGGCAAGCTGTGGCTGTTGCCTCTGGGGTAAAATTAGAACCCTTTGTAGACAAAAGTCAACTGCAAAATGTCTCTTTGGCGGAAGCACAGTTTAATGGTCGTCTTATTCTCTCAGGCAGCACAGCACCATTTAAAATTGCTACGATTCGCAGTGATGGTGGAGGAGTTGAAATTGGCGGCGGTACAGTTGCAGTTTCTAATATCCAGCTGCAAGACCAAAGCTTCTCTGCTCAACTTGTAGCTAATGGTGTGCGGTTGGGACAAATATTGAAACAGTCTCCCCCAGCTTTAAATAATCCATTGGCGGGTACATTTCAAATCGCAGGCAACAGAGATAATTTCAGCCTGAAAACCCTCCGTGGTAGTGGTGAAGGTCGCCTTGCTGTTGGCGGTGGTACGGTTACAGCCTCTAATATTCAAGTGGCTAATGGTGTTTATCAGGCGCAAGTTAAAGCCAATAATGTCCCTGTGCAGCAGTTGGCAACGCTACCAAAGCAGTTCCAGGGAGCGTTAACTGGTCAGTTCAACGTCGCGGGTTCTGTTGATTCTTTTAAACTGCAAACTATTCAAGCCAATGGTCAGGCGCAGATAAATGTTGCGCGTGGGACTATTACAGCCTCTAATATCCAACTTGCCAATGGTATGTATCAGGCACAAGTTCAGGCTAAGAATGTACCTGTGCGACAGTTGGCAGCAGTACCACCGCAGTTTGGAGGGACGTTAACTGGTCAAGCAAACGTGGCGGGTTCTGTTGAGTCCTTCCAACCGCAAACTATCCAAGCTAGTGGTCAGGGGCGGGTGGATGTTGCAGGTGGAACTATTACAGCCTCTAATATCCAAGTGGGTAATGGTGTATACCAGGCGCAAGTTCAAGCAAATAATGTACCGTTGCAGCAGTTAGCAGCAGTACCACCGCAGTTTAGAGGGACGTTAACTGGTCAAGCAAACGTGGCGGGTTCTGTTAAGTCCTTCCAACCGCAAACAATTCAAGCTAGTGGTCAAGGACGACTGGATGTTGCAGGTGGAACGATCGCAGCCTCTAATATCCAATTGGCTAATGGTCGCTATCAAGCTGTAGTTGATGCTTCCGGTGTGGAATTAAATCGGTTAAATCAGCAATTACGAGGTCAATTTGGCGGTCAGTTGCAATTAGCTGGCGCATTAGGCTCATCCAAATTAGCTGATGTGCGTGCTGCTGGACAGGTGCAATTATCCCAAGGTATCCCTGGTTTTGAGCAACCCCTGACGGCTGCGATCGCTTGGAGTGGTGAAAGACTTAGTATTGAACGAGCAACTGCTCCCGGTTTAAGTGTTACTGGTAACATATTAGCCAATGCAAGAAAGGCAGGTATACCGGAAATTACTGCCCTAAATCTCAACGTTCAAGCGCAGGATTACGACTTAAAACAGTTACCGATCAATCTTCCTAATCAGGTTGCTGTGGCGGGGAGAGTAGATTTTAATGGTCAAATCACTGGTAAGCTGCCCTTGCCAAATGTAGTAGGGCAAATTAATCTACGAGACTTGGTTGTTCAAGATATTGCTTTTGAGCCGTTGTTAACTGGAAATATCGATTCAGTACAGGGACGCGGGTTAAATTTGAACTTGGCAGGAAATAGCGATCGCCTTGCTTTCAATTTAGATGCCAATAATCGCCCGAAATCCTTCTTAGTAAAATGGCAGCAAGCATCAGCTATAGGCAATGTGCAAGGGAATGATTGGGCGCTTAAACTTGCAAATTTCCCCTTACAAATATTGAATTTGACTCCGCCACCAATTACTCGACTGGGTACTGGTAAGATAACTGGGTTGTTAACTGGAGATTTGCTGTTTAATCAGCAGACATTGGCAGCAACGGGGAATTTAGCGATCGCTAATCCGCAAATTGGCCGGCTTAAAGGCGATCGATTAGCGGCTCAATTCCGCTACAGTGATGAGAAAGGCACACTCACCAATAGCGAATTTGTCAAAGGTAAGAGTAACTACGCTCTTGTCGGTACTTTTGCCCAAAGCCCTAAAGGCCCTCAACTACAAGGTAAACTGAATGTCAACCAGGGAGAGATCCAAGATGTTCTAACTGTAGCGCAGATATTTGATTTACAAAATTTGCCAGGTGGTTCAGCAGAAATCTACGGCACAGCAGAGGATCTAACCACTATCCCCCAAGGAGCGCCAAATCAACCTTTATTAACCCAAATCCAACGGTTTTCTGAAATTGAAGCTTTGGTAGCAGAACAGGAAGAACAGCGACTTAATTCCACTCCTATACCAGATTTGGCAGACTTAAAAGGTACTTTCAACGGGGAAGTGGCTGTAAATACAGCTACATCCAATGGATTATCAGTGGATTTCAATTTGAATGGACAAAACTTTGCCTGGGGTAAAGAAAAAGAACGAAATCGTTTTTATACTGCCGACAAAGTGATTGCCGAAGGCAACTTTGAAAACGGTGTTTTGAGTTTGCGACCTTTACGGATTGAATCTGAAAACAGGCTGATTGCCTTCACAGGTAACGTTGGCGGTGATGAACAATCTGGCCAGTTACGGGTGAATAATTTTCCGGTACAATTACTGAATAATTTTGTCAAACTGCCAGTTGGAATCACAGGTAATCTTAACGGTACAGCAGCGTTAGCAGGCAGCATTGCTAATCCCCAAGCTAGAGGGGAATTGCAAATCACAGAAGGATTATTGAATCAGAAAAAAATAGACTCAGCGATCGCAAGTTTCAGCTATGCCAACGGACGCTTAAATTTCGGTAGTACTGTAGCAGTTGCTGGGCCAAAACCTGTTGATATTACTGGCAGCATCCCTTATAAATTGCCTTTTGCTTCTGTGGCACCAGACAGTGAACAAATCAGTTTAGAAATGAAGTTAGAAAACGAGGGATTGGCACTGTTAAACGCATTGAATAATCAAGTGGTATTTGAGGAGGGTAAAGGAGAAGTAGACCTTAAGGTAAGTGGAACATTGCAAGAACCCGAAGTAAATGGAATTGCCACCATTAATGATGCTATTTTTTCAGCCCAGGCTTTGCCAGGAAAGCTGGAAGATGTCACAGGTAGAATACTGTTTAATTTTGACAACATCTCAGTAGAAAATTTTCAAGGTAGATTCAGCCGTGGGAAGGTAGAAGCTGCTGGAAAAATTCCCATTTTCAACAATGAAAACGTGATTATCGACAATCCTCTAACTGTTAATCTCGATCAGTTAGCGCTAAATCTGAAGGGACTTTACCTGGGAGGTGCTAGCGGCAATTTACAGATTACTGGTTCTGCCCTTAGCCCAGTAATTGGCGGTAAAGTAAATTTATTTGATGGTCAGGTATTACTGGCAGAATCTACCAACGCGACTTCATCTACAAATAGTGGTCTGGGTGTATCACCCATAAAAGATAATAAGCAGAGTAAAGCTGAAATTGGGAATGGGATAGGAAATGCGACCGCTAGATTTAATAATCTAGATTTAGAACTTGGTAAAAACGTCCAAATTACCCGTCCTCCTATTCTCAACTTCCGCGCCACTGGTAATCTCATAGTTAACGGCTCAATCAATCAGCCAATACCCGATGGTACTATTCGGTTAGAAAAAGGTGGGGTGAATTTATTTACTACCCAATTTAACCTTGCTCGTGGTTATCAACACACTGCAACTTTTAGCCCTTCTCAACCCCGCGACCCCAACTTAGATATTCGGCTATATGCAAAGGTACTAGACGTAACTCAAAGTAATGACTTCAGCCGGATAAATACCACAGGTTTATCAGCTTTAGAGAGTGTTCGAGTCGAAGCCACTATCAACGGTCTTGCTAGCAAACTGAACGAAAATCTAGAACTAACAAGCAGTCCGTCACGTAGTCAAACCGAAATTGTTGCTCTTTTAGGAGGTGGATTTGTAGACACCCAAGGACGTGGCGACAGTACTTTGGGTTTGATTAACATCGCAGGTTCGGCTGTGTTCAACAATTTTCAGTCAGCTTTTAACCAGATTGGGAGTACCTTTGGCTTAAGTGAACTGCGAATATTTCCTACTATTATTTCTGATAATCCCGAAGCTGGAAGGAGTAGTTCAACTTTGGAATTAGCAGCGGAGGCTGGGGTTGATATTTCTTCAAAAATATCGGTTTCCAGCATCAAGATTTTGACAACAAATGACCCATTCCAGTGGGGTGTTAATTACCGGATAAACGATAAGTTTCGTGTGCGTGCTTCTACTAATTTAGCTGATGATAGTCGTGCAGTAGTGGAGTATCAAACGCGGTTTTAAATAAATCTCTTAAAATTGGAAATTACGAATTACTTTCTGTTCCCTCTTCTCCTTGCTTCTCAATAGCTTGTCGTACCTGGTTAACATCTAATTCTAATGCTTGAGCGATTTGCTCTATACTTAAACCAAACTTAAGCAGACGGGGTATAGTCTCCAACTTTGTTTCTTCTTTTACTTCCTGGTAAAATTTAGTTTGTCTCCAATCGGTTAATCCAAACATCGCTTCCAACTCCTGCTGAGTTTTGTTTACAAATTTATAGATAAGCATTCTCTCTACTAATTCTAAAAGATTACTACGGTTAGCTTCATCCGTTTGCTGTACTTGATTGATCAAGTTTTTCGCTTGCTGTACGGCTTTATCTTCTGTTGCAACGACTAACTTAATCACGCCTAGCCCAATCGAAGATGATGGTACATCATCTAACTCGTCTAAATAAATTATTCGAATTTGCTGTTGATTTAATGATGTTTGATAGATGAATGGTACTCCTGGATCGAGGCTGCGTTGAGCAAAAAGTAATACTGCTTGCCAGCGACGTTGAGGTTTATATTGATTTATATACAGGAAAGCTTCTGTTATTATTCTCCAGTAAATATCGTCATCGCGCTGAAACTGTACCTCAACAAAATAGATTATGTCTTCTGGAAAGTCAGGTTTGGGTAGGAATAAACCATCGATACGACGTGCTAATTCTTTTATTTCTACCGAGGTAAATTGGTAGTGCAACGCCAGGGATTCAGATTGTTCCAGAAGTTCAAACAAGACACCTGGGAGAGTTTGAAATAAAGTGTAAAAAATAGTGTCTGTTTTCATGCACTCTGGATGTTGAAATATTTGAGTATATTTATAATTAAATATTAAATGGTGATATTATCTCCTCCCTCTTGATTGATAACTAATCGCAAAATTGATAATCCTAAAATTATTAAAAATAGCACTAAACCAATTGTACAAGCATAGCTAATTTCCAAGTTGCCAAAAGCTTGCTCATATAGATAATAAACAATCGTTTTCGAGCTACTGAGTGGCCCCCCTTGCGTCATAATGTAGACTTCTTCAAACACTTTGGTGGCAGAAATAGCCGAAATCACAGCCACTAGTGCTAAATATGGCTTCATCAAAGGTATGGTAATATCCCAATGTTTGCTGATACCATCAGAGCCATCGATCGCAGCAGCTTCGTAAACATCAGCAGGAATTGATTGCAACCCCGCTAAATAAATCACCATGTAGTAGCCTAGCCCCTTCCACACCGTGACAGCCATGACGCTGGCAAGAGAAATTGGTACAATGCCAAAAATTTTTGCTGGGCTAGTTAGCCAAGGAATACCTTCTGGAAAAAGGCCCAAAGCTTTCAGGAACTGATTCAGTAATCCGTTTTCTGCATACAGCCATTTCCAAGCTATTCCCGCAACCACCATTGAAATTACCACTGGGGCGTAGTATGCGGATCTAAACCAATTCATCCCCCGCAGTTTCTGATTTACTAAAATTGCCAGCACTAGAGGAGCAATTACTAAAATTGGGACTACACCCACAAGATATAAAAAAGTGTTTTCCAAAGTTTTCCAAAAAACTGCATCCTTCCAAAGTTTAAAGAAGTTGGCGAAACCTATCCATTGTGGCGGCTGAACTATATCTTCATAGCTAGTAAAGCTGAGGTAAAACGCTTGCA
Organism: Nostoc desertorum CM1-VF14; assembly: GCA_019359245.1. Lineage (GTDB taxonomy): Bacteria > Cyanobacteriota > Cyanobacteriia > Cyanobacteriales > Nostocaceae > Nostoc > Nostoc desertorum. The sequence goes on along the minus strand of JAHHHR010000017.1, from coordinate 60,174 downwards.
GCGCAGGCAAAAAGACTGTTAACGCCAAAAGAACTAAGGCTGGTAGTAAAAATAAATAGGGGGTAAGTCGCTGTTTGATGAATATCCAATTTTTAGGTGTCAATTGATTCATATAAGGTCTAATAGTTGTTTTCGCTTTGTCAGCAAGAATTTGGGGATGTGAGTAAATTTAAGCTTCAATATTCTAAAGGCATATATTTTCAATCTGCTGTAATAACTCAGAGATAAACGACAATGGAAACTCAGCACAACCCGCCAATTGAACATCAAAATGTCCCCATAAACCACCGTGGGCTACATGAATTTTTGTATAGTTCCGACGACGAACACACCGCCACTGAGGTGAGTATAACCCCTGAACTGGCAAATAATGGTACTGAAATCATTGACCTTGAGACTTGGAGTACAACTGCTCAAAACGCTAAAATCGCAGGTGTTTACTCAGTATTAGACGCAGAACGCCACACGCAGTACATCGGCTATTCTCGGAATGTGTTGCTTTCCCTAAACAGTCATATCACCCAAAATGGTCAGCAAAAGTGTGCTTTTGTGCGGGTGCAAGCATTCAAGTTTCCCAAGCGTCAAGAAATGGAAGATTTGCGAGATGCGTGGATAGCAGAACTCGAAAGTACACCACCTGGTAATGCAACTGATTGCGAAATGTGGGCTAGCACAGTAGGCGAAGCTGCAAAGGCGGTAATGTCAGAGGCAGAACGTCAAGGCTACGAGGAGAAAAAGCTAAAACTGCGGAAAGCAATGGCTGATACAACCCTCTCTAAAGAGTCAGAAACAATAGATGCGAGTATAGCCGAACGTCAGCGTCAACTTGAAGCTGCTGTGACAAATGATGACTGGAGTGTAATTATCGACGCGCAGACACAAGAAACCAAGTCTTAGGATGAGTGTTCAGTCCTCTCGTTATTTCCTCACTTGGATACTCCATACTTTGACAAGATGGGGTATCCAAGTGTTTAGATAAATGTTTTTGCTAGCTTGGCATACATACTATGAAGCTTTAGAAATCTATTCATTATTTTTGTTTATCGTTTTGAAAACTAACAATATTTGCTTCTATCGTTCAACCAGCGTACATTAAAAGTCATCAGGGTAAACACAGACATAAATAACGCCAAAAGGTGCAACATGAATCCATTAAAAAAAGTATCGTCCAACAATATTGATGTAAAAGTAGTTCAAAAACCTCAAATTGTGGAGATACAACCAGCAGCCCAAAACATTTCCACTGAACCACTGACTCGCGGACAACGCATTGCTGATAAATTAGCCATGAAAGTGGGTTCTTGGGGATTTCTGATTGGGCAAAGCGTTGTTTTAGCTGGGTGGGTTGGTATAAACTCAATGCCTGGGGTTCCCCACTGGGATCAATCACCGTTCATGATGCTCAATTTAGTGTTTTCATTTGCCTCAGCCTATACAGCGCCAGTTGTCTTGATGAGCCAAAACCGCCAGTCTGATACTGATCGGAGAAATGCCGAAATTGATCATCAGGTGAATTTGAAAGCTGGACAAAATATCGAACTGCTACATCAAAAATTGGATGATTTACACACTCAAAAACTAAACGAACTGACCCAAATTATCAAAGAACAACAGCAAGTTCTCCATGAGCTTAAAGTAAGTCTAGTGCCTGAAGGTAAAGAAAGCAAAGTGAGTGTATTGCCAGGACTGTACGTCCAGAATGGCGCTCAATCACCTAAGCGAGTTATTGTTAACAAAGCTTTCAATGCTGACCAACCAGTTATGGATAATAACAAAGTTATTGATAAGTTAGTTCGTCGATAAATATTCCTAACTAAGACATTTGTAAGAGTATATTTGGCGGACTTGTACAGAAGTAATAAAAAGGTGCCAAACTCTGGTCAGAAAAGTAATCCATTTATCATGACACAGCAGAAATAGCACAAACTTGTAACCCAACAGGTGTATGAATAATCACAGATTCCACACCAAATACTTGGGCGATCGCATTTGGTGTCAGAACTTGTTCAGGCGTACCAACTTCCCAAAGATGACCCTGTTTTAATAATGCAATACGAGAGCTATACCGTGCTGCCAAATTCAATTCGTGTAAAACTGTGATAATAGTTAATCCCTGCTGCTGATTTAGTTCTTTAAGTAGTTCCAATAGTTGCAGTTGATAGTTAATATCTAAAAAAGTTGTAGGTTCATCTAATAGTAAAATTTTTGGCTCTTGCGCTAGTGCCAGGGCTAAAAAAGCCCGTTGTCTTTCACCACCTGAGAGTTGTTCGACTAAGCGATCGCTAAATTTTTCTAGCTGTGTCTTTTCAATTGCAGCTTCCACTTTGGCCCAATCTTGGGCGTTTAATTCCCATTGCCACCACGGTTGATGTGGCGTGCGTCCTAAGCTTACTAATTGTCGCACTGTTAAGCCAACCGGAACCGTTTGTTGTTGCGGTAATAATGCCAGTTTCTGTGCAACTACATTTGGAGGTTGAGAGTGAATTGCTTTGCCATCAAGTAGCACTATTCCTTGCTGTGGGGAAAGAATACGACTCAGCAATTTGAGTAAAGTAGATTTACCTGAGCCATTAGCACCAACTAAACTCAACCATTCTCCTGTTTGCAGAGTCAGGTTAATATTTTGAACAATTGGTACTAAGGTGTAACCGCCTGTGAGGTTTTGCAGTTCGAGTGGCATTTCAGAAATTCAAAAATGAGAAATTTAATTTTATTAGAATGTAATTTTAGCGAGTATACCAAACTAATTCTAAGTCTTTAACGCTTAAAGGAATTAAAATATCAGCGATCGCTACTGCGTAAATTACTCAAATTAGAAACAAAGTGTTGTTTACTTGCGGAAAATACTAAAATGAGTGCGTGATCTACCGAAATGAGAAAGCAATCAAGCATTTTGAGAAAGCAATATGCCTTTTTGCTTGCTAAATCTACTGAAATGAGAAAGCAATCAAGCATTTTGAGAAAGCAATATGTCTTTTTGCTTGCTAAATCTACCGAAATGAGACAGTAATCAAGCATTTTGAGAAAGCAATATGCCTTTTTGCTTGCTCAAATATTACAATGAGAAAGCAATTGGCATTAAACTGCTTCTAATTTTTTTCCCCCTGCTTTCCAAAACGATTCATTATTTTTTAGTTGGAAGTCCTTTAAGGGGATAGGGCAGCCGTGCGTTTTTACTTATTGCCGCACAATAAGCCAAACCGAATTAGCCCACGCTGATAACCGCGACGCATTAATCCCAGAGATAATGCCCCTTGGATGGTAGTCCAACCAGCATTTAGTAAGCCCCAAAACGCTTGGGGAGTGAATGCGGAATCAATGACTACATTCCAAAAGGGGGCGACAGCCTGCGACCAATCAGCAGTGCGGATATTGTTTAATGGTAGTTGACGTGCGATCGCTTCGTACTCTGGCAAAGAAATCACATAAGGCAAACAATACACCCGATAAATATCCTGCAAATGCTTTTCTTCATCAGGCGTTAGTGGGGATTCATCAGTTGGTCGATGACACCAAGTCACCATAATTAACTTGCCACCAGGCTTCAACACCCGGTAGCACTCCTGGAGAAACTTGGTTTTATCTGGCATATGTTCGCCACTTTCCAGCGACCAAACCAAGTCAAAAGAATCGTCAGCAAAGGGCATTGCTTGAGCATTTGCGACCTGGAACTGTGTTCTCAGACTCAAATTAGCTTCCATTGCGCGTTCTGTTGCTCTGGCGGCTTGTACAGGACTCAGTGTAATCCCTGTAGCCTTAGCATTAAACTTTTGCGCTAGGTATAAAGAACTGCCACCAATGCCACAACCCACATCTAGGATATTGTCTGCTGCTTGTACTCCTGCCCAATTGAGCAGTTCTTCGATTAAATCAATTTGAGCCTGACGGCGGTCTTTTGTCTGGGTACCATCAGCACCGTAATAGCCGTGGTGCATATGTTCGCCCCAAATCTGTTCCCACAGACCAGAGGAAGCATCGTAAAATTGCTGGATTTGCTGGTAAAGTGTTGCACTCATGAAAAAAGCAGTGTTAAGACAAAGCCGAATAAAAAAACATACACATTAGGCTACCATGTGTGTTTTTAATTAAAATAGGGTCTTTTGGTTTGCAGGGATAATAAACTCCGGTTTTTCTTCCCTGGAAAATTTACTGACCTTACCTTAATAAACTACCTTTGCTCTTATTTGCATCTCAGAAACATCTGGGATGCCTAGCATGATTGAGTTTTTGAATTTTCACTTTTCAATTAATTATGACTGTTGCTCGTACAATTTGTTTGGGATTTCTAGCTGTCATCACTGTAGGTACTATCCTGTTGATGATGCCTTTCTCGACTAGCAATGGTACCTGGAATGACCTGATTGTGGCATTATTCACCTCCACATCAGCAGTTTGTGTCACAGGTTTATCAGTAGTTGATCCTGGTACTTATTTTTCTTTTTGGGGCCAGTTGTTTATTGCACTATTAGTTCAGATTGGCGGTTTGGGCTACATGACAACTACCACATTTCTGATTTTGCTCATTGGTCGTAGGTTTGATATGCGGCAAAAAATAGCGATTCAACAAGCTTTAGACCGACCGGGAATGAGTGGTAGCGCCCAAGTTATCCGTTCAATTATTGCTACCACTTTAATTTTTGAAATTACAGGTATATTTTTACTTCTACCAGCTTTCGTTCCTGAGTATGGATGGAGTAAAGGACTTTGGTTAGCAATTTTTCATAGTATCAATTCTTGGAATAATGCTGGTTTTAGTTTATTTAAAGATAACTTAATTGGTTATCAGTCATCCTTCTTAGTAGTCTTCACTATTACAATACTAATTATCTTTGGAGGAATTGGGTATCAAGTAATTTTAGAAATGTACTTTTGGTTGCGCGATCATCTTTTAAAACAATCTATTAAAACCCCAAGATTTTCTCTAGACTTTAAAGTTGCAACCAGCACAACTGTTATCTTATTACTAATAGGATTTATTGCTTTTTTCTGTATAGAGATAAGAAACCCTGAAACATTTGGTTCTTTAAATTTACGTGACCAAATATTAGTAGCTTGGTTCCAATCCGTTACTCCTAGAACTGCTGGTTTTAACACCATCGATATTGGCAAAATGACCACTGCTGGTCTATTTATTACGATTGCGCTAATGTTTCTTGGTGCAAGTCCAGGTGGTACAGGAGGAGGGCTAAAAACAACAACCTTGAGAGTTCTAACCAGTTGCACTAAAACTATTCTCCAGGGGAAAGAAGAAGTTTTATTATATGATCGCAAGATAGCAACATCTTTAATTTTGAAAGCTGTGGGTGTGTTGGTGGGTTCAGTAGCGACCCTGATTTTAGCTACGATCTTAATAAGCCTCACAGATCCAACATTAGATTTTATTAAAATTTTGTTTGAAGTTGTATCAGCCTTCGCCACTGTAGGGCTTTCTACAGGCATTACACCCAGTATTTCTCCAGCAGCAAAGCTCATTTTAATTGGCACGATGTACGTTGGACGAGTAGGTATTTTACTACTGATGTCCGCTATACTAGGAGACCCCCGCCCCACCAGAATTCGCTATCCTGAAGAAAACTTACTCGTGGGATAGTTAGGAAGAGGAAGTAAGGATCAGCAAGTGCAGAGGAGAATAATTCTTGAAAACTGACTAATGACTAACAAATAAACTGATAAAATATACATTGGAAGGCAAAAAATAAAATTTTTAATTCAAGCTATATGAGCGTTTTTTGCCCTAAATACAGGGAGCCATAATAAGGATAACAACGGTGAATCTGTCATCATTAAGTTTTTTTCGCAGTTTACGTAAAGATAACCAGCAGTTTGCTGTAATTGGGTTAGGTCGCTTTGGTAGATCGGTCTGTTTTACACTGCACAATTTTGGCTATCAAGTGCTAGCAACAGATATTGATGAAAAACGGGTTTCAGAAGCATTAACTGAGGGAATAGTTGATCATGCTTTGCAACTAGACTCTACAGAACCAGCCGCACTCAAAGAAGCTGGAATTTTTGAATTTGATACTGTAATTGTAGCGATTGGCAACTACGTTCAAGAAAGCATCATAACTACCCTAAATGTGAAAGAGGCTGGTGTACCCCATGTAGTTGCCAAAGCTTCTAGTGAAGTTCATAGTAAACTGTTGCGGCGAGTCGGAGCAGATCATGTTGTTTTTCCTGAGTATGAAGCGGGCTGTGCCTTAGCGCGTACACTTACCAAACCAGCAATCTTAGATCGGTTTGACCTAGACCCAGATAACAGTATTGTAGAGTTGATTGTACCTGATGAATTTCACGACAAAACAATCACTGAGCTTCAACTTCGTAACCGCTACGGTTTAAATTTGCTAGCAGTGAGCCAGGATGGTAAATTTATAATTAATCCTGACCCCACCAAGCGTTTAGAGCGTGGTTCAGCAATGGTAGTTATTGGTTGCAACAAGGATATCAATCGTTTACCGATTTAAAAAAGTTAGGAGTTAGAAGCTATTAACTATCAAGGAAAATAAAAACGCCAGTCGCCAGAATTTATGCTAAATCCTGATGACTGGCGGATGACTTCTTCTTTATATTCCTAACTCTGAATTCTTTATTTTCCGGGACTCGTTGAAGTAGACTGTGGTTCAAGTATGACAGGAACATTGCCAGGGTTGGTTGGAGTTTCTGGTTGATTTGGCGTTTGTGTCTTTGGTGTTTGTATTACATTACTTGTGTTGTCTGGAGTCTGAGAGGGAGTAGCTGTTTGACTAGTTTGAGACTGCTGTTGCCCAATCTTCTGGGCAATTTGTTGCATTAGCTGCTCAATTTTTTCAGCTTGTTCAATGTTCCCTTGCTCACGATATTCGTTATGGGCACGTTTTAATACTCCACCAGCTTTCTTGAACTCGCCCTGATTATATAAAGTTATTCCCAAATTATGGTAAACCGATGCGTTTTTAGGATTTAGGCGAATAGCTTGCCGATAAACAGAAATAGCCTCAGAAGCTTGACCTTGAATTGCTAGCAAATTTGCCATATTGTTATAGGCTGTGGCATTTTTAGGATCTAGCTGCAAGGCTTGGCGATAAGTGGCGATCGCAGGCTCTATTTGACCTTGTTGTTGCAAGGCGATCGCTAAGTTAAAATAAGCCTTGGCGTTGCTGCTATCTAAATTAATTGCTTGCTGGTATGCTGCGATCGCATCCTCAAGCTGTCCTTGTTCATAGAGCGCCAAACCCATATTATAAAACGCTGCTACCCTTGTGGCATCTATCACAAGACTCTGGCGATAAGCTGTAATCGCTGCGTCTTTTTCTCCTTGTCGATGCAGCACTAACCCCAAATTGTAATAAGCTTCACTAGAATTGGGATTAGTTTTAATCACCTCTGCATATTCTTGTAAAGCTACATCCAGGCGATTTTGCTCCACGAATATATTACCTAGATAATTTCGTGCTGCTTCCAGACTAGGATCTCGCTGCAATGCTTGACGAAATGCATATTCCGCACCCTGTAAGTCTTTACGGTTATAGCGCGTGACTCCTTGCTGGAAAAAGCTAGCTGCTTCGAGATCCTGAGAGATTGCGGTTTCTGCTAGCAGCTTGCTAACTGGAAAATTAGTAATTGTCGGTGCAGCCAAGACCAAAAACGTAGAACAGCCACACAGTGTCACCCGGCAAAATAAATGTAACCATTGAGAAAATAGGGATTTTTCTGACATGAATCGCAGACCTATACTTATTTTTAGCTCCTCATAAGTCAGAGTACCCACCGCGAAAGAAAAAATTCCAAATTTCCAACTTTTAACTTCTAACTCCTAACTCCCACACCTTCAGGCAAAATTAGCATTGCATCACCGAATGAATAAAAGCGATATCCAAAAGCGATCGCTTCGTTGTATATATTCAATAATCGTTGTCTGCCAATTAGCGCACTTACCAACATCAACAAACTGGAACGCGGTAGGTGAAAATTAGTAATTAAACCATCCACCACCCGCCATTGGTAGCCGGGATAAATAAACAAGTCTGTTTTCCCGCAAAATGGTTGTAAATTCCCAGATTGAGCCGCCCCTTCTAAGGCCCTTACTGCCGTTGTTCCCACAGCAATAATTCGCCCGCCAGCTGCTTTAGTGGCGCGGATTTGCTCTACTGTAGCGGCGGGTACTTCAATCCACTCTTCATGCATCTGGTGGATAGTTACATCCTCCACTTCCACAGGGCGGAATGTCCCAACACCAACGTGTAGCGTTATAAAAGCTTGATTGATATTGCGATCGCGCAACTTTTGTAATAATCCTGGGGTAAAATGTAGCCCTGCCGTCGGAGCTGCGATCGCTCCTGGTTGTTTTGCATAAACTGTCTGATACTGCTCATCAGCAGCTGACGAGGTAGTGATGTACGGTGGTAACGGCACTTCACCAAATACCTCTAATAGTTGCACCAAAGGCTTTCCCTCTGGCACATCAAATTGCAACAAACGCCCCCCGGTTGCTGCGTCTGTTTCTAGAACCGTAGCCGTGAGTTGGGGACTGGGGACTGGGGACTGGGGACTAGTGACTAGAGAAGAATCTTCCCAATCCCCAATCCCTAATCCCCAACCACCGGTCCCCGCTTGCCTTGGTTCAAAAATAATCTTCGTTCCCTGTTTGAAGCTTTTTCCTGGCTTAACTAAAGCTAACCAACAGTTATACTGCCGTTCTTCCAACAGCAACACCTGGATTTTACCACCAGTAGATTTATGACCATAAAGCCGCGCTGGAATGACTCTTGTATTGTTCATAACCAACAAATCTCCAGAGCGCAGCAGTGCAGGTAAATCATGGAAAATGTGGTGTATGGGTTCTGTTTCAGTACCTGTGGTGGGAGAATTAACCACCAGTAACCGTGAGCTATCTCTAGGAACTGCTGGGTTTTGAGCAATGAGTTCTGGAGCTAGTTCGTAGTCATAGCCAGCTACCGAGCAATCTAATTCAAAATTTTTTTCTTGTGGGCGAGATGTGTCTTTCAAATTGGCTTGTACTAGTTTTTGGTTTATTTAGTATTTATACTCTCTTAAAAAATTTGGTTTAAGCTTTCGCTTCTATAGGAACTTTAAGGCATCTTCACTCAATTTTCTCACTAGGCTATAAGATTGTTACTATTAAGTAACACGGAAAAATTAACATAAAAATTGGGTAAACCTCCCCATCTAAAAACGGGGGCTTTTACCCTACCGGGAACAGGCACTTATTGACGAATATATATATGTAGGATTGGCTTTGATCCCAAGCACCAACAAACATGGAATACTTGTACTATCTGGCAAATGCCAGTCTAACCCTGAGGGTCGTTCAACATCTGCACGCTAGACCCCAGACACCAGTTTCTTTCGTCACCGTAATTCATCAAATTGATGGCTGGGTGGTTAGGATCAAACTCAGAAGTCAAGTCTCGCCCCAAGAAGATGGCGACTTCCGCGCTTTTCTAAATGAATTAGGAATTAGCTACGAGCCGCCAATGAGGGTGCAAATGGCACTTTGGAGTTTGGAAGCAGGACAGTGTCCTGTAGACGTAATGCGTCGCTATCAGGTTGCGATCGTATCTCATGGTAGTCCAGAGAGAGATGAAATCGAGGCGTTCCGGCAGCAGTTTGTCCGGGGCTTAGGTTATTGTCCAGAAACTTTGGCATGACTCTATTGGATTGTAACGCCACTAAAAAATTATCAAGAAAGAATTCAGTCGTTAGAAGTCAGAAGTCAAAATAAATTCATGAATTTTGTACGACTGACAGATCAAGGGGTTTAACACCCCCGCTAAATATACTTTTTTTAGTGTTCTACCCTGCGGGAACGCCAAGGGCGAACAATTTAGTGGTGGGTTTGAATCCCAACTAATTGATTCTGACTGTTGTTAGCGGATAGCTAAGGTTTAGCACATTCTGACTTCTGAATTCTTCAAGCATTACCAATTAACTATTATCAACTGAAGAGTCGAAAGCTGCAAGAATATATTCTTGCAGTTTAAACTTATATCCGGCTGCTGATGAAGTCGCAAGAGCTTCCTGGGTTGCCATAACACCAGTGAGATTTTTGGATATCCTTTGGCAGTAGACAATAGCAACATCAAATCGGCAAGAATAATCTGCCTTTTCAGGATACTGAGCTAAAAACATTCCAGCTGTCCGCGAGATTTTTGCTTGCTTTTGTGGGGTGATTGCGCTTCTTCCCCCTGTATCCCAACTACCTGAACTGCGGGTTTTAACTTCAACAAATGCTAGTAATGAGTGCTGAGTACTGTTAGCGGCGCGTTGAGCCAGTAAGAAGTTCTCCCCCTGCTCCCCTGCTTCCCCATATCCTCCATCATGTTGGGCGATGATATCAATTTCTCCCCAGCGACTAGAAAAGCGACGATGGAGAATTATCCAACCTGTAGATTGCAACCATTGGGCTACTAGGTCTTCTCCTAAAGAGCCAATTTCTGGATAATGAGATGGAGGAAGGTTAGCCATTGATTAAAAATATTATGAATTTTATGAATTCTAGGTTAAGCGATGCCTGCGGCGGGCTACGCCTACGCATAACAGGCTCTAAGCGAAACTTATCCCGTACTGAGTTGGGGCACAAGTCTAAAACAGACCATAAGATTTGGGCAAGTATACTCAGCTTATTCCTTTGGGGAATAGTTGGCATGACGGCAATGGTCGGTTTTGCTCCCACAGCTTTGGCACTTGAATATAATAAAGAAATTTTGGTTGACGCTGATTTCTCAGGACGTGATTTAACAGATTCCAGCTTTACCAAAGCTAATCTTCGCCAGAGCAACTTCAGCCATGCTAATTTGCAGGGTGTAAGTTTCTTTGCAGCAAATTTAGAGTCTGTGAATTTGGAGGGAGCTGACTTGAGAAATGCCACTTTAGACTCAGCTCGTTTAGTTAGAGCAAATTTGACAAATGCACTGTTGGAGGGTGCTTTCGCTGCTAACGCCAGATTTGATGGTGCAATCATTGACGGGGCAGATTTTACCGATACGCTGCTGCGTTCCGATGAGCAAAAAAAATTGTGCAAACTTGCCAAGGGAACTAATCCCATTACAGGACGAGATACGCGTGACACGTTATTTTGTCCTTAGTATTTTCTAGCTGGGAATTGGGAATTGGGCATTGGTTATTCCACTCTTGCTCCCCCTGCTCCCCATTCCCTACTTAGAAAATATTGAACACCTACCAACCACGGGCACCAATCTTTTGACAAACAATTTTCATTCCTTTGCCTGGTGAAGAACTTGCTACAAAAGGTATTTCTCCTTTTTCCTCATCCTCTTCAAGTAGCTGTCCTTCTGGCCCGTAAATCGCAATGCGATTGCGAAAAATCCGCGATTCTGTGCAAGATGCATCAAAGGTAGTCTCGAAGATGCCATCTCCGTACATTCCGTAAAGCTTGTATGTTGTGCCCTTAATAGTTTTCGTGTCTAGAGCTACGCTGTTTCCCAATTTATCGTGCCCCACAGTAATATATCTTTCTGCATCTTGAGCGTTCGCACTGCCACTGCTCAATAAAATAGCGATCGCTCCTACTATGCTGCTTATCTTAAAATACATACACTTTAAAAATATCAAGATTTCATATATTTCTACCCGCAATCAAAGTGGTTCTAGCAGCGTATAAGTACTGAAATCAAGACGGAGCAAGGTGTTATACTACTTAGTAATACCTTATGGGAAGCGTAAAGCACTAAATAAATAGCTGCAATACTTGTTAAAGCATGAGTGAAAGACTTGCTGATGTTGCCATACCGCCCCAGTTTCCCGATCACACTCAACTACCAGAGTCTGATGGTACGTTTGTGAAAAATTTTCAAGAGCATCCCCAAACCATCATTCTCACAGACTCAATTATTCAAGTTTTGCAACGCCTACATCCAGATGGACAGTATTGCATTGGTCAAGATTGTGGTATTTACTGGCGAGAGACTGAACCACCAGAAAAAGGAGCAGCAGCACCAGACTGGTTTTATGTCCCTGGTGTACCACCAAGGCTAGATGGCAAAAACCGCCGCTCCTATGTTTTGTGGCGGGAATACATACCCCCATTGATTGCCATAGAACTAGCTAGTGGTAATGGCGATGAAGAACGAGATGACACTCCTTTACCTCTAGCTGGTAGTCGGGAAGGCGCAAAACCAGGTAAATTCTGGGTATATGAGCGAATAATCCGAATTCCCTACTATGCCATTTATGAAATTAGTAATGACAAACTGGAAGTTTATCATCTGGTAGATTTTTCTTACCACAAAATGCAGCCGAATGAGCGAGGACACTACCCAATTCCTCCTTTAGGGGTGGAACTAGGGTTATGGCAGGGAAGCTATTTGAATAATCCTGAGCAATTTTGGTTACGCTGGTGGGATTTAGAGGGAAATCTGTTACTGATTGGTCAAGAAGAAGCTGAGTTGCAAAGGCAAAGAGCCGAGCAAGCAGAACGAAAAGCTGCACAATTAGCAGAACAGCTCAGGGCAATGGGTATCGACCCAGATGTAGAGTAATATTTACTAATGTTATGGCAAGCCGGAAAACTTAGTAATCACAGGCAAAAGTTTACCACAGACTTCAACCAGCTTTTCAGTAGTAGGTAAATCAGCGATATCTACGACGGGCTAGGCCAACGCACCTTTCAAGAACTTGAGGGCTGTTTTTGTTATCTTCTGCATGGCTCCATTTTATAGGTTTTTAGCTGCTTGGGCGATGTCGTCAGCAATGTACCACCAACTGCATAAACGACATCAAAACCAATTCTTTCTCCCCAAAGTGCTGCATCGGTTTGCTTGGATTGTAATCGAAGACTCGTTTCGACTAAATGATCAGCGATTTCGTAATCTCCTGTTTCAACATTAATTGAGGTAATTTTGCCAATGTTCTCTTGTGTCTCAACTTTGGCACGGATACTTTTTTGATAGAGTTCCTTTCCACCTGTTAACAATCACCAATGCCCTATTCGCAGTCTTGCCCATGACGATCGCACTATAAAAGTTAAAAAGCTTGAACAAAGTATTTATCACAACATAGAGCAGGAACTAGCTAAAAAAGAGCGATTGCACTCCATCAAATACCATGAGGAACTAGTGTTCTACCTCAAAATTTATCTCACACTCCTAAACCACTCAGTAATCCCCTGAGCGATCGCATTTGCCATTTTCTTCTGTTCTTCTGGGTTCACTATCTGCTCAAATTCATCGGCATTGCTCATAAAACCCAATTCCAGTAACACCGATGGCGCAGCAGCTGGACGTGTCAGCGCTAGGTTGTTCCAAAACACACCATAATAAGGTTTGCCGAGGTTTTTTACTACATAATTCTGTAAAAATATTGCGAGATTGTGGGCTTGGGGATGATACCAAAAAGTGCCGAATCCCTTGATCTTTTCGGCATCGCCATTATCGGGTAGAGAATTGTGATGTATGGAAAGAGCGATCGCAGGTTCTTCTTGGTTGATAATTGCTTGACGCTCTACTAACGAAACTTCCTTATCATCTTCCCGCGTCATTACCACCGTTGCTCCTAGCTTCAGCAACTCATCCCGCAACAACTTGGATACCACCAAATTCACATCTTTTTCTAAATATCCAGTTGGGCCACTGGCACCAGATTCTTTACCTCCATGCCCTGGATCAAGTACAATCTTGAAATTAGCTAAAGGCTTGCGTCTTGTGTTCCCAATTTTCGGCGGATGACGCAAAGCCAAAACCAGGGTTGTACCGTCGTATCTCAGCTTATATCCCCATTGTTGAGCTTTTTTGAGGTTAAAGGTGTATTTTACTTGTTCTGGTGTCTCCTGTTGCCAATCTAGGCGAGAAATTAGGGGGTCATCATCCAGGCGAATAATGTCCGTTTGGGCAATGGTATTGTAGAGAGTGAGAGTGAGAGCTTGCTCACTTTGTTGCACGCTCACAGGTACGGGAACTTGTAAGGGAAAAACTATCTCTGTCGCATCAGAGAGTTGACGGTATCCGACACTACGAATTATTGTCTGTGGCGGAATTGCACCAGGTAGAATGCGGGTTTCCTGACTATTAATCCAAGCACCATAGTCTAGGCGGAACCATTCACCTTCCCTACCTGTTACTGTTGCGCGTGTGCCTCTAGGCAGTGGTGTAAGTCGAGAATAATCGGTGCTTGGTCCAGTACGAGCAACGCCTGACTCTACTGTAACCTCAGAAACTGGCAACTGTGCTCTTGAAAGGATTTGAATTTTACCAGTCCCTGGTTGAGTTATCGTCTTGCCATTGAGCGTCAGTTGAAACTGAGGTTGTCCCAAATCTACCTCTTTACTTGAGTCTGAGACAACAGCACCAGAAATGATGTTGTTACCGTAAATTAGGGATGAAAAAGCAGGATCAGGTTGTTGCAGTGTCATGCAACCCTCATACTTTCCTACGCTAGACTGGGCATGAGGCTGATTTTGCCCTGTCAAAGCTGCCAAATTACTTGGTAGTTGTGCCTGTTGGGGTTGCGGTGAAAGGGCAATAGTTTGATTAGCTAACTTGACAGAGACATTAGCTTTAGGGGGTGCGATCGCGCTAAAACAAATTATTTCTCCCGGTAGTCTGGCAATGTCAGCTGCGGGAGTCAGGGAATTTTTAGCAAAGGCTAACCCCTGTGGTAGCTCAGGGCTAGTGTTAAGCCTTGTCACCTTAATCTGGAGTTCTTGATTTTGGTGACGCACAGTAAAAAGATTCTCCCCCAACTGCAAGGGGAAACTAGGGGAAAAATGACCAGCTTTGCTGCGGTTAATTGGCTTACTATTGATCAAAACCTGACCATTTGGTGGTGCAGTCCCCAGAAAAAAGATTTTTTGGGCACTCGTCTGGTAGTTTGTTTGGGGAAAAACGACTATAAGAGATGGCTCTGCCAATGCTACGGAGGATGTGAGAATACAGCCGAATATTACTAATCCTAAAAGGTTTTTCACAAGCTCAATCACAGAAGATTACACCACAACAACTGTGGCACAATGACGGGATGTATTTTTAGAAGTTGTTAGAAATTCAAACTACTATGACTAAGTTTATTTTTGTAACTGGGGGCGTAGTTTCCAGTATAGGTAAAGGCATTGTAGCAGCAAGTTTAGGGCGTTTGCTCAAGTCGCGCGAATATTCAGTGTCGATTCTCAAACTCGACCCTTATATTAATATTGATCCTGGCACAATGAGTCCCTTTCAGCATGGGGAAGTATTCGTTACCCAGGATGGTGCGGAAACAGATTTGGACTTGGGGCATTACGAGCGCTTTACCGATACTTCGATGTCGCGATTGAATTGTGTAACTACTGGCTCGATTTACCAGGCAGTTATCAATAAAGAGCGGCGCGGAGACTACAATGGCGGCACTGTACAGGTTATTCCTCATATTACGAATGAAATAAAAGAGCGGATTCTGCGAGTTGCTAAAAGTACAAACCCATCTGTAGTAATTACAGAAATTGGCGGTACGGTGGGAGATATTGAATCACTGCCTTTTTTGGAAGCAATTCGCCAGTTCCGCAAAGAGGTGGGACGGCAGAATGTGCTGTATATGCACGTAACTCTGGTACCGTGGATTGCCTCTGCGGGTGAAATGAAAACTAAGCCAACACAGCATTCAGTTAAAGAACTGAGATCCATTGGTATTCAACCAGATATTTTAGTTTGTCGCAGCGATCGCCCATTACCCAAAGGATTAAAGCAGAAATTATCGGGATTTTGTGATGTGCCCGAAGAATGCGTCATCACCTCCCAAGATGCCAAAAGTATCTATGAAGTACCCCTGAATCTAGAACGGGAAGGAATGGCAGAACAAGTACTGAACTTGCTGCAAATGGAGCAACGCAAACCAGATTTGACGCAGTGGCAAACCTTGGTACAACGGTTACATACTCCCAAGCACGAGTTAGAAATTGCCATTGTCGGTAAATATGTGCAGTTAAGTGATGCCTACCTATCTGTAGTGGAAGCACTAAACCATGCTGCAATCTCCACTTATGGCAAACTGCGCCTGCGTTGGGTGAACTCAGAAGATTTGGAAACTGAACTGCCCGAAACTTATCTTGAAGGTGTTGATGGCATAGTTGTGCCAGGAGGTTTCGGTGTTCGGGGGGTGGATGGCAAAATTGCCGCCATTAAATACGCCCGCGATCGCCAAATTCCCTTTTTGGGTTTATGCCTGGGAATGCAATGCTCTGTGATTGAATGGGCCCGGCACGTAGGGGGATTAACAGGTGCTAATAGTGCTGAATTTGACCCTCATACATCTGATCCGGTAATTAATTTATTGCCAGGACAGCAGGAAGTTGTCGATTTAGGGGGTACAATGCGCTTGGGGCTATATCCTTGCCGTGTTCTTCCTGATACATTGGCTTTCAAGCTTTATCAAGAAGATGTAATTTATGAACGACATCGACATCGGTATGAGTTTAACAATGCTTACCGCGATTTATTATTAAAGTCTGGCTATGTGATCAGTGGGACTTCTCCCGATGGACGCTTAGTTGAAATTGTGGAATTACCCAAGCACCCATTCTTTCTTGCTTGCCAATTTCATCCAGAATTTCAATCGCGCCCCAGTAGCCCTCATCCTTTATTTAAAGGGTTTATCCAAGCGGCGATCGCTCTTTCTCTTTCGATAGGTACACCAACACCATTGGAGGTGTCATAAAAATTAAAAATTAAAAATTAATTTTTAATTGCTGCATAGCAACATTAACTTAAGGCTTCAGTAGATTTGGACATACAGGGTGCATCATTCGTAAATTTCGGACTTGAGGAGATGTTGTGGCGTACTGGGTGAAAATCCTTTACGAGAGGAAAGAATATGTAGTGAACTTTGAATGTGTCCACGCTTTTTGTTATGAACTGAACGGTAGGGTTACTTTTTGGTTACCCGATAGTGCCATTCCGATAGTGATTAACCCGCACAGTAACTTGGAAGATTATCAAAAAATCCTCGATTATTTAGAATCTGTGACTGGGTTGGAATTAGATCATGCCCACTGGGTGAAAATCCTTTACGAAAAAAATGAATATGTAATTAATCTCAACTGCATCAGTTCTTTTTGCCATGAACCGAACGGCAGGATAACTTTTTGGTTGCCAGATGGCACTATCCCCATCATCATCAACCCTGTGAGTAATCCCGAATCTTATGAAAAAGTTGTGAAATACGTTAAGAAAGCAACAGGATATTCTTTGTCTTGAAAATCCTACATAGCAGAACAAAGTAACAGAAAAGTTAAAAAACAGATTTACTGTTTTCCCAATCTTATAAAATAGTTTTGGGAAATTTTTGCTGAATTATCCTAGCTATTGAATCATCTTTTTTGTAGAGTTATCTAAAAATAAAATTGTAACTTTAGCAGTAAGGTGGTGATTTTAAAATTGCATATAGCTCACCGCCATTCGTCAAAAATTTGTTTTATCCGCTCAATTACCGTGTCTGCTGCTTCCTCTGGAGATATTCTATTGACAACTATTTGATTGAGAGCGTCGCCCCAAACATTCTCTTCTAAAACTAGGCTGTAAGCAGGGTTTTGAACAATATAAAATGGGCGAGTTAGACCCTTAGTCAGTGTTTGAATTGCAGTGGAAAGATGAGGATCTGCTGGATTTGCCCAAAAGGCGTCTTTCCAAACAGGCTTCATTACTGGTAGATACCGACCTCCGGTAGCTTTAAGATAGTTTCCTATTATCTCAGGTTTAATTAAATACGCGAGAAAGTCCTTAGCTACCTTCTGGTTTTTGGACTCGGCAAACAAAACTATTTCATTAATCGAGACTAAATGGCGCATCGGTCTACCATTGGGTTTGTTCGGAAATTCTAGGATACCAAGCTTGTTACGATAGGTGTCAGGATCTTGGCGGACAGCAGCAGGAATTGAGAGCGAGGAGTTAGGCGTCATAACCACGCCACGATTGAGCAAGCTGCGATTATTGTCTGGATTTAACCAGTTGACTGTATCTGGTGGTACGTAGCCCTGCTGGAAAAATTTTGCATACCACTTTAAGCTCTCAACAATACCTTGACGTACCTTAGGATCATTGAGGAGAAGTTGACCCTTGGAGTCTAAAACTTGGACATTGTATGCCTCTAAAATCTGCTCAAATAAGTAATAGGTATCGGTACATCCAATGGAGAAAGGAAAGCCTAACCCGTAAATATTCTGTTTTTGCTGTGTCCGCAGCTCATCCTGCACTTGTTTCCAAAACTCCCAAAAGGCATCCCACTCTTTGGGGATATCGCTTTGAGTTCGACCTAATTGCTCTAGTAGGTCTCGCCAGTAAAAGACATGAATCGTTAATTGATCAATTGGGACTGCATAGTAGCCGCGCTTTTTATCGACGTTATTATATAAACGAACGGCTTCCAGTACACCTTCAGAATAAAGACTTTTGACTGGCTCAATTACATCAGAGACATCTGCCAGTTTGCCTTCCCAGGCAAGACGTGGATACAGCTCCCTCTCAGCACTGCTATTTATGACGATATCAGGCGGATTACCAGCCTGAAGTCCCCTTTGAGTCTTTTGTGGCAACTCATCGTTAGTATAGAAAGAAAGCTTAATTTTGTTACCGCTTTTTTGTTCCCAGTTGCTAACGATCTGCTGGAGCGCTTCATCCTCTTCCAAAGTATAACCTTTATCCGACCAAATCTTCAGAACTCTACTGTTAATAGGAGACTCGGTGACTGAGGATTGGTTAGATTTTAAGATGTTAATGCAGGCAAGAATTATCAAGCTAAGTATCAATGCCACGAGTACGTAGCGATGGCTAGCTCTTATTAACACTACGGTAAAAGTTTGCTTGACTCTTTGCTGATTCTTAAAGCCTTTAGCCATTGGACTGGCTTTGGTTGTGATATAACATACTCATTTTCTATGATTTTTGCCAGAAAAATATCTTTTACTGCTTCTTCTGACATCAGATAGTGCTTATTCATGTTTAGATAGTTACTTTTCACTCACTTTTCACCATCAGTCAGAATTGCTAAGTAAGTAGGCAAAAATAAATTAAACTATGTTACACAATGTAAAATTAATTAAATTGTCTCATATTAAGGGCTGAAGCTCTTATCTCTCGGGTGACGCTCGAACACAAGAGTGTATTGCAGACGAGACTCGCTAACCTGCGTTCGCGGAGCATTTTGTAAAGCCTGCGGCATAGCTACGCTTAGGGCGCAACCTCTGTCTCCGACACGCTACGCGAACGTAGAGAAGAGAAGACAGTAAGTTGGTGTCTGTAGAAACCTCTAAACCAAATTTTTCTTTTAATTCGTAAAGACAGATGTATCTAGCTGTGATTGTTTGAACTATAATCTAAAATCCTGAATAGTGTTGCCATGCCAACTTTGCTGCACCTACTATCCCAGCAAAATTGCCTAACTCTGCTGGTAATATTTGTAAACCCGCTCGTGATAAAGGCTGAACTCGCTTCTCAATTTCTGCCTTCACTGCTGGGAAGAAAAATTCAAAGCTGCCACTTATGCCGCCACCAATCACGATCGCTTGCGGTGTGAGTACATAAATCAAACTCGTTAAACCAATTCCCAAGTTTTTGCCATACTCTTGCCAAAAAGTCAATGCTGCGGGATCTCCTTGTTGTGCCAGAAAACCCAATTCGATAGGTTCCTTGAAAGTGCGCCGACGAATTGCATTAACACAGGCATATTGTTCCAAAGAGCCTTGATTGCCACTATTACAAATTGGCCCATCTGGGTTGAATGAAATTAAACCCAATTCCCCGGCGGCTCCTTGATGTCCAACAAATAGTTTGCCATTTAGGATAATTGCGCCACCAACCCCAGTTCCTAAAGTTAACAGAATTAGATTTTGAAAGTGGCGACCGGCTCCCAGCCAAGCTTCTCCCAAACCAGCGCAGTTGGCATCGTTAGCGATCGCAGTAGGTTTACTAGTTTTGGTTTCTAACCAGTCTGCTAGAGGCACATCAAGCCACCCAGGTAAGTTGATGGCGATTTTCGCAATGCGTCCTGCTGCATCGGATGGGCCAGGAGTTCCAACACCAATAGCAACAGTTTGATTATGTGGATCAATTTGCGCGATCGCATCTACGATTACTGTCAGCACGGCCTCTGGTGTTGTCGGTTGGGGAGCCGCCACAGTCAAGGATTGCAGACAAGTACCATCGGCTGTAAACCGCCCCAGCTTAATTGCTGTTCCCCCTACATCAATACCAATTACTTGAATTTTGTCATTTGTCATTTGTCATTTGTCATTGAGCATTGGGCATTGGGCATTGGTAATTGGTGACAGTTATTACCTGCAATTTGTCAGGGTTTTAGGCAAATGTGTACTTAGGGTTTTAGGATTTGCCACGAAAATATTCTAAATTTTCTGTCCTATTGGGTGCGAGCCGTAAATTAGCAACAGTCATATTACGAACACTCGATTGCTCCTGCCAAGCTGTAATTGGCGCACCTCTTAAGATACCAGCAAGAGCAACGGAAAGGATAAATCCGCCAGTAGCGGCAGCAATTAACGTTAGATTATCTTTCATACAAATCTCTCTATTGTTTATTTGTCATTTGTCCTTTGTCCAGAACTAATGACCAATGACTACTTTCGGATTCTATTTTCTCTTCGTAAACGAGGATTGACAAATTCATTTAACCCTTCACCAAGTAGTGATAACCCTACCACCATGAATGTCATGGTTAAACCAGGGAAAAGTGTAGTCCACCAAATGCCAGTGGGTAGAGCTTCTAAGGCTTGTTTTAAATCATGTCCCCATTCTGGCACTTCTTCGGGAAGTCCTAGCCCCAAAAAGCCCAAACCGCCCAACACCAAAATTGCATCAGCAGCGTTGAGTGTGAATAAGACAGGTACGCTTTGAATAACGTTGAAAAATAAATAACGAGAAAGCACAACCCAAGTAGAAGCGCCCATTGCTTGAGCAGCTTCGATGAACACTTCAGTTTTCACGCTTACGGTGTGGTTGCGAACAACGCGGTAATATTGGGGGATGTAGGCAATGCTAATAGCGATCGCTGCATTTAATATTCCACGCCCCACTACAAACGCCAGTGTCACAGATAGCAGTAGTCCCGGTAGAGTGTAGATGCTATCCATAATAAACAGCAACACTTTATCCAATTTACCGCCGAGATAACCACTCAGCATCCCCAAAGGCACACCGATAATCATACTCAGCGCTGTTGCCAAAATCACCACCTGCAAAGCAGCTTGAGCGCCAAACAACGTCCGGGAGAACACATCATAACCCAGGCGACTAGTACCAAACCAATGTTTAGCTGAGGGTGGCTCGTGAATTGGATTAGAGAGAAAATCTTTGGGGTTTTGCAGCCATCCCCAAGCCTGGAATACGGGGGCGAAGAATGCTAAGAGGATGAAAAATAGGGTAATGGCTAACCCAATGAGCATGAGTCTTTGGGAAAGATTGAGACTTTTGCCAAACTGTAAAAATGTCGGTAGTCGCCGTTTTGTAATGGCCATGTGCGATCGCCTGGAGCAAAGCTTGATACGCTGACTATTTTACATATCAGATTGAGGATTGGTTAAATATCCTTAATAAAAGTCCTACTGTTGAGCGTTGGTTACAAAGCTAGACTGAGGAAAAGGTGAGATTATACCTTATTTTTTGTGAAGATAAATTACCAGCCAAGTGTTACCACAAAGGTAAATGATTCCAAGTAAAGAAAGATGGCTCTCCTAGAGTAGGTATGATAAATTAATAATAAAAATAGACTATAATGATTGCTATAAAAGGATTCTAGTAATACAAAATTGAAAATTTAATAAAAATACACTTTTTTTGTCTGAATTCCTAGCTATGTAATGATTCAAGCTGGTATTAAGTATTAATTTTACATAGCTAGTCTAGGAGAGCCAGAAAGATTTAAATATACTTACTTTGATATGCCTGCAAGAGATATTTATCATAATGCTGTTAAGAATGCTTTAGTTAAAGAAGGCTGGATAATTACAGATGATCCCCTACATTTAAAGTGGGGTCAAAAAGATATGTATGTAGATTTAGGAGCTAAACAACTCTTAGCCGCAGAACAAGGAAGTAAAAAAATAGCTGTAGAAATTAAAAGTTTTGTTAGTCCTTCAGAAATGGCAGACCTTAAAGATGCTATTGGGGGATTTATCATGTATCGTGCTGTTATCCATCGCCTTGAGCCAAAAAGAACATTATACAGCAGATTGCAGGTAGATAGAGTACACTAGACGTGCTTTGCATCAACCGGGACTATGAAAGCTTACTCAATCGAGTTTCGAGAAAAAATAATTAACGCTTACTCTCAAGGCGATACATCAATTAGAAAAATAGCTTCTAGGTTCGATGTAAGTAAGGCTTTTGTACAAAGGCTGCTTTTACTCAAAAGAACTCAAGGTCATGTAGAACCACAAAAACAAGGTGGAGGGATGAAGAGTGATTTAGATAAGCATAAAATTGAGCTAGCTCAAATGGTAGAAAAATATCCAGATGCAACCTTATCTGAATATTGTGAATATTGGGGACAAACTTACGATAAATGGGTAAGCACTAGTGCTATGTGTCGCGCTTTGCAAAGACAAAATCTGACTCAAAAAAAAAGACACTGCGTAGCAGTCAATGCGCTACAGAAAGAGTCCAAAAGCTAAGGTGTGAATTTTGGGAGAAAGTTAAAGCTATAGACCCAGAAAACTTGGTTTTCATCGATGAAATGGGTGTTTTACTTGGTTTAACGCGTTCCTTAGCTCGAAGCCCATGTGGACAAAGAGCGTATGATTTAAAACCATTTTATAGAGGTGCAAAAGTAACGGTTATTGGAGCAATAAGTTTAAAAAAAGTTTTAGCTGTGATGACCATGAATGGCTCAATGGATGGAAATGCATTTGAAGTATTTATCCAAAAATGTTTGCTCCCTCAATTATGGGCGGGTGCTGTAGAAGTTAATTGATAATGTACCATCTCACAAAGTAGCTTCAATTGAACCATTGATTCAATCGAAGGGTGCCAGTGTTCTCAATTTGTCACCCTATTCTCCTGATTTTAATCCGATTGAACTTTGGTGGTCACAACTTAAATCTTTCTTACGTCAATTCTCTCCAACCACAACAAAAATGGTTGATATTCTGATTGCAACGGCTCTTGATTTGATGAATCCGAAACATCTAAAAAACTGGTTTACAGACTGTTGCTACTGTACTTCATGAACCTGCAATATGCTGTATTTAGCAGTACGCGACAGCGTATTTAAAGCTTTGTTTGAGGAACCAATTGGTACACTTTTAATAGAAACGGAAAATCTCAAATTACTCGTTTTTAATCCAGAAACTGAGAGGATTATTCAATGGATACCTTAGATAATTATCGACGTATCATCAAAGAGGTATTAGTACCCTACACACAAATTCCTTATTCCTACGCAGCTATTGAATGTAAAGCAGTCTTTGATAGCGAAAATGATACTTATTTGCTGATAACTTTAGGCTGGGATGGGGTTAAACGAATTCACGGTTCCTTAGTTCATATTGACATTATTAATGGCAAAATTTGGGTGCAACGGGATGACACAGAAGATGGTGTTACCTACGAATTAGTAGCAGCAGGAATTCCTAAAGAGAAAATTGTTTTAGGATTTCACCCACAAAATGTTAGGCAACACACAGGATATGCTATTGCCTAACTTATTAAGGCTACCACTTAAGCGAGTATTGGATACTGGGCAGAGTCTTTCCCAGTTTCCAATACCCAATATCTCAAAGATTACTTTCAATTAACTGGCGGTATTCGCTCTTTTGCTTCACCCCTTTAACTTCCTTCACCAGCTCCTTATCTTTGAACAATTGAACCGTTGGTGTTCCTGTCACACCAGCATTTTCAGCAATATCTCGGTCTTTGTCGATGTCAATTTCTACAAAGTGAATTTTGCTATCAAATTCATCCACTACTTTGTTTAAAATCGGCTTCAGAGTATGACAAGGGCCACAGCCAGGAGAAACATATTTAACAAGGAGTAAGCGATCGCTTTCATGGAACAATTTCCGTAAAGCGTAACCTCCCTCATGGCGCGTCGCATCCAATTTAAATCCAGCTTCTTCCTCAGCTTCAGTTTTTTTGGCTGGCTGATGTTCTAACTCATTGTCTGCTATTTCTGGCTGTTGATGGAATTCTTGAATCAAGCCAGTGGATGATAACCAGCGTTCTGCCAACATCGCTGCCATACAGCCAGTACCCGCAGCCGTGATTGCCTGCCGAAATTCATGATCTTGTACGTCGCCAGCAGCAAAAACGCCTTCTACACTGGTTTCTACAGAACCGGGCTTAGTGACAACGTAACCGACCTCATCCAGTTCTAACTGACCTTTAAATAAAGAGGTGTTGGGACTGTGACCAACAGCGTAGAATAAACCCTTCGCGTGCAGTTTGCTCTCTTCACCAGTTTTAGTATTGCGGACTTTTACCCCTTCCATGTGACCATTACCGAAGATATCCACGGCTTCTGTGTTCCAATGCACCTGGATTTTCGGGTTACTCAAAACGCGGTCTTGCATGGCTTTAGAAGCCCGCATTTTATCGGTACGTACCAACATATTTACCTTGGAACCGTATTTGGTGAGGTAAATTGACTCTTCTGCCGCCGAGTCGCCAGCACCAATTACAGCCAATTCTGCACCGTGAAAAATTGGTGTTGCACCATCGCAAATTGCACAAGCGGAAATACCCCGACTCCAAAATTCATGTTCGCTGGGTAAACCTAAACGTTTTGCTGTTGCGCCCGTAGCAATGACAATGCTGTTGGTTTTTATTTCCCTTTCTTGCGATCGCACTGTAAATGGACGCTGACTCAAGTCAACTGATATAACATCTTCAGTATATAGTTCAGCCCCCCAGCGCTCCGCCTGAGCCTTCATCTGATCCATCAGTTCCGGCCCGGTAATTCCTTGGGGAAACCCTGGAAAGTTCTCAACTTCCGTCGTTGTCATTAATTGCCCACCAGGTAATCCCCCGGCTTGGAAACCTTCAAATACAACGGGTTTTAGGTTAGCACGTCCGGCATAAATGGCAGATGTGTAGCCTGCTGGTCCAGAACCGATAATTACCAAGTTTTCTGTTGTTGTGTTAGCCATGAAAATATACGAACTCATAACGACTACGCTTAATATAGCATAACAAACTCTGGTTGGCTACGCCAGATGGTTAGCGATGTCTGCGACGGGCTACGCCTACGCCAAATGTCTACGGTACTATACGCTCAATACTTACCAAACATTCTCTTAACTGTTAGGACTTTTCTTGGAGGTATTTTCTGATAATTTCAGCATCTAGTTCTAAAAATTCTGCTATTTCTTGAATGCTCATACCTTTCTCAATACATTTTGGGACTAATTTCAATTTTGTTTCTAGCTCAGTTTTCGGCTTAGTCTTTGCCAAGATACTTTCGTACAATCGAGTATTTTTGAATGCATCTAAATCAAGCATGGCTTCAATTTCCTCTAAAGTAAGATTGGGAAACTTATAAAATACAATGGCTTGGATAAATGCTAGCGCTCGGTTGAGTACTTTCTTAAATATCTGGGCTATGTTACGCAAAGTAGGGCGTGTAACTGGTTCTGGTGCAAAGTTTATCTTACCGAATATAGAAGAGGATGACTTGGAAAAAAGAAATGTGCGATCGCCTGATGTGTCTTTTGTTCGGGCGGATCGGCTGAAGAAGGACAAGCGCGACTTTGTAGAGTTGGTTCCAGACTTGATGGTTGAGATTAAATCTAGAAGCGACAGAATCAAACCGCTTGAAGAGAAGGTTCAGCTATTTTTGCAACTTGGGTCTGTAGTCGGCATACTAATTGACCCTGACAAATTAACAGTAACGGTTTACCGATTAAACCAAACTCCAGTGGTATTGGAAAATGGAAACACACTTACATTACCGGACTTGCTACCAGGTTGGGAAATGGCGATATCAGAACTGTGGCCACCTGAATTTGAATAAAGCACTCTCACTCTCACAAACAAAATTGAGAATCTAGCCCCTGGTATACATCAGGGGCTTTTGAATGCAAGGATTTTGGATTGTGTAACCGCATCTCCCAAAACTTTTTTTCTCAAGGTGATAGGAAAGCGATCGCAGGTGGGTAAGTTATATCTAGAACAAACAAACACTTCCTACCCCAGGGTAAACACTTATGAAGACCGAACTAAAAGCTAAATTTCTTCAACACATCCTCAACAAGAAGAATGAAAATGAAGGTTTTACACTCATTGAATTACTAGTAGTAATTATTATCATCGGTATTTTATCTGCGATCGCTCTACCTTCTTTCTTAAACCAAGCAGCAAAAGCTAAACAATCTGAAGCGAAAACCTACGTTGGTTCAGTTAACAGAGCGCAACAGTCTTATCGGATTGAGAATACGTCGTTTGCTAGCGATATTGGCGCTCTGGAAATTGGTATTCCGACGACAACCCCTCACTATAATTACGCAATCGGCGGCGCAAGTAGCACCAGTACTCTTTTTACCGCACTAGCTAAGGATGCAACGTCTCTCAAAAGCTTTGCTGGTGGTGTTGTTATTCTTGGAACTGGACAAACTTCTGCTGCTGCTTGTCAGACAACTGGAGTTAGTGCTGCTGCTCCAGCAGTAACACTAAGTGCTACTGCTGGTGGAAGCTGTGCGAGTGAAGCTAACAACATGAGATAAAGTATTAAACTTTATATTTGTAAATGCTAGATCAATTACACCTGATGTAGCATTTTTATATAATTTTCTCACATAATGTAGGGGTTAACACCGTTAACCCCTGCCTTTGATTTTGAAGCTTATTTGAAATCAGATTTAATTCCCCTTAGTAATAAATTTCAAAATAAGTTCAAGGTTTTCAATTATGGCTACCCAGCTAAATGATCGAATTTCTTCTAAACCAACTTTATAAACAAATATTTCCTACCCCAGGGTAAACACTAATGAAGACCGAACTAAAAGCTAAATTTCTTCAACACATCCTCAACAAGAAGAACGAAAATGAAGGTTTTACACTCATTGAATTACTAGTAGTAATTATTATCATCGGTATTTTATCTGCGATCGCTCTACCTTCTTTCCTTAACCAAGCAGCAAAAGCTAAACAATCTGAAGCTAAAACCTACGTTGGTTCAGTTAACAGAGCGCAACAGTCTTACCGGATTGAGAATGCATCGTTTGCTAGCAATATTGGCGCTCTGGAAATTGGTATTCCGACGACAACCCCTCATTATGATTACACAATCTCCAACGCAAGTAGCACCAGTACTCTTTTTACCGCACTAGCTAAGGATGCAACGTCTCTCAAAAGCTTTGCTGGTGGTGTTGCAATTCTCACAACTGGACAAACTGATGCTGCTGCTTGTCAGACAACTGGAGTTAGTGCTGCTGCTCCTACAGTTACACTAACTGCTGCTGCTGGTGCAAGCTGTGCCGCTGGTCAAGACATGAGATAGAGTTTAATACTTTATATTTGTAAATGCTAGATCAATTACACCTGATGTAGCATTTTTATGTAATTTTCTCACATCATGTAGGGGTTAACACCGTTAACCCCTGCTTTTGATTTTGAAGCTTATTTGAAATCAGCTTTAATCTTCCTTAGTAATAAATTTCAAAACAAGTTAAAGGTTTTCAATTATGACTACCCAGCTAAATGACCGAATTTCTTCTAAACCAACCTTATTAATCATTGAAGAATATGAGCAAAATATTATTGAAAAGCCTAGAGAAGTTTCCAATTATTGGTATTTAGGATTAGCTTTATTATTAGACGGAAGAGAAGAAGAAGCTCAGATTACATGGATGACCCCATTTCTTGAATTTGGAGAAGAAGAATCAGAACAATGGCTGCAACAATTAACGGATATTTTATTAAATGCTGCTCAACAACAAGAAGCTGATTCTAACTATCAACTAGTTTGGGCAGTTCGTCAACATATTAAAGAATTCCTACCTAATGATATTAATAATATTCTAAAAATAATCGATCTAAACATTGACTTAAAAATTCATGACCTAGAAATGAATATTAGCCAATTAGTTGAAACTATATGTCAACTAACAGAAGCCCCTATTTTTGATGAAAATTTGTTAGTTAAAGTAATTGAAAAATTAGTTC
This sequence comes from Nostoc desertorum CM1-VF14, assembly GCA_019359245.1. Classification (GTDB taxonomy): domain Bacteria; phylum Cyanobacteriota; class Cyanobacteriia; order Cyanobacteriales; family Nostocaceae; genus Nostoc; species Nostoc desertorum. Next base: position 32,086 of record JAHHHR010000017.1, on the reverse strand, counting down.
ATCTTGATCCAGTTAGTCCTCCTCCCTTTATAGATAAATTGTTGGAAGCATTTGTACCTTATTTATCAACTTCTGAAACCATTATTAAATTATTAATAGATAAAGCTGATGCTTATCATTATTTTCATTACCAGCATATGTCAATTTATTTTGCAAAAATTGCGCTTCGGCTAGAGCCTAACAATTTAGATTGTATTAGAAAAATTATTTCTCCCCTACAAAGGCTAGGACTAGATTATACTAAAGAGTCTATTTATTGGGCAAACAAATATTTAGAAATTTCTCAAGAACCCATTGACCAAATACTTGGTACTCAATTTCTACTAGAAGCATTTTTAACTTCTTGTCAGAGTTGGGAAAAATCAGTTCAAGCTTACCAAAAACATAAACTGTTTTTATCTAATCTTGTCATAAGTCAAATAGACAGCGAAAGTTTAGTGCAAATTTTAGCTGTTGGTGCTTTTTTACTATATATGGAAGATAATCCACATGAAAATAGATTAATTCGCAATAGAATAGCTGCTTTATGTCAACAAATGATATCAAAGAACTTTCCTGAATATATCAGCACTTATCAGCAACGTTTTCTTTCACCCCGTCCTTCTTTGAATGATCGCCCTCTAAGAATAGGTTATTTATCAAGCTGTTTCCGTACTCATTCTGTTGGTTTTCTAGCTTGGTGGTTATTAAAATATCATGATCAGCAACAATTTGATATTTATTTATATTCTTTAGGCGAGATTTCTCAAGATCCACAACAACAAGCTTATAAAAATGAATTTGGTGATCGTTTTTATCAAGGCTCTCTTCCAATAGCTACAGTTGCAAATAAAATTAACCAAGATGAAATAGATATATTAGTTGATCTAGATAGTTTAACTTCCTATGGAAACTGTGCTATTCTAGCCCTCAAACCGGCACCAATTCAAGTTACTTGGTTAGGCTATGATGGGACTGGTTTCCCAACAGTTGACTATTTTATTGCTGATAACTATGTGTTACCAGAATCAGCACAAGATTATTATACTGAAAAGATTTGGCGACTACCTCAAAATTATATTGGTATTGATGGCTTTACTGTAGGAACACCAACTATCAGCAGAGAATCTTTAAATATTCCTGATGATGGGATTATTTATTTTAGTTCCCAAACTGGAGTAAAACGTAATCCCTATAATATCCGGTTACAAATGCAGATTATAAAACAAGTTCCTAATAGTTATTTTTTGCTCAAAAGTCATCGCAGTAATCATCAAGATTTACAAGATTTTATTAGGCCAATTGCTGAAGCTGAAGGGGTTGATTTGAACTGCTTAAGGTTTCTACCTTCTACACCTTTAAACACAGAACATCGTGCCAATTTAGCAATTGCTGATGTTGTTTTAGATACTTATCCCTACAACGGTGCAACTACAACCCTAGAAACATTATGGATGGGTATCCCCATAGTCACCAGAGTAGGAGAACAATTTGCAGCCCGTAATAGCTACACAATGATGATGAATGTAGGTGTAACTGAAGGTTTAGCTTGGAGTGATGAAGAGTATGTAGAATGGGGTGTGAAGTTAGGTAAAGATGAGAAATTAAGACAACAAATTGTGTGGAAACTGCGACAGTCAAGGCAAACATCACCTCTGTGGAATGGTAAGAAATTCGCCCGTGAAATGGAAAATGCCTATCAGCAGATGTGGCAGAACTATAGCGGTTCTTAATTACATGGAATAGAGACCTAACCCCCAGCCCCTTCCCTACAAGGGAAGGGCAGTAAGATTCAAAGCTTCTTTCCTTTTAAGACAGAGGAATGGAAGCGAGGTCATAGTGTATTCCTTCTATAGACGGGTAGCGATAGCGGCTTCCCGCAGGATACAAGAAGCGCTATTAATTCGCTACTATACAAGCAAAGTCTACCTCTATGGATTAACGGAAAATTTGAATTTGCTCAAATTTTTGATACTTTTCAATTGCTTCCTGATATTTACCTTGACCAAATAAACTATTTCCTAGCTGAAAAAAACTGTGCTGGACTTACTTCCTTTAAACTATTCAGAGAATAGGAAGGAATTTCCTCTACTTGTTTGCCGATAATTATCTTTTGATTTTCATGTTTTAAACAAATTCTCGCATTAATAAGAGGGAGTAAAGTTTGCCACTGAATTTCCGTCAAATCAACTATTAAGGAAATTGTTAACTCCTCAGTTATATCTATTTCTTCTTCCATCATTAGATTCATAGCTATAGCCGCTAGAAAAATATCGGTTTCTTCACCCGAAGTATCGCTGGTATCAATTAAAAGTGTAATTTTGCTCTTATCTGGGTGAGTAGCTATACTTTGAATAACTTGTTGTATTTCAACACCTAAATTGTCTTCATCTACTGACCAATCTGGGAAAATGACTATATTTATTTCCTTCAATTTAAAATCATTTATAAAATTGCTGTTTTGCTGTTTTTCTGAAGTACAATCTAAATTAAAATCTTGAAATAATTTATTTAAGACAGGAATAAGAGAAGTTTTTCCATGAAATCCAAAAGTATTTTCCCAAGAAAAGTTGTCAAGTTCTTCTATGGGTTGCTCAAAACTAAATTTAACAGCTATTTCTAAAGGTGCAAATTTAATATCTTGATCTTTAAACCAGTCATGAAAATAATGGCAGATAATCAAATCTTCTGATAACGAAGATGTTTTTAGGTTATCAAAATCTAACTGTGAAGATACTTCTAGTAACTTTTTACTTCTTAGGGAAAAACCACCATTGCCTACTCTATTTTTAGTAAAGTCAAGTATATCTACAGTTTTACCTTGAGAATTAACTAGATGAGTTTGCTTACGCCAAGGCGCAGCAATATAATCATAATTTAAAAATTCTTCTGACCACAGTTGAGGATTGATAATAAAACCATCTCCTTGTGTAACTAAGCAAAATTCAGTATCTATAAATGAATTAAGCTCTTTGATAACAAATCGGCTATATTCAACTAAACTCCTTATAGGAGGAATTTTAATAACTTCTAATTGTGGGAAAAGTTTCAGATATCTTTGATCAATTTCCTCAAATGTAAAAAATAATACTCTATTGAAGGTTGCGTTTAAATTAGAAATTACTAAACTCAGTAAAGTGAGTTCTATATCTACAGAGGATATGGTTACTAAAGTTGTATTTTGGAGATTTATTTTATTTATATTATTAACCAGTAAATTAAGAGAATTATTCAATAATTCTGTGATATTAATAGCCTGTTCCTTTTTAGCTAAAGTTCCACTATAAAAAGTTCTTTCAGTAAAATTATCTGCTAGGGTATCTCTGATTATAAAAGGGGGATGTTTTAAGGGAAACTGTATTTCTTCAACAGGTATATTAGATAGGATACTATTTGAATCTGTTGCATGAGTTCCTTCTTTTCCAAAACCGATATTAGAAACTAAATTTATATTTGGTAAAACACTTAAACCTTGATTTATATAACAAGCAAATAGCCAAGGATAATCCCAAGTATCAAATCCTTCATACATACCTTGGAAAGTTGCTGACCAGTATCTAAATGCTTGTTCATCTTGGAGAATATCAAATAGCCAATTTTCATCTCTCACTTGAGGCCAAAGTGCCATAGTATCATCATAATATTGCCATGCTCTTTTCCAAGTAGCCCATCCCCAACAATGGTTATAACGAGAAAAATAATAACTATAATTTCGTGCTTTTTGTCCAAACTGGAGATTCTGTCCAGAAATCAACATGATTCTGGAATTATGACGATAGTTTTCTAATAACTCTTCACAAAAGCGGAAGAAGCTAGGGTGAGGAAGACAATCATCTTCTAAAATAATCGCTTCTTCAACTTGAGAAAATACCCAATATAAACCACTACTAACTCTTTTTCGACAACCTAAATTAACATCAGAGTAATTAGTTAATACTTCACATTCCCAATCAACTTGATTAATTATTGCTCTAGCAGCAGCACACTTTTCTGCTTCACCAGGCTTATCAGTCCTTGATCCATCAGCTACCACTAATAATTTAGGGGGTTTAGCTTGACGAATTTTTTGAAAAACTTGCTCTGTTACATCAGGACGGTTAAAAATGATGAAACAAACTGGAGTTTTTAATTGCCATTCACTCATAAAGTTTTACTTCTTAAATTGCAATTACAGGACTGGTAATCTGAAAGCAGGATCTTCCTAAACAAGAGCGTTTTTCACTAGGTAATCCTCCTCTTGATAACAGCTTAATATCTTTAAAGAAGATGGAAGTGCAGTTTTTATAAAGATAGCTGGGAATCATTCCATAAAAATCAATCCTTATAAATCCAGATTCTAGTAATTTTTTAACGCCTTCTGCGTATCTGTGATCGTCTGTGTTATCAAAAATGATAAATCCCTGATCTTTTATTTTAGATAAGGCAAATTCAGCACACTGGTTTCTATTGATACCATCAATAATAATGACATCAAAGTAGTGATCTTCATATTGGTTAATAGCAGAAGCATATTTTAAATCATCTTCAATCAAATATAGTTCTACATTTGAAGGCATATTTTTTTTAATATATTCAAACCAGTTTGCATCACTTTCCATAGAAATTACTTGTGTTACTCTTTCAGACCACCATAGAGACGAATTACCACTGCCATATTCAAAAACACGAAAATTAGTATTTATTTTATTTTCAATAAATTCTATAGCAGGATAAGTGTACCAAGGAATAGGTTTTGCTTCCTGGTTAACAGGTTTCCCTAAATATAAAGAATTTAACCATCCAGAAGTTTCTAAATAGTTAATACCTGTCGGCAAATTTCTAGAAATTTCCTGCCAGTCAAGAGCTAATATTAAGCTATGAGCCAAAGAAATCAAACCAGTATTAGCAAATTGAGGATTTCCAATGATTGCTTGTCGAAATAATTCGACGGATTCAACAAATTTCTGTTCAGCAAATTTTTGATAAGCTTTGGATAAACTACTTTCTTTTTCTTGTAGTGGTATGTATGGTAGCTTATCTAATATAGCTAGTGAAGCGTTTTTGAATTCTTCTAAAGTGCAAGAAGGTAACTGTTCTAATCCTATTTGATTAATAAATTCTTTGTTTTCAGACTCTAAAAGAATTCTAGAGGACAAAACTGGTAACAAACCTTTATATTCGTCCGTTGAATGGATATTTAGTAAATTAAATTCTGGTAATTTATCATTATTCATTTCTGTATTTTTATCATAGCAAAGATTCATTAAAACATCTGCTAATAAAAATTGTGCGTCTTCTAGATTGGTATTTTGGGTATTAATAAGTAAAGTAATATCACTATTTTTGGGGTGATCAATAATAGCTTGGCATACATTTACTATCTGTTCAAATATTATATTTATAGATTGATTCCAATCAGGAAATATTATTAGATTTATATTTTTAAAGTTTAGTTGATAACTGTTTTCTTCTGATTTTATTGCTTTTAATACAGCATGAACGTGAATAACTTGATGTGCCGACTGTTTTTCTTCAATGCTAACAATACTAAATTCCCCCTTAAAACCATAATGACTTTGGCAACCTGCTAAATAAAGAGGAAATTCTTGGCAATAATACATAAAAGAATTAATATTCCAAAAACTGACATGGGTAGGATCTTGAAATGCTCCCCTTCCATCTGTTGATGGTACACTAATGTCAATTATTGCATCTGGTTTACAGATTCTCCATATTTCGTTCATGGTATGAATCCTATCAGGTAGATGCTCAATAAAATCATGTGCTTTGATAAAATCAACACTATTATCAGGAAATGGAAAATGACCATTTAAATCAGCAATAACATCAACTTGATCTCCAGCAATAACATCAACTCCTATAAAACCTTCTTCTTTATGAGTTCCACATCCTAAATCCACACAAATTAATTTTGATGATGCCAATGACTCAGAATTATCCATAGTGCCAATTTCTTGTTCTCTATTGCTGATTTCTATGGTTTTGGGGCTAATAAACATTTCTTGTTTATGTACACCAATGCTTATTGATGAAGTTTTTTCAGCTATTGCGTAAATAGAACCATCTCTTCTACTTTCAAGATCAATGCTAGAATCAAAATCGCGCAATCTAACATTATTAAACCCTGCTTGAGATAGAACAGATATTAGGTTATCTTCATCAAACAAATGCAAGTGATGACCTGCCATATATGCAATATAATTTATATAGTCTATTGGGGAATTATAATGATATGCAGGTTTAAATTGACAGTATCTTTCAGGATCAAATTTTTCTTTATTCAAATATGCTTCAATATATATTCGAGCATTAGGTACACATACACTAAAAATTCCTCCTTTTTTCAAAATACGATAACATTCATTTAAAATACCTGCCATTTCATAAGGATATAAGAAGTGTTCAAGTACGTGAGAAGAGTATATTTCACTAACGCTTTCATCTGGAAACATAAGCGGATTTCGCAAATCTAAAACGAGATCACAATCTCCACTAATATCTATAGTAGTCCATCCTTCTAATTGACGCTCTTTTCCTGCTCCCAGTTCAAGTTTAATTGGTTTACTCTCAGATAGTAGCTTTGCAATTACATGGTTATTTCTGTCTGAAATTTTTTGTAAAAAGTCTTGCTTATGAAGAACTTCCTGTTTCCACTCTGAATATTGAGCTAATTTAGCTTTATCATCTAAGTTCATAAGTGTTGCTCCTTGGATTTTTTTATTATTGACATAATATTATTTTCTAATAAAAAATTGCTTTTTTATATCTTACTTTTACATCTAAAATAATTAATCAAAAATGTAAAATCTTTCTTGAATTAATTGAAAAAAATATCAAACTCCTGTAGATTTTCTTTTACTTTGCTCCTTCCCCCAGCCTCTTCTTCACATCCACCAACCCAGTCTAATAATCCTGCCTGTTAGGATGCAATTTCACCAACCTCTCCATTAATGCGATCGCACCCTTTATTAATTAGACTTCGGCTCGTTATCTGTCTGGGAATCGCCATTACCCTGTTGCTTCTTAACCTGCTCTAATACAACTTTGTAATCTTGCCGTTCAGGGCGCAACTTCACCAGCTTCTCCAAAAGTTCCATCGCACCTTTAGCATCTTTCAATTGCAACCGCAGCAAAGACAGTTTCTCTAAAGCAAGTTGGTTTTCTGGTTCTCGTTGCAAAACCAGTTCATAACCCCGCGCCTGTTGCTGTAACACTGACTCAGCAGAAGGAGACGCAATTGCTGGCTTAGGTTGGCTAGCCTGTTGTATTGCTGGAATGACTGCAAATACCGTAGAACCAAAAAACGAGAACATCGACACTATCGTTAAAATCTTTTGTCGCCGCCCAATCTGCTTTTTGCGGGCGATTAGGTATTCTTCCCCTGAACCAGCCATGTATCAATTATTGCTGCTATAAATGCTTAGGTATCAGCAACCCTCCCGTTATGAGGTTACCCATCTGCCCAATAGAAACTAACATCTTAAACTGGAAATCTTTCACACAAACTTTAAAAGCTGACTCTGAGGACGAGAGAACTTTATGGTGAGCTTATGCTGTACTGACAATTTTGCCGATCGCTCCTATACTTCAAAGCAAAATCCTCTCCTGCACCTAAACAGAGTAAGCCTCCAGGTCTTACTTTTTAAGGATAAAGTTAAAATTATATAAAGATTTACGATAATTATGCCTAATGCTAGATGTTTACGATATTGTAAATAACGTTTAAATAGATTAATAACAGTAGACATTTCTACTCAATTGCGAATCTCCCTGTAATTCAAAAACTTTCAAACTAGCCCGTATTCTATGCGTTCTTCAACAAGCACACATATTTTTTGTGATTAAAACAAATAGAATTTTCCCACTCGTCCTTAGTCAGACTTCTTAGTGCAACTTCCCAGACGGCTAATTATTCCGCTCGGTGTCTACAATATATCTATGACAAAAGGTACTGTTGCACTCTAGTGGAGAAAGGGTAAAAGTTAAGAGTAAAAAGAAAAGGGGAAACAAAAGCATCCCTTACTCTTTCACCTCTTCCCCCTCAACCTCTGCCCGGCTTCTGCAAAAAGTTTAAGGACTGCTTGGTGAAATTGGAGTTTTGTGGTGGTAATTACCGTACAAAAGCGAATTTACCAGTAATTTAGTAGAGTTTGTTATGGTATAGTTAAAAAGTTAAGACTAGCTTTACCAAAAATTACACCACTCTACGATCCAGCAACAATTGCAGAATGGGAAGCAGTTTTAATCAAGTATTTACCAACAAAATCTGAATTCAATCGAGGTTATGACTCAGCAAGTGATTCACCCAATGGTGAAATTGCAGCGCAATGTGCAATCACTCATAGAATCGAATATTATCAAGCCAAGCGATAGCATCTGGAAAATCGCTTTGCTCTACGGTAATGAATGGCAGCACTGGAAACAGGAACTGCTTGACTTTGGCTTTAGTATGCAAGACCCAGTTAGTGAATTGCTAGCTGTAGAAACTTGGGATGAGGAATAGGGAATAGGGAGATGAGGAAGATGAGGGGGATGAGGAAGCAGGGGAAGAATTCTAACTCCTAACTCCTAACTCCTAACTCCTAACTCCTAACTCCCTACCCCCTAAACTTGGCAAGCAGCTAAGGCCGCAGCTAATTCCTTCGCCGTTTGATAGCGATCGCGTGGCAATGGTTCTGTAACGCGATCAATCACATCTCTTAATTGGGAACTAATCGTGGGAACTTTTGCCACATCAAACCTGAAGTTTCGCCCCCTTTGGCGGTAATACTTAAACGGGTTTTCGCCTGTGAGCAAAAAAATCAGCGTTGGCCCAATTGCATACAAATCAGATTGAGTCAAAGGTTGTCCTCGTTCTTGTTCAGGAGCGCAATAACCTTCTGCACCAATCCGAGTACCGGGGACAGTGCCAATTTCTTTAACTGCGCCAAAATCTAGCACTACTATGCGATTTAAAGAACTTCGCACCATTAGGTTAGCGGGTTTAATATCGCGGTGAATCAGTGGAGGCTCTTGGCTATGAAGATATTCTAAAATATCGCAGGTTTGAATCATCCAAGCGATCGCTTGGTTTGGTGTAACTGGCCCAGTAGTATAAACACGTTTCTCTAAATCTTGTCCGTGGATTAATTCCATTGCCAAGTATTTTTTTCCGTCTTCTACAAAGAAGTCGTAATACTTGGGAATTCCCGGATGGTTAAGAGATTTGAGAGTATGCGCCTCACGCTCAAATAATTCTTGAGCTTTGGCAATTCTTACCATATCAGCATTCATTTGCTTCAACACCAGCAGTTGTGGCATATCCGCAATCAAGCCAGCCGCATCCCAAGCCAGATAAGTAGTACCCATACCTCCTTGTCCAAGAGTTTGCAACACCTGATAATGGCGAATTTTCTGTTGCACTGAGAGAGGTTGGCCGCAGTGTATGCAGAATAGATTGTTTGGAGAATTGCCTTCATGGGTGCAAGTGGATCTACCTTGGGCTGAGTGGAGTGTTGCAGCAGCATTTTCTTCTGTGACTTGGATTTGTTGCTGCGATCGCACACTAATTTCCAGTACTGTTACCTCCTGAATTTGGAATTGCAGTATTGGACCTCCCTGTGCCAGTTGCAAAAGTGAATTATCTGGTAACGGACTCTGAATCACAAGGACACCGTTGAGGAAAGTCCCATTAGTACCCTGACTAATCAGCCGCCAACCACCGCCATTATCGGCAGAATCTACTTGTCTTAGTTCTAGATGATGCCGCGAAACTAAACTATCAGTTAAAACAACGTGATTATCTGCCGCTCGACCAATGCGAATTATGGAAGAGTTCTCAAAGCACCACTGGTGGAGGGGCGTTTTCTGTTGCGGTTCTAACAGGGTCAGACTAACCACGATACAACCTATAAGGTAAGGGGACTGGGGACTGAGTATTGGGTACTGGGCATGGGGCATTGGGCATTGCTTCTTTCTCCCTCATCTTCCCCACTCCCCATTTTTCTAACTTTCTAAATTTGGGCGCACTTTTGCCCGAATAAGTATACCAGTAATGTTGTCATGACCATTGTGTTGGTTCGCCAAATCAATTAACTCTGTAACACCCCGTTCTAAGTTAGCGCCAGAACTAAGTAAGGGTTCTAAGTGAGTCTGCCAATGGGTTTCTAGTAAATCATTATCTGATAGACCATCTGATGCCAACAACAAAAGAGTATCTTCATTGATATCGAAAAAGCTTACATCGGGATTAATCGAGTTCTCGTCACGAGGTCCCAAAGCTTGGGTGAGTTGGTAGGCATCCGGGCGGGCGTAAGCTATGCTTGCTTCCACACCTCGGTTAATTTCCCGTTGCCCAACTTCGTGGTCTACTGTGACTTGTTCTAGCCCCTGCTTGCGCGTTAACCGATAGAGACGGCTATCTCCCACATGAGCAACAGCTGCTTGAGTATCTTCAATTAAGAGCATTACCAAAGTTGTACCCATGCGCCCAACTCCAGAACGGGCATCTTGTTGATTTAGCTTGTAAATCGCCTCATTCGCTAAATACACTGCCTCACGAATGCTATCTTCTGTTGGCAGTTGGTTGGCAATCCAATGTTCTTGAAAGTATTGCCGTAGGGTGTTGACTGCTAACTCACTGGCGATTTCGCCACCAGCGTGTCCACCCATACCATCACAGAGAATATACAAACCATGCCCTTGCAAAACTCGACTTTTAGGTAACTCCAACTTCTCAATTTTGGTTTCAATACCAAAGTAGTCTTCGTTATGATGACGCTGACGCCCCACATCTGTGCGTCCTGCATCTTCTAAGCTACTTAACTGCATTGCCAGTACAACAGTTGGCATATCATCAGTTTTGCTGATCATATCTTCAGGCTCATCTGATTGCACGATAGTAGTGGGCACAGCAGTATTATTCTCCTTTATTGGGGGCGAAGTTGCGGTTCCTAGTGCTTCCAGTTCAACAGAGATTTCCTCCAAGCACGATCGCAACTGTGCGATCGTTTGTATTTTACCTACCTCTAAATCCCCTAACATCTGGACTACAGAGCCAAATTGAGTCCGTTGAGATTGCCTAAATAGGGCTTGCCAAACCCGTCCCAAAGCTTGGATGGTTAATGGTTCCTCTGGAATAGGAGATGTTTGGGCTTGGGCATATTCTGGCGACTCGGTGACAGGTTGAGAATTCGAGGGTTCCACATATAATCTTTGTAGCGCCAGCGTTTGGTCTTCATCCAATCGCAAATTTGCCAAATCTAACAGGCTTTGACGACAATTTACTGGTTCCAATAATGCCCAAAGTTGGGTCATTTCATAACACCAGTGTAAAATTTTTAACGAACTTGTCCTTTCTTCTTGCCATAAATCGAGTAAAGGCTGCCAATGTGAGCGGTCTTCGATTATGACTACCTGCATATTTCCCTGCTGCCATGCATCGTGAATCGGCGGTATCCCCCGATGACCTTGGGATTCTAAGGCAATATAAAATTTAGCAAGGTGAGGAATTCCACTTGCTTCCACTGATGGCGTTAGCAAATCTGATTGCTGACTTGCTAGTATTGCCTCAATGGGTGATATTTGATACGGCTGACAGTCTAGAACTCTCACACCTACATCAGTAATGGTGGCAGTTTCCGTTTGGGCAGGTAGTGGATCTAATAATTGATAACGCTCTTGGGAGCCTAAATAGGAGCCTAATCCAATCTGAGAATTAAGAGATAGAGGAAAGGAAGATATTGCTTCCTCATCTCCCTCTAGTCCCACATTTCCTTCATCTTTCTCTACTTTCAAGTTCCCATTCGTTTCGTTAGCAATAATTGCCCAAAACACTGTTCCACATTCCGTGCCACAGTTATGACAACGTAGTGCATTCACAGGTACATCATCGGTACTGCATTCAGGACAAACCTTGTGAGTCAGGGATGTGCCACAGCTTTGGCAAAATTTGTTGCTATTGGGGTTTTCAAATTTACACTGAGGGCAAATCAGCATAGTGGAAGTTCCTTTATTCCCGTTCCAAGGTGCTTCTAGCCACTAAGATCCAAGGTGCCACAATTGGCTATCCCTGACTACAGTAGACCTACAAGAGATTGTAGTTTATCAATGAATTTTGGTGACAGTATTAATTGTGACGCATATTAGATAAATATTTAATATATTGGCAATCATTTGCTTATAAATGGGGAGCAGGGGAAGCAGAGGCAGAGGAAAATGCTACCCATGCCCAATGCCCCATGCCAAGAGCCTGGCAATTGCGGAGGTTCAGCATGAAACCATTTTTGATAAATTTGCTTGTAAGTGCCATTGGATAACAAAGTCGCTATACCTCTGTTAATTGCATCCAAATGGGATGAGTCTTTAGGTGTAGCAATCCCGTAATATTCTTCAGTGAGCAGATCAGCAACAACTCTGATGCCTTTGAGTTTGCCATTTTTAATCGCATACAAAGTTGCGAAAGCATCACTAACCACAGCATCAACATTGCCGTTGAGCAAGTCTTGGAAAAATTCTGGACCAGAATTAAAAGTACTAATTTTGGCGTTAGGGATGGTTTTAGCAAAATTTGCCCCAGTTGAACCAATTTGTACAGCAATTTTTTTACCTTTGAGGCTATTGAAGTCTTTAATATTTTGGTTATCTTCGCGGACAGCGTAGGCGTAGCCCGTCGTAGACATCGCTAGTCCGGCTTTAAAATAAGGTCGTGAAAAAGCAATTGTTTTCAAGCGTTCAGCAGTAATGGTGATTCCGCTAATTGCTGCATCGACTCTTTTAGCTTGCAAGGTCGAGATCATGCCATCAAAGGGAAGACTTTCAAACTGGACTGCAAAACCTGCTACTTTAGCAATTGCATTCATTAAATCAATATCAAAACCTTCCAAGTTACCGCTAGCCCTTTGGATTTCAAAAGGAACAAAGGTGGGATCTGTCGCCACCCTAAGAGGTACAGCATCTAGATTATTGGTGGGATAGAAACTTTTACAGGCAATAATTCAGTAGCAAAGAGCCTAAGCTTAGAATTAGCTGCTGCCACTTGAAGTTAATTAATTTCACTGTAGTAATCCCGTTCTATCAGTCAATATTCACGATAATTGTCATGATGTTATAAAAAAGAATACATCCGTCAGCACCAGAATCCACCATGAATTCTAGGCGACTAGCAAAAGTTTAAGACCCCACTCTAGTGAAAAGTTTAGATCAGAAGCTTCTTCTGATCTGACATTTCGCCAATTGTCTTCTTGTGTATTCCGTATTCTGACTCCCAATTTTGAACTACTTATGGTTTCTACCACCCCTACTTACCGAATTACTGATTTGTTCGCCGAACGAGCAAAAAACATCGCACCACCAACCTACGGTACAGAGTTAAGCAAAATTCTCACTGTCAGCTTTGCCTATGGTCTAGCTGACCCAATTCTCTTTCCTCATGCTGACTTGGCTGCTGCAAGTGCCATTGTGCTGGCAGAAGAGGCTCCGATCGCCCTCAATTACGGTCCACCTTCAGCTCAACTGTATGAGCAAATTATCCTCCGTTTGCAGGCTAAAGGAATCACTGCCGATCGCGATCGCCTGATTATTGGCTATGGTTCTGGTCAGATTCTCGGCTTGCTGCCAGATGTGTTTGTGGAACCTGGTGATGTAGTAATTGTGGAAGGGCCAACCTTTTTAGGAGTAGTTGCTAGATTTGTCCACGCTGGCGCACGCATAATTACTATCCCTGTGGATGAGTTGGGGATGGATGTAGATGCTTTAGAAGTGACATTAAAGGATTTAAAGAAACAGGGTATTCGACCCCGATTTATTTATACTATTCCCACCTTTCATAATCCCACAGGCGTTACTATGCCGTTATTTCGCCGCCAAAAACTGGTAGCATTAGCGGCTGAATATGGCGTGGTGGTAGTAGAAGACGATGCTTATAGCGATTTGCGTTTCCAAGGAGAAACTGTACCCCCCCTGGCAACCCTCGACAAGGAGGGGTGGGTATTATATGTGAGTACCTTCTCGAAAATTATTGCGCCTGGTATCCGGCTAGGCTGGGCTTGTGGTGATCCAGCGATTATTGAACGGCTGGCAATGTTCAAAAGTGAGGGGCCTGTGGGGCCATTTGTCAGCCATGTAGTCGCTCGTTATTGTGCCACAGGCAAATTAGAGAATCATATTCAGGAGTTAATTGCCTGCTACAAACATAAGTGTAATTTGTTGTTAGAAGCGATCGCCTTAGAGTTTCCCAGTGATGTAATTCCTCTGCGTCCCGATGGCGGCTTCTTCGTTTGGTGTAAATTGCCACCAGATATCAGCGCCAAAGCCCTCCTTGTGGCTGCCAATGAACACGGCATCAGTTTTCTGCCAGGGACTCGTTGCTATGCCAATGGACAGGGGGATGATGCCTTCAGGTTAGCTTTTAGCTTTCAACCAACACAGAAGATTGTTGAGGGAATCGCTACATTAGGAGCAGTGTTGCACGGATTGCGCTAATTCGTAATTTGTAATTGGTACATAGTTCCCAGTCTGAGACTGGGAATTCTCTTTGGGAGGCTCCTGCATAGCTTCTAAGCAGCAGAACCACAACAAAAGCATTTGCTTCTTTGACCTGAAAACTAAATTTAAAATTTTGTAAACTTTAAAAAATTTGTTCTAATCGTTGAAAATCTCGCTGCACTTCATACCAGAGACTTTTATTATGGGGGTCTGTTTTCAGAGCTTTTTTAAGATAAATTCTGGCTTTGAGCAGCTGCTTTTCAGAAATTAACGCCCGTCCCCAAATTTGATAAGCGATCGCTAGCCATTGGCGAACTTCTGCATCTGTTGACAAACGATCTGCCAAAGCTTCCGCCAGGGCGATCGCTTGCGGAAATCGTCTTTCTTGCAAAAATCGCTGCAATTGCTCATAAGTCTTCCACTTCAGCCGTTCTTCTATTTCCAATAGATTAGGCGGCTTTGCTTTTCCTGGCTCTTGGCTTGTCACCGTTGTTACAGGTGTTTTCTGCCTATGCGTTGCCCTAGCGTGATCACGCCCACCAGATGTTGACACCTGACTTGAATGTGCGGCAGTTTCCTCTGGCAGTACCACTGTCAGCAGGAGTTTGTACGCTTCTGTTAACGCAATAAACTTATCTTTGGCTTTGTTGTCATCTGGGTTGATATCGGGATGATATTGCTGTGCCAATCGCCGATAAGACGATTTGATGTCAGCAAAAGAGGCTCCCGATCTTAAACCTAGTAAACGGTAGCAATCTCCAAGATCCATCTTGAGCTATGAGCTATCGAATATCCAGCTGGAGGCTATTAGCTATGAGCTTTCAGCCTGAACTATTAATAATAAGGGCTAATTTGATATTTTAAAGTTCAATGTTGACAGTTTCTTTAGGGAAGGGAGTAGGGAATGGGGAATGGGGACTTAGGAGTTATAATTCTTCCCCTGCTCCCCCTGCCTCCCCTGCTCCCCTACTCCCTACTCCCTACTCCCCTGCTACTATAGAGGTTCGTTCTTCAATCACACGGTCAATTAAACCGTATTGTTTTGCTTCTTCGGCAGACATGAAAAAGTCACGATCCATATCTTTTTCAATCTTTTGTATGGTCTGACCAGTTTTCTCGGCATAAATGCCATTGAGTTCGTGACGAATCCGCAGAATCTCTCTAGCTTCAATTTCGATATCGCTTGCTTGTCCACGGGTGCCACCTGAAGGCTGGTGAATCATAATCCGTGAGTGAGGCAATGCTAACCGTTTACCTTTGGTGCCGGCAGCCAGCAGGAAAGACCCCATTGAAGCCGCTAAACCGACGCAAATAGTCACTACATCTGATTTGATATGTTGCATGGTGTCAAAAATAGCCATGCCAGAAGTGACCATTCCACCGGGGGAATTAATGTATAAATAAATATCTTTACCTGGATCATCTGAGTCCAGATACAGCATCACAGCGATAATTTGATTGGCAATTTCATCATCAACATCTCGCCCCAAGAATATAATCCGTTCCCGGTAAAGGCGATCGTAGATGCTAATCCAATCTGTATATTGTCCTCCGGGCATCCGGTAAGGAACTTTAGGAACGCCTATAGGCATAATTTACTCCGTTTTTAATAGTTTGCGGACGGTGGGAGAGTTAGGAGTGAGGAGTTGAAAGTTAGGAGTTGGAAGTTAGGAGTGAGGAGTTTTCAAGAACTCATAACTCATAACTCATAACTCATAACTAAATTAAAGGACACTAGCAGGAAGTGGAGGATTTGCGAGTTCTTCTTTCTCAAAAACTCGGTCAATAAGCCCGTATTCCTTTGCTTCATAGGGTGTCATATATAACAGCCGATCCATATCTTTAGTAATTTTTTCTGGAGGCTGTCCAGTAGTGCGATGCAAGATATCAACTAAGGCTCCTTTGTTTATCAAAACTTCCCTAGCGCGAATTTGAATATCCGTTGCTTGGCCTTGGGCGTAGCTCTTAGGCTGATGCAGGATAATCGAGGAGTGAGGCAAACTAGCGCGGCAACCTTTTGTACCTGCACTGAGGAGCATTGCTGCCATACCCATCGCGGAACCGACGCAGATGGTGTGGATAGGAGGCTTGATATATTTCATTGTGTCGTAGATGGCGAAGGCTTCGGTTTCAAAGCCAATGGGTTCGCCACTGTAACCGGAAGTGCCGGTAGAGTTGATATAGATTTTAATTGGCTTTTCTGGGTCGTCGGACTGCAAAAACAGCAACTCGGCGACGATTAATTCTGTGACAGCAGGCACCAGTGGCATCCCCAGATAGACAATTCGCTCCTTCAATAAGAGGGAAGGTAAATCTGGCGGCGGTGTCCGGTAGAAGTTATCGCCGTAATATGGGGCTTGAACAGCCTTAATTGGGGAAATGTCCATAGCAACTGATCGCCTGAAACTATGCCGTTAACTGTAATACATCCTAGCGCGATGATAGCTCTCCTCAAGGTGCGGATTTCTCCCTAATGCTTCAGGTGGCTTCGCATCTACCAATGTTTGGCTTCTAAGATATTCTGATTATATTCATGTATTTGTGTTGGATAGGTTTTCCCTAGAGCTAAAGTGGTGCTTTAAAGTTATTTATTAATATGTATATCCTGAATAAGGACTTTGAGTTATGAAGGTTAGTTTGCAGCCTGCCTTGAATGATGGTAATTTGGACGCGAATCAACTGAATAGTCAACGTCAGTTGGGAATTTCGATTTCAGCGATCGCAGAGACTCAAGACCGGAATGTGCCACTAAATTTATGCTTAATTCTCGATCATAGTGGTTCTATGAATGGGCGATCGCTAGAAACGGTCAAAAAAGCAGCGAATCGTCTGGTAGATAGGCTCAACCGTGGCGATCGCCTCAGTGTAGTAGTTTTCGATCATCGTGCCAAAGTCTTAGTACCTAATCAAAGTGTTGAAGATCCAGAAAAAATAAAACAGCAAATTAACCGCCTAGCCGCCGATGGGGGAACTGCAATTGATGAAGGATTGCGCTTGGGGATTGAGGAGTTGGCAAAGGGAAAAAAAGATACTGTTTCCCAAGCCTTCTTATTAACTGATGGAGAAAATGAACATGGTGACAATAATCGCTGTTTAAAATTTGCCCAATTGGCTGCTAGCTATAATTTGACTTTGAACACTTTAGGATTTGGTGACAATTGGAACCAAGATGTTTTAGAAAAAATTGCTGATGCTGGTTTAGGTACTTTATCTTACATTCAAAAACCCGATCAGGCAGTGGATGAATTTAATCGCCTGTTCAGCCGCATTCAAACCGTGGGACTGACCAACGCTTATCTGCTATTATCCCTGATGCCCCATGTCCGGTTAGCGGAACTCAAACCTGTAGCCCAAGTTTCCCCAGACACAATTGAGTTACCACTGCAACAAGAAGCTGATGGACGTTTCGCTGTGCGGTTGGGAGATTTAATGAAAGATGCAGAACGGGTGATATTAGCTAATATTTATTTGGGACAATTGCCAACAGGTGAACAAGCGATCGCTAATGTGCAAGTCCGCTACGATGACCCAGCCGCTAACAAGGTAGGTTTAGTTACACCAAATATCCCAGTTTATGCCCATGTAGTCAAAAATTATCAAGCAGACCCGAATCCCCAGGTGCAACACTCTATTTTGGCATTAGCTAAGTATCGCCAAACCCAGCTAGCCGAAACGAAATTGCAACAGGGCGATCGTTCTGGTGCGGCGACGATGTTACAAACGGCTGCTAAAACTGCGCTGCAAATGGGAGATACTGGAGCGGCGACGGTGTTGCAAACTTCTGCCACCCAGCTACAATCTGGTGGAGATTTATCCGAAAGCGATCGCAAGAAAACCAGAATTGTCTCCAAAACAGTTTTGCAAGATACCCCTCCCCAGTAAACTCAGGTTTAGATGAAAGTTAAATTGCTATCGGCGTTAAATGACAATAATGTTGATGTGGCTCAAACAAGTAGCCAACGTCAACTAGCAATGACGATTTTTGCGATCGCTGGTGAGTTTGACCAAAATCTACCCCTTAATCTCTGCTTGATTCTAGATAGAAGTGGTTCCATGCATGGACAACCGATTAAAACGGTAATCCAGGCAGTGGAAGGATTAATAGATCGGTTGAAAGTAGGCGATCGCATCTCAGTTGTGGCTTTTTCCGGCACTGCTGAAGTCATTATCCCTAATCAAGCGATCGAAGACCCCGAAAGCATCAAATCTCAAATAAAAAGCAAACTCAGTGCTAGCGGCGGCACTGCGATCGCTGAGGGTTTGGAGTTGGGAATTACAGAATTGATGAAAGGGACAAGGGGCGCTGTTTCCCAGGCGTTTCTGCTGACGGATGGGCATGGTGAAAGCAGTTTGCGGATTTGGAAGTGGGATATTGGGCGAGATGACAACAAGCGCTGTGTTCAACTGGCGCAAAAAGCTGCCAAGCTGAACCTAACTATCAACACTTTCGGATTTGGCAATAGCTGGAATCAGGATTTGCTAGAAAAAATTGCCGATGTCGGTGGTGGGACTTTAGCCCATATTGAACGCCCTGAACAAGCTGTGGAGCAATTTAGCCGACTGTTTGGGCGGATTCAATCTATTGGGCTAACTAATGCCTACTTACTGTTATCTCTAGTGCCCAATGTCCGATTAGCAGAACTTAAACCCATTGCCCAAGTTGCCCCAGATACAATCGAGTTACCAGTGGAACCCGAAACTGATGGTAGCTTTGCTGTACGTTTGGGAGATTTGATGCAGGATGTAGAACGGGTAGTTTTGGCGAACATTTATCTGGGACAATTGCCAGAGGGTAAACAGGCGATCGCTCATCTGCAAATCCGTTATGATGACCCGTTGGTTAACGAACAAGGTTTACTTTCGCCCTTGATGCCAGTGTATGCAGATGTAGTGCGGGCGTATCAACCGACATCTAATCCCCAGGTACAGCAGTCTATTTTAGCATTAGCGAAGTATCGCCAAACCCAGTTAGCTGAGGCGAAATTGCAACAAGGCGATCGCACTGGTGCAGCCACAATGCTACAAACAGCAGCTAAAACCGCTTTACAAATAGGAGATAAAGGGGCGGCGACAGTATTGCAAACTTCTGCCACTCGCTTGCAAGCTGGGGAAGAACTTTCAGAAGCAGATTTGAAGAAAACTAGGATTGTATCAAAGACTGTTTTACAAGAATAGTTAATTATTATTTCTTGGCTATTCATCCGGGCATTGCTGCCATATCTTTGGATTTAAAACTGGAAGATTAGTTTCATCAATCTTTAGAATAGCTTCAAGTGCTGCTAAAGCTATAGTTGGTGGATAATCACATCGTTTAGCAATAAAAAAGGATAATTGGTTCCGCAGTTGCTCATAATCAAGCTTAAATTTGGGATTAGCTGCACTGACAAAGCGTGTACTAAGACGATCTAATAGCCACGGCAATTTACATATTCTATGAATAGCCTCTGGTTGTGCCCATAATAAAAATTCTTCAGAGTTAGGATCTAGATTGAGTAGCGCACGACAATACAACTCGTAAGATGCATTGTCGCTATTCATCAAATAACTACTAGACTCAGCTAATAATCGCTCTCGTAAAGAGTTTTGAATTTTTCTATTGGGTTTTGAACAAGCTGCGATTGCTATCGCCAATCGTAATGCACTAGCACGGTTACTGTTTAAAAGCCTTCCTATAACTTGATTCCAATTTTGTGGATGTTCTTGCTGGTGGCTAAACGAAAGACGTGGTTTTAAGTGTTCATTTTTTTCCCAAAAATCAAGTAAAAGCTCGATGTTAAGTTCAGGAATATCTATACAAAGCTTTAAAATAGCACTCACCCATATAGAAGGAAGTGATGACAAATTGTTTGCTTTATTTAATATATTTTCAATTTCTTCTATAGTGACTGATTGTATTCTGCGTAGATAAAATAACCCATCGAAGCCTCGTCCCTTGTTGATACGCTCAATACCTTCTTTCTCAAGAATAGTGAGAAACACATTAATAATTTTATGAAGAGGAGTCCTGAGTGGAGCATCGGAAAAAATGGCTAGACCCTGAAAGATATCTAGTGGGGTTATGGGAATTCTAAAAATATCTCCCAACTGTGTATTGAGAAGTTTGTCATGCTGCTCTTTTGTAATTAAATTTTCTTCAACCAATAAAGACCAGTGATCTGGATGAAAGAAAAGGCATATCCACAAATCTTGGGAACTGTTAAAATCAAAACTCTTGACAACCCACTTCGGATCGTTCACAGACGCATCGCTAATCTTTTGTTTAAATTCTTTCCATGCCTCAAGCGAAGAAAAAGCTGAAACAGGTAATCCTAAGATATATTCGGCTTTCCATATATAGCTAATATTTTTTGGCAACTGACTTTCAATTACTCTAGCTTCATTATCTAAATCATTATTTGTTGGCTCTTGTATTGCTTTCACAAGACTTGTTAAATATCTTGCATGTAAAGTTTCAAGTTTGTCAAACTTTTTAGCCCACGATTTCAAGGCGTTATGTCTGTCAAGTCTGCGGCATAAATAAGGCAGCAGTTGTAGCCTTAAGCTATCTCCTAAAATTGAAAACTCTACTTCTGGAAATAAATTTTTCTTTAATGATTGGGTTAAAAAAGGGAAAGTAAAATTCCTCCACAACCATCTATTATCTATAGAAAGTAATAGTTCACACTGTTTTTCCTGAGTTTGACAAGATATCAAGTTGCTTAACTGATTTTGTCTTTCATAGGGTGGTTTTCTTATTTCTTTGTAAAAATAATTTTCAAAGGCTGTTTCGACTTGAGAAATATTACATATTGCCAAATCTACTTTCAAATCATTTTGAAAACCCAAAAGCAGGGCTATCGCTTGCGTATTTTCGTGTTGCAAAAGATTTTGAACCTTGTTACAAATATCTGTGTGAACCTGTGATTGATAAGAGGATAGTTTAGCTAAGAGCCAAAGTTCTACAGATAGTGTTGCATTATCGTCTAAACATAGGTTTCCAAAGATTTCATCAAGTGTTTGAAAAATGTTAATGGAACGAATAAGTTGCAAAATTTCTATAATTGTTTCTTGTTCTAACCATGTCCATCTGGTTTCCAAGCTAAAGATTATTTCGAGGGCACGTTTAAAATCACTCTTCCGTTGAAGGGTAAATTCAGGTAAGACATTAATAATTGCTCGATAAGTCCTGGTTTTTATAACAAGGGCTTCAACATGATTCTGTTCATCATATTGATCGGGGATACCTGTAATCCAACGCATTTGTTGGTTAGTATTTGCTTGGGCAACATAGAACTGAAGTACATAAGCCCAGTAAGCTCCACGCCGAACCAACATATCAAAAACACGATCTGGATCTGCATCAGGATGGTTGGACAAGTATAATGCAGCAAAGTATTCACGATATTGCTGTACAACAAAGTCTACATCTGTTTGATCTTTTCCTTTACCAGTTAATAGGCAGAGACGATCTGTTGCTGCATCAATAATTTCATCTGCTACATCTCGTAGTTTCTTATTTCCAAGTTCAATAGCTGAGTAATCTTCCAAAACACTTAAAACATAGCTGCGAAAGGTCTCACGATCTAGAGCCTCAATGCGTGTCTGCTCCATCTTGCAATGAAGTTCATAGCCAACTTTCTCATGAAGTCGAAGCAACTCATTTTCGCGTTCATCTACAAGCTGTGACTTCTTTTTTTCTCTATTAAAAATAACTTCAACATATTTTTTATAGAGTAAATTTCGCTGATGTGGAATTTGAATTTTGCATCTAACAATAGTGAGGATAACTGTTGCCTGTAGAAGTGATATAGCTAAACGTTGAACTGCTTCAGAAAGCATTCCACGATTAATTCGCTCTTTTGCTTCACTTCGAGTTTCTGCGTCACGAATTCTATTTTTTAACCAACAGTCACAATATTCATTAAAATCTGGTCTTTCGAGTTCATTGAGTTCCCAGGTAATCGGCTCGAATCCCTCAAACTCACCAGAATATCCTTTTGGGCGACTTGACAGGATTACTTGAATGTCTCCATCTTCTGAGTCGATACGACGCAAGAATATTTGCAAATTCGCTATAATTTGCTGTCGTGTTTCTGGATTTTGAACCTCATCTAAACCATCCAAAATTAAGACGATGGGATTTTTTGATGCCAAGTCAAATACATCATCCATTTGAAGTGTTGATGATGCATTTCGATTAATTAAGACCTCAACAATGTAACGAGCTAATTCATGCTTATTATCTTGTTGATTACTCATCCATTTCGCATAGCTGCGTAGTTCAATTCGGAAAGGAAAACGTGGACGACAATTAGCATCTAAATCCTTAGCAGTTATTCCTTGAGGTAGCTTAAGCCGATCCGCAAGACGGAGAGACAACTCAGGAGCGACAATTCGAGCAGCTTGATAGAGGCTCAAAAATTGAGTCAGAGTACTCTTGCCTAAACCCGGCCCACCTAAAAGTAAAATGTATGGATAATCTGCGAAAAATAGAGCAAACGATGCACGTACTTGCATCAAACTTTCTGGTAATAGAACTGTATCGGGGTTAGGCTTCGATTTGTTTTTTCTAGCAAGCCATTCAATAGGTAGTTTGTTATTACTGTCCCGAATTTTTAAGGTTAGATCGATGAATACTTCAGCTAGTGGCAGATCAGGTTCATCACCTGCGTCTTCCGCACGAGCAGATCCCTCACACTCTGTCACAAATTTTAAATAAGCTTTAAAGGCACTCTGTTTACGATTTATGCTAGAAGTCGCTTGAGTGTATATAGCCTTAAGAGTGTCACCAACAACAATAGTATCTAAATAAGCTGTCCGAACATCCTCATTCGCGTCTAGCATTCTTGAAAGATCAGCAGCATCCCATATATAGATTTCTGAAATATGCTTACTCCACTTTTTTGCTAGTGCTGTTACTTGATCGCGAGTACCAACGTTTCTTGCTCCAGTGAAAGGTACATTAGTAATCATCACGTAAGCATGGCATGGCACAGCATATTTATGAACAATCTTTTCCAGTTCCTTATCTAAATCCTCAACGACTGCATCACGAGCAGTAGACCAACCACGTTGGTCAAGATCGTGATATTTGACTTGGAAAACCCATTCTTTTACAATATCTGCCTTTTGATTGCTCGGTCGAGAATACTGTGCATGATTAGTTGGTTGTGACCATGTAGCTTCTCGTCCACCATCTTGCCCTTGACCAAACTGAATAAGATTGCCATCAATACGGTATGTTTTCTCCAAAAGTGCTTGTGCCATAGATTCAAACTCAATTGGCTGCATCCGGTTAAATGAGTATTTAGACATATATAGCAATCTGTAAGAAGCAATCTAAATTGTTGGTTCAGCTTAAGTAAATTAGTTTCGTATAATTGTACACTTTATTCAGTAATTATAAAGAAAATTACGTATATTTACAGTATTTTTGCTAGTCTTGATATTCAATTGAGTAGTCGTGGTTTGATTAATATGTTCAACTTTGTTTTTCAATGTTTGCTTCATTGCTTCAAAACCTTGGTGAACTTAATATCTAACCAATGAGCCAGCAGAGACATTAGTAAACTCTTGAAAGATTATTGCTGAGTGAAGCTTGCAAGCTAACGGCTTAACGATATACCAAAATGAATGCGGAAAACACCAAAATGAGAAAGCAAACTGGGGTTTGAGAAAGTAAAAGCTCTTTTGACTTGCGGAAAACACCAAAATGAGAAAGCAAACTGGGGTTTGAGAAAGTAAAAGCTTCTTTTGCTTGCGGAAAACACCGAAATGAGAAAGCAAACTGGGGTTTGAGAAAGTAAAATGCCATTTTGAGTAAGCAATATGCCTTTTCGCTTATTGAATATGAAGTTTTGAGAAAGCAATAAGCCTTTTTGCTGATTAAATATAAATTTTAGTTAAATATGCGAAAGGTTAGACATCAGGCAACAATGGTAAACGACGGATACGAATACGACTTGGCTCAACTGTAACGGCTGCTCCTTGTTCCAAATCCTCTTCACACTCAGCGATTACCGTCAGCAACAAATTTGCTAATGCTTGAGAACGTAACCTTTCAATACGAATACGAATGACTGAAGGAGTAGTTGCTTGCGTTAGCGCCAGCAATGTATGAAAATCTGCATCGAGTGTAGCAACAACACGTTTCTCTTCTCTAGCTCTCTGGATGATTTCTGCATCTTCAGCTTCAGACATCCCAATTTCACCCACATGGATAGTGTCGATACCTGCATCACGTAGCAATGCTGCCGCAGAGAGTGGTAATCCCTGATCAAGCAACAGTTTCATAGCGGTTAGGTAGTTCAATGATGCGATCGTCCAAGTAGGACGATGCAAAAATTAAGGCTTGCTGAATATCTTCATCTTCTAATTCGGGAAACTCCTGGCGCAGTTCTTCTCGATTAGGGTAGGTAGCTAATAACTCAATCACCCGACGAACGGTAAGGCGAAGATTACGAATAGAGGGCTGTCCATTCATGCGATTGGGATTGCTGGTGATGCGATCTAATTTCATGGAAGTAACCCTATCTCCTTAGGAAAATCATCGTTGTATATTGCTTCATACCAAAATGTAGTAGTTATGATCTGAGCTACAGTGATAAATATTACTCCAAATAAATCAGCGTCTTTAAGGCTGATGGCATCAAGGTCTGCATTTTCCAGATTAGCACTTTGCTAAAGCCCTTATCTTGCAAAAACTAGCAAAAATCTGCTAAAAGTGCTACAGGTAAATGGTTGTTAGCTTGAGAAGTACACATGAAAACTACAGGCATTCATCATGTAGCTATTATTTGTTCTGACTACGATCGCTCCAAAAATTTTTATGTAGAAGTTTTAGGATTTTCGATTATTCAAGAGACTTTTCGCGCCGCAAGAAATTCTTATAAATTAGATTTAAAAGTTACAGAAAATACTCAAATCGAACTATTCTCTTTCCCAAATCCTCCAGAACGACCTAGTAAACCAGAGGCTTGTGGTTTAAGACATCTTGCTTTTAAAGTTGATGATGTTGAGCAAACTGTTTTTTATTTAAAATCAAAAGGGTTAGAGGTAGAAAATATCAGAGTTGATGAAATTACAGGTAAGAAATTTACTTTCTTTAAAGACCCAGATAATTTGCCGTTAGAAATTTATGAGCATTAAACTTACTGCTGACGGGCAAGACTGCCATCACTATAGATAATGAAGCGATCGCTTTAAGATATGTTTTTTATAGTTTTCCTCCATTTATACGTCAAATTTACGGCATAAAATTTATCACGTTGTTTGGGGGACAGTAAATACTTCTACCAAAAGAATCACCAGTTTCTGCATCCGTTAATTCCACAAGTTTAGCGTTATCAGTACAGACACTTCTACCTCTAGACATTCTTAACTCACCTTGGACAAAGCCAGTCACTATCCACACCATCCGGTTGTTAGAAATCGATGATTTGTACTCTCCTGTTTTGGCTGCAAATTCCTCGTATGTTGTAAGTTTCGCTTCTGTTATTTGCATCTTGCTAGACTTTTTAAGAACACGTTCAATCGTAATCAAGCGACTTGCTAGTAGGCTATTATTTGCAGGGTATATTCGTACTCTTGAATTAAATGGTATTGTATTGGTTGATTTACTTGCTTTCTTGCCTGTACTGGTTTAGCTGTAACTGTCTGCACGAGTAATAACGTAGTAGCACCAGCAAATACAAAAGCAGATAATAAAGTTATTGTAAAAATATTACTCATAGTACAAATGCGCTTCATAATACTTAGAATGCTAACAACTCATAACACCAGTTTAATTAATTTAAAATTACGTTTACAAGTAAAACAATTGCTTTTTTTAAAGACTTAGATAATTTACTAAAAAATGTTTATGAGAATTATAGATATATCTGGATTAAATAATTTCGGATAAATACAAATGGGTGAGCTATTTGGTAAAATTTTAAAATGTTTGACAATATCTGTAAATTCTTAGCTGAAAATTTCTCTACCGACTTTGCCAGTTGGTTATTAGGCGAACCTATTACATTAACCGAACTCAGTCCAAAAGAATTATCTCTCGAACCCATTCGTGCTGATGCCCTAATTCTGCTACAGTCCGAGCAAAATATTTTACATTTGGAATTTCAAACCCAACCTGATTCTGAAATTCCTTTTCGGATGATTGACTATCGGTTGCGAGTATATCGCCGCTTTCCAGGCAAAGCAATGCATCAAGTCGTAATTTATCTCAAACAGACAAATTCAGATTTGGTGCAACAAAATACATTTACAATTGCTGGGACAAGGCATGAATTTTCAGTTATCAGGCTTTGGGAACAACCAACTGAAATATTTCTGAGAACGGCTGGACTGTTACCCTTTGCAGTTTTGAGTAGTACAATTGATCCAGAAGCCGTGCTTAACCAAGTTGCACGGGAAATTAATAGTATGACAGAATCAAGAAATCAAAGTAATATTGCTGCTTCCACAGCGATTTTAGCTGGTTTAGTATTAGAGAAAGAGGTTATCAGACGAGTTTTGAGGTCAGATATTATGCGCGAGTCAGTGATTTATCAAGATATTTTAGACGAAGGCAAGGCTGAAGGCAAGGTTGAAGGCAAGGCTGAAGCTTTACTTGAAGTCGCAAGAAATCTATTTAATACTGGTATGCCATTAGAACAGATTGGCAGAGTCACAGGGTTATCAATTGAACAGTTACAGTATTTGCAGGTAAGTGAGTCTGGTGAGTCTAATCAATAAATAATCGGTGCAGTCAACCTGCACCGATTAGTAAGTGGACTCTAATTAAACATCCCATTGTTTCACGCTAATGCTGAAGCTTGGGGTTTGGCAAAAATCATTCTTCCTGCGGTGGTTTGCAAAGCACTGGTGACTACTACTCGCAATTCACCACCTACATAATTGCTGCCTTCTTCAACGACTACCATTGTGCCGTCATCTAGGTAGCCAATGCCTTGACTGGGTTCTTTGCCTTCCTTGAGAATTTTCAAATCAAGGTTGTCGCCTGGTAAATAACTGGGACGGACGGCGTTCACTAAATCATTTACATTTAAAACAGGTACTTTCTGGACGCTAGCGACTTTAGACAAGTTGTAGTCGTTGGTTAGCAATGTACCGTTAATTTCTTGGGCAAAGCGCACCAACTTAGCATCAACTGTGGGAATATCTTCGTAGTCAATTGTATTAATCACAATGCGATCGGGATAATCTTCCTTAATGCGGTTGAGAATTTCTAGTCCTCGTCTTCCCCGCACCCGCTTTTGATCTTTGCTAGCATCCGCTACTTGTTGGAGTTCTTGCAAGACAAACTGCGGTACAAGAATTTGACCTTCTAAAAACCCTGTTTCTAGTAACGCTTCAATGCGACCATCGATAATGCAACTGGTGTCTAAAACTTTGGTATTCGCTGGTTTTAGCGTTCCTTCCACTACCATCGATTCGACGGTGTTGGGATTAATGAACCGCAATAAGCCTCGCCCGTGGGTGTCTGCCAAATTCATGCCAGTGACGGAGAGGATAATACTACCGACAACTGCCACCAGTGGCTTAATAAACCCAAAGTCCGCCGGTATCGGTAGCAAAAATAGTGGTGCTAGCATCAAGTTAGCTAGCAATAGCCCAATCACTAAGCCGATCGCACGAGTTAAAATCACTTCCAGAGGCATTTCTTTGATTTGTGATTCTAGGCGACGATATGTCGTCTGGAAACTCAGCCCGATCGCACCACCAATAATAGCGGCAAAGACGGCAACAACCAAGCGTAAAGCTTCAAGATTTGTTACCTGATCTAGTGTGCCATTGGGCAGTAGTTCGATGCTGTAGAACCCTATTCCCGACGCTGCTAGGATAAATGAGAAAATAATAATGGCGTCAAGCATGGTTGTCTTGTTTTCCTGCAACTGTGTTCACCGATAAAGTTAAGTATTTTTTATTTCATCGGTAAGATAAACTCATCAATATTGACTTACACTAAGGGTTTAGTAGGGCAATATCTGCAATTATTATAACTAAAGGCTTTCATCTTAATATTTTTCATTGTTTCGTTGTAAAACGACAAAAACTTGTAAATAAACTACTCATTTTCACTGTCTCTAATTCGCAGTTGAGTTAACTTAATTCTTTCTCAAAATGAGCCAAAAATTTAGTATTTCTGGAATTGCGAGTTCTGCTTATGTGCATATTCCCTTTTGCAGACGGCGGTGTTTTTATTGTGATTTTCCGGTATCTGTTGTGGGCGATCGCTTGCGGGGCGAAACATCTGGTACTATCTCCCAATATGTTGAGGTACTATGTCAAGAAATTGCCATTACACCAGCATTTGGCCAACCTCTGAAGACAATTTTCTTTGGTGGCGGTACTCCTTCGCTGCTATCAATAGAGCAACTACAACGGATAGTAACAGAGTTAGAGAAGCATTTTGGTATTGCCTCTGGGGCAGAAATTTCTATGGAAATTGACCCAGCTACCTTTGATTTACCACATATAGCAGGCTATCGCAGTGTCGGCGTGAACCGAGTAAGTTTAGGTGTACAAGCCTTCCAATCAGAATTATTGCAAAGCGCGGGGCGATCGCACTCAGTTGAAGATATTTTTGCAGCTGTGGAACTAATCCACCAAGTCGAGATTCCCGAATTTAGCTTAGACTTAATTTCCGGATTGCCGCATCAGTCTTTGGATCAATGGCAGGATTCCTTAGAAAAAGCAGTGGAGCTTGTACCCACTCACATTTCTATCTATGATCTTACCATCGAACCAGGTACTGCCTTTGGTCGTTATTACAAACCTGGCGATACTCCTTTGCCTACGGATGAAGCTACAGTCAAAATGTACCAGATGGGGCAGCAAGTTTTGACTGGTGAAGGTTATGAGCATTATGAAATTTCCAATTATGCTCAACCTGGCCATCAGTGTCGCCATAATCGAGTCTATTGGGAAAACCGCCCTTATTATGGCTTTGGTATGGGTGCGGCGAGTTATGTTAACGGGAAGCGCTTCACTCGTCCGCGCAAGACTAGGGAGTATTACCAGTGGGTGCAAGCTGGCGGTGTGATTGATTGTGATGTGACTCCCCTAAACGAAGTATTGTTAGAAACGTTAATGCTGGGGTTGCGTTTGGCGGAGGGTTTAAGTTTAGTGGCGTTAGTACAGGGGTTTGGGGAAGAGAAGGTTGAAGAAATTTGCCAGTGTTTGCAAGGATATTTTGAGAAAGGTTGGGTGGAAGTTGTAGAAGGAAGGTTGCATTTGATTGATCCCCAAGGGTTTTTATTTTCTAATGTAATTTTGGCGGATTTGTTTGAAAAGTTGGGGTAACGAATCGCAGAGGCGCAAAGGACGCAGAGAGAAGGGGAGGTTTAAAGCTGATGAGGAGTAACGATTTATGCAAAAAAATAAAGTTAGAAAAGCTGTGATTCCAGTCGCTGGTTTCGGCACCCGTTTGTTTCCAGCTACCAAAGTTGTAAAAAAAGAACTTTTCCCGATCATTGATCGAGATGGTAGGGCAAAACCTGTCATTCTCGCAATTATTGAAGAGGCAATAAGTGCTGGAATTACAGAAGTTGGGATTGTGGCGCAGCCGGATGATAGAGAAATATTTGAAAAGTTATTAAAAAATCCACTTAAAAAAGAGTTTTTTGATAAACTCTCACCGCAAAATCAAGAATATAGCCGATATCTCGAAGATTTAGGTAGTAGAATTACCATATTATTGCAAGAGGAGCAATTAGGCTATGGTCATGCGGTATTTTGTGCCAAGGATTGGGTGCAAGATGAGCCGTTTTTGCTCATGTTGGGCGACCACATTTATACATCTGACATTGAAAAATCTTGTGCTAGTCAACTTTTAGATGTTTATACACAAGCTAATCAAAGTGTTGTTAGCTTAACTACAAAGCCAGCAGAAATTCTTCATACAGCCGGGTGTGTAACAGGAGTTTGGCAAGAGGTAAATTCGGTACTGGAAGTTACACAACTTTATGAAAAACCTACTATTGAGTATGCCCAACAGCATTTACGTGTAGAGGGAATGGCAGAAAATGAGTTTTTATGTATATTTGGGTTATATTTACTTACGCCAAAAATTTTTGACTTTCTAGCAGAACATATCAACCAAAATTTCCGAGAACGAGGCGAATTTCAATTAACTTCCTGTCTTGATAAATTGCGTCAGGAAGAGGGAATGACAGGATATGTTGTTAAAGGTAAGTGTTTTGATACAGGATTACCAGATGCTTATCGTCAGACAATGATTGATTTTAGAAATTCCTAATTAGTTAAATAAAAAGACTACTAAACTCGACTTTATCGATTTTCTGGCAATACTCAAGCTGACACAGAAAGCTTTGTAAGGCAGTACTTTTACTTTTTAGTTCTCACTGATAATCAGTGACATGGAAAAAGTTTTTGCCAAAAAGCTAGGGTTTTGCCGTATTAAGAGAACCAAGCTCTTAATTTTGGATAAAGTCGAGCTAAGAGTCGAGAGTAGGGACTTCCCGAATTCTGTTAAATGAAATACTATTCAGTTATACGCTGATGCTATTGGTAACAAGCCTTGGTTTCAGATAGTTGTAATTTATTAAACGACTCTTGTTGTTCAACTCAATTTTACGCTCTACTTCGTTCAACTCCTGCTGAAATGTAACTAAAATATCCTGAGCCTCTGGGTCTACAAACTTATTGTCATAGTAGCCTAGTCTGTCATAACGGTAGGCTGACAGAATGAATAAAATCGACAATTGGTCAGCAGTTTGCTTCGACGGTGGTAGACATGATAATAGGCTTTTGCGGTCAGAAATAGTGCCTTCTGCTGTCATTTGTTTGTAAGCAGCAAGGGGCATATTGGGCATAAAAGTCATATATTCATATTGCGGATAGTTAACAGCAGCGTGCTGCGGCCCACAGGTGAAGATAACCGCAGTAGTAATGTCAACTAATTGATCTAATGTTTCGATGCTATTAGGAACACCCTTGACTCGTCCGCCTGATTGGGAAACTAATTCCTGCGCCCAAGCTTGTAATTCAAAGTCTGCTGTTAAGTCTTGAGGAGTTTTGTAGTATAGCTTCAAGTATTCAGACACAAACTTTTTAATTGCGTTCCACAATAGCAAACCATCGTCTCGATAGGGATAGTGAGGTAACTTATTTGGATCATCCACACCCCGATTTTTTAGTTCAGTAGGTAAAGAAAACTGATCTAAGCTCCATTCTTCATAGGCATTGACGACAATTCGTAATGACTCTTGCAGAGTTCCAGCTAGCAATTCGTCAACAGGACCACCTCTATTAACTAGGCGCTTACGACCTAAGTCATTATTAGCCAACATGAAACGGAAGTGGGGTTTTAGTAGTAAGTTGAGGGGATGGTTCTCAGCTAGTTGACGGGCTGTGACAATAGCAAAGGGTTCCATAACAAAGTGAGTTCGGCAAAGATGGATACTCATTTCATGATGGTTAGCATCAGCGATTTGAACACAAAGCTTGGCATGAAACCAGGTTAAAGGGATATCAAAAGGTGTAATTAGCTGACTCTGTTTACCATCTGTAGGGTTTATCGCAAATTTCTCACAAACAATAAAAAATCAATTCACATCGCTTGATATAAGACATTTTTTGATACATCATCAATTGAAATGTATGATGGTAAACAAAGTAAGTACAAAATAGCCATTATCAAGCT
>JAHHHR010000016.1 GCA_019359245.1 Nostoc desertorum CM1-VF14 | reverse complement strand
AGAAAATAAATAAATCTAGTTCCCTCCCCTTTATAAGGGGAGGGTTAGGGTGGGGTAACGCGGTGAGTGATAGGAAGCCAGAGAACTCAATATTACGTCTTGACAAGCGTTTCACGTTAAGTTGACACCAATGAGCATTGCTGTGCCCCTACAATATTCATAATTCCTAAGTTTATTAAAAACCGACGGATGGCAGCTTGCCTTGTAGGGACTGAAATTTAGACTGAACACAGTTGGCACAATTGCAACCAAGTTGATCAATAATCGGATTAGATGTTTGATTCAACTTTGGTGTTGCCAGTTCAGGAATTTGTTGTATAGATGCTACTGTAATAATTTGTGTAGCATATTCAGATTTCAGGCTGGATGCATGTGCTGGATTGACTACCAGCAGCATGGATACTAAAAATGCGGGACAGGCAAGTAAAATCAGTTTGACTATTTTCATAATTCACACAAAGATAGCTTTGCTGATACAGCATAGCTAATAAATTGCCCACCTTCAATTTTAATTACCAAGTATTGCTTAACTACGCCCAAATCCTTGACCGCGCAAAACCTTTGACCATACAAGTAATTCGCCCTGTTCACCCCCTGCGGCCAGTAACTTGCCTTGGGGATGCCAAGCTAGGGTGGAAAATCCTGCTGAGACACCTGTGATAATTTGGGATACTTCCTTGGCTTTGTTCCACAAACACAACCAGCCGTCAGCAGCAGCAGAAGCGAGAAGGAAGCTTTTGGGTGCAAAGGCAATCGCATTAATCACGCCCACATGGTTAGTTAATACTCGTGCTTCCCAACCTAAGGAATCATCCTCTAGCTTTTCCCACACCACAATACCTTCAACGCTAGAAGATGCCAGTATTGGTGCGCCCAGTTTGGTGGTAGCTTCTGACCATGCCAATTGGCGAATTTTACCAGGGAAGCCACGCATTACCCAAGGATCAGGGTTGTTCCATTCCAAAACGGTGACGCTACGATCCATGTTGCCAGAAGCGAGGAATTTGCCATCGGGCGACCAAGCCATAGCTACACTGACAGTAGTCATATCTAGGTTATATGGTTCTTCATCCCAGTTTTGACTATGCCAAATTTTGACTCCCTTATAACCACTAATGGCTAAGTATTGTCCGTCAATACGCCAATCTATACCCAGTACTGAAGAGTTGTCGAAATTTAGCGTCACGACGATTTCACGAGTATCTGCATCCCAAACTTGGACGTAACGCCCCAAACTAAAAGCCAGTTGGTTACTGGTGTAATTCCAAGCTAGCTTGTCAACCCATGCGGGGCCATTTTCTAAGGTGGCGATTAATTCAGTATCGCGCCAAATTTTCACCTGTCCATCTTGTCCACCAACGGCTAAAAATTTTCCATCTGGTGAAAAAGCTAGACAGTCTACAGATTTACCGTTACCAGTTTGTAAACTTGTGAGTTCGCCATCATTCCACAAAACTACTTCACCGGCGGCGGAAGTTGCTGCTAAAGTTTGACCTTGTGGCGACCAAGCGATCGCAGTTACATAATCTGAAAGTGTTCCCGAATAGTGTTGTTCAAATTCCTTAGATTTGCTGGTTGTGGTGTTCATAGTTATTGGGTACTGGTTACTGGGGACTAGGGACTAGGGAGTCAATTTTCCCAATCCCCAATCTCCTATTTATGCTAGACAAGCGAGAAAATCTTGCTTAAGTTTTGCTGCATCAAGGTTGCGACCGATAAAAACTAATTCGTTTTTGGGGGTTTCGTTTGGTTTCCAGGGGCGATCGGGTTTGCCATCGAATATCATGTGTACTCCCTGGAATACAAATCGATTATCTTCGCCAGCAATATTTAAAATGCCTTTCATCCGAAAAATATCTGGGCCTTGGGTACGCAGTAACTCGGAAAGCCAAGCGTTTAATTTTTCTCCATCGACTGCACCTGCTTCTACTAAAGCTACAGAAAAGACAGTTTCATCGTGTACGTGGGCATCTTCTCCCAAGAAATCTGGATCAATTTCTAATGCACGATCTAAATCAAAGGCTTTTACACCTAATAAAGCATCCATTCCTAGTTCAGAATTTTGAGTCCGGTAGATTTTTGCGATCGCATTCATCGCCCGAATCCGTTTTTCTAATTCATCCAACTCTTCTGGCGCTACTAAATCTGTTTTATTAAGTAGAATTACATCGGCAAAGGCAATTTGTTCTTGTGCTTCGTCTGCATCCCAATGCTGCGAGATGTGCTTGGCATCTACGACTGTTACCACCGCATCTAAAGACAGTTGGCTTTGCAAGTCTTCATCAACAAAAAATGTCTGAATCACTGGTGCAGGATCGGCTAATCCAGTTGTTTCAATTACTAAATGGTCAAATTTATCGCGCCGCTTCATCAAATTGCCAATGATGCGAATTAAATCCCCGCGCACTGTACAACAGATACAGCCATTATTCATTTCAAAAATTTCTTCATCTGCATCGATAATCAATTGATTATCAATACCCACTTCCCCAAATTCATTGACAATCACAGCAACTTTTTTGCCGTGTTCGTAGGTGAGGATGTGATTGAGTAGAGTCGTTTTACCTGCTCCCAAGTAGCCTGTAAGAACAGTAACGGGAACTGAATTGTTGATTACGTCAGCCACCATACTCTAAATTCCTCTTGTCTCACCTTATGGATAATCATTATCGCCTATGATAAATCTTTTTATATTTTTGTGCGAACTTGCTATTATTTTGGGTTTCAGCAAAATAATCACATAATTTAATCACCAAACATTTTATTTTTATGCATCTGCAATAAGTAATAGATATTCAAAAGTTGGCTGGCAATATTGCATACAAGCCGTCACTCTGCGGTAAGTCGCAGGTTAGTACCTTGACAGTATCATCTCTAAAATGATAATCATTATCTAAGAATTATACTTTGATGGATTAGCGTGGTGATTTCAAAAAACACTATCGATTTGAGAAAGCAATTAACTCAAGCAGAACAAGCATTTGCGTCTATTGCAGCCAGCTTTTTGGTCGTTGTACCGTTGGTTTTATCTACCGCTTTAGCATCGGCACAAGCAGATGATACTCATAATCATTCGTAGCTTGAACTAACTTTAATCTCACATCAAGGTGCAAAATAATTCTTTACGTCTGTCTTGGTACGAGGATTTAATTTTCTGAGGAGAATAAAAAATCTTGAACTGCTTCTAAAACAACTGCTGGGTATTCTTCATGCAGTCCCAGAGAACCAGGTATAACAACGCTTCTCACTCCTGGTAAGGCTACCAAAGCATTCATTTCTTCACGTGATTTGGGGGGGCTAGATTCCCCAATTACTACCATGAGCGGTACGGTTAAAGACTGCACAAGTTCCAAAAAATCAGATTGTTCATGTACAGCATCAAGATTACCAGTTACAAAGGCAGCAGACGCAAATCGCGCTCCTGGTTGTTGAGTTGTTTGCCATTTCTTCTCGATGAAACTGGGTGTAATTTTAGCTGCGTCAGTAAATACATGACGGCGATACATCAAACTTAAGAAGGATGGGGTAGTGTTGAGTTTGTAGAGAGCTTGACCAAGTATAGGCGATCGCACCAATTCTCTCACCATGCCAGCTATTTGCTGACTTGCCCCCATTGTCGGCAAAGGGCCACGCCAAGTAGGAGCTAACAATACAATCTTTGAGAAAGCAGCCTGCTTGAGGGCTAATTGTAAAACGTAACTAGCAGCATGACCAGCCGCTACCACAGTAATGGGAGTATTAAAAATAGCTTTGACAAAATCTTCCAGAAATTGCTGATATATTTCTGGTCGGTAATTCAAGCTAGGGCGAGAAGATTCACCAAAACCTGGCCAGTCTATTGCTACAACTTGAAAATTGGGAGCTAGTAAATTAGCAAGTTCGCCCATTTCCAAACGCGTCGAAACACTGCTGAAAGATGGTAATAGCAATAGCGGTGAACCTTTACCAAGGGTTTCGTAAACAACGCGTAATTGCTGATTTTCCCAATTCCAGAGATATTCTTGAACTACTCCACCAAAGCCAGTAGCAACAGAGGTAGATAATAAATTTGTTGGCATGACACTAAATTTTGGTAGTTATACGTTGTTTGTCATTTGTCAGTTGTCCTTTGCAAATGATTAATGACTAATGACCAAGTTTAACTAGGCAAATCTAACTTACATTCCAATGCTTTTTTTTGCATGGTTTTAAAAATGTTGTAAAACCCATTAGCACGGGAAGGTGTCAGGCTAACATTTAAGCCTGTTTCTTGAATAAAATCTGGAGTAAGTTGGACAATCTCACTTGGCGTTAGTCCATGCAGTCCTTCAACCAGAAGACCTACTAATCCTTTGGTCAATTGCGAATCGGAATCGCCCTGAAACACAACCTTACCGTCATCCAAGGCTGCTGTGATATAAACTTGAGACACGCAACCAGGAACTTTATTTTCGGGTAATTTATCAGCTTCTGGGAACTCATTGAGCTTCTGAGCATACCAGATTAGCTGTTCGTAGCGTCGCTTCGGTTCGGAGGCGCGTTGAAAGCGCTGGACAATTTTAGCGAGCGCAGGTGGCAAAGAATCTAGAGTTGAGGACATAACAGAAGCTGCAAATGATCGGTATCACTTTGAGTGTAGATTATCTTTAGAGCGATGCCTACGGCGAGCTATGCCTACGCGCCTCCGCTTCACCTTCGCATATCAGCTAGCTATAACCTGTCAAATCTAGATAATTACTGCGTAGGCGCAGCCCGCCGTAGGCATCGCAGTAATTATCAGTCAGCTTTTTTAATGTATTTAATCACAAAAACTTAATTTTTTTATAAGCAAATTCTAACAGTAACTCTATGGAAGTTACTGTTGTATCACTATAAGCTTACTGCTATTACGTAAGTATATGGAATACGTGAAATTTATGTATAGCTTGATTTTACTGTGGGGTGCCTACGACGGTCTGCGCCTATGCACTTACAAAATTAGCTGCAATTAGCTTTTACCTAAGCAGTTAGGGAATAACCAATAATTAAAAATTAAAAATCAAAAAAAAATTCTGATTTTTAATTTTTAATTTCTCTCCCTTAAGGATTAATTCGTAGTTTGTGCAGCTAGCATCTGCTTCAGCTTTTCTAATTCCGAAGCCCAACGAGGATCTGGACGAATAGCGTCTGAATCGGTTGTTGTGGTGCTGTTTTCACGAGAACCTCCGCCGCCACCTGAGCCACGGCGAGGCTTCTTAGAGCTTTTCTCGCGGCGGCTACCTTCTCTAGTAGGCATAGGAGTGGGGGTACTACTAGCAGCAGTAACTGGTTTGGGAGCTTGCTCCTCGCCCTCATCACCTTTTGTCCGAGGTAATGCCTTCTCTAGCTTAATAGGAGTATCTTTGAACATCTGACCATTATATTTTTCAATAATTTCGTCAGCTTGCTCGTCGTTGTTAACTGTAAGAAAACCGAAACCACGGCATTTGCCAGTTTTACGGTCTTTAATTAATTTAGTAGTTACAGCATCACCTTCTGCTGCAAAAACTGCTTGCAGATCCTGACGATCTATTTCTTCTTTAGGCAAATTACCTATATATAGGCGAATGGACATGAACTATACCTCCAGAGTTGAATGAACATGGCAAGGCAAGAAAACAATAACTTGGCTTTGGCTTTTAATTAAATAGATGCTATTGACCAAGACTGCCATCAACCAATTTTTTTGCTCGAAACTGTTAACCTATACAACAATACAGTTTTTCGTCGGGATCAAGCTTGTTTAATCCAAAGGCCCACACTATAGATGGTGAGCTAATAACACCTTAATTCTAAGAATTGTAAATTTAATAGCCTATTGCCTGCTAAAGTACACGCTTTCTTCCATGCCTTTTTCGCAGAATCTAATACCATTCCTTACATTACCACGGTATTTTCTACGTAGCTAGTTTAGCGCATACATTTCCGACGTTAGTATTATTGCATCGTAACATAAAACACATTTTTTTATTCAAGGGGGCATATTTTGAAACAAAAACCAGCCATTGGCTGGTTAATTTCCTGCTGTGTTAGGAGGATAAAAAGGTATGGAGCGGGGGAAAGCATCCGAATTCATAACTAAGCTGTAGCGCTAAGTTACATCGGCTGCTATTGTTTGTGTAAATAAATGTAACACTTTTAAAGAAAACCTGCAACTTTTCTTTACATTCTGTTTTGTCATTTGTCAGTTGTCCTTTGTTCTTTGCAAATAACCAATGACCAATACTTTTCTATGAGAGGCTGCGCCCTAAGCGTTCGCGCAGCGTGTCGCAGACAGACGCTACGCGTTGCTTGCTTAACGAACAATGACCAATGACTAACCAGTGAGAAAAACGTATGCGCCCCAAGCCTGTGCTGCAACTGCCAAAAAAGTAGACCAAATGGGATGAGGGCTATGAATAGCTTTACCACTTTGAGTTTCCAGAGTTT
This sequence comes from Nostoc desertorum CM1-VF14, assembly GCA_019359245.1. GTDB lineage: Bacteria > Cyanobacteriota > Cyanobacteriia > Cyanobacteriales > Nostocaceae > Nostoc > Nostoc desertorum. The sequence goes on along the minus strand of JAHHHR010000016.1, from coordinate 130,712 downwards.
GGATATCGATCCAAGGTGTTGCTCCTCGACGGAACCAACCTGTAACGATAATTTGCCTACCGATTAGATCCTGGTGATTGACTGGCTGTCCTAGCCAAGAAACGTGGTGTAATTTTACTAAACCTGCGCTGGATTGAAGGATTAAATCTTGCGCTAGGGAGTTGCTAGTACCTTGACGACCTAATAATTTACCTACAAGCCGCACGCTGATGCTATCAATTGGTAAGGCAGAAGGGTCAGCTAACAGGTTGGGTAAGTAATCGTCAGTTTGCACAGTGGCAGGTTTAATATCGGGGAAAAAAGAATTAATCCGCATTACTGTACCGATGCTAAAGCCAATTAGAAGGCAGCCTGTAATGAAAGACCAATCTTCATAGATCCACTTTAGATTTAAAAACTTGAGTGTGAATGCTAGTTGCCAAGTTAGCCAAACTAAAGCTGCAAACAAAACCCCTAAAGGAATTCCTAACCAGGGAGCGATTTGTAATAAGAAAGACTGACGTCTAACCTTTGATGGAACGCTTGCAAAATGTAGTTCGGTGTCTAGATGCCAGTGACGGGCTATTTGGCAGAGGCGTTCGATGCGATCGCCCATCAAGGGATGACTATTATTTATCGTAAACCATCGGCGATAGGGATTGGCTGTATCCCACTTTAAAAATGATTCAAAAGATAGATTGCTGGCAATAGTTCCCAAAGAAAGGCTCTGTTGATGGCTGACTGGTGTCAGGAGATTTAAGCTTTCTAGTTGCCAACTGGTCTGTTCCTGTTTTTGAATATCAGCTGCAATACCAATAGCAATTTTGAGTAAAGCGCGAATCAGAGCATTGGGATTACCAGTGATTTCCGATGCGACGCGATCGCTATAATAAAGCCGTAACTGCGACAACCACAATGCAGTCCCAGTTAGTAAACACCAAACTCCATAAAAGAGACTAGCCAAAATTGTCACCGGCCAGCGCCAAATACCTGATATTTTGCCTCCCAACTCCGACACTTGCTGATATAGCTTATAAGTTGGTAATGTCACCAGCAGCAACAAAGACATCACAGCAAAATCCCAGTGAGCAATATGCCCTAGCTGGGTGGCGTAAATAACGGCGATTTCATCATCAGCTAGTTGCTCTAATAGCCCTTGACTAACAACAATCCTGGCATTACGTGGTAAACTACCATAAGTCAGGATAATTGGTGCAGCCATTGGTAAAATCCGCAGTTTGGGTAACGGCCAGTGCCTCTGTTGGCAACAACGTTGTAGTACCCGAACAGCTTCGCGGCTATGGGCATTCAATACATCTTTGGGAAATTCTCGCTGACCATACAAGTTCGCCAATAGCATATCCAGCAACCAAGGTGATACTCCGATTAAAATCACCAATAGTATGAGCAAAACTTGAGTAGGGTCGCGGTATAGAAACTGCAATGGTTCCAGATAAGGTAGTTTAACTAAAGTCTGGTTGATGAATCCAAATACTAACTTGAGAATTTCTCGAATCACCCAAAACAGGGCAATGAATGTTCCTGCTGTCAGCAACCGCAAAGGAATTAATTTCGGTTTCCGTAGGGGTTGCCATGCTTTGGCGCGTTGTGCTTGTCGCCAATAAATAACGCCGAATAATTTAGCTTGGGTGCGGGTTACAGAACCCATGAAACCGCTTAGAGGGACACTAGGTGGTGGAGGCGGTGGGGGTGTCGCTATTGTAGCTTTGAGTTTAGCTAGTGGCACCATCGGCGGGGTGTCATCGCTCTTGGGTTCTACTACTTGATCTTTTTCTTTTGGCTGTTCCTCTAATGTAGAAGTTACTGGAGGAGAATCTGGAGTTGAATTATCAAAAGCAACAAATCCAGTTTCTACATTTTTTGATTCTTGATCGCGTTTTTTACGTTTTGTTAGGTGTTCGAGAGCGCGTGTTGCCCACTCTTGAACTTGCGGATTGTTACTCTCAATGAGATTTTGGGAAATAGCGATCGCTTTGGAGGCTTCGCCACTGCGAGCATAAGCCATTACTAAACCAACCTGGGCTTGTAAGCTAGCAGTCCCATTGCTTTGGCTGCTAGCAATAGGTTCTAGTTGAGCGATCGCTGTTTGGTAATTTCCCTGCTTGAGGGCAATTAAACCAGCCTCCAAAGACGATTTGGCATGTGAAGGCATACAAATTCTGGCACTCCAATCTCTTCTATGTGATCCACGTTTGTGCAAAAGCGCGAACCTCGGATGCCGTGGAACTCAACCGCGCCCAAGTTTTGCTTGTCAAGTGAATGCTCAAGCAAGAATCCAGGAGTCAAGAGCAGGCAGTGCGGTTTTGGGGTTTCCCCCATGAGCAACTGCCGTTCAGAATTCAGTTGTGTCTTCTATAGGACTAATTCTGAATTCTGGATTCTGTATTCTGTATTCTTGTTCATTTCTCCACTGGTTGTTGACTAGAAAATACTGGAGCGATCGCGCTTAATTTTAACTCTGGATGGTCGCCCAGTAATTGTTGACAATTCCATTCGTTGCGGAATAGCAACACTGGTCGTCCCATGCTGTCTTTAACTGTAGTGGTATTGAATATCCGTCCCACTTTTTCTAATGCTTCCCAACCACCTTCAACCCAACGGGCGACACTATAGGGCAATAAATCTAATATGGTTTCTACACCATACTCGTTTTGTAAGCGAAACTGCACTACCTCGAATTGCAACTGACCCACCGCCGCCAAAATTGGATCGCGCTTGGCTTCATCAGTTGAATACATAATTTGCACAGCACCTTCTTCTCGCAATTCCGCGACGCCTTTTTGGAATTGTTTAGACTTCGAGGGGTTGGGATTCCTCAGAGACGCAAACAGTTCCGGCGAAAAATACGGAATCCCCTCATATTCGAGCTTTTGTCCCGTGTAAATTGTATCCCCGATCGCAAAAACACCGGGATTGTTCAAACCGATCACATCGCCAGGATAAGCCACATCAATCGATTCTCGCTCTTGAGCAAAAAGTTTTTGCGGGCGAGACAGACGGATAGGTTTACCGATGCGGGCGTGATTCACCATCATATCTTTTTCAAACTTACCAGTGCAGACCCGGATAAATGCGACGCGATCGCGGTGTTTCGGGTCCATATTCGCTTGCAGTTTGAAGACAAACCCTGAAAATTCCGGGTATGTAGGAGCAACTTCGCCTACACTGCTGTAATGAGAACCGGGTTTAAGGGCATAGTCGAGGAAGTACTTGAGGAATAACTCTACCCCAAAGTTAGTCATGGCGCTACCAAAAAACACAGGCGTCATTTTGCCTTCGTGTACCAGCTGCAAATCTAACTCTGGCCCAACTCCTTCTAACAGTTCCAGATCATTTTTCAGTTGGTGATACAGGCTTTGTTCTAGCTGTTCTTCTATTCTCGGATCACCTAACTCGACTATGGTATCACGGGCCTCTCGGCTGCCGTGGGCGCTGCGTTCAAACAAGTGAATTTGTTGCTGATGCCGATCAAAGATACCTTTAAAGCGATCGCCCATACCAATTGGCCAGTTGACTGCATAGGTTTGCAATCCCAATTCTTGCTCGATTTCATCCAACAGTTCTAGAGGTTCCCTTCCTGGGCGATCCAGCTTGTTGATAAATGTAAAAATCGGAATACCCCGCAACTTACACACTTCAAACAATTTGCGGGTTTGGGGTTCCAAACCTTTTGCTGCATCAACCAACATCACTGCATTATCGGCGGCAGCAAGGGTGCGATAAGTATCTTCACTGAAATCTTGGTGTCCGGGCGTGTCTAATAAATTTATTTGACAGTCGCGGTATTCAAATTGTAATACCGTAGAGGTAATGGAAATGCCCCGTTGTTGTTCCATCGCCATCCAGTCAGACGTAGCCTTACGCTGTGCCCGTCGCGCCTTAACCGCGCCAGCTTCGTGAATTGCACCTCCGTATAGGAGTAGTTTTTCTGTTAGTGTAGTTTTACCCGCATCCGGGTGAGAAATAATCGCAAAGTTGCGGCGAAGTTCAACTGCTTGAATAAGTTCAGACTGAAGTTCAGTAGACATAAGTGTATTTGTTTGTTAGCTAACTTAATTTTTTCTACTCTGGCAAGTCTTTTAATCTTAAGACAACGATGCTCGTGATAGGGTCGTAATATAACCAACAATCTAACTAATAGGAGAAAGAAATGTACGACACAGACAAGCGAAAGCTTCTATCTGGCTTATCGCATGGAGCCATTTTCCTTAGCACAACGCTGGTATCTGTAGGTATACCTATTGCCATACTATTTGTATCTGATGATCCTGTTGTTAAAGAAAACGCTAAAGAATCCATCAATTTCCACTTTAATGTCTGGCTTTATGGAGGAATTCTAGCAGCGCTATTTTTTCTATTCGGTTGGTTAGTGTTACCTCTATTAGTGCTGGGGCCACTAGCAGGTATCGGGTATTTATTGCACTGGGGATTAACAATTTGGGCGCTCATCAAAGTTCTCAGCAATCCTGATGTACCCTTCCGTTATCCCTATATTTTCCGAGTTTTCTAGCACCAATTATCATTGGGCATGGGGCATTGGTGATTGTCAGTTATTTTTTATTAAGCTGTTATGCCTTGAGTTTGCACACAACCAATCGCCCGGGTTTTGCCAAGAGGGGGTATTACCATTTTGGACTTGGAATTTTGAATCGCTTACTATGTTGTTTCTTTTCCAGCCCGTCGGATAGGCGCAACCAAGCTGTAGAATACAAAATTGCCCTACAACTTGATTAAGAGTAGGGCAAAGGACAGTTAAGCACTGTTTGTAGTCTGTCCGATGGCAGGAAAATTTTAGCCTGCTTTTGTGACGCTTTGTTTTGTGTCCATTAGCGTTGTTTTTCTTTATAAAATTTTATGTTTCCTATACATCGCCCCCGTCGTCTGCGTACTCAGCCTCAACTGCGCCGGATGGTTCGTGAAACTGTTTTGACAACCAGCGATTTAATTTACCCATTATTTGCTGTACCGGGTGAGGGAATTGCTAACGAAGTTAAATCAATGCCCGGAGTCTACCAACTTTCGGTAGATAAAATTGTTGAAGAAGCAAAAGAAGTTTATGACTTAGGAATTCCTTCTATTATTTTATTTGGTATTCCGGCTGATAAAGATGTGGATGCCACCGGCGCTTGGCATGATTGCGGAATTGTCCAAAAAGCAGCAACTGCGGTAAAAGCAGCAGTGCCAGATTTGATTGTAATTGCTGATACTTGTTTATGTGAGTACACCAGTCACGGTCATTGTGGTTATTTACAAGTTGGTGATTTAACAGGACGAGTTTTAAATGACCCAACTTTGGAATTGTTGAAGAAAACGGCGGTTTCTCAAGCGAAAGCCGGTGCTGATATCATTGCGCCTTCGGGAATGATGGATGGGTTTGTCCAAGCAATTCGTGTAGGTTTGGATGAAGCCGGATTTCAAGATACGCCAATTTTGTCTTATGCTGCTAAGTATGCTTCGGGTTACTATGGCCCATTTCGGGATGCAGCAGACTCTACACCGCAATTTGGGGACAGAAGGACTTACCAAATGGACCCAGGTAACGCCCGCGAAGCAATTAAAGAGATTGAATTGGATATCGCCGAAGGTGCTGATATGCTCATGGTTAAACCAGCCTTGGCATACATGGATATTATCTGGCGGGTGAAGGAAGCAAGTAACTTACCAGTTGCGGCTTACAATGTTTCTGGTGAGTATTCGATGGTGAAAGCTGCTTCTCTCAATGGTTGGATTGATGAGGAGCGGGTGGTTATGGAAACTTTAACTGGGTTTAAACGGGCTGGTGCAGACTTGATTTTGACTTATCATGCTAAAGATGCAGCGCGATGGTTAAAGTAGGCTAGGCATATTGAAACTAATTTAGTGGGAAATCTCACGCAGAGGCACTTCAGACACAAAGTTGTGTTTTAGTGTTTGGGCGTGAGATTCTTTGTAAGTGCAATAAAATCAAACTATAAGATGCACCAATAGATTTATCGGAACACTCAAACCGTAAGAAAGCGATCGCTCAATATCTCAACAAGCGCCATCCATTATAGGGTAGTAAGATAGTTGCCCTATAAGATTTAAGTGTATTTTATACATTGAGTCTAAGTTCTATTACATAAACTAATCAGCCACTTTTGCCAAAGTGGAAGGCGATCGCATATAAAACCTCTAAAATTTAAATTAAATAGCTGCTCTATGTATGGTTGGGCGGTTGGTTTAAACAAGCTAATCTCTAACTAGTGCGATCGCTCACCGTATTTGCGACAGCAGCACGATAAAATTCTAAAACCATAATCGTACTAAAAGGTCTAAATGGCAGAAACATTATTCTTCAACGCCTTACGGGAAGCCATTGATGAAGAAATGGCGCGTGATTCTAGCGTATTCGTTCTCGGTGAAGACGTAGGACACTACGGCGGTTCCTACAAAGTTACCAAAGACCTGTACCAAAAATATGGCGAACTCCGCATTCTAGACACACCCATTGCCGAAAATAGCTTTACTGGCATGGCAGTGGGAGCAGCCATGACTGGCTTGCGCCCCATAATCGAAGGGATGAATATGGGCTTTTTGCTGCTCGCCTTCAACCAAATATCAAACAACGCCGGGATGCTGCGCTATACCTCTGGTGGTAACTTTAAAATTCCGATGGTGATTCGCGGTCCTGGGGGTGTCGGGCGGCAGCTAGGCGCAGAACATTCCCAGCGACTAGAAACCTACTTTCAAGCTGTGCCAGGGTTGAAAATTGTTGCTTGCTCCACACCAAGAAACGCTAAAGGACTACTAAAATCTGCTATCCGCGATGATAATCCTGTGTTGTTTTTCGAACACGTTTTACTTTACAACTTAAAAGAAGATTTACCAGAAGAAGAATATTTGCTACCTCTGGATAAAGCAGAAATGGTGCGTGAGGGTAAAGATGTCACAATTATTACTTATTCCAGAATGCGGCATCATGTGCTACAAGCGGTAAAAACTCTTGAAAAACAAGGATATGATCCAGAAGTTATCGATTTAATATCTCTCAAACCATTAGATTTTGATACCATTGGTGCATCAGTACGTAAAACTCATAAAGTCATTGTGGTGGAAGAATCCATGCGAACTGCGGGTATTGGAGCAGAAGTCATTGCTTCAATAAACGATCGCTTATTTGATGAATTGGATGCGCCAGTATTGCGGCTTTCTTCCCAAGATATCCCCACACCTTACAACGGCAATCTGGAACGATTAACAATCATCCAACCAGAGCAAATCGTGGAAGCTGTGGAAAAAATGGTAGCGTTGCGAGTCTAGGCACTGGGAAGTGGGGACTGGGTACAAGGAGAATAACCCGTACCCCAATCCCTAATCCCTGATCCCCAGCACCCATTACTTGCTCATAACTCCATAAAAGAGCGCTATTATAGCCTTTGTCAGTTGCGAGTTATGGTATGCAAAGACAGCGATCGCTATTAATTTTGATTTTAGTCCTGATAATCGCCGCGATTACGGTGATTGTCACAATTCCAATCCCCTTGGGGCTGGACTTGCGCGGAGGCTCACAGCTAACAATTCAGGTGAAACCATCTGCGGAAGTTCCCACAATCACCGAACGAGAATTGGAAGGTGTAAAGAAAGTTGTTGAAGGTCGGATTAATGGTCTGGGTGTTTCTGAGCCAGTGATCCAAACAGTCGGCGCAGATAAAATATTGGTGCAACTACCAGGAGTCAATGATCCAGAGCAGGCTGAACGAGTGCTAGGGGGTACAGCGCAGTTAGAATTTCGCACCCAAAAGCCGAATACAGAAACTCAACTGTTTGCTTTTCAAGCATCTAGAGCCGAATTAAAAGCCAAGCAAGAAGAGTTGAGAAAGAGTACTGACAAAGCAGCAATTGTCAAAAATCAAGAAGACTTACAGAAAAATAATCAAGCGATCGCTGAATTGTTTGAAAGCACCAATCCACCGTTAATTGGCAAATACCTCAAGGATGCCTCTGGTGAACCCACTCAAGGTGACAATTGGAATGTTGCCATTCGCTTCGATCAAAAGGGTGGTGAACTGTTTGCCAATTTGACGAAAAATCTTGCCGGTACTGGGCGGAGCATTGGTGTCTTTTTAGACAATGAAGTGATCAGCGCTCCTACTGTGGGTATAGAATTTGCTGCTACTGGTATTACTGGTGGCTCTGCCGTAATTACAGGACGGTTTACCGCGCAGCAAGCCAATGACTTAGCTGTGCAGTTACGCGGTGGGGCATTACCCGTACCGGTAGAAATTGCAGAAATTCGCACTGTTGGGGCAACCTTGGGTAAAGACAGCATCACTAGCAGTATCTACGCTGGTATCGGTGGTCTGACTCTAGTGTTAATATTTATGGTGGTGTATTATAGACTACCAGGTCTGATTGCCGATATAGCTCTATTGATTTACGCCCTGCTGACCTGGGCTACCTTTGCTTTGTTGGGTGTCACCCTAACTCTGCCAGGAATTGCCGGTTTTATCCTCAGTATTGGGATGGCGGTGGATGCAAATGTACTGATTTTTGAGCGGACGCGGGAAGAATTGCAAGCGGGCAAATCCCTGTATCGTTCCATAGAATCTGGCTTTTACCGGGCCTTTTCTAGTATTTTGGACGGTAATGTTACCACAGTCATTGCCTGTGCTGCACTATTCTGGCTAGGGGCTGGTTTGGTGAAAGGCTTTGCCCTAACTTTAGGTTTGGGCGTAGCAGTGAGTATGTTTAGCGCCATTACTTGTAGTCGTACCTTCATGTTTTTAGCATATACAATTCCTGCACTGCGGAAACCAGAATATTTCTGTCCGAACCTGCCAGCATCAAATAAGGCAGAGGTGGCTCAATGAAACTAAGTATTAACAAATCGCGATCGCTTTGGTGGGCTATTTCTAGTGCCTTCATTCTGGCTGGTATCATCTCAATGGTGATTTCTTGGCAAAACCCGAACATCAAAGCACCCCTACGTCCCAGTTTGGATTTTGTCGGTGGTACACGATTACAGTTTGAACGAGATTGTACCAAACCCGGTAACTGCGACCAGCCAATTGATATCAATGTCGTTCGGGAAGTAGCTAAAGCACAGGGGTTGGGTGATAGCAGCATCCAAATTGTTGCTGACAAAGGTACTGGTGCAGAAAATGGTATATTGATTCGCACAAAAAACTTAGATCGCGAACAGCGTACCAATTTGCAAAATGCCTTAACTGAAAAAGTCGGTACTTTTGACGAGCAAAAAAATCAATTTGACACGGTTGGCCCTACTCTAGGGGCAGAGCTGTTTAGGTCTGGGGTAATAGCTTTAATAGTTTCCTTTGCAGGCATCATAATCTACTTGACCTTCCGGTTCCAGTTAGATTATGCAGTGTTTGCGATCGTTGCTCTACTTCATGATGTCTTGGTTACAGCAGGGATGTTTTCGATTTTAGGTCTGGTACTGGGTACTGAAGTAGATAGTCTCTTCATCGTTGCCCTGCTGACAATTACAGGTTTCTCAGTTAACGATACTGTAGTGATTTACGATCGCATTCGTGAGACGCTGCAAATAAATCCCAATCGACCAATTGCTGATATTGTGGATGATGCAGTAAACCAAACCTTAACAAGGTCTATCAACACGACCTTTGCTACAATGCTGTCATTGTTTGCTATCTTTTTGTTTGGCGGCGAAACTCTGAAAAACTTTGCTTTAGCTCTAATTATTGGCTTTACAGCGGGGGCTTATTCAAGTATTTTCATCGCCAGTACTCTTCTAACTTTGTGGCGAGAGCGCAACGGTCAAACAAGCGTAGCAGTCAGTGGTGAGTCGATTGATACATCTGCTGGTAACTAATCATTAGTCATTGGGTATTGAGTATTGGGTATAGGTTATTCTCCTTTTCCCCCTCATTCCTTTCATCTTGCTCATCCCCCACCTTCCCACAGCCTATGGATCAATCCGAACAATCGTCAAGAACTGACCCATCCTTTGCTCAACAAGTACAAAAATTGCACAAGCTGACAATATATGGCAGGTGGCTATTTGTGGGTTGTTTATGGCTCACCATTGCACCTGTTAGTTTGTGGGGTCTACGTGCAGAAATTTCTCTTTGGCAGCAATATTTTACCTGGGTAGCGGTGCGATATGGACTTTTCTATCATCCACTGTCTACCTTCGGTTTAGCGTTTTGTATTGGGATGACTGCTGCTGTTTTAGTTTGGCAAAGTCGGAATATCTTACTTGGAATACCAGAGCAGGAAAAACAACGTTTAGAAAAACAAGTGTATCGGATACGTCAGCAGGGGCCAACTCATCCTCTATGGAAGTGGGTTTGTCATTAAACTTTCTTTCTCATTGCATATATACGTACAGCAATTTCTAGCAAAATATGACTTAACTATACAAAGATAGTGCTAGTGCTAAAGGTGGATGCCATAAATGAACGAGTCTCAGATTCAATTTAACGAACATCTTTGCTGCGCCAAAGGCGATGTCTACGACGGGCTATGCCTACGCAAATCTGAAATTGACCTTTATCAACTCCAAGAACTATTAAATGTTTCAGCTTTCTGGGCAAAAGGTCGCAATATCGAAGATTTAGGTATAGCTATTGCCAACAGTGAGCCAGTGATTTCCGTCTCCGATCGCGATCGACTCATTGGCTTTGCTAGAGCAACATCTGATGGTATATATCGCGCCACAATTTGGGATGTTGTGATTCATCCAGAGTATCAAAGTAGTGGGTTGGGAAGCAAGTTAGTAGAAACCGTTTTGAGTCATCCCCGGATGAGGAGGGTTGAGCGCGTTTACCTCATGACTACTCACCAGCAGGGGTTCTACGAAAAGATTGGTTTTCAACCCAATACAAACACTACAATGGTACTACACAACCTAAATAACCCTGCTTTCGTTCCCGCTACAGAAGTTCAGCTTCAGGAATCACTAGGGGGATAGAAATTTGTAGTCTGCTAAACTGCTGAGATGTTTCTTTCGCAATCGTCGAGGGCAGAATTTCTAACTTTCCTCCCATAACTTCCACCAGAGTCTGATTGATTAATAGCCTCATTCCTGGGGAAAGAGCAGCTTTTCCTTGATCAATCTGGGTCGGCTGATCTTCAGATTTGATCAAATCAATCGGTTCGCTCCAGGTTATGGCATGGGTTGGTACATCCAACCAAATGTTTACAAAATTACTTGTAGGCACAGTGCCAGTAGAAATACAGATACTGCCTTCTTCCATTTGAGTAATGGCAGTGTCTATTAAACTTATCAATATTTGGCGGAGCCAGAGGTAATCTGCCAAAACATAAATTTCTGGGTCGGCGGGTAATAATTGCAAGGGAAAATTGCGATTGGCCGCCAGCATATAAGTTAAGTTATGAACCTCTTGCAAAACTTGAGCTAACGGTCTGGGCTGAATATCTAATTTATTAGTACCGTGTTCAGTTCTAGCAACGTTAAGAATTTCATCCATCAGCTTGAGTAGCTTCAGCGTTCGCTCGTTAGCTTGGGCAATAAATTCTCGCTCTTCAGCAGGGTCTTCACACAAATCCGACAAAATTAACTGATGCAAGCCGATCAAACCACTGAGGGGCGATCGCAATTCATGTGTAGTCCGCGCCAAAAAACCAGCTTTAAACTGACTCATTTCCCTTGCCATTTGGTATGCCAGCTGCGTTTGCTGTAGCTGTTGCGATATTGGTGGCATATCTTCTTGATCTAATGGCGCTACTGGAGATGAGCTAGATGAAACATTTGACGATACCTGCGGCGGGCGTAGCCATAGCGTAAATAACTGACGAAAAATAATACCTAGTGTTATTCCTGCTCCTAGATATATCCAGTTGCTCCAATTCATAATTTGGCAATTATTAACTTGTTAATTGAGCACAACAGCGCAAACTAAAGTTACAAATTTCTCTGTTGTTAAAATCAGGAAAACAACATTATAGCGACCTATATTTGGTTATCACTCGAAATATCTAACTTGATCGCACCTTGCCGTAAAATCTGCCAATTTATTCCTGTCCATTTAGCAACGGTGGAAGGTATACCCAGCCCCGGCATTTCACTTTGGTATTCTGTTGTTGCTATCAGAACGTTGGGAAACTGAGCTTCAATTTCTGCTATCGTTTGCAAAGGCGGCTGACCAGAAAAATTGGCGCTAGTAGTAGCAAGGGGGCCTGTTTGCGCCAAAATAGTTTGAGCGATCGCACTGTTTGGGACTCGAATACCAATTGTTGTTGGGTCAATGGGATTCATAACTCTTGGCACGCGATTTGAAGCTGGCAAAACTAATGTCAGCCCTCCTGGCCAATATTTATCTGCTAATTCTTGCCAAACTTTATACTCGTTCTCATCACCTTTAACATACAGCCATAAATCTTCAGCACTAGCAGCCATCAAAATCAAAGGTTTGTCTTGACTGCGTTGCTTCGCCGCAAAAATTAATGCTGCTTTTTCCGGTATAGCTGCAAGTGCAGGAACAGTATCCGTAGGAAAGCTCACTAAAAGACCAGCCCGTGCGCCAGCTATTAGATTTGTTAAAGAAACTTGTGTCATTTTTATAGGTTTGGGCATGGAGCATTTTTCCTATGCGCTATGCCCCATGCCCAATGCTCCATGCCCTATTTCCTAACTTTTATAAGCAAGGGCAAAGCGTTCAATTCCAGCTAAATCAGGGTGAATTTGAATTTTACAATAGCTACCTTGATTTTGCAAAAGTTCTCGCACTGCATCCGCCTGTCCTGCCATCATCTCAATTAACCACACGCCACCAGGTTGCAAATAGCTGGGAGAAATTTCTATCAAATGGCGAATGCAATCTAAACCATCAGTGCCACCATCCAAAGCTAGATGTGGTTCATGGTTAACTACTTCTAGTTGCAGGGTAGGTAAGGTACTGGTGGGTATGTAAGGGGGATTGGACACCATACCACTGAATTGACCTTTGAGAAATGTCAGTGGCTCCCACCAAGAACCTTGATAAAATTTAATCCGGTCAGCAAAACCTAAATTATGGGCGTTGGCTTGAGCGATCGCTAGAGCTTCTAGACTATAATCCACTGCATGAATTGTTGCTTTTGGCAAGATATCTGCTAATCCCAAAGCGATCGCTCCACTCCCAGTACCTAAGTCAGCCCAGTGTCCTGAAGCATTAGTAGCAGATGCTAAAGCTAAATCAATTAAGTATTCTGTCTCTGGTCTGGGAATCAAAACCGCACTTGACACTGCAATTTGAAAGTTACGCCAAGGTGTAACTCCGGCAATATACTGAACTGGTAAGCGGTCATTTAATCGCCTCTGCCACAGATGGTCTAACTCTTCTAGCGGCAATTGCAGCTGAATTTGGGGCCAGTTTTTATAAGACTCCAAACGCAGTGCCAAGCGGTCTAACCCAGTAACTTCGAGCAGCAACCAATCTACCTCGGCAGGCGGGACATCAGTAGCGATCGCTGCTTGATGAGCAGTATTGCGCCACTGCCAAAGTTGTAAACCAGATATCAGATGCTTCTCCCCCATGCCTCAACCTTAAGATTGCATAACCGTTATTTTTTTGGAGCAGCGGGCGCAGCAGCAGGCTTGGCAGATGGAGATCGATTCGGTGCAAGCGAGCGAATAAAATTGATCGACTCCCGCGATGGATACAAAACAATTTTATTTATACTAGGATCGGTACTGCTATTGAGAGCCTCCAAAACACCATACAAATCCACCACCTGAATTTCGGTGTTGGCTGCTTCCTTTGGCACGGCTTTTTTGAATTCCTCTAACAGAGCCGTTGCTTGCTCTTTCTCAAAGAAGAAAGGGATATACCGCTCTTTGCCGTTGGGGACAGGAATCGTCAAATAGCTATTATCTTTCTTAAATTTGGGTACAAATAAGGGAATACCATTAAATTGCTCCCCTTTTTTACCATTTTGATTCAGCATACTTGTTGCTGAAGCTACCTGTGTTTGCGTCGGTACTAAAGTATAAATTACAGAGTCTGATTTCTTTTTGCCTTCTTGGACTATTTTATAGTAGTCTGCCAAGGACAAAGGTCTTACCTGTAGGGTGCTTGCCAACTGAGGGTTTTCTTTCTTAAGCCGATTGTCAAGGAATTTTTGAGCATCTTGTTTGCTAATAAAAAATCCGACTTGAGAGATTGGCTTAGATTCGTTGTTCCTTGAAAGAACTACAAATTCGCCTTTGGGATTGGTGAGCGTGAATACAGGTACTTCTTGGAGCTTTTTCACTACCTGATCTTGTGGCAATGCGATCGCCTCTAAGTTGCCTATTCCTGGTAGATTGCCTATTCCTGAAAGCCCTGTTAAAAATACACTGCCAGCTATACCCAATGTTGCGCCCAAGCGAATAAATGATTTCATGACTGCTCCTCGCATCAATAGTCCACTTAAAATTAAAGAAATGGTTGGATTTGCACACCATCAACTAGCTTTAGTTATATAGCAATCTATTTCAATTGTAAAAAATTCATTGTACGCGTTGAGGTTGAGTGTTAAGCGTGAGGCAGTCCGGTCTTGTTGTTCGAACAAATAGGGACTGCCGAACCCAGATGGTCAACGGTCAAAATCTATATTCCACAACTATTTAGGGTTGCTATAGTAGCTAGCGTTTTGAAAAATTGACTGTCCTAAAGTTGTGTTTTTCTCGATTTCGTTTAGCTATTCACTAGGAAATGCTGTAGATGCCTATTATACGTCTTTTCAAACAGTGAAAAGTTTCTCTGTTTCTCGATCTTGGAGATGATAAATGCCATTTTATCGGCTTTCTCTAATATCGGGTGACGGGATTACTTAATCAATCGTTCCATCGCTCTTGCTTTAATATCTTCTCAAATCTATACAAAGCTTAGTGTCAGAAATATATTACTGCTTAAAGATAAAATTTGCCTGTTAGGCTTCAACAGCTAACCCAAAACTATAACAGGCAATTTGTTTTTATCCGTAAAAATGTACATAAATTGCACATTTTAGCAACAGAACTCTAGCCAATCGCCTTAGACGTTAAACATATTACTTAAATCGGGATGACAGGATTTGAACCTGCGGCATCCTGCTCCCAAAGCAGGCGCGCTACCAAGCTGCGCTACATCCCGTTTAGACTTATCTACTTTTTGGGGTTTGGTTTTAATTCCCCATCAAAGCGATCGTGCTTTATCAAAAGCATTAAGGTAACTATATCACATCAGACGGCTTATGCCTAATCTTTTTATCCTTTGCCAAAGACAAGATAGATTACATTGTTATGATAAGGGTTTTTTGCCGACTTAGTTTTACAAGATAATTATACTTGCGCCTTCGTCGGCAGAAAAAAAGCATAACTACATCAAAATAATAGATTTTCACCATTTGACCTGATTTTCTTGTGCAAATCGGGTTTTATTTTGATTAAGCGCTAGTGAGGATACCAGAACATACCTTTAATGCCTTCTGGATCAGCCATAAACCCCATAGTTCGGTAGAAATCTACAACATGGGGGTCGGCGAAGAGAGTGACATTACTAATTTCTTCACTTCTAAGTTTTTTGAGAACGTATTTCATTAGTGCCTTACCCAGCCCTTGACTTTGAAAGTCTGGGTGAACCACCACATCCCAAATAGTGGCATTAAACGCGTGATCTGAGGTAGCGCGGGCAAAACCAATGAGCCGCTTTTGGTTTCCTCTCACCTGCCACATTGAGGCGACAAGAAAACTATGCTCAATAGCTTTTTTCACTTTTCTTAGAGGACGACGCGACCAACCAACTGCATCACAGAGTTCTTCTAGCTCATACAGGTCAATATCTCGCTCCGTACTGAAGACGATGCGAGTTTCCTTTGAAGAAGCTTCGCTAATGCTGCTGGGGTTGGAGTTACCCGAAGCATTCACCGTATGTTCTTCAAAGGAGGTTGTCCTAGTTGTCGCTACAGATTCAGGAGTACTAAACCAAGTTTTCCAAAAACCCATGCCAGCGTGGTTCGGGTAGTATAACTGAATTGGTTTCCACTCTCAGGAGTGTTGATTTACGTTTAACATAGCTATGTCCATTTACTACCCTTTACACTCAAAGTTTTTCGGTTGTTTTCGGGATTTGCAATGGTAACAGCTAGTTAGAGCGTGTTTCACACCAATCATTTTCAACTTTAGCATTTTGTTGTAAAGGCTAGGAGAATTTCACCAAAAGGGTAAGGATATAAATAATTCAAAATTCAAAATGGAAAAACCTAATACTGGCAATTGCTCGTATAGAGCTTAAATGCAAGTTAGTTTAGGAGTGATTTATATACAAGAGATTGGGTATTTGGAAAAATTCTTTCCCAGTCCCCATTCCCCAGTCCCCAGGTGATGAAAGCAAGCGAGTCTTACCCTTAACAATGGCTTCTGGTTTAAAAACTTCGACACTAGAACTCCTTAAGCGCTTTAACCGAGCGTTTCCCCAGTTTTATGAGCAATTTGTCAGCAGTGAGATTCAACTGCAAAATTTACGGCTAGCCTACCGTCTCTATAAAACTAGACGCGCTGTTATTGAGCTAAAACCGGAAGGTAGCAAAAGTGCCCTGCATTTTGCTTACCGTAACCAGTCTTTTCTCCTCAGTGATATTTTTGGCGTACTAGCAGCTTATGGGTTGACTATTCACGGTCTGAGTCTATACGGTCAGATCCGTCCGCCAATGTTAGTTTTTATCAAACTTTTGGTGTCTCGTGGTAGTAAAGCCTTGACCGAGAAAACCGCAGAAAATGTCTGTCGCGCCATTCGTGAGGCTTTAGGAGGTCGGTTTGAAGTAGAAGAGATGCTGGCAGTAGAATTCAATCTTGACACGGGCTTAGAGCAGGTACAAACTGAGTTTTATGTCGATCCGGTTTTTCATCTCCCTGCCTTAGTGATTGAAGCCGATAATCAACCAGGATTATTCTATAAGGTGATGTACGCCATCTGGCAGGAAGACCTTCTAGTAGTCAATGCCAATTTACTGGTTTGGCGCGGACGTACACGACTAATTCTCTACCTGTTAGGTCCCAATGAAAGCCTTATTCCTGAATATCTGGGTCACAAAATTGCTGAAGGGGTACGACAGAGGTTGTTGGATAAATGAAAAAAGTTATAAAAAGGCATCGGAAAAACTCTTTCTTTCCTAGAAATGGTATGATAGACGCCTTTTTAGGCCGTTGACGGTTAACAGTTAACAGTCAATAACTCCTAACTCCTAATTCAGACTCCGTATTTAGCCGCACCCATTCTTAGGGGTACGATATAAGTATGGCAACTATCGAAATCTTGGGCGTTCCACACGCATACGAGCTAACGGCTCCCACCTCCTGCCCCCATGCTTTAGTATTTATCCACGGTTGGCTCAATAGCCGTGGATATTGGCAACCTGTGATTTCCCGCCTCTCGGATGATTTTCAATGCCTTTCCTATGATTTGCGGGGTTTTGGTGAATCCCAGTCCCAGGTAAAAACCGATGTTAGTCGAGCAGAAACGTCTCTAAGCCTGACGCCCATCTCCAGTAATGCACTTGGATCACCAATCGATTCTCTTTATACTCCTGTTGCCTATGCTAAGGATTTAGCAATTCTTCTGAAACAGCTGAATATTACCAGTGCTTGGCTAATTGGTCACTCTTTGGGAGGCACGATCGCTCTTTGGGGAGCAGATCAAATACCTGAGTGTGTTATGGGAGTTATCTGTATCAACGCTGGCGGTGGTATTTACCTCAAAGAAGCCTTTGAGCAGTTTCGCTCGGCGGGTCAGAAATTTTTGCAAGTCCGCCCGCGTTGGCTGTCCCAAGTGCCTTTGATTGATCTGCTGTTTACCAGAGCCAGTGTAGTTCGTCCTTTGGAGCGCCATTGGGCACGTCAGCGGCTGATTGATTTTGTTGTAGCTGACCCGGAAGCAGCTCTAAGAACTCTGTTAGACTCCACAACTGAGGAAGAAATCAATCGTTTACCTGAGCTAGTATCCCAATTGAAGCAGCCAGTTTATTTTTTGGCTGGTGCCGAAGATAAAGTTATGGAACCTAAGTATGTGCGCCATTTAGCTAGCTTTCACAGACTGTTCCAATATTGTGGTGACAATGTTTTGGAAATTCCTGATTGCGGACACCTGACGATGTTGGAACAGCCGGATGCTGTGGCTGATCACATCCGGTCGATTGTTAATAGTCATTAGTCATTGGGCATTGGGCATTGGAGCAAACAGAAAGTTCTTCTCTGTTCACTAATGACTACTCAATAGGGTGATATAACTTCATCACTTGGGTAAGAGCTAACCTAGACTCAACGCCTAGTGTGAGAGGAGATGTATGACCACGAGAGAGATGTTCGGCGGCGGCACAGCCGATCATGGCGGCGTTATCGGTACAGAATTTTAGAGGTGGGAATAAAACGCGTAGGTTATGTTCAACGGCGGCGGCTTGGAGATTTTTTCTCAATCCGCTATTAGCTGCTACACCGCCACCAATAGCAATTGTGTCTAGACCATAGTCTAAGGCACAGGCGATCGCTCTTTTGGTTAGCGATCGCGCTACGGTTTCCTGAAAGCTAGCTGCTACATCTGCCACTGGTAGTTGTCCACCATCTTTCTCTAACTGCTGCACTAAACGCAATACAGCCGTTTTTAACCCACTAAAACTCGCATCATAACGATGGAAGCCCCCACCAGGTAAAGAAACTTTTCCTTCTGGTAGAGCAAAGGCTTGGGGATTCCCCTGTTGCGCCAATTTGTCAATCACCGGGCCGCCCGGATAACCCAGCTTTAACAATCGCGCCACTTTATCAAAGGCTTCACCCGCAGCATCATCACGCGTTTGTCCCAGCGTTTCGTAACTACCACAATCTTTGACATAAATCAAGCTTGTATGTCCGCCAGAAACTAATAAACTCAAGAAAGGGGGGTTTAAACTTGGTTCGCTCAAATAAGTTGCGTAAATGTGACCTTCAAGGTGATGAACTCCCAAAAATGGCTTGTTGTGTATCATCGCCAGGGTTTTAGCAGCAGTTAACCCAACTAACAACGCTCCTACGAGTCCAGGGGCACAAGTAGCGGCAATTGCGTCAATTTTATCCCAGTCTAGTTGGGCTTCCTCTAGGGCTTGTGCGATCGCAACATTTATCGTTTCTAAGTGCTGCCGAGACGCTACTTCCGGCACTACCCCCCCATACTGCTGATGGACTGGAATTTGTGAGGATACAATACTACTGCAAACTTTACGATTGTTAACAATTGCGACGGCAGTTTCATCACAACTGGTTTCTATTGCTAAAACGGTTGTCATTGAGAGTAATCAGTACTGAGTCTGGAATCTGGAATAATAGAGAGAAAATCTTGCTTCCTTACTACCCTACAACAACAATTATTATACTCAGCACTCGTTACAGGCTAAACCATAGCTATTTGCTAACAGGACTCAGCACTCATTTTGGTTGAGAAGCTTTAACTTTTATTTACTTAAACTTTACTCGGTTCCCACCCAAGAGTATGATGACTTCCTAGTTATGCAAATAAACAAGTGTACAAGCCGCTTCGTTTTGTACAATCAACTTTCTGTTTTGTAATAAAAGGAAACAACTCTATGCGACGATTGTTTGCTTTGATGTTAGCGATTTGTCTTTGGTTCAATTTTACCTCCCCAGCAAAAGCTCTAGGGGCTAATTTGACACCGTGCAGTGACAATCCCGCTTTTCAACAGCTAGCTGCTAATGCCCGTAATACCACCTCTGACCCCCAATCAGGGATAAAGCGATTTGAGCGTTATTCTCAAGAGCTGTGTGGCCCTGAAGGTTACCCCCACTTGATTGTTGATGGTCGTCTAGATCATGCTGGTGACTTCTTGATCCCTAGTATTCTGTTCCTCTATATTGCTGGTTGGATTGGTTGGGTAGGTCGTGCCTACCTCCAAGCGAACAAGAAAGAGGGTGGCAGCGTGGAAATGAGAGAAGTAATGATTGAAGTTCCTTTGGCGCTACCAATTATGCTGTCGGGCTTTGCTTGGCCTGTATCAGCCATAAAAGAATTTCTGTCTGGCGAATTAACAGCTAAAGATACAGAAATTCCGGTTTCGCCACGCTAACCCTGATCGCAACTTTTGATTTATTTGGGAGAATAATTCATGCAGCAGAAATACTTCGTTAAGTATCTATCTTTGGGACCAGTTTTACTTTTTGTCAATTTGTCTTTTACAGCCGTCTTATTGATTTTAGTTAACTACTGGTTTCCTGACCTACTTTTCCACCCATTACCATAACTTGAAGACAGAATTTAAAAATTTGTTAGCCGTTAGTTGGCAATTAACTAGTAACTACTAACTAAACTACTAACAAAGTAGTCCTTTGAAACTCGTGATGTTGAAACCAGCTTGCGAGTTTCAAAGTTTTGAAAGCAGCTAAATTAATTTTTCTAAACTTCCTACACAAAAAACATCTTTAGCCGCAATTATTATTAATATAAAAATGCCACCATTCTAATTTAGAGGCGAACATAAAATATGGCACAAGCAGTAGATGCATCCAAAAATCTCCCTAGCGATCCGAGAAATCGGGAAGTTGTTTTTCCCGCATTCCGCGATCCGCAGCTGGGTAATCTAGAAACCCCGATTAATGCTTCTCCCTTAAGCAAGTGGTTCATTAACAATTTGCCAGCTTATCGTGCTGGTATAACTCCTTCCAGACGCGGGCTAGAAGTTGGTATGGCTCATGGTTACTGGATATTTGGCCCCTTTGCTAAATTAGGCCCACTGCGAGATACAGATAATGCCAACTTAGCTGGGTTATTGGCAACCTTTGGATTGATTGTTATTCTTACCGCAGGACTAACCCTGTACGCAAATAGCAATCCTCCAAAAGCCCTTGCCAGTGTTACTGTACCCAACCCTCCAATAGATGCTTTTAACTCTAAAGAAAGCTGGAACAACTTTGCCAGTTCTTTCTTAATTGGTGGTATTGGTGGTGCAGTAGTTGCTTACTTTTTGACTAGCAACCTGGGAGTAATTCAAGGTTTATTTGGTTAATTTAGAAATGAGGAGTTAGGAATTAGGAGTTAGGAGTTTCAATTCATAACTTCTAACTCCTAACTCCTAACTTATTTAAACAAAACCATTTCAATATCATTTAAAGCAGTTTCAAAATCGTCATTAACGATTTGAATATCAAATTCATCTGCGGCTTTAATTTCTTCTTGGGCGCGGAGTAAACGACGAGCGATCGCTTCTTCAGAATCTTGAGCGCGAGAGCGTATCCGTTTCTCTAATTCATCAAAAGAAGGCGGTAAAATAAAAATACTAAGGGCACTAGGAAAGGAAGCACGAATTTGTCTTGCGCCTTCTAACTCAATTTCTAGCACTACCAACTTGCCAGAATGAATTTGGTTAAGTACAGCTTCACGGGGAGTGCCGTAATAGTTACCAGCAAATTCTGCCCATTCTAAAAATTCACCTTCAGCAACTAATTGTTCAAACTTACTGCGGCTGATAAAGTAATAATTTTTGCCATCGATTTCCCCTGGACGGGGAGAACGCGTCGTCACGGATACGGAATAATAAAGTTCTGGATGACGTTGTAGGAGCGATCGCATTAAAGTGCCTTTACCGACCCCACTGGGGCCAGTGAAAACAATCAATCTGCCTAAATGTAAGCATTCTTCGGTAGTAGCAATACTCTGGATGGGTAAAACTGGCATCATCCCTTCAACCTGTGAATCAATCAATAGATATTATTCATTAGTCTTGTGTTCCTGCCCAAGCCCACTAGTGACTAAAGAATTTGTAGCAAGGGTGACATAAAACTTATCTAATTCACATGGTACTACCGATATGGTGCAAATAGAAATGAGATTGTTAATCCACTCCTAATCAATTATCTACAGTTTGATGATCGCGGGAAATTACAAAGCGATTCGCTACCGTTTCCGGCTGAATTGCTGACAGAATTACATGGCTGGAATCGGTGATAATTACAGCCCTAGTCCGACGACCGTAAGTTGCATCAATCAGTTGACCTCTGTCCCTTGCATCAGTAATAATCCGCTTAATCGGGGCAGACTCTGGACTGACAATGGCAACGACTCGGTTGGCAGACACGATGTTACCAAAGCCGATGTTGATTAATTGAATCTCCATAAAAAACTGACACCAAATGCGGTTTGAAAAGTATGAAATAAACCTATTTCCATGTTATCGCCAAAAAACGGGAGTCACAACGCTTAAATTCAAGCCAGCTTTGGTTTTTAAATAATGTCTGCTTTTTTTTCGCCATTTATCAGCTATTTTTCCTGAAAATCCTCCCTAAGATATAGGCGCAATTACACTGATACAAGCTAGTTGGATTATGTACATTTATTTTGTTTGAAAAAATATCTCTAGCAATTAATTATGTGTTACCTAAAATGCTTGTAGAGACGTTGCATTGAAACGCCTCTACATTCTTTTTCACCAGATGTTTTGTATATATCATCCAATTGCTCAGTTTGGCGATCGCATCCGTCGTACACTTCCAGCTTGACAATCGCGTAACCAAGTTTTAACCCCTTGGGCAACAGTGCCGTTACTACTATCGCGTGGCGGAGATATTGGCTGCTGTGCTGAATAGGAACCAGTTTGAGAAAACATCATCACTAAACGCCAACCAATTTGAGTTTTAGTCAACAATAGCCAGTGGAATTCTTGCAATTCTACCGCTTTATTTCCTATGTACTGCCGCTCTAAGGTAGTAAAAAAAAGTTGCTCGACTCCTGATGCAGAGCTTTTAGATGCATCTCCACTATATTCTTCAAGGTTAAGGGGCAGAGGTGTAAACTCAGGTCTTCCTGCCAATAGCATATAAGTGTAAACATCACTGCTTCTTTTGAGGCGGCGGGCGCGTTGACTAGCACGATTGGTATAACTAGGTAAATCTTGCAGTAGCTGTATAGTAAATGTTTCTAAATTTTGCTCAGAACATAAAGACTTCGCCCCGTCGTTAACAGTTTTTCTTTCTGCTAGCACAGAGGGTTCAGGGCTAAGGTTTATCGAGAACGCTGGGTAAGCAAAGCTATTTGATCCTAAAACCCAGAAGCCACAAGTTAAAAGCCAAATATAATTTTTTTTCCTGAGTGAAGAGGCAAGATTGTTCTCCCCTAAACTCTGCACCCTATCCCCCAGTTTCTTACTGACTTTTAGCTTCATGCTACCGTGCTTAACTCATCAGAAACCCTCTTCCAGGCTAGCTCTGGCTCAGTAGCAGTAGTAATAGGACGCCCAATCACTAGATAATCTGCACCAGCAATAATTGCTTCGACTGGGGTGAGCGATCGCTTTTGATCACCTTTGTCTGCCCAAGTTGGTCTAACGCCGGGACAAACTAGCAAAAAGTCATCTCCACAAGTTTGCCGCAACTGTGCTACCTCAAGAGGTGAACAAACTACTCCATCCAAACCAGATTCTTGAGCCAGCAGGGCCATTTCTAGAGCATATTCTGGCAATTCCAGAGGTATTTTTAAATCAAATGCCAACTGCCTTGCAGAAATGCTCGTTAGCAAAGTAATAGCAATTAACTTTGGTGGTTGTACACCTGCTTTTGCAGCCCCTTCCTGTGCCGCCTCAGTTGCGGCTTTCAGGGCATCTCTACCAGCAGTAGCATGAATTGTCAGTAAATCCACCCCATATCTAGCTGCACTCCGGCAAGCACCAGCAACGGTATTGGGGATATCATCAAACTTTAAATCCAAGAAAATGCGCTTTTGCCGGGACTTGAGTTCTTCTAGGATTTTCGGGCCAGTACTGGTAAACAACTCTAAACCGACTTTCCAGAAATGAACTTGCGGAAGTTGATCTATAAGAGCGATCGCACTTTGTTCATCTGGCACATCCAATGCCACAATAACTCGTTGTTCTGCGTTCATTTGCGATTCCCCATTTCCCATTTAAGGCACTAAACGCACAAACTTATTTTTCCCAACTTGTAAAACCTTACCTTGTAACTGGGCAGAATCAGCAAAAGTCGTATCAACATCGGTAATGCGATCGCCATCTAAACGCACTCCACCTTCTTGAATTTTCCGCTTTCCTTCACCTGTACTTTTGCACAAACCAGTGACATTGAGAATATACGCTAACTTAGCGGGATGCGATACCTCAGCTAGAGAGAACTCTGGAACTGCACCTTCCTTTCCACCGCTTTGCGCGGCTTCTTTAGCTTCTTGGGCTGCTTGTTCGCCGTGGTACTGTTTGACAACTTCCCATGCTAAGAGTGTTTGGCGATCGCGGGGATTTTCAGGCAGATCATCCAAAGGTAAATCTGTCAGTAGTTCAAAATACTGTTCCAGCAGATGATCTGGAACTCCTTGTAACTTCTGATATTTTTGCCCCGGATGTTCCGGCAACCCAATATAATTACCTAAAGACTTGGACATTTTTTGCACCCCATCTGTACCAATCAAAATTGGCAACAGCATCCCAAACTGTGGCTCTTGACCAAAATGGCGCTGCAAATCTCTGCCTACAGCAATGTTAAATTTCTGATCAGTCCCTCCTAATTCCACATCTGCTTCAACGGCAACGGAATCAAAACCTTGCATTAACGGGTACAGGAACTCATGGATAAAAATCGGATTCTCTTTTCTATAGCGATCGGCAAATCCTTCCTTCGCCAACATTTGCCCCACCGTCATCGTGGAGAGTAACTCCAAAGTTTTCTCTAAGTTAAGCCCAGAGAGCCATTCGGAGTTATAACGCACCTCTAACCTTCCTGGTGTGTCAAAATCCAAGATAGGACGTACTTGGTCAAGATAAGTCTGAGCATTTTGCGCTACATCTGCTTCTGTAAGGTGACGACGCACTTCAGATTTACCTGTAGGATCGCCAATCCGTGCTGTAAAATCGCCAATAATCAGAACTGCTATATGGCCTGCATCTTGAAACGCTCGCAGTTTCCGTACTGGTATGCTATGACCAAGATGAATATCAGTACCTGTAGGATCAATCCCCAATTTGATCCGCAAAGGTCGGTTTGTAGTTACCAAGCGCTTTTCTAGACTATCACTGTCAACATCAGCTGGTTGTGGGAAAACTTCTACCACACCACGACGCAGCCAACCAAAATCTGGCGTCATACTAGAAAATCCACTGTTAGCTATGTTTTGCACACTAGGAGTTAAGTTGGTTATAAACACTTGCAATTTATCCGCTTTCTCATCTGCCAAACTACTATAATTGCAAAAAATTAACCGCTTTACTTCGTCCAATCAATTACAGTTAAATTTATAAGAGAGGAAGTGAAATCGCCGTGTCGTCTTCTAGGACTTTTGAAGATAAACAGCCACAACGTCGGGCTTCATCAGGTTTTGAGTTTTTGAAAGGAGTCGGTCAGGTAACTGGCGGTACTCTCCTCTCAATTACCATGTTGGCAAGTTCCATTGTAGCCGGAGGACTGGTTGGTTTAGCCATTAGTTTCCGTAATTTGCCAGATGTAAGACAGCTACGTAACTTCTTTCCCTCAGAAACAACTTACATCTATGACCTTAAGGGTAAACTTTTAACGAGTATCCACGGAGAAGCCAACCGGGAAGTCGTACCCCTGGATAGAATTTCCCCGAATTTAAAACGAGCAGTATTAGCAAGTGAAGATAGCCACTTCTACGATCACCACGGTATTAACCCCAGTGGTGTTGGTCGGGCCGTGGTAGTTAACGCTGTAGCAGGTGGAGTCAAAGAGGGTGGCTCTACTGTTACTATGCAATTGGTAAAAAACCTGTTTTTGTCTCGCAAGCGTGCCTTTACCCGCAAGTTAGCGGAGGGGGTGCTAGCAATTCGATTAGAGCAAATTCTTACCAAAGATCAAATTTTAGAAATGTACCTCAATCAAGTTTATTGGGGTCATAACAATTATGGTGTACAAACGGCAGCCCGCAGTTACTTTAATAAGTCATCAGAATATTTAAGCTTGGGTGAGTCAGCAATGATGGCGGGTTTGATCCAAGCACCAGAAGAATTCAGCCCCTTTGTGAGCATGAAGCTGGCAAAACAGAAACAAAAAGAAGTGCTGGGGCGGATGTTGGATTTGAACTGGATCAACCAGTCAGAGTACGACAATGCGCTCAAGCAAGAAATCAAACTTGGTAGAATCAAATCCTTTCAAGGTAGTGCCCTACCTTATATAACCAACACTGTAGCTCAGGAGTTGGCTAAGAAGTTTGGGCGTGAAACACTACTTAAAGGCGGGATGCGGGTGCAAACTACAGTTGATGCCAACTTCCAAATTATGGCAGAGGAAACTGTCGGTAAGTGGCATAAATCACTACTTGGGCAGGGATTATCTAAGAATCAAATCGCTTTAGTAGCAATTGATCCGCGCACGCATTTTATTAAAGCACTAGTGGGCGGTGTAGATCCCAAGGTTAGTGAATTCAATCGTGCAACTCAAGCTCAACGCCAGCCCGGATCTTCTTTTAAACCGTTTGTCTATTATACTGCTTTCGCTACTGGTAAATATGGACCAGACTCAACGGTGGTAGATTCTCCAGTCAGCTATCAAGATGGTAATGGTCGGTACTTTCCCAGAAATTATGATGGGGGTTTTAGCGGCCCGATGCCAATTCGCACGGCTTTAGCCCAATCGCGCAACATTCCCGTAATCAAGATTGGTAAAACTGTAGGGATGAATCGAGTCATAGAAACCTGCCGTACCTTGGGCATTATGAGTCCGATGGAACCTGTTACCTCTCTGCCTCTGGGTGCAATTGGTGTCACTCCCCTAGAAATGGCTAGTGCTTACGCTACCTTTGCTAATTATGGCTGGCAATCTCCACCAACTGTAATTGCCCGTGTCACCGATAGTAGTGGAAACGTGTTATTAGATAACACCCCTAAACCCCAGCGGGTTTTAGACCCTTGGGCATCGGCAGCTATTATCGATGTGATGCGAACGGTAGTTACTAATGGTACAGGTAAAGGTGCTGCCATCGCTCGCCCCAGTGCCGGGAAGACGGGTACAACTTCGTCAGAAAAGGACATTTGGTATGTTGGCACTGTGCCACAACTAACAACTGCTGTCTGGGTGGGGAGAGACGACAACAGACAATTAGCTAGCCGTGCTACAGGCGGTGGTATGGTTGCTCCCATCTGGAAAGATTTTATGGAAAAGGCACTTAAGAATGTACCAGTAGAAAACTTCAAGCCACCTTCCCAGTTTTCTCGTCCCAAATCACAATAATTTTAGATTTTAGATCGCACCAAAGGTGCGCTTCCAAAGCAATTTAGATTTTGGATTAATTACCAATCCAAAATCTAAAATCTAAACTTGACCTAAGCCTGTTTTTCTAACTCGGCTTTCATCCGCTCTAAAGTAAGGTGCATTTGGTCAAACATTTGTTGCGGGGTAACACCGAACTGACCTAATTGCGTTTTCAGTTGTTCTACTGTCATTTGTGCCATGAAGTCTTCTGATAGCTCGAAGCGCTTCATAAAGATGCGATACCGATCCATCATGGCTTCCATTTGCTCGATAAACAACTTTTTGCCATCGCGATCAAATTTGCCGTAGTTGTTACCAAGCTTGATTAGCGCTTGATAATCTTCAAACAGCTGTTTTGCTTCTTGCTGAATTATCTCAGAATCGAAGAATCCCATATTGCTTATATTAAACTGAGCGCCTAGACTCAGCAGCTTAATAGCTTTACTTCTATTTATTATTTTAGTCTAGGTGAGTAATCTCGTGGCGAAGCTTCGGTTTTAGTACGGTTTGTTACCGAAATTTCAACACTTGACTTGAGATCTTTTCACTTTTGTAAACCGACTTAATAAGGCCGCAATACTCATAGCTTTAGCCATTGATTTAGGATTGGTATTTTCACCCGGTTGAATTTTCAGTCTGGGAGCGTATTTCAAGGCTAGTGAGTTTTGCGGGTTCAGTTTTAATGCTTGACAGATGTAAACCCTAGCCATCCCGATAAATTTCTGTTGGAGATGTACGAAACCTAATAAGGCATAATAGTCGCTGTTATTTGGCTCTAACTTGATGGCATCGCGCAGCTCTTGCACGGCTAGAGGCCATTTAGTTAGCCTAACGTACTCAATAGCTCGCTGATAGTGACGTTGAGCGTAGTTTGTCAAAACTGGTTTGACATCAGTTTCTTCATCTAATCTCAATTCAACTGGCTTGGCTTCTACCTCAGAGATGATGCGAACAGCTTTTTCCGGTAGGAACAGGTCTGGTTTATGCAACCGTAAGTATACTAAATTCAGTATCCTAATTTGTCGCGTCACCTGATAAAACTGATCTAATGATTTGTATTGAGCTTCTGCATAACAGGCGATCGCTTCTTCGTAAAACAATTCTGCTTGGGGTGCAGACATTTCCATAATTTTCTGAGCTATGGCACTTTCAGAAGACAAAGCTTGCTGCTCCAAAATTACGTCTGATTGCAGCGTAGCTACGGCAATCAAGCGCTTCTGCCGATGTTTCAGTTGTTCATAAGCTGGATTGATTAAACGGCTAAATATTGCCGTTGCTAATTCTGAGTCTGGATTGCAGCTTTTAGTGTAGCGATCGGGATGTAACAGCTTCGCTAGAGTGTGATAGCGTTTAAAAATCTGACGATCATCAGCAATCACAGAAATTCCTAGCACAGCGTAAGGATCACAAAGCTGTTCAAGCCATTTTGGTGGTAGGAAAGTCTGTGACATAGTAGTAATAAAGCTGTTAAAAACTTAAAATTAGCATCAAAGCTCAATGCACAGTCATGTGAAACTTACTCAAATTTCTTCAAATACTAAATTAAATTGTGCGTGGGACTCCCCATCTAAAAGTCTAAGGGGCAAGGCAGGGTAGTTGACTATCTTATTGTAGAAACTGTGGTATTGGTATATTTATTAGAAATATGTTGACTAAGCGCAAAAGCCGAAGTGTTGCTGCTGTTTTAGCTTTTTCTGGCACACTGACAATTTCAGGATTACATAAATTCTATCTGGGACAGCCGTTGTGGGGTGTTTTGTATGTGTTGCTTTCCTGGACACCTATCCCCAAGGTCGCTAGTGCGATTGAAGGAGTTTGGTATTTAGCCCAAGACGAAGAAGCTTTTGATCGTAATTTTAATCTAGGGAAGTCAGGGGTAAGGAACTCACAAAGAGCGAGTAATCAGGTAGGAGCGATCGCTGACGCAATGCGTGAATTAGATGCTCTGCGACAGGACGGGCTAATATCAGAGTATGAATTTGAGCAAAAGCGCCGCCAATTGCTAGACCAGATTTCTTGAGGTAAGCGACAACATGAATAACTGGCTACCTTTGAACCCCAGGTTGCAAAAACTCCGCGCCAAGCTCCTCAACGATCCCTACTATCGCCTACAATCTGGGGAAGAAATTCAGCTAGCCGCTAAATTAGGTATTCGCATTGATGCTAATCAAGCGACTGTAGATGATTGGTTACGCTTACCAGGTTTGTCAATTCACCAAGCGCGATCGCTTGTAGAACTTTCGCGTTCTGGTGTTAAATTCTACTGTATTGAAGATATCGCTGCGGCTTTGGCTGTACCAGCGCCGCGCCTGGAGCCATTAAAGCCTCTGCTGAATTTTATTTACTATGATCACGAATCTCTAGAAAATCCCACCCATTTAGTCAACCCAAACACAGCAACAGTTGAAAAGTTAGCACAAATTCCATTTATCGATTTGTCTCTAGCGCAAGCAGTGGTTCAAAATCGGCAATCAATTGGGCCGTACCGTAACCTGGCTGATTTCCAACGGCGATTAGAGTTATCTGGTGATGCGATCGCTCAACTGATGTATTATTTAAGGTTTTAAGTGAAAAGTTAGAAGTTTTAAAATAACTCCTAACCCTGCCAATTTTAGATTTTGAGTCGAACCTTTGGTGCGCTTACAGCGCAACTTGGATTGAAAGAAAAATCTAAAATCCAAATCTAAAATCCAAAACTGAATGACTCCTAATTAATTAAATAAACCCAATGCGATCAAGAGGCCAAAAGCGAAATGTTGCCCGGCCAATAACATTCTTTCTGGGTAAAAAGCCCCAATAACGAGAGTCATTACTATCGTTGCGGTTATCTCCCATGACAAAAAACTCATCTTCTGGGACTTTCACTGGTTGATATGGCTGATTTGGGGGTTCAGCGATGTAGTCTTCTGCCAAAGGTTGACCGTTGAGATAGACTTTGCCAGAAGCAACACTAATTACTTCACCAGGCTGGCCAATAACCCGCTTGATGAATGCTTGGTCTTTGGGATATCCTCGACTTTGTAGTTCTGCGGGTGGCTGAAAAACAATAATATCCCCAGTTATGGGAGGGTGAAAATGGTAGGATATCTTTTCAACTACCAAGCGATCACCAGTATGTAAGGTAGGCAGCATCGAATCAGAAGGTATATAGCGCGGTTCAGCGATAAAAGTCCTGATTAGGAATGCTAAACACAATGCGATCGCAATCAAAATCAGATTTTCTTGCCAACTACGCAATACTTTTAACGAAGCACGCTCTTCTTTTGCATCACTTTCGTGAGGAATCATAAAAGTTTCTAGCCAGTTTCAGAAGTGGAACAAATACCTTGATTATTTTGACTCAAAAGGTATACTGATAGACAAGCTGGGTTATGGATAAACCCATACAGATATTAAATAATACAATTATTGCATCTACCAAAGATAAGCAAAAGTACTGGAAATCAACTGTGACCTGTCTAAGGCAATATAAGCTGATGATTAGGATTTATAGATCATTAAAACTCTAATTCTAATTGCTGCAATTATAAGACAAGTTATGAGATGATTTTCACTTTTGCTTCTTCCTGCTAAAAAAGCGCTCACCGATTGCTAGACCAATACAGCCAACCAGCTTTTTGTTTGAGCAGAAAATTGGTCGTTGAGTGGCAAAATAGTTTAGTGAATGTCTTATAATATCTAACTTACTTATGGCAAAAAGTGAGAGGGCAGTCTTTTTGGAGAATCAATTGGAAGAAAATATACTCTGGTATATATATTTTTAAATGATATATCAATCCATTTTAATTTGGATTGCATATGGCGAATGCTCCCGAACGATTTTCACACATTGAAAACTATGTATTATTATTTCCGATAGTAGAGTTCAGATATGCTCTAATAACTCGCCTATAAAAATCTGATTTTATTTTGGAAAAATCTAAGTATATGTAGTGGCGTGACAAACCTAAATTGATGCATTAGATAAATAGAGAAAAGCTTTGATAATACTTGGACTAACGTCATTATTATTTGTAACATTTTAGCCTTGTGACGCAAGTAATGTGTGTTAACAGAGTACGTAACGCATCGAAACCTTCGGCCGATGCCGTACTTTCTGCTAAAGCAAAGCCCTAACGCTTCGCTTCTCCCTTTTCGTAGCGTGTTGTAAGAAAAGGAGAGACACTCGCCGTATGCTTCCTAAAGCGTTGTAAGGCAACAAACGTTGGGAACATTCTTTCGGGTGAGGTACTCGCTCATCTGGGAAAACCCATGTTGTACGGACTTCTCACCGTAATCATCGGTTCTCTACAGTATATTTCAAAAATTAAATCTGAAGCCTAATATATAAATGCTAGTAATTACCGTAATTATACGGTGACATTGAATATTGAATTGTACTATTAATAATATATGATTTTCTTGAACCTTGGAGAAAAACATTAACGGATAAAAAGCTACGAGCAACTTAGGCTAAAGTATCAGCATCATAAATAGAACTAAGCTGTCAATAAAATCATTTTTGCTGAATTGCTAAAAAGTATCTATATTAACTACAAAATGCCTGTTGGTAATGAGAAACTATATTGAATCAATTTTCGTCTGTTTATTTCATAGAAACTGCAAGGTAACATTCTGTCAGCTGAAAATTTAACTTTTTCTTAAAAAGGAAGTAATGGCAGATGACAGTAAGATATATCTTATCAAGAATAAAACTAATAACTTATTAGGCTCTTTTTTGGAAGATACCCGTGCCTTATAAGTAGTTTTTGATGCTAATTAAATAATTTACTCAGCTGTAAATTATACAAGTTTCTTAGAGACAGTTTTGTTATAAAAACTTCAGCCTGTCAAAAATGCAAATTGTAGGCACGACAGTTTAACTTATCTTATTTGTAAACCTATAAAGCTTAAAAGCAGAATGCTGACTTAGAGGTGAAATGAAGGACACAAACTAATTGATAACTCCTATTAGGGAGATTTTGGGGTGTAGTTAATTATCTATCTGATTGTCCTCCTTCTTAGACCTAGCGGTAAGAATGTAGAAGTTCAGACCTTGGTTTTTATGAATGGATTGACGTTAAACGATTTCAAGTATTGTATAAGCATTTATCCAAATCTAGAGCAGCTAGATTTCAGTTAAAGCTGTATAGTCTGCCTTCTCAATTATGAATTTACGTTAGTCTCAATTCTAACTTTCAGGATTACCAGAAAGCAGCCGATATTTAAGATATCTAAAAAAGATGTGCTATAACGTACCGTCATAACGTGGTTGATGGTTCGATCTTTGAAGGAGCTATATAAGTGGAAAACAATAAGTCGTTTCTGTGGCCAGAAGGAATATTAATTGCACTGCTTGCCTTATGTGGTGTTTTTAGCCTTGCTTTCATGATGCTTCTAAGACCAAATCCTTCAGAGGCTCAGATTAGACAAAGTATAAACGTCAAGGATGTAGCTGCAAATGTAGGAACTCAGCAGCAGATTGAAAAATTAAAGGCGGCGATGCTTACAAGCTGGCAACAAGAAGCACAAAAAAAAGGACTATCCTACGCTATACCATTACGTTTTCAAGGGGCAATAGTTAAAGCGGCAAAACTGACTAAAGGGGAGAAAGTGATTGCTCTCACTTTTGACGATGGCCCTTGGCCTCAGACCACAGAGCAAGTGCTAGATATTCTGAAATCAAATAATATTAAAGGGACGTTTTTTGTCGTCGGTCAGAACCTAAAAAATTATCCAGAATTAGGAAAGCAGATTGTCCTTCAAGGTCACGTCATTGCCAACCATACTTGGCATCACTGGTATCACTCCTTTAATCCACAAGCAGCTGCTTTTGAAATTGACCGCACAACAGACCTAATTTATCAAATTACAGGTGCTAAAACAAATCTCTTCCGACCGCCTGGTGGCAACCTGCACAATGGATTAGCTGCTTATGCTAAAGGCCAAAAATATACTGTAGTGATGTGGTCTGCTGATTCCATAGATTACAAACTGCCAACCGTACCAAAGTTGATCGATAACGTAATTAAAGATTCAAAACCTGGTGGGATTGTACTGATGCATGATGGTGGCGGCAATCGTTCTAAAACTGTGCAAGCTTTACCAGAAATTATTAGCAATTTTAGAAAGCAAGGCTATCGCTTTGTTACTATTCCAGAACTTTTAGAAATGGAAGATGCAGACCAAAAGTTGGTTGCTAACAAAAACTAATAATTATTAATTGTGCAATAATTGCTCAGTATTAATTCGCTAACAACTAAAATTATATTTTTTGGTTAAGAGTAGTTTTATCTAGTTTCCGGTGTGAAACTAAAGAACAAATAAACTTAAAAGTAGATGAATAATCTTAGTTATTGAAATGACAGTTTAACCTAGTGATGGAGAAGCAATAACTGTCCAAGCTGCCATATATGTTCCGGCGTATTTATTGGAATAGTCAGTAGTGCTATCAGGAACAAACCAATCAGGAGTGGTCTTCTGCTGTTGAACCTTTTTGTCCAAGCCAATTTGTAGAGAAATATTCTCGTAAACGATTTTTGCGTTTACAGCTTCCAGCAATTTTTCTACCAAATTTTGTAGCCATTCTGCCCGAACATAAAGATTATGGGATGGATGGTCACCATAAGCAAAAGGTATAATAAGCACCAAATATCCTTTGTCGCTTATTAGCTTCTCCAAACAGAATTGAACGAGTTCTTTATCGTCCTTTTGTTCTAGTGTTTCCTTATCGACATTATGAAATAGTAACCCGGCTAGCACTACAGCATCAAATTTTTTATTTTTTGAAGCTAATTCTGGCAGTGCTACCGATAAATCTTTGGCAGCAAAGTTCTTGTTGGGATAGAGTTTTGAACAATATTGAATCGCAGCGTCACTGTGATCTATCCCAAGGTAGTCACATCGTTCAGGTAGATATTTGTTTAAAGCCGCATTGCCACATCCTAAATCTAACAAAGAGAACGAACGTTGCTTAAAAGCCTGATCAAGATACCAAACTGTTGGTGTGTATCGGGTAGCATTTTCAGGAGCTTCAAAGTATGAATAATAATCATCTTGGAAACGTTCTTCTTCAGAAGTTTTGCGATCGGGAGCTTGCTCTTCTATAAGCATTTTTATAGACAAATCCTACTTGTTAAACTGTTACGCATTTAACTTGAACATTTACATGAAGGCTGATGACTTATGACTGATAACCGTTAACCGTCAACAGTAAGCGACCGTAAAGAGTGTTTATACAATTTAGGCCTGCATCAGCTTAGTAAACATTTCTATGAAAGTTTACCAGCATTTAGGTAATGCCTTCTATACCCAATTAGGTAGATTTCAGGACAGTGCTAATCCCGACTTTATTGCCTAGACTTTCATAGGATCTGATTACTCAGTTACTTTTGTACCCTTGGTCTAAAGTCCAGTTGTGAATCAGTTAGTAAATATTTCCCCCTAAAAAAGGGGGAATATTTTTTTCTCGCTACGCTCTTTTTAAGGGTAAATTCAGGCAGATGCTTTGGGCATCCCAAGGTGTTTTCGCAGAATACCTGTTTGTACAGCTTCTTTGAAAATAGAATGGCTCAAAGCAGAGTATGAGGACGTTTACAGTTACTAATGACTGCTTACTAAACTGAACTCAGTTGTTTGTTTTTGTGGATCAGCTTCGGGACTATCAGCTTCAGAAGGTGGAACCAACTGCCAGAATTTCGGCAAAGATTCTTGCCAGTCTTGGAGAATTTTTTTCGCCTTTAGTGAACCAGTGCGTTCCACATGAGTTTTGATTAACTCTTGCAATTGTTTTACACCTGCTTCTGTAATCACCCGTTGGATTTTGACAATTTCCGGGTTGACTAACTCACGAAATGAGTCGTCTTCATCTAAGAAGTACGCCAGTCCACCAGTCATTCCAGCTGCTACGTTACGTCCTACTTTGCCGAGGACGACAATCACACCACCAGTCATATATTCACAGCAGTGATCCCCAGCGCCTTCAATCACTGCTATGCCTTTGGAATTTCTTACAGCAAAGCGCTCTCCTGCTTGGCCGTTGGCAAATAACATACCACCAGTAGCACCATAGAGGCACGTATTGCCAACTATGACGTTTTGTGATGCGTTATAGGTGGCATCAGTAGGAGGTTTGATGATGATTTCACCACCATGCATTCCTTTACCTACGTAGTCGTTTGCTTCTCCTTCCAGGGTCAGAATTATGCCGGGGAGGTTGAACGCACCAAAGCTTTGGCCAACACTCCCTGTGAAATTGAGATTAATTTGTCCTTCAAAGTCGCTGTCACCGTATTGAGAAGCGATCGCTCCCGCTAATCTTGTGCCTACTGTTCTGTCAGTATTCACAATAGGGTAAGTTTTGGTAACACTAGACTGATCCCTAATAGCAGTCTGAATGTCGGGATC
Source organism: Nostoc desertorum CM1-VF14 (assembly GCA_019359245.1). GTDB lineage: Bacteria > Cyanobacteriota > Cyanobacteriia > Cyanobacteriales > Nostocaceae > Nostoc > Nostoc desertorum. The sequence goes on along the minus strand of JAHHHR010000016.1, from coordinate 95,179 downwards.
GGCAAGCATTTTGTCATCCAAAACTACGCCGTTACTGTGGACTTCTTCATGCAGCAACCAGCTACGATTGTCTCTGGTATCTGGTAGCTTCAGTAAACAGTCCAGGTTCAATGACTGCGTTTTGGTGAGTTTTGCCTCTGGGCGCAGTTTCAACAAATCTGCACGTCCAATGATTTCTGACAAAGAACGGTAACCTAGTCGTGCTAGCAGACTACGCACTTCTTCGGCAATGAAGTAGAAGAAGTTGACAACCTGTTCCGGCATTCCCGTAAACCGCTTGCGGAGTTCTTCTTTTTGAGTAGCAACACCCACTGGGCAGGTGTTCATGTGGCAAACTCGCGCCATGATACAGCCTTCGGCAATCATGGCAATGGAGCCGAAACCGAATTCTTCACCACCCATCAATGCACCTATTACCACATCCCAGCCACTCTTGAGTCCGCCATCTACGCGTAAAATCACGCGATCGCGCAGACTATTTTCCATCAAGACGCGATGCACTTCACTTAAACCTAATTCCCACGGTGATCCCGCGTGTTTGATCGAACTTAGTGGTGATGCACCTGTACCACCATCATGGCCAGAAACCTGAATAATATCAGCGTTTGCCTTAGCTACACCAGCCGCGATCGTGCCAATGCCAACTTCTGCAACTAGCTTCACCGACACCTTGGCTTTGGGATTAATTTGGTGCAGATCAAAAATCAGTTGCGCTAAGTCTTCAATGGAATAGATATCGTGGTGCGGTGGCGGTGAAATCAGCGTGACACCTGGCTTCGAGCGCCTTAACATTGCAATGTATTGGCTCACTTTGGGCCCTGGTAGCTGTCCACCTTCCCCAGGCTTGGCACCTTGGGCAATTTTGATTTCAATTTGTTTGGCGTTGACTAGGTACGCTGGCGTGACACCGAAGCGTCCTGATGCAACTTGCTTGATGGCACTATAGGCTTTATCACCATTCCGCAATCCTTTTAAATGAGGTAAGGTTGGCGAGTGACCAGACTCGTCTACATCATCTAGAACTGTATAGCGGACTGGATCTTCGCCGCCTTCTCCAGAGTTAGATTTACCGCCAATGCGGTTCATGGCGATCGCTAAAGTTTCATGGGCTTCTCTTGACAAAGCGCCTAAAGACATACCACCAGTGCAGAAGCGCTTGACAATTTCAGTTACCGACTCCACCTCTTCTATGGGAACCGGAGTGCGATCGCCTTGGAAGTCCAACAAGTCTCGCAAGGCTGTTACTGGCCTGCCTTGAAGATGCTTCTTGTAAACTTCGTAGTGATCGTAGTTTTTGCCATCTAAAGCCTTATGCAGCGCCTTAACCATTTCTGGGCTATTCATGTGGTACTCGCCACCAGGACGATACTGCACAAAGCCCAGGTTTTGTAATTTATTGGTCGTCACTTCTGGGAAAGCTTTGCAGTGGAAGGAAAGCACTTCATCAGCTAGTTCGCTAATACTCAAACCACCAATACGGGAAGTCGTACCACGGAATCCCAGTTCGATTAAATCTCCACCGATGCCAATAGCTTCAAAGATTTGGGCTGCTTGATAGCTGGAGAGCAAAGAAATTCCCATCTTGGAGAGAATTTTTAGCAAACCTGACTCTACTGCTTTGCGATAGTTTCCTAAAGCTTGTTCTAGGGTGAGGGTGGGAATTTTTTCTACACCCATTAACTTTTGAGTTTTGGGATCAGACCACCAATCACGCACTGTATCCAAAGCCATATACGGGCAAACTGCACCAGCACCGTAGCCGATGAGACAAGCAAAGTGATGGGTACTCCAGCATTGAGCAGTATTGACAATTAGGGATGTTTTCATTCGCAGCCCTTCCCGAATCAGGTGATGATGTACAGCACCCACTGCTAACAGGGGAGGAATGTATGTATCTTCTGGGCTGATACTGTCATTTGTCTTATCGCTTAAGATTAAAATCTTTGCACCTGCGCGGACTGATTGGGCTGCTTGTGCTTGTAAAGATTGGACTGCGGCCTTTAATCCTTCAGGGCCAGTAGCGATCGCAAATAAGGTTGACAACTCAGCCGTGGCAAATCCTGACAGCTTAATTGCCTCTAACTCACCATCAGTTAACACTGGCGATTCGAGTTTTAATCTCCGAGCATATTCGGCTTTAGGTTCTAATAAGTTACCCCGTTCACCCAGTTCGACTTTCAAAGACATCACTAGCTTTTCCCGTAGGGGATCAATCGCCGGGTTTGTCACCTGAGCAAAGCGCTGTTTGAAATAGTCATAAAGCAGGTGGGGTTTTGTTGACAGCACTGCTAAAGGAATATCATCCCCCATGCAGAAAGTTGGTTCTGAACCTGCGATCGCCATTGGATGAATCACCATTTCTACATCTTCTGTGGTGTAGCCAAAGGCAGTTTGACGCTGAAGTAAGGTTTGCTTGTCAATTATGTCAGTTGTACTATGCCCGTTACCATTTTCAACAGCCAGATGTCCATTTCCATTTCCATTTCCATCTGACGACTGACTACTGACAATTTGTTTGAGTTCTTGACGGTACTGTTGCAGCCATTCTCCATAAGGGTGTTGCTTGGCGATGCGCTGCTTAATCTCCCAATTCTTCAGCACTTCATGGTTTACTAAATCCACGGCAATCATTTGCCCAGGGCCGAGTCTACCTTTCTCAACAATATCGGTTTCTGGGAAGTCCACTACACCAGCTTCGGAAGCTACAACAATGTAGTCATCTTTTGTGATCACGTAGCGAGCTGGTCTTAAGCCATTACGATCTAGTGTTGCACCAACTTTTTTGCCATCGCTGAATACTAAAAGTGCTGGCCCGTCCCACGCTTCTTGTAGACCACTGTAATATTCGTAAAAATCAACAATTTCTGGATAATCACCTAAAGAAGGCTGATTTTTGTAAGCCTCTGGAACCATAATCATTAAAGCTTCCAAGGGGCTACGTCCAGAACACACCAGCAATTCTAGTACGTTGTCTAGGGTGGCTGAGTCGCTGTTATCAATATGAACTAATGGCTTGAGTTCCTTAATGCGATCGCCCCATACAGGATGATTCAGGGTAGCTTCTCGTGCCATCATCCAGTTGATGTTACCCAACAAGGTATTGATTTCGCCATTGTGACCCAAAAGCCGCATTGGTTGAGCTAGGGGCCACTTGGGCATTGTGTTAGTACTAAAGCGGCGGTGATAGACAGCAAAAGCGCTTTTATAAGCTGGATTTTTTAAATCGTGATAAAAGCTACCCAATACGGTGGAACGCACCATGCCTTTGTAGACAATTGTGCGGCTTGATAACGAGCAGATATAAAATTCTTCTGAGATGTTGGTTGCAACTTTACTAATTCTGCGGCGGGTGATATACAACTGTCGTTCTAATTCATCGCCACTTTTATCAACGGAAGCTAACAAAACTTGTTCAATCTGGGGTTGATTTTCTCTGGCTTGTACCCCCAGTAAATCAGGTTGCACTGGCACTACTCGCCAACCCAGTACAGTCAATTTTTCTTCGGCAGCTACTTGCTCAACTGTAGTCCTAGCTTTTTGTGCTGCTTCCTGGTCTTGTGGTAGAAATATCATCCCCACAGCTATATTATTAGTGGATGAAAATTCTTTCCCTCTTTGGGCAAAGTCTTGTTGAAATAACTCCCAAGGGATAGCTGTCAATATTCCAGCACCATCACCAGAGTCTTGATCAGCGCTACAACCTCCCCGGTGTTCTAAGCAGCTTAAAGCAGCTAAAGCTTTTTCTACAATTTCGTGGCTAGTATGATTCTGGCGATGAGCAATAAAACCGACACCACAGGCATCTCGCTCCTCTACTAACCACTTTTGCCCCTGATAGGTATCTCTTGAGTTGATATCCGCTGTGATTTTCTGATCTTGATTCATCGGTTTATTATTCATACCCTATTCCTGAAGTATTGAGTTACCAATTTTGCCACTACGTGATGGGAAAAATTTTCTAAATTCAGTGATGGAGAAATATATAAGCACCGAAATTTAGGGAAAAAAAATTTTAACTTCGGTTTTACTTTGTTAGTTAACCCGTGTTAAAATGTTTGCGTGTTTTTATGTATTTATGCGGTGTTAGACAAGTTACCTCCGCCAAGACATCATTTTTGCCCTGACAGTTTCTTTTTTATATTTTGAAGCTAAGTATTTTCTCAATTCCCTTTTCCAGATGCACGCTAGCTACTCATAGAGCCTATTTCGGCTCACCTGAAACCAAAACTAAAACTGAACGCTGTATTATCTTCTAAAGCTAAAGCCATCCTGATCCAGCAATAAAAACAGCGTATTACAATATATACCCATTTGACAATTCCCAAATATCGTTGTTGTCTAAAGTTATGCTACTTAGCAGTAGCAATGTCTATTACTATTAACTAAACCTCACTGAAGTAACAACGGTAGCAACCTTCAGTCAGGATTGAATATCTTAATCCAGTTTTGATAACCAAAACTACCGTGTATGGTGTAGCTAAAATGAGTGCCAGTTAAAACACCTGATTGCTGTGGCTTTAGCGTCTAAATTTTTTATATCTAAAAGAGATAACTAGCCAACATATACAATAACATATTTTTTAATAAAGGAAGTGATGTTTTTTATATTTCCAAATAATTAGTTAGTTTATACCTTGGGTAATAGTTTTTAAAAGTACCTAGTAAATTATGGTAAAAATACCGAATTCTTGCCAATCAGGGATTGGCGTTGGCAGATTTTTCCGGGCTACTGTCTCACCAATACTTTTAACATTACTGTGCTTAAGCACTACCTGTGCTACCAACGCCCAGGAGTCTCCAAAAAACGCCCAATCAATACCAAGGGTGATTTCACAGTCACCTGCGCCTCCTTTAACAAGCGTAGTATCCTCTGGTAATCAAATTTCTCTCAATGGTCGTACTTTACCAGGAACTTGGTTGCAGCGACCTGGAAAAGGTGGTCAGATGACAACTCATCTCAGTGATGGCGTATTTAGGCAATTAATTGGAGTAAATTTCTTAAATAGTAGTAACTCAGCAACGCAACCAATACAGTGGTTTTCATCGGTGACAAAGCCACTGGTTTTAACCACCAGGCTACTAGGAGCATATCGCTATCTGGATATTAGCAATTTTGCTCAAACATCTGGATGGGAAATCCGAACCAATGGCAACATTTTGGTGATTGCTACCCCAAAAGCACAAATTACAAATATTATTCAAAGCCAGGAACCTCCAGAGGCAAGTGCCCCTTTGCAACAGGCTCGAATTCTCGTCGATTTAGATCGTCCAACTCCCTGGCAAGTTGCACAAGGGTCAACTATTAAAAAAATTCAAACTCCATCTTCTGATCCAGACACGCCAATTCTCAAACCCACTGCACCACTAAATCGAGAGTGGACAATTACCCTGGATGGAATAGCCGATCCCGTTTTGATAGAACGCTATACCCCCCAGCCACCAGCACCACCACCAACATTGCTGCCAAACCTGCTCAAGCAATTATTACCAGTTACACCAACACAACCAGTACCAGCACCAACCCCTGAACCACTGATTCAACAAGTGCAGGTGGTGAAAAACCAAACCATTATTAGTCTGAGCGTTCCCTTCGGTCTATCACCTCAAGTTACTACTGTAGCTAACCCAAATCGCCTGATTATCGATATTCGACCCGATCCTCTAAAAGAGCGAGATATTACTTGGGCCCCAGGGCTGCGCTGGCGACAGAATTATGTCAACTTAGGCACAGAACGCTTTCCGGTGGTCTGGTTAGAAGTTAATCCCCGCAAATTTGGATTAACGTTGAAACCCATGTGGGCTAGTCCTGATGGGCTTGCGGGTATTGCTCCCTTAATTCAAACAGCACAACGTTACTTAGCATTAGGTGGAATTAACGGTGGTTATTTTAACCGCAATAACAAATTGCCTTTGGGTGCAATTCGCCGGGATGGTAAGTGGTTATCAGGCCCTATTCTTAATCGAGGTGCGATCGCTTGGAATGATTCAGGCCAATTTTACTTCGGTCGTCTCACTTTGGAAGAAACTTTAATTACGGCAAATGACCAGCGCCTACCAATTCTGTTTCTCAATAGTGGCTATGTCCAGAGTGGGATTGCTCGTTACACCCCAGCTTGGGGAGCAACTTATACGCCTTTGACGGATAACGAAATTATTTTAGTAATACAGAAAGACCAAGTTACTCAACAGTTACCAGGAGGTAAAGTTGGTGAGACGGCGGTTCCTATTCCCCAGGATGGCTACCTATTAACCTTACGCGCCAACGCTGCTACTGCGGCATCACAGCTACCTATCAAAACCGCAGTACGCATTTCTAGCACCACTACTCCCACCGATTTTAGCCGTTATCCGCACATTATCGGAGCTGGCCCACTATTAATCCAAAATCGTCAAATTGTCCTTGATGCCAAAGGCGAAAAATTCAGCAATGCCTTTATTGCCGAAAAGGCTATTCGTAGCGGTATTTGCACAACAGCAACAGGCACATTGATGATTACTGCTGTGCATAATCGTGCAGGCGGTTATGGGCCTAATTTGGCAGAATATGCCAAATTGATGCAACAGATGGGCTGTGTGGATGCCCTAAACCTGGACGGTGGTAGTTCTACTAGCCTTTATTTAGGAGGACAGCTACTCGACCGATCGCCTAATACAGCTGCTCGTGTTCATAATGGAATTGGTATTTTCCTGAAACCACGATAATCAGGTAGTAAGAAATAAGGAATGGGGAACTTGTACTGAGCGCAGCCAAAGTATAGGGAAATGGAAAAGTATCTTAATCAGCAATTCCCAATGCCCCATCTTTTTTAAAGTTTAGAATAAGCTGTCATTTTGCTTGATAAAGACTTAGTGTAGATCGAAGAGTTTTAGTAGTAATGATTTACACCGTCGCATTTGATTTTGCTATGTTTATCAAGGCGCGACAAAATTGCTGATTTTTAACTTGCAAGATAGCGCCAGATTTTTCATCAATAGTTAAGAGTATTAACGGTTTGTTATGTCTCCAAATGAGGTAATAATGGCTCGATATCAAGAAACTACACAGACTGAAACTCTACACATACCCCCAAGCATCACTTCTAGAGGCGTCGCTGCAACTGAATTACGTCCTTGGGGTGCTTTTACAGTTTTAGAAGAAGGGCGCGGATACAAAATCAAGCGTATCGAAGTTAAGCCCGGACATCGCCTCAGTCTACAAATGCACCACCACCGCAGTGAACATTGGATTGTGGTATCTGGTACAGCTAGGGTAACTTGTGGCGAGAAAGAAGTACTACTGAGCAATAACGAATCAACCTATGTACCCCAATGTACATCTCATCGTTTAGAGAACCCTGGTGTGATCCCCTTGGTGTTAATTGAAGTGCAAAATGGCGAATACTTGGGAGAGGATGACATTATCCGCTACCAAGATGACTATGCCCGTACTAAGGATTAAAGCTCTAATTTAAAAACTTAATACATTTTTGTGCAAACCGTCTTTGGTAAACACCGTACCCCAGAAGTCCCCACCTAGTTAAGGTAGGGACTGAAGCACATTGTGCTATAAATGTAGTAATAGCGATCGCGCTCATGGCTTGGATAATCTGGAATATTTGAGAAGCGAGAGTTAACCCATCTGTCTGTAAAATGAAGATGGGGTATTTAATTGCAAAAAACGAGTTCCATGATTCATCTGAGTCAAGCAGCCGCAAGTGAAATTGGGCGAATAAAGTCCAAGCAGCAGCCAAATGTCTTGTTTCGATTGGCAGTCAAACCAGGTGGTTGTTCCGGGTTATTTTATGATATGTCCTTCGATGAAGCAATAAAAGTTAGCGACCAAGTTTTCGACTTGGATGAAATTAAAGTAGTTATAGATGTTGGCAGCTTAAATTACCTCAACGGTTTGAGGGTGGATTATTCAGAAGACTTAATGGGTGGTGGTTTTCGGTTCGACAACCCACAAGCGATCGCAACCTGTGGCTGTGGTAATTCATTCTCCACAACTAGTTAATAGTCCTTAATTAGCGATCGTTCGCCAACAAATAATAAAGGAAAAATGACCAATGATTAGGGAAAAATAACAATTGACATAAAACCATAAAAAAAGATATAATTAGGATTTGTTAAAACTTAGACATATAAGCAGCTTTACGCGCTGTAACTCATGCCAACAATACAGCAGCTAATACGTAACGAGCGCGAACAAGCGCGTCAGAAAACCAAGTCCCCGGCTCTGAAGCAATGCCCCCAACGTCGGGGAGTTTGTACCAGAGTATACACGACCACACCAAAAAAGCCTAACTCAGCTCTACGTAAAGTAGCAAGAGTCAGACTTACCTCTGGATTTGAAGTCACAGCTTATATTCCAGGTATTGGTCACAACTTACAAGAACACTCAGTTGTAATGATTCGTGGCGGTCGGGTAAAGGATCTACCAGGCGTGAGATACCACATTATCCGTGGCACCCTAGATACAGCCGGAGTCAAAGACCGCAAACAAGGACGTTCCAAATATGGAACCAAGCGTCCTAAAGAAGCGAAAAAATAGGATTAGACGATTAATCGCACCCAACACGATTAATCGTCTACCTGAGAAGTGCCCAAGGACAAAAAACTATCAGGCTCTGTGTTCTAAGAGCAGTGATGAAAACTGCTCAAGTCTGTTTAAAAAAATCAAGCAAGCTACACCTACACTAAGCGAGCAAGTGTAGAAGTTCTGAAAAGAAGGCTGTAACCCACAGCAGAATTCTAATCTGAACATTGAAGTTTAGAATATTATCGCCTTGAGTATTTAGTTGCAAGTAGCAAGTCAATAAATTTTAGATTTTAGATTTGCAATTTTGGATTGGTCGAACCCACAAGGGGATGAGGCTTACAGACTTTTGATTTTTTCCAATCCTTGTGGTCGGAACATCTACCAAAAACTCTAATCCAAAACTGGCAGTCAAACAGGTCAGTCTTGCTGCAACAGTCAAAAACAAAATTGATAAAGTCTGAGGGTTGGGTTCCACAGCTTTTACTTTCCTGTGTCTGATAGCATATAATTTCGTTGCCAATTCCGAATTAAAGGTGAAGTATGTCTCGTCGTGGTGTTATTCAAAGGCGCCCAGTTCCGTCTGACTCCGTATATAACAGTCGCCTTGTGAGCATGATTATCAGGCGGATCATGCGTCATGGCAAGAAATCACTTGCCGCACGGATTGTTTATGAAGCGTTGAAAACTATTGAGGAACGCACTGGTAGCGGCGCTTTAGAAACCTTTGAAAGAGCAGTGCGAAATGCCACGCCTTTAGTAGAAGTAAAAGCTCGGCGAGTAGGCGGAGCAACCTACCAAGTACCAATGGAAGTGCGTACAGAACGCGGTACTACCCTAGCACTGCGTTGGTTGGTGCAATATTCTCGGTCTAGACCAGGCCGGACAATGGCAAGCAAACTGGCAAATGAGTTAATGGATGCTGCCAATGAAACTGGCAATGCAATTCGGAAACGCGAAGAAACGCACCGGATGGCGGAAGCTAACAAAGCATTTGCACACTATCGTTATTAAGTAAAAAAGCGATATATCGCGTTGCTGAAGCGGTATATCGTTGATTTACAAAAAAGACGGTTTTCCCTAAAAGTATAGAATCTTAACAAAGAGTAATATACAAGATATCATGAGGCAAAAACTATAGGAGGTAGCTGTGGCACGCACGATCCCGCTAGAGAAAGTACGCAACATTGGTATTGCGGCGCATATAGATGCGGGCAAAACAACAACAACAGAGAGAATATTATTTTACTCTGGGATAATTCATAAAATTGGCGAAGTTCATGAAGGAACTGCCGTCACAGACTGGATGGAGCAGGAGCGGGAGCGGGGAATTACGATTACTGCTGCTGCTATCAGTACCAGTTGGAAAGATCATCAAATAAACATTATCGATACTCCGGGTCACGTAGACTTCACAATTGAAGTTGAGCGTTCCATGCGCGTGTTGGATGGTGTAATCGCAGTATTTTGTTCTGTGGGCGGCGTGCAACCGCAGTCTGAGACAGTGTGGCGGCAAGCAGAACGCTACAAAGTTCCTCGGATAGCCTTTATCAACAAGATGGATCGCACTGGAGCGAACTTTTATAAAGTTCACGACCAAATACGCGATCGCCTGCGGGCGAATGCGATCGCTATTCAACTACCAATTGGTAGTGAAAACGACTTCCGAGGTATCGTTGACCTAGTACGGCAACGTGCGTATATTTACGCCAATGACCAAGGTACTGATATCCAGGAAACGGATATTCCGGAAGAATTGCAAGCGCAGGTAGACGAATTCCGCACCAAGCTAATAGAAGCCGCAGCAGAAACCGATGATGCTCTGATGACTAAGTACTTCGAGGGCGAAGAACTTACAGAACAGGAAGTTCGGACTGCCCTGCGTAAAGGCACAATTGCGGGAACGATTGTACCAGTACTTTGCGGTTCAGCATTCAAAAACAAAGGCGTGCAGTTGATGCTGGATGCCGTTGTAGATTATCTGCCAGCGCCAAGTGAAGTACCGCCAATTCAAGGCTTACTGCCGAATGGTGATACTGTTGAGCGGCGGGCTGATGACAACGAACCCCTAGCAGCTCTGGCATTCAAGATTATGGCTGATCCTTATGGTCGCCTGACATTTGTTCGCGTTTATTCTGGTGTCCTGAAAAAGGGCAGCTACGTTCTCAACGCTAGTAAGAATAAAAAAGAACGGATTTCCCGCTTAGTTCTCATGAAAGCAGACGATCGGCAAGATGTTGACGAACTGCGGGCGGGTGATTTAGGTGCAGCGCTTGGATTAAAAGACACCTTGACAGGTGATACGCTCTGTGATGATGGATCGCCAGTAATTTTGGAATCCCTATTCATTCCTGAGCCTGTGATCTCGGTAGCGGTCGAACCCAAAACCAAGAACGACATGGACAAGCTGTCCAAGGCTCTGCAATCTCTCTCAGAAGAAGACCCCACCTTCCGTGTCCGCGTCGATCCGGAAACAAACCAAACCGTGATCGCGGGGATGGGAGAGTTACACCTAGAAATTCTAGTAGACCGAATGTTACGAGAATTCAAGGTGGAAGCGAATGTAGGTGCGCCCCAAGTAGCTTACCGAGAAACAATTCGGAAAGCCGTGAACAAGGTTGAGGGCAAATTCATCCGCCAAAGTGGTGGTAAAGGTCAATACGGTCACGTTGTGATCAATTTGGAGCCTGGAGATCCCGGTACTGGCTTTGAATTCGTCTCCAAAATTGCCGGTGGTTCAGTACCTAAAGAGTACGTTGGCCCCGCAGAACAAGGGATGAAAGAAAGCTGTGAATCCGGTGTTCTAGCTGGATATCCGTTGATTGACGTTAAAGCCACGCTAATTGATGGGTCATATCACGATGTAGACTCTTCGGAAATGGCTTTCAAAATCGCTGGCTCAATGGCGATGAAAGAAGCTGTACTGAAAGCTTCACCTGTCATCTTAGAACCTATGATGAAAGTTGAGGTTGAAGTTCCTGAAGACTATATCGGGAACGTCATTGGCGACCTCATCGCCCGCCGAGGGCAGATTGAAAGCCAAAGCACCGAACAGGGACTCGCTAAGGTCGCATCCAAAGTTCCGCTGGCGACCATGTTTGGCTACGCCACTGATATCCGATCAAAAACGCAAGGTCGGGGTATCTTCACGATGGAGTTCAGCCACTACGAAGAGGTGCCTCGCAGCGTAGCTGAAACTATCATTGCAAAAAGCAAAGGGAACGCTTAGTTAAAATAAGGAAATGAGCATTCATGGCACGCGCAAAGTTTGAAAGAAATAAACCCCATATCAATATCGGTACTATTGGCCACGTTGACCACGGTAAAACCACGTTAACAGCAGCCATCACCTTGACCTTGGCAGCTCTTGGTCAAGCTACAGCTAAGGGCTACGATCAAATTGATAACGCGCCCGAAGAAAAAGCACGGGGTATTACCATTAATACCGCTCACGTTGAGTATGAAACCGAAAGTCGGCACTATGCTCACGTAGACTGTCCTGGACACGCTGACTATGTGAAGAACATGATCACCGGCGCTGCCCAGATGGATGGAGGTATCCTCGTAGTAGCTGCTACTGATGGCCCTATGCCCCAAACCCGCGAACACATTCTGTTGGCAAAACAGGTGGGCGTTCCCAGTCTGGTTGTATTCTTGAACAAAGAAGACTTGATGGATGACCCAGAACTCTTGGAACTAGTAGAACTAGAACTGAGAGAACTGTTAAGCAGCTATGACTTCCCTGGCGATGATATCCCCATTATCAAAGGCTCTGGTCTGCAAGCTCTCGAAGCAATGACCAAAAATCCTAAGACCAAAAAAGGTGAAAATCCTTGGGTAGATAAAATCTACGAATTGATGGACGCTGTGGATTCTTTTATCCCCACTCCTGAGCGGGATGTTGATAAGCCCTTCCTGATGGCTGTAGAAGACGTATTCTCAATCACCGGTCGTGGTACTGTTGCCACCGGTCGGATTGAACGGGGTATTGTCAAAGTTGGCGATAACGTTGAACTAGTAGGTATCAGAGATACTCGCGCCACTACCGTAACTGGTATTGAGATGTTCAAGAAGAGTCTGGAACAAGGTATGGCTGGAGATAATGCTGGCGTACTACTCCGGGGTATTCAAAAGGCTGATATTGAACGAGGTATGGTAATTGCTAAACCAGGTTCAATTAAGCCTCACCTGGAATTTGAAGGTGAAGTGTACGTCCTAACTGAAAAAGAAGGTGGTCGTAAGACTCCATTTTTCGCAGGCTACCGTCCCCAGTTCTACGTACGGACAACCGATGTAACTGGTACTATCAAAGCCTACACCTCCGATGAAGGCAAAGAAGTAGAAATGGTAATGCCAGGCGATCGCATCAAGATGACAGTAGAATTGATCAACGCGATCGCTATTGAACAAGGAATGCGCTTCGCTATCCGCGAAGGTGGTCGCACCATTGGTGCTGGTGTCGTCTCCAAAATTCTCAAATAGCACCTTTTCACTCATAACAGAGGAGCAGAGATGGTATAATGCCTCTCTGCTCCTTTCTCTTCCCTCTATAAATAAGGTAATAGGTTACAGGGGACAAGTAATAGTTTTCTGTAACCTTTACCCTGTAACCTTTAACCTGTAAATACTCCCTTAATTACGCAGAACCTGGACAATTAAAGATGGCAACTCTACAGCAGCAAAAAATTAGAATTCGCTTACAGGCTTTTGACCGTCGCTTATTGGACACATCTTGCGAGAAGATTGTAGACACAGCTAACCGCACTAATGCCACAGCCGTAGGCCCAATTCCTTTACCAACAAAACGCCGGATCTATTGTGTACTGCGATCGCCCCACGTAGATAAAGATTCACGGGAACATTTTGAAACTCGTACTCATCGCCGGATTATTGACATTTATCAGCCTTCTTCTAAGACTATTGATGCCCTGATGAAATTGGATCTACCATCGGGTGTGGATATCGAAGTTAAACTTTAATTAGTTATTAGTCATTAGTCATTAGTACTCAGACAAAAGACAAAAGACAAATGACAAATGACATTAGTATAATTTTTACGTAGCCCTGAAGAAATATATCTCAGGGCTTTTATTTAGCTAAGAAACAAATGATAGAATGTAGACAAAGTACGGGCAAAGCAGAGAAAAAGAAATTTTAAAGATTAAGTTTATACCAAGGTAACAATGACATCATCTTCTAAAATTGCAGTTCGTGAACTACCTCTGTTCCCGTTACCCGAATTAGTTCTGTTTCCTACTAGACCATTGCCTCTGCACATCTTTGAATTTCGCTACCGAATCATGATGAACACGATTTTGGAGAGCGATCGCAGGTTCGGTGTTTTGATGTTCGATCCAGCCAAAGGTACAATTGCAAACACTGGTTGCTGTGCCGAAATCGTTCATCATCAACGATTGCCAGATGATCGGATCAAGATGTTGACGTTAGGGCAGCAAAGATTCCGTGTGTTAGAGTATGTTCGTGAAAAGCCATACCGCGTTGGCTTAGTTGAGTGGATTGAAGATCAACCACCTACAAAAGATTTGCGACCTTTGTCTTCTGAGGTAGAACAACTACTGCGAGATGTTGTTCGTCTGTCAAGTAAATTAACCGAGCAAAATATCGAACTACCAGAAGATTTGCCTGACCTACCAACAGAGTTATCTTATTGGGTAGCCAGTAATCTTTACGGTGTTGCCGCAGAGCAGCAGTTGTTGTTAGAAATGCAAGATACTGCAACTCGTTTAGAGCGGGAAGCGGAAATTTTAACCTCTACTCGTAATCACTTGGCAGCTCGCGCTGTTCTTAAAGACACATTTAATGAAAAGTGATGAGTAAGGAGTTAGGAAGAAATAACAAAAAACAAGGTTCTTCAATACGTATTATGCTGGACTTTTAATTAAGGTCTGTCACTTACCTTGAAAATCAAGCCTTACAGGAAGTTATAGCTTCAATTTCCGAATTAAGCCTTAAACGCTAAGATTAACGACCGTTATTGTTGCCCAGTAAGGGTTTTAAGCTGATTACAAACCCTATTTAGCATAACAAGTAATGAAGAGCCAAAAATAATTTATATTCTCTAACTGATAACTAAGGTGGTTTCTCACAAAGAATATACTCAGGTTGACGAGTTTCAACTTCTCTGAGAGACGCTATGCGTAGCTTGCTTCCCCGGAGGGGTACGCTCAACTCTCAATCCCTTAGTTGGTTGAGCAAAGTCGAAACCAACGGCGACGTAGATTTATTAACGGAAATTGCCTAAGCTTGTTAAATCAATCGTAATTCTTAACTCCTAACTCCTAACTTTTAAGTAAGAGCGCTGATCGGCAAAACATTGTAAGCGCCAAGAATTTTTAAAATCTCTGTGTGGATAGTTAATTCTGCTAAAGCAGATTGCATTTGTGGTTCCTTGGCATCCGCTTCTAAATCCATAAAAAATAAGTATTCGCCTAGCGATCGCTTCGTCGGCCGAGATTCAATCCGGCTGAGATTAATTCCTAGTTGAGCAAATATTTGTAAAGGTTTGACCAATGCTCCGGGTGTGTTCGTAGGCATACTAAAAGCCAGCGATGTGTGGCTAGCATTTGTTGTTGATTCCTGATATCCAGGGTTTGCTTCACCCTGACTTACAACCCAAAAACGAGTACAGTTTTCTGGATAGTCGTTGATGCCGCTAGCAAGTATTGGCAGGTTGTATAGTTGAGCGGCTCTACTAGAAGCGATCGCTGCTATTGTTGTTTCTTCTTCCAGTCGCTGTAGTGCTTCAGTTGTAGAATTGCTGGGAATAATCTGTACAGTCGGAAGAAACTGCTCTAACCATCCCTGGCATTGTGCCAAAGCTTGCGGGTGAGAGTAAACAGTTTTAATCTGATCTAAGCTCGACGCACAAGAAATTAACATATGGGCAATGGGTAATACCAAAGCCAACTGAATTCGCAAACTATCTAACTGCCACAGTGTATCCAGTGTTGTGGTAACACTCCCTTCAATAGAATTTTCCACTGGCACAACAGCTAAGTGGGCTTGACCATCAGCAACGGCGTGCAGTGACTGGGAAATGGTGGGATAGGGAGATAACGTAGCTTCAACTCCCGTACTTTTGGTTAGCCAGTTGGCATAAAAATTAGCAGCTTGTTCTGCATAAGTGCCAGGAGGCCCTAAATGTGCGATCAATAAAGTCATCCTTTTAGCCTTGAATTGCAAGTTTAATGCGTAAACAGAGATTATGATATTTTGGATTTGGCAAATATAGCAGTTCTAAACTATTTGTAAAAATAAATTAACCGCAGAGGCGCAGAGAATGCAGAGAGAAAAATGCGAAATTTTCACGACTCATTTAGAATTGCTATATATCCAACATCTACTCTTACTAAACAGTGTTATCTCTAAAATTTACGCACTAAACTAATAGACCGAAATATATATCGAGGAAAACAAGTTATGGAAATCAACTTTCTAGCAAATAGATTTCCTGGCAGTTTTGTTGCTAAGTTCCTCTGAAAATTTAAGAACAATTATATTGGTTTCTAAATTAACAATAGTGCATACTCTAGTTTTTATGTCAAGGCTGAAATTTTAATCTATATTTATTGAACTAAAGATAGTGATCAGCGTACCAACTTTTTGCTAACGATGTATAGCTGATAAGTAAAAATCATTTTTATGCTCAAGAAATTTTCTACTTTTCAATAATCAGATTTAATTTATTAAAAAATATTAAAATTAAGAAACAGATATTTTTATTCGCTCATGGCTACCCGGTTTACTGCCTCCCAATCGGTTGAAATCGCTGTTCCAGAGCAGCCTATTCCCATTCAGCACTACTTACGCCAGCCTCAACGTCTGGTTAAGGCTTTGGCTGACAACAGTCGGATTGAGCAGCTTTCTGAGGAAGTATTTCGCTTGAAAATGCGTCCGTTAACTTTTATGTCATTGAGTATTCAACCTACTGTAGACATGCGAGTTTGGGCAGAATCAAATGGAATAATTAATTTGCGATCGCTCGGCTGTGAAATCCTGGGTTTCGAGTATATTAACCAGCGCTTTGCTCTCAATTTAAAAGGGCATTTGTCTCCTAAAGAGTCAAGTACTGGCACTCGCCTACAAGGAAAGGCTGATTTAGAAGTGTTGGTGGATTTGCCACCACCATTTTCCTTCACTCCTAAGCCAATTTTAGAAGCTACTGGCAATGCTTTGCTCAAAAGCGTCCTGTTGTCAGTCAAACAACGTTTATTAAATCAACTTTTGGCGGATTATCGCTACTGGGTGATATCACAAACCAAAGATAGAGGATTTGACAATGACAGTACTGAATTACCAATCCTGAATGCTGAGTAATTATTTAATCACTCAGCGTTCAGTAATTTGATTTGGCAAGGACGAAAAGACTGACGATGTAGGGGCGAGGGCCCATATTGTTGCAGAGCTAGCAAATGCTGCTGGCTACCGTAACCCTTATTACACTCCAGGCTGTACATAGGGTATTTTAATGCTAGACGCATTACCAATTCGTCACGCCAAACCTTGGCAACAATACTAGCAGAAGCAATAGCAAGCGATCGCTCGTCCCCCTTAACTATTGTTTGTTGTGGCAATAACAAGTCTTTGATTGACTGATTGCCATCAACCAAGCAAATTGCAGGCTGTACCTTTAACTTCAGTACAGCCCGCTTCATTGCTAATAATGTCGCTTGCAAAATATTTATCTTGTCAATTTCGGCAGTAGAAGCAAACCCAATTTTCCAGTCTATAGCCAGCCCACAAATTTGTTGTGCTAGCTGAGTTCTACGAGAACTAGATAACTTTTTACTGTCTTTAATTTTAGCTGCCATCAGTATTGGCAAAGCATGATCTGGTAGGATCACTGCTGCCGCCACCACAGGGCCAAATAGAGCGCCTCGCCCTACTTCATCCACACCTGCAACCAATCCTGGAATCCCTGACAAGGTAGAAAACTCCAGCCAATTGGATTGTTCCAAAGGCGTTGGTGACGTTTCTACCATAAGGCAAATTAATTATCCTCGATCGCTGAGGAACGACGACGGCGGCGACGGCTAGCAGTAGCGGCGCTGTTGGCATCATTTTCATCTGCGATCGCGTTGGCGGCGGAAGCTTTTGTAGGCAAGCTATCCGTTGGGCTAGCGGTCAACTCAGATGGTTCAGTTACCTCTTCTATCAAAGATTTTTGTTCTGGCTCAATAACTTTTGGGATTGGTACTTTGGTTGCAATTACTTCTGGTGTTACTTTTTGGGTAGTAGTTGATTCTGAGGTTGATTCGGTTGGAGCCGTTGGCATTTGACCAGGCTGAATCACGTTAATAATCACAGACTTGGTGTTTTTAACCTCTTGGTCTAGCTTCACTAAGGGAGATATTCCCATCAAAGCAAACATATCCTGTTCTTGAAGGCTCATTTCTACAGTCCTAATCTCCGGTGGTTCTACCACTGGTTTGACTGGGTCTGCCTTGATAATTTTAGTACGCTCTACAGTCCGCTCTACTCTTTCACTCCAACCTGGTTTACCAAGGGTGGGCGAGGGGAACTCTGGTGCAACTCCTAGTTCTGGTTCAACATCAAGGTCTAAGTCTGGCTCATTGACAAAAGGCAGTGGATTGGCTACAACCCGAGCTTCATCTTTCCCGTTTAACCCATTGATGCCAATTCGACTGCGGCGAGTACGGGTACGACGCTTATTATCATTAAGGTCTTGATAACTAGGATGATTGATCAGATTTAAATTGCTCAATTCTGAATCGCCGTCAAATGTTTCCCCAAATCCATCATAGGTTTCTCGTGGTTCTGGGATGCGGGCAGTCGGCTGACGTGGTTCTCGGTGAGGCATGGATACAAAACGCTCACGCTCACGCTCTGGTGTTTCTGCTGGTATTGGTAATCGGTTTTCGATTTCTCCAGGCAGACGCACGGTATGTCCTAAACCGCCACAGGTGGGACAAGTTTCACCAAACAATTCGTAAATGTTTTGACCCTGACGTTTGCGAGTCAGTTCTACTAAACCCAGTTCGGTTAATTGGGCAATCTGCGGACGAGCTTTGTCTGCTTTGAGTGCTTTATTAAAGTGTTCGAGAACTTGTAGTTGGTCACGTCGTGATTCCATATCAATAAAATCAACAACGATCACTCCGGCAATATTCCGCAGACGCAACTGGCGAGCAATTTCTGTTGCAGCTTCGCAGTTTGTCCACAAAACTGTTTCTCTAGCTGTTGCCGATCGCGTGAAAGAACCTGAGTTAACATCAATTACGGTTAATGCCTCTGTCGGCTCGATGATAATGTAACCTCCCGAAGGTAGGTCTACTCTCGGTTTTAGGGCTTCTCGAATCGCAGCACTGATGCGGAAATACTCTAGAATTGGGGAGCGATCGCGATGATGGTCAATCAACAATCCTTGCGGTGTTTGACCTCCACTCCAGTTCTGTAAGTACTGCTTCACGCGCTTCAAACCAGTACTGGAATCAACGACAATCCGGTTAACATCCGCGCCGTACATATCCCGCAATACGCGCTGAATGAAGTCATCGTCACGGTTGAGTAGTGCTGGAGCACGAGTGGAATGCGCTTCCTGCTGGATGACCTCCCATTGCTTTTGCAGCAATTCCAAATCTTCCATAATCGCTTCTTCGGGTTTGCCTTCTGCTTCTGTACGCACAAGCAAACCCATTCCCGCCGGTTTGACCAAAATTGCTAGTGCCCGCAAGCGGTTGCGCTCACTTTCACTTTTAATTCGTCGGGATAAATTTACGCCTCTACCATAGGGCATCAATACTACATAACGTCCAGGTAAAGTAATATTACCCGTGAGCCTGGGTCCTTTTGTCCCCGTTGGCTCTTTCATTACTTGCACCAAAACTTTCTGTTGTGGTGTTAGTAATTCTGTAATTGCTGCGGCAGTACGCTTTAGCTTCAATGGTCCCAAGTCGGTGACGTGAATAAAACCGTTGCGCTCTGGGTCACCAATATTGACAAAAGCCGCATCGATCCCAGGCAATACGTTTTCTACTACTCCTAAGTAGATATCACCTATTTGGTGATGACCTGTAGCAACAACTAGTTCCTGTATTTGATCTTCAGAAAAGACAGCAGCAATTTGGTGCTGCTCCGCGATGATAATTTGTTTTGGCATTCAATTTCCTCAAAATTGGCAGCACCAATAGGTCTGGAGGTTTGTTATACCTTTGTTGCCCCTGCAACCCTCAAAAGGCGCTACTGATAATAAAAATCGCAAACCTGAGCTTCTAAATTAAATAGCTATTGGCGCTCTTAAGAGCATTTTTACGGCGGATTATTCCAGAACATCTGCATGTTTAAGCAATTAAATCAACCGTCCGTGGTTGATTTATAATGCAATACCCTCAATAAAGAGAGTTCTGAGTTGAAAGTTCTGAATCCTGAGTGAGTTTTTAACTCAGGAAGCTTCATTTGAGAGTGTCCTACTGATGTCGTTAAGAAAAAGAAACTATTTCTATTTTCCATTCCCCGGATTTATCCTTAGGGTTATACTCAGCAACGCCAGCTGCTACCCTACTTTAAGCCGCGCTTTGCGCGTATGTGAACGTCTGCAAATTCGGCCTAACCGATGACAGTTGTTTACCCTACGGGAACGCCAAGGGCGAACAACTCTAGAAAAGTAGCTCACTAGCTCTTGGGCACTACTGTGGATTAAACATTCAGCAGTTGTTTAAAAAGCATGGATTTAGAGAAGCTAACCGAGCCTGCTGTTAATTACTGATTCACAAGGTAGCTATAGAGAGAGTGTGTTCTTTAACCTGCCTCAGTTTATCTGGGATATAAATCCTAGAAGTTGCACTCTAATATCTTTGCTTTCGCCCCCTGAACACCAGGGTAGTGAACCAGCTAATTCAATGCAGCGTCAGAAAATTTCTCTTCACCCCATTCTAACGCAACCTTGCTAAAAATCAATTCCGACATATGCCATTTTAGGACAGCTACTAGCAAGCTGCCCTACAGGGATTATACCCCTAAAATTAGCCGATTGCGATGGATGTGCAGGAGTTGAAATTCTACATTAGCCACTATCCCTAGCATAAACAGGATTTGTTCAGGACGCAATAGAAAACCATCTTGGCGATAGCTACCTACATAACGGATAACAGATATAGATTCTGCAATGCTTTTAGGGGTTTCTACTAATTCCAGTTCAAATAAGCGATCGCGCAGATTTATTAACTGGCTCTTGCCTGACTTTGTTGTATGCTCGTACCAAATCTCATCTTTTGCTTTGATGGTATCAATCCATTCTTGCCATTGTTGTATGGGTATTGTTTCTTCAAGTGCTGCTACGGTAATTAAATATTCTGCGGTTTCTAGCAGTTGGGTAGCTGCCGGAGTTTTTAAATCTATCTGCTCCACATTATATATAGGTATATCTGTGGGCATTTCCCTAACCAACTGTTCTCGAATAGTATCAACGGGCACTGGCACAGTTAACTCAAAATCCGCAATTTCACCACTACTAGTAGCCCCTAGAGCCAAAGCAGTTGCTAGAGAAATCCGCGGCATTGGATGAAACCCACCAGTGAAAGCTATCGGTAAGCCTGCTCGTCGCACAACTCGGTCAAATAGACGGATTAAATCTAGGTGGCTTACTAAAGCCATATTACCCTGTTTGCCAAACCAAATTCGCAGTCTTTGCGCCTTAGTTGTGTTGGGAACAAACTCGCCAGTAAATGTCGGGATAGCAGGTGGTTTAATGACGACGTTATGGCCAAAATCGGTTCCACATACGCCACAGTGAGAACAACCTTCAAAAGAGCAGTCAGGTACAATTGCAGCTTCTAAGGCGCGTTGCAAGTCTTCTTGGAGCCACTTTTTTTCAATCCCGGTATCAATATGATCCCAAGGGAGGGGAGTATCGAGGGAGTGGGGAGTTAAGAGTGAGGAGTTAGGATTTGGGAATTGGACATTTTCCGCGTCTTCCGATCTATTTTGATCTTGTGCCTGAAACAAATTCCATTCGCCATTTTCTATTTGGCGGTATTTCCAATCTAGATCGGCTTGGGCGATCGCATCTCCCCAAGCACTAAAAGCTTGATCTAAATTTTCATACCAGGAATCCATACCTGCACCCAATTCCCAGGCGCGACGCACTACTTTGCTCAAATTGCGATCGCCTCGTCCCACAAAATCTTCCATTGCCGAAATGCGAACATCGGTAAAATTTACCTTTACTCCCTTTATCCGACGGAATTCTTGCCGCAACAGGTTTTGTTTACGCTTAAATTCAGTGGTAGAAACTGAGTGCCATTGAAATGGTGTATGGGGCTTGGGCGTAAAGTTAGAAATCGTTAGGTTAAAGTTTAGAGGTTTTCTGCCCTTGCCCCGACATTCTCGCTGTAGCCAGCTGACTGTTTCCGCAATGCCCAAAACATCCCCATCCGTCTCACCGGGCAAGCCAATCATAAAATACAACTTGATTTTATCCCAGCCTTGCTCCCAAGCGGTTTTTACCCCCCGCAACAATTCTTCATTTGTCAAACCTTTATTTACGATGTCTCGCATCCGCTGAGTTCCAGCTTCTGGAGCAAAAGTCAGTCCACTTTGCCGCGTACCTCCAAGGATATTGGCAATATTCTCATCAAATCTGTCTACCCGTTGGCTTGGTAGAGTCAGAGAAATGTTTTCATTTTTTAAGCGATTTTTGATTTCCATCCCTACTGCTGGTAAGGACAAATAATCAGAACAACTCAGAGATAATAGCGAAAATTCATTGTAACCAGTTGCCCGCATTCCCTGTTCAATTGCTTCTACAACCTTATCGGGTTCTACATCCCGTGCTGGTCTAGTTAGCATTCCTGGTTGACAGAAGCGACAGCCACGAGTGCAACCACGCCGAATTTCAATGGTCAAACGGTCATGCACCGTTTCTACATAGGGAACTAGCCCAATGGAATATGCTGGTATGGGAGTTGCAACCCGTCGCAGAATTCGTTTTGGTACGTCTGGGCGACAAGGATGGACTGAGCCATCCTCTGCCATGTCGTAAAACTGGGGAACATATACGCCTGGTATTTGTGCCAAATCCAGTAATATATCTTCCCGACTCAATCCTGCTTGTTTGCCTTCTTCCAATACCAAGCCAATTTCTGGCAACAGTTCCTCTCCATCTCCAAGGGCGATGAAGTCGAAGAAGTCGGCGTAAGGTTCAGGATTCGATGTTGCTGTTTGCCCACCAGCAAAAACCAACGGAAACTGGAACTGGAGATTCGGAAATTCTCCCCCTGCTTCCACTGCTTTTTGCCTTTCTTTCCACGTCAAGGGAATCCCAGCCAGATCCAACATTTCTAGGATATTAGTTGCACCCAGTTCGTAACTGAGGCTAAAGCCTAAAATGTCGAATTTTGTGAGCGATCGCTTTGACTCTACCGCAAACAATGGCGTATTGGTTTCGCGTAGTTTGGTTGCCAGGTCTTGCCCTGGTAGGTAGGCGCGATCGCACAATTGACGCGGTTGGGCATTCAAGATGTTATAGAGAATGATGTGCCCTAAATTGGATGCACCGACTTCATATACTTCTGGGTAAGTTAATACCCAGCGTATTGCTGCCGTATCCCAAGCTTTGTGTACTGCTAAACGCTCATTACCCAGGTAACGTCCTGGTTTTAAAATATCCGATGTTATTAATTTTTCAACTGCAACAGCCACTGTGCTATCTTCTAGCTACCTTAATTACAGCTAATCAAACCCAACCTTAGCATTGAATTAGGTCTTATAACAGGGTTTATCGTTGCAACTTATAACTCCTTTACATAAAGTCCACTTCCTAAGCGCCTTGTGATTTTACATAAAGTTATGTTGCAGCCAACTCAACTTCACCATCCAATATTTCAAACACCCTATCGAGTTGCGTTAGTTCAAAAATAATTCTAATTGACGGAGCAACAGCGCAAAGTCGAAAACCCCTTCCTAAACTAAGAGCCAGCTTGTGTATAGCTAACAATGCCATCAACCCCGCGCTGTCTAACGATTCTACTGCTGCGAGGTCTACTACCAAGATGGAAATACCATTTTGTGCCAACGCTGTGGTCATATCTCGTTCAAATTCCAAAGCATTTGTAGCATTCAAATACCCTTGGGGGCGAATGACTGCAATCTTGGGATAGTTAAGCACTGCTTGCATAGTTACATCCTATTGAGAATTATTGAAGCGTCAAGCTAAGAATTATTTGAACATAAACTCTATTTTGTTGCATCGACCATATGTCTTAGCTCTCTTTGCTGAATCTTTATTTCTTTAGTATGTCTGTTTAAAGATTGTCATAATTCCCGATTAAAGTGTGTTTATGTATACTTTTTTTTTATCTCAGTTCAAAAACAATCAACATAGACAGATTTAGAGCAGGCAAATTATCAGTAACCGTGCTGATAAAACTTGCTTAGTCTACAACTGAAAGCTAATTTAGCTAAGTCTTAACGGTAAGTTAAATCTCCCACTTTAGGGTTGCTGATGGACTACAGCAGAGTCATAGCGAATTATCTATTTATCTAACTTACCAGTGATATATATCACTAATAAGTTATGATTTGAACACTCCTTATACTTAGGTTTGTCTGGAATAATTAATATCATATACAGTTGGTTGATTACGTATGAGAACTCAGTACGCTATTCGGAAATTGGTAGAAAAAGCTCTTGACATCAAAAAACTAACTCCTGAGATAGAGAATGAAATCAACTCAGAACTAACAGAACTGGGTTACATTTCTGACGTTGACTACGAAGCTCTGGAATTATTAATGTCGGAGATGGATGCTGGTAGAGTTAAGTTAGTTCCTAGCTTGGGATATTTCTAATTGCTTAGACATAGAGGGTTATAGCGTATCTCTGTTGGATGAGGTACACGTATGAGACTGAGAAGCTTAACTCAAGCTTATTGACTCAGCACTCAGCACTATCTTGGTATGATTGCCAAAGTTGGTGAATAAACTGATTAAGTTGCTGCTTGGCGGCTGAGTCGGATTCACTTTTTGGTTCTTTTGCTAAAACTTGGCTCAATAAGCTAATTACTTCTGTGTCTAATGCTGGTCTAAATAAATTGGCAGGCCAAAGCAGGTCAGATGCATCTCGCAAATCAGTAATTAGCGGCGATTCTTGAATGAAAGTAACCATTAACAAAGGACGTACCCAGCACAACTGACGGGAAACTACAAATTGAATGACTTCTGCATACAGATTCCTGTCGCCATGCTCTAAAGACACAATTTGTCCTGGTTGAAGAAAATCTAGGCTAATGTCCATCATTATGCAGTTTGGGCAGGGACAACGATTATTTTGCAACTTCCTTAATTTTAAAAGTGAGAATGCGCTACTTTTAAAGGAAGCCTCTGTAACATTAAGGTAGCACTCTCACAGCAACCATGTCTTAAGATATGTACTTCACAAGTGGCTACGCAAAACTAATACGATCAATCCCTAGCAGCAAAGGGTTTTTTTAGCATAGTATCTGAACAGAAATACTATAGAATAGGTGAATAACTGTTAAGCGATCGCTACACAGACATTTTGTAGTAGTGAATCAACAAGAAAAGAGCAAAGAGCCGTGTCAGTTGAAACTATTCAAAAGCCTTCCACAACTCGTAAGCTAGCGCCTCGGTATCGCGTTTTGCTCCATAACGACGACTACAACTCTATGGAGCATGTTGTGCAGTCACTAATAGCCACTGTACCGAGCCTTACCCAACCCCAGGCTGTTAGCATCATGATGGAAGCCCATACTAACGGGCTAGCTTTAGTCATTACTTGCGCTCTGGAACACGCTGAGTTCTATTGCGAAACCTTGATAAGTCACGGTTTAAGTAGCACAATTGAACCTGACGAATAGTTATTGGTCATTTGTCATTGGTCATTTCTCGAAATTTAAAGTATTGACTAGTGATTGGTGACTTACTTGGTATGAAAGAAAACTTTGTCCGTCTAGCTGAACGCCCTGCCCCTATCAGGCTGGGTTGTTTTATTTTGGCTTTATTACTGCTATGGTTGCCATTGGCTACACCAATATACTTACTAGTGGATGATTCAAACTTAGAAAGTATATTGACATTGGTATTATTATATGCGGTGTTTATTTTTATCCTGAGACTATGGGGTAAATATGTCTACCAGCAGCCCCAAATTCTGCGGCATTATGGCTTAGAATTCACGCGACAAAACGGCGTAGATTTGCTGCGTGGCTTGGCTATGGGAATAATTAATACTCTGATAATTTTTGGGTTACAAGGTATTTTGGGTTGGTTGGTGTGGCAGCAACCGAAAGTTTTTTTGCTAAAAGTAATTTTAGAGGGTTTACTTGTTGGCTTAGGTATTGGATTTGCTGAGGAATTGTTATTCCGAGGCTGGTTGCTAGATGAGTTACAACGAGATTACAAGCCGCTTGTGGCAATGTGGACAGATGCAATTGCCTTTGCTGCATTACACTTTATTAAACCCTTAGAGGCAATTATTCATACACTGCCGCAATTTCCAGCTTTAGTACTGCTGGGGTTAACGCAAGTATGGGGAAAGCGTTGGCGTAAAGGACGCTTGGGTTTTCCAATTGGTTTGCATGGTGGTTTAGTTTGGGGTTACTACATTATTAATGTGGGTAAATTAGTAAAATATTCTGGTCAAGTTCCTGATTGGGTAACTGGTGTGAATAATAATCCCCTACAAGGAGTGATGGGGGTGTTGTTAATGAGTGTACTAGCTTTGTGGATACGAGGGCGAACAGTAAAAAATTAAAGATGGGTAATGAACTTGTAGAAAAATCAAATATCGGCTAAAAAGAAACTACATTAATATTCTATTTAGGCAAAGTGTCAGAGTGTAGCCAAAAGGCTTTTAGAGATTCAACATCAAACAAATATTGACGGTTAAAAATAATGGATTGTAGTCGTCTGGAATATATCAAAAATGTCAATGATGATGAAGCTTGGGCGTATGAAGGCTATCCTATTGGAGCTTACTTTCGGTTAAACTTTAAAGAGAGTAAAGATACAAGTGTAGATACTCACACCTTTAAATTACCAAAAGGATCTCTGATCATCCTTTCTCAAAGGCCACCTGGGAACGAGCGATACTTGACGCACATAGTTGAACTAGTTAACGAGGGAAGTGAAGATAAACCTCAACGCGAAACAGGTACATGGGGTATTTTCCAATGGGTTAAGGTTCATTGGATTGCTGATTTCAAGAATCCCAACGGTATTCCTCTTGATCAGAAGGAAATGAGAGCCGATTGGGGTTGCTATGACACTAAAGCTAAATTGTTGTCTAGTAAAAACTTGATGGATCAGTGGGGTAGTATCGATAAATTAAGAGCGCATTTAGAAAAAGTCTTTAATTAAACGATCGCCATAATTCACCTTGCGCGATCGCACCTACGCCACATTTTTGACTGAGATAATTCCTTCACCACACCACTGGATCAGTAGCCATCTGTCAGAATCTTTATCCAGTGCTGGCTTGAGACGGAAATTAAAAGCCTCTTGCCATACCTCTACTCCATACTGGGATACAAAATCTGCCTCCAGTTCTTTAAACTGTTCCCATTGCCGATTTGCGATCGCAGCCAACATGGGAATGATTGCGGTGATTGAGACTTGTGCAGCGACGAGTGTCATTCTGGGTAGTCCTCAAAAATACAAAGAATCAACATAGGTAGTGTTTTGGTGCAATCTTTACCCAAGCGTCTCAACCACTGTCCCCACCACACAAGCTTTATTCAAATTAACGCCGCTCAAATTTGCACCTTCTAACTCTGCACAGAGTAAATTCGCTCCCGTCAAATTCGCCCCTGCCAAATTCGCCCCTCGCAAGTCAGCTTCTTCAAGGTTTGCTTCACTCAACAACGTCCCTTGCAAATCAGCGCGACTCAAATCTGCACCTTTGAGATTTGCCCCTGTGAGGTTTGCACCGCGCAAGTCAGCACCGCGCAAATCAACGCCTTGCAAGTTCACATTCATCAAATTAGCACCACTCAAGAAAGCACCCGCTAATGACACATCACTGAGTCTTGCTCCCATCAAGTTAGCACCACGCAAGTTACTACCCCGCAAGTCAGCGCCTGTTAAATCTGCTTGCATCAGGTTTGCTCCCATCAAATTTGCCCGCAAGTCAGTTTCTTGGAGGTTAGCCCCCATCAAATTCGCCCCCTCCAAATGCCCGCCTTCGAGTTTGGAAGCAGCGAAATTAGTGCCAACAAGGGTAGCACCAGCAAGATTAATGCGGCTTAAATCCAGTCGAGAGAGTTCCTCGTCTTCTAAATTCGCCCCTGGAAGTTGTTTGAGTTTTCCTAATTTAATGGCTTCAATATTCATGTAAAGTAACTACCAATCTCCTCACTTATCTTGCTGTGACTATCCCATTGGGAATCAAGTATCCAGATGCCAGCGCTGACTTTGGGTGTCATGATGGCTAAGTCAAGTCCCTGTTGTAAACCCATAACTAACAAAGCCAGGGTATCTACAAGTTTAGGGTCAAAGCGGGTAGATTGTTGCTGTCTGCACTCATCTAAAGCTTGAGTAAATATTTGCTCCCGGCTTTGATTTGACGATTTTCGCTCATTGACTCGCCACTGAAAGTCTGCCAATAATGCCAAAATTCTCGACTCTAGGGGAATTTCATTTCCAGCTAAACCTGCTGGTTCCCCTGTCCCATTCCACCACTCGCTTTGATGAGTAATAATTTGAGCGACTGCTCGTAGTCGTGGCATTGTTCGCAATACTTGCGCCCCCGGTACTAAGGGACAAGTTAAGGGACAACTGGGAGCATCTTCTTGGTAACGTATGCTTATACCGTCACTGAGTACGCTTTCTGCTTTCTGTAGCGGATCTATGCGATGCAACAGAGCCGCTAGCCGCAATCTCTTAATCTGCCATGCGGGAAGATCCAAAAGCTGGGCGATCGCTTCAGCAAGAGCTACTACTTCCGCAGCTGCCATTGGATTGTTGACATCTGCCATATCCATCAGTTGCGCCATTCGCAAAAAGGCTTGGATTTCGTTGGAAACCAAGTTGCGATCTAGGGTTTTTTGGTGAGACGCTGTTGGTACGGATAAATTATCTTGCCCAGTCTGAAGGTAATCTACTACACGGGAAACAACTGCACCTAAATTTTCTGATCTGTCCATTGACGGTACAATTTGTTGTTTATCGGCTGTGAGTTTTTGGGCCAGTTCTGGGTTGTATTTTTTGATGTGAGCGATCGCTATTTCTGCTGTCTCTTGCACTAACTCTGGCTCAAATGTCCACAAGCCATAGAATTTGCGCTCTAAATCTGATGTTGGTATTCCAGTGCTGCCATAATCAGCCTCTGATAATTCTTGACAAATTACCATTGCTGTATATTTAGGCGATAAAATAATTAAGTGCCACTCCTGAGCAACTGCATCGACTGAATCTAATGCCACTAAGTCTACATTGGGTAAAAGGCTTGTGGGATGTTCAGCAAAGCCGGATTCAGCAGCAGCCATAATGACAATTTCTCTGCTGCGCTGGGCGATATCTGCATATCGCCCGGCTTCTTGTAGATACCATTTACCCTGTTGGAAGGCTGAGATTACTAAGGGTGTACCGTCGTCGGTTAAGATATGGTCTTCAAGAGCATGACACAGGGCAACTAAGGTATTTTTGTAGTAAACACCAAATCGAATTGGCCTGGTGGTGTGGCGATGGGCTGCTTCTAGCTTTTGTAGGATTGAACCTTCTAACATGGGATTGGGTGAAAATAACCGCAGAGGGAGAGTGATTAGGGTAGGGGTAGGCGCGAGACAAGGAGATGAAATTTCCTCTTGTCTAATTCTGCAAATTTTATCAAACAGCTGCTAACTGTTTGTCTTTTGTCTCTATTGGTGCAGAAAGTGCTGCTTCTAAGTCGGCACAACCTAGCTTTTCTTCTAAGATTTTCATGACTTCGCGTCCGAAATCGTTAGGGTTTTGTTGCCAAGCTTGCAAGCAGACTTCTCCAAAGAATGAACCAAGAGGTTCAGGATTCCAAAGGAGCTTTTTGGCTGTCCACGGCATCAAACTCATTGGATCATATCCTGGTTTAAGGATGCCTTCTTTGAAAGCGTATTCTTCTAAATGGGTATGGGGTTGTAGTCCAATAAAGAAGATAGCCGGTTCGACTTTATCAGCACCAAAAATCCGTTCTAGTTCCCGGTGGTAGGCGATGGTTTGGCGGATAGTTTCGGGACGTTCGTCAATGACGTTAAAGGAGTAGTTGACGGAAACTAAATCGTTAAAACCAGCTGCTTTTAAATCGCGGCAGTTTTGCAAAACGGTTCGCAGGTTGTACCCCATCCGCATTTTCCGCACGAGTTCCTGAGAACCACTGGTAATCCCAATTTCAAAGTAGTTCATCCCGGTTTTCGCCATCAAGTCGCACAACTCTGGTGTCAAGTTGTCGGCTCTAATATATGCTGCCCAGTGGATATCTGTCATACCAGAATCGACGATTTTTTGCAATAGTTCTATGGCATCGTCGATAAATTTTCGCGCTGGGATGAATTGGGCATCGGTAAACCAGAAGTTGCGAATGCCGCGATCGTATAATTGACGCATCTCAGCCACTACTTCATCTGCTGGGTTGATGCGGACTTGTTTACCTTCAACGACAGTGTAGACGCAATAACAACAGTTGTGAGGGCAACCACGCTTAGTTTGTACACCTATATAAAAATCTTGCTCTTGCAGGTAAAAGTTAAATTCCGGCCAGATGCTTTCGATATAGTCGTAGTTACAAGCTGTTTTTTCTAGTGGCGTGGGTTGTTCGTGAATTAGCCTTTCCCGTGGTTGAGTTTCTCCCGCAATGTAACAGCGTTCATCTCGAAAATCTCTACCACCTAACAGTTTTTCTAACAGGGTTTCCCCTTCACCCACAGAAATAATTGTCCCTTGGGGTAAGCTTTTACCCAACTGTTCATAAAATACACTGACCGCACCACCACCTACAACTACACGGGCATTAGAATTATATTTTTGGGCACGCTTTAAACCACGTTTTATTAAGCCCTGATTGCGCCATAACTCTACATAGTAAGCGATGAAGATCCGTAAACCGCCTAATCCCCCGCGTAGTTTCAATAGAGGATTCTTAGCGTAGTAAAATTCAAAGGCGTTTTGTAGTGGGTTACCACCACGTCCACCAACTGGAGCATAAATTTGTATATCTCGCCAAGAAAATACTAGCAGTGTCGGTTTAAATTCATCGATACAACGATCCAAGGCGGAACTGTAATCTAAAGGTGGCACTGTTCCTAAATCAAAAATACGCTGTTCGATATTAGGAAACTGTTTGTGGACGTGATCGCTCAGATAAACAACCCCAATGGGAAAGATAGGGTTACAAGGAAGGCGAACGTAAAGAATTCGATTTTCCATCATGGGTATTTTGACTTCCATCTTGCCAATCTTTGGGGAAAGCGAGATAAATTCCTGTTTTAAAGTGTGTTTTTGTTTTGACTGCTTTTAATCTCTTACAATCTTGCTTGACATTGAAGCCGATTATTGATATGCGTAAATTTTTTCACAGATGTACGAATCAATAAAACTGCTTTGCATACCAAAGGCAAGAGATCAAGAGAAGCTTTATGAAGACATTTTTCATATAGCTTTACGATAACATCGAGTTCATTCATTAAGCGATGATCCCTGGCTTTTAATCCTGCGATCGCTAAAAAACAAAAATACACTTCTGAACTAGCTCCAGCTAAGGGGATCTTCGCCATAGCTACCCTGTAATTATCCGCCTTCAGAAAGTTAAAGATTTTTTGCGGTAAATTAAGAACTTAAAAATGTTCACATAGTGTAAAATTGCAGAGAAAGCAAAAATATTTACAAAATTTTCACAACCTGAGTATATCTTTAGGTATAAATAATCTACAAAGATATCAGTTGGTAGTCGGAGCTACAGCAACTGGGGATCAGGCAATGCTAGGCTTGGCTAGTGTAATGTAAAATTGTGGCGTAAAGCTCCTCAGCAGTTATGGCTCAAATATTAGATCCTCTACCACCTGAGCAATCGGGAAAAATTCTCTGCTGCTACATTAATGCCACCAGCAAAATCCAGATAGCTCGCATCTCCAATATTCCGAACTGGTACTTTGAAAGGGTTGTTTTCCCTGGACAACGTTTAGTGTTTGAAGCTCCACGAAAAGGTCAAGTGGAGATTCATACAGGGATGATGGCAAGTGCAATTTTATCCGATAAAATTCCATGCGATCGCCTAATGCTTGACGAACCCAGCCCTTATGAGCTTGATACAGACTCATCAGATGGAGAAGGCCTTATTAATACCAGAGCTATGGTGCAGCAAATTAATACAAAAATCGGAGATAGTACAAAACCCTTACAAATTGTTGGTTTAGCATCGGTTGATTAAAAAAAAATTTAATACATTTATAGGGTTGCTAATTCAGCAGCCTTTTTTGTTTATTATTTATTGAGAATTGGGCATTGATAAAGAGGCAGAGGGGAAAATTCTTCTCTCTTGCTCCCTGCCTCCCCTGCTCCCTCATCTTCCCCATCTCATTTACAATCAATCTTATGAATCTGCCTTCATTTCTTTGGTTGTGGAAAATAGCCGCCTGGTCGATGGGGCTATCCCTGCTGGCATACCTGATGTTAGCAGTCACCGGCGTTTGGATGTTTCGGGCGAGAACTTCGCAGCAATTTCCTTTTACTACCCCATTTATGGGCGGACATCAAGGAGTGCGATCGCTCCACTATCTAATGGGCATCAGCATGGTAAGTTTAGTGCTACTATTGCTAGCGGTCGGCATTGTTGGCACTCTCGGTCATTTTGGCTCCTTGGGTCACTCATCACATTTAGTTGCTGGATTGATAGTAGTAGGATTAGTTTTACTATCTGCTTTCAGTGCGACGCAAATTAGTACCGGACGACCTTGGGCTAGACCCTTACACATCGGCGTAAATATTATTTTATTTATAGGATTTGCCTGGGTATCCCTTACTGGTTGGATTGTAGTGCAAAAATATTTACCCTAAAGAATTACGAATTACGAATTATTAAAGTGGCATAGCTTTTGCGCGACAAGCTAAGTAGGACATAGACCTACCCTACAATGAAGAAAAGCATTGTAATTGAGCCGTGACAGCAACCTCAGCCAATATTTCCGCTTCTGTTTTTCGTCTGTCTCCTTTGATTCGGATAACCCTGCTGAGTCTATACATAGCACTCACAGTTCCATTACCCTTCTTATCGCAGGTAACAGCTGCACCCGTACCCCCAGAATTATTGTGGATAGGCATTAGCATCGGCTTAGTTGCCTTATATGCTGTATTGACTGAACAAGTAATAGTAGATGAGCAGGGAATTCAGGTTACCTACCCCGCCTGGGTGCCTCACTTTTTTCGTAAAGGCTGGTTTTTACCTTGGTCAGAGGTGAAAGAGTTAAAACCCCGCACTACTGGTCAAGGAGGGCTAGTTTATTACTTCCTTAGCCAGGATGGGAAAGCTTATTTATTACCGATGCGTGTAGCTGGATTTGCCCGTTTCGTGCAAATTGTCCAAGCAAAGACGGGCATTGATACCACAGATGTTCGGCCTTTAGCACAGCCGTGGATGTACTTGATTTTACTAGTATTCACACTGCTATTATTATTGGTCGATGGCTGGGCGATCGCTACAGCTTTAACTACCAGACAATTAACTTAAAATGGGCATGGGGCATTGGGCATCCCCTACCTCCCCTGCCTCCCCATCTCTCCACTCCCTATTCCCTACTCCATTGAATACAGCAAAAGCCACACTCAGGCTAGAGCAAGTTAATCTGTTTACAAGGCTGAAAACCCAACTTCCAGGCAATCAGCAAGGATACCCCATATTGCAAGATATTTTCCTGGAGGCATTACAGGGCGATCGCATTGCAATTGTAGGGCCAGTTGGCGCTGGTAAAACTTCGTTACTATGCCTCCTCAACCGCCTAATTGAACCCACAAGTGGCAAAATCTATTTAGAAAACCAAGAATATCGCCAAATTCCCGTCATCCAGCTACGCCAGATAGTGACGCTTGTATTGCAAGAATCAAAACTTTTGGGGATGACAGTTGGGCAAGCCTTGGCTTATCCTTTAGTCTTGCGTGGTTTGCCCAAACAGACAATTCAGCAACGAGTCACTCACTGGACAGAACAACTGCACATTCCCAGTGAATGGTTGGGGCGAACAGAGGTGCAACTTTCTGCCGGACAACGACAACTAGTAGCGATCGCTCGTGCCTTGGTTATCCAGCCTAAAATATTATTATTAGATGAGCCAACCTCTGCCCTTGATACTGGTACTGCTTCTCATCTAATGCAAGTCTTAACCCAGTTGAGTCAAACTCATCAAACCACGATTTTAATGGTAAATCACCAACTGGAACTAGCCCAAATGTTTTGCACTCGGTTGTTACATTTACAGCAAGGTCATTTATTGGCAAACCAAAAAGTCTCTGAAATAAACTGGGTTGAATTACGAGAAAGTTTAATTCAAGCAGAAAATCAAGACGATTTTGGATTTTAGATGAGACAGCAATCAGGAGTAATCTTCTTACTCCCCCTCACTCCAATGCCCTATGCCCAATGCCGCATCAAACTTGACTAGTACTAAGTGTTGAACGTTGATTATTAAATCTTTCTCTAGGTAACTTTGTTGTTTGTGATTGTGAAATATTGGTATTCAAAATTTCCATATTAAAACGGTATCCTACATTGCGGATAGTTTGAATCAAGTTGGGTTGACGAGGATCAAGTTCAACCTTTTTCCGCAGCGATAAAACGTGAGTATCAATGGTACGAGGGTTATCGATAGCGTCAGGCCAAGCACGGCGCAGCAATTCTGACCTACTCAAAGGCACTCCCCCAGCTTGTGCCAAAACGTACAGCAAGCTGAATTCTTGCGGCGTTAAGTCAATGAACTCCCCCTGGAAGCGGACACGGCGCTGAACTAAATCAATTTGCAAAGTGCCATAATCCAAATAAGCTGGTGCTGTAGGTGTGCGCTTCCGACGAATCAGTGCCTCTACCCGTGCCAAAAATTCTTGCATCCCAAAAGGTTTGCTTAAATAATCATCTGCACCCGCCTTTAAGCCTGCGACGATATCACCTTCACTATTACGGGCAGATAGCATTAAGATTAGAGGCTGCTGCTGACGATGCAACCAACGACAAAACTCAATGCCATCACCATCAGGCAGGTCTGCATCCAAAACTACCAGTGTTGGTTGATGACTTAAAAATACTTCCCTTGCTTGATAAATACTGGCAGCTTGATGCACACGGTATTCCAGTTGTTGCAAGTGCCAACCCAGCAACGACCTCAAATGGGGATTCCCCTCAATGATTTCTATACAAACCGAACCCACGGCGGCAAGACCCCTTAGCGTCGATGACTCTCAAAGTAACAAGCCCATCTCTAAGGTTTTGTAGCCTTTGTTACCTCAATTGCTATTAGCTTTACATTTCCTCATAGAAATAGCGACAATATCTTTAATTTGTGCCTTGCCGAGGGCGATTAGAAATATTATTAAATTTTTATTAAATTTATCGAAAGTGTTGTTAGACTTATGAAAAGTTCTTTTACCTTAACATTCTGCTTTTAGATGGATATCATCTACCAAAAAACTATAGCCTAAGCAGCTAGCTATTACCACAATAGTTTTTTAATCTGATGCTAGTGGATTATATCTTGCAGAAATTACTTTCTCCACCCACGAATATATCACCAATGCAATCGGGGTGTTGACTATGAAAATCATAGAAATAACTTAGCAGATAACTAGAATCGATGTTTTCTGGAATAGGATTAAGGTAGATTGTAGTTGCCAGGAGGGTACTGCCCAAAGTAGATGTATTAAGTTCTAGTTAATGCCAAAGTGAAATTACACTTCACATTTGAGCGTGAATCATTTACAATTCTCATTCCAAAGAGATTAATACAGCAGTTATGCTCCAAGACACACAAACCATCCGCTATTACCAAAAACTCACCGACGCCTTCGTCGAGTTATGGAATCGCGGCTATCGCACTGATGATATGCGGATGTATTTGGATGGATATCTAGCCGCACTACGACATGGCAATATTCTTGAACCTATTCTGATTCATCGCTTAGAAGAGGAAGCCAGCCGCTACTTGTACGATGGATCAAATTTTGAAGTGCCGCAACCACAGCCACTACGCGATTATTACTAAGTACCATTTATCTGGTAATTGATAGTAATCGTTAATTACCGCAGATGATCATAGCATATTATCTGTATGGGTCAACTAGTGCCGTGGTGTGAGATTTTGGAGATATTGTATTGATAAAACCTATCCCCTCAGTCCTATATTGGTCTTGCCAATGCGACTGAGGGGATTGTTGACTAGCGATGAAAAGAGTTCCAATATAGCTCAAGTATTTTTATTCACAAACCCAGTGAAGGAGGCAAGAGGCAGGAATTTAGAACAGGATTCAACCCCATCTAATTCCAAGCCACCAAATCGGAGATTTTGGTGGCGGAATTAAACCCCTGCTACCTCTGGTTGCAGCAGTGATGTTCTTCTAAGAAAGCGGGAAGCTAAAGCAACAGGTGGGTGGGGCCGAATCCCCATCTGAATTATCTCCCTTGCTCCCTGCTCCCTTGCCTCTTTCTCAAGGACATTAAAAATGGCAAATTGCCTTGATTGCGAAGCGCAAATTTAGCAGTATACCCTCTTGTTTGCCTAAAGAGAGATTACGAAGCTAGTGCTACTTCTACCTTTTCCTGCAATTCACCCTTTTGGTACAGTTCAATTAGGATGTCAGAACCGCCAACGAATTCACCATTGATATACACTTGGGGAATTGTCGGCCAGTTAGAGTATTCTTTAATTCCCTGGCGAATTTCAGAGTCTGAGAGAACATCAATTGTCTCGAAGGGAACTCCCAAGGTATTGAGAATCTGCACAACGTTGTTGGAGAAACCACATTGGGGCATTAACTTGTTTCCCTTCATGAAAACCATAATCTTGTTCTGTTGTAGCAAGTTATCAATTTTCTCTTTGAGTTCTGGCGTCATGGTATTTGTGTTTCCTATGTTACATTCAACGATGACGAGTGAGAAGTTAAAAATTTATAACTTCTAACTCCTAATTCCTAACTCTATGTTTACGAAGCTGGCGTTGCTTGCCAAGATTCAGGAGTATATGTTTTTACTGCCAAGGCATGAATTGCTTCAGTTGACATAGCTTGCCCCAAAGCACCATAAACTAACTGGTGCTGTTGCACTAGTCCCTTACCTGCAAAGTGCGATGAAACTACTGTTACCTGATAGTGGTCACCGCCACCAGTCAAGTCTTGCACCTGAACCTGGGCGTCTGGCAGTTCCGCCTTGATCATTGCCTCAACCTGCTGCGGACTAATCATCGCTATTCCTGAAAAAACTTACTTTTCTATTATTAACAGATATGGAGCAATGCCTGTGCCAAGTTCAGGTTTTGGCAAGGCTAGAAATAAACGCACCTCTGAAGTGGATTTTTGAGGACGCTGGCTCAAAGCTACGGCAGATAATCCTATCCTAGCACTGGAGACGTTCTCAAGCTGTTGCTCAGAGGGAGGGGGAGATGGGGAAACAGACAAAAAAAATTTAAGGGACTTCCAAATAAAAAAATATCCTATCGCTTTAAGGGCAGGGGGCAGGGGGAGGGAAAGTCGTAGTGAAGTTCAGAAATTGGATAATTTATTTTTTGGAGTTCCCTAATCCTAATTTATTTTTTTGGTGATGAGGAAGATGAACTACCACCTGCTGTAGGAAAGGGAGAATCAACAAAACCCAACTCAAACAACTGTTGATAAGCTTTTTTGCCTAAATCCCGTGTCGGGTTTTGACTCTTAATTATTTGGATCAACAATGGCACAGCTAATTCTGGCTGATTTTGTGCCCGATGTACTAATGCTAGCTGAAAGGTGGCTTCATCTCGCTTTTGGGCTGTTAATAGAGCTTTTTGACGCTGAGAATCAGAAACTCTATTGTCAATTCCCGAAAAGCTAGAATTTAACTCTTGATAAAAATTAGATAGCTGATTATAAACCTGACGTGCTTCTTGCAGTTTCTTTGCAGCTAAGGGGTAGTTTTGAGTAGAAACGGATTGTTCTGCCTCTTTCATGAGGCGATCGCCACCTTGAATACTCAAAAGACTGTTACTTTGGGTTATGGGGCGGAGATTATTGGGAGCGTTGGGATCAATGGGTTGTGGGCTATTAGTGCCTGGTGACTGTGATACCTGAGCATTCACAGGTGATAGCAGGCTGAGGACTGCTATGACTGATAAAAAGGTACGACGCATCAAGGTAACAGCGACAGCAGTGTTCATGGGGTCAATTAGTTCAACAACTATACAGAAAATTTATGGAAACTTCGGGTATCTTAACTCTGTTTTGGTCTTGGACAAAGCAAAGCTGCATTCTAAGTTTCTTTGATTTAGACTGAAAATCGGTTTAGTAGAGTTCCCATTGCCCCTGTATACTAATTAACTAAAATCGTCGCTATGAGCGATCGCGTTAGTTCCTCTGATTTTTTAATCATCGGGTTACCAGCAAGCACTCTGGGAGTAGTTTGACAAGGCGTTGGCGAAAAGTTGATTTGAGAAAAAGTTTTAGGCTGCTTCACCATTCGTCCTGCTACCGACTTCCCCAATAATTATCTCAGCTTAAGTGAGATATTTGGCACGAGAATCTTCCCAAAGCACTGCTTGACGCTTCCAGGGGGCGTGAAACGCCATCGCATCAAACCGGTTGAACATGGCGAGCTTCCCAGTCTGCGCTTCCCAAAATTTTGTTTTTATTCAGTCACGTTTACAAAATCAAGGAAAATCCAAGGACTTTCATTTAACTGTCTGATTAAATAGTAGAAATATTTCTCATCGACTAATTCAATACTTTACAGACAATTATTAGCTATTGGCTCAAAAAAATGCCAATTTGGCTGAATATCCTCTTAATAGAGGGTAATCTATATATACATCCTCAATCAAAGGTTGCAAAACAGCACTAATCTTTTGTGACTTACTCAGGATGAATATAACAGTTAGTGATTAGTGTCAAACCTTGAAAACGTGCAGTTTCTTAATCATGCACGGTCAATGGTCAATGCTTAAGAGCCAGTCTTAGAACTCTTAACGCTTTACAAGATCAAGAATTAGTAATTTCTGCAAATGCGCGATTAGTAATTTTTGTTTCTTGATGGCTTAAATGTTGCAGTGCCTTTGCTAAATCATTTGTGATGCTTTTGGCATCTTGTTTTATACAACCACTCATGTAATCCGCTACTTTGATTGGGGAGCCAATGTCAATACTCACATCTGTACCCCAATTTGGATAAGGTTGGCTATAGTTAATGCCTACGGGTATAATTTTCACCCCTAGCGCGGAATAACTAGATTCAGCACTCAAGGCAAGACGAGCAATTCCCGGCTTCAACTGGTGAACTTGGCCATCACGAAAAATATTACCTTCTGGAAAGATCACCAAGGTTTTTTTCTGCTGAAGTAGCTCAACTCCATGCCGCAGCGTGCTGATTGACGGATGCTTAGAATTTACAGGAAACCCCCCCAAACGTTTGACAAACCAGCCTTGCAAACCTTGGCATTCGTCAACAGTCACCATAAACCGCAGGTCTTGTTCTCCTCGACAATCAGCAGTAGCGTAGGGTACGAGCAATGCATCCCAACGCGCCCGATGAGTAGGCGCAAGGATCACAGGCCCAGTTGTAGGGATATTTTTTTGTCCGGTTATTCTAATTTGCCCAAAGAATAATGGTAATAGGCAGTGACGACCTAATAAATATGCTAGAGGACTTAACCAAGGAGAAACCCTTGAGATAGTACCAGTCACCTGATTATTTGCTGGGGTGTGCTGGCAGGTATCGGATGAAGAGTAAAATTCCATCATGACGGATGCAGCTGATTGACGGGTAAAATTTAAAGAAAAGTCTGATTAGTTACACCGTAGATTCTCTTGTGTGACTTATGTCGTATTAGATGGACAGTTTTACCTCTGTCCGTTAGTTTACACTACGCCGTTTATTGGCAAACCAAGTCTGTAATTGTTCACGACAAGCTGACTCTAGAACGCCTCCGATTACTTGTAAGCGGTGATTAGAAGCAGCGCTATCGGGGATGTTAATAGCTGTACGAATGGCGCCAGTTTTTGTATCGTCTACTCCATACACAAGTAGTCCTAATCGCGATTGGACGATCGCACCTGCACACATCGGACAAGGTTCAAGAGTTACGTAGAGGGTGCATTCATTAAGATGCCAGTTTTGTAAATTTGTTGCAGCTCTTTTGAGAGCGAGAATTTCCGCATGAGCTGTAGGGTCTTTGTCACGCTCTTTTCTATTTTCTCCTTGTGCTAGCAATTTGCCTGTTGAATCAATGATAACAGCACCTACAGGGACTTCACCTGCATCACCTGCTACTTTTGCTAATTCTAAGGCAGAATTCATCCATTGTTGATGTATAAGATATTCTGTGTATTTAGTTAGCATATTCTTATCAATACAAAAATTTTAAGTTCTGCTCGTCTTTGGACGGGCGACGTCCATCCTACAAAAAATAAAAAGTATATAGCCCCCAGGCTGAGAAGCCTGGGGCTAAATAATTCAAAATTCCTAAATTTATTTAGCAAGCCAACTGTTGGAGATTAATTTTATTTCTAAATAGCGGCTTGGGCTAAAAGAGGATCGAGTTGATTTTGTGTGTCTAGTTGATAGAGATCATCACAGCCGCCAACGTGCTGGTTATTAATAAAAATTTGCGGTACAGTACGGCGTCCGTTAGCGCGTTCTGCCATTTTAGCTCTGGCTGCTTCATCGCCGTCAATTTTATATTCGGTAAAATTTACACCTTTCCACCACAGCAGTATTTTGGCACGAATGCAGTAAGGACAAGTTTGCCACGTGTAAAGCTCAACATTGGCTTTGACTCGCTCTGGATGGCGATTTAATAGGGGATTAAGAAAGTCCAGCATATTTTATTAAGCAAGGTTTTAACTATGTCTCTAGCCTAGATCATTGCTGGCATTGCTTACCGCATTGGGGCTGGAACCCATTTTTGAAAACCTTCTAAATGATTCCAGTAAGCTAAATATCCAGTGAATGCCCAAATTAGAGCGGCGACTATCAGCACAGCTACACCAATTAGCCGCCAGGTGCGGTTAGTTTTCCAATAGAGAGTTGGCGCTGCAAAAACACCTCCTAAGCCAGTTAAAATAAAGCCGATTCCAGACAAAAGCGGTTGGCGTGTCAAATTCAAGTTGATGATGCGGATACCCACTACGATCGCAACTGCACCAGCAAAGAAACCGTAAATTGCTATTGTCAATAAATCCCAACCTTGAGCCAGGGCGATCGCAGCCGCAATAAACAAGATGCCAAATAGGATACTTGTCTCACCAAAGGCAATGTTAAAGCTACCAGTAACGGGCCAGGTGAAACTCATGTGTAACCCAGTTGTAAGTGCGATCGCACCCGTAATTCCAAACCCGGGAATCCACTGTCTTTGATTAGAACTATCTATACCCCGATACACATAGCCAGCCAGTAGAAATAGCCCAGCTACCATATTGATCAACATGAGTGTGATGTAGTCGATAAACATGATTAACCTCTTAATTTGACAAGCTATTTACTCTGCGCTTTGTTTTTCAGCTTTTAGTGAATTCACTAGTTTTTTTTCTTTATTATTTTATACCTAAAGATCAACACTCAAGAAAAGCAATGTTCTCGATATACACTGCTACGTATTTATGCCAGTTCTTAACTTAGTGACTTTTAAATACGCTTTATACTGGAGTAGCGAGGAGTGAAAATGAGGATGTATTAACTGGCACTTTTATAACGAGTTAGCAGTAAAACTTAACTTTCTTCCAGGTGTATCCGCCCTTTGGTAGACTTGAAGACTGAAATAGCCAGATAAAGCGGCAGAAATTCAAGCAGTTGAGAGGGCAGACTCTGTGGAAAATACACTTGGGTTAGAGATTATTGAAGTAGTAGAGCAAGCCGCGATCGCATCCGCAAAGTGGATGGGTAAAGGCGAAAAAAACATCGCTGACCAAGTAGCTGTGGAAGCTATGCGGGAGCGGATGAATAAAATCTATATGCGTGGTCGCATTGTGATTGGAGAAGGCGAACGCGATGATGCGCCTATGTTATACATCGGGGAAGAAGTTGGTATCTGTACTCAACCAAATGCCGAAGCTCTCTGTAACCCTGATGAACTAGTTGAAATTGATATCGCCGTTGACCCCTGTGAAGGTACAAACTTGGTAGCTTATGGACAACCTGGTTCAATGGCTGTCTTGGCAATTTCTGAAAAGGGTGGATTATTTGCTGCTCCTGACTTTTACATGAAGAAGTTAGCAGCACCTCCCGCAGCTAAGGGCAAGGTAGACATCAACAAGTCAGCAACAGAAAACCTCAAGATTCTCTCTGAGTGTCTAGAGCGCTCTATTGAAGAACTCGTAATCGTGGTCATGAAGCGCGAACGCCACAACGATTTAATTAAAGAAATCCGTGAGGCTGGAGCCAGAGTCGCCCTAATTTCAGATGGTGATGTGGGTGCAGCTATAAGCTGCGGTTTTGCTGGAACTAATATCCACGCGCTGATGGGTATCGGTGCGGCTCCTGAAGGTGTAATCTCAGCAGCAGCAATGCGTGCTTTGGGTGGACACTTCCAAGGTCAACTGATTTACGATCCAGCAGTAGTCAAAACAGGTCTGATTGGAGAAAGCAGAGAAGCCAACATTGATCGCTTAAAGTCTATGAATATCAATGACCCCGATAAGGTCTATGATGCTCATGAATTGGCATCTGGTAAAACTGTTCTGTTCGCTGCTTGTGGCATTACCGGTGGTAATCTGATGAATGGTGTACGTTTCTTCAACGGCGGAGCAAGAACTCAAAGCTTGGTAATTTCCAACCAGTCGAAAACGGCTCGATTTGTTGATACAATTCACATGTTTGGTGAACCTAAGACTCTCCAACTGAACTAATTTTTAGGGAATGGGGAATGGTAAAAGTAGGGGCGAAGCATTTGGAAATAAATCTTTCTATAAAATGGGAAATAATTACGAAAATGCTTTACCCTTACATGTAGTTAGTAGTTAGTAGTTAGTGATTAATAGTTGTTTGTTGCTGGAATAACTACCAACCAATAAACAAAAATTCCCCATTCCCTATTCTCACTCAATGCCCTATTTTCAACTACCAACTAGTAACTACGATTTAGCAAATGAATATAGCAGTGGTGGGGTTAAGCCATAAAACAGCCCCAGTAGAAGTCCGGGAAAAACTGAGCATTCCAGAACCACAAATTGAAAGTGCGATCGCTCAACTGGTCAGCTATCCTCATATTGACGAAGTTGCAATTCTTAGCACTTGTAACCGCCTAGAAATTTATATTGTTACCAGTGAAGCAGACCAAGGTATTCGAGAAATAACTCAGTTTCTTGCGGAATATAGTAAATTGCCCGTGCTTTCTCTGAGACAACACTTGTTTATGCTGCTACATGATGATGCGGTGATGCATATTATGCGGGTAGCAGGTGGTTTAGATAGTCTAGTACTCGGAGAAGGTCAAATTCTGGCTCAGGTGAAGACTACTCACAAACTGGGGCAGCAATATAACGGTATAAAAACCATTTTGAATCGATTATTTAAACAAGCGCTAACAGCTGGTAAGCGGGTTCGCACTGAAACTAGTATTGGTACTGGCGCTGTCTCTATTAGTTCGGCAGCTGTAGAATTAGCACAAATAAAAGTCGCAAATTTAGCTGCTTGCCGAGTGGTAATTCTGGGCGCTGGTAAAATGTCGCGGCTATTAGTGCAACACCTACTTTCTAAAGGTGCTGTGGAAATTAGTATTGTAAATCGCTCTCGTGAACGTGCCCAAGAATTGGCGAAGCAGTTCCCTGGCCAACCTATCCAGATTCATCCGTTATCAGAAATGATGACTGTAATTGCCGATAGTGATTTGGTGTTTACAAGTACTTCGGCAACGGAGCCAATACTTGACCGTGCCAAGTTGGAAATGGTTTTAGAAGTTCAGCGCTCTTTGATGTTATTTGATATTTCTGTGCCGCGTAATGTTGATGCGGATGTAAATGAATTAGAAAATGTGCAGGCGTTTAATGTGGATGATTTGAAGGCTGTAGTGGCGCAAAACTACGAAAGCCGTCGGAAAATTGCACAAGAAGCCGAGCGACTTTTAGAGGAAGAAGTGGAAGCTTTTGATATTTGGTGGCGCAGTTTAGAAACTGTTACCACTATTAGCTGTCTGCGAAATAAAGTTGAAACCATCCGTGAACAAGAATTAGAAAAAGCTTTGTCGAGATTGGGTTCGGAATTCGCTGAAAAAC
Source organism: Nostoc desertorum CM1-VF14 (assembly GCA_019359245.1). Taxonomy (GTDB): domain Bacteria; phylum Cyanobacteriota; class Cyanobacteriia; order Cyanobacteriales; family Nostocaceae; genus Nostoc; species Nostoc desertorum. The sequence continues at coordinate 51,273 of JAHHHR010000016.1, read as the reverse complement.
ATCAAGAAGTGATTGAGGCATTAACACGGGGAATTGTCAATAAAATTTTACATGACCCGATGGTACAGTTGCGATCGCAGCAAGATGTTGAAGCCAGACGGCGCTGTATGCAAACTCTGCAAATGCTGTTCAACCTGGATGCAGAGGAACAATTTAGTTAAATTTAACAACAAAATCCCCGGCTTCTGTGAGAAGTTGGGGATCTGAGCTTTCAATTAGATATACTTCTAATTAGATAGATGTCTAATTAGAAGTTAGTTATGCAACCAGAGCAATTTAACATCTTACTCCGCTTTTTCAAGGCATTAGCGGATGATAGCCGATTGAAAATTGTAGGTATCCTGGCGAATCAGGAGTGCAGCGTCGAAGAATTGGCGGCATTACTGCAACTTAAGGAACCAACGGTATCTCATCATTTAGCAAAACTTAAAGAGCTAAATTTGCTGACAATGCGTCCTGAAGGTAATAGCCGTCTGTACCAGTTGGATAGCGAGGCTTTGCAAAGCATCAGTAAGGAAATTTTTACACCTGAGAAGATAGCATCCTTGATAGAGGATGTGGATACTGAAGCTTGGGAAAGCAAAGTGTTGAAAAACTATTTCGAGGGCGGATACCTTAAGGAAATCCCCGCTAGTCGTAAAAAGCGTCTAGTAATTCTCAAGTGGTTAGCAAACCAGTTTGATATAGGAGTCAACTACCCTGAACGCCTGGTAAATGATATTCTCAAACGCTACCATCCCGACTGCGCCACCCTGCGACGGGAGTTCATTGCTTGCCAGTTAATGCAGCGAGAAAATGGGATTTATTGGCGTACAACATAGATTATGAAAGTTATGTATTAAATTTCAGTGACAAGGAGATGATGGATGTTAGTGGATGGATGCCTTGCTTGCAGTGTACTGGCTGGAAAAATACAAGCACCTGGTGGGGTTATTTATGAAGATAATTACTGGGTTGTAGAACATTCTTTGAATCCTGTTTTGTTACCAGGATATTTAATTATCAAACTCAAACGTCATTGTAAACATTTAGCACAACTTACACCAGAAGAAGCAAGTGCATTAGGGGGAATTATCCAAAACACCTGTTCAGCACTTTCACAAGTAGTTAAACCCGCTAAAATTCATGTTTGCTCGTGGGGGGAACAAGTAAAGCACATCCACTTTCACATTATTCCTCGTTCATCAACTATGCCTATAGGAAATCTTAAACTGTTAATTTATCTACGAATAAAAAATTTACTCAATCAACTAGGTTTAGGCAAGTGGGTAAGTGATGCCGAGGCAGCAGAAATTAGCCAAAAACTTAAACAAATACTTTTACAGATTTAAACGTAGATAAATATGATCTATGACAAATTAATATAGCAGAATTCAGGAGCGGAGCCGGAGACGCTCCGCCTCCGGTCAGAATGGACTATACCCGGCGACGCTAACAGAAGTAAAACAGTCTCTATGCCTGGCTTTGAGACTTAGCTTATGTACCTCACCAGCTTGAAAGGCGCTGTATCATCAAAAATTTTAGCCGCGCAATAACCGCACAATCATAGGCCGTATATTTATGCAATTAGAAACACAAAAATTATATTACACGCCTGAAGAGTATTTAGAAATTGAAGAAAAGGCAGAATACAAAAGCGAATACCGTGATGGAGAAATTGTACCGATGACGGGTGGCACTACCAATCATAATAAAATTGCTTTGAATTTAGCTGCATCCTTAAAAATTGCTTTAAGGCGTAAAAATTATGATGTTTATATTGGTGATGTGCGTTTGTGGATACCCCGTTATCGGCAGCATACGTATCCCGATGTGATGGTGATTGACGGACAACCTATTTATACAGGAACCAGCACAACAACGGTTATGAACCCGATGTTAATTGCTGAAGTTTTATCTAAATCGACTAAAAATTATGACCAAGGCGATAAGTTTCTTTATTATCGCTCTATTCCAGAATTCAAAGAATATATTTTAATTGACCAATATCAGTACCATGTGATGCAATATGTAAAAACTGCCCAAAGTCAATGGTTATTTACTGAACTTGAACACGAATCTGCAACTTTATCACTGCAAACGGTTGATTTTCAAATTGAATTGCGCGACCTTTATGAGCAAGTAAATTTTGCAGAAAATAACGAAGATTAAAAAATAAACCTCGGTTCACGCCGGATACTGGTTTATCCAACAAAATTAGCTTGAAATTGTTTAGCGAGTAGCTACCAAAATCCTTCACTAAATTTGTGTTTCTTCCTCGGTAAAGATAGGAGACCACAATTCAGTAACGGGTAATTCCCAACCAGGAAAAAGTTCTGGTATCCTTAAAATATCGCCATTTTGTAAAATTGTAGATTCGCCTGTAGAGCGATAAATTGTAACTGTCTCTTCATCAGTATCAATCAAAATCCCGACAACTGCTCCTAGTTCTATAAATTTCAGAATTTTGGCTGCTATAAGTTTAATTTTATCGCTCTGAGATTTAATTTTTACCACCAAGTCAGGGACAAGTTCTCCGAAGTAACGAGGACTTTGGAGAAGTCGGGAAGCACGAACAAAGGAAACATCGGGTGCTTTGAGGTTTGTATCTGGCATGATGAAACCGCCAGCAGAATCAAATACTCTTCCCCAGCGACGAGGATTTATCCAAGCAAAGAGAAAAGCGATGAGACGACTACTGATTTCGCTGGATACGGTATCTGACGGCCCCATAATTGAAATTTTCCCATTTTCGAGTTCCATCTGGTAATCTAAACCTGCTTCAGTAAAAGCGGTTTGAACTTGCTCTAAATCTCTGACTGTCATCATTGACATAAAAAGCTTTTTCCACTGAGATATATAACTCGATTTTAACAAGAGCCAAATTTCCGAAGATTTGACACCGTGTGTGGCTTTCTCTCAAACCTAAGCCTTATAACCGTTCTCTACCAGCGAATCAGAGCAAGAATAAAAGCCTCTCTCTTTGCGTGGGAGAGCTTTGGAACACAAAGCCAATTGCATTCTATTTTCCCAAATAAGCTTCTAAAACTTTGGGATTAGTTTGAATTTCTGCGGGTGAACCGTCAGCCAAATTCTGTCCTTCGGCAAGTACCCAAACACGATCGCACAAGGACATAATCACATCCATATTGTGTTCAATAATCAAAAAGGTCATCCCGTCTTGGCGGTTCCAAGTGATAATGCGATCGCAAATATCATCAATCAGTTTCGGATTCACCCCAGCAGCTGGTTCATCCAACAAAATTAACTTGGGATTAGTCATTAACGCCCGTCCCATTTCCAGCAGCTTACGTTGTCCACCAGACAAGCAACCAGCATAATCGTGTGCTTTTTTTGCCAAGCCCACTGATTCTAATAAAAACATTGCTCGCTCTTGCAGTTGCTTTTCTTCCTTAGCTACGATGTGTGGTTGCAACTGCACTTGCCAAAAGTTCTCACCCGTTTGTTTTTGCGCCGCCAGCAGCATATTTTCTAACACTGATAACCGCGAGAGAGTTCGTGCAACCTGAAAAGTGCGGATTACTCCTTGCTGGGCGATTTGATATGGTTGCAAATTATGAATCGGTTCACCGTCAAAAATCACTCGTCCCTTATCTGGGCGGATGAAGTTTGAGAGTAAGTTAAATAAAGTAGTTTTACCAGCGCCATTGGGGCCAATCAAGCCCGTAATGCTGCCTTTAGCAACTTCGATTTTGGCCTCATTAACTGCTTTGATACCACCAAAACTTTTAGAAAGTCCAGTGGCTACCAAAAGGGGAAGTGGCGATGGCTGGTTATTTACCAAGAGTAAGTTCCTCCTTTTTCCCTAGAATACCTTGAGGTCGCCAAATCATCAGTACCATCAGAATTAGTCCGATTATCATGATCCGAAATGCACCCAAACGCGCTTCATCAAGGGTAACGATTCTGGGTAAGACTTCCCGCGTCAGCGCATCGTAAGCAAAGAAAATTACTGCACCTAAGATTGTGCCAACATTACTACCAGAACCGCCTAAAATCACCATAATCCAAGTGTCAAAGGTAATCTGCGGTTGAAAATTATCAGGATAAATCGCACTGAGTTGCCAAGCGAAGAAAGCACCAGCGATACCTGCGATCGCACCCCCTAACATGAGAGATTGTAATTTATACCAAAAGACATTTTTCCCCAGCGCCTTGGGAATTTCTTCATCTTCTCGGATGGCTTTGAGAATTCTACCCCAAGGCGATCGCACCAAAATTTCTAAGCGCCAGTATACAAATGCTAAAACCAACAGCAACACCAGCATTAAACCAGCTTTTGGGTTGTAATTATACAGTCCGATCACCCCAGAAATATAAATCGCTGCTGCCAAAGCTGCTAACACAATTCCCACTCCCAAGCGGGATATAAATTCTTGTTTGCTAGTTGTCCTTTTGCCTAAATCAGTAGTTCGAGATATTTGGGTGGTACGAATCCATCGCCACAAGGAAAAGAAAGTTACAGCAGCTAACAGTGTCAAAAGCCCAATCATCACAAATCTGACCAACAAATTCGGCTCTGTGGATAGGGGGATGGGGTAACTTTGCACACCAAACGCCCCAGAAATCCAGGTGTCACCTACAGGTAATTCCTGATTATTTACTATCAAACGAATTAATTCGCCCGTACCAATGGTGACAATTCCTAGATAATCTTCCCGTAAGCGTAGAGTTGCAAAACCAATTACCAAACCCAATAAGGCGGCGACAATTGCCCCAGCTATTGCCGATATCAGTAGGGGGACACCCTTTAAGCTTAACAATACGCTGGTATATGCTCCCAGAGTCATGAAAGCAATATGACCAAAGTTAATTAATCCCGTAAAGCCCCACTGTAAATTGAGTCCTAGAGCGAATAGAGCAAAAAGTGCTGTAGAAATTGCTAAGAAAATGAGATAGTCAACCATATTAAATAGTTATTTGGGCATTGGGCATGGGGCATGGGGCATTGGGCATGGGGCATGGGTTATTTCCCTTGTCCCCCTGCTCCCTGCTCCCTGCCCCTCTGCCCTCTTCACCAGGCGAATAAATTTTAGCGTAGCTTGAGCGTAGCTAATTTTATGGGAATACTACTTATTGTTGGTGTCTGCTGGTAGGGAATAGTTGACCTATGAATTTGCTGCGACTGAGGATGCATCATTTAATCGAGCAGTTAGCCGATGAAGATTTGCAAGATATTTGGGATGTTCTGAAAGCTTTACATTGTGACTTTTATATGCTCAAAGCGATACAACAAGTTAAGCGATCGCAGCAACCGTGGGATATCTTAACCCATGAAGAAGCGATACGACTGTTGATGTTTTTCTAATTCAGCAGCGCTTTCTTTTCTAGTGCCAGTGACCCCGCAAGTTTTGGTTAAGGTAACGCCTAGTGAGTCTGGAAATGCGCTATGCAAGGTCTTTTTTGCTAGACCTGAAAAATTTAGAACCTGCTGCCTACGAGCGGGTGCATGATTTTGTCTTTATTGAGTTAGCCCAAAAGTGGCAACTGAGTGATCTAAAAGAACTGCGACAGCTTGATGGTGAGGGCATTTTTCACCGCTTCACCTTAGATAATTACCTGATTGGTATAGAAATCAGGGGTGGAATTGTGAAATTTCTGCGTGTCATCCCAATGCCAGATGTGTGAATTGAGGAGCTAAGGGAACACTTAAAACTGTAAACTGTATAACGCTAGGCAGGGATCGCTATAACCTTCCATTAAACTGGTTTTTGAAAAACACTTTATTTGAGATTTCCCTATGGATGCTAGGGCACTTTGGCAACGATACCAAAACTGGTTATATTTCCACGAGGGATTGGGACTGTACTTAGATGTGAGTCGAATCCGGTTCGATGATGCCTTTGTGGAATCGTTGCAGCCGAAGTTTGACAAAGCGTTTGCGGATATGGCTCAACTGGAGAAGGGTGCGATCGCAAATCCTGACGAGAATCGCATGGTTGGACACTACTGGCTGCGAAATCCTGATTTAGCGCCAACTCCAGAACTTACACAAGAAATTGTCCAAACCCTAGAACAAATCGAAGCTTTTGCAGAAAAAGTCCAAACAGGTGCTATTCATCCTCCCAGAGCCAGCCGCTTCACGGATATTATCTCCATTGGCATTGGTGGTTCCGCCCTCGGTCCCCAATTTGTCGCTGAAGCTCTCGCTCCTGATTTCCCGCCCCTGAAACTTCACTTTATCGATAACAACGATCCAGCAGGTATTGATCGCGTTATCAATCATTTACGAAATAGCCTTGCCAGCACCTTGGTTTTGGTGATCTCCAAATCTGGAGGAACACCGGAACCCCGCAACGGCATGATTGAAGTTAAAAAAGCTTACGCCGGACACAATTTAGAATTTGCTCAATACGCGGTAGCAATTACCAGCGTTGACAGCAACCTCGATAAACTAGCCAAAGACGAAGGTTGGCTGGCTAGATTCCCCATGTATGACTGGGTAGGAGGACGCACCTCAGAAATGTCTGCTGTGGGGCTAGTACCAGCCGCATTGCAGGGCATTGATGTTCGTGCCATGCTAGATGGCGCAAAAGAAATGGATGACGCTACCCGCGTCTCAGATGTGAAAAATAACCCAGCAGCCTTGCTTGCATTGTCTTGGTACTTTGCTGGTAACGGAAAGGGCGAAAAAGATATGGTTGTCTTACCTTACAAGGACAGCTTATTTTTGTTCAGTCGCTATTTGCAACAGCTGGTGATGGAATCCTTGGGCAAGGAAAAAGACTTGGATGGTAACGTTGTCCATCAAGGAATTGCCGTTTATGGCAACAAAGGCTCAACAGATCAACACGCTTATGTCCAGCAGTTGCGTGAAGGTGTAGCGAATTTCTTTGCTACCTTCATCGAAGTGTTGGAAGATCGTCACGGCCCATCCACTGAAATAGATCCAGGAGTTACATCAGGCGATTATCTTTCCGGTTTTCTTCAAGGAACCCGACAAGCGCTTTATGAAAATCACCGGGATTCGATTACAGTCACGATTCCCCAAGTTAACCCCCGAATTGTAGGGGCATTAATTGCTTTATATGAGCGTGCTGTTGGTTTATACGCTAGCTTAGTTAACGTCAACGCCTACCATCAACCGGGCGTAGAAGCTGGCAAAAAAGCAGCCGCCTCCATTCTCGATTTGCAAACACGAGTGGTAGCAGTGCTGCAAAAAGAAAAAGCTCCCATTTCTCTTGATGAACTTGCAGAGAAAGCAGGCGCATCAGAGCAAGTTGAGGCAATTTACAAGATTTTGCGTCATATCCATGCCAATCACCGAGGTGTGGTTTTGCAAGGTGATCTTCAGAAACCCGGCAGTTTAACCGTTTCTGCTAGCTGATAGCTCTAGTCTAAACATCACATTTTGTTCATTAATTGTTGTATCAGCAACAATTTTTTATTGTGAAGCATCCTAGATAGAAGATATTTCTTCAGTCTAGGATGCTTCACTGTATAATTCGTAATTCGCAATTGAAGGACAGAGGAACTAATTGCTTGCCCTAACATAAAGTTAAGGCAGCATCAATTAAGTAGGATTAATACTATGGCTGAATCAACTGCAAAACAACCTGCACGTAGAGGCAGAATTTTTCCAGAGCGTACTTTACCACCAGAAGAACTTGCTAGACGCAAAGCTGAAGATGAATTATTTTATCGGCGTTGTCGAGCAATTTTTGAGCGTGTGCGTCCCGATTTGATTAAGGAACACTATGGCTGGTATATTGCAGTAGAGCCAGATAGTGGTGATTATTTCATTGATGAAGATATAGAAATAGCTAGCCAGAAGGCACGCACTAAGCATCCAAATGCTGTACATTGTATGTTTTGTTTGAATGAGACTGGAGCCACTGGCACAATATGATACAGGGGTTTTTTGGCAGCAATGGGCAGCTATTTTTTGAAATTGATTTGATTACATCTGAAGGATTAAATCTACCTGTGGATACTATGTTAGATACTGGTTTCACAGGCTTTTTAGCTATTAATAAACAAGATTTAGATGGTTTGGACTGGCAATTTATTCGTGGTCAAGAACTACGAACGGCACAGGGTGAAAAAATTTTTGATTTATATTTAGGTAAGGTGCAATTGAATAAACAGGAGTATGAGATTCCAGTTTTTGCAGGTGACGAAATTATAGAAGTTTTGTTAGGTTCAGAATGGCTAAAAATTTTGCCGTTGGTGGCAAATTATCAGGCTGGTATATTAACTTTGGGATAACTGCGCGATCGCACTTCAGTTATTTTTAAACGAACCGCATTCGCGTAGCGTCTCGTAGAGAAGAACACAAAGAGCGCGAAGGTGAGAAAAGAGATATATTGTACTATATTAGTTAATAGGTAAATCGCGGAGAAAGTAAAAGCGATCGCTATTCCAATCACTGCCTTTTATTCGTCCTAAGTAGCCTGTTAAAGGTGAAGAAAGTTCAATCAGAATTTCGTGCATTTCTACTGTTTTTATTGGCTGTGGCGGATGTGAGCCGAAATACGCACCATGTAAAGCTTCAACACCAGCATATTTTATACCTGAGTTTTCTAAATAGTTTTTGACAAGCTGGATAATGTGCGATCGCAACTTAATCTCTCTGTCAGCTTTCTCGATATATTCATTAATTTTATAGTCAATTTGTCCAGGTTCTAAATATTGTTTTAATTCTACTAAGTTAATAGCACCTGGATATTTTGCTTTTAATTCAACAAGTTTTTGTAGAGTCATTACATTTATAATACTGATTTTCGATATTTCAGCAGATTCTTTCAAATTTTTAGTTGGGTTACCTGGGCCAATAATTAACCTTACAGCTTGAAGATAATTTTCTTTTAGATGCCTTCTACCAATCCTATCTAATTCTTCTACGGCACGATCAGGAATGCTTTTACCTGCTTTACATTCGCAAACAAGAGGATAAGGTTGTGAGCAAAATAAATCTAAGCCACCTGCACCGCCTTTGTAGTTTTCTTCAACTTTGAATCCTAAAAAATCAAGGCTACGGCGTGCGATGATTTCAAAATCTGTACCAGCTTGATAGTTGCTTTTACCCTCGTCTTTTTCGATGCTGCGATCGCCCAATTTTGCAATATTATTTATCCAAGCTAAATCTGGATCGGTTTGCTTAATGAGCTTGTCACTACTCCAACCCAGAAATATTTTGATATCTTCGTCTAATTGTTTCGCGGCTGGTTGGCTAATGGTAAGGGATGCGATCGCACTCTGCAATTCTTCTAATTCAGGATGTAGTGGGGGTTCTAGCTTTTCTAACTGGTGTTTGCGTTGGGCGAAGGTGCGATCGTTTAATACAGGTTTGGCTTCAGAAACGATCAGCGAAGAGATTAAAGGCCGAAACTGAGGATTTTGGGATTGCAAAAGAATCTCAAGCGATTGAGGCAGGAGATAAACACGTAGGTAAGCCAGAACAAGATGAGGTCGTTGCCCGAGAGTTTGCTGTAATGCTTCTTTTGTCCAGATTGTTAATAGTGATAAACGATCCAAGGATTCAGGAGGGTGCAAAATGCACCCTTCACACCTAGCCCAAGCTTTAACCACAACCTTTTCACAACCTTGCTGGGTTAAAGCTGTTTGAGCAATAGATAAAAAACTTGGGTGATAGTATTGCTTATAGGATTGTAAGTTAATTGATATATCGGTTGGATAAAGGGCAAATTGCCGCCCCGGATTAATGAATGTTCGGGGCATTGTGGCAATCATTCGACCTTGTATTAACGCTTCAACGTCAGAAGCTGGTAAAGATAAGGCTGTGTCAAGGACAACTGATTCGCTCATGTTTAATTTAACAACTCACTCAGATCCTCTGAGTCGTCTGTATCCTCCATAATGGATGGGTTAAGGAAGTCATTTAATAATTCTTCTCCCTCAATAGTCTCCTCATCGATATAACCAGAAGGATCACTCAAAATTTCTAGAAGCAAAGGATTTTGACGAGTAAACATCCGGGAGAATTCCATAACTTGTTCTTCGGTTAGCTGATAGCTTTCACGTTTCTGATAAACAGCATTAAAGTAAATTAGTTCTTGGACTTCCTCAGCTTTTAGATCCACATGTTCTCCACCAAGTTCTTCTACAAGTTTTTTTAGATAACTATAAGAATCCCAATTTTTTTGAATCTTATTTGCTTTAGAGCGAACTAAACAACCTCGCGTTATATCGAATGTTTGATATTCAATTAAACGCCACATTCCTGCTCCTACTGCTCTTCCATGTAAGTATTGGAGAACAGCAACACCAATTTTGAAACTTTTGTCTTTCTCTTTGCCAATTACTTTAAAGCTTATCCAACCCTGATTTATTGACTTTGGTTCAACGTCAGTAATATCTTCGATTGTTAATTTTTCTAGCTTTTCCCCTGTAGAAGTTTCACATTCTAATGTCTGACCTTTTAAACTCTGAAAGCCAAAACGTAAAGCATCGATAATTAGGGAGTTATTTTTTTCATCTAGATAATCACCATTATCTCCCTTACTTTCTCTTTCTAAAGCCAAATAAAATCTTTGCAATGGATCTTTTGGTAATATTTCTTCCTCAACCTTAAAGTTTTCAGCACACCAATTCAAAGCTTCCCTTACAGTTAGTCCGTTCTTCCCATATTTTCTTAGTTCACTCTCTTCAAATGGATAAAGTGGATGATGAGGTTTTAAGTTATTTACTTCATAAAACTCTTTTAACCAAAGTGTGACTAAATCAACCATAGAATCACTACCAAGAGTTTTTAAATCTATTGGTTTTCGTTGCGTGTATTTTGAAACTCGATCAGGTGTACCGCCAGGCATCAGATCCACCTTATTTGTCCACGTATCAGGCAACATAACTGTGAGAATAACAAGACCTCGGCCAAGTGCAGATGGTTCGAGAGTATCATGTAGACGCTTCACTAAATCAGCAATTACCTGTGGAGTCGTTAAGCCATCATTATTGCAATTGTTTTCTACATCTATTTCATCAAAACAGATGACAACTGGGTTATAGTAATTCACCAAATTCAAGATTTGCTGAATATTTTTGAGGGCTTCAGATTCCCTATCTTGACTAGCTTTACTGGGATTGGGTAATCCTAACTCCTCAGCATTAGAGGTTGCTAATTCATCACCAGATAACCATTTAATTGCAAAAGATGCTTGAGTTTCTGAAAGTGTCCACAAAATAGCCCTGATAATATAGGGATCTGCATTTGGTTTTGTTTTGAGAACTTCTTTGGTCAGCCTGTCCATCAAATTTTTGTTTCTAGCTGACCAGCTTGAACATACTTTATCAAATCTTTCAACTAGTACCTGGGGAAAAAGACTTGGAAAATTAGAATCAATAGCTTTAAAGCCTTCATTTGCCATAGCTGCCGCGACTTCCCGCCACTGCATCACACCTTGACTACCAGTATTACTGAGACTATCTGTCAAAGTTTGTTGGAACTGGTATTTAACTAGGTTTAAATCTGTATAGTTATTAACACCTGCATAAATGAACAGAGCAGTTCCATTGGTTTTCAGTCGATGGCGAATGCGACTAAGGATGTGAGTTTTACCCACACCCTGTTGAGCTGTTATCGCAATTGATGTCACTTTCTCTTGAGTAGATTGGCTAGTACGCACCAAATCAATTGCCTGAAAAACTGCATTAGAAGCGTGAGCATTTAAAGTTGGTACGTCGGGGAATCCCTTCCCCCATACATCTTGTTCTTTGACTATGCCAGCGTTGATAAATGGATTATGACTTCTGATCGCGGCGTTAAGGGCTTCTGTTGGAGAGACGGCTAAACTGTCCATAGTAATTTTGTCTGAGTAAAAAGCTACATAAGGATTCGGAGAAATTTAGGAATTTAAAAGTTTGGTGTAGTAACGCAAACCACCACCAGGAATTGTTATTGAATCATCACGCTTGTCTGGAGTGATATCTCGCATTTCTCCTGCCATCAGCTGCAAAACATCTTTTTCTTGCATTTCCAGCAGCCAATCATTAAACTCTGTACGACTCACGCGATCGCCAATTCCTCTTCTAATCCGATAAATTGGCACTAGATTATTAAAGTTGTACTCATAGTTCAGCTTGTCGTAGACTTCCAACGCCACTGACTTAAACTCGTCATAAGATGTGATTCCTTTAGAAAGCTCCGCGATCGCACTCTTCCCATTAACTGGTACATCTGCACCATTTACCGCAACATCAATCTGACTAATCCACTTCACCAACGCATTCGCCGCCCAAGTTCCAACAATCGTCCCTTCAAATTTAAAATCAGAACTTCTCAAACCCTCACCCAATACCTCTAAACCCTTGCCAGATGTCAGAGAGTACCCCTTTTTGGAAATTGCGATCGCACCCTGATTCTGTAATTCCTCGAATATGCCCTGATAATCTGCTACCTTCTGGTTTTTGGATACAATTCGGTCGTGAAGTTGACGTTTGTTTACTTCCTGCTGCGTTCCTCCCAAATTCCACAAAGCCAAAAGGAGACGAGTTCTAGTTTGGGCTGTATTTTTTGATGTCATATTGAATGGATTTTTTTGGCAAAGATCATCATAGTAACTGTATCTTTCTAAATTATTTACCCCGAAAAAATAACCGAGAAATTGCTGAATATTTCAGCGTTTGGGCTAAATTGATTAATCAAAAAATCAATAAGATATTTCCTTCGGATGAATGCAGTTTCTCTCGAAGGCAGGATGTAATATTTGAGAAAATCGATCATCATAACAGTGAAACGCTGTAGCTGTGCAGTTGTAAATTGAGTGGTATATGTTCTTTCAATTCCAGGTGAAATAACAGGAATTCCAACTTTGTATTTGCAACAGCAAGGCTTTTAGTAAATACAGGTGATGACGAAATCCGATGAACATAGTATATAAAGAACGTAAAATAGTTTCGCGTCTATTAGCAGTGCTACTTTCCGCATTGCTAACCGTACCCTTGCTGAGTAGCTGCGGAGGAGGTTCCAAAACTGCTACGCCACCACCAGTTGATGATACCGTTGGTAGAACAGTGAGCGATCGCCAAACCGAAGCTAAGAAAGGATTGGGTACAGGGCAAAAAGTGGCAATTTTGGCGGGAGCTGCGGCACTTTATTACATGTACAACCAACATAAGAATGCTCCAAAAGAAGGAGCGCAAGGTAAGTACTATCTTTCTAAGAACGGGCGTGTATACTACCGCGATGCTGAAAATCGCGCTCACTGGGTAACTCCACCAGCAGAAGGAATTCGAGTACCAGAATCTCAAGCACAACAATATCGGCAATTCCAAGGCTATAACGGCAATACTTCAGGTCGCGATCTAACTGGACTAACTTCATCCGCAGCTCCAGCACTTTAGATAGCGAAGCGTGTGTAAATAAGAAAGCGGGTTTCCCGGAGGATAACGCCGATCGCGCACGTCGGAAACACTAATTTAAATCAGGAGACAGATTATGGTAGATGACTTTTTGCGAAAGGCGAAGGATCTCTTCTTAGGAGGGAACGGCGATCAATCTGAAGATGCTGAATACCGTGGTCGCAATGTCCGCCCAGCCAGCGAAGACCCCTACGGCGACCCCGCAGATATATCTTCCTACGGTGATGTACGTCCAGCCAGTGAAGACCCCTACGGCGACCCCGCAGATATATCCTCTTACGGCAACCTTACTCCAGCCAGCCAAGACCCCTATGGCGACCCCGGAGATATAGCGTCTTACGGTAATGTACGTCCAGCTAGTGAAGACCCCTACGGCGACCCCGCAGACCAAGGGGAATTTGGTAACGTCCGTCCAGCCAGCGAAGATCCCTATGGCGATCCCGCAGATGACGATTACCGCCGTTAATGCGGAACCTAACCCCCTTAAAAAAGGGGTAATTGAGTCAAAGTCCCTCTTTTTTTAAGGGGGATTTAATTTAGGGGGATCTACTCAGCCAAAATTTCTTGCGATCGCTCAATACTTTTACGCACCGATTGAGCCGAAGTATGTAAACCCTCTCTTTCGCCATCGGTGAGATTTAATTCCAAAATACTTTCAATTCCACCGCATCCCAACCGACAGGGAACACCAATCACAACATCTTCTAAACCGTATTCACCTTGCAGATACGTCGCCACAGGCAACAACCGCGACTGATTTAGCAAAATCGATTCTACCATCACACTAGTAGCCGATGCCGGAGCAAAAAAAGCACCTCCTGTCTGCATCAATTCCACAATTTCTGCGCCACCGTTGCGGGTTCTTTCTACCAAGCGTTCAATTGTGGCTGCATCCAGCAATTCGGTGATGGGAATGCCGTTAACGGTAGCATAACGAGACAAGGGAACCATTAAATCCCCGTGGCTACCCAATACCATTGCTTTGACATCGGCGGGCAAAACGCCCAATTCCAGAGCAATGAAGGTTTCAAAACGAGCGGAATCTAAAACGCCAGCCATACCCATAATGCGATCGCGTGGTAAACCTGTTGCTTGCCAAGCCAAATAAGTCATCACATCCAACGGATTAGTGACGATAATAAAAATAGCATTGGGAGAATGAGCGATCGCATTTTTTGCCGCTTCCACCACAATCTTGGCATTAGTTTTCAGCAAATCATCCCGACTCATACCTGGTTTGCGGGGAAGTCCTGCGGTAATCACCACAATTTGAGAACCAGATGTATCAGCATAATTATTCGTGCCGATAATCTGGCGATTATGTATTTCAATTCCCCTGGCTTCCATCAAATCCAGCGCCAAACCTTGAGGCATTCCCGCAATAATATCTAGTAAAACTACATCAGCCAGGTTTTTCTCCGCAACCCGTTGGGCTAAAGTACTGCCAACCCTACCCGCGCCCACGATGGTGACACGAGGTAAATTACACACAATTGGGGAGTTAGGCGAAGAAGACATAATTATTAAAGTGCAATTTTTATCAACAAGAATTCAGTTAACTGTTAACAGTTAACGTGAAATCCCATCCCCTTTTAGGGGTGGGATGAGCCTAATTATTTAAATTCTTCGAGTTGATCCACACGTAACCAAACGTTTGGCGTTGGCACTTTCCCGAACTTAACAAGGGCGTAATCACCTTTGATATCTACAATTTCACCCTTGCTGTCAAACAAATAAGGAGGAAAGCGAGTATCACTGGCTTTTGCTTCCAGACTGTTTTCCAGTTTCTCGCGGATAGCGCGAACCATATCTCCCTTTTTAACTGCCATGAATTCCCCTCTCAAATTTCTAGATTGTTTTATCTGCATTTTAGGAGACTTCAGAATTAGAAGTAAAAATTCCCAATTTCCAACTCCTAACTTCCTAACTCCTAACTCCTAACTCCCCGTAGTGTTTGACACTGCGGGCAAAAGTGACTAGATCGCCCAGCTAACCTAATCCGCATAATTGGAGTGTCACAAACTCGACAGGGTTCTCCAGCGCGGTTATAAACCCAGGCAACACCACCATAATTGCCGTTGACACCCTGAACACTTAAGAAATTACTAAAAGTTGTACCGCCAGCCTCAATGCTGGTTTCTAACACTTGAATTATGGCTGTTCGCAAACGCTCAATTTGCTTTAGCTGCAAATCTATACACAAGGTTTCAGGTAAAATTCCACTCTGAAACAATGCTTCGTCGGCATAAATATTACCTAATCCCGCCACTACCGATTGATCAAGTAGTGCAGTCTTAATTGGACGGCGGCGATTTTGGAGTTTGAGAGCTAGATATTCGACAGTGAATTCGGCTGAAAATGGATCTGCTGCCAGTGTTGCCAAACCAGTCATAATACTTTCTACAGCAACGCCAGGCGGAACCCACCACATTTTCCCAAAGGTACGCTGATCAACGAACCGTAATTCCTGCTGTTCCCCAAAGAATAATCTAACCCGCGTGTGCTTATGTAATGGTTCATCTCGATGCAGCCATAGTAATTGACCGGTCATTCGCAGATGAACCCCTAGCCAACCTGTAGAAGAGGGGGAAGAGAGTTCGGCGAGGAGATATTTGCCGCGACGATGCCAAGTGGCAAGCGTATTATTTTTAATTCCATCAACAAACTCACCAACAGAAAACGGGTAGGCGATGGTGCGATCGAGCAACACATCTCCACCCGTAATTTCTTGGTTAAGGGTCAATTGATTTAGACCCCTTCGGACTGTTTCAACTTCAGGCAGTTCAGGCATTCAAAGTGATTAAGCAGACAATTCTGATGTACTTGGGGGTTTAAGAAAGAAGAGATGGGGTAGTAACTTACAGAACCGTAAATAGCTCGTATTATTACCCAAGAGAAACCGTAAATACCCGCAGGGCGGCTCTCATAGATTAGGGTAGGCTAGGGTGAAGAATGAATGAACTGAAATTTTCAGACTTCATACTTCAGGCTTAAGGCTACCCTTCATCATCGCATCAAACAACCCCGTTGTAGCTTTGCTGCTATTTTTTGGGTGGTTTAGCCTTTGGTGCTTCTACCTCTACCAATTCATCCTGAGCAAAGTTGTTGGTATTGATACCAGAGTAATTTACCTTGTCAAAGCGGACAATTACTGGGTATTTGATACCGCTTTGGTCAATGGAAGCCACAGTTCCTAGATCCTGAAACCAGAAGGATTCAGGGCGGAGAATACGTACTTTAGAACCACGTTGAACCATGATTATTTTCCCTTTTAGTTATCAATCGCCAATCTAGAGGGCTAATTGATTTCACTCTACAACCTGAAGGTCGCCGCAGGAGTCTTTGTTAAGTTATTTGTCTGAATTGGGTATGGGGCATTGGGCATGGGGCATGGGCAACAGGACTTGGAGACAAGGAAAACTGGGGACAAGGGGAAAGACTTGTTTCAAGTTCTCACCTCTTGTTTCCTTGTCCCCTTGTCTCCCTCATCTCCCCCTGCTCCCTGCCCTACTTGACAAGGTACACGTTATAGCGTACCTTCGTTCGCAACAGTAATTTCGCATAAGCTTATGTTTTACTCAATACGAACACGCTCCCCTCGTTACCTCTGCCAATTCGCAGATCGTTATCTATATAGGTGATATCTAACCAGCCTTGCTGTCTATCACTCTTGATTGCAAAATCAATTCCCGGAAATTTTCTACCTGCTTCAATTTGTTGGATAAAAGTTACCGGAGAATTGTATTCTATTAAACGTTGTAAGCCGATAATAGACCGCTCAAATTTTACTTGGACACGCCGACCTGAAACTGGCTCAAATTTAGCAGCAACGCTGACTAATCCTTCCAAATAAGGTAAGCCATAAATCTCAGCTATGTTGTAAACACTGGCAGTATCTACCCGGATACATTGATAGATTTGACCTAGTTTGCACAAAGGTAGACGATCTAAGTTTAAAAGAGCGTTGCTAGTGGTGTATAGTAATCGCCAATTGCCATCTAGCAAATTGCTCGCTTCTACCGGACGGGGTGTAGGATTAAAATCTTCTAAATTGGCGATCGCTGCTAAGATACCTTGCTTCTGTGCTTGGGTCGCCAGTAGACCGCGATTTGTACCAGCGATCGCATCTATAAGAGCCGCTTTTCCTATCATCGCCTGTCACCTCAAAAATCAGTCCTTTCCATCAGCATAAACAAGATATTCATGACCTATGTGTAGAGCTAGAAAAATTCCTAATAATTGCTTGACCTAAGCAATATGCCTATTAAATAAAAAATTTCTATCTGAATGCGGATTTATCAAATAAAGGGTTGAAAAGATAACTAAATAAATCCGTGCCAAGTGATAGACTCTAAATGTCAACTTACGTAAACATTTTCTTGTCCTCCTCGATATGTTGAACTCTCCATTACGTGAAGAACCTCGTAATCAGCGAGCCGATGTGATCCCCCTAAAGCAAAAGTCCTCTTTGTTAGACTGGCTGCAAACCAACGGTAGGATCATCGCGCGTGAGGTTCACGAACCGGATTTTCAAGATGACGAAGAAGAAATAGACTCTTTAATGGGTGTAGAAGATGGCATTGGTTACGACCTTGATGATGATGACGATATAGGAATCGCTGAGGATTAGCCTTTTCAGGCTAGGGGCTTGGTAGTATCCCTAGTTACTGTTATTTAATTTTATAAGTGTGGAGTGAAGGGAAACTTTTGTGGACGCTAAATTATCTCCTGACCAAGGTTTAAATATTTCTGGAATTGTTCTAGCCTCTTTATTAGCCGTAGGGCTAGGTACAACAGCATTTTTTTTGGATTCGATGGCCAATAGGCTACCGTGGCAACCTATGTCTTTAACCCTGCCACTAATTTTGTGTGCTGTGGGTTCAGGTGCCGTGGGCTATTGGGTAATACCCCTACTTCAAGCACTCAAAACTGGACAAATAATTCGCGAAGATGGTCCCCAAGCCCATCTAAAAAAAGCAGGCACGCCAACAATGGGTGGTATATTTTTTATACCTGTAGGTGTGATAATTGCTTGCATCTTGTCTAACTTTGCTACAGACGTGCTTGCAGTTTCGGCTTTGACAGTCAGCTACGGATTGATTGGCTGGCTTGACGATTGGCAAATTCTTCGCCGTAAATCAAATAAAGGTATATCTCCCGCAACAAAGTTGGCTTTGCAGGTGGGTTTTGCGGCTGTGTTTTGTCTATGGCTGATGTTTAATCAACCTTCTAATATTACAAATATTGCTTTACCTTGGGTGAGCTTCACGCTACCGTTAGGATTTCTATTTTGGCCTTTAGCAGGTTTTGTCTTAGTTGCAGAAAGTAATGCGACTAATTTAACAGATGGTATCGATGGCTTGGCAGCAGGAACAGTAGCGATCGCCCTTTTAGCATTAGGTGCTTTAGTTGCGCCAACAGCACCTGGATTGATGGTTTTCTGTGCGGCTTTAAGTGGTGGGTGCTTAGGTTTCTTAGCCCATAATCGTAACCCAGCCCGCGTTTTCATGGGAGATACTGGTTCTTTAGCACTGGGAGGAGCATTAGCAGCTGTAGCGCTATTGACAAACACCTTAGTCGCTCTATTCATTCTCAGTGGTATCTTCTTTGTAGAAACTCTTTCGGTGATGGCACAGGTAAGTTATTACAAAGCTACTAAAGGCCCTGATGGCAAAGGTAAACGCCTCTTCAAAATGGCACCGTTACACCATCATTTAGAACTCACTGGCTGGTCAGAATTGCAAGTGGTTGGAGTATTTTATGTCATCGCTGCTATATTGGCTACCATCTGCTTGGCGTAGGTGTAGCCCGCCGCAGGCATCGCTCCATTCTGAATTGTTTGAAAAATTGCTCGAATATAAAATAACAACTCCTACATTTTCTGGGAGTTGTTTTTATTTTAGGTTTTAAATTTTGAATTTTAAATTTAAAGATTCAAATTTTAAAGCAAGCGAATTTATCCATTAATATAGGTATTTACATATTCCATAACCCGATTCTTTCCTGTTCGCTTTGCCTCAAGCATCGCTTGATTTGCCCGATTCATAAAATCCTTAACTGTAATTCCTGGTTCTGATACAGCTATTCCAAAAGAAGCGGTGATTCTTTCGAGGATTTGATCGCCATCCTTCAATTGCATTTGTTCAACATCTACCCTTAATTGTTCTACTCGCTTCCTGAGAACTTCCAGAGTCATATTAGGCATCACAATCACAAATTCTTCACCACCCCATCTGCAAGCAATGTCAAAGGAGCGAATAGATTTTAACAGCAGCTTTGCTAATCCTTGAATAACAATGTTGGCAGTCAAATGCCCATAGCGCGAGTTGTAAAATTTAAAGTTATCGATATCTAAGAAAATAATACTAAGAGGTTGTCCCGATCGGTCAGCTTCGGCTAATCTTTGTTCTGTTATAGTCTGCATATAATTTTGATTGAATAGTTGGGTCATTCCATCGCGCAAGTTATCATAAGTTAAACGTTTTTTTATCGATAGATTATTCAGTGCAAAGCCTAAAGTTCTGGCAATAATCTCAGTAATTTGTTGATCTTCTGGGCTGATTTCTTCATGGGCATAGATGTGTAAAACCCCAATTAATTCGCTTTGTCCAAACAAGGGAACACACAAATTTGCGCCGCTAATAGGCTGGATTAAATGGCTGCACAGCAGTCCTGAGTGATGAGGCGATAAAAGGTTGAATTTTCCTCTCCGCAATGCCCAACACTCAGATTGTGAAAATATTTCTTTACTGTTTCTTTCATTTCCCCAAAAACTATTCATCTGAACATAATTTTTGGAATTAGCAATTATATTGATACAACCACTCATGCTAGGAAACAGCTTGGAACAGGTTAAAGCGGTCACTTGATACACCTCATCTTCAGATTCGCAGCAATAAAGCATATCCGCCATATCTGAGAGATATATAAGTTCCTGTTTTTTTGCCTCTAATTTCAATGTTTTTTCTTCTAGCTGGCGATTTAGACTAGTGAGCGATCGCTGTGCTTCTATAGATTCTGTAATATCGATACTGATCCCACCGATACGATAAGCGCCCGTTGCGTAATCGGTAAACGGAAATTTAAATGATAGCCAGTAGCACGGCTGCTCGCTACCAGGTATCTTTACCTCTTCAATCAGCTTTAAGGTACGTAGAGTTTTCAAAACGACTTGATCGTTTTCCATTACCCGCCGCCCTTCTTCTGGATCTGGCAAGAATTCACCATCCGTTTTTCCCAACCATTCTTGTGAATCTACCAAAAATCTAGATTGTAACTCCTGGTTGTAGTAGAGCATTCTGGATTCCTCATCTTTGATATAAGCTCCAAACGGGCCCTGATCTAGGAATAACCGTTGCATCTGCTGGGTACGTTGAAGTTCACGGGTATCTTCTTGAGATTTAGCGATCGCCTCTACAATTTGATAAGCAGTTGGCATCAGGTAGATTAAAGCAGACAGCGAAACAAACGCCATTACATCAAGTACGCCTAAGTGCAATAACGACACTGACGAATGTGGTTCAAAGGCCGCCAAAAGGTGATGAAATCCGCAAGATAGTACGAATCCACCTGATAAGAAAAAGGCTAGCCAAAACTTAGAAGGGATAGTTGCCTTAGTTTTAGCAAAGAAAACCCCTATTACTGTAGGGATACCAAAGTATGAAAATGCAGTAATGCCATGAGCAATTATGCAATTCCAGTAAATAGGCTCCATTTTTAACCTGATATTAACATTACATCCGATTCACTATAATTCTGGATAGGCTCAAGATGTAAGAATAAAAGGGATGATTTTAGTGTTTTATGCCTTAGTTTTACAAAAGTTCTTATAATAACCTTCTGAAAGGCTGCTTATTTTACTTCCTTAGAAACCTGACTTACCAAGTGAGTGAGTTCAGGCAAAATCAATTTTTCCATCGCCAGCCGCACAGCATTACTGGAACCAGGAAGCGAGAAGATTAATTTATTTTGATAAACACCAGCAACAGCGCGAGAAGCGATCGCCCGCGAACCAATCTCTTGATAACTTAAAAAACGAAATAATTCACCAAATCCTGGTAAGGTTTTCTCTAGTAATTTCTCAATAGCATCGTAGGTGGTATCTCTTGGTGCAATACCTGTACCACCATTGAAAATTACAGCATCTAAATTTGAGCTTTTACCAAGATTTTCTATCTGTTCTTGAATTTGTGTTGGTTCATCTTTGATAATTGTGTAAGCTCCTACAGCATGGTTAGCACCAAGTAGTAACTGCTGAATTAGCTGACCACTTTTGTCTGTTTCAAAAGTGCGTGTATCGCTGACAGTAACCACAGCACAAATTACCGTAATCCCAGACGAATCTGGATGGGGTTGTGGCATTATTATGTCGCTCATGAATTTTGACTAATGGATAATTGGGCATGGTCTATGGCGCATTCATTGAACATGACAATTCCCCATGCCCCATGCCCCACGCCCTATAACGCCAGTTGCTTCTCCTGTCGGAGACGCTGCGCGAACAACGGATAGCGCAGCGTTAGCGAGTACTCGAACGTCGGGAACCTCCGCAACACACTGGCTCCCCTATGCCTCATTTTTGCTCAGTCCCAGATCGTTTTCTTCAGCATACCGCTCCATGAAGCGCATAAAGCGCTCCCATTCTTGGGCAGATTTCATCACGTAAAGTGCTTCTAATGCTTCCGGTTTCCCGTTGATAAATTTAGCTTTAACTTCACGGGTAATTATCTCTCCTTCTTGGTCAATCAGGTACATCCCGGTAATATCTTCAGTGCTACCTTGATCTAAAATTTTAGGATTGGTAAAAATAAATGTCGCTGTGCCACTGTCACCAGTGCGCGATCGCGTCAAGCGCACCTCTGGAGTTACTTCTTCGTCAAGACCTCTAGAAAACTGGATTTTCGCCATGATGACTGAATTTAAACTTTTGTGATGGTTAATTTAATATTCTCTCATCAATTAGAACACCACGGTCTAGAGGCTACTGTTATTCATTTTTTTAGTGTATATACTTAAATCGCTTCTTTTTCAAGTAATAAAGTTACGGGGCCATCGTTTTCAATTGTTACTTGCATCGTTGCACCAAATTGACCTGTTTCGACCTGCAAACCACTAGCTTTTAACTTGATAACAAAACGATTATACAAATCTTCTGCTGATTGGGGAGCCGCTGAACGGTCAAAAGAAGGACGGCGGCCTTTGCGACAGTCACCATAAAGGGTAAACTGACTGACTACTAATAAATCGCCGCCAATTTCTTGTACAGATTTTTGCCAACGGTCGTCTCCTTCTTCGTCAGGAAACAGCCGTAATTCCAAGCACTTACGCACCATCCAGTCGATTTCAGCACCAGTATCAGTATTAGCTATACCTACGAGCAAATTTAGCCCCCGCCCAACTTTACCGACAATTTCACCATTAACTGTAACTTGAGATGATTTAACTCGCTGGATAAGAACGCGCATTTTAACTAATTCCTAATTCGTAATGACGCTCCTACGTCGCTCTAAGGGTTCGCGCAGCGTCTGGTAGAGAAGGCTTTACACTGCGCTAACGTAATTATTGGTGAAACACTCGCGCGTACAAGGGGAGTGAAGAAGCGATGTCTACGACGGGCTACGCCTACGCTATACTTTTGTTCAAGACGCGATTAATCGCGTCTTGAACTCCTAAATTTTATTTGCCAAAACCTTTACCGCGAGAGGTTGAAGGTAGACAAATGCAGTTTTCGAGTTGACTAATTAAAGCCTCACGATCCAAATTTTGACCAATCAGCACTAGCTGGTTTTTCAATTGACCTTGCCATTCATCATCATCCAAGGTGAAGCGTTTACCGCAAAGGTGGAAAATATGACGCTTCGGACTTTCGTCAAACCACATAATTCCCTTAGCTCGGAAGATATTTGAGGGTAGCTGATTATCTAAGAAATACTGAAACTTCCTAATAGAAAAAGGTTTGTCACTTTGGAAAGAGATGGAAGTAAAACCATCATTTTCTAAATGGTCAGAATGATGGTGGTCATGGTGATCATGCTCATGATCATGATGATCGTGTCCGCATGTTGAGTGGTCATGATCATCGTGAGCGTGATGATCATGATCGTGATGGTCGTGTTTATCCACCACTGTGTCAAAATATTTATCAGACTCAAACAGACCAACACTAAGAATTAACGGGAGCGGCACTTGCGATCGCGTGGTGCGGAGAATTCTTGCTCCTTCCTTAACTTCGTTAATTTTTGTTTCTAACTCATTTAAAGTGGCTTCATCAACCAAATCAGTCTTGTTCAGCACAATTACATCGCCATAAGCAATCTGACTGTATGCTGCTTGAGAATTAAATAAATCTAGACTGTAATTCGCCGCGTCTACCACGGTAATAATTGAATCCAAGCGAGTTAAATCCCGCAATTCTGTGCCTAGAAATGTTAAAGCTACTGGTAGCGGATCTGCCAATCCAGTTGTTTCTACTACTAGATAATCTAAATTTTCTTGGCGTTCTAAAACTTTGTAAACTGCATCTACCAAATCATTATTAATAGTGCAGCAAATACAACCATTATTTAGCTCCACCATGTTCTCACCAGTGGAAACAATTAGCTCGTTGTCGATGCCAATTTCGCCAAATTCATTTACGAGGACAGCGGTTTTCAAACCCTGTTGGTTGTTGAGAATATGATTGAGTAAAGTCGTCTTGCCACTACCGAGAAAACCCGTAATAATTGTTACTGGCATTCCTTGTTTGGGCGTATCCATTGCCGAAGATTCGGGTGTAACTGCTGATTGCATAGCGCTGTTATCAAATAGTCAAAAAATAGTAATGTAGCGCAGATAGTCCAGAAAACACTAGCGCCGCAAGGCGGAAGTCAAAATCAAAAGTCAAAAGTCAAAAACCCTTGATTTCTAGGCTTTTGAGATTTTGTCTAATAGTATGTTGATTTCCGCCGTGACGTACTAGCATAGGGATGCTGGACTGTCATCCCAGCTGCTTTACCCTATTATTACGTATCTTCTTATTTCAGCATTACTCTGTTATGACCCTAACCCTTTACAATACCCTCACCCGTCGTCAAGAACCGTTTGAAACAGTCGAAGCAGGCAAAGTTAAGATGTATTACTGCGGCGTGACGGTGTACGACTACTGCCATTTGGGTCATGCGAGAGCTTGCATCGTTTGGGATGTAATTCGCCGATACCTCCAGTTTATCGGCTATGAAGTCCGATATATCCAAAATTTTACTGATATTGATGACAAAATTCTCAATCGAGCCTGTGTTGAACATTCTTCAATGGAAGCTGTAGCCGATCGCTTTATCAAAGCATATTTTGAGGATATGGCGCGGCTAGGAATCAAAGAAGCTGATGAATATCCCCGTGCTACCCATACAATGAATGGCATTCAACGGTTAATTCATGAGTTGGAAAATAAGGGTTTTGCTTACCCTGCTGATGGTGATGTGTATTATGCAGTCCGGCAGTTTGCTGAGTATGGCAAGCTTTCTGGGCGCAAGTTAGAAGATATGCAAGCCGGGAAAAGCGATCGCGTCAACATAGAAGATCCAGAATATCAGAAAAAGAAAGACCCCTTTGATTTTGCTTTATGGAAGGCGGCAAAATCAGGAGAACCAGCTTGGGAGTCACCTTGGGGCGCAGGTCGTCCGGGATGGCATATTGAATGCTCGGCAATGGTGCGCGATCGCTTGGGTGATACCATAGATATTCATGCTGGTGGTGCTGACTTAATTTTTCCCCACCACGAAAACGAAATTGCCCAATCTGAGGCTGTGACAGGAAAACCCCTGGCGCGCTACTGGCTGCATAACGGCATGGTGAAGGTAGATGGTGAAAAAATGTCCAAATCTTTGGGCAATTTCACCACTATTCGAGACTTGCTGGATCGAGGAGTTGACCCGATGGCAGTGCGGTTATTTGTACTGACTGCTCAATACCGTACACCCATAGATTTTACCGACGAAGCGATCGCCGCAGCAACCAACGGTTGGCACACCATTAGAGAAGGGTTACTTTTCGGCTACCAATACGGTAAAAAACTAGGATGGGGAATGGAAACTGCTTCACTACTCCCTGAAACTGTTGAACGCTTCCAAGAAACTGTGAATAACGACTTTAATTTTCCTGGTGGGTTGACAGTGCTGTTTGAATTAGCCAAAGAACTGCGCCGTGAAGGAAATATTATTTTGCATGAAGGGAAAACCGAAACTTCCCCTGATGAGTTAAAGCGTCAATGGCAAACTCTTGTTGCATTAGCTGGAGTTTTGGGTTTAGAAGCCAAGCCAGAGGTAGAAACTTCTACAACAGAAGCTTTAAGCGATGCGGAAATTGAAGTGAAAATCCAACAAAGACAAGAAGCACGTAAAGGCAAGAATTTTGCCGAAAGCGATCGCATTCGTGACGAACTCCAAGCAGAAGGGATTACGCTAATTGATAGCCGTGATGGTACACGCTGGCACCGGAATTAAATTTTAAATTATTATGTTGATTACTCTAAAAAAAGCGATCGCTAGTTTCGATATTCCTGCTGATTGGATCGGTATTAGAGCCGTAAAGGAGACTTCTACTACCCGTTCAGTCCGTGACGCCTTACCCCAACTAAATGGCAAATCCTTCACTGTAGGAGCCATGCTGGAAGTTTTAGTAAATGGCTGTCTGGGTTATGCAGCAACTAACTCCCTAGAACTGCCTTCCCTACAAGCAGCTGTCCAAACAGCCTATAAACAAGCATTAGCAGCCAGTGAATGGTGGATACATCCCTTCCGTGAAAGTGAGCGTCCTAAAGTCGTTGGTGAATATAATTCTCCATTCCTTGAGCCATTAGATGCTTTGAGTCCGGGAGAAATCAACGATTTACTGGTTCGGATTTGCCAAACACTGAAAGTCAACGACAAGATTGTGCAAACTATAGCCAGTGCCAGCACTATTGAGAGAGAGTCTTGGTTTGTTAGCAGCAACGGCTCAGAAGTCTATCAAAAAACTCTATCTGTAGGCACTCATTACGGAGCAACCGCCCAAGATGGGGTCGTTGTACAGCAGCGCAGCAACAACGGCTCTCAGGCAAACTGTTACCAAGGTGGACTAGAACTTTTAAAACAAGAAAACTTATGGCATCGGGTGCGGCAAATTGGCGAACAAGCAGTAGAACTCTTGACAGCAGAGGAATGCCCAACCACCCGCACCAACTTAGTTTTAGCCCCAGACCAAATGATGTTGCAAATCCATGAAAGTGTCGGGCATCCCCTAGAAATTGACCGAATTTTGGGAGATGAGCGTAACTATGCTGGGGGCAGCTTCGTTAATAAAAGTGATTTTGGCAACCTAGTATATGGTTCGCCACTAATGAACATTACCTTTGATCCTACCGTGCCTGGTGAATTTGCCAGCTATGGCTTTGATGATACGGGCGCTGTAGCAACGCGGGAGTATTTAGTAAAAGAAGGTGTACTCCAACGAGGTATAGGCAGTTTAGAGAGTCAAGCAAGAGCAGGTGTAGCAGGAGTTGCCTGTGCCCGTGCTTCTTCATGGAATCGACCAGCCATTGATCGCATGGGTAACTTAAATTTAGAACCTTTAAATGCAACCTTTGAAGATATTATTGCTGGGATAGAACACGGCGTTTATATGGAATCTAACCGATCTTGGTCAATTGACGATCGCCGCTACAAATTCCAATTTGGTTGCGAGTACGCTAAATTAATTGAAAATGGTAAACTCACCAAAACCCTCCGTAATCCCAATTATCGGGCAACAACACCAGAATTTTGGCATAGCTTAATCCAAGTAGGAGGTACTGACAACTGGCAAATGTACGGTACTCCTTATTGTGGCAAAGGTGAACCAAATCAAGCTATTTGGGTAGGACACGGTTCACCTGTTTGTGTATTTGCTAATGTAGAAGTTTTTGGTGGAGGAAGTTGACAAAGTTAGGAGTTAGGAGGGAAAAGTTGGTACTTAAATAGTTAGGCATTATTAAACATAAAATCTTAGTTCGTAGTGTAGCGATTCATCACTCAAAACAAAGATTATTAGGGCTAAAGTTTTTAATAAAAACTTTAATTTATTTATGCCTAGCTACTTAAGATATTTGAATCAAAAAACTCCTAAACCCTAACTTTTTCTCCTCATTATTCACTATTAATATTTAATATCTATGAAAATTGAAGAATTATCTGCATTAGAAGTCAGCTTTAATCAACTAATTGAAACTCTATTAATTAAAAAAGCCGAAAGTGAACAATTTACTGTGAAACTCAGCAGTGAAAGGAGTCAATTTACTCGTTTCAATCATGCGAAAGTGCGGCAAACGGGTTGTGTTACTGATGGTTGGATCGAACTTACTTTGATGGCAGATCAGCGCAGCAGTGTTAGGCAGTTTCCCTTTACTGGAAATTGGGATGTAGATTGGCAGTTAGCATATACTGCTTTGCAAGAACTACGTGACGAACTTATTTTACTACCCATCGATCCGTATCTAGTTTTACCATCAGGAAATAATACCAGTCGAGAAATACATTCTGGGGATTTATTGGCGGCGGAAGCAGTAGTACCAACTGTGCTAGAACTAGTTGCTGAATTAGATTTTACAGGAATATATGCAGGAGGAGTGGTAGTTAAAGCTTACGGTGATTCCAACGGTCAAAAACACTGGTTTGCTACTGATTCTTTTACCTTAGATTATTCTCTGTTTTCCTCCTCTGGACAAGCTGTTAAAGGTACATTCGCAGGGAGTGATTGGGATGAATCTGCTTATATAGGCAAAATCAGCGAAGGCAAAAAGCAACTAGAATTGCTTGCTCGCCCAGCCAAAGAATTGTCACGGGGACAATATAAAACATATTTTGCACCTGCTGCTGTTGCAGATTTATTACTGATGCTTTCTTGGGGAGCAGTAAGCGAAGCTGATATCCAACAAGGAAATAGTGCTTTGGCTGCGTTATCGCGTCAAGAAAAACAACTTTCCCCAAGATTTAGTTTGAAAGAAAACTTTCAACAAGGCTTAGTACCACGATTTAATGAATTAGGAGAAATAGCAGCACCAGAGTTATTTGTAATAGAAAAAGGAAGTTTGGTAAATACTTTGGTGAATTCTCGGACTGCTAAAGAATATCAAAAAATTGCCAATGGTGCTAATGATTCAGAGACTCTACGTGCGCCAGAAGT
The DNA here is from genome assembly GCA_019359245.1 of Nostoc desertorum CM1-VF14. Lineage (GTDB taxonomy): Bacteria > Cyanobacteriota > Cyanobacteriia > Cyanobacteriales > Nostocaceae > Nostoc > Nostoc desertorum. The sequence goes on along the minus strand of JAHHHR010000016.1, from coordinate 22,779 downwards.
GAGTCCAGGAAATTTACTATTTGAGCAGATTCTTCCGAGATTGGATACAGGATTGTATCTATCAAATTTGCATTACTTAAATTGGAGCGATCGCCACACTGGTAGAATTACAGGTATGACTCGTTATGCTTGTTTTTGGGTAGAAAATGGAGAAATCATTGCCCCCATTGAAAACTTACGTTTTGATGAAAGTCTTTATCGCTTTTGGGGAGATAAGTTAGTAGATTTGACCACTTTTCAAGAATTCATTCCCGAAGTAGGAACTTATGAAAGTCGCCAACTTGGAGGTAGTTTAGTTCCCGGTATGCTGGTGGAAGATTTTACATATACTTTGTAATCATCTTGTGTAAAAACACCATATTCTTAGCTCGACTTTATCCCTTTTTGTGGCAACGTGATACTCCTGCAAAGCCGTTGCATGAAAGCCTAAACTGAAACTTTTGTGGAAAGATAGTTTTGCTTCTATTACCAGTTAGGTATAGAAAGCCAAAAGTTTCCCTTAATGAAAATTGCTGGGTTAAGCAATAGCGAAACCCAACCTATAATTTTTCCCCATCTCTCCTTAGAACCTCTATTTTTTCTTACTAGGAGGTGAATTGCGCTGGGTGAGGTTATCAATTTGCAATTGTTGCCGTCCGTTGGTAACAATTCGCAACATATCTTTGAGATCCTGCTCGATATTTCCTAAAATGCCATCAGCATAAGCATCAGCACCATCTTCAATTTCTTGAGCCTGAGCGATCGCAGTTTGTCGCATTTGGTCTAATTCTTGCTGACAAGCATACCGCTTGCGCTCAATTTCGGTGAGGGTTTCTTGCATTATTCCCTCACACTCTTGCTGCACTTGTCGCCGCAGTTGTTCAGCTTCTTGTTCTGCCTGTTGAATAATATCGCTTTCAGCTAAAATTTGCGCTCTTTTTGCTTGCGCGGCCTCAACAACCTGCTGTCCATACTCTTCCGCTTCCAGCAGAATTTCGTCCTTTTGGTCGAGGATAGCTGCTGCTTCTTGAAACAGTGATGGTAAAGCAAGCCGGATGTAATCAAGCTGATCGAGCAGCTTTTCTTCATCTATGAGAGTGCGTCCCGTCAGCGGAATCCTGAGACTAGAGAGAACCATTTCTTCTAGACGGTTGAGTTCCTGCTGAATATCTACGCTTCCCTCTCCACCGACATATTCTTGAGGGGGGGGATTGCTTCCGTTGAGATTGGGTTCAACATTGGAGAGTTGTGATTGTAGCATTGGTATATATCTAGGGCAATGTGTGGGGGAACGAGATGATCGATAGAGCCACCAAACCTTGCAATCTCTTTTACCACACTACTACTTAAAAAACTATATTCATTTGAGGTTGCAAGAAAAACTGTTTCTATTTGGGTAGAAAGAGTTTTATTGGTATGAGCCATTTGCAGCTCCACTTCAAAATCTGACACAGCCCGTAAACCCCTAAGCAAAACTTGTGCTTGTCGCATTTGGGCATAGTTGACGGTAAGACCATCAAAGCTGTCTGTATCTACATTAGGTAGATGTTGTGTAGAATGCCGGATCTGATCTAGCCGTTGCTCCACACTAAAAAGTGGCATTTTGTTTGGGTTCCGCAGTACAGCGACAATCACCCGCTCAAACAGCCGACTACCGCGCTGGATGAGGTCAAGGTGTCCCAAGGTGATGGGGTCGAAGCTACCAGGATAAATAGCAATCACAATTTTAAATATATCAAAGTTGTTTAAGTGATTATATCGAAGCAGTTTTGTTTAACCTACTCAAATCTACCATCTTGCGCTTTGGGGAAGGATGCTAAACTCAATTGTTTTGGTAGTACAAGTTATGCTCAACTAGGCGTTAGGAATTAGACTCCTAAATATGGATACTGGTTTTTTACCTACATCCCCACAATGTTGTGGAGGATTTAAGTACAGTTCCAGGATTCGAGATGCAAGAAACTCCGTACTTAGCAAAGTGCGTGGGTAGTTAACGAACTCTTCTAGGTAATTTTTCATGGCACTGGATTTTCCCACCTTGCCCTTGGCGTTTCAATTTACTTCTCCAGGACCCATTCTGGTGAGATTAGGGCCACTAAGTATCCGTTGGTATGGCTTATTGATTGCCACAGCAGTATTAATTGGCGTCATCCTTTCCCAGCATTTGGCAAAACGCCGTAATGTTAATCCTGAGTTGCTAGGCGATTTATTCTTTTGGTTGTTGATTGGGGCAATCCCTAGCGCACGGCTATATTACGTTTTCTTTGAGTGGTCAAAATATGCTCCAACTCCAGGAAAAATCTTTGCTATCTGGGAAGGAGGTATTGCTATTCATGGAGCGATTCTTGGTGGGGTTATAGCTGCGTTAATCTTTGCCAAAATCAAGCAGGTTTCTTTCTGGCAGCTAGCAGATTTAGTAGCGCCTTCACTGATTTTAGGGCAGGCGATCGGACGTTGGGGCAATTTCTTTAATTCTGAAGCTTTTGGCGATCCGACAAATTTACCCTGGAAGCTGTATATTCCACCAGAGCATCGTCCTTTAGAGTATGCGAGTTTCGATTACTTCCATCCCACTTTCCTGTACGAGTCTCTCTGGGATCTAATGGTGTTTGCGCTGCTGATAACGTTGTTTTTCCGGTCTTTATCCGGTAAGCCACGTTTGAAGGTAGGCACGCTGTTCTTAATTTACTGGCCAGCGTACAGCTTAGGACGTTTGTGGATTGAAGGTTTTCGCACTGATAGCTTGATGCTAGGGCCGTTACGGATAGCACAAGTAATCAGCAGTCTAGGAATTTTATTTGGATTAGTTGGATTAGCTTGGCTTTACTTACTCAAACGCCCTTTACCCGATGTAGTGCCTACTCCCAGAGGAGATGGGGAAGTGAGGGAATGAGAAGATGAGGGAGCAGGGGGAGAAAGAATAACTAATGCCCAATGCTCAATACCCAAAAATAAAAAATGCCCCAGAGTATTCTCTAGGGCTTAACCAGGGTGCATCTACCATTACTCTCTACTAGGGAAAGAGGGTGAATCCGGAAAGATACTGAGAAAATATCAAAAAAGTTTTTGAGGGATTGCCGTGTGTTCTTCTAAAAGTGAATATAGAGAAAACCCGAGTTATAAAAAAACACTATATGCTGCTATAGAACCATCTGTGTATATTGTGGGAGCAGGCCCTGGAGATCCTGATTTATTAACGGTGAAAGCGCAGAAACTACTGGCTGCTGCTGATGTGATTCTATTTGCTGATTCTTTAGTACCCGAACAGATTTTAGAAATTTGCCGAAAAGATGCGGAGATAATTAGAACTGCGAATCAGACTTTAGAAGAGATTTTGCCGATCATGATCGATAGGGTGCGATCGCAGCACAAATCTTTAGTCCGTCTTCATTCTGGCGATCCTAGTCTCTACAGTGCCATCCACGAGCAAATGCACCTCCTCGCAGAGGCAAATATTCCTTTTGAAATCGTACCTGGTATCAGCGCCTTCCAAGCCGCAGCTGCCAAACTCAAAGTAGAGCTGACTGTCCCTGGTTTAGTCCAAACTATTATTTTGACTCGCATCAGTGGACGTACAGAAGTCCCCGCCACTGAAGAATTAGCCTCTCTCGCAGCACATCAGGCTAGCCTCTGCTTATATCTAAGTGCGCGTCACGTCGAAAATGCCCAAGCTAAACTACTCGAACATTACCCAGCCGAAACCCCCATTGCAATTTGCTTTCGCATCGGATGGCCTGATGAAAAAATCAAAGTTGTCCCCCTGAATGAAATGGCAGACTGCACTCATCAAGAAAAACTAATTCGCACTACACTTTATATCATCAGCCCAGCACTCTCGGCAGCAAAAGGGCGATCGCGTTTATATAATCCCGAACATAGTCATCTATTCCGCTCATCTCATCAGTAAAAATTGGGCATTGGTGATTAATTCTTTTTTCTTCTCCCTCATCTCTTTTGCGGTTCGGTAAACTTAACAGTGTGAATAAAATCCAAAATTCTAATTCGTTACTATGCCATTAATTAAAGTGCAAACTTCTGTATCTGCTCCTCAAAAAGCTGAAATTGAATCAATGCTTTTAAACTTATCAGCCAAGTTAGCGAAACATTTGGGAAAACCAGAATCATACGTCATGACTGCTTTTGAACCAGAAATTCCCATGACTTTTGCGGGGAATATAGACCCAGTTTGCTACATTGAAATTAAGAGCGTTGGCACGATGAAGCCAGATCAAACCGCAGCAATGAGTCAGGACTTTTGCCAGCAGATTAACCAAACTCTAGGTGTGCCTAAAAATCGCATTTATATAGAGTTTGCAGACGCTAAGGGTGCGATGTGGGGCTGGAACGGTACAACTTTTGGGTAATTCCCCATCTTCTTTGGTCAAGTCTAAGTTAATCTGGCAGGTGTAGGATAGAGATCCTACATCAACTCTTAATTTTTTATGTCTGCTACGCCTCTTGTATCTCAGGTTGACTTACACAACCCAAAACAATCAGAATTAATCCCTCCTCTTCTAGGTGCTTCTCTAGCGGAGTTAAGCACTTGGGTGCAGCAGCAAGGACAACCTGCTTACAGAGGGAAGCAGCTGCATGAATGGATCTATGACAAGGGAGTGCGATCGCTAGCTGATATTTCTGTCTTCTCCAAACAATGGCGCAAAGAAGTCGCAGAAATCCCCATTGGGCGCTCAACTTTACATTACCGTTCTGTAGCTCCCGATGGCACAGTCAAATATCTTTTACGATTAGCAGACGATCAAATTATTGAAACTGTTGGCATCCCCACCTTCGGAGAAAGGGGAGATGGCCCAAAATCCCGTTTAACAGTTTGCGTCTCTACTCAGGTTGGTTGCCCAATGGGGTGTGATTTCTGCGCTACTGGTAAAGGAGGCTATAAGCGCAACCTAGCACGGCACGAAATTGTCGATCAGGTGTTAACTGTGCAAGAAGATTTTCAGCAACGAGTTAGCAATGTCGTATTTATGGGATTGGGTGAACCGTTGTTGAATACTGAGAATGTCCTAGCAGCCTTGAAATCTTTGAATCAAGATGTTGGTATTGGGCAGCGATCGCTTACAGTTTCTACAGTTGGTATTCGCGATCGCATTCGTCAGTTCGCGCAAAACAATTTGCAAATCACTCTTGCTGTTAGTCTTCACGCACCCAACCAAGTACTACGAGAAAAACTCATACCCAGCGCCCGCGCCTATCCTCTAGAAGATTTGTTGGCTGAATGTCGGGAATATGTAGAAATCACTGGGCGGCGCGTTACCTTTGAATATGTTCTTCTTGCTGGTGTCAACGATTTACCAGAACACGCATTAGAACTGTCAAAACGCCTGCGAGGATTTCAAAGTCATGTGAATTTAATTCCTTACAACCCTATCCAAGAAGTAGACTACAAGCGCCCCAACCGCGATCGGATTGAAGCATTCGTCAACGTCCTTAAGCAGCAAAATACTGCTGTTAGTGTTCGTTATTCCCGTGGTTTAGAAGCTGATGCTGCTTGTGGACAACTGAGAGCAAGTAAGAATTAAACCTCTTGCAGTCAATTTTATCAATAAACATGGAACCGCAGATAAACGCAGATGTATCCTGAGAATTATCTCTGTTTATCTATGGTGTAAAATCGTCTGAAATACCTATTTTAACCTACCGACGGTAGGTAGATGAATTACGTAAATGCGGCAAACCATGTAAAAAATTTGAATGTATAATTTAATTAAGTTGAATATCTAAAAAACTGTATTTTTATGCAAAATCTAAGATCATGTATTGGATATAACCTTGATTTAGAAAGCTATTCTGAATGTACTGATATTTAGAAAAGATTATGGACTGGAAAATATTAGGTACATTCGTATAGCTCACCTGAGGCATCGCGCAAGCCCTAACGGTGAAAAACCATACTCAACCGAGATTCGCTATAGGGTAATGATATTGACATTTTAAAGGTTTAGCGACGCTAAATCCAACCATATAACAATTAAGGAAATAACTGTATGTTGAATCGCTTATTAATGGTTAAAGCATGGCTATTATTGATTGTGCTTGCAAAAGCTTTATGGATTAATTCCCCTGCTTATACACAAATGATTCCGACGAATCCTCAGCTACCTGAGTCTTCTGAAGAAAGAATGAGACGACAACAAGAGGAGCAAACTCAGCGAACACAAGAGCAATTTAAGGAAACATTGCTTCGGCAACAGTTTCAGCAACCACAACTACAACAAAAACTAAGGCTACAACAGCAAGAATTTACACAACAACGGCAAGAACTAATACGCCAGCAACAACTGAGAATACGACAGCAAGAAACAAGACTCCAACAGCAAGAATTTACACGACAGCAACAACTAAGAATACAACAGCAACAACTCAGACAAGATCAACAAATTAGACAACAGCAAGAATTAAGATTACAAGAACAGATACGACAGCAACAACTCAGACAACAGAAAAACAATTTGTAAAGTCTTCAAAATTCCTGAGTAATAGCTTTATTATTAAAAATTAGAGAAAACATTCTCCAATTTTTAATTTTTCTTATCTAGCGGTGTGCAAAAATTCCTGGAGCATAAGCCTCAATGACTTTGCCAGTGCGAGTGCAACTAATCATTAAATAGTCACAACTTGGGCATTGTGTCCGAGTTAATTGACTATCAGAAATATAATAACGTTCAGCTTTGCTGCCACAATTGGGGCAGTAAATTTTTTGTACTATCTGCATTTTAAAACCCCTGGTTGTAATTATTTTTTATTTGGGAAAGTTAGAAGTTAAACCAGTAAAAATCCTGGCTCGACCCAACTTAACAAACTGCTGTAATATTTGTTGATTATTTTAAACAAAATTTCAGATTTCAAAACTTTTCGATATCTTTGTATATTATCCTATGATTTCAGTGATATTACCCTCCCGCTTTAGATACATAAATTGTTTTTTAATTAAATGCCGCTTAGATTTTTACTGATCCCTATGAGGAATGCCTTGAGAGAGCCTTATTTATAGCCATTTCAGACGGATACAAAAAAAGCTATTCTTGTATTCAAAAATTAAAACCCGGAAAATACTGTATATTTAGTCACAAAATATCTATCTTAAGATTTAGTTAATCTTTGTTAGCAAGATTTATGAGATTAATTCTGGTGAGGTAGTTTCATTAAAACTAGCGAACTTCTAAAGCAACAGCTTTTTTCGCTCAAGATTCTCTTGGCGTGTGATTTCTGCACTACTGGAGGCTACAACCCCAACCTAGAGCATCGATTCAGCAATCAAAACCTAACCACCCCACCAGGGTTGGGGGAGAGGTTCTTCCATGATTACTGAATTGGCGTTTTAGCGAGGGATAAAATTATCGATCAGGTTTCGACTGTGCAAGAAGATTTTTAGGAACGGGTTAGCAATATAGTGTTTATAAGTATCGTTACCATTATGAGATAGTATTAAGTCACAAACACTAAGTGTTTATACAGAGAAGATTAGCGATCGCCCTTCTAGGTTTGTGGGTTAAAGGATGCTTTATTGATAAGGATACCGTTTTGAAATCTAAGTGTGAAACTCCAGTATGGATTGATAATATCTGCTCTTTGAGATTCGTAATCAGTCAAATAAAAATCTTGATTGTTCCACTGGTAAATCTTTTCATGTATTTGTCCATCAGCGGAATCGATATTGTTTTCATAAATCAAGATACCATCCCAGCCTAGAATGGAACGAACTTCATCATATGACATACCTGTAGATATAGAGTTATATAAATTTTCCCTGATTTCAGATGACAAATTTATTTGTTTAATCTGTATAGCTTTATTGGGCTTTTGATGAAAAACTTTGAACATAGAGTTTATAAAAAAGGTAGGCATCTGAGTAATAGAAACAACTCTATGGACATAGACAAACGTAATCCATGCCAATAAAACAACAACTAATAATATTGAATATTTCATAAAAAAAGGGCGGAATAACCACCCTAAAATTCTCTACAAGTATATCAAGCGTGGTCACAACTAACGAATACCTGCACTGCTTTCGTGGATGCTGGTGTATGAATGAATAATAGTATTGATTGTACCCCATACTCTAGCTGTCATCTGTTCATGAAAACTACCATTTAGTTCAGTACCAGCATTTTGAACAGTAAAACCCTTAAAAACTTTTTCAACCTTACCATTGTTGTATTCGTTCTCAACCTTACCATCCATGTAAATCTGATTGGACGAAGAGTTGTAATTTTGGGTGCGAGTTGAATTGGTTACATTATCGATGTTTAAATTAGTCTCTGTTCTGCTCTGCTGAGTTGTCCAGTGGTTCAAGACAAAAGTTTCACCTGCTTTAGCAGGGCTAGCAAACAAAGTAGCAAGAATAGCTAAACAAAGAACTTTCTTCATTACTTCGTCCTCATGATAAATTAGTTGCCTTTATCAGAAAAATTAATTCGTCAAAGGAACTAAAAGAAGTTCCAGGGTGGTTAATCCACCCTAGAATCGTTGCAATCGTATCAGATACTATTAAGATTAACGAACGCCTGCGCTGGTTTCGTGAGCAGTAGTATCAGTCTCAGTAATAGTCTTAATAGTACCTTCTATTTTGCTTAGAATACTTTCATGAAAGCTACCTTCTAGCTCAGAAGCAGCGGAATGAACAGTGAAGTCATTAAAGGAAACCCCATTTTTGCCTTTAGTATTAATACCACCATCAATATAAACCTTATCAGCCCAAGAACTATAATCTTCATTTCGAGTTGAATGGGTTGTTGAATGAAGATTTAAGTCACTGTATGTTTTGCTGTGACTATCTGTCCACTCGTTACGAACAAAAGTTTCACCAGCAAAAGCAGGGGTAGCAAAGAAGGTAGCAAGTATGGCCAAACCAAGAATTTTTTTCATCAGTTTATCCTCTTTGTAAATTAGTTGTCTTTTTCAGCCTCATTGTTAGGTAATTCTTGAGACTGGAACCGGGGAAGTTTGTTAGGTTCTTTTGTATTAGTTCTGTTTATAGCAACCCCTTGACAGACAGCAGAAATAGTAGGAAAGCTGTCGGGGTTTAGTTGGATACCAGCACCAATTAGTTCAGCACAGGCACGAGCATTGATAATCTCTACATCATATTGAGTCTTACGAGAAATAGTTTCAGCCATTCGCTTGCAAGTATTCTCTAAGCTTCCGCCAAGAGGGAAAACTATAGCAGCATTCACACCATAAGAGGCATTATTGGAAAAACTAATCCCGTCATAGGAACTCAAAGAAGTCCCTAATATTAAAGATGGTCGCGGACACACAACATGTATTCCAGCTAATCCTTGAATCTTATAAGTAGCCGATTCACCAAGGTTATAAACTCCTGTTTGATTAATTGCAGCCGAGTTTCGTTGTTGGTTATCAAGAGTCTGTTCTTGATTAGGCTGAGATTGAGAATTAACAGAGTTAGTTACAGATTGTGCTTGGGCTTCGAGATTTATGCTAGCTACTCCGAGTAGACATAGTAAGGAATGGTTAGTAAAGAATCGTAGAGCTTTTTTAAACATTTGAAGTTTTTTAGATATTGCAAAGTAAGGATGTTAAGAGTCATGGCTTAAGTAAGTTGGCAGAATTAAACCAAACTCTATGAAGAAAGATAGATTAAGAAAAAATTATCTTTCTTCTTGCTTCCTACCTCCTACCTCCTGCCTTATCCCAACGACAAATTTTTATGCTGACCTACTTAGTTCTGAGGTTTATGAACTTTTGCTGTTTGTTGTTTATGACAAATTAATATTCTCAACGATTAGATAAAAAGACGAGGGGGGTTTTGTGGGATTAAGTGGGAAATTGGCAAATATTAATATTCATAGAGCGGATATAAAATTCCAGCTTGATTTCTGCTAATATACTGAAACTATAAGTCTGGTGTAAGTAAAGCTTTTACTAATCTGCGTTTTCAAAAAACAAGTAACATTCTTATATCAAGCTTCTAATCAAGTTTATTAACTTGGCTCTGTCATTTCCTAATTAGTACAACACGGCAGAAATAAAGTTATGATAAAGACAGTCAAAAGGCTACCTTCGTAAGCATTTTGAATTTAAAATTTTGCTTACTCCTTCCATACTGGGCGCTGCATCTCGAATAATTACGGTATTAGCTATTAAATTGAGCTAGATGAAGATAATCTGCTCAAAATCTCTCAAAATTTGTTTTTTGAGTAACTTTGTTATCGGTAGATTTTCTGCAAACACTTGCGATCGCTATTGTCAGCTTTAGAAATATCGATCCAAGCCGATGATCTTACTAATGGTGATTTAGCCGCTCTAAAGGAGGAGAGAATAAACAAAATTTTAAAGCAATGATGATAAAAATTTAAAGATAAAATGAAGCTTAAATAAACTTTTTTAAAAACTCATCAATAAAAGAAAATTTATTAAAGATCAAATAAACTTCCTGAGAAATAAGTTAATACCATTGTACCATTAGTAATACTTAGAGAAACTAGAGTTAAGCTCATCTCAAATTCATAAATGTTATATGACTCCTATTTGGCTTTTGAAAAAATGTCCAATTCCTCTACCTCTCTTTTTTTGTGTTCCCTGCCTTTAGAAGTAAGTTGATAAATTAAACCGCATTGCTATATCAACCTATTAAAAATTCAAAATAACCGTGTGCTTTAGTGCAGCCTCTTACGCCACTTGCTACAACCCAAAGAACCCCGGTGACGCAGTGAATTAACTTTGATAGAAAGCCTTTTAAATCCTTTATTTTTCAATAATTAAACATCTGCATGAAATTCATTAGATTAATTTGAAGTATGAACATTCAAGAGTTATTAACTATTGCGGATAAAGTGGTAAATCAGTCATCTGGTAGACATTTAACTGATTTACAAAGTGATTTGTTAAAAGCATCTTCTGAAAATCAGACATACGAACAGTTTGCCAACGATCGCGGCTACTGCCTTGATTATATAAAAAAGGATGTAGGGTCTGCGTTATGGCAATTGCTATCTCAGGCATTAGGAGAGAAAGTTACAAAAAAGAACTTTCGGCAAGCCTTAGAACGATATCAACAGGCTGAAAAATTTGTGAATTATAACGAAAAAGAAAAACAACAATATTTTGGCCTCTACGTGATGCTTTGGCTTTCTAGGGAAGCACAGAAGAATTCGACAACTTTTGAGAATCGATACTACAGCATAGATGCTGAGTAATACTGCCTTGGAATTAAGACTTTACTCGTTGAAATTTTCAACGACTTATGTCATATGCTTTTCACCCATATCAAGAAGGATGAAAATAATCGTAAATTTCTTGAGCCAAACGCGGTCCGATTCCTGGAACCTCAGCAAGTTGTGTGGGTGCAGCTTGCCGAATATAATCAACTGAGCGAAAATGCCCTAGTAGCTGTTTTTGTCGATGATGTCCTAAGCCAGGAATTTCATCTAAACGCGATCGCTTCAATTTATCACTGCGTTGCTGACGATGGAAAGTCACTGCAAACCGGTGCGCTTCATCCCGCAACCGACGCAACAACTGTACCCCTGATTGTTCTGAATCAGTTGTTAAGGGTTTAGATTCTCCCGGTAAAAAAATCTCTTCTCGTTGCTTCGCCAGACTCACAACTCGTAAGTCTTCTAATAAATTCATCTCTTGCAAAACGGCGACAACTGATGATAGTTGACCTTTACCGCCATCGATCATGATTAAATCAGGCCAATCTGGATTACCCAAACGTGACAACTGTGGATCGTCAGCATACTTACGGAACCGTCGCCCAATAACTTCAGCAAGACTAGCAAAATCATCTGAATGTCCCGCCGTCACAGTGGGATTTTTAATTTTGTAGTGGCGATAATGCTGTTTGGCAGGTAATCCATCGATAAAAACGACTTGCGAAGCTACTGCATTTGACCCTTGAATATGGGAAATGTCATAACCTTCGATGCGGTGGGGTACATCTGGTAAATCAAGAATGGCTGCTAAATCTTGCATTGCTTGGTCATTGCGATCGCCTAATTTTTGCATTCTTTGCAATTCATACTGGGCATTTCGCTCTACCATCTCAATTAATTCTGCCTTAGTTTGCCGCAAAGGAGTCAAGATTGTGACTTTTTTTCCTTTACGTTGAGTTAAGACATCCGCCAATATTTCGCTATCTGGTAAATCATGCTGTACCAAAATCTCTAAAGGTATTTCCACTGAGTCAGCAGTTTGGTAATGTTCCTCTAAAGCTCGTTGTAAAATAGCTCCTGGTTCGGCGTGAGCATCCGCTACAAAGGCCAAGCGTCCTACCAATTGCCCAGCGCGAATCTGGAATAGTTGAATGCAAGCGTATTCTTCGTTAGCTGCCAGCGCGATGCCTGACGGCAAGGCTAACGCCACCGCATCCCGCGAAACTGTATCATCTGGTAACGAAACTTTTTGATTGGCTGTCAGCGACTTCAACCCAGAAATTTGATCACGAATCCGCGCTGCTGACTCAAAGTTTAAGTTTTCAGATGCTGCATTCATCTGTTGAGTCAAAATATCAATCAGTTCCTGAGTTCGTCCTTGGAAGACCATCGCTATTTTTTGGACAATTTTGCGATATTCCTCTGGTGAAATCATCTGTTGACACACACCCGGACAACGCCCTAAATCATAATTCAAGCAAGGACGGTCTTTGAAAAGTGGTTGAGGTCGTTGTCGCTGTGGAAAGATCCGCTTACACAGCCGGACAATTTCTCGCAATAGACCAGCATCAGTATAAGGCCCGTAAAATTTATCCTTTTCTTTGCCGAATTGACGTTTACGGGTAATAAAAATTCGCGGATAATCTTCTGACCAAGTGATGCAGAGATAAGGATATTTTTTATCATCTTTGAGCAACACGTTAAAGTATGGTTGGTGCTGCTTGATCAAATTTGCTTCTAGGGCTAGGGCCTCAGCTTCGGTATCAGTGACGATGAATTCAATTTCTGTCACCAACTTGACCATCGTGGCGATGCGTTCACTCTTGTTGTAGCCATCCCGGAAATAGGAACGGACACGCGATCGCAACTTACGTGATTTACCTATATATATAATGCGATCGCTACTGTCCCGCATGAAATAAACCCCCGGTTCCGGTGGAATTTCAGCTAGACGGTTTTCCAGTCTTTCTGGTTCTTTAACCAGTGGTAGTATTTGAGTAGATATTGCCACAACCAAAATTAGGTAATCTTTCTCTATTTTAAGAAAAATTATTTTTTCCTGCCGATTTAACAGAGTATTTATCAAGTAAATGTAAATTAGGTAGGCTTTTAGTCTGCACTTCCCGCAGGATGGCTCGGTTTTTGAGATAGTACAGCAAGCATGGCGTAAATCCAGCTACCATCTCAATTAACAAGACTTGAGGCAAAATCCTCTTGTTAAAGGTGCAACTTCCGCCATAGCCTACTAGACATTCTGCTACAAGCGTCAGAGCTTTGAAGTAGATGAGAGTTTGCCTAGCCGTGATCTTAGTCGCAGACTACTACTGTCACAATAAAAATTTGGCTTTTTGAATCTCTAATTAAGATTTTAAAATCGGCAATGATTTCTTATTTAAAAATTCATTCTTGTATATAAATATTTTTTTTTATTATTTTAGATAAACTTGTGTTTTAATTATTGAGAGTAATTATATTTTTAATATATCAATTATATAAATATTGTCCAAATAGTTATTGTTAAACAATCTTTTTGACTTTTAAGTAAACTTCTAACATTAAGCGATTTAACGGATTTAGTAAGTTAAGTTTACGAATATGATTGGAAATATAGCAATTATAATAATTTCAAGTAATATCTAAACTATGAACCCGCAAGACTTTGAAGCCCAGTACCGGGAAGCTATGGCTGAAACACTCAATGATCTGCAAACAGCAGTTTTGCTGTTAGTGCAAGTACAACATAAAATTTCAAAAATTGGCAGTTCTATGCAACATATTAGTGAGCAAGTAGAAGAGTTTATTGCAGAGCAAAAAGCTGAATAAATGCACGCCTAGCAGAAAAGCTTATCTGTGGCTAAAAGTCAACTCTTCTTCAATTGTAAGAATGAGATCCTTGAGTTCTAAAGGTTTTACAAAATAGCGACGTGCACCCAAACTCAGAGCTAGTTCTTGATCTGCTTTAAAAGCAAAGGCTGAAACCACAATGATAGGTATTTTTGAAAAATCAGGTCTTTGCTGGACTTCTTTTAAGAGGGAATAACCGTCAATATCGGGTAATTTTAAGTCTAATAAAATCAAATCTGGCTCAAATTTATCTATAGTTGAGAAAAAAGTAGAGCCTTCTGATAAGCTTTGGACATCGTACCCACAGTAACTCAGATAGTCACTTAGCAACATCCGATTGAGATAATGGTCTTCAACTAGCAAAACTCGTCTAACCTTGTGTGACCGCAATGGCTGATCTATATTGAGTAATTGTGCTGTCATTGCTACCTATTATCTTAAGTAAAAGCCAACAATTATTACAATAAACTAAAACGGTATTGCATTTAAATAGTGAAATAAATACAAACCTTATTTATGCAATTTACTGAAAAATGTTATTAATTCAATTTAACTGTACTATTATAATTGAAAATAATAATATTAATAAGCTTTTAATTGAAACTTAAAACTTACTTTATGCTATTTTTATATTTAATAGTATTAAATAAAATACTGTTTTTAAAATTCGAATAGTCTAATTTTAATGAGTAAAGCTACTTAAGCAATACTGTAATAACGGTAAGATAATTGCCCTTTGTAAAACAATTTTTATCTGGATGTGAAGCTAAGTAATACCATTTCATGAAAACCCTCTTGTATTGGTAGGGCATAAAGATGTAGGCTCTCATAACCGATTCATTTTTAGGTTTAAAACTTTAAATTAAAAATTTTAAATCATCTTCTAGCTGGAAGGAAGTATTCATAAAAAAAGGGAGCCATTAGCTCCCTTACTTATTTGTCGTTTTGAATCCCCAATCTTAAATAGATACTTTTTTAAATTTGCGTTGTGTGGCAAAAACGCCAGCAACACCGAGTAGACCTAGTATTATTGATGGTTCTGGTACTGGAGTTGAAGGAGGTGTATATCCAGGCGTGTTCCAAGTGTAATAGGCGCTGTAGGATATGCCATCATCAGAGGCTGTAATTCCAGATGCAATAGGGTTAAAGCTATAGGCGTAGTAAGTGTTATTGCCATTAACTACCTTGGCAATTTCACTAGCTCCGATTTCACCTTGGTAAGCGTTTAATGTCGCTTGCAGGGTGAGTACATCTTTGAATGATGTCAGTTGAGCTATTTGACTTTGCAGCGTAGGCGATGTGGGTAGTAATTTCAGTAATGAAATCTTAGTTTGAACTTCTAAAGCGGTTGGTAAACTTGTTTTACCTGAAAATAGTAATTTAACTCCTCCATTCCACGCTTCGGTAAGCTTAGTAGAAAGTGTATCTGAGAGTTTAGTCTTGACATCCAAGTGACCAACTAATGTCAGTTCTAGACCGCCATTTTGACCGAATTGGAAGCTACCAATATTAGGATCTCCCATCCCCAATAAAGGAAAGTAACTTGCTACTAATAATTTGGTATTTGCTGAAAACCCATTCCACACTGACTGGAATGGAGTATAAGCACTCAACAAATCACCCAGCCATTGCGAACCAAAACTATTCCAGTCACTAGCAATAACGCTGCTAACTGTGGCGCTGTAGTTTCCTTGTGTGGCGGTGAAGCCAACGTTAGAAGTTGGGTTTTCGCTGCTATACCAAAGCTCCACGTTAGAGGAAGGATTGCCATCACTCAGGGCTTGGGAAGCAGCTACAGTATCATTTGCTATAAAATTACCATTTGACCCACCAGTATAAGTTTTAATTTCATTTGGATTGTTAAAACTAAAAGATGTAGCGTGTGCTGGTGTAGTGGCAACGCTCACGCCAATAGCTATTGAAGCACCAATTACAAGTTTGTGAAAAGTCATTTTCATTTCTTCAAGTCTCTGCCAGTTTGAAAGTTAAGTTTTAAACTACTGCCGCTTATAGGCTTGGGCTGTTTTGGCTACAGGCTTTTTAGCAATACGGCGGCTTTTAAGCGCGACTTGCATTGTTAGCCATCTTTGGTAGTTGAGCGTACAAAACCAGTTTAAGAAATGGGGAGACTTGATTGGGTAAAGTTAGTGCTGATTATCAATGAAAAAATGACGAATATTTCTATATTTTTATACGTATAATTACTTAACTTCAGTTCGGGTTAAGAAGATTAATTCAGCATTAGTTGACGGAAACGACGCAAACACGTTGACATATCTCAGAAGCAAGCAACGGTGTAATAAGGGTTTCAGGGGAGAGGTTTATCGAACTCACGTTAACCTGAAATTGGCGGTTAGAAACCATGTCTACACGGTCAAAACCCGCGTAGGCGGGTTTCAAACTCTTGATTTTTTATTAACCGAGGTTGATGCAGCTGTTCAGTTTAAGAAGAAATTCAATGAAGGAACTCAGCCATTCTTTCCACAGCAGTTTCTAACAAAGGTGGCTCATGCACCAAGGCAAAACGAACATACCCTTCGCCGGATTTGCCAAAGCCAGCACCTGGGGAAGCGGCTACACCAGTTTGTTTGACTAACTGGGTACAAAATTCAATGGAGTTTTGACTCCAAGCTGAGGGCAATTTTGCCCAAATGTACATTGTGGCTTTGGGAGTGGCAACATTCCAGCTAATGCGGTGTAAAGCAGTGATGAAAGCATCACGGCGCTGCTGGAAGGTAGCGACAGCAGATTTTACCCCAGCTTGAGGACCAGTCAGGGCTGCGATCGCACCATTCAAAATTCCCCGGTACTGATTAAAATCAACGGCTGCTTTTACTTGGCGTAAGGCGTTAATTAACTGGGCATTACCGATGGCGTACCCAATACGGAAGCCGCCCATATTGTAGGACTTGGAAAGGGTGAAAAATTCAATCGAGACGCTTTTCTCTGGATCAGCTTGCAGAATTGAAGGGACTAGTGACTGGGTATTGGGTATTGGGTATTGGGAAGAATTCATTGCCCACTCGCCAGTTTCCTGAAATACCAAATCTACGTAGGGGAAATCGTGAACCAGGGCGAGATTGTGTTGCTGACAAAAGGCGACAGCTTCTTGGAAGAAAGATAAAGGAGCGATCGCAGCAGTGGGATTGTGAGGATAACTTAATACCATCATCCGCGACTGGGTCAAGACTGGGGCAGGAATATCAGCAAACACTGGTAAAAAGGCGTTTTCTGCCCGTAGTGGCATTGAATAGATTTGGCCACTGGCTAGGTAAACTCCCCCCGCATGGGAGGGATAACCTGGATCAAGCAACAGTGCAAAATCTCCTGGATTAAGTATTGCTAGGGGTAAATGGGCTGTGCCTTCTTGAGAACCAATTAGAGGTAATACCTCAGTTTGAGGATCGACTTTGATACCAAATTTTTGTTCGTACCATTTGGCTGCTGCTTCACGAAACCCAAAGGTACCGTTAAACAACAGATAGCCGTGGGTACTGCGATCATAGAGAGACTGGGCGATCGCCTCAATGACGTGTGCCTCAGTTGGTAAATCAGAAGACCCCAGCGACAAATCAATTACTTGTTGTCCAGATGCCAAAGCGATTGCCTTGGCTCTGTCCATATCAGCAAATACATTAGATTGCAGGGGTTGTAAACGCTTTGCAAATTGCATATTAGTCATTTGTCATTTGTCCTTTGTCATTTGTCATTTGTCATTCGTCCAATACAACTCTTGGAGAAGCTGCGCCCTAAGCGTAGCTATGCCGCAGGCTTTGCGGCAATGCTCAGTACTAAGTGACCAATGACCAATGACCAATGACTAATGACTAATTACTATTTAAGTGTGTATCTAAGAGTTCGAGTAATTTATCTTTGCCGATGACTCCCTCAGTTGATATCAAAACTTCCTGGCCATGAAATAATCTGAGGGCTGGTACACCTTCCACTTGGTACTGCTTAACAGTCACTGGGTTAGGGTCAATTTCCATTTTAACGATTTTGAGGCGATCGCTATATTTGGTAGCAGCTGAGTTAATCAGGGGCGACATCAATTGACAAGGCCCACACCAGGAAGCCCAAAAGTAAACTAATACAGGCTGTTCAGCTTTTAACACTTCTGTTTCAAACTCAGCATCAGTTATGGTGATTACAGCCTTACTCATTGCAGTCTCCATCAGGGGGCGATCAAAGTTGGCACACACAATACTTTATCCCAAAGTCGCCAATAGTTAATAGTCAATAATTCATAGTGATTTTGACTATTAACTATTGGCTAATGACGTAAAATCCCACAACCAACAGTTGTGGGACTAGTTCAAATAAGTTTTCTACCAATTTTACAGTTGATCCAATTGCTTGCGTAAGGAATCCAACTCGGCATCAACCACCTCATTAGACTTAGGAGCAGTGGTTTCTTGTTGCGGTGGCAGTTGTGCTTGAGTTACTGGAGTGGCGGGTGGTAGCATTTGCGCTTTTAGAGCTGCCAACTCATCATCAACATCGCTACCACCTTCCAACTGGGCAAATTGGGTTTCTAAATCTGCACCTGCTAACTCTCCTAGTGCCTGGGCCCGGGATTCTTGCATCAAGACTTTTTCTTCCATCCGCTCGAAGGCAGACATTGCACTGCTGGTATTCATCCCACGCACCATGCCTTGGAGTTGCTCTTGGGCTTTGGCAGTAGTGATCCGAGCTTTGAGCATTTCTTTCTTGGTTTTAGCCTCAGAAATCTTGCTTTCCAGCTGGATTAAGTTGCGCTTGAGGGTTTCAACTTGAGTGCTTTGGGTATCCAAACTAGCTTTGAGGGCGGCGCTGGTGTCAGTATAAGTTTTTTTGCGCTCTAGAGCTTGCCTTGCTAAGTTCTCATCACCTTTTTGCAGTGCTAGTTGGGCATTGCGTTGCCACTTATTGATTTCATTTTGGGCATCATTATACTGTTTCTCACTACGTTTTTGGGCGGCGATCGCCTGGGCTACTCCCTGACGCAGCTGAACCAAGTCTTCCTGCATTTCCAGGATGGCTTGTTCTAGCATTTTTTCCGGGTCTTCGGCTTTGTTAACCAAGTCGTTGAGGTTAGAACTAACTACTCGCTTAATGCGATCGAATAATCCCATAACTTTGTTTTTCCTTGTGTGGTTTACGCTTTTTGCTGGACAGTTAGCTTTTTTATTTTTTAATAGCTACCTATTTCAATGTAATCTTTCCGGTTTAAATCAGTACCTTCTAACAGTTCTTAATTGTTAAGATATCTCCAAAGTGGGGTAATTAGTCGAACTTCAACTAAGAGGCAGGGGGCAGGGAGCAGGGAGCAGGGAGCAGGGAGCAGGGAGATAGAAAAGAATTAGGATTCGTCCCACCTACCTATTACGTTAGCTTCCGGCTCTTTACGATAACCACGCTTGCTTGAGTGGGAAATTCAGACCCATGTTCTCTCCCTCATTCCACGACAGTTCTTGATGGGGTCATTTCCCCCTGCCCCCTGCTCCCTTACCTGTTTCTCAAGAGTCTTGAGTGTTGGGTAACTGCTGTTGGGAAGGCTGTGTCTTCTGATTCTCCTGCGTGAGGAGATTGTTATACTGTGTGTTTTCTGCCCCATTTAAAACCTGTACCTTCATCGCTGCCAATTCGGCATCTACATTATTAGTAGATTCTAAGGAAGTAAATTGTGTTTCCAAGTCATCGCTACCGAGTTGAGCGATCGCTTCTGATTGAGCTTCTATCTGCAAAACTTTTTCTTCCATCCGCTCAAAGGCATTCAGGCTGCTGGTGGCAGAAACTCCACCCAGCATTTCCTGGAGGCGAGAAGATGCTTCAGCAGAACGGGCGCGAGCAATATACATATCTTTTTTTGTTTTCGCCTCGGAAATTTTTAACTCTAGCGATCGCATATCCTTTTTTAGCCTAGCTACTATATCGTTTTGCTGCTCTATCTGGGAAAAGAGAGCTGTAGTGGTTTCTTTATAGGCTTGGCGCTTAGTCAAAGCTTCCCGTGCTAGAGGTTCGTTGCCTTGTTGCAGGGCCAATTGGGCGCGGCGATACCATTCTTCCGTTTGAGAGTTCGCAGCTGCTGCCTGTCGTTCAGTTCGTTTCTGGGTAGCGATCGCTTGTGCTACACCCTGCCGCAACCGCACCAAATTTTCCTGCATCTCTAGGACAGTTTGCTCCAGAATCTTTTCTGGATCTTCTGCACCACCGATCAAACTATTGAGATTAGCGCGAATCACTCGCAGGATACGCTTGATTAATTCCATGTCGGCTCTCCATTCACGAAATTCAGTGCTGAGTAATGAGTTTTGATAATTACTCATCACCGTATAATTTGGATGCCACACCTCAATTAGCTGAGTGCTAAGTAAAGAAAAACTACTGCGTACTGATGTACTTTAGTAAGACATACGCAGAGCAGTCGCCTCAAAATGGCGTAGCAATCTTTTAACTCAAGACTCTTGATCCAGGACTCAGCACTCATGACTCAGGACTGTTATCTCATGGTATCGTAGATTTTTACAACTCATGGCTGCTGAACCCGTGCCTTGATTCCCTTTGCCTCTAACAATTTTATATGTTGTTGTACTTGCTCTTTAGTTTTAAAAGCACCCAGAAAAACCAATTCTTTGCTAGGTGATAAATAAGCATCGGGAATGATTTCCCGTGCTGAGGCTAAAGCTTTGCCTTTATTATCTATCACTACATGATAGAACCCATCTGTTGCTGGTTTGATTTCTGCATCCGGCTCTGGTGAAGTGGCGATTGGGTTAGACGAGGTTTTTGCCGTTGAAGTGGGAGGCAAATTCAAGGGAGGCAAAGGCTGTGCCGTTGGTACTGGTGCTAAAGCGATCGGATTTGTCGGTTTTAGGGCTGTGTTGGGTTCAGGCAATGCCGCTTGAGGATTTACGGAGTTTTGGGGAACAACTGGATTAGGCACTGCTGCAAGGGTTGGTTGGACTTTGGGTGTTAAGCCAACTAGATCATTGGGGCTTCTCACCTCTGGAAACTCTTGGGCAGCTAGATTGGGATACTTGGGTATAGATGTTTTTGGTGACTGGATCTGAGGTTGGACATTACTCCCAACTTCCTCAGTATTTTCTGGTAAGGGAGACGAGTTTCCGTTAAACAACTTTCCTAAATTCCATTGTGACAAGCCTTTGGGATTGAATATTACATAACCTAAGGTAAGACTCGCCATCAATAGCAGCAACATCGAGCCGATACCCAAAGGTGATAGCAGACTGTCACTATAATTACTTGGTTTCTTAGTTTCTAGTTGTTCTTCTGTCAGACTTCGCAGCAGTGCTTCACTAGATTCTAAGTAGTCATCTGGGTGCTTAGGGGTGTCATTTGGCTGCAAGAGATTTTCGCTCTTAGTATCTTTTACGAGTACTGGTACGATGCTACTACTAAAGTTGGGCGGGGGTGGTGGAAGTTGAGTTTGTGTTTTAGCAGAATTGGGGGTGGAGGGCACGTTGAGATTATTTAGTTCCTCAATTTTTGCCGTAGCTGGCGCTGGGTTACTTTGAGGATTCACAGCTACAGAAGACGGAGGTGGAGGTGGTACATCAGTTTTTGCCGTAGCTGGCGCTGAAGTTATCTGAGGATTCACAGGTACAGATGCAGGCGCAGGTGGCACGTCAGTTTTAATTTCCGTTACTGATGACTGAGTTATGCCCAATGTTGTAGGGATGGCAGTCAACCCCAGATGTTGACTGCTCATGTAACTTGCAACACGCAGCTGCTTTGATGACACCAAACCAGTTCGTGTGCGTCGGTATCGAGCTAATTCTTGATCTAGGGGCACCTCTAAACTCGCTAGTGCTGCTGCTAGTGCTGGTTTCAACCCAGGTGTTTTAGAAGATTGAGTATCGGAATCGTTCAGGGGGTTTTGAGTCATTGCCTCTGTGCCTCAAACGTAGATTGCTGGAATTAACTTTTAGATATATTTGTGACAATAGTAGCGAAAATTATCTAAATAGATAGATTAGGAATTGGGAATTGAAAAGAGGCACAGTGGCAGGCTGAAGAGGAGAGGAATTTTCCCTCTGCTCCTTGCTCTCTCCACTCCTCACTTTTTACTCAGCACTTTTAACGATGTCGTTGAAATCAATTAATGATATTTTAGGCGTTCTGGAAAAGCAGGCTAAATGGCAAGAACAACCATTCCAACGGCTGCTCAAGTGTTGGGCAGAAGTTGTTGGCCCAGTGGTTGCCGCACATACTCGACCATTGTCGATTCAACGCGATGTTTTGTCGGTTGCAACTTCTAGTGCTGCTTGGGCGCAAAACCTAACTTTTGGTCGCACGTCTTTACTTTTAAAGTTGAATAAAAAGCTGCCAACGCCTTTGGTTGATATTCGCTTCTCTACTGCTGGCTGGCAGAATCCATCAGTGGAGAGAAAACAGCAACAAACGGTTTCGCCCCATGAGCATCCCAGTTATCTTGGTGATGAGATTAGCCGCCCTGATGTTACACCCGCCAAGGGTGTGGATGCTGCTTTTGGGAATTGGGCAAAGATCATGCGATCGCGATCGCATGGCTTACCCCTTTGTCCCCAATGTGAATCTCCCACCCCACCCGGTGAACTCGAGCGCTGGGAAGTCTGTTCTGTCTGTGCGGCTAAACAGTTTTGAAGGTAATCAGTCCTGACCTAAATTAAAAGCAAAATAGTTAGCGATTATTTATTAAGCAGAATTTATCTTATACCAATTTAATATGAAGCTACATATAATAGATGGAGGCAAACTTGATAAATTTGAATACTCATGAGCCGTCCTTTTGAGATTGAAATCGCAGAGAGCGAAGAAGAACTAAAAAAACGTCTGC
>JAHHHR010000015.1 GCA_019359245.1 Nostoc desertorum CM1-VF14 | reverse complement strand
GGCTGACCACTGTCATGCAAGGATTTTGGGCTATTTTACCTTCTTTCCTTGCACCTGAATATACTTCTAGGGTCTTTTTATCTACAGACTGTCACCTTTTCTTTCTTTTTCAGCAAGCCCTAATTATATTTTTAACCCAAATAGGTGGTGTTTACTAGTTAGTATAGTCAGTTAAAAACGTACCCGAATTTGCAATTATTCAGGAAAAAAGAAACCAATAGAACAACAAAATCCAGGTAAAAGTGGCGATGTTATCTCATCATTACCTACAAAAGTAGCAACTAAAACCAACTGTGCTTTTTCTCGCCGATAAACTTCAACTTGTTTAGTAAAGCGATCAACAATCCAATACTCACGCACACCTTGAACTGAGTATAGTTTCAGTTTTGCTTCTTTGTCTCGAAGTTCGTTTTGTTTACCAGGGGATAAAACCTCTATTACTAACTCTGGTGCGCCTGTCAAATGTCCCGCTTCATCTTCAATTTGTGCCAGTCGTTCTCGACTTACCCAAACGACATCCGGTATAACGCTATCTGCTTGCGAAAAAAGCACCCCTGGAGCCACAATTGTTTCCCCTAAACCACTCGAATCTGACCAAACATCGAGTTGTCGAGCAATTTTTACACAAACTTGTTGGTGACGGCGGTGAGGAGTGCGAGTCACAAAGAGTTCTCCATTAATAATTTCATAGCGTGTCCACTCACTTTCGGGTAGAACCTCTAAATCGTGAATTGTCCAGCGTACTCCCTCAATCGCTTGGTTCATAATTGTCCCCGTTTGGCTCGTTGCCTTTGTTTAATTTTATCTTTTCTTCCGGCAAGGCAACTATGAGGTTTAAATTACAACCATAATAAAAAGCGGAAGTTCAGGCAAAACTTTGTATGCTGACATTTACCCAACTTAAACCACCTAATTACGATGCCACAGTTACTTTTACTCTGGCGCTAACAGCAGAAGAACGCACCCGCAGTCGTCATCGCTTTGAAATGGAAGATGGTAAAGTTGTAGTTTTACATTTACCCAGAGGAACTGTCCTACACGATGGCGATATTCTCCAAGAAGAAACCTATAGCAGTTTAATCAGAATTACAGCCAAACCAGAACTAGTACTGACTGCCTTTGCCCAAACGCCACTTTTATTATTACGGGCGGCATACCATTTGGGAAATCGCCATGTACCTGTAGAAATTACCCCAACTTATTTACGCTTGTCTTCAGATTCGGTTTTACGCACGATGTTAGAACAACTGGGGTTAGAAATTAAAGAGGAAATTTTACCG
This sequence comes from Nostoc desertorum CM1-VF14, assembly GCA_019359245.1. Lineage (GTDB taxonomy): Bacteria > Cyanobacteriota > Cyanobacteriia > Cyanobacteriales > Nostocaceae > Nostoc > Nostoc desertorum. The sequence continues at coordinate 136,488 of JAHHHR010000015.1, read as the reverse complement.
TTTCAGCCAGAATTAGGAGCTTATGGACAACACTCTCATGCTCACTGATAGTCATCTTTTGAGTATTTTGCAACTGGCTAGTCCCGCTTTACCTGTGGGAGCATATAGTTATTCTGAAGGTTTGGAAATGCTGGTAGAAAATGGTACGATCGCTAACCACACACATCTCAAAGATTGGTTAAAAGCAGAGTTGCTCTACGGGGCAATTAGGCTAGAAGCAGGGGTGATGCTGCGATCGCAGCAATCTGCAAAAATGGGTGATGTAGAGTCGCTATGCCGTTGGAATCTGTGGTTATCCGCAGCTAGGGAAACAGAAGAATTACGCGCCTCTAGTTGGCAGATGGGGCGATCGCTGATCCAATTACTTGGTAAACTAGAACCGCAGATTATACCTATTGCCAATGCTGTAGGTAATCCTTGCAATTATGCGATCGCTTTTGGTATTGCAATTGCCCATTACCAAATCAGTATCCAAGCCGCATTACTCGGATATCTGCATAGTTGGGCAAGTAATTTGATTACTGCGGGAGTGAAACTTATCCCCCTTGGACAAACAGCAGGACAGAGGTTATTACTAGATTTGCAACCATTATTTAGCACTGCGGCGTTAGAAATTCTCGCGTTGGAGGATGATGAACTTGCGTGTTGTAGTTGGGGTTTGTCGCTGGCGAGTATGCAGCATGAAACGCAGTATACAAGGTTGTTTAGGAGTTAGTCATTGGGCCTGGGGCATTGGTAAAAAACTAAGAATTAATAACCATCCATGTGCTAACAGACAATTGACAAAGGACAAATGACAATGAACGCATTTAGAGTAGGGGTTGCTGGACCAGTGGGTTCGGGGAAAACGGCTTTAGTGGATGCTTTGTGCAAGGGATTGCGTGAGCAGTATCAGATTGCGGTGGTGACAAATGATATTTATACTCAGGAGGATGCTCAGTTTTTAGTGCGTTCTCAGGCGTTGGCAAGCGATCGCATTTTGGGTGTAGAAACTGGCGGTTGTCCTCATACTGCTATCCGCGAAGATGCTTCCATGAATTTAGCGGCAATTGAACAATTAGAAGAACGTTTTATCGATTTAGATTTGGTATTTTTGGAAAGTGGTGGTGATAACTTAGCTGCTACCTTTAGTCCCGAACTGGTGGATTTAACGATTTACGTCATCGATGTTGCGGCTGGTGATAAAATTCCCCGCAAAGGCGGGCCGGGCATTACCAAGTCTGACTTGTTGGTGATTAACAAAACTGATTTAGCGCCTTATGTTGGTGCAAATTTAAGCGTGATGGAACAAGATGCTAAAAAAATGCGCGGCGATAAACCTTTTATTTTTACTAATTTGAAAACTCAGTCTGGACTTGCAGATGTAATTAATTTTGTTTGCACAAATATCTGTTAAATTGTAGGGGAATTAATGAATTGCCCGGCTTTGTTGCATGAAACAGAAAAAGTCACGCCAACTCTTAGCAGAGTTAATGATTATTTTTCCACTTTGTAGCTATCTGGTTTGCCTAATTGAATCATGCGATTAAGTGCAGCACATTGCAGGAATAATTCAACAGCAAGATTTTCAAAAAAGCGTCGTCTTAGCTTACCCCCAAAAATAAATTTGAGTCGAAACATCGCTGTTTCAGACAAGGAACGTCGATGATATCTGCTTTGTTGCTTCCATTGCGGGTGACCAATTTGATGTATCCGACGTAAGTTTTCATCTCTTGGATGTGGGGGTAGTTTAGAGTTATTAGGCTGTTGAACCTGAGCGTTACTGCGGGGTGGAATCCCGCTTTGGCTTTAGGGAAGCATCATAGGCGTTCCAATTCTTAACTTTGTACTGGGCTTTTGCCTTCATCTTTGGGCTAGAACACCGATTCAGTAATCGGAGAGCAAAAGAAAAATTAGCCCAAAGAGAAATAAACAATGGAGAATAAAGCGTAGAAAACGCTTGCTAGCCAAGGCTTATAGCGACAAATAAGCTGTAAGCAATATTTAACAAAATCTTTTGGAGAAGGATAACCTGAATTGAGGTAAATTCAGGTAATAAATGTGAGCTTCGCAAGCAGAGAATCTACGTATGCGTCCAGAAAATTGGAATCCACCGATAGAACTATCAGCAGCAGAGCAAAGTATCGTTAAGCGGATTAAACGAGCAAAGTTGTTTACATTCTTACGGCAATATCGCCATCAATTATTTGATGAGAAATTTCAAAAAGAACTGAGTAAGCTTTATGCAGATTCTCCCAAAGGGCATCCCCCAGTCCCGCCAGCACAACTGGCGTTAGCAACAATCCTACAAGCCTATACGGGAGCAACAGAAGCAGAAGCGATTGAAGCATTGAGTATGGACAGGCGTTGGCAATTAGTACTCGATTGCATAGATTGCGAAATAGCTCCTTTTTCGCAGGCGACACTGGTTAGATTTCGGAGTGCGCTAATTATCCAAGGGCTTGACCGAGGACTAATTGAGAAAACAGTCGAACTAGCAGAGCAAACCTTGGGTTTTGGCTCAAAGCAGTTACGGGCAGCACTGGATTCTAGCCCATTGTGGGGAGCATCGAAAGTCGAAGATACATATAATTTATTGGGTCACGCGCTTAAAAAAGCGATTGGCGTGATAGCTGGCCAGCAGGGGAGGGGGTTGGCGGAAGTTGCCCAGGATATTGGTGTAGATATCGTTGCGGGTTCGAGCTTGAAAGCCGCTTTAGACCTCAACTGGGATGACCCAAACCAGAAAAATTTGGCTTTGGGGATTGTACTGGACGCAATAGATCGATTTGAGGCTTTTGTACAAGTACAGCCAGAAGCTATCGAACACCCTCAAGTTCGTTCAGCAATAGATTCCGCAAGGCTAATTGAAGCGCAAGATGTGGAAGTGGATGCTCATGGTGAAATCAAACTACTCTCTGGTGTTGCTAAAGAACGACGCATCTCAATTGAAGATGAAGAGATGAGACATGGGCGTAAAAGTAAAAGCCAGCGATTTGATGGTTATAAACGTCATATTTTACGAGATTTAGACAATGGGCTGGTTCGAGCCGTTGGAGTTACAAGAGCGAATGTACCTGAAGCATCTGTCACTGATGCAATTGCTACTGACTTAAAATACCAGAAAGTAAACTTGGTTGAGTTACATATCGACCGTGCTTACTTAAGTAGTTCTTTGGTTCAAAACAGAGATGACCAACTGACTATTTACTGTAAAGCTTGGCAAGTAAGAAACGGCAAGAAGTTTACCAAAACTGCTTTTATCTTGGATTGGGACAATCAGACTATTTGCTGCCCAAATGAGGTTACTTTACCTTTTAGCGTTGGTGGCAAAGTTCAGTTCCCCAAAAATATTTGTGCAGCTTGTCCGTTCAGGGAACGCTGTACTACTTCCAAAACTGGGCGCAGTGTTTCTATTCATCCTGATGAACCATTATTTCGGGAACTACAACAACGTCAACTCAGCCCTGCTGGTCGTGCCAAGCTCCGTGAACGTGTTGCTGTTGAGCATTCCTTATCCCACATTGGTCGATGGCAGGGGGATCAAGCTCGTTACGTTGGTTCTCGCAAAAATCTCTTTGATCTTCGCCGTACCGCCGTTGTTCATAATCTTCATGTCCTTGCCAAAATTTTTACTCACACCACTGAGCAGTCTGCTACTTCATCCTGATTACTGAATCGGTGTTCTAGGCGGCGAGCGAACATATGCGATAGGTAAAATTTACCATTTTGCCTATTCACGCAACAACGCCATTAATTTGCTCAAACTCTATATGAGCGAAGTATTCTTCTAAGTCCAATAAAGAATTTCAGCATTTGGAAAGCGCCTACTAATCTCACTCTCAAAAAAGCTACGCAACGCCTTCATTATGTCTTTCTCATAAACGTACTTCGTTCCACCAAACTTATTACGCTTGACGCTGCGTTTTGCCTCATCCATCTCTAATTTTGATTGCGGATACCAAGTTTGTAACACTTCTTTTGACCCAGGTGTGAACCGATGCGAGATTAACTCAAAGGTAAGGTTACAGTCAAAATCCAGTGCCTCATTTATCTGGTCAAACAAAGAACTATAGTGCATCTGCCAATCATCTATCGGCATAATTGGCGCAATAACCAAGCCTACTGGATAACCGCCACCGCCACGCTCTTGTGGTAACGCCAACCGTCGCAATGCATTCAGTCTGGATGCTACGGATGCTGTGCCACCTTCAAATTTGCCAGAAATCGGTGCAGCATTAACGCTCATCCGACAGCGAGTATGCCCATTGTGTGGTAAATCGAGTAATCCATCCACAGCATCAAACTTCGATACCCAACGTAGATGTGCATCGGTACGAGTGCCAAAGTAACGGATACATTCAGCAAGACTTCCAGTTAAATGCTCAATACCCAATGGGTCTGTGTAACAGCTAACTTCAAAACTTGTGGTTTTCCCCTGTTGCTCGTAGTTCGCTAAGTTCTCTAATATCTGCGGTAAATTAGCAAAAGCGCGGATGACAGGTGGCCCCGATAAGCTACCTGCTAGGTAGCAGTATTGACAATGAGCAGGACAACCTTCGGCAAGGTGAAACTGCCAATCCGCAGAAGGTGGGATGGGACTCAATTTAAAAGAACTGGGTGGTGCAGTAACCACTGCTAAGGTACGCTTGGCGATGTTGTAAGTATCCCGCTCAGACTCACCACGCAGTCCCTTCAGGCGATTCTGTGATAGTTCTTCTATTGGTAAGTTGAGTGACTGCACACGTTTAAGAATCTGCTGCCCCCAATCCTCATTTAGGGCAGCAGGTGTAAACAGTACCCGTTCAGGTATCCACAACCTTGGTGATCTTGTTTGTGTCTCTGATACTGAAACTTGGTCTGTAATGGTATTCAGCAATATCTTTCTCCGTTATTTAGTTTGCTGACTTCTGCAATTAATTTTCCAGGACTTGCTTAATTCGTCGCTCTAACAAATCAAGATCCAAACTGCCTTCATCACGGTTAATTCGACGCACAGTTGAATTAACATTAGCTAAATTAACCAATAAATCTTGAAGAATTTCCTGCTGTTGACGGGCTTGGGTAACTTCGCGTGGCTCCTGTACTAAATCACGCACAATGGTATCTTCAGCGCGAGAGGCGATAATTGGATCGCTTTGCCCTTGAACGTGAACAAAGGTTCGTCGCCCTGGGCCTCGCTCCTCTTCTATTGGTATAACTGCTGTTACTTGGTCAGAACGCACATATTTGCCAAATCCCAAATGGACTAGTTCTGATGAGAGAATTTTCATATAATTGAAGCGTTATTTTTATGTCTTACTTATATTGTAAAATCTAGAAAAGTGACTTGAAGCCATAGAGCATACGGGTTATACCCAATTCAAAGTAGTAGTTTCCTTGTAGGGACACGGCAATACCCATGCCTGTCAACTTAAGCTAAAAGGGCGGTTAAAAAGCGCATCTACACGAACAAAACCCACCTCCGTGGGTTTCATTTTTTATTATGCCTGTGTAGCTGCAAATTCAATGAGACTGTTGGCTTAAGTTGATAAGCTATCGCCCATCTAAGTTGCACATTTATTCTGTGTTGACTGTTGACTGCTGACAGTTAACTGTCAACGGTCAGCAGTCAACAAACCTGATGAGTTATTGTGTAATTTAAAGGCATAATAGTTTACCAATGGATAATGCCGCGTAGCTCATTCAAACAAATGAGAATCACTATATCAAGTGATGACAAAATCAAATAAATGATGGGCCATTCCCAATTTAGAACAAGGTGCGATCGCTACTTGCCGTCCTTGATTATCTAAAAATATTGCTTGATTATTATCACTTCCAAAACCACTATCAGGTTGATCGATGGGATTGGCAACAATAGCATCGAGTTTTTTATTCTGCAATTTTTCTAACGCTGGCTTGACAATATCACCACTTTGCGCTGCAAAACCAATTAATATCTGATGCGGCTGTTTGAGTTTTGCTAATTGGGCGACTATATCCGTTACTGGTTCCAGAGGTAAAGCTTGGGGGAGCGATCGCTTGGGTAATTTCTCTGTACTATAATCTTTTGGCTTCACATCTGCCACGGCTGCTGACATCACAATTACATCAGCATTGGGTAAATATTCCAACATGGCCTGCTGCATTTGCTCGGCACTAATGACGGGAATTGCTTGCACTCCTAATGGTACATTCCAATTAGCTGGGCCATGTACTAGGGTGACGTTTGCTCCACGGTGAAGTGCGGCTTGCGCTAAAGCTAATCCCATTTTACCTGTGGAAGGATTGCCAATAAATCTAACTGGGTCAAGATACTCTCGCGTTCCCCCAGCACTAATTAACACTCGTTTACCAGCTAAATCTCGTTTACCTTGAGTATGTAACAGTGATTGGATGTGAGCCAAAATTTCTGGAGGTTCTGCTAATCTACCAGCACCGATGCGATCGCACGCTAATAAACCTGATGCTGTATTCATCCCATGATATCGGCTATCTATCAATAGCTGTTGCCAATTTCGCTGTACTGATAGCTGTTCCCACATATCCGTATTCATTGCGGGTGCCAACAGCACGGGACAGGTAGAAGCTAGCACGGTATTGGTGAGTAAATTATCAGCCATGCCGTAGGCTAACTTTGCTAATGTATTAGCCGTCAAGGGGGCAATTACAATGACATCTGCCCATTCACCCAACTCAATATGCAACGGACGAGAGTGAGTTGGTTTCCAGAAATCATCATCTGTGTAGGCGGGATGACGAGATAGGGTGGCTATTGTTAGAGGCGTAATAAATTCTTGCGCTGAACGGGTGAGAATAACTCGGACTTCCACCCCAGTTTTAAACAGCGTCGAAACCAATTCACAGATTTTGTAGGCGGCGATACCGCCACCTACACCAATTAGAACTTTGTTCGATTTTGGATTAGTCATGGTAAAAAGTTAGGAGTAAGTAGGAATTTAGGAGCAAGTAATTACGAATATTAATTTCCAACTCTTAACTCCTAACTTCTAACTCCTAACTCCTAACTCTCAACTACGCTTCATCGTAAGGTTCCAAGTCTAAGAGATAGATATAGGGTTCAACTAACTCTGGACGCTGAAATGCGATCGCTCGCAATAAATGCCAATCATTTAAACCCTCAAAAGCATTACTATAATTATCTAGCTCCAGACGTGTAGCCAGTTCTTCTACTTCTGCCACAGTCATGGCAGCAATTTCTTTCCTGGAAATGCTTAGAGTTGTCATAATGCTCGCCCCTCCCTTATGCAGCACTCGCCTTCAGCATGGGTTAAGTTGCGCTGAACGCAGCCACCCTATATATATTACTCATTAGAGAGCATTGATTTCGTGAAAATTTTCAGCATTTATACCAGAATTTATAAAAAATTCGTAATTCTGACTAGCCAATTACATTTACAACAAAATTCCGTAGCACCTCTAACGTTTGTGGATTTATTTCATGCCCCATGTCAAATTCGTGGTATTTTACCGCCACTCCTAGAGACTCTACAGTTTCTCGTGCCTTCCAGGCAGCTTGTATTGGAACAACTTCATCATATTTACCGTGGGTAATTAAAGTTGGCGGAATCCCTTTTTGATCAGCCGTTACCGCGTCAGGGTGTAAATACCCACTCATGACAGCTAAACCTGCTAAGGGCAATTTTGAGCCAACATCTAAAGTCATTGCCCCGCCTTGAGAAAATCCACTTAAGATAGTACGTGATAAAGGTACGCCAGTGGTACTTTCTAAAGATTGCAAAAAATCTATTAGCAATTGCCGACTTTCTGCCAATCCTTGATACATATTCTCCACCCGCAGGTCATACCATGCCTTCCCTACAGGGGAATAAGGATAAGGGTAAGGTGCGTTGGGTAATACAAACTGATAATCAGGTAAGTTGAGTAAGGGTAACAAAGATGCTACATCCTCAGCATTAGCTCCCCAACCATGCAAAGTGACAATTAAGCCTGCGGGGGATTGATAAGTTTCAGGGGGAACGGTAATAAATTGTAAAGACAGAGGTTTACTCCTAAAATTTTATTTTTCTAAATAGATCCTATCTCTTCAAGCAGACTTATTATCCAGCAATGGTTTCAGAAATCCCGTGCGTTTGCCTTGCTCCAAGTTTTTTTAATTGGTAAGCTTCATTATCAAAAGAGAAAGGAGCCGATAGAACCGCTATTTATTCTCTTGGAATCTTAGGAACATCAGTATTTATAGCTTGGAAGAATTCCTTTTTTTGAAATCCAAAAATATTAGTTACAAGCGAGTTGGGAAAACTGTAAATTTTTTGGTTATGAGCTTGCACCGCTTGGTTGTAACGCATTCGCTCTACAGCTAGGCGATTTTCAGTACCCGCTAGCTCATACTGAAGATTGATAAACATTTTACTAGATTGCAATTGGGGATTAGCGGCTGCATAATTGCGGAAGCCGTTGATTGCTTGATTGATTTGTACTGTAGCAGCAGCTTTTTCATTGGGAGTAACTGCTTGCAGATAAGCTTCACGCGATCGCACCAATAAAGAGACTAACTCTTTTTCTTGTTTGGCATAAGCTTGTGTCACATTCACAAGGTTGGGGATTAAATCGGCACGTCGCTGGAGTTGATTTTCTACTTGCGCCCAAGCTGCTTCAGTTCTGATGCTACTGCTTTGTATAGAGTTATAAGTCCAGCTAGTCCAGATAGCCAATGCAGTTACTATACCTGCACCAAAAAACAGTAATCTTTGGCGCAGATGCTTTAAGTGGTTTTGTTCCTCAAGTTGTTGCTTGTGCCTTGCCTGTACATCTCGGATGGCTTGCTGAATAAACTCAGCCGGAATATCAACTTCCTCTGCTGCTGCCACCAACTCAGAAGCCGAGTAACTTTGGGTGTGATTGGCATAGTAGCGCGATGCTAACTCTAGCACCTCTGGGGCAATCTCTTCTGGAATTCTCTTTTCTTGATTATTCATAGTATTCATAAGTTACAAGTTGCAGCCAAGCAAATGCTGAAAAACTAGATAGGATAAGGCTCTCCCCTTATGCCCTCTGTCTTTTGCTTACCAGCTACCGCCAGCACCACCACCACCGCTACTGCCACCACCGCTACTACCACCGCTACCCCACGAACTACTGGGAGGAGGAGGTGGGGGAGGCGGTGGCAAGCGAGGAATTATTTCTTCAATTTCGTGGTGATAAGAACAACTGTGACACTCATCAATAATTAGTCGTCTACCCGAACTGTATTCAGTAGCTGATTGGACAGTATTCACACTATGAATGACAGTCAATTCTTGACAGTGGGGGCATTCCCGAAATTTAGATTCATGGGACTGTTGAGCGACAATGTGGAAACCACTACCAGTTAGCTTCTGGCTGCAATTGGCACATCTCCAGCCTTCAAATTTAACACTACCTATATCTTGTGCTGTTTTTTGCGATTTGCTCAGACATGAATCAACTGTGGCTTCGTCTACTTTTTCCATCTGCTGTTGGCAATCAGCACACAAAAAAAGGTAATTGCCCTGACTCCGGCGGGTATACCCTTCCGGTTCAATGGAAATTTTCCGAGGGCGTGCCAGATAAACGCCACCTCCCACCACCACTGCTAATATTCCACCCGCAGTTACAAAGCCCCATAATGTAGCGTTATCTTTCTTTGTTGTTTCTACATTCGGGGAAGCTAACTGGTTTGGAGTTGTTATCGGGTTTGCAGACGATACAGCATCAGGCTCTAAGACAAATATTACTGCTTTGGTTCCCGCCAGCGTACCACCTTCAAAGTCTCCTTTTTTGAATAGCGGGATGATTTCGGTATCAATAATATTGCCCACTTTGGCATCGGGCAAAATCGCTTCCACACGGTAACCAGTCTCAATTTCTACGCGGCGATCGCCTACTGAAATCAAAAACAATATGCCATTATCTTTTCCTTTCTTGCCAATTCCCCAAAAATTAAATAGTTCCGTTGCAAATTTTTTGACAGAATCAGCAGGGGCAGTTGCTGGAACAGTCACCACCGCTATTTCTGTGCCATTTTTCGCCTCTAACTGAGAAATTCTTTGATTGATTTGAGTTTCTGTTTCTTCGCTGAGGATACCTGCCATATCAGTTACCCATCCACCATATTCTTTTCGGGGGTTAGGAACTTCTTGGACAGTCAAAGCCAGGGCAGAAACCGGAAAAAGGAATATAGCAGAGGAAAATAAACTCACCCAAAAAACATTTTTTGGTTTACTAAAACTTAATTTCATAATGTTTTGTGTAAGCGTAAAGTAAGATAACCCTATTTCATAAATTTCGACAACGTAAAACTTGAAATTTTTATTTATCAAGCTTTTTAGCGATTTATTAAGTTTTCAAAATGTTTGCTATATTTTGTTAGCCATTAAATATTCAATTTTTAACATATCTGGATTTGAAAATTAGGAAATTATTTTTATAATTCCCCTTTTGACGCAAGAGGGTGAAAGCGATCGCTAAAATCCCATCCGGCACAGCCCAAAAATTCACCCTAAGCTGCCCTGCGGGTTAGACATGAGGCAACTTATTGTTTTAGCTAAAATCTGAAAGTTGTCCACACAACTCCTACCCAAAAGGTGTTGTTACTATTATCGTGTTCTAAATTTAAAATGACCAGTAAACCGGGAGTAAGATCAATGTTGTTTGTGGCTCAATAGCGATAGAAACCTTTCAAATTATAAGAAGGTCAATTTTTTTAACATAGATGCAAAGCGTTGAAGCAGCACAGGCTAGCGCATTCTCTACGAGAGGCTTCTGCCAACGCGCAACCACACTACGCAAACGTAGGGAAGGACGCAAAGAGAAGAAAAAAATGCTTAATTTAATAGTACTATTTTATACTTAAGTTTGTAGCTATTTTGCGGTATGACTTTGACTTCAATGGCCTTTGCTGTTTGCCCGTAAAGATTCAGTTCACAGAAGCTAATAGCCAAAAAGAAATGTGGTTTAACAACAGAGTGGCAATAACAGTTTATGATGTTATTGAAATATTTAATCAATAAAATTATTGATAATTCCGAGTAATAGTTTTATTTCTGGTGGATGAAAATTATGAAACGTCGTAAGTTTGTTTATATAGTGGGGCTAGCAACTGTTAGCGGGGGATTAGCGATCGCTTGTAATGCTAATCAAACTCCCACCAATACTGCCCAATCGCCATCAGGGCAGGCTACACCAACTACGGCTGCTAGTGGTGCATTAGAAAAAGAGCTAGTAGTCTACTCAGGGCGCAACGAAAAACTTGTTGGCGGACTTATCAAGCAATTTGAGCAACAAACTAATACTAAGGTAAAAGTCCGCTATGGCGATACTGCTGAGTTAGCATCAGCAATTTTGGAAGAAGGGGCAAATAGTCCCGCAGATGTCTTCTTTGCTCAAGATGCCAGCGCTCTTGGAGCTATGCAAAAAGCAAATAGAGCAGTACAACTACCAACATCTCTTCTCAATCAGGTAGATAGTACCTACCGTTCACCAGAGGGGAAATGGCTAGGTATTTCGGGAAGAGTACGTACAGTAGATTACAACACTAAACTAGTGAAAGCAGGGGAATTACCATCGTCAATTTTTGGCTTTATTGAACCGAAATGGAAAGGTAAAATTGGCTGGGCCCCTACAAATGGTTCCTTTCAATCTTTTGTCACCGCCTTGCGGGTTGCAGAAGGAGAAGACAAAGCTAGACAATGGTTAGAAGGTATTAAAGCTAACAATGCTAAAGTTTATCCTAATAATAGTGCGATCGTGGAAGCCTTATCCCGCGGCGAAATTGCTGTCGGATTTGTCAATCATTATTATCTAGAACGAGTCAAACAAGATAATCCTCAAGTTCCAGTGGAGCATCATTTCACTAATGATGTAGGTTCCTTGGTAAATGTTGCAGGTATCGCAATTCTTAACAGCGCCAAACATCCCAATATTGCTCAAAAGTTTGTCGAATTCATGTTGAATGAAAATGCCCAAAACTACTTTGCTAATCAAACTTATGAATATCCTCTAACTTCGGCTGTTGCGCCCAAAGGTAAACTTAAATCTCTCCAACAAATTAAAAAAGAAGCTCAAAAAATCGACTTGAGTAATCTTAGCGATTTAGAGTCAACACTCAAACTCATGCAGCAAGTACAAGTCATATAGCCTACGAAGGTTTAGAATGCATCTAGCAAAAGTAGTAAAAATTTAAATTTTCGATAAACTTTCTTGCTTATCAGCGTAGGTTAATGGTAAAGGTTGAGAATACCAAAATTATTGCAAAAACTTCCTGGTAAGTATTAAGGTGGAGGATTAGAGATTGAAAAGTTTAACATTGTTGAAAGTTTCAGCATTAGCTCTAGCTGTAACGCTCGGTTGGGGAATTGGGGTAGCTGTAGATGCTCAAACGAAAACCCTCGTGATTTACTCAGGCAGAGACGAGAAACTAATTGGCCCCTTAATTGAGAAAGCAAAAAAAGATTTAAATAAGGATATTCAAGTGCGTTATGGCGATACTGCTGAATTAGCGATCGCACTTTTGGAAGAAGGCAAAAATAGCCGTGCAGACTTGTTTTTCGCTCAAGATGCTGGTGCTTTAGGCACTTTGGAGAAAAAACAAGTAACACAGCCGATTGCCTCGAAATTGCTAAACAAGGTTGATTCTCGCTTTCGTTCTGCTAAAGGGCATTGGCTAGGAATCTCTGGACGCGCTCGTGTAATTGACTACAACACCAAGTTAGTTAAGCAAGGGGAACTACCGAAATCAATTTCACAATTAACAGAACCGAAATGGCGCGGTAAAGTCGGCTGGGCACCAACTAACGGCTCATTTCAGTCATTTATCACCGCGATGCGAGTATTAGATGGAAACGAAAAAACTCTCCAATGGCTCAAAGCGATGAAAGCTAATGGTGTCAAAGATTACGGTAAAAACGCTGCGATCCTTGAAGCTGTGGGACGCGGAGAAGTTCATCTTGGTTTAGTGAATAATTACTACTTGTATCGCTTCAAAAAAGATGATCCTAACTTTCCTGTTGCCCACCATTACACAAGCAAAGACGCAGGATCAATGATTAACGTGGCAGGAGTAGCAATTACGAATACCACAGATCAAAAAGCTGATGTGGAGGCTTTAATCGGTTATCTGCTCAACCAGAATTCACAAAATTACTTTGCTAAAGAAACTAATGAGTATCCTTTAGTAAAAGGAATCCCAGCGCCATCAAAACAAATACCAATCAGTAAGCTTAATCCACCCAATGTTAACCTAACAGACTTAGATGATTTGCCAGCAACTTTGAATTTACTACAGCAGGCAGGAGTTTTGTAACAGTTGAAAGCGGTTCGCCCTCCATTATTTCTCACATTAGCGGCAGGGGTAGTGGCAGTTGCCATTGCCCTGCCATTACTATATTTAGTGATTCGCACCGCAGGTATTGGCGGGGAAGAGTTACGAGAATTGATTTCTCGTCCCCGCAATATCATGGTTTTTTTCAATAGTGCGGCGATGGCGGCAACGGTGACGTTATTTTCCACACTAATTGCCGTACCATTGGCATTTTTAACTGTACGGACAGACTTACCAGGTAGACGTTTTTGGTTAGTGACGACAACATTACCCTTAGCGGTTCCTAGCTACGTAGGCAGTTTTGCGCTGATTGCAACTTTTGCGCCACGCGGTAGTTTTTTACAACTGTTGCTTCAACCATTAGGAGTAGAAGAATTACCTTCTATTTATGGTTTTCCTGGGACAGTTTTGGCAATTACTTTGTTTACCTATCCTTATATGCTACTGAGTGTGCGTTCTGGATTACAAGGTATAGATCCATCATTAGAAGAAGCATCTCGCAGTTTGGGTTATGGCAGTAGAGAAACCTTTTTTAAAGTAGTTTTGCCACAGTTGAAACCATCATTAATTGCTGGGGGATTATTAGTAGCTCTGTATGCTTTGCGGGACTTTGGTACACCTTCGCTGATGCAATTTGATGCCTTTACACGGGCAATATTTTTGCAATATAAAACTAGCTTTAATCGGAACTCAGCCGCAGCTTTATCCTTGATGCTGGTGACATTGGTGTTGCTGATTTTGTGGTTGGAATATCGAATGCGATCGCGTGCAGCTTATTATAGTCGTGGTTCCGCTTCTCTACGTCCACCGAAAATTGTCAAGTTGGGAATTTGGAAATGGCCTGCTTTGGGCTTTTGTCTGCTAATTACTAGCTTCGGTGTAGTTTTGCCAGTAGGTATCACCCTATTTTGGCTAATTCGTGGACTTAACACTGGCTACACTTTCCCCAACTTATTACCCACTATTATCAACTCCATTAGCGCGGCTGGACTGGCAGCTTTAGCTATCACCATCTTTGCCCTGCCAGTAGCAATTTTAGCAGTCAGATTTCCGAGTAAAATCACCGCCATAATTGAACGTTGTTCTTACATTGGTTTTGGAGTTCCCGGAATTGTTGTTGCCTTATCTTTGGTATTTTTTGGTGCCAACTATTTGCCAGCACTGTACCAAACTCTCCCAATGCTGATATTTGCATATTTAGTTTTATTTTTACCGCAATCAGTGGGAACAGTCCGCAGTTCGCTTTTACAAGTCAATCCCCAGTTAGAAGAATCAGCCCGTAGCTTGGGTAGGAATGCTTGGCAAACATTAAGAGAAGTTACCCTACCTTTAGTACAATCAGGTGTGTTGAGTGGTGCAGTGCTGGTATTTCTGACAGCGATTAAAGAACTACCCGCCACCATGCTGTTAGCGCCTATTGGCTTTCGTACATTAGCAACGCAAATTTGGCAAGCTACAGAAAATGTAGATTTCGCCGATGCTGCGGCAGCTTCATTAGCTATGTTACTAGTTTCTATGGGTTCAACTTTATTAGTGCTATCTCAAGAGAACGTCAAAAAAGATAAAGTCATAAGTAACCCGCAAGTGCAAACAAAGTTCTAACCAGTCTTGTGTTATCTACCTTATGCAACAAGTAATTCTCCACTTACAGAATGTCACCAAGCAGTTTGCAGAAACTACCTTTCCTGCTGTAGATAATGTATCTTTGACGTTGCAACAAGGAGATATCTTGGGATTGCTTGGCCCATCTGGTTGTGGTAAAACTACGCTGTTGCGAATGATTGCTGGTTTTGAGCGATCGCAAGCAGGAGAAATTAAAATTGGTGGACAGGTAGTTTGCAATAATTCTACTTGCATGCCAGCCGAACAGCGCGACATCGGTGTTGTTTTTCAAGATTATGCACTGTTTCCCCATCTAAATGTGGCAGAAAATGTGGCCTTTGGCTTGAAAAACTTTAGTAAACAGCAAATCCAAAAACGGATAGCCGAAGTCATTAATTTGGTGAGACTTGAAGGCTTAGAAAAACGTTACCCTTACGAACTTTCAGGTGGACAGCAGCAACGGGTTGCACTCGCTCGCGCCTTAGCACCTCAACCCCAACTCATGCTTTTAGATGAACCTTTGAGCAATCTTGATATTCAAGTTAGGTTACGGTTGCGAGAAGAAATACGAGACATTCTCAAAGCGGCGGGAACTTCAGCAATTTTTGTTACCCACGATCAAGAAGAAGCATTAGCTATTTCAGATATAGTGGGTGTCATGCGCCAAGGATATTTAGAACAAATAGGCACACCAGAAAAAATTTATACTCATCCAGCATCAAGATTCGTCGCTGAATTTGTTACTCAGGCTAATTTCCTTCCTGCGCGTCGTCAAGGTAATTTATGGGAAACAGAAATTGGTAGTTTTGAATTAAAAGCCAATTACACTGAAGATACTGGCGAAATCATGATCCGCCAAGAAGATTTTATCTTAAAGCCTAGTACTGATGCGCCTGTAGTTGTTCGTACTCGGCGGTTTTTAGGGCGCGAGTACCAATATTGTTTACAAACTCCCTCTGGTAAAGAACTCCATGCGCGGACATTGAAAGATATGGTGTTACCCGTAGGTACGCGAGTGCATATATCTATAGAAGGTAATGATGTACAGGTTTTTCCACAATAGATTTTTTGGCGTTGCTAAAGTCAAAATATGAATTATGCGTAGGTATAGCTTGTCGTAGACATCGTTATGTAATTTTTAAGCGTGGATCAACTATTTGTTATCTGCTTCATCTTCCAGCAAAATGGTGTTCAGAAGATTCAATTCACTGGATGCCATAAAGTAGCGATCGCTTCCATAATCCGAAAGCTAATTGTTAATTGGATTTGTGACAACGCTTCATCATCAGGGTAATCCGGCGCGTTGAAAGATTGTATGAGGGGTAATTTCCAATTCTGGTAGCAAATCATCAGTAATTATTTGATGAGATCGATAAGTAATCGGCAAGGAAGATGGTGCAAATACAGTTACAGTTCTAGCTTTTGTATCAACCACCCAAACACGAGAAACACCAGCTTTCAGATAATCAGTCGCAATTTCTGCAATTTCACCAAAAGTTTGACCAGGCGAAATGATTTCGATGACTAATTCAGGTGCAACAGGACAAGCTTCGTCTAATAGCCAATCAGCAGGAAGACGGTTATAAGAAATATAGGTCAGATCGGCTACAGGCATCCAATCTTGTTGATTTCGTGTTAGTTTAATTGCCCATTCAATCACAACCCGACCTTTTGCTTGTGCCCATGTAGACAATAGTATAAATAAAGCACCAGTAGTCAAGCCATGAAAAAATTTTGGTGAGATTTCATTATCTTTATATTTGGGTACAGCTTCACCGTTAACAAACTCGTATGTAATATCTCCTTCCGGAAGCGGGAGAAATTCTTCTAGGGTTAGGCGTTGATTAGAAGACTGAACCATAGATTTATGTGGGTAAAAGATGCTTAATTTTAGTTTAGGCGATCGCAAATATTAGAGATTAAGCCTACTTAGTCCTTATTTCCAGCATTTTCAACAGTGCTGATGGGGGATGTAAGCATATAAATTACACGAGTCAATATTATTCCTCATGGTCTTGAAGTGAACCAAGGCTTATGCAAAACTTGAGATCCTTCGCTTCTAGCCTAATTTTAAGGAATTGATCAATGGCGCGTCTAGCCCTGCTGAGTGTATCTAACAAAACTGGTTTAATTGACCTAGCCCGTAGCTTGGTTGAAGAATTTGACTTTGATTTAATCAGCAGTGGGGGAACAGCCCAAGCCCTCAAAGATGCGGGACTCCCAGTTACTAAAGTTGCAGATTATACAGGTTCTCCAGAGATTTTAGGTGGTCGAGTCAAAACGCTACATCCCCGAATTCATGGCGGGATTTTGGCCCGGCGAGATGTTCCTCAAGATATTACAGATTTAGAAAATAACCAAATTCGCCCGATTGATTTAGTGGTGGTGAATCTTTATCCTTTTGAGGAAACGATCGCTAAACCAGGGGTAACATTAGCTGAAGCCGTTGAACAAATCGATATTGGTGGGCCAGCAATGCTACGGGCATCATCGAAAAACTTTGCCCATCTGGCTGTATTATGCGATCCAGCCCAGTATGACGAGTATTTACAGGAATTGCGCCAAAATAACGGGGTAGCATCCCTAGAGTTTCGGCAAAAGGCGGCATTAAAAGGATTTTCACACACTGCTAGCTACGATCAAGCGATCGCATCTTACCTCGCAGAAGCACAGCAGTACACTCTTAGCGGTACACAATTGCAATCTCTGCGTTACGGCGAGAACCCTCATCAACCCGCCACTTGGTATCAAACTGGTACTACTCCCACAGGATGGACAGCCGCGACAAAATTGCAAGGCAAAGAACTTAGTTACAATAACTTAGTTGATTTAGAAGCTGCACGCCGAATCATTGCTGAATTCACCGATACTCCAGCAGCAACGATCATCAAACATACAAATCCTTGTGGTACAGCATTGGGAAGCACTATTTCAGAAGCGTATCAGAAAGCTTTCAATGGTGATTCTACTTCTGCTTTTGGTGGAATTGTCGCACTCAACCGTTCAATTGATGCGGCTACGGCTAGCGAGTTAACTAAAACATTTTTAGAATGTGTGGTTGCACCAAGTTGTGATGCAGAAGCTCAAGAAATCCTCGCCAAGAAATCTAACGTGCGGGTTTTGACTCTACCTGATTTGAGCAGTGGCCCTAAAGATACAGTAAAAGCGATCGCAGGCGGTTTTCTTGTCCAAACTAGCGATGACATCATTGCTGATACTAGTCAATGGCAAATAGTCACCGAACGTCAACCCACCGACAGCGAATTAGCCGAATTATTATTTGCTTGGAAAGTTTGCAAACACGTTAAATCTAATGCAATTGTTGTAACTAGCGATCGCACTACACTAGGAGTAGGTGCTGGTCAAATGAACCGCGTCGGCTCGGTTAAAATTGCCCTAGAACAAGCTGGAGAAAAATCCATTGGTGCAATTCTCGCCAGCGATGGATTCTTCCCCTTCGATGATTCTGTGAAAACAGCCGCAGCAGCAGGAATTACAGCCATTGTCCAACCAGGGGGAAGTGTACGTGATAAAGATTCAATTAAAGCTGCTAACGAACTGGGTTTGGTGATGGTATTAACTGGTATACGTCATTTTTTACACTAAATCAGTCTCCGCAAGATGTACACTTTATAAAGTGTCACATAATCTGCTTGCTTTTTGATTGAATTCATGATATGTTTTAGTCGTGTGTGAGGAGCAAGTTAAAAGTAAAAAGCGCCTGGGGTGGAAACACGGCAACACTCCCAAGCGCTTTTTAATTTGTCAAAAATTTCACTCAATATACTTGCCATTTGATAGAAGTAGTGATAATGTTTATTTGTGTGTGAGGAGCAAGTTGAGAATAAAAAATGCCTGGGGTGGAAACACGGCAACACTCCCAGGCATTTTTTAATTTATATATAGAAATATAGAAATTGAATTGTAGGTGCAGTTTTGAAAGTGTCACTCAATATACTCGCCTTTTGATTGAAGTAGTGATACTATCTAATTGTGTGAGGAGCAAGTTAAAAATAAAAAGCGTTTGGGGTGGAAACACGGCAACACTCCCAGGCGCTTTTTAATTGGTATGCAAATAAAATCTTTGCAGATTTCCTGGAATTATTGAGATAATTACCTACAGTCCAAAATCCAGTAAATCTTACCCCCAATCAGAAATCTAGGTGCAAATTAATCGGCTGACTCAACAAATTCAGTTCATCATCGAGATTGACCAATTGAAACAGGTGATGCGCCAAACCCTAATCACTGATGGGTCACGCCGAGAAAATAGTGCAGAACATTCTTGGCATTTAGCGGTGATGGCAAGTGTATTAGCAGAATATGCCCCAGAGGGTGTTGATATATTCCATGCCATCAAAATGCTGCTAATTCACGATTTGGTAGAAATTGATGCAGGTGATACCTTCTGCTACGATGTGCAGGGTAATGACAGCAAGGCAGAACGAGAAGCACAAGCAGCGTTGCGCTTATTTGGACTTTTGCCAGCAAATCAAGCTAGAGAGTTGCGTTTACTCTGGGATGAGTTTGAAGCAGGGGAAACACTCACCGCCAAGTTCGCCGCAGCCCTAGACCGTATACAACCCTTGCTGCACAATCAACAAACTCAGGGCGGGACTTGGCGCATTCATGGCATTAGGCGCGACCAGGTGATGAAACGGGTAGCACCAGTAGAAACAGGTGCGCCGGAACTGTGGCCGTTTGTTTTACAACTGATTGATGATTGTGTGACAGCAGGATATCTTAAAGAAACTTCTACTCTCAAGATTTAGGGCTGATGCGCCAGAATTTCCTCCCACTCAGATTGCGAGAGGGGTTTTAACTCTATTTGCATATCAAAACAATCGCTAGCTGCGGTAATTAAAGCTGCAATAATCTTTTCTACACTCAGACTTTGAGGCAGTTGTACAGTTGTAAAAGATTCTGCACCAAATACTTGAGCAAATAGTTCAGCATCCGGTTGCAAACGGATGGAACCATGTTGCAAAATTACCCCACCACGTCGCAGTTGAGCGCTACCAATGAGTTTGGTAGCATCTGGTAAAACTAAATCTGCACTGGTTGCTGTACCAAAACAGTTAGGATTGTGGATGTAACCTCGTCCTTGTGTACCGTAATGTAATTCTACGCCGAGCGATCGCCACCCTTGAATCAAAAACTCACAAATTTTTTCGTACACTTGGAAGCGACTACCCGTAAGTCCAGATGTGACTACAGCGTAAGTTAAATCACCTTGGTGTAACACAGCCCGTCCACCGGTAGGACGCCGGACTAAATCCAGTTTTTGCCCTTGCCAAATTAAATGTTGCCAATGCTCAGGGAATTGGCGTTGATGATAGCCGAGAGAAATGGCAGGTGGCGACCAAGTATAAAAGCGCAGAGTTGGCGGATGCTTTCTTGAATAGTGCTGTTCTAGCAACCATCGGTCAATCGCCATCTGCACATTGCCGTCTGCCTCTAGCAAAGGAATTAGTCGCCAAACCTGATTACTATGCATCCTATACAGCAGAAGCCCAATCTAAAATCCAAGTTGCGCTGAAAGCGCACCAAAGGTGCGACCTAAAATCCAAAATCCAAAACTCCTTAAGTTGCACCAAATTCGGTTTGTAAAGCTTCATCGTTATTATCAGCGATCGTTGCCACAATGGTAATCAGCCGAGACACTTCACCAGGAGATAACTCAGCTAAAGTGCGTGTTGATATCACAACCACCCGGTTTTCAATAATACCGAAACGCGCTTCAAAAGTACTAGAGCAGTTTAACTCCAAAAGATACCGCATTAACTTAGGTTCATCTTTGGCAGGTAAATTTAGCACCGCAGACCAAACCGTAAGGGTGTCTTCATCGGTTGTCCCGTTGAGTTGGACAAATACTTGCACACTTCCGTACTTAAACTTCCAGAGATAACCACCCTCTGGAGTGTGGCTAACCATCGCACTGTCATCTTGTTCCAAGGAATCGATGACATTCTCAATTACCTCTACATGATTAATGCTTGCCGTTTCGGCGATTAGCTCATTAATGGATTCGTTACTAGGTATGGTTTCTTGGTAGCTTGTCATAGAGATTTTTCCTCAACATATTTGCTGTCTTATCTACACATACTTTATAACTTGTGGACGCAATTGGTTTGAGCTTGCTTTTGCGTCTACTTTCCAAATGCTCAAAGTGTGGGGCTGCGATCGCACTTGGAGAGATTGCCTGCACTTGACCATTGAGAGTATCATAATCCGGGTAGGGGCAAGCGCTCACCCGCATTTGGACTTTTTGACCAATTTTTAAGCCTCTTTTGCCAGTCTCGCAGGAGTATAATTAATGGCGATGTCTACGACGGGCTACGCCTACGCGAAAACATTTCCTTAGTATGGTTAAGCCGTACTCACCTGCGCCCACAGTGAGATTTGTGGATGAATACTATCAGTTGTATTAAAACCTATTTCCAGAAGTTAGAAGCATTGAAATTATATTTTAAACCTTAAACTTATATACGTATTTCATGCCTAGAACCACCTCATCTCCGTCCCACTCTCCTCTTAAAACTCCACTCGCTCTCTCCGAATTACATATCCGCTTAGAATTTTTAGAAAAAGAACACAAATCGCTACTTAAACAAATTAAGAGAAAGCGAACGGAATTAAATAATTTTGTTGAACAGATGCGAACTTTGTCCACAGAAATATTTCATCAAGCTAATCCCCACTTCCAAAAAATGGCTGAGTTAGACCGGGATATTCATGCTTTATTTGATGAAATCTTTACTACCAGAAAGTTTGGTAAACAAACCATCAAAAATATAGAAGCAGTTTACCTTAATCTCCAGTTGACAGGTGTCATTAGTCGGAAACAATTTAATCTAGAGCTAGACGAAGTATTTAATAATTCCGAACCCGAATCAGATTTTTCAGAGGAAACTGCTGAAGATCGGCATCAACATTGGCAAGCACAACAGTCTGTAGAATCTCCGTCTGTAGTTAGAACAGAGGATAAGAGAAAAATTCGGGAAACCTTTCTCAGATTAGCTGAAATCTTTCACCCTGATAAGGTAAAAGACAGTGAAACACAGAGATATCATACAGAAGTTATGAAATCAATCAATAAAGCCTATCAAGAAGGAGATTTGGCAAGGCTTTTAGAAATCGAGCGAGTTCAGCAAGTAGGAGAAGTTATTGATTATCATAGCGAGGATGATTTAACTCGAAAATGTCGAACTATAGAACAGCAGAATCAAATTCTCCTCGCTCAATATGAAAACTTGAAGCAGGAACTGCGTTTAGTAAAAAATACTCCAGAAGGAACTATGGTTTCTGATTCTCGCAAAGCTGCTAAAAAAGGCATTGACTCTATGGCTTTGATGGTAGAAACGATAGAATCTCAAATTAAGGTTGTTGTTCAGATTCGGGATTTTGTCAAAGACTTTAGAGAGCAGAAAATCACTATCAAAGAGTTCCTCGGTGGCCCACCAACTCTGCACTCTTTAGATGAGGAAATTATGGAAGATTTGCTTGAGCAAATGTTGTCAGAATTAATGAGATATTAATTGATTATTAAAAATTAGGTTATTTTGGAAATAGCTAAGAGGATGTTTGAAAAGTCCTGTTGTTGGTAGCAAAAATTTTAGATCCCCCTAAATCCCCCTTAAAAAGGGGGACTTTGATTCCGGTTCCCCCTTAAAAAGGCTATGGTGTACACATAAGTCTAGAAATTGTACCTGAGAGCGGCTTTCATTGCCCTAAGCTTTAAATTTTGGAGATAAACTCAGTTTCAAGCCCACCTAAATTTGGGTATTTATGGGGGCTTGAAGTGATGAAACCTATATGGGCAATACTTGTGTGTACACCGTAGCTTTTTAAGGGGGTTTAGGGGGATCAAATGCCTAAAGTCGCAGCGAAACACTTCTCAAACAACCTCTGAGGAGAGAGGTTTGGAATCTTACTCCCATTCCCTCTCTTCTAGACGCTACGCAAATGCAGGGAAGGTGTTGGGGGTTAGGTCTGTGTTGGACTCAACTGCAAACCGCTATAGTAGTTGAGTTTTAGTACAGCTCGTATTTCATTAACTGACAGGGCAACGTTCCGTTGTACACTGCAATTCGCTTAGATGATTTCAGTCCAATCGATTGAGACAGTTCCTTGTTACCACTCAGCACAAACGCAGTCCAGCCTTTAAAGCGTTGTTTCAACACATCGCCCAAAAGTTTGTAAAATGCCCCTAAATCACTATCTCGCCCCAGCCGTTCGCCATAGGGCGGATTGCACAATAAAATTCCACTGTCTGCGGGGGCGACAACATCAGCAAGCTCCATTTGAGAAAACCATACATGGTTATCAACGCCGCAGTTTTGAGCATTGTTAATCGCCTGCTCAATCACATTTTCATCGTGATCGCTTCCCCAAATAGGCGCGGGAAGGGCATCTAGTTGGCTATCCTTAGCTTCTTGGAGCAACTTTTCTAAAAGGGACAGATCAAAATCGAGCCAAGTTTCAAATCCAAAGCGCTCGCGAAATAGCCCCGGTGCTATATTAAGTGCCTTTAAGCTAGCTTCTAGAGGTAAGGTGCCAGACCCGCAGAGAGGGTCGTAGAACATCTGGTCTGGCTGCCAGCCCGAAAGTTGAATGAGGGCAGCAGCTAGAGATTCCTTTAGTGGGGCTGCTCCAACCGCAGGGCGGTAGCCTCGACGATGTAGACTATTTCCAGAACTGTCGAGCTTAACGGTACAAAAGTCGCGCTCAATATGAACATTGATCCGCACATCTGGTTCATAAAGCTCTACATTTGAACGCTCACCCAGATTTTCTTGCTGTTGGTCAACAATCGCATTTTTGATTTGGAGAGATGTGAAGTGGCTGTGGTTGAGGTGATCGTTTTTGCCTGTGGTATTCACCGCCAGCGTCATGTCTGGCGTGAGATAGTTTACCCAATCGATAGTCTGAATGCCGCGATAGAGATCCTTTGCATCTTGACAAGGAAACTCATGGATGTTCATCAAAATTCGGAACGGCAGCCTAGCCCAGAGGTTGACGCGATAAAGCAGAGTGCGATCGCCCTCAAAGGCTACACCGCAAAAACCTGGCTCCACGGAATGGGCACCCAGCTGCTCTAACTCTTGAGCCGCGAGGGTTTCTAATCCGCGAGCAACCGTTGCAAAATACTGATTCATTCTCTAATCCAAAGCATTGTCTTCACTGCTGACCCATTGACATTCTCTCTCGTTATGCCAATTCACAAAACCCTGATATATAAAGATTTATCGTAGGGGCATGGCAAGGTCAAAAGCTGTTTGGATTAGTCAAAGCAAGGTGTAAGCGCCATCGACTGATTGACGCTTACACCCAACAAATTTGGGCTTTATCTTCTTAAGTTGACACCTATGAGTAACACTGTGCCCTTACGAAAGATATGGTTTTTAACCTTTGACGATGTTTTGTGTTTTTTGTCAAGAAGGAAGTTCTATAAATTATGCAAACAACAGCCGAAACCTTTATTTCTACGTAGGGGCAATATCCTGCGGGAAGCCTTTGGCTACATGAATTACCCCTACTTCTATCTTCAATTAGAAGTTGTAGCCAAGTCCTAATTGTAGCCCTACATCAGTTTCGTCCATAAAAGCAGCATTTACAGCGCCATTTAACGTAAATCGAGAACCGATAGGAACGTCTACACCACCAGTTAGCAGTAATCCAAAATCAGTATCGAGATTAGCTTCTATGGCTACGCCAGCTCCTATATAAGGAGATATAGCAAAAGTTCGTGTACCCACCTCAGCAGCTCGACGAGGAGCAAAATCCAAAGTTAAGGGAACCATAAACAATGTGTCATCCCCAAAGATCACTGATGGTCGCACTGAGATATTACGTGTCAGACCAATTTTGCTGAACACTGCAAAGTTACTGTCGCCCAAAGCTGTGTCGTCGCCGCTCAAACCAATGTTACCACCACCCCCGATATAGCTAGGGCCACCAAGAGTAGTTCTACCTGCGTTAACATTAGGCGTTGTGCCATCTGTATTTCCTGTTGGCGGCTGATTTAACTGGCTGATGTTAACATCAGGCGGAACGAGAACTTGGTTAACTGCATGGATAACACCATTACTAGCTTGGACATCCGCTTGGATAACCCTGGCATTATTCACCGAGACTTGATTATTAGCGCGATCGATTTGAATATTTACAGCGCTTTCTTCATAGGTTTTCAGTTCTCCAGCTGAGAGCTGACTAGCGGTTACTGCACCAGGAACCACATGATATCTCAAAATCTTAATCAATGCTTCTCTGTTCTCTGGTTGCTGTAACTGCTGTAGGGTAGCAGCAGGCAAAGCAGCAAACGCTTCATCGGTGGGAGCGAAGACTGTATAAGGGCCAGGCTGTTGAAGAATATCTGCTAAACCAGCTGTCTTTAATAAAGAAGTCAGAGTTGTAAAAGAATTACTGGATGCAGCAAGAGAAACAATATCAGTACCGGTTTGAGTGCCACCAGCAGTTCCACCAACAATATATTGAGCAGCTGGAAGATTGGTAGCAATGGGTTGCACTCTTCCCTGTCTAGCCAAAGCTTGATATAAGAGTGCCGCAGCTT
The DNA here is from genome assembly GCA_019359245.1 of Nostoc desertorum CM1-VF14. Lineage (GTDB taxonomy): Bacteria > Cyanobacteriota > Cyanobacteriia > Cyanobacteriales > Nostocaceae > Nostoc > Nostoc desertorum. Next base: position 111,031 of record JAHHHR010000015.1, on the reverse strand, counting down.
CAGCACGAGTCAGGGGTTGTTGCGGATTAAGTTGTTTTACATCTGGATAATTAACAACAATATTAGATTGTGTTGCTATTGTCACACTATTAACAGCATACTGCGGAATAGCTGAGGCGTCGGTGTAGTAGGTGCTGAGGTCAGTACTGGTTCCAGTGCCACTAGCAGTTAAACCCAAACCATTTGTTAAAGCAACGATCGCCTGTACCTTGGGTATTTGTTGATTTGGCGAAAACACGTTCCCAGGATAGCCTGCCACAAATCCAGTTTCGTAGGCGTACTGAATTGCAGAAGCCGCCCAATAGCCAGTAGGAACATCACGAAATCCACCTGCGCTTAGTTGCCGAACTCGATTTTGGTTAGGAAAAGCTTTTTGAATTAGGGCTGCAAACTCGGCACGAGTCACAGCTTGATTCGGTCTAAAGCTGCCATCAGGAAAGCCAGTAATCACGTTGTTGTCAGCTAGGGCTTGAATGAAGGGACGCGCCCAATAATCTGAAGAAACATCAGACAAGTTAACTGATGAAGCCGGTGATGGTGTTGCAGATGGTGTTGCTGGCGATGGTGTTACAGATGGTGTTGCTGGTGATGGTGTCGTCGATGGAACAGTATTTTGAGATGAAGCTGGGGTAGAAATTACGATGGGAGTTATTGTAGCAACTGTCATTCCCAGAACTAGTAAAGCAACCCTTGGTGATGACCCACGGAAAAAACTAAACATGGAAATATCCTCTTTTCAAATTCTTGGATTGACTATTAGAAAATACTAGATGCAAGGTTCGGTGAATACAAATATCGAGATGATTGCTTGGTTTGCCTCCATATGGAAACTACAAGTACAACCACTAACTCTGGAAAATTAAAATGTTAGATATTAAAAGCATCTATCTTGACATTTCATAGCAATTATTCAAATGTTCCCCACACATAGTACAGAATCCCTATTTGATTTTTAAAGAACCGCAGATAACAATAAGTGGCGATACTGTGGCATATGGTATGTTGCGACAATAAAGGCACTTCATGTAAATAGGCGATTTTATTCAGTTATAAAATCGCAGCCAAGCAGTAGGATAATTGGCTTTTAATAGCCATTTCTTTATAATTGCTGAAGATGGTTCATGCCGTCAAGCTAAATGCATCATCATCTTGAGCAATGTTTAAGAAATAGAAGGTATCTTGGCGATATCCCGTATTATTCACCTTTTGGCCAAGTTATACAACTAACTAAGGGCTGGATTTCGAGACAAAACTTTCTCTCTTTAGATAGTTGTCTGTAATGGTAAATTTTCAAATACTAGGCTGATAATTAGCGATCGCAATCAAAATTTTGGGGCCTGATTGCACTAATATTTTTTACTAGGAATTATTTTTTTTCAAAAGAGAATTTTATAAAAATGAACCACGGAGAAACTAGAATTTTTGAAAGGTGTCTAATTTATAACAATCTTGCTCATAATTTCTCTGGAGGTAGGGCAATAAATCTGGTTTTACTCCACTATTGAACCCAGCGTTTTCATAGTAAGTGCAAAGTTTTCTCGCTTTTTGAGTCAGCCAGAAGCATTACTATAAAAAAGTTTTAGTTATACCTTTGTCTTAGCAAATCTGCAATTGAGGTTAGTAATTCAGTTGGTTGTACTGGTTTGGCAACGTGTTTTTGAAACCCAGCCGCTAAGACTCGATCGCGATCGCTGTCTCTAGCATAGGCTGTAAGGGCGATCGCAGGAATTTCCCCTCCCATTGCTCTGAGTACCCTAATCAGGCTATAGCCATCCATCTCCGGCATTCCTAAATCACTGATTAACAAATCAGGTACAGTCTTTACTATGACAGCCAGTGCCTCAGTTGCTGATGCTGCAAGAGTTATCAGCGCCCCATTCTGTTGTAGCAAAAAGTGTAAAAACTCCCGTGTATCTGCATCATCATCAACAATCAATACCCGTAGTCCAAACAGAAGTGACGAGTCAAATTCCTCCCCTGCCTCCTCTGCTTCCTCTGCTCCCCCTGCCTCCCCTACTCCCTCACTCTCCTTCATCACGGGCAGCTTGACAGTAAAAATTGCTCCCTGTCCAATTCCTGGGCTAGCTGCTGTTACAGTTCCACCATGCAACTCTACCAGGTGGCGAACTATTGCCAATCCCAACCCCAGCCCGCCAAATTTTCTGGTTGTGCTGCTATCGGCTTGACGAAAATATTCAAATATGTGAGGTAGGAATTCAGGAGAAATACCTTGACCTGTGTCTTTAACTTGAATCAGTGCTGAGTTGGAATTCAATTCCCGAGTCAATGATAGCCTGACTTCCACAGATCCATTACGGGGAGTGAACTTGACTGCGTTCGATAGTAAATTCCCTACAACTTGCTGTAAGCGATAATAATCGCCTAACACTCTACCAACATTGGGGTCAAGCTGTATGCTGATTTGGATGGATTTGGTTTGGGCTATTAACCTGACTGTTTCTAATGCAGCATCAATTACAGCTACCAGATTAACAGTGGCAAAAGTCAGGTTTAACTTACCACGAATAATTCGGGATACATCCAACAACTCATCAATTAATTGAATCTGCAATTGAGCATTTCTTTCGATGGTTTCCAAAGCACGATTTGTAGTAGCTTCATCAAATTTGCGGCTTTTGAGTAGCGATGACCAGCCTAAAATAGGGTTGAGGGGCGATCGCAATTCATGGGAAAGAATAGCGAGAAACTCATCTTTGTTCTGGTTTGCCTGTTTGAGTTCCTCTGCTTGTTGCCTAAGTGCCTGTTCTAATTGCTTCCTGGGAGTTAGGTCAAGAATAAAACAGATCCAAGACGTTGGATCTCGCTCCACTAAAGCACCACCGATTAGTATGGGAATACGGGAACCATCTTTGCAGATGTATTCTTTTTCATAGGGAGTACATACTCCAACCGTTAAAAGTTGCTCTAGCCCCAGATCATCAAAAGTGTGATATTCAGGCGGGGTGATGTGTGGTCTGCATATCTTACCTGCCAAGAGTTCCTCTCGGCTATAACCCACCATTTCTAAAAAAGCCTCGTTTGCCTCAGTAATGCAGTCAGGAGTGGCGAAGATAATGCCAATAATATTAGAATCAACTAACCGCCTTAATTGAGTTTCGCGCTGGCGCAAATCATTTTCTGCTTGTTTGCGCTGGGTAATATCCTGGGTAGTACCCATCATTCGGGCTGGCTTCTCAGTATCGTAAAAGACACGACCTTTGGTAGCAATCCAATGAATGGTACCATCAGGCCAAACGCTGCGGTATTCAATGTCACACTCAACCTTTTCCTGAAAAGAGCGGGCGATCGCTTCATTAATGCGTTGACAGTCATCTGGATGTATGCAGTTAAGGAAAAGCTCATAGTCCATTTCGACTTCTGGAGCTAGTCCAAACAACTGTTTACATTTCTCTGTCCAAATTAACTCGTTGGTGGTGATATTCCAAAACCACATACCCAGTTCAGCAGCCGTAGTGGCTAACCGAATCCGTTCTTCGCTCTCGCGCAAGTTTGCTTCAACTCGCTGGCGTTCGCGCAACGCAACTTGCTGTTCAGTAATATCAGTACTAGCACCAACTACCCTAACTACTTGACCATTTGCATCCCGGACAGCAAACCCCTGGTCTACCACCCACAAATAGCGGCCATCTTTGTGACGGACTCGGTACTCGATGTTATAACGGTTCCCACTGTTCATACTAGCGATGAACTGGTCATTAACTCTTTGTTGGTCATCAGGGTGGATGAGTTGTTGCCACCACTCGAAGGTAGGTTCAGTTTCTTGTTGTGTGTAGCCAAAAACCTCGGTTAGACCTTGGGTTCTTTCCACACTACCTCTGTGAATCTCCCAGTCGTAAATTAGACAATTAACCGCTGCTGCTGCTAGCTCAAACCTTTCGTTACTTTGCCGCAAAGAAATTTCTATGTGTCGTCGCTCTGTAATATCAAAAGCGATCCCCAAAAGATATTGTGGCAATCCTTCAGCAGTTCTGCTGTATACAGTGTCATAGCTACAAAACCAGCGCCACTCTCCATTACTATGTCGAATTCGGTACTCAAAGGTGAGGACTTCGCCCTGAGCAGCAGAATTAAATTTTTCAAAATAGCTAGGGAGTCTAGCCAAATCTTCGGAGTGTAGAAGTTGGGTAAATAACTCCTTTCCCATTGCCTGGATTTCTGCTGGTGTGTAGCCCCAACCTTGAGCAATTTCATAATTAATGTAAGAATTTCGCTGCTCAATTAGGTCATAAATGTAGAGTATCCCCGGAAGAGTGCCAGCAATTTTTTGAAACAGACGTTGACCATCCCACTGTGGCTTAAATTCATCTGTATCAACGAAGAGGCAGGGGGAAGGAAGCAGGGGGATAGAATTCTCCTTTTTTCTCTTTGCTCCACTTCGGCTACGCTCAGTGGCTACCTGCTCTCTTGCGTCTTTTTCAACTCGTTGAGTATCTTGATCGCAGCTAAAGTTTTCCTCAAGCTGTGCGTGCTTAGATTCAGTAATATCCGAAAAAGTTGTAACGATCGCGTAGGGAGTGCTAGCTCCAGTTTGGAATAGAGGTTGTGAAGACAACAATAACCAAACTAGCTCACCATTTGGTTTATGGAAGCCACAGACAACATTTAAGCAAGGTTTACCTGTTTTACAGGCAGCGATCGCTGGGTGAGTCTCACTGGGCAAAAAAGAGCCATTTTCATGAATAAATTGCCACTTGGGATTGAGCCAATTTTGCCCTACAAGCTGCTCTGCGGTCAGTCCCAAAATGCGATCGCAAGCCGCATTGCAAGCCTGGATAGTGCCATCAGCCAACTGAAGCACCATTCCCTCTTCTTTACAAGTTCCCAGCGAATAATTGGCCCCTGACATTTACATCAACTCCATCTCCCGCAACCCCTGGCGTAGTCTCTTCGCCTCTTCGGGATTATACCTTTCATGAAGGGCAATCGCTTTTCTAAAAGCTGTTAAACTATCTTGATGATTGCCAACTTTAAGCAATACCACCCCTAAATTTTGATAGGCTTCGGCATAGTTGGGATTTAACGCGATTGCATTTTGATAATATGCGATCGCATCTGTAAATAAACCCAAAGCTTTAAATATCATCGCCAAATTATAATGTCCAAAAACAAAATTAGGGTCAATTTTTAAAGTTGTGGCGTAAGCAGTTTTCGCGCCGTTAAAATCTCCTGCTGCTTTGAGTAAGTTACCTAAGTTGTTGTATGCGCCTAGTTTGAGTATGGGGTAAATTGGCAATTTGATGGCAGCTTGATAATGAGAAATAGCCTGTGTAAATTTTTGCAAGCGACTGTAAGCAATGCCTAAATGATAGTGGAGTTCATATAAAATATCGTAGTTTTCTTCAGCACTAATAATTCCTCGTCTAAGCAACTCCATACCTTGGGTAATCTTCCCGGTTTCCACATACAATGCTCCTAATTTGCTGCAAACATAGGGGTCATCAGGATGAGTAGCAAGAAACCCTTCCATCGCCGTAGCTGCTTTGGCATATTTGTTATTTTGAGCGATCGCACTTTTTTGATATCCTACGTGTAAAAGTGCCACTCCTGGTAAATAGCCTACTTGCCAATGGGGTTCTTTGGTTAAAATTGCTGACACGCTATCATCCACTAAGGCATGGTAAGGACGGTCAAAATGAATATCTGGATGATTGCGAAACAGTCTGGAAACCAGAGAATAGGGAGATTGTTCTGCACCAACTTCCTGGCGAACAAGGTTGATGAGCAGATATTCGTCTCTTGCGATCGCCTCTCGCAACTGCGGTACAATTGCTGGAGTCAGAGTCTCATCAGCATCTAATACCAGAATCCAATCACCAGTGACATATTTTAGAGCTGCATTGCGAGCAGCACTGAAATCATTACACCATTTGAAATGATAGACTTTTGCACCGAGTTGTTGGGCAATATAGGGAGTGCGATCAATTGAGCCTGTATCCAAGACTACCATTTCATCTACCACTTTTCTGACACTATCCAGGCATTTAGGCAGTGTTGCGGCTTCGTTTTTCACAATCATGCACAGACTCAAACTCATAAGGCATTTTCAGTTAAAAAAACATCTAATTATAAGGGCGCAAGACCTTGCACCCTTACAAATATACAAATAATTTAAGCTCATCCCACCTCTAAAAGGGGATGGGATAACACGAAAGACTGTTGAGTGTTGAGTGTTAACCGTCAAGACTCGACGACATTGGGGCTTCTCTAATCCGATCTTTAAAAATAGTGGGTTTTCTCAGCACTTTTTTATAATTTATCAAAGGAAAATTCAGTAATTTTTTAACCTAGATATTACCCATTTTAAATGCTTATATATCTAAAATATACATTATATAGAGAGTCATATACAATGAAAAATCCATTTACCAAAACTGCAAATTTACTTCGCACAAATATCAAAAAATCTTTGCGATCGCTGAATGTTTGGTTTTTAGATACACCAGAAAGGGCACTCTTAGAAGCTCAACAAGCGGCTCAGAGAATTAAAAACATTGAGAGAGAACATTTTAACGGCAATAAAATTTCTTCAAAATCAGCAGATTATACTGAAAACGTAATGTCTTATTGGCAAGTATACCTCGATAAAAATTTAACTATTATCAAAGTAAGACTGATAGAGTTTCGGCTTAGTCGTAAAATTGTCAATTTATCTAATTCTGCTTTATTAGAAAACTTGAAGGTGATTGATGAAGTTTTAGAGAAGTACCTTATCAAAGATGAGCTAATTCAGGACAGCGCGTTAGTTTCAAATTCTCAATCACTACAAATTAACCAGAGCGAAATTAACAAACAGCCAGATTTATCTAAGGTTAATGATATTCCAGTTACACCTCCATCTAGATCTATTGGTAAAAGGCTTAATAAAATTAAAGCAAATTTTTTCCCGCAGGGAGAAGAAGAATTTATGAGAAATTACCGAATTTCTCGAAATAAAACAAGGATTGCTTTGAGATTTTTAATATCTCTAATTATTATACCTATTTTAACTCAGCATTTATCTAAAGAATTCTTAATAATTCCTATATTAGAAAAAAATATAAAAGAAAACCAAACTCAAATTTTTATCAATTCTGATGTAGAAAAAGAAGCTCTTCATGAATTATATAATTTTCAAGAAGAATTGAGATTTGAATATTTACTTAATCAAGCGCCTCCACCTTTTTCAAATGTAACTCAAGAAAAAATAAGAAATAAAGCAATTGAAATAGCTAAGAAATCTCATATTCAAATCATTAATGATATTAGCAACATTATTGCAGATTTAATTGCAATAGCTTCTTTTAGCATAATCATCGTTCTAAGCAAAAGAGAAATTGTAATAGTGAAGTCTTTTATGGATACTATTGTCTTTGGTCTTAGTGATAGTGCCAAAGCTTTTTTAATCATTCTCTTGACAGATACCTTCGTAGGGTTTCACTCACCACATGGGTGGGAGATTATTCTTGAAGGTTTGGCAGGGCATTTGGGTTTGCCAGCTACTAGAAACGCAATATTTTTATTTATTGCGACATTTCCGGTAATTTTAAACACTATCTTCAAATACTGGATATTCCGCTATCTCAGCCGTCTATCTCCGTCGGCATTAGCTACATTAAAAGAAATGGACGAATAATTTGTAATTCAGTGAACTCCAAAAATTTAAGGAGACAGGGGATCACTGAGCGTCTTGCCCTAAATGCGATAGGATATTTTTTTAGTTGGAAGTCCCTTATTTTGCTGCATTTGTCTCCTGATTCGCTAGGCTATGTATATTCTGGTTCTTCCAAAGCGTACTATGGATTTTGAAAGCAAAGCCAATGCCTCAACTCCCACAGACAATTTAGAGTTTGCTCAACCAGCTACTACCCGTAAGCCATTAGAATTGTTGCGAGATACAGAGGCTTTACTACGGCGCCCAACCGTAGCGGTACTGTCGCCGATTTTACCACCAAAACTGAGCAATAGATTCCAAGCAACCTCAGTTTTGGCAGATGATTCTTTTAAGGAATTAGCAGAAATTGACCTAGACACTATTAATGATTTTGAACTGCAACCTGCACGAATTTGTGTTGGCTTAACCTTTGTTGGTTTTGGGGCGCTGATGATATTAGTGCTGCTGCTGTACTTAAACACGTTGCGTCCAGAACTGAGTACGGGTGAGCAGATTCGGCAATATTGGTATCAATATGTTTGGTTTGTCAGTTTGGGTGTGACGGGGATGTTTATGCTGGGCCGTGAAGCAATGCGTCCTATACCAAAGCGAAGGAAATAATTCGTAACTCAGTTTTATAAGGGAGATTTAAAAATAGCCACAAAGCTTTCCGATGCAGGCAAAACGCGTTCTAAAGTAGGGAGATTAGCCGATATAAACTAATAAATAAAGGCAAAAGAATGCTGGATTAGTTCAAATATACTGTATAATTTATTTAAATCAAGGATGAAAAAGAAAAATTATAACTTGATTAATGTTATTTGTAACTAAAGAGATTGCGTAGATATTTAAAGCTGCAAAATATTATTTATCAAAATGGCAGAAAATGCCAACAATCATCTACCTCACTTTACTAATGCTGCCTTTGATATTGTCGCGATCGCAGCCTCAGCAGGCGGTCTACGTGCTTTAATTAAAGTACTATCGACTCTACCTCCAGAATTTACAGCCGCGATCGCGATTGTGCAACACCTCGCTCCCAAATATCCGTCCCTGATGGCAGAAATTCTCACACGGCATACGGCTTTTACTGTCAAAAAGGCAAAGGAGGGAGATTGCCTTACCCCAGGGATGGCTTACATTGCTCCACCTAATCGTCACTTGTTGGTTAAGAGTAACGGCACTCTTTCCTTATCACAGTCAAAATTAGTAAATTTTTTACGTCCTTCGGCTGACCTGTTATTTGAATCGGTTGCAGCCAATTACAAAGATAGAGCGATCGGACTTGTGCTAACTGGAACGGGTAGCGACGGTGCAATGGGAGTAGAAGCAATTAAAAAAATGGGCGGTATCGTCATTGTTCAAGACGTAAAAACCGCCGAATTTTCCGGAATGCCTTCCGCCGCAATTCGAACTGGTAAGGTAGATTTTATTCTCTCCCTCGATGAAATCTCTCGCGCCTTGGTAACTTTGGTCATGAGAGAATCTTACTAAGGAACGTGAATTAAATAAAATGCAAAACTTTAACTTGTATCTAGCTTCCCTCTCCTTTATAAAAAGAGAGATTGAGGGTGAGGTAAGCCAAGGATATAAGTTATATGTTATTTGATTCTTATTCCTAAAGGATTTCCAGAAAATTAATTATCCAATTTACTCATATAATATTTTTCTTTCTCCCCCTACCTACACTGCGATAGGATATTTTTTTAGTTGGAAGTCCCTAATACCGTTTCTTTGTGAAGCTGCATATATTTACCCCCCGGCTACGCCGTCCCCCGTTCACAAGGGGGGACTAATTATGTGCATCTTCATACAAAATTGGTATTAGAACTCATTAATTGAGTCTTTGATACTCTCAAACGCAGTTCCTAACTCAACTCTTTTGCCCCCAGCCCTCTGCTCCTAACCTATGACTTCCCCAGAAAAAGACCCCGAATTTGAAAATCTACTAGTTTATCTTAGACAAAGCCGGGGATTTGATTTTACAGGCTATAAGCGCTCAACTTTGATGCGTCGCGTATGCAAGCGAATGCAGTCATTAAGCATAGAGAGCTTTGGAGATTATCTAGACTATCTAGAAGTTGATCCAGAAGAATTCAATTATCTTTTCAACACTATCCTAATTAACGTCACCGCTTTTTTTCGAGATTCATCAGCTTGGGAATATCTAGCAGAGCAAGTGTTGCCTAATCTGATTAAAAATAAAAAAAGTTCTGACCAAATTCGGATTTGGAGCGCTGGCTGTGCTTCTGGAGAAGAAGCTTATACCCTGGCAATATTGATGGCTGAAATATTGGGAGCAGAGGAATTTCGCCAACGAGTGAAAATCTACGCCACTGATGTAGATGAAGAGGCTCTCAATCAGGCACGTCTTGCTGTATATTCAGCAAAACAAATCCAGACTGTACCAGACGAACTGCGGCAGAAATACTTTGAGATTGCTGGGAACCGCTATGTCTTCCGCCAAGACTTACGCCGCTCAGTAATTTTTGGTCGTCACGATTTGCTTCAAGATGCGCCCATTTCGCGTTTAGACTTGTTGGTTAGTCGCAATGCGATCATGTATTTTAATTCTGAGACTCAAGCGCGAATTCTGTCCCGGTTTCATTTTGCACTAAACGATGTAGGCTATCTGTTTTTGGGAAAAGCGGAGATGTTATTGATGCATTCGAGTCTGTTTACGCCACTGGACTTGAAAAATCGGATATTTACTAAGATATCCCCGATAAATACCCGCAATCGCCTGTTAGTTATGGCAAATTCAACAGATGACGAATCTAGCAGCCGTCTGTCTCGAAACCTCCGGTTGCGAGATATGGGTTTTGACACAGCACCAATCGCCCAAGTAGTTATTGATAACAATGGAACTTTAGTGCTGGTGAACGAGCAGGCGCGGAATTTGTTTGCCCTTTCCCCCAGAGATTTGGCTCGTCCCTTCCAGGATCTGGAACTTTCCTATCGACCAGTTGAGTTGCGATCGCTAATTGAACAGGCTTATAGTGAACGCCGTCCCATCACCTTGACAAATGTAGAGCGCTATTTGTCCAATAGAGAAACCCAATACCTGGATGTGCGGATTACGCCTTTGCAAGACACCGACACCAGTTTCTTAGGTGTAAGCATCGCTTTTCATGATGTCACCCGTTACATTCAACTCCAAGAGGCACTACAACGCTCCCGACAAGAATTAGAAACTACCAACGAAGAACTCCAATCTACCAACGAAGAATTAGAAACTACCAACGAAGAACTCCAATCTACCAACGAAGAATTAGAAACTACCAACGAAGAACTCCAATCCACCAACGAAGAATTGGAGACGATGAATGAAGAATTACAATCTACTAATGAAGAATTACAGACAATTAATAGCGAGTTGAGCGATCGCACCACAGAACTTAATCGCACTAATATTTTCCTGATCTCTATTCTCAAAAGTCTCCAAACTGGAATAGTAGTAATTGACAGCAGCTTTAACGTCTCAATTTGGAACTACATGGTAGAAGATTTATGGGGCTTGCGAACTGATGAAGTTTTAGGAAAGTCTATCTTCAGCCTAGACATTGGGCTACCCGTCGAGCAGTTGCGATCGGCTATCCGCGACTCCCTATCAGGGAAAAGACAGTTTCAAGAAATGATCCTCGATGCTACCAATCGTCGAGGTAGGCAAATAAAATGTTACCTAGCGATCACTCCCCTCCTTGGCATTGAAATGCAGGGAGCAGTTTTGATGATGGCAGATGTAGAGAGTGTCAGCAGTATGATTTCTACTCAAGGAATGGAGGAACGGCGGCAGGAGGAATGAAAGAGGCAGGGGTGGCAGGGGGAGCAGGGGAGGCAGGGGAGGCAGAGGGAGCAGAGGGAGAAAGGAACTTGATTTTCTGACGAGAAAGCGCACAAAGTTTCTTTGGTAGACTACTGGTTTAAACTATGGAAAAATCCAAAATCTAAAATCTAAAATTGATTGACTCTGTGCTGACTATCAACGCCCTGAAACAACCCACTAGTTTTGCTTGGATTGAACAAGCGATCGCTAATTTAGACATCATCTTACTCGACCACTCGCACTGTGAACGTAAGGCAGCAGGTGTAGCCTTAAACATGATGTTTCGCTACCCTTCTAATACTAAAATGGTTCGGGAACTAACTGCGATCGCCCGCGAAGAACTAGAACACTTTGAGCTAGTTAATCAATGGTTAGAACGCCGGAATATTCCCCTGGCTCCCCTACCACCGCCACCCTACGGCGCAGGTTTGAAAGCTACAGTCCGCCCTAAAGAACCTGAGCGATTCCTAGATTCCTTACTAGTCACTGGTTTAATAGAAGCTCGCTCTCACGAACGCCTAGGACTATTAGCCGCTCACTGTCCAGAGCCAGAATTAGCAAAATTTTATCGTGGGCTAATGGCATCCGAAGCGCGTCACTACGGTATATATTGGGTATTAGCTGCTACTTACTTCGACAAAGAAATTGTCATGCAACGGCTTGATGAATTGGCAATTGTCGAAAGTGAGTTACTGGCGACTTTACACCCAGAACCTAGAATTCACAGTTAGTAGACTAACCCAACAGATATGAAGCTTCAGTTAACACACCTGAGACTGCTTGTATCCAACTACAAAGATTCTTTTCTGTTCTACCGGGATTTGCTGAAATTTGATGTCGATTGGGGCGATGAAGATAGCGGATATGCTGAGTTTAATACCGGATATCTCAAGCTAGGTTTGTTCAAACAAGAATTAATGGCTCAAGTAGTTCCAAGAGTCGAACAGCCGTCTTATGTTGTCAATCGAGATAAAATTGTCTTGATTTTCGCAGTCGATAACGTGGATGAGGTCTATGAGCAAGTAAAAGATCAGAATGCGATCGTTGTGACTCAACCACAAGATCGCCCAGACTGGGGAATCCGCACGGCTCATCTTCGCGATCCTGATGGCAATCTCATCGAAATCTACAACAATCTAGGAATTCTCAGTTAAAAGTTCGCTGTTCGTTTGATTTATTATTGTCCACTTAACTTATTACACTATAAATAGGGGACATATGCAAATATGTCCTCTACAATTTTAGGCATTTCTAGCCTTCTAAATTTCCTTGGTTATTAAAGCTAGAATAATGTTTAATTACAGTTCTAATCAAGGCTAGCTTCCACTATTCAGGTTCACTCTCTATGTAGCTGGCTTTTTCTTCAGTACTCTATTCATAAAACCAAAAACCAACAGACCGAAAATTGCGCCAAGTTCAGGAATAGCGGTTGCAGCCAACTTACCTAATTTGGGTAGGTATCGCATACTTCTGGTAAAAGGTCATTCTTCAAGAATATCTTAGCCGTTGGTAATCCTTGGTCGGGATTCAGGTAAGTCTTAATACCATCAACTGTGCCAGAAAAGCTATTTGCTGAGTAAATTGGGATATAGAACCAGAAAAATTTTCTGTGTAAACTTGACCAGCAAATGGGAATGAAAAACTATTATCAAGATTTTATAATTCGTGATTGGGTGCAAAGCGATCGCACCAGAGCCGCCCAAGTCATCAGCTATGTATTATCAGAATACGGTCTGGGTTGGGAACCGAAGGGCGCTGACCGAGACGTGCTAGGAGTAGAGGAATATTATTTAGCTACTGGGGGAGAGTTTTGGGTAATTGAACACCAAAGCCAATTGGTGGGTACTGGGGCATACTACCCCATACACCGTGGCGAAAAAGCTGTAGCAATCCGCAAAATGTATCTTTTGCCCAGCATCAGGGGTTTGGGATTAGGGAAATATTTGCTACAACAGCTAGAAGCAGCGATCGCAGAGCGTGGTTTTGAGCAAATTTGGATTGAAACCGCCAGCGTTTTGGTGGAAGCAGTCAAGCTGTATGAAAGCAACGGCTATACTCCAGCAACGGGAGTAGAAACAACAAGGTGCGATCGCGTGTATGTTAAGTCATTGGTCAAAGACAAATGACTAATGACTGATGACAAAGGACAATTCTAAATGCACACTTGGATTAAAAATCTTACAGGCTTACTCGATCTTTTTCTCCAATCCCATTGCCCTCTGTGCCAACGTGCAACCTCGCAAGAATTCTGTCAGAACTGCACCAGACAACTGCAAAAATGTCAACGTAAAGACCCAATTTCTCTGTGGCAAGAGCCAATACCAGTATTTGGTTGGGGGGAGTATGGTGGCCCGGTGAAACGAGCGATCGCAGCGATGAAATACGAAAATAAACCCCAAATAGCTCGTCCCTTGGGTCAATGGCTAGGAGAAGCATGGCTGTTAAATTCTCCAAAGCAACATAGGCAGCCTGTGGTGGTTCCCATCCCAATGCACCCTAGCAAGCAAAAGCAACGTAAATACAATCAAGCCGCACTGATAGCACAAAGCTTTTGCGAAATAACTGGATTAAAATTGAAACTAAACGGTTTAGCAAGAGTGCGAGAAACTGAAGCGCAATTTGGTTTATCGGTATCTAAACGAGAAAAAAATTTGGCTCAAGCTTTTGCTGTCGGCCAAGAATTTCGCCACCGTCCCCCCAATGTTCCAGTGCTGTTAGTGGACGATATTTATACTACTGGTGCTACTGCTAGGTCTGCTGTGCAAACACTTCGTCAGGATGGAATTGTGGTCTTAGGATTAGTAGCAGTAGCTACTGCCGTCAAAGATGGATAAATTAAGAATTAAATGGGCAAGCTTTGACATATTAGTGCATCAATCGACATAATTACCCTATTTTTGTGGAATAATTGCTTGAAGTGTATGAATAAAGTTTTTGCGGCAGGTTTAAAACAACTCATCATCATTCCTGCCACATTGCTGGCAATAGGCATAAGTACAAGTGCAGCTTTTGCTCAAAATAAATTGTATAGTCCAATTCCTTTATCTAACACTACTGAATTTTCCGATCGCCTCTCAGACAAAGATATTCCCACAGGTCAAGGTGGGTTTGCCCGTGATTACACAGTGAAGTTAGAAAAGGGCGATAATTTAGCAGTTGACCTGTCATCCGAAAACTTTGACAGCATCATTACCCTCTTAGCACCTGATGGATCGACTTTGGCAGAAAATGATGATGGCCCTGATGGTACTAGTAATTCCCTACTATTCACCCGCATCGTAGAGACAGGGAATTATGTGATTCGTGTCCGGTCTTTTGGAGAAACTGGGGTTGGGGCTTTTAAACTCAAGATGACAAAGCTGCAACCGATTAAATAAATTGGGGATGGGGCATTGGGCATTGGGCATGGGGCATTGGGCATTGGGCATTGGGCATTGGGCATGGGGCATGGGGCATGGGGCATGGGGCGTGGGGTATGGGGCATTAGTTATTAATTCTTCTCCTACTGCTTCCCCTACTCCCTACATCTTAAAAGACGGTCAGTACACACAGAAATAAGGCTTCAGTCCACTCGACGACTGCGCCGTATGTATCTCCTGTGTGTCCGCCTAATTTGTGGTTGAACCACGCACCAGTTAAAGTGGCGATCGCACTTCCAGCAATTATCATTGCTAGTGCGAGAAATAGTTGCTGTTTATCTATCAGCACAAGTAAACCACTCAAACCAAACAGCAACAACAATCCTGGTAACAAATCTTTGTAAAAATGAATGGCTTGTTTATGAAGCGCGCCTTTACCAGTTGGTTTCAGGTAGGGATATCGGGCGATCGCTACCTGTTGTCCCCAACGTCCCCAGCCACAAGCAGCTATCAGCAGCAACCAACGGTTTTCTGGCATATCCGTCAAAGCTGCCATTTTTAGTATCACCAAGGCGATCGCTGCCATTGCCCCGAATGCACCTGTCGCACTATCTGCCATCACCTCCAGCCGCCGATCAGGGTCGCCCACTGCTAAACCATCAGCAGTATCCATTGCCCCATCTAAGTGCAGCCCTCCAGTTATGGCAATCCAAACACTGACTACCAAAGCACTGCGAGTTAACACTGGCATACCCAGATAATTCATCCCCGTATCCAGTAACCCTAAAATTCCCCCAATTATCAACCCTACAACCAAAGCAAGACGTGCTACTCCCCGAAAGTCTAAGCCATGCAAATATGGTAGTGGAATACTGGTGTAAAATATAATACTAGCTGCCAGCTTTAACAGCAGCTTTTTCCACCACTGTTGCTGTTTCGTCATCTTAGGTACATTAATATTTGGTTAATTGCTAGATAATAGTCTTGGTTTCAGTACAATCGACATAAGCAGACTTTAAAATTTTAGATAAGATTTACTTCTATTAGAGATCCTCTTTGGAAGTTTTGTTATGCTAGCCTAAGTGGCACGTAAATAATTGAAATAGTTTTTATACATAAAACGAATGATTCAGGAAATTAAAATTCCATCAGAGATCAAAATTTGTGTTTTGTATTCGTTAACTAAAAACTTACTCCAAATTATTAGACGATTGCCCCACAAAATTGATATTTTTTTAAATGTAGGAAGTAAACAAGCTATTCAATTATGAAAGTTTAGCTATGTTGTCGCTCTCCTTAGCTCAATCGCTATTTTCCTATGAGTCACCATCTACCCGACACCAGGATACCAGCTCCGTGCATTATTAACACGGGCATCATTGTGAATAAGCTCGACATCCGGCGATTGCTGGCAGATTTAGGCCGAGTCCACTACATCTACACCCAAGAAGATAAGGTACTGAGCGAGGGTGAAGGGGATGTGATGGAAGTTTTTGCCAATCCACAAAGGTCTACCTTGGTGGCTAACCATGCGCTATATCTAAATGTTTGTAGTTTTGATTACTTAGAACTCAAACAGTCGTCGCAACAAGAAACCTATTTTGATTTGATGCAAGAAGGAGTGTGTCTGCGGTTGATTCCCCGCTCAACCCCTCTACAAGAGCGACGAGAGCGAACCTTTAATGTCAGCGCTATAGAAGCGATGATGGAGCAAGTCCTCTCAGCCAGATGGGATGCAGAAATTGACGATGACTGTTCTGATTCTTTTTAAAATAGCGACTGTTATACCAAATTTATGTGAAGCTGCGATTTATTGATGTAGGGGCAATTATATAGATTGCCTCTACATCGTATAGTTTTGCGTAAGTCCTATAGGCGCATCTTCAAAAATATAAAATGGTATGAGTGCGAATTTTTCTTTTGAATGTCTTGCTTGCTGTAGTCAGACAAAAGCTAGAGCCGGAGTGTTTTTTACTCCTCACGGTATTGTAGAAACCCCCAGATTTATGCCAGTGGGAACGCTGGCTAATGTCAAAACTATCACCCCCGCCCAGCTACGAGATACTGGGGCACAAATGATCTTATCCAATACTTATCATCTTCACCTACAACCAGGAGAAGCGATCGTGGCTGGGGGTGGTGGGTTGCACAAATTTATGGGTTGGAATGGTCCAATGCTCACAGATTCGGGTGGGTTTCAAGTTTTCAGCTTAAGTGAAATGCGGAAAATTACTGAAGAAGGTGTTACTTTCCGCTCACCCCATGATGGACGAATTATTAACTTGACCCCAGAGCTATCCATTCAGATTCAAAATACTTTGGGGGCCGATGTGATTATGGCCTTTGATGAGTGTCCGCCTTACCCAGCCACTCGCCAAGAGGTAGAAGCTGCAACTGAGCGCACTTACCGTTGGTTAGAACGCTGTATAACGGCTCATCAAAGCAGCGAACAGGCTTTGTTTGGGATTGTACAGGGGGGCGTATATTTGGATTTGCGTTGCCGTGCGGCTGAAGCTTTGGCTAAGTTGGATTTGCCTGGATATGCCATTGGTGGCGTGAGTGTGGGAGAACCACCAGAATTGATGGCTGATATTGTGAAAGTGACAGCACCGCTTCTACCACCTGAAAAGCCGCGTTATTTGATGGGTGTCGGTACTTATCGGGAAATGGCGATCGCGATCGCATCTGGTGTAGATTTATTTGATTGCGTAATTCCCACTCGTTGGGCAAGACATGGAACGGCAATAGTCCAGGGCGGACGCTGGAATTTAAAAAATGCTAAGTTTCGTGAAGATTTTACGCCATTAGATGAAACTTGTCCTTGCTACACTTGCCAAAATTTTAGCCGGGCTTACATATCTCATTTAGTGCGATCGCAAGAAATTTTAGCTTATACGTTGTTGAGCATTCACAACATTACCGAGCTAATTCGCTTTACCCAAAAGATTAGAGAAGCAATATTAAGCGATCGCTTTGTCACAGAATTTGGTCACTGGCTAAACTCATCTGAATCAGCACCAGATGAAGAGGAAATTACAAATGACAAATAACTATTGACCAATGACCAATACCCAAACCATGTTAAGATATTTCTCAATTATGAACGCTGTGTTGGATAGTTGGATTTAAACAAACATGGAAGCAGCACTTTTATTAGCAAAACTGCCTGAAGCATACCAAATCTTTGATCCTTTGGTGGACGTTCTCCCAGTCATCCCCGTATTCTTCTTGTTGCTTGCTTTCGTTTGGCAAGCAGCCGTGGGATTTAGGTAAGTTAATCTATTTTTCAATTTATAGAACAGGTATGGTACCTGTTCTATTTTTTTGTGGCGCTATATTTGACAAAGTTAATATTTATTAATATTTTGTAATGATTTAATATAATAAATAAGATGTGAATCAAGCCATGTCAATATGAAGCCTTGAAAGCCAAGCTTAGAGTCAAGGAGGAATCGGTTATGGGTAATATCAAATTCGTTAAAGAGAATAAAGAAGTAGTGGCGGCAGATGGTGCCAATCTCCGGCTCAAAGCAATGCAAAATGACATTGATATATATAAATTCATTGGCAAGATGACCAATTGCGGTGGTAATGGTCAGTGTGGTACTTGCGTTGTGGAGATAGTCGAAGGACTAGAAAATCTTTCCCCCCGCACAGACGTAGAAAACCGCAAATTCAAAAAAAAGCCGGAAAATTACCGCCTAGCCTGTCAAACTTTAGTGAATGGCTCAGTCAGTGTAGTCACCAAGCCTTAAGTTGTTAAATCTGCCACTGCTTCAATTTGTATCCAGTCAGTAGTCAAAATACTTACCAAAGTTGAGTTTCCTGATTTTGAATTTTGAATTGGTATAACTGTGTCGTCGATAATGCTATCCTAATCTTGTTGACTGGAAATTTAAGAGAGGTTTTCTTGCCATGCAAGTTAATGACCTGGGGTTCGTAGCGAGCATTTTGTTCGTACTAGTCCCCACTGTGTTTTTACTAATTCTTTACATCCAAACTGCTAGCCGCGAAGGTGGAAAAGATAATTAAGAGTTTGTGTATCAAATAAAGAACCCCTACACTAATGGTGCAGGGGTTTTTATTTATCAACCACTAACTCTATTTTGACTTTAAGCGATCGTCCGCGCCAGCAATACCGGACAAGTGGCATTGACTCGAACATAGTCAGACAAGGAAGATCCGATAAGTCGGTCTATATCAACAAAACTCTTAGCGATGGATGGACGACGATCTGGAGAACCGAGCAATAATAGGTCTATATTCAACTCCTCTGCCAACCGACAGATTTCTTCACCAGGTTTGCCACTACTGATATAGCAACGAGATTGGATGCCCTGGTTTTTAGCTTCTGCAACTGCGGCTGCCAAAACTGGATTTTTATCTGAACTAACTTCAGTTATTTCAGATTTTTTCCCGCCTAAATCTGTGGCAACATTTGCCAAAATTAACTCGCCGCCCTGAATATCTCGCAGTAAAAACAGTGCCAATTTAAAGCAGTTTTTTGCTGAATCAGAGCTGTCTATTGCCACCATAATGCGCTTAATTCTTTTGACATAAATATCATCTTTTACCAGCAACATTGGGCGAGAAGATAGCTGGAAAACATACTGACTGACTGAGTTGGATAAAATGGATTGCAGCCGCTTAAGTCCTCGTGAACCCATAATAATCAAGTCAGCGTCGATTTCATCAGCTACTTGGCAAACTACATCTTTCGGGTCGCCTTCGCGCAAAATTGAAGAAACCTGGCTAGGATCTAAATTCAAAGTTTGAATGGCATTAGCTAAAATTTTACCGCCATTTTCCCATTTAGCTGTCATGGTAGCAGCAGTATTTTGTGCCTGAACAACATGCAAAATTGTTATTTTTGCAGATTGAATTGAAGGAATTTCTCTCAGGGTTTTGAGCATTTCTTCTGCATGTCCCAATCCCGATACAGCCAGCAAAATTTTTTCTATCATTTTACGTGATTGTTGTTAAATTTACTTTAGTTGTCGCTGTTATTACTTGGCTAAGGTCAGGTTTTTACTGCCTTGCTCAACAACCTAGTTAGTAACTTGGCACAAATAAACTTTCTTTTTTAGTATTTAACACTCAAACAAATGACAAAGTACAAAAAGCTCAACAAATGTTTAAGTTCATTTGCACCTATTTACTTAAAAATGATCAACTAAACTTCAATTATTAAGCATAGTCTCAATTTAGCTTGGATAACTTAATCAATTATGATGTTAGTTATCATTTTTTATCTATATTCACTTTTTTTAATTAGAAGTTAGTTAAGTATTGCAAAGAAATGCCAAAATAACTCTTCAAAAAGATTTATTTACTGTAAGCCGATATGCTCGGATTAAGGAAATTTATTTGTTGAGGTACCATAAAGACCTCTCCCTGGTTTTACTACGTAAAACCGTCCCTCTCCGAGTCGGAGCTACGGTGTACACACATCTCTGTACAAAAACAAAATGTTGTAGATCCTCCTAAATCCTCCTTAAGAAGGAGGATTTTGAGAGGTTTTTGCCCCCTTTTTTAAGGGGGATTGGGGGGATCAAAAGCCTGTGAGACAACTCTAGAGGACTTGTGTGTACACCGTAGCCGACTCGGAGAGGGAAAGACTTGAACTTTAGTTGGACTCAGGGAGGGTTTATCGAACTTCCCTTAACTTAGATGCGCTCCTGGTTGTCCGTTTTGGACTACAAAGGAAGCTAGGGTTTTGATAGAGGTATTCAAGTCAATAATGCTTGATACAACACGGTAGTCAGTTTGCCAGCGTTGTGGGGTAAGGTTGCACCGGACGTATCCCCGGAAGGCTCCATCAAAAAACTTTGTATGGGGATTGTTGGGTAGGGAAGCTTGAACTGGAGCGATGAATTGGGCGGGAAAGTCAGAGGTAATTGAGGCTCCTACAAACTCAGTACCTACCGTCGCTGAGTTTGGGTTATTAAAATCAAGCTTCAAGTCATGTACCCAACTAGAGTGGATATCTCCGGTAATCACTACTGGATTAGAAGGTTGGCGCTGGTTTAGAAAACTCAAGAGCCGATTACGTTCAGCTACGTAACCGTCCCATTGATCTAAATTGAAGACACCCGAACCTGGACTACTATTAAAATTGTACTCGGCTAGCATAGTTTGTTGAGCAATCACATTCCAGCGCGATCGCGACTGATCTAACCCTTTTCGTAGCCACTGCTCTTGCTCTGAGCGAGTCATCGTAGCATTGAGATCAAAAGCTTGGGGGCAGCGAGGCTTAAGTCCATCATTACAAGGTTGGTTAGTGCGGTATTGCCTCGTATCTAGTACATTAAACTCAGCTAAATTACCGAAAGTGAACCGTCGATAAAGCAGCATATCTGGGCCCTTGGGCAATGAAGACTGACGTAGGGGCATATGTTCGTAGTAAGCCTGGTATGCATTGGCTCGCCGCTTCCTAAAAGCCTCTTGGGTTTGGTCATCTTCGGGGATTAAGTCGGCATAATTATTATCAACTTCATGATCATCCCAAGTGACAATCCAGGGAAAAGCAGCATGAGCAGCTTGGAGATTCGGGTCAGTTTTGTACAGGGCGTGGCGATCGCGGTAGTCGTCAAGAGTAATGATTTCTGGACTATTATGCTGGCGGGGTCCACCAGTTTGTGGCCCGTATTCGTAAATATAATCACCCAGATGAACCACAAGGTCAAGGTCTTCCTCAGCCAAATGCCGATAAGCCGTATAGTAGCCATTTTGCCAGTCTTGACAAGAGACAAAAGCAAAATTCAGTTGTGAGATAGAACCATAAAATGCTGGTGCTGTGCGAGTCCGCCCAATGGGGCTAACTTCCCTGCCTGTTTGAAATTGATACCAGTACCAACGGTTAGGGTCTAACCCACGCACATCAACATGAACTGAGTGGGCTAACTCTGGTGTTGCCAGCACTGTTCCTCGCCGCACAACCTGTCTCATGTTTTCATCAAGGGCAACTTGCCACCGTACTGGGACATTTACCAATGGCATTCCACCTCCAGAGAGTGGATTTGGAGCCAGTCGTGTCCAGATAACAACACCATCTGGCAAAGGATCACCAGAGGCAACACCAAGACTGAACGGATAATCAGAAAACCTTGAGTTAGCCAATACCGGATGCCATTGACTAGCAATTGTTAATCCCGTTAAGAATCCTGCACCCAACAAAAAACTCCGCCGTCTGCAACGATTTGCTAGCAGGTGCTTACCATCCATAAGTTCCATATTCACCCTACCTAGATGTAAATACAGTTGGCATTTAGGAGGGTCATTTTGGAAAAGCACAAATATAGCGGTTCTCAGTTGTATGCAATATACTTTGACCTCATTTCCATTCCTCTCACCTTTTAGGCTACGGTGTACACACAAGTCTGAAATAGCTGATTAACCAAGGTTTTACCCCACCCTAACCCTCCCCTTGTGAAGGGGAGGGAATCGGAAATCTCATTTCCCCCCTTTATAAGGGGGGATTAAGGGGGGTAATTCGACTTGTGTGTACACCGTAGCTCCTAAAAGGATAGAGACTTTGAATCATACTCCCCAACGTTAGCTCTTAAGGGGCTGGGGGTTAGGTCTGTATTCAACTAAACCCAGAAGCGCTATAGTGACTTGATTTGACTTGTCTCCTAATTGCTGCTCAACCAAACACAAGGAGCCTAGCAAACCAGGATCAAGCAGTAATTAAGATTTTGTTAAGTTTAAAAGTGGATTGGGGCATTAGGTATAGGGGATTTATAATATCCTCCACTCAAACAAAACTGGTACTACCAGCACTCTTATCAAACCTTTTTCTAATTACGAATTATTTAAAATCTGCCATTTCCCTGAACAATGTGCTTAACGGTAGTCAATGTTTCTAGGCTGATAAATCCCCGACGATGACCTTTTTGGTTAGACATACCGAGAAACACTGAATCTCCCCGTGAGGGATTACGGGAAAAACGCGGGGAAGTGTTGATGTAGGTAGAGGCACTGTTAACTCCTAAAGCAAACTGCCGACTTTCCTGGTAGGATTCAGTAACGATGGAGTCGGCATGACCACTGCTGTGTTCATTAATCCAGGCGATCGCACCCTCTAAGCTATCCACCAATTTAAAAGCTACTGTTTTAGTTAAATAAGGGTTTCCCCATTCGCTTTCCTTCACGAGCTGCAACTGGGGAAAGGCTTCTACTAATTCTGCATCTCCTTTAATTTCAAAGCCTTTTTCCATTAAGCTGTTCCACAGAACTGCCAAGGAGGATGGTAAAGCTTGGCGATGAATAAGTACTTTTTCAATCGCATTAACTTGGTCTGGTTCGCTCTGATGGCTATCAAGAATTATCCAGCGCACCATTTCTAAGCTGCTATTGAGCGACCAGTAGAGATAACAATTACCCATTGCTGACTTTAAGACTGGGCAAGTAGACTGCCGTACTACCTGCTGTACCAAGCTGGAACGCCCGTAGGGAATCACTAGATTCAGGTACTGGTCTTGGGTAACTAAATCCCGAATTGAAGCACCATGTTCTGCTGTGATCAGTTCTAGACAGCCTGTAGGTAAACCAACTTGGGCGATCGCACTTTGGATTACTTCAGCAATGACCGCGTTAGAATGGCTAGCTTCAGTACTGCCTTTGAGAATGATACTATTGCCAGTTTTGATACAAAAACCTGCTGCGATCGCCCCTAAATCTGGGAACGCTTCATAAATAAATCCAATCACTCCCAAAGGCATTAGCTGGGTGTAACTTTGGGAATCTTCCAGTTGATAATCAGCAGTTCTGACGCGCCGTAGCGGATCTGATAATTCCCCCAACCGTTGTAAGATATCTACGGTCATCTCTAGCCTTGTGGGAGTCAGCTTTAGCCAGTCTAGTATCAACTCTGGCACTGCCATTTCCCGACTGGTTTCTAAATCCAAGGTATTGGCTTCTAGAATGTCGTCAAATGAGCGCTCAATGGCTTGTGCCATCGCCAGTACTGCACGGCTCCGGTCTGCTCCCTTTGTGATCCCTAGCTTTAGGGAAGCTTGATAGGCTCGTTGGGCGCTAGTAATCGGTTCGGGGTGGTCATCTAAAACTTCAACAGTCATTGAGTTAACGTCTGTAGGTAAGCCAAACCATGAGTGCTGGCAGAATAGCTAATAGCACCGCTACCATTGCCCAAGCAATGATGCTGGAACCATTTGCTAATCGCAGCGCTAATGGCAGCCATATAATCACTAGCACGAAAATAATGCCAAGTGCTATAGGCAGATAGCTTTCTCCCAAGCGGGGATGGACAACATGCCAACTATTCCCCATCCAACGCCAAGCCCGTTTGTAGGGATAGGTGGTAGAAAGTTGTTCTAGGACATGACCATTATCTTCTACTACAAAGATTTGCTGACAGCGATCGCAACCAAATGCTTCTGTCAGCGTAATCGGAATTAACTGACCCCGGCGACGACAGGGACAGGGGTATTCAGTATTGAAATCTATTTTTTCAGGTTTTTGAGATTGCACAAGCGTTATAGTAACTTGAGCGTGTTTTACACGAACTACGACAATATAATCTTTATGGTAAATGCCTTAGAGGCTTCTGCTATTAGAGATTGCTCTTTTTATAAAGATAGATTGGTGATGCAAACATCACCATGATTGCAACCAGTAGATGCAGCAAACTCTAAGTATCCTAATTCTCAATCAGTACGGAGCTTTCTGTTTGTAGTCTTTCCCCGGAGCTGACAATCTTATTTAAAATTTCCTTCTACTAAATAAAATCTAGACAAAGCTAGATATTAGCTGACATTTCAATGGGAGCATGGGATTAGTTATCCCTTAACGCCCAGACATGACTTAACTATCCGTGCATATAAATTCCCCCATAATTTGAACAAGTTTTACTAGATGGGTAAAATCTATCTACGAATACGATAGTTTCACCATATCTAAATTACTTTATATTTTACCTGTCTATGAAATTCATAAAAGTTGGCATTACTAACAATATTGATAACAATTCACAGGAGTACAGCGTGAATCGGCAAAAAGTTCAATCGACCAACCCAAAAAATGATGGGTGAAGGCAAGCAAGGGGATTAGAGGAAGCATGGGAAGTAGGGCAAGAAAAGAGCTTGATTTTCTTTCCATAAACTCAGCAAAGTTCCCTTGCCAGACCATTAAAAACATTAAACCTCTTGAACTTAAAATTTCAAGAGGTTTTAGTCGGAAGCGGGTGACGCGATTCGAACGCGCGACATTCACCTTGGCAAGGTGACGCTCTACCACTGAGCTACACCCGCAATCAATTGCCATATATCAATATCTCATATCTATCCCTAATTGTCAACTCCTTTTTTTAGTCATTAGTCATGGTCATTAGTGAATAACAAAGGACAAATGACTAATGACACGCCCTAGCCGAGTTCTTCTGACTCCGCAGTTAAATTGCCTATGCTAGCGCTTTGAAAAGAAGCTGGCAAAGACTGGCTATTACGAGAATATGGCTCTGCTAGGTTAGAACGCAGTTGCCGCATGAGGCTTGCCATTTCTAGGGCATTTAGGGCATAATCCCAGCCATGATTACCTTTGATGCCTGCCCGTTCTAAAGCTTGCTGCATAGTATCTACTGTCAAAATGCCAAAAATTACTGGCACTCCAGTTTGAAAGCTAGCGGCGGCAATGCCTTTAGAAACTTCTGCGGATACATAATCAAAATGGGGTGTTTGTCCTCGAATGACTGCACCTAGACAAATTACAGCATCATAACGATGGGAAAGTGCTAGTTGACGAGCTACTAAAGGTACCTCAAAACTTCCCGGAACCCAAACATAGTCTACCTGATTACCTTGGGGGTTAGGATCTACACCGTGGCGTTTCAAGCAATCTTGACATCCCTCTAGCAGCTTTCCGGTAACTAGGTCATTAAATCGACCAATCACCACTGCAAACCGCAAAGGCTCCGTTTGGGTAAAAGTTCCCTCGAAAACTGCCATGACTGCCTCTTAATCAACTATAGTTCTGGCCAATATACATTTCTTATTTAAATGTAGAGGAGCAGGAAAGCACAGTTAGAAAGAAGGAAATCGGAAAAAATCTTTCCTTTTTTCCTTTGGTCTTTGACCTTGGCTTTTCTGCCCCTCTAGTTCTTATATTATGTGCCTGCGCCAGAGCGAAGCCGTCGCCTACACGACAAAAAAGTTTAACAAACCAACTAAAAATACCAAACCAATCCAGGCGGCGGAACCAACCCAAAGCAGTTTTTTAGATTCAACCCAATTTTGGGGGGTGGCGTAAGCAACGGGGACGCCAACAACCAGGACAAAAGACAATAGAACTAGGCTTATCAAAGCGAATTGGAATATTATGGTCATTTTTGCTTCTCCCAATACAGCGAAATAGTGATATGTCCTACACTAACAGTAAGGTGTACAGTGTAGGCAACGAGCGTGACTCCTGCTATTACATAGGACATTTCCAGAAGCTCTGGTTTTATGTCCTCGTTGATCCCCCACGGTCAAAAATTTGATTTTTTCTTCCTTTCGTACCCCACAAATTTTACGACACAGGATGAATTGCTTATGACTTTTGCGCTGATGTGTCAACCAATGGTAAATTTGCATTCTTTGAAAGGACGCTTACTCGTTTCCCGTTTTCCAACGTTTTACGTAGGTTTCCTAGAGGGCAGTAAGCTAGGTGTATCAACGACCGTGGCGGCGAGTAATCACTTAAATCATACAACGCCCTGCTCATCTATTTTAGAATATTTGACAATTAGGGTGCTGACTCTGAGGGTTAAAGGGTCAGGCTTTTGCCTATTTTAGCTAAATGGCAACACTGATACTTTTTTCTTATTTTTCAGTTACCAAAAATTACAATATTTTTAGTCATTCGTCCTTTGTTTAAGCACCAATGACCAATGACTCTTAAATACTATGGATTTAATTCTTTGCCACACAACAGCAGATTTTGACGCACTAGGGGCTGCGGTAGGATTAACACGCCTATTACCGGGAAGTAAGATTGTGCTGAGTGGCGGTTCTCACCCTCCTGTAAGGGATTTTTTAGCATTGCATCGGGATGAATATCCCCTAATTGAACGCCGTTCGGTGAATTCAGAAAAAATTCGTTCTTTGACTGTGGTGGATACGCAACAGCGCGATCGCTTGGGTAAAGCTGCTGAGTGGTTAGATTTACCCCATGTTAAAGAGATTATAATTTATGACCATCACTTAGGACAAGAATCAAATATTCCGGCTACGGAATCATATATTTCCTCAGTAGGAGCAACCACAACTTTAATCGTTGAGCAATTGCAACAACAGGAAATTTCCTTGACTTCTGCCGAAGCCACAGTGATGGCTTTAGGTATCCACGTTGACACTGGCTCTTTGACTTATGACCAGTCCACACCACGGGATGCCCTAGCTTTGGCTTGGTTAATGCAACAAGGTGCGAGTTTATCGGTAATTTCCACCTACCGTGACCCTGGTTTGTCTGTGCAATTGCAGCAGTTATTAACTGAATCGCTGGAAAATTTAGAATATCTTTCTCTACATGGATATACGGTTGCTTGGGTAACTCTAAAAACTAAAAATTTTGTGCCTGGGTTATCGAGTTTGGCATCGGAACTTGTGGAATTAACTGAAATTGATGCCCTACTGTTGGCTAATGAATATGCTTTAGATGAAAGTGATTCACGCTTAACTGTAATTGGGCGATCGCAAATTCCCAAAACGAATCTTAACTTATTATTCCAACTTCTAGGTGGCGGCGGTCATTCACAAGCCGCATCGCTAAACTTAAGGGGAGTTGATTCACAGGCAATATTAAAACAACTTCTTGACGGGGTAAAAGCACAAATTCCCCATCCCCTCACTGCTAGGGACTTAATGTCTTCTCCTGTCCGCACGATTCTGCCTGAAACTACTATTGGCGAAGCCCAGCGCATTTTATTACGCTATGGACACTCTGGTTTATCTGTAGTCGATGCCCAAGGTCAACTAGTAGGTATTATTTCGCGACGGGATATTGATATTGCCCTGCACCACGGATTTAGTCATGCGCCAGTCAAGGGCTATATGACTACGAATCTCAAAACGATTACACCAGATACAACACTGCCACAAATTGAAGCGCTGATGGTGACATACGACATTGGGCGCTTACCAGTATTGAAGAATGAGCAGTTAGTTGGTCTTGTAACTCGTACTGATGTCTTACGGGAATTACATCAGGAAAGAGATGAAGACGAAGAGGATGAGCAAAAATTCAAAATTCAAAATGACGCTTACGGACTCGCTCTAAGCGTTGGCGCAGCCTCTCGTAGAGAAGCCATGCCGTTGGCGGAGCCTCTCGTAGAGAAGGCTTACGCTACGCTAACAAAATTCAAAATTCCTCTCACCACTGAGTTGCAAAATCGCCTTGCTCCGCAACTTTGGCAATTGCTCACCATAGCATCGCAAGAGGCAGAGAAACGGGGTTGGCATCTTTATCTAGTAGGGGGTGCGGTGCGGGACTTGCTATTAACCCAAGCAGCAGCAGGCACCTTGATGATTAAAGATATTGACCTTGTGGTTGATGGCTTTCACAAATCAGCAGATGTTGGCGCTGGTGTGGAATTAGCAAAAGCGCTCCAACAACTTTACCTTGCGGCTCGTTTAGAAATCCACGGGGTTTTTCAAACTGCTGCTTTGTTGTGGCATAAAGACCCAGAATTAGATTCTCTATGGGTAGATATTGCCACCGCTAGGACAGAATTTTATCCTTACCCGGCGGCGAATCCAGAAGTTGAGGCTAGTTCTATTCGTCAAGACTTGTATCGTCGAGATTTTACCATCAATGCGATCGCCTTGCGCCTCACTAATTCCCGTGCTGGTGAATTACTCGATTTCTTTGGCGGTTTACTCGATTTACAAGCCAAGCAAATTCGGGTTTTACACCCCAACAGCTTTATCGAAGATCCCACCCGCATTTATCGCGGTGTGCGCTTCGCCGTGCGCTTCGGATTTGAAATTGAACCGCAAACTGAAGAGTTTATCCGCTATGCCATCAACAGTGGCGTTTACGATCGCACTGCTCAAGAGAATAGCAAAACTCCAGCCTTGCAAACTCGACTAAAAACAGAATTAAAACACATTCTAGAAGCCCCCTACTGGAAATCAGCTTTGCAGTTACTCGATAACTTAGGGGCATTGCAATGTATCCATCCTACCCTCAAACTAGACGCAGAACTCCTACGACAATTACGTTTGCTAGAACGCTGCTTGCGGCGATTTGATGCTGAACAAACTCTCATTCACTGGCAAATGCGTTTAGAAACGTTAATCGCCTGCCTAGCGCCACAATATCGGGTAAAAGTAGCAAAAAATCTGCAATTGCAAGAGGATAGCATTGCTAGGCTGAAAAATTTAGCTCAAGTGCAAATAAAAGTGATGACATTATTACCTACTTTGCAACGCCCCAGTCAGATAGTGCAGTTGTTGCGACAGTACGACTTACCAATGCTGATTTTAATTGCTTTGCAAAGTCCGCGAGAGATTAGACATTTAATTTGGGAATATTTCACTGTTTGGGCGAATATGCAGCCACTATTGAATGGCAATGATTTAAAGAAACTTGGCTACAAACCAGGGCCCCAATATCGGCAAATATTAGATGATGTAGTTGCTGCAACCTTAGATGGAGTGATTAAAGATAGGACGGAAGCTGAGGAGTTTTTAGCACAACACCATCCTAAATGAATTAGTGAGGCGATCGCAGTAATCTAAATTATATCTGGATCGATATTTAACTCGCGCAGTTTTGCTGCCAAACGTTCTGTCTTTTGTTCTGCTTGTTCTGCCTTTTGTTCTGCTTGTTCTGCCTTTTGTTCTGCTTGTTCTGCCGTTTCTTCAGGTGTTGGTACTAGTTGACCATCTCGTGTAAAAAACCGCAATAATCCCTGATAAGCTCCCAAATATAACCCTAGTTGTTGACTCCACAAATATCCTTGTTCACTTGCTTGTAGAGGTTGATATTGTCCATCTACTAAATGAAATCCCGCAAGTTCTTGTGTGTAAGGGTCGAACCAAAAATAATCGGGTGTGCGGAAGGTATCTTGATAAATTGTTTTCTTTAAACCTTTGTCACTATTAGCTGTTGAATCAGAGAGAATTTCTACAATTACATTGGGATATTTGCCATCTTCTTCCCAGACTACCCAACTTTTTCGGGTTTTGCGTTCAGTTCCCAACACTACAAAAAAGTCTGGTCCCCGAAAGAATTCTGATTTTCGTTGGTGCGGACTGTAGTAAACAGTCAAGTTTCCCGCCGCATAAAAATCATTCCTATCTCGCCACAGCCATTCCAGACATTGCAAAAATAAGATTATTTGCCGTAGATGTAGTTCGCTTTCCAAGGGAGGCTCATCACTATATAAATCACCGGGGGGAAATATAACATCTTGACAGATGCCTTCTTGAGAATCTAATTCTTGAGCTATGGTCATAGAATGGATACGGCATCAAGTAGTTATGGATTTATTTTAGCAGTATTGTAGTTAGCGATCGCGTAGCATACCGTAAGTAATCGCACTCGTTTAGACTGTCTAAATTGTATCTAGATCGATATTTAACTCCCGCAATTTAGCCGCTAAACGTTCTGTTTTTTCTTGTGCTTTTGCGGTGGTTTCTTCTAGTTTTGTCGTAGATGCAGTTCTGTTTCCAAGGGAGGTTCGTCACTATATAAATCACTTGGTGGAAATATTACATCTTTCGAGATGTCTTCTTGAGATTCTAATTTTTGGGTGATGGTCATAGAATCAATCTAGCATCAATTAATTATAGGTTAATTTTAACAGAGCTTAATTTAATTTTGATACATAGAATTAAAATTTTCATCAATCAGATATTGCAGTGCAATCCTTACTATTTAGCTTATCTTTCAATTCAGATTTAACGAGTTTTTTTGAAACTTTCTCTTTAAATATAATGACATTCACAAAAGCACCTTTATGTTGAATGGTGGTGAATTGGCAAGATTAGCGTAGGCGTAGCCCGCCGCAGGCATCGCTATGATCAGTATTTTAGAAATCGAACTGCTGATTCTCGATGAGCCAACTAATAACCCGGATATTGAAAGAGCAGACCTTGCAAATGACAACCTATTTGCCCAGTACACCAGAGCAATATTATCGAAACTTGCTGGAATATCACGATATATGTGATTCCAAATCGATGTAGCTCTGGTTTGTGTGCCCGCAAACTCTGCCAATGCTATTGGCCAAGGTTGAAGTCGCACATTAAGTCATGTAAATCTCTAACTCCCCAGCAGAAGCCGTAAAGCATACAGGCAAGTTATAATTCTCTTGCGGATCAACGTAACAAAAATTTATGAGTAACCCACTAGTACAAGCCTTTTTCGTAGGCAGAGCAGTAGCCGAAGTAGTTAATGAGCGTTTAGAGGTCGCCTTGACCGATGCTTTGAGCGATCTGGGCAAATTTGATGCAGAAGCTAGAGAACAGTTGCGCCAGTTTACAGAAGAAGTCATAGAGCGGGCAAATCGGTCAGCAGAAGCAGCTAATGCTGGTCAATCTACCACAGGTACTCGGCAAGCCAGTTCTGATTCAGGTGACTTGCAAGCAGATATTGATGAATTGCGAGCAGAAATTGCCCTGTTACGCACAGAATTGCAACATTATCGCAGAACTTCTGCATAAATTTAGTCATAAGTCATTGGTCAAAAATTATGCACAAATGACAAATGACACTTAAAAAGAACAGTTTAGGAATCAGAGTGTCTTTTCTTCCAAGTGATTCGGTTGCAAACCAACGGTACACAAAGTAATTTATGGAACAAGGTTATTCAGATAAAGCATACCGTTGGAATCGGGAACAATACTCTAGCAGACGGCGTTTTGTGGACATTTGGTCTTTTGTCTTGACCTTATTGTTCAAACTTTGGCGATACAACAAATCTTGGAGTTATCCGGGTGGTGTGACTGAGGCAAAGCAAGCTGCAAGACGCAAAACCCAAGCGGTTTGGATTCGTAATACCCTGCTAGATTTAGGGCCAACCTTTATCAAAGTAGGGCAATTGTTTTCTACCCGCGCTGATATATTCCCTGTTGAATATGTAGACGAACTAGCCAAGTTACAAGACAAAGTACCGGCATTTAGCTATGAGCAAGTAGAAGCGACCATAGAGAGAGAACTAGGCAAGAAAATTCCTGAACTATTCCATAATTTTGAACCGATTCCTTTAGCTGCTGCTAGCTTGGGGCAAGTACACAAAGCTGTGCTGCATAGTGGGGAATCAGTTGTTGTCAAGGTGCAACGTCCTGGACTAAAAAAATTATTTGAAATAGATTTACAGATTCTCAAGGGAATCACCCGCTACTTTCAAAACCATCCCAAATGGGGACGGGGGCGAGATTGGTTAGGTATTTATGAAGAATGTTGTCGAATTCTTTGGGAAGAAATTGATTATCTCAATGAAGGTCGTAATGCTGATACCTTTCGCCGGAACTTTCGCGGTTACGATTGGGTGAATGTCCCAAAAGTTTACTGGCGTTATGCTTCTTCTAGAGTCTTAACCTTAGAATATCTCCCTGGAATTAAAATTAGCCAATACGAAGCTTTAGAAGCAGCAGGTTTGGATCGAAAGGCGATCGCTCGTCAAGGCGCTCAAGCCTACTTACTACAATTGCTCAACAGTGGCTTTTTCCACGCCGATCCTCATCCAGGCAATATTGCCATTAGTGCAACTGGTGCTTTGATATTCTACGATTTCGGCATGATGGGGCGGATTAAGTCAAATGTCCGTGAAGGACTAATGCAAACACTGTTTGGTATTGCCCAAAAAGATGGTGATCGCGTTGTTCAGTCTCTGATCGAATTAGGCGCGATCGCACCAACCGATGACATGGGCCCAGTCCGGCGTTCCGTCCAGTATATGCTGGATCATTTCATGGATAAGCCTTTTGAAAACCAATCAGTCGCAGCAATTAGTGACGACCTTTACGAAATAGCTTATAATCAGCCATTTAGATTTCCAGCAACCTTCACTTTTGTGATGCGAGCCTTTTCTACCTTAGAAGGGGTAGGTAAAGGTTTAGATCCAGAGTTTAACTTTATGGAAGTTGCCAAACCATATGCAATGCAGCTTATGACCGATATGAATGGTTCTGAGGGAAATAGCTTTATTAACGAATTAAGTCGTCAAGCAGCTCAAGTAAGTAGTACTGCCTTTGGTCTACCACGTAGGTTAGAGGACACGCTAGAGAAGTTAGAACGGGGAGATATGCGCCTCCGCGTTCGGTCTATAGAAACTGAACGGCTGTTGCGACGGCAAAGCAGTATTCAGCTCTCAATGAGCTATGCTCTGTTAATCAGTGGTTTCACACTTTCAGCTACGATTTTAGTGGTTACCACCAAATATCTATGGTGGGCGCTAGTGCCTGGTTTAATTGCAGCAGGGCTTTCAGTGATTCTGATCCGACTACTTTTACGCCTTGACCGTTACGATCGTATGTATTAATTGTTGTACGAAAAAATTATGAAACTTAATTTCACGGGTTTTAGTGATCCGGGACTTATTCGTTCTAATAATCAGGATGCTTACTATATCGACCCAGAGGGGCGGTTTTTCGTTGTTGCTGATGGCATGGGTGGTCATGCCGGAGGTGAAGAGGCAAGTCGGATTGCCACTAAAGAAATTCAGGACTATTTGGTAGCAAATTGGCAATCTCCTAAGTCTTCCCAAGAATTGCTAGAGCAAGCTTTGTGGGGTGCCAATGAAGCGATTTTGCAGGATCAGCAAAATCATCCCGAACGCGCCGATATGGGTACAACGGTTGTAGCTGTGGTTTTTCGCTCCCCAGAGACACCCTGGTGCGGTCATGTTGGCGATTCCCGGCTGTATCGCTTCCGAGAGTCGCAATTAGAACAAGTAACAGAAGACCATACTTGGGTAGCACGAGCAATCAAAATCGGTGACATCACTTTAGATGAAGCGCGATCGCATCCTTTTCGTCATGTATTATCGCGCTGTTTAGGGCGTGAAGACTTGCATCAGATTGATCTGCAACCACTAGATGTCAAGATTGGCGATCGCTTGCTGTTATGTAGTGATGGTCTAACAGAAGAACTTGTCGAACAAAAGATTGCTAGCTGCCTCCAAGACACTCCTTGGCTTGATAAAGCCGCCATCTCTCTAGTTGAGGCTGCCAAAGACCACGGAGGGCACGATAACATCACAGTTGTCATCGTCTCACTTGAAGAAAATAGTCATTAGTCATGGGTTATTGCCCAATAACAAAGGACAATTGACAAATGACTAATCCGGTAAATATACTCAGCAATTTGTTCAGCGTGAGCATTTTTCATTTTTACAATTTGATACAAATACTTTTAGCCTCAAAATTAACCTAATGAGGCTAAATTTGCATAAATTGATAAATTGACATCTTGCACATAATCAGGTAAAGCGACTATAATTCACGCTTATTACCATTTATTTCCCAATATCCTTAAAATCCCTACCCTCTAAAGCTTCCTTCATACTAGGGGAGACAGTATCTTAGTTTTTCTGTTTAGGAAAAACTATCGAGGGCTAAGGATCACACCTCAGCTTCTCCTCAAAGGAGAGTTGTGCAAAGCAGAAAGGACTCAGGGAGGTATTTATACCTAACCTTAGGCAAAACAAGCCTATTTTCCGGAATATGGCTCAACTGACTTGGGTGGTATATCAGTAGGATTAGGTGCAAGATATCAGAGCAGAAAAAGTCCACACTTTGGATGTGGGCAATGTGTCAAACAATTGTTATCTTTCGTAATACGGAGGAAAAAATGTTGGACATTTATCAGCCCAATTATTATGCCATTTAGACTTCTGTAAACGATATCACCTTTACAAGTTGTTTTTCGGAGTTAATTATGAACCAGCCAATGAAACTATCCTTGGAACAGCAATTCAGCATCTGCTCATTTGCTACTCAGGTGCAAAACATGAGCCACGAGCAAGCTAAAGACTTTTTGGTTAAGCTCTATGAGCAAATGGTAGTGCGCGAGGCAACTTATCAAGAACTTCTTAAGCACCAGTGGGGCTTAGATTCCGGTTCCACTATGGCATAGAGTCGTTCTACTGTCGCAGTGGGCGACCTCCTTCTCTTGCTTGGTTCCAAGGCGGAAAAGAGCTGGGGATGTCGGGGCGTCAACTTCGATTACCAATTACGTAAAATTTGGGCAAAAATTCAACTCAAAAAATTAACTAACAATGAATAAGCTTTTCGACGACATATCTGCTACAGCCTAAACTTACCTTAATTTTGTAGTAAAATTTGCTGTTTAACTTAGCCAGACTTGCTTTTGGTTCAATCCAATGTGCGAACTATAGCTACGTAAGATTACAATCTGCCTTAATTATTATATACACAGGAAGATTGAGAGAGAATTTAGATAGCCGTGATTAGGCAGCTATTTTTTTCACTCTTTATACATATAACTAGAAGTTACATCTTTATACATATTTTGTTTATAAAAGTTTACATACTTTGAGTGACTACCCCTTGGCTACATCTAAAAGATGTAACATCTAAGAAATTATTCCTAGTTAGAAAGATCGTGTGGAGAATCTGTATCAATACTTTCCAATTTTGCGAGAATTTGAGGCTTAATCTTTTCATACTCCTTTTTAAGAAGGCTTTTACTAATTTGTGGATCAGCAGAGGACATCAATGTGTTGCTCATTGCAACCCACTCTTGCAGCCGTTGGCGTTGGGCAGAAGCAACGCTGGAAAGTAAGATATGGGTACAGCGATTTGGTGTTTCTCGTGCAAAGAATAACAAGCGATAGTAACCTGTATGCTGTAGTAACCGAGTAATTTCTTTACCAAAACTGGTTTTGAGATCAAGGTAGTAAGGTAACCATTTAGCGCCATGTTTGCGGTTGTAGATGACAGTAATCCATAACAGCATGGGATAGGGGATAGAAATGAAAAGAAATTGGTTATAGCGGGTACAGAGTAAGCGCTTTTGAATTTCCTCTTGCGGTAGCATCACCCACAGAGCTGGTAAAACCTCTCCATTGGTATGAATGGTCTGGGGAAATACAATATCGGCAACTGGTTTATTTTGAGGCCATGAAATAGTCCGGGCAATTTCCTCGTTTGACCAGGAAACCTGCAAATCGGCTTTTGCCTTTTGTTCAAGCTCATTGTTTACTGTAATAGCAGGAACTAGGGCATGGCTGTTTTGCTTAATTTTGCCTGTATGGTCAGGCTTTTCTAGAGATACTAAAACTCTGAGGATTTCAGCGATATTTTGGGGGCGATCGCGTGCTACTTTAGCTAGACAACTCATCACCAAATTTTCGATTTCTTTTGGTAGTTCTAATCCGGGTGCAACCTCAGTAAAAGAACGTGGTTTTTGATAATGATGTGTTTTATACCATGCTCCAAAAGAGTGAGTTGGTGCCACCAGTGGCATTTTGCCTGTGAGCATCTCGAACATCATGACGCCCAAACTATAAATATCAGCACGGTTGTCTAATTCTTTACCCTCCATCTGTTCGGGAGAAGAATAAGCCAATGTCCCCAAATAGAATTTTGTATGGTCGCCATCTGACTGTAATAACTTAGCAATACCAAAATCTAGAACCTTAACCAATTCTCCGAAACTGGGATCTTGAATCACCAGCATATTGCTTGGCTTGACATCACGATGGATAATTGGACAAATATTGCCCTCAACTGGAATGCCATCATGAGCGCACTGTAAGCCCAGGCTGAGTTGACGTGCCATACTTAGAAATCTTGGTAAAGGCAGTCGTTGCTTGCGAATAATATTGTTTAGGCTTTGCCCTTGTAGGTATTCCATGACGTAGAAGGGGGTGTTATTGTCATCTACGCCATAGTCCATAACTCGGACAATATGGATGCTTTTTTGCCCTAGCAAAGCACAGGTTTTTGCTTCTCGCTCAAAGCGGTCTTGCAATCGCATCTTTTCATTTTGGATTGATAGCGCCAGAAACTTAACCGCAACAGGTACACCTCCCAACAAAGTATCTTTAGCACGATAAACCCGACCCATTGCTCCAGTACCGATTAACTCCTGGAGTTGGTAGCGTTTGCTTAGTAAGCGACCAATGTTGGGGTCTGACATAGAGAATTTGAATCCAAAAGCAGGTTGTAAGTGTTTAGGAGGAAAAGTGCATTCAAACTGATATCTGAATTATTGCGCCCTGAAATGGTTTTCTAGGTTCATACCACAAGGCAGAAATGGAAGCTAAAAGATAAAAAACTTATATACTAGGCTTTTTGCGATTTTGCATCGTTGGTCTATTTACGCGGTGCTGTACTAGCTTGTTTCAGCCCTCTTTTAGAATATTGAAAGCATTATTTAGCAGTTTGCAACCGGGACATTTATTACAACTGGTGCAATATGTCAGATCAAACAAGCAGAAAGAGTAAATTTATAATGACGCTTTATACCATTTTGCACTTTCATTGTGGTGTAATTTTAGTTTGCCCAATTTTGACTAAATAGATAGCTTTAGGATCCGCCAAAAACCTTTATTAGGAAACACCAGACTTGCCACAGAGTTCTAAGAGGTTCTTTGAAAAGTCTTCTTGGGGGTATCAAAAGTCCTAGATACCTGTAAAATTCCCCGATAAATCAGGGAGCTTTGATTCCTGTTCCCCTCTTTTTAAGGCTAGGGAGGATCTAAAAGTGCTTAAAGTTACAGCAAAACACTTTTCAAACAACCTTTAAGAAGTTTTACTACTCAAAACCGTCTCTCTCGGAGTGAGAGAGGGACAGACTTGAACTTTAGTGAGCAATGACCCACAGCTTAATTAGTACTTTCCTTTTACCTCCAACAAGGCTGTTCTCTGCGTTTATTTTGTTAGTAGGGATAATTAGAGATACTTATTACCTTACCAGCTTTTTAACCTTCAGGCTCATTCTGACTATGTAAGGATGGATTATTTATTGATAAAACTATGATAGTACTAATTGGTAGTTTTTCGTTCTCTCTGTATGTTATAAGTAATATCAAAAACTGATTTGTTACCCATCACATAGTATTGAATTCGACGGGCGATAATATTGTTCAATCGGGAAATAAAATCATAAAAGAAGCGCGGATTTTTACCCATTTCTGTCAATGCTACTAACCATTTCCCTTGCTTTAGAGGCTCTACAACTTGTAAGTAAGATAAATGTTTTTTATAGACTGTAATATTATAAGACATAGCACGCATTAAAGCTGGATTTTTCTTCACCACATCTTGTTGCATGAAAGAATTACTAGCATTCAAATATTGATTTAGACGTGGCAATTGGCTTTTATGTACAAGAGATCCGGGGCGTGAACGGTAGAAATAATAGGGTTTTGGCTCAAGGAAAAAGCGTGCGCCTTTTATTAAACATTTCATATCAATCCAAAAATCTTGACCCATCCTAATGGCATCATCGTACTCGATGCCGTGCTTAACCAAAAATTCTCGTTTGAATAGAGGCTTGCTTATACCAAGATGCAATCCTGGTTCTCCATAGGCGTCAGTTTTTACAAAATAAACGATATCAATTTGGATAATTTTATCTATATGTTCTTCACTTTCTTGAATCAATGTGCTCCAAGGAGATGTTTCGCCATCTTTGATTAAATAAAGATCGTCAGCAATCATGTCTGCATTTTTTTCATTTGCCAGTGACACGAGCTTTTCTAATCTTTCAGGAGCATACCAGTCATCTGAATCAAGCACAGCAATCCATTCTCCTTGGGCTGCTCTCAGGGCACGATTACGCGCACCAGCAGCCCCAAGGTTTTGTTGATTTACTATTACTTTGAGACGTGGGTCAGTAAAACTTTTAGCGACTTCTACAGTTTTATCACTTGAAGCATCATCGACTATAATAACTTCAATATCTGTGAGCGTTTGCTCTAAGACTGACTCTATTGCCTTCGCAATATAAGCTTCAGTATTGTAAGCAGGAATAATGACAGAGACTTTAGGATTCATGAAACTGGACTCCAGACTACACGGTTCGGTAAAAACACTAAAAGTCTAACAATAATTTGATAATTTTTTATTTAGTATACAACTCAGTAGGTTAGTGAGAATAAACAATGACTCCTTGAGGTCAATTATGAGACATTCGTCCTTAAGTAAGCAGTGAGTGCATTGGTAGAGTTGTTTCGGTCGGCTCCCAGCTTAGACGCACAGCAGGCAGCGCTACCCTTTGGTTGACTGACGTTCTAGGCTAGCTTCCATTGTGTTAGTTAAAAAATGACCAGTCAAGATACCACTACTAAGGTAGTATCTATCTTCCGAAATTCGGTGTAGGGTTTCAAAGCCACTACGACGCTGACGATCGCCTATTACCCAGTAACGCTGCACAATAGTATCTAAACCAATCCAGCCTTCACCTTCAACCTGTCCTAGAATATTATGCTGGAGTAAAAAAGTATACTGACGCTCTCCCTCATGCAACCGCCCCTTATATTGCAGAAAGATTTCTGAGCGATCGCTACCTGGAAATACCAACTTTGTAGCCATAGTAAACCAGTTATCTCGATTCCAAGCGACCAAGGTCATACCCTTGACGCTGATTGGCATACCATTACGTTCCAGCCAATTACCTTGCATTGCCCAGCGTCCTGGTTCTAATAAAAAAGTATGAGCCACCTTCTATATTCCTTGTCTTGATCGAGTACCGCCAAGACTACAGTTATAGTCTGTCTTTTATTTTGTAACTTAGTTACAAAAATCTGTCTTGATCGAGTGCCGCCAAGACTACAGTTATAGCAGTGCTAAGTTACGTTAGCGATAGCGGAGCGTTGAGGCAGTGCTGAATGAAGAAATTTTTTATCTTGTTTATTGTTCCTGTGATTCAGGAGTGAATTTGGTGAATTTCTCCCAAAAGCACTTCTTGAGGTGCTCCAGTTGCAGTAGGTAAATTGCCAGGAATACCCAAATGTCGCCAGTAGGCTAAAACTGCAAAGGCGATCGCTTCTTTAAAATCTGCACTCAAACCGACTTCATCTGTAGTCAAGACTGGTATTGATGTTAGCAATAACTCTAATCGACGTTTTAAATATAAATTGCGACTACCACCGCCACATAATAGTACCCTCTGTGGCATTTCCGGCAAAAAAGTGCGGTAACTATGAACAATTGAAGCAGCTGTAAGTTCTGTGAGAGTTGCCAGTATGTCGGCAGGATTGAGTTTATATTCTTGAGCATCTTTTAAACACTGATGCAGGTAAGTCAGGCCAAATAACTCTCGACCAGTAGATTTGGGTGGTGGCAGATGAAAATAGTCTTGGTTGAGCCATTGTTCTACCAATGGATGGCAAGGAGTACCAGTGGCTGCCCAATTGCCATTTTCATCGTAAGTTTTAGCACCAGCGCTTAAATGTTCCACCGCTAGATCCAACAGACTATTTCCTGGGCCAGTATCCCAAGCGCGAATTTTTGAAAGCCAGTCGCCATGCCGAGGCGGAATATAAGCAACATTACCAATACCACCAATGTTTTGAATACAGCGCCCCTCCTGGGGATGACTAAGTACATAGGCATCTACTCTGGGCACAAGAGGCGCACCATGACCACCAATATCGATATCAGCAGCGCGGAAGTTGCTCACAGTTGTAATGCCTGTCAGATGGGCAATTAAGGCACCGCGCCCTAGTTGCAGACTGTAACCTAGTAGGGGGTGGGGAGCGATTTTCTTCTCTATTCCATTATCCGCAGGTGGTCGATGATAAACTGTCTGACCGTGGGAGCCAATGAGAGTAGCTGGCTGATGACCAATTTGAATATTTTGGGCGGCTTGGGCAAAGACTTGAGCGATCGCATCATCTATTTCTGCCAATTCTGCCATTGAGATGGCAACACCAGCACCAACCGCCAATATTGTTTCTCTAAGTTCAGATGGATAAGGATATGTCGCCCCAGCCAGTAACGCAATTTTAAGATCCAATTCTGTACCGGAAATCTCTACTAACGCAGCATCTATACCATCTACGGATGTGCCACTAATTAAACCGATAACGCGAGTAGAAACAGCAACTTCTTCAGTCGGATGCATTGATAAAAATTCTTTTGTTGATTGCAATAGGTAGTTCAATTTATGTTACTACGCATTTCAAGAAACTAAGGTGACATAGTTGGCTGGATAAAGGCCTAACTTTTCACGTTATGTGAAAAAGTCCATGAAAACCTAACCCCCCTCTCGCGACACGGGATGGAGAAAAGTTCAAAGTCTCTCTCCTTAAAGGAAGAGGGAAATAGAAGTGAGCTTTTTCAGATACCGTGAAAAATCAGGAATAAAGACGAGTAGGCAGAGCAAGGAAAGAATGGCAAAACTAATACAATGACCACTATTTTATTTCTATTTATCAGTAAATAGGGTCATCCAAAACTGTCCATTATCTTTATTATTCTTTAATAAAAACAACATTCAAATCTAAAAACTATTAATATACATAGTTTAATTTTATAACTTATTTCTATTCAAATAAGGGACAGATGTTCTATCGAATTTTTTGGAAACACCCAAGCGATAAGCACAGCCTTTCAAAGGATTGGACATAGCACAATGTCTCTTAATTTTTTAAGTTTAAAAAATTAGCAGCCTGCAAATGATAAAATAACACCTTTTATAAATAAAGCTTGTTTATAATTTAGCACTGATAACTTTGCGGTTTCTACATAAAGCTATATACATAAACGAATATAACATCAGTGATTTTCCTCTAAATAAAATTGAATAATTTACATTTTTGTCTAGGTGGAATCAAATTGAAAAAGTAGTAATCCTTCTGATGTTGAAATCTCGAAGCACATAGCACAATAAAGCTATGAACACGAAAGATTAAAAAACGAAAAGAATTGCAAGATGAAAAGTATTTTAACTAAGTCCGCGATCGCTTCTAGTGTTGTTTTATCTTTAGCTACTGTTACCTGCCCTGTAATGGCTGCATCTTTTACGGTATCAATAGAAAACCCAGGCGTAGAAAATGCACAATTATCAAATCTTGTTAATGCTCATGTACAAAATTTTGATGCACAAACAAAAGGCTATAGTGCAACAGGCTTTCAATGGAATGAAGGAACAACAAATATTGGTAGCTATAAGAATACTCTGATCATGAATCCAGACCAATATGGTGCTGCTGGTGGGACAGGTAAGTATTTTGATGTAGACACAAATAGATCGGGTAATGGCCAAAAGGTTTCCACACTCAATTTGACATCCCCACAAAGCTACTTTGGACTTTGGTGGTCTGCGGGAGATAGTAGCAACGTACTCACATTTCTTTCACAAGGTAAGGTTGTAGAAACTATGACCACTGCTGATGTGGTTACTTATATCGCAAAACAACCAAATAAAGCCAGTTACTATGGTAATCCTAATTCGGCATTCAAAGGTCAGAACTCTTCAGAACCTTATGCGTTCATCAACTTCTACAGTGTTGGCGCAACTTTTGATCAGGTTCAATTCACCAATATTGGCGGAACTGGTTTTGAATCAGATAATCACACGATCGCCACTGGCTACAAGAGTATCACTGGTAATATCGTTACAGTCGCAGTTCCTGAGTCTTCTTCTGTATTAGGAGTTTTTGTGATTGGTTTTGTAGGCGCTACTTCAGTTCTGACTCGTCGAGTCAAGAAAAAGTCAGATTTGCAATTGTCATAAGTGTCGCGGCTTGCAAGCAAAACAATTTCTGGCTCATATTAAGAGTCTTCTAAACTTCTGATGTCACCTCAGTAAGATTTGCCTGATTTTCTCTATGTCTTATTCCCAGGCTGCACTTGGCGTAGCCTGCGCTAGGCAGAATTTCAAAAGTCTAATGAAAAATCAACATTAAATACAAGTTAGGGCGAGCTTACTTAGGTAAACTCGCCCTAATTGTTTTGCCATTTATGTTATGAGCAGTCACTCTACAACATTTAGGCAATGCCCGGATTGCTTCAGCTTGGAGATACCGATATTACTCAGCCTCCAGTCCTTGGGATAGAGCTGATCTTCAAGCCCACATCTTAAGAATCGATATGATAGAAAAGTAGATAAAACTTAAAAAATATTTATCGAATGGTGCTTCAATCATCTGGCTTGTCCAAGGTCAAAGACTCATTAACACAAAAAATCTTCTTGGGTAACGAAC
Source organism: Nostoc desertorum CM1-VF14 (assembly GCA_019359245.1). Lineage (GTDB taxonomy): Bacteria > Cyanobacteriota > Cyanobacteriia > Cyanobacteriales > Nostocaceae > Nostoc > Nostoc desertorum. The sequence goes on along the minus strand of JAHHHR010000015.1, from coordinate 68,069 downwards.
CCAATGCTGAGTTAATTGCAATTCTCACCGTTTATTTTGTCCAAGGAATTTTAGGGTTATCGCGTCTAGCCGTTAGCTTTTTCCTCAAAGATGAACTGCTGCTGAGTCCAGTCGAGGTGTCGGCGCTGTTGGGAATCGTCTTCTTACCTTGGATGATCAAGCCAGTATTTGGTTTTATCTCAGATGGCTTGCCTATATTTGGCTATCGTCGGCGTCCTTACTTAATTTTATCTGGGATATTAGGAACTGTTTCCTGGGTGAGTCTAGCCACAATAGTTCATAGTAGCTGGGCAGCTACGTTAGCGATCGCTCTTGGTTCTCTCTCTGTCGCCATGAGTGATGTGATAGTTGACTCGTTGGTTGTGGAACGAGTTAGAGGCGAATCGCAAGCGAAAGCCGGTTCATTACAATCTTTGTGCTGGGGTGCTTCTGCGATCGGAGGTTTAATAACAGCATACTTTAGCGGTCTGCTACTCCAATACTTTACTACCCGTACTGTCTTTGGAATTACCGCCTTATTCCCTCTTATCGTCTCAGGGGTAGCTTGGTTAATTGCGGAGTCCCCTGTTAGCAAAGATACTCAAGATAGTAACCACACCAACACTTTATCAATCAAACATCAACTGGGGCAGCTACGCCAAGCCATTACCCAAAAAAGAATTTGGCTACCAACGGCGTTTATCTTCATCTGGCAAGCTACCCCAAATGCTGAATCAGCCTTTTTCTACTTCTCTACCAACGAACTTCACTTTGAACCAGAATTTTTGGGGCGGGTAAACTTGGTTACAAGTTTCGCTTCTTTAGCAGGTGTTTGGATTTTTCAGCGTTTCCTCAAAAGCATCCCTTTTCGCGTAATTTTTGCTTGGAGTACCGTCCTTTCATCACTTTTAGGGATGACAATGCTGTTGTTAGTCACTCACACAAACAGACTCTTAGGTATAGATGACCACTGGTTTAGTTTGGGTGATAGCCTAATTCTCTCTGTGATGGGAAAAATTGCCTTTATGCAAGTAATGGTTCTAGCAGCAAGGCTTTGTCCCTCTGGAGTGGAAGCAACGTTATTTGCGTTGTTGATGTCGATATTTAATTCAGCAGGAACGGTTTCCCAAGCATTGGGGGCATTAATCACCTATTGGCTGGGGATTACTGCAACTAACTTTGAGTCACTTTGGCTATTAGTGCTAATTACTAACCTCAGCACACTGCTACCCCTACCATTTATCAACTGGCTACCTGCTGCTGAAGAACAAACTGAGACATCAAAGGATAAAGAACAAACGTTTTCGCCTGATTTCATGTCTGAGTTAGTGCTAAGAGAATCAGAGCCAAATATAGTTGATTAACAAAGAAATGTTTTGTATACAGATGCAAAGCTCCCAAGATATTAGAATCTAGCAAAAGTCATGGTTTCTTCTGAACAACCATAAATCAACATTGTCTTATAAAGTTCCGGACGATTAAAACTTTATAAGAACTTGGGTTTTTCAAAAAATCTAATTTCTGAACATCTTTACCATATTTGAGAAGCAGATATCAAGTATATGCAAAATTCAAAAGTTCAAGAAACCCCAGTTGCAGAAAAATCCTACACTCGTGCAGACTGGCAAGGAGGATATCAATCTCTCACCCAAGAATTTGATTATTGGATTGATGATATAGAAGGGCAAATTCCTAGAGAATTAGAAGGTACGCTGTTTAGAAATGGTCCCGGTTTGCTCGATGTAAATGGGCAACTTCTTCATCACCCGTTTGATGGAGATGGGATGATTAGTAAAATTACCTTTACGAACGGTCGTGCCCATTTTCGCAATCGCTTTGTCCGCACAACTGGCTATTTAGCAGAGCAAAAGGCGGGAAAAATTCTTTATCGCGGTACTTTTGGCACTCAAAAACCCGGCGGTTGGCTAGCTAATATTTTTGACTTCAAACTCAAAAATATCGCTAATACAAATGTTATCTATTGGGGTGGTAAACTGCTAGCGCTGTGGGAAGCTTCTGAAGCATATCGCCTCGACCCCTACACTCTTGAAACCTTGGGTAATGAATATTTTAATGGTGCTTTGTCAGCAGGTGAAGCTTTCGCTGCACATCCCCGCGTTGAAAATAGTTTCGGCCAAAATGGGGACGCACCTTGTCTGGTAAACTTCTCGATTAAGCCGGGATTATCTACCACCATTACTATTTTTGAGCTAAACTCAGCAGGTGAAATTGTCAATAAACACGCTCATAAGGTTCCAGGTTTCTGTTTCATTCACGATTTTGTTATTACTCCCAATTACTGCATCTTCTTTCAAAATCCTGTCACTTTCAACCCCATACCTTTCGCCTTGGGAATACGTGCGGCGGGAGAATGTATAAAATTTCAACCAAATCAGCCAACTCAAATTATAGTTATTCCCCGCACCCCCAAAGAAGGACAAGAAGAGATAAAAGTTCTGGAAACTCAGTCTGGTTTCGTCTTCCACCACGTTAATGCTTTTGAGGTAGGAGGCGAAGTTTTGATTGACTCTATTTGCTACGAATCTTTACCAGAAGTTAAACCCGAAAGTGATTTTCGACAAGTTGATTTTGAGGCGCTTTCACCTGGACAACTTTGGCGATTTTGTCTGAATCTAAAGGATGAGACAGTCCGGCGGGAATTGATTGATAGCCGTTGTTGTGAATTTCCCAGCATACATCCGGCAAATGTAGCACACCCTTATCGATATCTATATATAGGTGCGGCTCATGCAGAGACTGGTAATGCTCCCTTACAAGCATTGCTGAAAATTGATTTAGAGTCTGGAGAAAGACAATTTTGGAGTGCTGCACCCCGTGGTTTTGTGGGTGAACCGATTTTTGTCCCACGCCCAGGTTCCGAAAAGGAAGATGATGGTTGGGTATTAGCTTTGGTTTATGATGCTGCTCATCACCGCTCAGATGTGATAATTTTGGATGCTAGTGATTTCTCTAAAGGAGCAATCGCGCGGCTACATCTCAAGCATCATATCCCCTATGGTCTGCATGGAAGCTTTACTTCTGAAGTTTTTGAGCAAATTTGATCCATTATTTGGATGAAACTATTTTTTCGCTGCCAATAATATGCAAATCTATATTTTTGAGCAAGCGCACCAAATTTTGGGTTAATAATTCTTTAAATAGGGCTTGCCAGTGCGATTAGCAAAGCGCCTGCGAAGGAGGTTCGCTGATTCTCTGCAATTACAATTTGAGTAATTTGATATTTCTTGGCAACTTTAGCGATCGCATTGGCTATATTACTCTTACAGAGTTTTTCACAAGTGTGTATGTGTAAGCTTTCCTCCTTAGTGAGGAAGCGTTCTGTATTGGCAACAAACAAAGATAACTTCTAACTCCCTACTCCCCACTCCCTACTCCCCACTCCCTACTCCCCATTTATGGATTTTCCTGACGATTAATATCCTGCAAGTCAAGATCATAATTCAATCTGAGAACGTTGACTCCCGGTTCGCCAAAAATCCATAAAAATCTGCCATCAGTATACTTATTAATTAAACGTAGGATCTCATCTTCTCTTACTCCCCGCGCACCAGCAACCCGCGTCAATTGCTGCCGTGCTGCTCTCAAGGAAATATGCGGGTCTAAACCAGAACCAGAAGTATAAATTATATCAGCGATCGGTTGAAGATTTTCGTCTCGCAATTGATTTCCCTGTTCTAGAATCCGGTTGAGTAGCTCTGGATTGCTTGCAGCGAGATTACTGGCTCCAGATATACCAGTTGGCTTGGCTCTTTTGCCTTGGCTATATCTAACTGTACTGGGACGAGAATGGAAATATCGCTCAGATGTGAACACTTGACCAATCAAAGCTGAACCAATTGGTTCGCCTTTTAGATTCGCCATGATGCTGCCATTCGCTTGGTAGGGCAAAAAAACTTGACCCACTACAAGAATTATTAGAGGATAGATAATTGCAGTCAACAACCAAAGCATTAGAGTTATAAATATTGCTCTGATAGTTTCTCGAATAATTGCCATAAAAGTTTTCCAGCTACTATTAAAATTTAATTTTTAATTTTAATTATTTTACCCAAGTATAAGGATATTCAAAGATGCTGTCAGCAACAGCATAAAAAACTGGGGCAATTACCACATTCAAGCACAGCAAGATCAAAATGGCGAGTGGTAGATATTGTTTACGCCATTGCGACCAAACATTGTACATTGCCTCTTTTACATCTATCGGCAGAAACTTTTTCCAAACATCGACCTGTTTATCCATATTTTTCTTTTTCCCTCTCTCAACAGGTAAAAGTAAAAATGTTTATTATTTTACTTTGGTTAGGATGCGCTTGTTTCGTAGCGTCTGTACTTTTGTTTTCCTTAAGACAACCCCACAATTGTAATCACTATATCTATCAACTTAATGGCGATAAACGGCGCAATAACCCCACCTAAGCCATAAATTAAGATATTACGTTGAAGTAGCTGATTAGCTGTCAGTGATCTAAACCACACACCCTTTAATGCCAAGGGAATCAAAGTAGGAATAATCAAAGCATTATAAATTAGCGCTGATAAGACAGCAGAATTAGGGCTAGTCAAATTCATAATATTCAAGCTTTGCAAATTAGCAGCGACAAAGACCACTGGGATAATAGCGAAGTATTTAGCAATATCATTAGCGATGGAAAACGTTGTCAATGCTCCGCGAGTAATCAACAATTGTTTGCCAATACTAATGATATCGATCAGCTTTGTGGGATCGGAGTCTAAATCGACCATGTTGGCAGCTTCTTTTGCAGCTTGCGTTCCTGTATTCATCGCAACGCCAACGTTAGCTTGGGCTAATGCCGGGGCATCGTTAGTCCCGTCTCCTGTCATCGCAACCAGTTTACCTGCTGCTTGTTCTTTTTTAATGACACTGATTTTGTCTTCTGGTGTGGCTTCGGCAATGAAGTCATCAACCCCTGCTTCTCTGGCAATGACAGAAGCTGTAATCCGGTTGTCTCCAGTTAGCATGATGGTACGTACCCCCATCCGTCGCAGTTGTTCAAAGCGATCGCGGATACCAGGTTTAACTATATCTTTGAGATAAATAATCCCATAGATTTCGTTATCTAGGCTGACTGCCAGAGGTGTACCTCCCAGACGAGAAACTCGTTCGTAAACAACATCCAATTCTGGTGTATCTCGTCCGTTGCGGAAACGGACAAATTCTTTAATAGCTTCTACTGCTCCCTTCCTAGCCTCGTACCCACCAGGCAAGTTAGTGCCACTTATCCGTGTTTTCGCGGAAAAATCAACTGCTTCTGCCTGACTATAGTCGAAATCAAACCGTGCTACTAACCTTTCTGCCAGTCGCAGAATGGATTTACCTTCTGGTGTATTGTCAAAGACACTAGCAGCCCAGGCAATATTAGCAATTTCCAATATTGAATGACCGTTGATGGGAATAAACTCTTCCGCTAAACGGTTGCCGATGGTAATTGTACCTGTCTTATCGAGAAATAAAGTGTTGACATCACCACAAACTTCGATTGCTCGCCCTGAAGTGGCAATGACATTAAGTTGGGCAACTCGATCCATACCAGCAATGCCGATGTTACTCAATAAGCCGCCAATGGTAGTAGGAATTAATGCTACTAATAGGGCAATTAAAATTGGCACGCTAACTGGACTGTTGACATAGTAAGCAAATGCAGGCAAAGTAACCACAACTAACAAAAACACTAAGCTGAGAACTGCCAGCAATACTGTCAGAGCAATTTCATTGGGTGTTTTACTGCGTGCCCCTTCTAGCAAGCCAATCATCCGGTCAATGAAACCTTTACCCGGATCAGTAGTGATGCGGATAATTAGCTCATCTGAGATAATCCGCGTCCCACCAGTGACGGAACTGGAAACGTCGGAGCCTGGTTCTTTTAATACTGGTGCGGATTCTTTAGTAATTGCCGATTCATCGACTGAGGCAACACCCATGATTACCTCGCCATCGGCGGGAATGATATCGCCAGCAACAACGTAGATGTTATCTCCTTGTTTAAGGCTGGTGGATGAAACTTCACTAATCGTCCCGTCGGAAGCAAGTTTTTTCGCCATTGCCTCTGATTTCGTTAATCGCAAGACATCAGCTTGGGCTTTACCCCGCCCTTCTGCGACTGCTTCGGCAAAATTGGCAAACCAAACTGTAAAGAATAAAATTCCCGACAACAAGCCGTTAAAAACTTGCGGGTTCTTTTGCATGGCTGGGCCAAATAGGTTGGGATCAATCGTTAATAATAGGATGATGATTGTCCCCACCCAAACCACAAACATCACTGGGTTTTTGATTGCATACTTAGGGTTAAGCTTGACAAAAGCATCTCTGATTGCCCTTAAGTACAGCCACTTATTACTTGTCCTGGCCTTTTTGCGTGCTTGGCGGCGATCGCCAGAACGAGGATTTGGCCGTCTAGCTTTGAAGTTAGTTGCCACTTGATTCATGAATAAAGTTAGGAGTTAAGAGTTAAAAGTTAAAAGTTAAGAGGTAAGAGTTAAAAGTTAGGAGTTAGGAGTTTCCAATAAAATATAGATCCAACCTTGTAGAATGCGTTACGCGATCGCTAACACAACGTCAGTTGCGACAACGTATAGCGAGTCAGGCGCTCGTTGCCGTTGTCGCAGACAAGACTCGCTAACGCTAACGCTTACGAGCGCCGGAAACCTTCGTTTGAGTAACGCTCCTACGGCGCTGGATTCACCGCAACGCACGGGTTACCCTACCAAACAAGATAATTTATTTATTTTTTGGTATTCTCTTAATTCCAGACTTATAACTCATAAATTTTCTAACTGCCAGATGCTAGTTTCAAACCCTCAGCGATGGGGCCTAAAGCTAGAACGGGAAAGAAAGTCAATACTCCCAAAACCAGTGTGACTCCAGCAGTAATACTAGTAAATACTAGAGAATCAGTTCTCAGAGTACCAGGGGTTTCTTGTACTTGTTGTTTGCGAGACATACCGTCAGCTAAAAGCAGGAGGGCAATTATCGGAATGTAGCGTCCTCCGATTAAGCTAACTAAAGTACTCAAGTTCCACCACAAGGTATTATCCCTCAACCCTTCTAAGCCGGAGCCATTATTTGCTGCTGCTGAGGCATATTCATAAACTACTTGAGAAATACCGTGATAGCCAGTGTTGCTAATTCCAGATAGAGAGATGGGATAAGCCAAGGCGATCGCACTGGGAATCAAAATTAAAATTGGGTGAATCAACAACACCACGCTGGCGAGGACAATTTCGCGTTTTTCAATTTTGCGTCCTAAAAACTCTGGGGTACGTCCTGCCATTAGTCCAGTTAGGAACACTGTAAGAATCAAGTAAATGAATAGGTAAGCTGTTCCAGTTCCTTGGCCGCCCCAGATAACTTGGATAAACAAGTTGAAGAGTGTCGAAAATATTCCTGGCGGCATCAAAGAATCGTGCATCCCATTCACAGCACCAGACATAGTAGCGGTAGTCATAACTGACCAAAATGCCGTTTGTACCCAGCCAAATCGAACTTCTTTACCCTCTAAATTAGGCTGTTCTAATCCAAAAGCGTTATTAACAAGGGGATTACCTTGCAGTTCTCCCACGGCTGTGACTCCCACCAGAATTACGAAAATCACAAACACCATCCAAAAAAGTAGCCAAGCTTGTTTGATATTGTTGGCAAATATACCGTAAGTGTAAATTAAGGCTGCTGGTATAGAAATCATGGCGATCATTTCTATCAAGTTAGAAGCGCCATTGGGATTTTCAAAGGGATGGGCTGAGTTTACGCCAAAAAAACCACCGCCATTTTGTCCCAAAAGTTTGATCATTTCAAAGGATGCCACTGGACCTCTGGCAAGATATTGTGTCCCGCCTTCTAAGGTTCTCACATCCAGAGTGCTATATAATGTTTGTGGTACACCTGTTACAAGCAAGGCGATCGCTCCAACAATCGAAATCGGCAGCAATATTCGCGTAATTCCACGGACGAGATCGACGTAAAAGTTTCCCAACTTTCTACCCGTCAACCCGCGAATAAAGGCAATTCCCACAGATAAGCCAGTGGCGGCGGAGGTGAACATCAAAAAGCCTAAAGCCGCTACCTGGCTGAAATAACTTAAGGTTGTCTCACCAGCATAATGTTGCTGGTCGGTATTCGTTACAAATGAAATGGTTGTATGCAGTAATACATCCCAGTTGGGCGCACCGAAGCCGTTAGGATTCCAAGGCAAGAGTCTCTGAAAATATATCAGTAAATACACTGAAATACCCATGAGCAGGTTGCTGTAGAGTACAGCCCGGATATACTGCGAACCCGTCATATCATCTTTTCTACGGACGCCCGCCAGTACAAACATACTTCGCTCTATCGGGTTCATTAAAAAATCAAGTAGTGTTTTTTCTCCCAAGAAGACACGGGCTATGTATTTACCCAGTAACGGAGTGATTGCTATGACAATACACAGCGTTAAGCCAATTTGCAAAAAACCTTGTCCCATATATTTCGCGCTCAATTAAATTTAAGTGCTAGCAAGCCAATTCTTAGAAATAACAGATTAACTGTTGGGGTATTTGATTTGATAAGAGGCAGGAGACAGGGAAAAGGTAGAAACCTTGCTCCTTGTGGGCGAAAGCACGCTGCTCCTTTTCTCACCAGGGTTGAGAGCAACACCCTTTGTGGGCGGTTTTTCTCCCCTGCTCCCTGCTCCCTTGCTTATTCATTTCAAGCAATTTGGTGATATCTCAATATCACCGCCATTTTTTTATCTGGATTTACTATTTTTAGTTATTACTATCCAGATACTTATTAAAGTTATTGTTAAGAATATTTAATTATTTACTCTTAATTTATCTATCTCGCTAGTTAGTATTATTTGTTTATACAATACATTCTCGAAGTTTGCTACTTTCAAAGAATATAAATATTTAACAGAATTTCTCAGAATAAATCATGGTTTGGGGGGTTATGGTAGAGACTACGTCCCTTGTAGGCAATTTACCCAGTTCCCTGTCCCCAGTTCCCAGTCCCCGTTTTTGTATCTGGACAATCGTAATATTCGGGTTAATGCTCAAGTTAACATTTGCAGATATAGATTGCAGCATCAGAATTGTTGATTAATTAACAATTCTGATGCTACAAACAAACTAAAAGCAATGGAGTCTTCTTACCAGACGCCAAATATATTCTCTGGGTTGCCAGAGGAAATGAAATTATCCACAAAAACTTCCTCAATCTATTAAACAAAACAAAAGAGTTTCTATCTCCTGCCCTCTGCCCCCTGCCCTCTACCCGCAAACCCGTTTCATGCAAAGGAAAACTACTGTATTAATTGAGTGGACGCAGAAGTGTAATTTTGCCCATGCCAGTCCCTTCATTGAGCTGGGCTACGTAGATATGTCCATTCGTGGGATTTTCAACTAAATCCAATGGACTTGGGTTAAAACCAGTGAAGCCAGTAATACCAGTTTGGGAATTTATAATATCCAAGTTTGCGCCACCCGGTGTTAACACAATGATGTCTTTACCAGAACTGTAACGTATCACTAGGAGTTTACCTTTTAGCTTGCCACCTAAAATATTGCTATGGTATTCAATGATACCATTAGGTGAGAAATGCTCTCCGAAATCGAAGGCAATACCCTTCCAATTTCGGTCAGGTAGAGTACCAATAGGATATTCATTTACCTGACCGGGGTCTGTATTAGCTGTGGGATTTCCCCCACTCAACACCCACTCACAACGTTTAGGATTGGGATGACCATAATAACCATTTTTAACAACGCGAAACAGATAATCTCGCTGCGTACTTATATCGCTGAGGCCAGGTACGGATGGGCTGGTATAAGCCCCATTAGTAGCTTTGTCGATACGGTTTTGGCAAGCAATAGGTAGGGGGATAGGTGTATTTGGTGTATTGCCACCAGCTGCTGAACCATTCGTTGGCACATATAACTGACCATTGGTGTGCCAGACTAGATCATAGGCATTACGTACACCACTGGCAAAGATAGTTACAGCTGCTCCTGGCTTAAAGGGGTTATAAGTACCTCCATCCTCCGTCTTAACGCTTAAAGGAAGTGAGGTGATCTTAGATAAGTCAACTCGTAAGACAGCAGCACTTAACAATCGCTCAGGACGATTACTCCAGGCATTGTTTGCTGCGCCTGTACTACTATTACTACCCTGCAACACATACAGCACTTTTGGCTCATTGGGTTTAAACTCAATACTGTTTGTTAGATGATCCCGGCTTGATCGTGGTAAATTAACCACATAATCTCTTACTGTCTCTAGGTTGGAACCACTCAACCGAGTAATTTTCCCAGTCCAATCCGGCGCATCAACAGTTCCATGCCAGTAGTAGTTGTTTGTTACCCATAGAATTAGGTTGCTAGCATTTGTTGATGAGGGATCAAAGTGCATACCAATGATAGTCCGATTACCACCATTTGCAGTCTGCAATGAGGAAATCGTTTGTGGCCTACCTAGAGTGCCATTAGCATTGATCGGGAAGCGCAAAATCTCACCTTGTAAGGTGGCAGCATAAAGTTTATTGTCAGGTCCAATCAATACTGTGGTGTAAGGTTTGGTAGGTACATTCGGTAGTGAGATTTGCTCAAAAGTAATATGGCTTGCTTCATTCGTAAGAGTGCCTGTTGTGAAACTGATGGTATAGGGTAAGAATGCAGCTCCATTGCTATCTTTTACCCCGTCGGTGATTTTTAAAAGATATTTGGTACTATTCTTGAGATGATTTATCGGGGAAACTACAATCACATCTCCACCACCCGAAGTATTGTAATTTGCAGCAACTTGTCTGTTAGTACTGCTATCGATCAGCTTGATGGTTGAGGCTGAAAGACTATTAAGCGCAATCCCACTGTTAGGAAGATTTACGTCTGCTGTAATCGAGATATCAGGCGATACATTTGTCTGATTATTAGTAGGATTGCTCATTCTGACCGAGGGACGATTACCCACTGCGATCGCAATATAGTTGAGCTTGCTATCTTTACCACCTTTAGCATCAATTGTGAGCTTGCCATCGGTAACATTAACAATTCGAGTAGCTGCGGTAAATTTTTGGGTTGCTGTTGGTGCAAAGCCGGAAATAACAGTCTTATTTTCTACAATGTTATTTGATTGAAAATTAATCATTGCTGGAACAATTGCTAATACCAGCATTCCGGGTTTAATCTTGTAAATCATATATACCTGTCGTTATAGTCTAAATTGCTACAGGAGTAGTCCATGATATTGGCCAAGTATTTGCGATGATTATTCTTGGCGATCGTTGACTGGTTAGAAACGAACATGATCACCGCAAGATTCAGGTAAACCATTCTTTTGATCGCTTGTCTGGTTACTCTTAGTCCGATCACTCTCAATACGGTTCGGTTAGCTTGTTTATCCGAGTCAAGATCCCCCCAACCCCCCTTACAAAGCAGGGCCAATTCACTTCTTAACCTCCTTAGAAAGGGGGTTGCCACAGGCGGGGGGATCTTATCCGAACCGTATTGCGATCACTCCACTTACCAACGCTAGAGCGCACAATATTCTGTTATTGAAGAAGGCAGTCCCAATGAAAAATTTCATCACCAAACATGATGAGGATTGGGGACTAGTATTTTTACTCAGCACTTTCAAGCCAGAGGGCAGAAGGGATGAAATATTGTGGAGGATTTAAGCCACCACGCCACTTCCTCTACTTGGAAAGAAGTCAGATAGATCGAGGAAACTCTTCCACAGCAATGGTTCTACCAAATCTGCATTTTTTGTAGGGAATTCAAACTTTTGATGACCGAAAGGCAGCAAGAGTTTTAAGCTTATCTCATCCCTTTTTAGGGGTGGGATTTCACGAAAGACTGTTAACCGTCAACCGTCAACAACGTCGGTATGTCTTTCATCCCATCTTTGAAAAGAGTGCGTTTTTCCAACGCCTTTTTATAAGCGCTCTTAATAGGAATTCTTCGTTATGCCTTTTTTCTCTATAAGAGGCTACGCGAGTGAACTTTTGCCTTTTTTTTTGAAAAAACTGTATTTTTATTGCCTGAGATGAAGCTGGTCTAGAAACCATAACCTATCCTCCAGACTAAGTACAAATTATTTAATAAATACTTGAGATTAGGTAAATACTGAACTTTTTTTAAGGGAACTTCTTAACTTCTCAACTTGGTGCAGTATGATTACGTAAAAAGTAATAAATCTTCAAAATTATTACTGTAACTTTTTCACTGCTGCTGGCAGAGTTGATTCTTGTCTGTGCTGTCAATATGTAAGTAACTTTGGCAACAAATTCTGAAAAACTCTTTTATATGTATGCCTTAACTTTATTAATAGATGATATTGCGATTCACTTTATCTATCTGAGGATTTATTATGCATGGCTCGACTCAACTACCACCCTTGAGACAAACATTAAAATCAGCTTATTCTGGGGAATAGGAAAAAGGATTTTCATGTGTGATTCTATACATAATTTATGTTTACATAATATTTAATGGGTCTACATCAATGGTCAAACTAACAGAAGCAGGACAAAGCGATCGCACTTCTTCCCAGTCTGGTAATTGTGGCAATGCATCGGGGGCAAATTTAATCAATATCTGCCAGCGATAACGATTAGCTACCCGTAAAATGCTTGCTGGTGCTGGGCCTAATATCTCGAATTCTTCTTCAGTACTCAAGGTTGTAGCAATGATTTGCGCCGTATTTTGCACTTGAATGGGATCGAGACTACTTAAGCGCAACAAAATTAACCGCCCATAAGGGGGATAATTAAGAGCTTGGCGTTGTTCTAACTCAGCTTGGGAGAAAGAGTGATAATCGTGCGATCGCACTGCTGCAATAACCTGATGCTCTGTAGTATAAGTTTGTACAATCACTCTACCCGGATCATCACCTCTACCAGCACGTCCAGCTACCTGAGTCAAGGTTTGAAAAGCCCGTTCACTGGCACGATAATCTGATAAATTTAGCAATCCATCGGCGGCGACAACGCCCACAAGTGTTACTTGGGGTAAATCTAAACCTTTGGTGAGCATTTGCGTACCTACTAATAAATGCGCTTCGCCATTGGCAAACTGGGTGAGTAAGGTACGGTGTGAGCCTTTGTTGCGAGTTGTATCGCTATCAAAACGAATATATTTTAAGTCCCGGAACTGTCGCGCTAATTCTTGAGTTACTCGTTGAGTACCGCTACCGAAAAATTTCAAGTAAGGGGAACTGCAATCGGGGCAAAATTTAGGATGCGATCGCGCATAATTACAATAATGGCAACGCAATAATTCCGGCGCTTTTTCTTCGGTGTGGTGATATGCCAGCGACACATCACAGTGCGGACATTCCAATACATATCCACAACTGCGGCAAGATACAAAAGTACTGTGTCCCCGGCGATGAATAAATAAAATTCCCTGCTGTTTTCTCTCTTGCAACTCTTGCAAAGCTTCTTGCAGCGATCTACTAAATATAGAACGATTTCCTTGCTGCAATTCTTGCCGCATATCCACTATTTCCACGGGCGGTAATGGGCGAGAATTGATGCGTTCGGGGAGTGAGAGGTAAAGAGTGCTAGGTGAAGAGTTAGGAGTTAAGAATTCTTCCCCTGCTCCCCCTGCCCCCTGCCTCCTCACACTTACCCAACTCTCTAACGAAGGGGTAGCAGAACCCAACAGCAAGGGGCAATTTTCTAATTCTGCTCGCCACTGGGCGACGGTACGGGCGTGGTAGGTGGGTATGGGTGAGTCTTGTTTAAAGCTGCTGTCGTGTTCTTCATCTAAGATGATTAAACCTAAGTTGGGCAAAGGGGCGAAAACCGCGCTACGCGTACCAATAACAACTTGGGGTTCTCCTGTGAGCATTTGTCGCCAAGTGTCGTAACGTTCACCATCGGAGAGGGCGCTGTGATAGACGCTGACTTTATTACCAAAACGGGCGCGAAAACGATCAGTTAGCTGGGGTGTGAGTCCAATTTCTGGGACTAAAACAAGGGCGGATTTGCCTTGGTTGAGGAGGGGTGCGATCGCTTGCAAATATACTTCTGTTTTTCCTGAACCTGTCACTCCATGCAATAAAACTTCCGCAAATCCGTCTAGTGTCTGGATTGTTTCTAAGGCGCTAGCTTGGGCAGTAGTTAAAGATTTAGCCCCATCGCCTGCTAATGCTGGCCCCTGTTCGGTTCGCAATACTTCCCGTTCTTCAATGACAATGTAACCCTTTTGTGTCAACGTCTTGAGGATAGAAGAACTAGCATTGCAAATTTGTAGTAATTCATTTTGCCACAACTCCCCATTATGCCGCCGCAGCACTTCCAAAATCTCTCGTTGGCGAGTAGTTAAGTCGTGATCGATTGTACCTGTCAGCATTACTGCTTTTTGCAGCTTTGGTCGAGTTAGTCTCGGTGGTTCTAAATAGCTTTCTACTAAACCAAATCGCAGCAACTCCCGAATTCCCCGATAGGCAGATTTGACTTTTTGCTGGAGGTAGACAAAACTATAATCCCCCGCCGGCTGTCCTTGCAAAAGTTCCCAAACTTGCCGCGCAGTAGGAGTCAAAAAAGCTAAAGGATCGGGAGATGCCAGTAAATAACTACTGCCCCCTGCCCCCCTGCCTCTAACAAGGCGGATACGACGCTGCGATCGCCCCAGCAACCCTGGTGGCAGAGCAACCCGGATTACTTGAATTAGGGGCGTATAGTAATATGCAGCGACTCGATTGAGTAATTCCCAATAAGCACTTGGGAAAAATCCAACGCTGACTATATCTTCTACTTCCCGGATTTTTTCTGGTGGTAAATCGACATTTGGTTGTGCCAGTAATCGAATGGCGATCGCTCCTAATTGTTGTGCCCCAAATGGCACGCTCAAAATATCCCCTGGTTTTATTTCTAACTGGGCTGGCAATCGATAAGTAAATAGTCCTGTACTTCCTGGACAGTCTACCAGTACTTCAACCCACCTATTAACAGTTGCATTTAACTGATACGATTCCCCAGGTTCAGCCACCATCATAGGAGATAAATTAACATCATTAATATACATAGTTTATGACTTTATAATTAGACATTTTGCTCACATAGCTGATCACAATTAACCTGGCTTACTTAACTCTATTTTTTGTTTTGTTAGACGTAAATTGTATTTCTCAATACTGTTATTCTTCATAATACTTGATAAGTTTCCTCTTATCTAATCTACTAGACAAATATGTCTCTTCTATACGTGCAATAAATATTTGGTGCCTACTCTACAAATAAAAGCATCTCGGCTAAATCTACAAAAGTTACTCCAACTACTAAATAGGGAGTAGCCTTTTTCCGCCTATCGATAGATATTCAACCCTTTGTGTATATGAGATGCTTTTATACAAATAAGAATATTTCGAAATTAAACTGCCATTATTATAATTTGTATCGTCAAGGTAACTTTAAACTATGAGTGCATAACCCCAGCAGCAGATTTTAATTTTACCTAACGATTTTTGACCTATAAGCATTAAAAATCTTTAGAAAAATATATGAAAGTTTAAGAAATTTGGATGATCAGTTGATATTTTTATGTTTGTTAAAGTTGAGAAAGTTTGAGGGGGTTTGACATATTTGGTAATTAAGAAAAAAATGAAGAATATAATCTGTTAGGAGCCTGAAAAGAAAGTTTTATTGGGTGCGAAGGCCAGTTTGGTTATAGGTTGTATCTAACTGTAACCCATCGGTGGTAGGTAAATGCCAATTTATATTCCTGAAGTTAAATTAGCATAAGCCTGTATTTCGCTATATATATAAACGGGTGCATTCGTCCCTTAGGGAAAACTACCAAGCTTCAAACGAGTAGCTGTAACTAAATTATGTACCAAACAAAGCAACAATCCCTAAAGGAAACTATGAATATTGTTGAATTGGGAAAAATGGAAATACTGGAGAACACTGCTGATATTGAAGAACCATTACTCGATATTTTAGATGCAGTGGCAGATGAAGAGCCTCCAATTGTAGTAGAAAATCTTGAATCAGACGAACGTGACGGAGATGCGATGGCTGCGGCCCGTCCGTCGGGATACAATAAAACCGAGCATGATGATGCCGTCGGCGCGTTTTTTAAAGAGATGGCCCGTTATCCGCTCTTAAAAGCTGATGAAGAGGTAGAGTTAGCGCGGCGAGTTAGGTTTCTAGAGGAAATTAGGGAATTACAGGCAGCCTTACAATCAAAACTAGGACACGAACCTAGCAAGATAGAAGTGGCTTCCGAGCTAGAAATGACGGAAAAGCAATTAGAAAATCGCTTGTATCAAGGTAGAGTAGCGAAACGCAAAATGATTCGCTCGAATCTGAGATTGGTGGTTTCTATTGCTAAACGATACCTAAATCGGGGAGTACCTTTTCTGGATTTAATTCAGGAAGGAGCAATGGGTTTAAATCGCGCTACAGAAAAGTTTGATCCAGATAAAGGATATAAATTTTCTACTTACGCCTATTGGTGGATTAGACAAGCGATTACCAGAGCTATAGCTAACGATGCGCGGACAATCCGGCTACCTATTCATATTGTTGAAAAGCTTAACAAGCTGAAAAAAGCCCAACGGGAACTCAAACAAAAACTCTGTCGCAATCCTACCGAAGGAGAAATGGCAGAAACTTTGGAAATTAGTGTGCAGCAACTACGCCAACTACAACAACTAAGGCGTCAAGCACTTTCTCTCAACCACCGCGTCGGTAAGGAAGAAGACACGGAATTGATGGATTTGCTAGAAGATGAAGATAACCTATCTCCAGAAGCAAAAATGAATGAAAACATGATGCGTCAGGAGATTTGGGAAGTTTTGGGTGACGTGTTAACTCCACGGGAGAAAGATGTGATTTCTCTACGCTATGGTTTGACAACCAGCGAACCCTGTACCTTAGAAGAAGTTGGCAATATGTTCAATCTTTCTCGTGAACGAGTACGACAAATTCAAAGCAAAGCGATGCGGAAATTACGTCGTCCCCACATAGCCAAACGTTTAAAAGGTTGGTTAATTTAATTACATTCCCGAAGATAGATGCAATACCTAATCTAATTAGCTCCATTAGGGAATATGGATCAATAAAGTACAAAAGTTTCAATCTCGTAGGAAAGCCGATGCGTTGCGGAGGTTCGCGAAGCTCGATAGCTTAATCCTACAGAGAAGTAAGCTACCTATAGCGTCTCTAAGAGTTGCTATGCGGTTAGCACACCCCCGTAAGCCTATGCATAGTGTCTCCCATTAATTCCAAAGGGAGAGGCTAACACCTGCGGTAGGATGCCGATTTGGGTGGCGTTTCCTTTAGGAGAAGGGCTATAAACATAAGAGAAGGCTTTAAGCTGCGCTATCGGTTGTTGCAACTGGCGTTGTGTTATGGGCATTTGTCATAGCGCAACTAAAACTCAGAATCATACCATACTCTTGGCAACAATACACCCTACAAAACTTGCTCTTTATTAAATCAACATTTTTAACCGATTTAAAGAGCTTGTATCTGCATATTTCTTGAGCTTCACCTATTGCAAATTGCAAAACCGGGTGTTTGCTAGCTTTTTTGGCTTTTCTTTAGTCATTACCCAAAAAAATTGCACAGTTACCTATAGACTATGGACTATGAACTATAGACTATAGACTAATGACTTCGCGTAGCAATTTGATTGTGCGTTTTGCTGAACCAACTGATCACAGCGTACTATTTAAATTAATTCAGGGGCTGGCTGAGTATGAAAAATTATCTCACGCTGTCACTGGCAATGCCCTCGAACTTAAGGAACATTTATTTGGTTCGCACAAATATATAGAAGCGATTTTAGCAGAATCTGCGGGTCAAGCTGTTGGTTTTGCCCTGTTTTTCCATAATTATTCAACATTTTTGACCAAGCCAGGAATTTACTTGGAAGACTTATTTGTTTTACCAGAATATCGCAGGCAAGGTATTGGAAAGGTCCTCTTAAGTAGAGTAGCCCAAATAGCCGTAGAGCGTGATTGTGGACGGTTAGAGTGGAGTGTGTTGGATTGGAACGAATCAGCCCAAGAATTCTACCGTAGTATGGGAGCATCTATATTAGATGATTGGCGGATTTGTCGTGTTACAGAAGATGCGCTTACTCAGTTAGGGGCTGTCAACTAAAGAACAAAGGATGAATAAAAAAGATGAAGCAGGACAATTTTCATCTTGAATATTTCATCCTTAAGCGCCTGCTATTTATTGGTTATAAAGTATTAAATTTTCTATAAATTTGCACTTTTATTATTAGCGTAGATACAAAGCAGCTTGTCGCCAGATATGACCCTGTGCTAATAAACCTAAATCTAAAACCCCGAATATTTAAAATCCAAAAACTTGATAGCAAAGTTTGACAGCTTGTCATTTGACTATAGCAGCACCTCAACTGACAATTAATTATGAAGAATATTGCAGCAAATAAGCCGTTATTGCAGGGAGAAGATGAAATGAAAAAAATTATTACAGTGATGCTGTTAGGCATAGCAATCTTCACCTTTGTCTTCAGTAGTCCAGCTTTGGCAGGAGATGCTGTGAGTGGAGCTAAAGTATTTAGTGCTAATTGTGCCTCTTGTCATGCGGGAGGTAAAAATCTGGTTCAAGCTCCGAAGAATCTGAAGAAGGACGCTTTAGAAAAGTATGGTATGTATTCAGAGGAAGCGATTATCGCTCAAGTTACAAAAGGTAAAAATGCCATGCCTGCTTTTGGCAGTCGTTTAAAACCTAACCAGATTGAAGATGTAACTGCTTATGTGCTTTCACAAGCAGATAAGGACTGGAAATAGACTAAAATCTAATTTCAATAAGTAACAATTTGCGGGGCTTTTTGTCCCGTAAATGTTAGGGGTGCAGAAATTTTTAAATAGGATGCTTATACAAATTTTGGGCTTGGGATTAAAAGTCTTCACAAAAAGACTCCTCTAAAAAGATCAAACAATAATACCTATCTTAATTCGGTATTATAAATAATTTCTGGCGATTATTTATTAGTCTAATTATTGCTTTCCCGACTTTATTCGCACAGCACAAGAAATGAAGATAACTTTGCTGCGGTACGTGATTTTTACCAAGTCATCAGTCGCTATTATTTTAGAGCGCCTGTAAGCCTCACACTGCATAAGAAAAAGCCTGCGTTGGCAAGCTTCTTGAAAAGATTTTAAGAGAGCGATCGCGCTGTTATAAACTCAAAATGAAATACTCCCGATTGTGATTAGTATTTGGTAAAATTTATGTACATAGCATAAAAAATGGGCATCACCGTATACATAGGTTTCCCAAAAATACTAGTTAATCAACAATCTAGGAAACGTAAACCGGAGGACAGGCTACCGCCTCACTCAGTACGTAGTGCGATCGCAATCAGCCTGAAGTTGCTATGATTATTGCCTACTTTCCCAAATAGTCCCAAGATTAGGAAGAAGTAGGGGAGCAGAGGTGAGAATGTCCAATCCTCAATAGCCAATACCTTCCTATGACTTTTAAATTTTGAATTTTTAATTTTGAATTCGGAGCGAAGCAACGTGACACCTTCTATAAACCAGGTTTATCCCGTTATTTGGCACAACGACTCAGTGTCACTAATTGACCAAACTCGCCTACCCAACGAATATGCATTCGTGGAAATTCACCGCAGTGAAGATATGGCGCGGGCAATTAAAACGATGATTGTTCGAGGTGCGCCAGCAATTGGTGTGGCTGCGGCTTATGGTATGTATCTTGGTGCAAGGGAAATTGAGACTAGCGATCGCCATGAGTTTTTAGATAGCTTAGATAAAGTAGCCCAGTTGTTGCGTTCTACTCGTCCGACGGCAGTAAATTTATTTTGGGCAATTAGCCGGATGATGAAAGCCGCCTACGAAACACTGGGAACTGTAGAAGAAATCAAGGAAACCCTTTTCCAAACAGCCCAAGCAATTAACGCTGAAGATTTACAAACCTGTCAGGCGATCGGTGACAATGGTTTGGCAGTTTTACCCAATACTCCAGAAAAGCTGACGTTGCTTACTCACTGCAATGCTGGGGCATTAGCTACGGCTGGTTATGGCACAGCTTTGGGTGTTGTGCGTTCCGCTTGGAGGGAAGGACGTTTAGAACGTTTATTTGCTGACGAAACCCGCCCCCGCTTGCAAGGTGCAAAACTCACCACTTGGGAATGTGTGCAAGAAGGTATTCCAGTGACATTAATTACTGATAATATGGCAGCCCATTGCATGAAACAGGGTTTAATTCATGCTGTGGTTGTGGGTGCTGATCGAATTGCCGCTAATGGTGACACTGCCAATAAAATTGGTACATATAGTGTAGCGATCGCAGCTAGAGCGCATAATATCCCCTTCTTTGTGGCTGCACCCCTTTCCACCGTTGATTTTGAATTAGCCGATGGTAGCCAAATTCCCATTGAGGAACGCGATCCAACAGAAATTTATCAAGTTGGTGATACCATTCTCACACCTGAAGGTGTAGAGTTTTACAACCCAGCTTTTGATGTGACTCCGGCTGAGTTGATTACAGCAATCATTACAGAGAATGGAGCGATCGCACCTCATGAATTAGCAAAATCACAGTTAAAGAAATTACCGGTTGGTTTAAATCCGAATTAATAGAGAACTTCACGCTGAGTTCTCGATAACTCTACTGATCGCTCTAAATCCGAATAACGGAAACTTTATAGGGGATTGCCCCAAAAAAAAGTCCCCGGCTTTTCTAAAAAGTCGGGGACTTTGTTTTTTGACTACTTTAAAATTTGACGGATCAAAATTTATCAGCAATTTTTTCAAAAATTTATCTAAACTTCATATTTTGACTAAATTCAATAAGTAGAATCCGCAATTACTTTCTCAAAATAAGCTTTTACTTACTCAAACCCTAGTTTGCTTTCTCATTCCGGTGTTTTCCGCAAGTAAAAGGAGCTTTTGCTTTCTCAAACTCCAGTTTGCTTTCTCATTTCGGTGTTTTCCGCAAGTAAAAGGAGCTTTTGCTTTCTCAAAATGCCATTTAACTTACTCAAACCCTAGTTCACTTTCTGATTTTGGTATTTTTTGCAAATAAAATGCCATTTCGCTTTTTTAAAATGGTTGATTTATCAGAGGATGTCTGAGAAGTATTAAATATTTGTTGCTCCCCCCCTAACCCCCCTTAAAAAGCGTGTATACACAAGTCAAATTACCCCCCTTAATCCCCCCGATGTTTTGGGGGGAAACCAGAAATCCACTTCCCTCCCCTTGACAAGGGGAGGGTTAGGGTGGGGTAATTCAACTTGTGACTAATTAACCCTAATAGAATTAACCAAAATGTTGAATAATCGCCTCAGCAAATTCAGAACATTTTAAGGGTTCAACTGGCGGTTCTAGCAACCGGGCTAAATCGTAGGTGACTTGACTACTCGCGATCGCATCGCTTAAACCTTTCTTAACTAGGTCTGCGGCTTCTTGCCAACCCATAAATTCCAGCATCATCACACCAGACAAAATCACTGAACCAGGATTAATCCGATCTAAGCCGGCGTGTTTGGGTGCAGTACCGTGGGTAGCTTCAAATATGGCGCTAGAATCGCCAATATTTGCCCCTGGTCCCATCCCCAATCCACCAACAATGGCAGCAGCCGCATCAGACAAATAATCGCCGTTTAAGTTCATTGTCGCCAAAATCGAATACTCATCCGGTCTGGTTTGGATTTGTTGAAAAATACTGTCAGCAATTCGGTCATTCACCAAAACTTTCTCTTTCCATTTGCCCTCGCCGTGGGTTGCCCAAATTGTGTTAAGAACGGTTTCAACTTCCTTGACAATTTGCGCTTTCTTCTCATCGGTGAGATTATCAAACCCAGGATCAATCTGACGGGCGTTTTCTTCCAAGGAAATATTCGGATTTTTTTCCTTATTACTCAAAATCCAAGATTCCCGTTCTGTGACAGTTTCTTGGCGAAATTCACTAGTTGCTAGTTCATAACCCCAATCACGGAAAGCGCCTTCGGTGTACTTCATAATATTGCCTTTATGCACCAAGGTCACTTGTTGCTTATTTTTGGGCAATAGCAAGGCGTGTTTGATAGCACGTCTAATTAGGCGCTGGGAACCAGTTTTGCTGATGGGTTTGATGCCAATACCAGAATCAAGAGGAATGCGTTTTTTTCCATGTTCTGGGGTAGCGGGGATTAGTTCTTCATTGAGAATTTTAATTAAGCGATCGCCGATTTCGCTACCTTGTCGCCATTCAATGCCTAAATAAATATCTTCCGTATTTTCTCGATAAACAATTACATCCAGCTTTTCGGGATTTTTGTGGGGTGAGGGCGTACCTGCATAGTAACGGCAAGGACGTACGCAAGCATACAAGTCAAAAATTTGTCGTAATGCCACATTTAAAGAACGGATTCCTCCTCCAACGGGAGTAGTCAAAGGCCCTTTAATAGCCACACCATATTCTTCAATTGCTGTTAGAGTATCTTGAGGTAAATACTGATAAGTACCATATAAATCGCAAGCTTCGTCACCAGCATAAACCTTGAACCAGCTAATTTGACGCTGACCCTTGTATGCTTTGGCTACCGCAGCATCGAGAACTTTTTGGGTAGCAGGCCAAATATCTATACCTGTGCCGTCGCCACGAATAAAGGGGATAATTGGATTGTCCGGTACGATTGGTTCACCATTTTTGAAGGTGATCTTTGCTCCGGCTGCGGGGGGGGTAATCTTTTCGTACATTATTCACACACTCCTAATCGATACGCTGCTAGTCAAAAAAACCTTATGTGGCAGGCTTGTATATTTTGCTATGTCTTTTGTTCACCAAGCCATAAGGCAAAGATTTTCCCCCTATTCTCCTTGTACATTATTTGGGGATTAAGTGTGGGATTCAGTGAAGCGATCGCAATTTTGTACGATCAAAAATAGTAAACTACTTTTCGCTATCAATGCTTTTCCAAGGTGAAGCCCGATAGCTTACCACTCTTTCACTGACCGCTAAAACAAGAATGGCATGACAGACCCAATGATTTTATCAGGCCCTGCAAATGACATCGAATCCCTCCGACGACCGTTAATCGCCGGGTCTGAAAAAGTCCAACAACAGATAATCCCACAATTAGCTGAGTTGGGTAATGAGGGATTAGACGTGTTGATGGAATTTTTACTGAAACGACGTGAGAACCCAGCGACTTGGATTGATGGCAAAGCTTACCAAGTCCTCTATAGCTCTGATGCACCTCAAGCCAAAGAATTTTTGCGCTCCTGTTTTCCTGAAGGAATTGTACCTCTAAAATCAGAGTGCGGGATTAACTACAATTCTTTGCAACAGCTACTTGCTGCTCAAGACTTCCAAGCAGCCGATCGCGTCACCATCGAAAAAATGTGTGAACTATCAGGGCCAACGGCTGTACAACGAAAATGGTTGTACTTTACTGAGGTAGAAAAGACCTCGGCTGTTGACTTGCAAACCATTAACAACCTTTGGTTAGTCCACTCTGAAGGTAAATTTGGTTTTTCAGTGCAGCGAGAAATCTGGTTAAGTTTGGGTAAAAATTGGGAAAATTTCTGGCCGAAAATTGGCTGGAAAGAAGGTAATAACTGGACGCGATATCCTAACAGCTTTACCTGGGATTTGAGTGCGCCTAGAGGTCACTTACCCCTTTCTAATCAACTTCGGGGAGTACGAGTCTTTGCTTCTTTACTCTCTCACCCTGCTTGGTCGAAGAATCCAGAGAAATGATTACAACTTCATGAAGTTCGAGTGGGACGAAAACAAAGCGGCAATAAATCTTTTAAAACATCAGGTTTCATTTGAAGAAGCGAAAACTGTTTTCGATGATCCGCTCTATGTTGACTTCTATGATCCAGACCACTCTGATGATGAGGAGCGTTACCTTATTATTGGAGAGTCAAATCGGGGACGCTTACTAATTATGTCGTATACGGAAAGAGGAAATTCAATTCGTATCGTTAGTGCAAGAGAAGTAACACGATCCGAGCGAGAAGCATACAAAGAAGGATAAGCCAGAAATGGAAGACGATCTGCGATCAGAGTATGACTTAAAAAGTCTAAGGGTCAGAAAGTTCGGCCCTGAACGAAAAAGCTTTGGTAAGACAACAATTCGTTTAGAAGCGGATGTTGCAGAGGTTTTTCCTAATGCTGATGCCGTCAATGAGGCTCTAAGATTTCTGATTAAAGTTGTGCAGAACGACCAAGTTTCTGCACTTATAAAGCGGCCTCACAGTTCCTCGGAGGGAGCGGATCAAACCTCCTAGTGCTTAGTTGGAAGTGCCACAGATCCCAACCTGAAAATATCAAATTAGATAATGGCAAACGTTCGTCTAGAAGATATTAAGCGTAAATTTAATAACGTCACCGCGATTGAGGATATTACTTTTGAAATTCCCGATGGCGAGTTTTGGGTTTTAGTTGGGCCATCGGGTTGTGGTAAATCGACAATTTTGCGAACGATCGCTGGTTTAGAAACTGCCACATCAGGTAAACTTTTTATTGGCGATCGCTTGGTAAATAATATCCCAGCCAGACAGCGAGATGTGGCAATGGTATTCCAAAACTACGCCCTCTATCCTCACATGAGCGTGGCGGAAAACATCGGTTTTGGGTTGCAAATGCGGAAGGTTGACAAGAAAATCATTCAAGAGCGAGTGATGAATGTGGCGCGATCGCTTTCTCTAGATCACCTACTGGATCGTAAACCCAAACAACTCTCTGGGGGACAGCAACAACGGGTAGCATTAGGGAGAGCGATCGCTCGTGAACCCCAAGTGTTTTTACTTGATGAACCTTTATCTAATTTAGATGCTCAATTGCGCGATGATACAAGGGTGGAGCTGAAACAGTTACATCAAGAATTAGGCATTACCACAATTTACGTCACCCACGATCAAGTTGAAGCGATGACTTTGGCTGATAAAATTGTTGTGCTAAATCGCGGACGGATTCAGCAAATTGGCGATCCCCAAACTATTTATGCAAGTCCTAATAATCAGATGGTGGCAACTTTTTTAGGCAGTCCGCCAATGAATATTTTGCCTGCAATCTATGAAAATAACGGTTTTGATGTGAGTGGGCAATTATTAACGATTCCGGCAGTTGTGAAAAAATTACAGTTGCGTCAGGGACACAGTTATGACTTGGGGATTCGTCCAGAGCATATTTTTATTAACGAACCGCCAAGGCAACTTGGCGTTGACGTTCGCGTTCGCGAAGCGTCTCCGACAGGAGAAACGTCTCGAAAAGAAGGATGCGAAGAAGGAAATGAGAGTCAGTTGATTGTAGAAGTTAAGGTGGTGGAACCTTTGGGAAGGGAAACTTTGATTCGTGCTGGCTTACCTGGTTCGGCGGTGGTGTTGAATATTCAGGTAGGCGCGGATGTGCGCCCGCGTCCAGGCGATCGCCTTTCTCTACAACTTGATTTAAATCACTTGTTTGTATTTGATCCTAAAACTGGGGATAGAATTTTATAAATAGTTTTTTAAACTGCCAAAATAATCGCAATTCACAATTTTTTGTAGCCAAAATCTAAGAAAATAAAAACTGCAATAGAGATTTAATGGATTCGCTGCAAAAAATTATATGACTATTAATCGACGCCATTTCTTGTTTTTACTCACAGCAGGTGCGGGTGCTTTTGTATTAGATGCTTGTGCATTGGCAGAGAAATCTCCTCAGGGAAACACTGCAATTCCTGGAACAACACCAAATACAACAGCAAATAAAACAGGTGCGATCCAACTACCGCCTTTACCTTACGCCTACGAAGCACTGGAACCGCACATTGATGCCAAAACGATGCAATTTCACCACGATAAACACCACGCAACTTATGTGAAAAATCTAAATGCAGCCTTAGACAAACACCCAGAACTCAAAGGCAAAACTATTGAAGAACTATTACAGAAAATTGACAGTATACCACAAGATATTCGCAAAACAGTACTCAATAATGGCGGTGGCCATGTGAACCACTCAATGTTCTGGACTATTATGAAGCCGAAAGGTGGAGGAGAACCAACAGGAAATATAGCCTCCGCAATTAATCAAAATTTTGGCAGTTTTGCAGCGTTTAAAAAACAGTTTAACGAAGCTGGTGCTGGTCGTTTTGGTAGTGGTTGGGTTTGGCTAGTACGTAACAAAGGTGGCAAGTTGGAAGTGACAACTACACTTAACCAAGATAATCCCTTAAGTGAAGGCAAATATCCCATTATGGGTAATGACGTATGGGAACACGCATATTATCTCAATTACCAAAATCGCCGCGCAGATTATTTAGATGCTTGGTGGAACGTGATTAATTGGGATGAGATTAATAAGCGGTTTGCAGCAGCAAGTAAATTAGCTTAAGCATTAAGATAAGAGGAGAGATAGAAAAATAAAAAATTTATCTCCACTCCTGTCAAAGTAACTCGTAATTACTACTGTGAAGGTTTGTACTCTTTATAATTACGAATTACGAATTACGAATTAGTTAAAGAGGCTTTTGAGTAGGTATACCAATAGCACGAGGAAACTGAACTGGTGTGATGGCTACCTTACGCAAATACACACAGTGCCGGATGCTGTGACTTAGGGGTGTTGTAAATTGTTCGATTGATTCAATAATGCCACCTAACTGGTTCACAGCATTCTGCAAAGCTGTTGTTTCATCCTCTGTCCAATTACCGCGATAAATTATGGCTAAACCCCCCTGTTTAAGCAGTGGTAGGGTATATTCTGCACAGACAGAGGCTGCACCTACAGCGCGGATCAATGCAATATCGTAAGCTAGTCGATGCTGGGGGTGCTGACCGATTTCTTCAGCCCTACCAACAAGAGTTTTGGCATTAGTAAGAGCAAGTTCAGTTAGTATATTGTCGAGAAAAGGGATTTTTTTCCGAGTGGAATCGAGAAGAGTAATTGTGCAATTAGGTACAGTAATTGTCACTGGAACACCCGGAAAACCTGCACCTGTACCAATATCGATTAGAGTAGGGAAAGTAGGGGACAAACTTGCTGATAACAGGGGTGCAATTCCTCGCAAAGAATCCCAGAGATGTTTTTCCCAAAACTCTTGGGGATCAGTGATGCGAGTTAAATTTAGTTGGCGGTTACCTTCTAGGATTAACTCATAAAGCCTTTGGAATTGTGCTTGTTGTTGGACAGTTGGTTGCCAATTCAGAGTTTGCTGCCATATTTCTGCCATCTCAGGCAATAAGTTTGTCATTTGTCATTTGTCATTTGTCATTTGTCATTTGTCATAGGGCATGGTTATTCTCCTTGTCCCCTTGCCCCCTTGTCCCCCTGCTCTACTCTCAAACCGTTGGTAGAGGTTCTTTAACTTTGGCTTCTAGTGTTTTTGGGTCTACTGATTGTAGTTCACCGTGGTTGAGTGTCCAGCAACAATCTGCGATCGCTAACATATCCCCAGCATCGTGTGTCACTACTAACAGTGTCCAATCTTGTTTCAGTTTCGCTAATAAATTTACCAGTTGCCGACGCATTGACCAATCCAAACCAGCTGTGGGTTCATCCAATAACAGTAAATTTGGTTGGCGAATCAATTGCACTGCTAAAGCTAAACGTCGTTGCTGACCACCACTCAAAGCATGGGGAGCAGCGGAGAGCGATAAATGCTCTAATCCCACCTCACTCAGGGCTTGTCTGACTCGTTCTGACCCTAACTCAGGATGTCCTAAACGTAATTCTTCTAAAATCGAACCACCACAAAAGTGCCGTTCTGGAAACTGAAATACCAATCCAGCTAATTGCTGTAACTGTTCGGCAATGAGTTCTTGTTCCCGCCAAAAGAGTGCGCCGGTAGTGGGTTCGGCTAGTCCTGATAAAATTTCTAGTAAGGTACTTTTTCCTGAACCACTTGGGCCAATAATCAGACCTAGCTGCTGGGGTGCTAATTCCAAGTTGATCGATTTGAGAATTGCTGTTGGGCAAGCTGTGGGGTGATAAATTATATCTCGGAGATAGAGCATTTGTTAAAATTACCAAAAAGTCAGCAAATTACTGATTAGCTACACTAAGAGCATCTAAAAAATTCTGGAAAATTTTCTAGTGCATTACCTGCCTTAACACCTTAATTTAGCAGCAAGAATCATCCATGTTTTTCTCCATTGTGGCAGACTCACCCTTAAACAATGGCTATGACCAGCCTGGGAACATGGAAAAATTACCGAAGTCAAACTTTATATAAAAAAATTCTGGTTGAAGCAGAGGCAAGTTAACACTTCGACTTCTCTACGAGACGCTGCGCGTTAGCGGAGCTTTCGCTTTAGCGATACACTGAGTGTAAAAATTAACTATTTTTTGCATTATAAGTAACACATACAACTATTTCAACCGCAAATATTCTGAGGGTTCAAATGACTAAAAGGTTTTCTTCGCCTCGATTAGTAGTGCCTGCTAAACTCACTACCTTTACTCAAACTACTTTCGCTGCTGCGTTCGCCTTTGGCGTTGCCCCTTGGGCAATCGCACTTAATCTGTGGGTAAGTCCCTCCTTAGCTGGCGATCCATTTCGTAATAGCGAACCTCATCAAATTGGCGACCAAACAGAAGCCGCTTTTAAAGCGATTTTTCAACAAGGCAACTATCCAACAGCAGAGCGTTATCTGGAACAAGCGATATCCAAAGAGCCAAATGAACCTCTAGCTTATGCCATGAAAGCATCTTTGGCATACGGAAATAAGGATTGGGCTAAACTAGACACCTACAGTCAGAAAACTCTAGAAGCCGGACAAAAGCTGATTCCTAGCGATCCATTACGTGGTAATTTATACACTGCCGTTGGTCATTTTTTAGAAGGTGCAGTAATTCTTACCCGTGAGGGTACAGTCAACGGTGTGCCGCAAGCTTTTGGTCGGTTACGGCAAGTTTATGAGTATTTAGATAAAGCCGAAGCAATTTCTGCCAATGATCCAGAATTGAATTTAATCAAGGGTTATATGGATTTACTGTTGGCGGTTAATTTGCCTTTTGCTAGTCCAGATCAGGCAATTGGACGCTTAGAAAAAAATGCTGCTCCTGGGTATCTCGTGGATCGGGGTATTGCTCTTGCTTACCGGGATTTAAAAAGGTATCCACAGGCACTAGAATATGTCAACCGGGCGCTCAAAACCACATCAGATAATCCAGAAATTTATTATCTCAAAGCCCAAATCCTGAAAAACCTGGGGCAAAAAGAAAAAAGCCAGGAGATGATTCGGGAAGCGATCGCTAATTTTGACAAAGCATTGGCTAAAAAATCTCAACTCCCAGGCGATTTAGTCAAACAAATTGAGCGTGAACGCAGCAATGCTGCTAGCCTAAATAATGCTGAGTAATTGAGCATTGGGAACTTGTACTGTGTGTACTCCTAGATCGAAGCAAGTAAGCTACACGTAGCGTCTGTCTGCGACACACTGTTCGCGTTCGTAGAGAAGTCGGAGTGGGGATTGGCGATTATGATTAACTTTTTTCTCCATTCCCTATTCCTTACTTTGATATGCTTATTTCCAGAAGAGTAATTAAAGATATTAGACCAAAATGGAGATTCAGTTCCGCGAAATTAATCCTTTTGATATGTGGATTTGGCTGAAATTCAGCACAAATCCTTCTGCACGTGAAAAGCAGTATGTAGAAGAAGTTTTCAATTCCTGGTTTTATCTAGGTAAATTAGGTGCATTTAATGCAGAGAATCTCCAGGTACAGGACACTGGACTCGATATCAGCTACATGAATTATGATGAGCAAGGATATGACAAAAGCTTATTAGCACTGATGCACAACATCGGTGAGTTTGAATATGAGGGTCAATGGGGACGTTGTTGGTTTGACTTAGGAACTAGTGATGCGATCGCTCTGGATATTTTAATCAACGCCCTCACCCAGCTAAGTCAGGAATATGTCACCATTGAAGAATTATACATCGGTGGCGAAAATCCAGATTGGCCTATTGAGGGTAGCGAAAGCCGTCCTCAGTCTATTTACGATAATTAGTTACCAAAATGAATAAAGCAGGCGAAATTCGGGTGATAACCTTGGGGCTAATTCGGGATGGCGAACGTATATTTCTTTCTGAAGGCTACGATCCCGTAAAACAAGAAACATTTTATCGGGCTTTAGGCGGTGGTGTTGACTTTGGCGAAACTAGCCGCGCCGCCTTAGAACGGGAGTTTCAAGAGGAAATTCAGGCAGAATTAACGAATATTAAATATCTAGGATGTATAGAAAATCTGTTTACATTTAATGGTAGGCAAGGTCATGAAATCATTCAGCTTTATCAATGTGACTTTGCTGATTCCAAATTTTATCAACTGGAAAGTCTAATTTTCTCAGAATCACAACACCATAAACATAAAGCGTTATGGATAGATATCTCTCGCTTTAAATCTGGGGAATTAAGATTAGTACCTGAAGTGTTTTTTGACTATTTATAAAAAATATGTGAAGTTTACTAAGATTAATTTGCTGTTAATTATGTTACTGCACTTAGCAAAGACACAATATACTGGTTGAGACTAACACCTTCCCGTTCAGAAGTCTCAGCTAAACGTCGATGTAAAGATTTCGGTATCCGTACTAGTAGTTTATCGCTATAGCTATCGTTACTACTTGGTAGGGGAATATTATCGTCGGCTTCATAAGCTGTCTCAATCCACAATTCCCACGCCTCATTGAGATTTGCCATTGTCTCTTCAAGAGTTTCGCCTTGGGTAAGACATCGAGGTAAATCTTTAATTTGAGCTACATATCCCCCTTCTAGGTCGGGGTAAAGTGTTACAGGGTACTGAAGATTTAAATAATATTCTAAGGATGGCTTCTCAATCTGCTGGTTCAGTGTCTTTATGAATCCACTCTTCTAAATTTAATAGTTCAACTATTTGCTGTACGCGATCGCATTGTGTAGCTACAACTGTTCAAGTAGCTCAGTCATAGCTGTTAATCGTTACGAAAGTCATACTATAAATTATTTCTGCTTGTACAAGGTTCCAACTTTCAAATCTTGATTGCGGTGAACAGGAATTGACAGGATTTTCTATACTTCGGGGTTTTCATAAATATGGTGACTGCCAGTAATTCTTTGCAAAACCCAACCTTTTTGTTCCACAATCTTACAAAGTTGCTTACCAGAAATCGATTTCATACAGCAATTTCGACAATTTGATCTGTTGACTCAATTGCATTACGACTGTTAGCAACTTCAAGCGAACCTTCAATAGCATCTTTTAAATTAGCCATTACCTCTTCTATGGTGTCTCCTCCGGTAATAAGCTGATGCGCGCCTAAATTGTATAAACACTCTTTACGGTCGTTAACTTTCACGAAAAAGATGATGAAGATAATTACCCTTACGAGGAAGCAAGCTCCACCTTGGTCTCGTAAAGAAGGCATTGCTGACAAAAAATATTTACAGAAACTTCATCAAATCCTTGCACAAAGCGGTTAATCCCTATACCACTCTGGAAATTAACAGGACTCCACCATCACGCTTCCATAGTTTTTTTGATTTTGTTGTAAAAAAAACGCATTGATTTCTGGGTATTTACTGATATCAATCGCTATTTGTAAAGGTTACTTTTAACTAAGTTCACAAAGCTCAGTTATATCGATTACAACAGGTTTGACTAAGTTGTTACATTAGCTCCCTTAAATTAAAGGGTAAACCTACTAAAGTTTCAACTAATTCAATTTTGAACACTCTAACTTTAAGTTCTAGTTGTCAGTGAAGAATGGATTTTACTATGCCAATTTGGCAACCTCCTGACCTAAGACAATGGAAAAAATTTAGAGGAATTACTATACTAATTTATTGCTTATCGTATCGAATATAGCAGATAGTAAAGCTGGTTTCCAAAGAACAGCGATATCTACGACGGGCTACGCCTACGCAACTGCTTCAGATGAAGATACGAGTATTCAACTCTAGTTTTGATAATCATAGAATGTCTAACAACAAACGCAGAGAAAACAGGAAATATCTCTGGCTTTGCGCTGCCTTGTGTACGTGCAAATCGTCCGATCACCCTCAAGAAAATACTGACGATTAACGGTATCGACATCTCTAGTTTAACCATCAATGATTAATAAAAAAATTTCAATTTGATAATAAAGTTTCTACAAACGATGCGATTTCAAGCTGCGATCGCCTACGGCGGGCAGGTACGCCATCGCACAACTGCGACTGTCTTGAAAAGTCTAGACAGATAACCAAGTCAAATAACTACTTAGCAACTTAGTTTATTGCTGAGAGCGTACTACCAATTCACCTTACACAAATTCGGAGTAAAACAATGGCTGGTAAAACATACTATGTTTCTGGAACAGGCGATGATAAAAATGATGGCTTGAACGAGAAAGCCGCATTTCGCACCCTCCAAAAAGCTGCGGATTTAGTAGCCGCAGGTGATACCGTCTATGTCATGAATGGTAATTACACAAATATTTACGCTAATATCCTGAGTATTTCAGATAAGCATGGTAGCGCTAAGGAACCGATCACATTTACTGCTTATCCTGGGCACAAACCTGTTTTAGAAGCACACAAAAATAATTGGAATGCTATCTCAGTTACAGGTTCTTCTTACGTAGTAATTGAAGGACTAACCCTGGTAGGAGCACGAGATGAAATTACATTAAAATATGCGCTCGAGCAAAAAAAGAATTTGAATAACCCAGCCACATCTGGAAATGGTATTGACATTAGATACATTAATGGCGATCAAAAGCAGCGTTCACATCACATCACAATTAATAATAACAACGTTTCTAAGTTTCCAGGAGGAGGAATTCTAGCAACTGAAGCAGACTACATTACAGTAAAAAATAATGTTGTTTCTGGAAATGCTTGGTACTCACCTTTTGGAACCCAAGGAATTACAATGTTTAAGCTTTGGAACTCTGATAACAACGTCAAAGATTACAAAGTAATTATTGAAGGTAATACCTCTTTTGATAATAAAGAATTAGTCCCTTGGGCTGCAACAGGGAAAATAACAGAAGGTCATGGAATAATGTTTGACACTTGTTATATTGAAAAGGTTGCATACCAGGGGAAAGCCTTAATCAGTAATAACTTAATTTACAAGAATGGTGGCGCAGGTATTCAGATTTATAAAGGAGAAAACCCCATAGACATTGTGAATAATACAATTTACAAAAATTCACAAATACTCTCAACCGCAGAAATTTTCCTCAACACTACTAAAAATATTCAGGTTGATAACAATATTATGTATGCAACCGACGGAAAGCCTGCCACTTCTATTTCTCATTCTAGTAATACTTCATTTAACAACAACCTTGCTTACAACGGACTATTTAAAGGCACAGGCTCAGGAAATATTTTAAACGAAGACCCGTTGTTTGTTGATGCAGCGAATGGTGACTTTAGGCTCAAATCTGGAAGTCCAGCGATTGATGCTGGTTTCAATGCCTTCAATAGCATCACTAACAATACTCCCCTAGATGGCGATGGCAACGACAGTGTATTGATTGAGATTGGTGCATATGAAGTCTCCACCAATAAGACTCCTGTCCCCGAAATTCAAGTTCTCAATAGCACTGATAGTCCTCAGTACTTAAAAGGGAATGCCCCAGCCAACAAGATTGAGGGTCAAGACACCATCGTAGGTAATCTAGGAAATGACCAACTTTGGGGAGGCAACGGAAACGATACTCTCTGGGGCAATGAAGGTGATGACGGACTCTATGGCGATAGCGGCAATGATAAGCTTTCGGGTGATAAGGTTAACGATACGCTGTTTGGTGGTATCGGCGATGACCAACTATTAGAGGGCACAGGCAATGGTAAAGATATACTTACAGGGGGTTCTGGCACTGACACCTTTGTATTGGCTTTAGGTGAGGGCACAAACACCATTACTGACTTTGAAGTGGGTAAGGACAAGTTTGCGTTGTCAGGAGGTCTTAAGTTTGGTCAATTGTTGATACAGCAACAAGGAAGTCAAGCCTTCGTTATGGATAGTTCTAACAATCAAGTGTTGGCGAAGTTGGATAATGTCACTGCAAGTATACTTTTGGCTCAACCTTCCTCTTTTATCACTATTTAGTTGTAGTTTTTCACTCTCCTTTCTAAAATAAGAGTTTGATTCTGGTTATTCTGTGTAGGTTTGGTTCAAATTGGTAGAAACTTGAGCAAAACTGATCAAACAACAGCTGCCTCTGGAATCGCACCCTGCATTCTCCCAAAAGCATCAATCAAATTTTGTAATTGTTGATCTGCTTTAAAAACTCCCAACCCACGTACTGTCACTTTACCAGGCGAATACACAAAGCGCGTCTTGAGATTGTCTGGTAAATTCGCCGCCAACAAGTTCCAAGCGGGTTCCTCCATCGGCGTTTCTAAAACAACGTGCTGCTTGTTTTCTGGTTTAATCCGGCTAAATCCAAGTTTTTTCGCTAACTGTTTAAGTTCCATGACTCGCAACAGTTGATTGGCAGACACTGGTAAAGTACCATAGCGATCGCTCCACTCAGCTGCAATCTGGTTTAATTCTGATTTAGATTTGGCTGTGGCCACCGCTCGGTATGCACTCATTTTTTGATCCAAATCGGTAATGTAATCTGCTGGGATAAATGCCGTGAGGTTAAGGTCAATCTGAGTATCCTCCACTTTCGGAATTTCTTGTCCTCGGATTTCCCGAATTGCTTCTTCTAGCATTTCCATGTACAAATCAAAACCAATGGCATCCATTTGACCGGATTGTTCTGCACCTAGCAAGTTACCCACACCTCTGATTTCCATGTCGCGCATCGCCAGTTGATATCCAGAACCTAGCTGAGTAAATTCCTGAATCGCTCGTAATCGTTGCCGTGCTGCGTCAGATAATACCCGTTGCTTCGGATAAAATAACCAAGCATGAGCTTGGATACCTGCACGTCCTACACGACCGCGTAATTGATACAGTTGAGCCAATCCAAAGCGGTGAGCATCTTCAATCAAAATGGTGTTGACTCGCGGAATATCTAAGCCAGATTCAATAATTGTCGTACAAACAAGGATATCTGCGTCACCATTACTGAAGGTGAGCATAGTTGATTCTAACTCGCTTTCATCCATTTGACCGTGAGCGATCGCAAACCTAGCTCCCGGTATCACTTCTCGTAAATTGGCTGTTGTCTCTTCAATTCCATCAACTCGTGGAACTACATAAAATACTTGTCCACCTCTGTCTAATTCTTGACGAATTGCACTGCGGATACTTTCGGAATTGATCGGTGATAGATGGGTTTTTATTGGTCTTCTGGTTGGGGGTGGTGTAGTAATCAAACTCATCTCCCGAATTCCCGACAAGGACATATACAAAGTCCGGGGAATGGGAGTAGCGGAAAGGGTAAGCACGTCCACCTGAGTTTTCAAGCTTTTAATTTTCTCCTTCTGGTTTACCCCAAACCTCTGTTCTTCATCCACCACCAACAGTCCTAAATCCTTGAATGCCACACCTTTACCCAGAAGTTGCTGTGTACCAACAACTACATCTAGTTCACCTGTTGCTAATCGCTTTTGAATATCGCGGCGTTCTTCAGCAGAACGAAAACGGTTGAGCAAACCGACATTTACCGGGTAAGGTGCAAAACGTTCTTTGAGTGTATGGTAGTGCTGCTGTGTTAAAATTGTCGTTGGCGCAAGGAGTGCCACTTGTTTACCGGCGGTGACTGCTTTGAAAATAGCACGAATCGCCACTTCCGTCTTTCCGAAACCGACATCGCCACAAACTAAGCGATCCATTGGGCGATCGCTTTCCATGTCGCGTTTCACATCTTGTACAGCTTTGAGTTGATCCGTCGTGGGTTGGTAGGGGAAAGAATCTTCCAATTCTTCCTGCCAAGGCATATCATTTGGAAAGCTAAAACCTTGTTGTTTTGATCTCGCTGCATACAGTTTCAACAAGTCCACCGCCAATTTTTTGATGGCTTTACGAACTTTATTCTTGGTATTTTCCCAAGCTTTACCGGTCATCCTGTTGAGTTCCGGTGCTTTGTCACCTGCGGCGCGGAACCGAGATAAAGCACCTACTTGATCGGCGGCGACTCTAAGTAACCCGTCAGCATACTGTACTACCAAATAATCACGGGTTTCGTTATTAATCGTCAAACTTTCCAGCTTGACAAATTTGCCAACCCCATGATTTCTGTGAACTACATAATCGCCGGGACGCAGCTTATTGGGATCGACTTGCTTAGAAGTAGCTTTGTGACGCTTGCGAATGTAGCCGGGAGTCGCCAAAGAATGCTGCCCAAAAAATTCCCGATCAGTAACGATTACTATTCGGTATGTCGGCAGGATAAAACCTTCGAGTTCTGCAAGACCAGAATATTTTAGAGCTATAGGAATATGGTTTATTTGCAGCTTATCTATTGCTTGGTAGTCGCGGGGGTTGGGGATAAACTGAGCCGGACAATCATGTTCTTGCAACAGTGAGACAGAACGTGAAGGTTGAGCAGAAAGCAGCCAGATCGAGAAATTGCGCTCGCGTTCTTGGCGGATAGTTTCAGCTAGTTTAGCAAACTGGTGCGGCGAGACTGGAACAGATCGGCTGGCAAGATTGATGCCACTATTTTCCTCGGACAGTTCCGATAAATATAATGTTTTAAATTTGACAACATCAGCCAGACAGTCATCAAATGACCGATGAATTTTCGGGAGGTTTAATTGTTCCCCAGTCCCCAGCCTCCACTGTTCCTCGGCATTTTCTACCCAGCGATCGCTATGAGCATGACACTGTTCTGGCTCATCAATGGCAATCAGGGTATTTTCTGATAAGTAGTTTAGCAGAGACGCTGGTTGCTCAAAAGCCAACCCCAAAAAGCGACGACTCCCTTCCAAGAGTGATGAGTTCTCAGTGCTAAGTTCTGACTCAGAATTTAACTCATAACTCCTAACTCCTAGCTCAGAACTATTCTTCAGTGCCGCCATGACGATGGGAGCAAAGCTAGTGGGGGTAAGAATTAACTGATCAACTTTGTCGAGGGCGGAACGTTGGGTTGCTGGGTCAAATTCCCGCATTTGCTCGATTTCATCGCCAAACCATTCCAGGCGGACTGGAAACTCAGATGAAACTGGAAACACATCAACAATATCACCCCGTCGGCTCCACTGTCCTTCTGTTTCCACCAGAGGAACCCGTTCATACCCCAGAATAGTTATTTTCTCGCTGAAGGCATTCAAGTCTAATTCCATCCCCCGCTTCAAGGTAAGACAGAATTGCTCAAAAGCTTCTGGTGGTGGTAAATGTGGTTGTAGCGCCCCTTGAGTAGCTACAATTGCTAAATTTGCCATTTGTCCTACCCTGCGGGAAGCCGCAGAAGCGTCTATGTCATTTGTCCTTTGTCCTTGGTTTGTTTCTAATGACAACTGACTAATGACTAATGACTCTTGATTCTTGATTAAATCTGCCAATACCTGCATTTGCCCCCAACTCATCTCAGTTTCCGGGTCAAAAGGTTCGTAGGGAGAAGCCTCGGAGGTGGGGTAAAAATGTACTGTTTGCCATCCCATTGCCTCCAGTTGTGCGTAAACGCGTCCAGCTTCTTCCAGAGTCGCGCAAACCACAAACAAATCCTTGCCCGTAGCCTGCGCCAATGCCGAAGCCACCAAACCTTTAGGCAATCGAGAAATGCCATTTAACCGCAATTCTTGTTGTCGGTTTAGCTTAGAAATAAATTCATTGGTGAGTGGCGATCGCGCTAAGGCACGCACAATAGAAGAAAATGACATAAGTACTACTAGCGGTGGGAGTCTTTGTGGATCAGAAAATCTTGAGGGAGTTTATGTTAACTATTTTAAAAGGTTGACAGTTGACGGTTAACAGTCAACTGCCAACGTAAAAATAACTATTACTTTGTGTACAGTCAAAGCATTTATAGAAGCACCTTTAATACTAGATACTAGGTATTGAGCTACGTTCGCTCTGATAAGCGGCAATTTTAAACATGTCCTCCATCACTTTTGAAATTTCAATCATTTTGGTGCTAATTATTGCCAACGGCGTGTTTTCTATGTCTGAGATGGCGGTTGTCTCGGCCCGGAAAGTTAGGCTACAACAGCTTGCTAATCAAGGAGATGTCAAGGCAAGAGCAGCATTGAAACTAGCTGAGTCTCCAAATCATTTCCTGTCAACCGTTCAAGTGGGTATTTCCCTGATCGGTATCCTGACTGGTGCTTTTGGAGGAGCAACAATTGCCAACCGACTGGCAGTCTATGTAAAACTTGTGCCCTTGTTAGCACCTTATAGTGAACCGCTATCTTTCGGCATAGTGGTTTTAATCATTACCTATTTGTCACTCATTGTTGGCGAATTGGTACCGAAGCGTTTGGCATTAAACAACCCAGAAAGGATTGCATCGATTGTAGCGATTCCTATGCAAGCGTTGGCGGCGATCGCTTCTCCTGTAGTTTTTCTCTTAAGCGCTTCTACCGATTTAATCCTACGATTACTGGGAATTACAGCTTCTACCGAGCCGCAAGTCACTGAAGAAGAAATTAAAATCTTAATCGAGCAAGGCACTGAGGCGGGAACCTTTGAGGAAGCCGAACAGGATATGGTGGAGCGAGTTTTTCGTTTAGGCGATCGCCCTGTCAGCTACTTAATGACACCCCGTCCAGATATTGTCTGGCTAGATTTGGATGACACTGCCGAAGAAAATCGCCAAAAAATGGTCGATAGTGCCTATTCTCGCTATCCAGTTTGTCAGGGAGGACTTGACAATGTGCTGGGTGTTATGCCAGTTACTGACTTATTAGCCAGGAGTTTCCGAGGAGAACCGCTAGATTTAACAGTGGGATTGCGACAGCCCGTATTCGTGCCAGAAAGCACTCGTGGTCTGAAAGTTTTGGAATTGTTCAAGCAAACGATTACTCACATGGCGTTAGTAGTCGATGAATATGGCGTGATTCAAGGATTAGTCACTCTCAACGACATCATGAGCGAAATTGTGGGTGATGTTCCTTCAACAGATGGGCAAGATCAACCACAAGCCGTGCAACGCGAAGACGGTTCTTGGCTTTTGGATGGGATGTTGCCTGTAGAGGAGTTTTTAGAACTTTTCGGTATGGAAGAGTGGCAATCTGAGGAAAGCGGCAGTTATCAAACCTTAGGTGGTTTTGTGATCACCCATTTAGGTCGTATTCCTGCCGCAGCAGATCATTTTGAATGGCAAAGTATGCGAATTGAAGTGATGGATATGGATGGTAATCGCGTTGATAAGGTGCTAGTCGTACCAAAGGGGAGTAAATCAACGGATACGCCAAAATCTGAATAATAATGCTTGGGGGCATTGGTAATTGCGGATGTTAGGAGTTAGGAGTTATTTCTCTCCTAACCCATGCCCACTGCCCTATTTATGCTATTTGTCAAGTCTTCGATAGACGTTGAACGGCCTCACCTGCCAACATTTGATGGGCTTGTGCCAAAAGTTGGGGGATTTTATCGGCGTGGGGATTGCGGACGAGACATTGCCGCAAGTCTAATTCGTCTAGGCAATCAGCTTTGTTGCCAGGAAACCAATGGCTGCCATTACCAAGCAGGTTATAACGCATTTTGGCATACTCTACCAGATCGTAGGCGATCGCTAAATTTCGCAGCCACAAAATTACCCGAATATTTACCTCACCAGGGGTTTCGTCAAAGGTTGGTAAATTTGTCTCCCAGGATTTTACCCAATCTTCTCCCAAAGTAGCGATCGCTTCTTCTTCCAACCTTGCTAAAATAGATGGCAAAATTTCTGATGCCTGATCTACTAATTCTAAAGTCTTCAGGTGTTCATCAAAATCTTCTGGTTTTGCTGCTCCCACACTTAGAGTATGCACCTCTTGATGACTCAAACAAAACAAATCATTAAACACCATTGGACTCAAAGGGGCGCAAAGATTTACTAACTTTTGCGGAGGTTCATACAACAAACCTCCTTTATTAGATGGGCTAATAATAAACACCCCCATATCGTGGCGTTTAGCTGCTTCAATTGCCGCCCAATTCCATTGATTAATGTAGTACCAGTGCAGATTCACGTAATCAAATAGATTAGTATTAATTGTCTGCACAATCATATCTGTTGAACCGTGTGTGGAAAAGCCAATAAATCTAACTTTTCCCTCTGCTTGCAACTGCTGTGCTACTTCTAAACAGCCACCTGGACGAATGCTGTCATCAAACGACTCAGCATGATTGATACCATGCAGCCCTAAAAGGTCAACATAATCTAGCTGAAGATTTTGCAATGATTGTTCAAATGTTTTGCGGAATTCTTTCGCATCTGCCTTTGGGCTGACTTTGGTCTGAACAATTAACTTTTCGCGGGGAAACTTGGGCAATATTCTCCCCAATTGTATTTCGGAAGTGCCATAACCACGAGCAGTTTCAATATGATTAATCCCAACCTCAACTGCTCTTTTAATAGTTGCTTCGAGATTCGCCTGGTTATCAGCAGGAATTTCATTATTGGGAACATCTTCCCATTTGAACTGATATCTCATGCCACCACAAGAAAACACTGGCATTTGTAATTCTGTGCGTCCAAATCGTCTATATAGCATCAGTAGATTGGGGATTATTTACCAACTTAAAATTTAAAAATAACAGCCATTCAAGCCTATAGTGCCACAATAATTAAGGACTCCCAAAAAATAAATTATCCAGTAGGTGCCTTATCCTGTCGCGGTAACACACCCTACGGACTACTAAAATTGATTGACCTCTTTTGCGAAGCAAGTACAGGTCGGCGTAAATAAACAGACTATTTTAAATTGCTAAAAAGCCTATAGAATAAGCTTTTTGACTTTCGACTTTTGACTTCCACCTTGCGGTGGGGGTTGTCAGATTAATTCTTTGGAGACTGCGCTTGGATTAAGAAATTTTTCAATTTTTCAGCTACCACCTGTACATAAGGTTCATTAAGTAGGTCAAGGTGAGAACCGGGAATGTAATGGATATCTAGCCCTCCAGCAACTATTTCTCCCCAGCCGAATTGAGGATCGTATTGTGTACCTATAGCTTCGTCCCGATTCTCATCCTCTGTTCGTAAGAGGATAGCTCGACCAAGGTAAGGTGAAAAGATATATTCACTGACGGCTTGAGTGTTAACATCTATAATTTTTAAGTGTTTGTCAGTTGCAGGTAAATCTAGTGCCCCTTCCAAGTAACGGTTATATGTATTTTGGAGATTAGACTTACGCCAATAACTCCATCTCACAGCCCTTTGCCAAAGGTAGGCTGGCCCTTGTTGAAAAATCTTATTTAAATGCAAGAAAACTCGCTTGATAAGTGGTGCCCGCCAGCTATAACCTGGACGACAACTATCAAGCATAACTAGAATACCAACTTGTTCGCCTTGATCTTGGAGTTGCCGAGCCATTTCGAAAGCAACTACACCCCCAAAAGAATAACCCCCCAGAAAATAAGGGCCATTGGGCTGAAGAGTCTGGATTTCTTGAATGTAGTGAGTTGCCATGTCTTCAATCTCTGTATGGAAAGGATGTTTTCCATCTAGCCCTTGTGGTTGTAGCCCGTAAAATGGTTGGTCTGACCCCAAATGTAGTGCCAATTCCCGAAAACACAAGACTTCTCCACCCAGTCCGTGAATGCAGTAAAAAGGTGGCTTGGAACCATTGGGTTGAATTTCTACCAAAGATGACCAATTAGTTCTTGATTTATCTAAGGTATTCACTAAAGCCAAGTTTCTTCCTAAATCTTCTT
The DNA here is from genome assembly GCA_019359245.1 of Nostoc desertorum CM1-VF14. GTDB lineage: Bacteria > Cyanobacteriota > Cyanobacteriia > Cyanobacteriales > Nostocaceae > Nostoc > Nostoc desertorum. The sequence goes on along the minus strand of JAHHHR010000015.1, from coordinate 26,419 downwards.
CTTGGCAAATTATTTTGGCTAGAGCCTCTACAGTCCCTGACTGAAAGAGAATAGCAAGAGGCAGATTTTTATTAAATGTTTTCTCGATTTGCCAAAACAATTTTGCTGCTAAGATGGAATGTCCTCCTAGCTCAAAGAAGTTATCCTTGACACCAATAGGCTGGACACGTAAAGTTTGTTCCCAAATCTCTATTAGCTGGCGTTCCACTTCATTGCGGGGAGCAACAAAGGTAGCCTCCGACTCTTGCCTTGATAAGTCGGGTGCTGGTAAGGCACGGCGGTTTATCTTGCCGTTGGGGGTTAGGGGTATGGTGTTCAGCAAAACGAAAGCCGAGGGTATCATATACTGTGGGAGCTTTGTCAAGAGGAAGCTCCGTATGTCACCAATTGTGGATGCCCAGTCCTGATTCGGAATAATGTAAGCTACTAAACGTTGATCTCCAGGAACATCTTCACGGGCAATTACTACAGTTTGCAATACATCTGGGTGTTGGGCTAACACCGTTTCAATTTCCCCTAGCTCAATGCGTATCCCACGGATTTTGACTTGATGATCTCGGCGACCGAGAATTTGTAGAGAGCCATCTGGACGATAGCAACCGCGATCGCCTGTATAATAGAGCCAATCTCGTTCGTCATTCCGAAAGAAATTTTTGACAAACCGAGAACGATTTTCTTCTTGGGCATTTATGTAACCCAAAGTACGGAATGGCGTTCTCATCACGATCTCGCCTGGTTCACCAATGCCGCACAGCTGTTGATTTGGTGTTAAAACTAGTGCTTGAGTTTCCGGGAGCGGCAATCCTACTGGCTGTACTCCTGGTTTACACTCAACAGGTATTTTGTAATAACACTTCGCCAAAGTTGTCTCTGTTGGCCCATAGAGATTGACAATTTCACCTGATTCTGGAAAAGTATCCCGCCACTGAGAGACAAGTGTCTCCTTGAGAGGTTCTCCAGCAAAGAATAACCAGCGTAAGTGACGTAGATAGACTCCTGACGGCACATTGGCTAACCATGATTGCGCCAGCGATGGAACTGTGTGCAGCACAGAAATTTGCTCATGTTCCAAGTAAGTCAAAATTTTAATTGGTTCTAAGTTATCCCCTTCCTCTGGCAAACACAAGGTTGCACCACTAGTCAAAGGTAAGAATATATCTCTAAGAACTACATCAAAGGAAAGACCTGTCAATTGGGCAACACGGTCTTGTTGACCAATTTCAAATGTTTGCCTCTGCCAGTTGAGAAAATGCGCCATTCCTTTGTGACATCCCAGCACACCTTTGGGTACACCAGTGGTGCCAGAAGTAAAGAAAATATAAGCTGCATCATCGGCAGCGATTTCAGGCAAGTTTATTACTTTAGTGCTGTCTTGGGGTGAATTTATCGCTTCTCCTGTGTCTGGGTTCACATAGATGAAAATTAAAGATTTATATAGTTCTTTGTTTTCTGGGTATTGACTATCAATATATAATATGTATTTGGCTTTAGCTTCCTTGAGCATGAGCAGGTGGCGATCGCTGGGAAGTTTCGGATCGAGGGTAAGTAAGACACCGCCACTCAAGAGTACAGCCGCCATACTCGAAATCAATCCAAAGCTTCGTGTGCCGAATACGGCTACAACATCTCCCCGTTCAACTCCGTGAGACAATATCACCCGTGCTAAAGCTTGAGCGCTTTTGCCCAATTCCCCATAGTTCCAAGTGCGAGACCCTTGACGAAGTGCTGAATGTTCTGGGGTGCGATTTACCCAAGAGGTAAACATTGTTGTTACCAATTCGTACCGAGGTTCTGGCAAAACCGCCCTTGGTTCTGGTAGTAAAGTTCTGACTCCTGGTGTCACAAGAGAATACAAACTAATCTGGCATTCCGTTGCAGCAACAATTTGATCCAACAAATGATGGAATTGATTCAGCATTTCCATCATCCGCTCTGAAGCAAATAGATCAGTGTTGTAGACTAAATCAAGTTGGATTCCCTGATTTTTTTCTGTCACATACAAAGTTAAGTCGAACTTAGAAGCTGTTTCTAACATCGAAACTGGTTCTATCGCTACCCCAGGTAGTTCCAGTTGGATATCCTTTAAGTTGAGCATATTAAACCACACTTGAAACAGTGGGTTACGGCTGGTATCTCGCTCTGGTTGTAGTTCTTCTACCAGTTTCTCGAAAGGCATATCTTGATGGGCATAAGCACCTAATGCCATTTGGCGAACTCGACTCAGCACTGAACGAAAACTAGGATTACCAGAAAAATCAGTCCGCAAAACGACGGTATTAATAAAAAATCCGATCAACCCTTCAATTTCAGAACGGTTACGTCCAGCAATAGGAGAACCGATAAGTATATCTTCTTGCCCAGTATAGCGGTGCAGTATTGTCCCAAAGGCCGCGAGCAAGGTCATGAATAGGGTAACACCTTCCTGACGCGAGAGTTCTATGAGCGATGCACTCAGAGTCTTTGGTAGCATCAGTGATTGGGCCGCCCCTTGGTAAGTTTGGACTGGTGGCCGTGGTTGGTCGGTAGGCAATTCCAGTACAGTATTAGCGCCTGTTAACTGGGTTTTCCAGTAGTTTATTTGGCTGGAGAGGACTTCACCCGATAGCCATTGGTGCTGCCAAACAGCAAAATCGGCATACTGAATGGGTAATTTTACTAGGGGAGAAGGCTTATCGCTCAACAAGGCTTCATAAAGGGATGCTAACTGCTGCCAAAGAATACCCATTGACCAGCCATCTGAAGCTATGTGGTGCATTATTAGCAAAAGTATTTGCTCCTGTTCATCTATCTGGAGCAAGGTAGCTCGTAGCATCAAGTCAGATTCTAAATTGAAGGGGCGCCGCGCTTCTTGAGTTAGCAGACATTGCACTTGCTCTTGTGCTACTTTAATTATCTTTAGTTCAACTGGCCGAGGCTTGCCAATAATTTGTATGGGGCTACCATCCGGTGATGTAATAAAGTTTGTTCGCAGTGCCTCATGATGAATGACGATCGCATTTAGTGCCTGTTGCAGTATACTCGCGTTGAACTCGCCTGTTAAGCGTAGTGCATTGGAGATAATATAAGCTGGACTGTTAGGTTCCAACTGCTCCAAAAACCACACTCGCTGCTGGGCAAAGGATAAAGGGATTGACTCGCGGTTGGCTATTAGAGGAATAGTTTGGTTTTGGGAATCATTTTCTTGAGTCTGGGTTTGAGCGATCGCTTGAGCTAAACTAGCGATCGTTGGATTCTCAAATAAAATTTGCAACGGCATTTCTATCTGAAAGGCTTGGCGAACCCTAGACATGACTTGCGTCGCCAGAAGTGAATGGCCTCCCAATTCAAAAAAATTGTCGTGAATGCCTACTTGTTCCAAACGCAAAACTTTTACCCAGATGCTAGCTAAGACTTCTTCTGTAGCATTTTGGGGTGGGACAAAGTTAGTTGACAGACCAAGATCAGATATATGCGGTGCAGGTAAAGCGCGGCGGTCTATTTTGCCGTTGGGGTTTAATGGCAAGTTGTCCAAAAATACAAATGAGGCAGGCACCATATATTCAGGCAACCGACCTTGCAAAAATTGACGCAATTCAACCTGACTAGGAATTTGCTCTGGGTTGGCAACAATATACGCTACGAGTTGTTTGTCACCAGGAACATCCTCTCTAGCTATGACTAAAGTCTGTGTTAGTGCCGGATGTTGACCTAATATCGCTTCAATTTCTCCCAATTCAATTCGGAAGCCACGAATTTTCACTTGGTAGTCAATACGACCAAGGAACTCGATATTACCGTCTGGTAGAAAACGTGCCAAATCCCCAGTTTTGTAAAGACGTGCCCCAACTTCAGAGCTAAAAGGGTTGAAAATGAACTTCTCTGTGGTTAATTCCGGACGGTTAAGATAGCCTCGCGCTAAACCAATCCCGCCAATGTGCAGTTCACCTGATTCACCAACAGGCACAGGCTGCAAATTTTCATCAAGGATGTAAATCTCTGCATTAGTAATGGGGCGACCAATGGGAGCAATGGTATAGTTAGTGCCGCGCTGACAAGTCCAGAAAGTGGCATCAATGGAAGCTTCTGTCGGGCCATAGCAATTATGGAAAACATTGTCCAAATTCAGTCGGGCAAAGAAGCGTTCTATTAGTTCGCTAGATAAAGCTTCACCACCGCAGGTAATATGCTTAAGAAATCGGCAATTCTCAATTCCCTTCTCTTCCAGTAAGACACGCAGCATAGAAGGTACTAACGCCAAGACAGTGATTTGCTGCTCAATAATCACCTTCACTAGGTAAGCAGTATCTTGTTGTCCACCAGGGCGAGCCAAGATCAATTGCCCCCCGAAGCACAATGGCCAGAATATTTGCCACACTGAGGGGTCGAAGCTAAAAGAAATAGTCAGTAAAACTTTATCTGCTTGAGTTAATCTAAAGTTTGTTTGCCGCCAGTATAGTTGATTGCAGATACCCCGATGAGGGATCATTACACCTTTGGGCTGTCCTGTAGAACCAGATGTGTAGATTACATAGATTAGGTTATCAACCGTCGTTTGATTTACAAAATTTTCTTGACTGTTTTGGATGTTACCTTGCCAGTTTGAGTCTAGACAAACCACTTGCGCCTGATGCGGTGGTAGGTTTTTAACCAATTTTTCTTGCGTTAACAACACTGATGCCTGGGTATCTGACAAGATGAAGGCTAAACGCTCTGGGGGATATGCTGGATCTAAAGGCACATAAGCGCCTCCAGCTTTGAGAATAGCCAGTATTCCTACGATCATCTCCAAGGAGCGCTCCACGCAAATTCCCACAAGTACTTCAGGTCCAACTCCCAAAGTACGTAGGTAGTGCGCTAATTGATTCGCCCGCTTATTTAACTGTTGATAAGTAAGTTGTATATCTTCAAATACTACAGCAATTGCTTGAGGCGATCGCTCTACTTGCATCTCAAACATCTGATGGATGCATAGATTGGGATCAACTTCTTCGGTATCATTCCATCCCTGTAGAACTTGAGTGCCGATGATGGGAGTTAAAGTATTTAATGGAATATTTTGCTTATACTCTGGAGTCTGGCTATTTATCTGCATTTTCTATGTATCAACTCCATCAACAAATGCCATTGTTTTAATTTATTATTTATTGTAAATGTTTTTATACCAAATTATATGTAAGGCTGCACATTAATAGTCTTGGTATAAGAGCCTGGAACTACATAAATAAAGGCTAGTTAGGCTTAAGAGCAAAACGGTGCGCGAACAGCTTTTAGTTTGCAGTAACTAGATTAATGATATGCATCTTCAAAGATAATTGATACTTTAAGCTCTAGTTAATTGATTTTTATTTAACATAATAATCCCCGTCTTTTACTAGAAATTTCAGTTTTAGTTAAAACTTTAGAATGCTTTTGAATTTTAAAAACTACATGATTGTATTGTTGAAATATAGTCAGGGACAAACATTGAATTTCCAACTTTACCTTTAGTTGACAAATAGGTTTTTTTATTTTGTATAGCTATATGGTTAAAATACAATATCTGTTTTTACGAAAATTTTCTGAAGGAAAAAATAATTATTACTGAATCTTCATTGTTTGTACTCAGATGTAAAAATAGTGTAAAGCCAAAAAGTTGACTGTCTCTCAGGAGGTAAAAATGTTTATAATGCAGACATTACAAGGCTCACAGATATCAAATATTGTTGATATTACTTGTGGCCAATTCTCTAGAGATACCCATAAAACTACTCAAGCTCAAGCAAAATGTTAATTTATGTAAACTTTTGTAACGATAATCAAATTTTTGATGCATTTTGTTATATCCTGTGTGTGTAAGTTTTGTTAATCAGTAATTATGCGTAAAGAAACAGAGAAGTTCTAAGCAAAGCTAAATTAGTCTAGCTAAATATGCTACAGTAATTCCCGAAAGGATCTCATTGTCTACATATAAGTGAAACTCTGCAATGAAACTGTAGTAACTCAGTTGAACTCTTACGCACCTTAAAAATTTTAATTTTTTACCTGACCAACTTGATTATTTATGTCAGGGATTTATTCAACTATTAAGTTAACTCACCAACAAATCCTTTTTTTTTCAACAAAGCTCAAAGTTTCCAGGCTAAATGAATTATAGCCTGCAATAAAAGCTAAGTCTTTTGGTAGTAATGGCACTCAAACCGACTTTGGAAAATGCTTTTGAGTAAACATTTAAAGTTAGTGCGAAGAAAATGGTTAATAGGAGACTATAAATTCCAGGCTTATTTGAGAGAAAAATGTAAGATACACCACTTGTCCTAAGAGCAAGTTTCTATCAAATTTCAACTACACCAAGTGTTCCTAACTATGAGTAATCAAAGCATTACAACAAATAAATTCAGTGAAGTGCCTTCAGATTTACGTGCATCTACATCTGTCAGCGTACGCAAGGGTTCGTGGTGGTTAAGATTAACAACGCTGTTTTTAGTAGACTATACTCTTTTATCCTTAAGTTGGATTTTAGCTGGGGAACAATCTTCTTATGGGCATTTTACTTCGTATATGCCGAGTAATTATTTGCCAATTTTAATAACTATTGGAATTCAAATAGGATCATTAGCTGTCGAGGGTCTTTATCGAGAGGGCCAAAAACGCTATAACTATCTCAATATTGTAAAATCGCTAACTTTTGCTCATGGATTAATACTCCTAGTTTGTTTTTTGTATAAGCCAGTTATTGATATTACACGCCCAAGATTAATATTAATATCTTGGCTGCTCAGTATATTATTTATTTGTGCTGGCAGATATGCTATAAATATTACTCTTGAATATTTACGTAAGCAAAAAAAAATAGTTCGTTCTTCTGTCTTCATCATTTGTGATTCTCAAGATCATGATCAGATAGCTAGTTTTATAAAAAAAGAAAAACACTATATTGTATCTGGAACAGCTAATGCCAGTTCATTAGATAGATATAAACGTCAACAAACATTAGATAAACTTAATGAATTAGGTGTGACAGAAGTTTTTATATCTTGGGATGCTTTAAAAAACAGAATGTTTTTATGCTGGTTATTTCAAGCGTCTGGCATCCAAGTACATATTTTACCGATGGAATTAAAACCAATTTATAAAAACGTTGAATTTAATAAAATAGGGGGAATGCCTTGTCTGAGTTTGGATTGTCCAATAATTACAGGTAAAGATTTTTGGATAAAGCGCAGTTGTGATTTTTGTTGTGCGACTTTATTTGTAATGTTATCATTTCCTATTTATATAGTTATAGCTATAGCTATCAAACTGGACTCTCCCGGCACAGTATTCTACAGACAAACCCGTATAGGTCTGCATGGACAACAGTTTAAAGTATGGAAATTCAGAACTATGAGGTCTGATGCCGAAAAATTCCAAAAAGAATTAGAAGCATTAAATGAAACTAAAGATGGGATTATCTTTAAAATTAAAGACGATCCTCGCATTACCCGTGTTGGAAAATTCCTTCGACGTTACAGCTTAGACGAATTACCTCAACTTTTTAACGTTATCCTTGGACAAATGAGTATAGTAGGGCCTCGTCCTTTACCTACTAGAGATGTCGATAAGTTTTCTGAACATCATTTTATTAGGCATGAAGTCTTACCTGGTATTACAGGTCTTTGGCAAGTTTCAGGTCGCTCAGATATTTTAGACTTCGAACAAGTAATAAATCTCGATCTTAACTACATCGAAAATTGGTCGCTTAAGTTAGACTTTGAAATTCTCCTCAAGACAGTTATGGTAGTTTTGAAAAAAGAAGGTGCCTACTAAATAAAAACAAAATCATAGCAGGCAGCAGTAATTGGCGATTCAAAATGAGCGAATTGAGGTGAATTAATAGTTGTAAGAATGGTAGAAAAGTATAAATTCATAAGTAATTCTCTCTCAATGATAGTCAATCGGTTAGTGCAAAGTATTACAACTTTTGTATTAACCGCTGCTATTGCTCGTAATCTAGGAGCCGAAGCTATAGGACAGTATCTACTAGCCTATAGCTACTACTTTATCTTTGTGGGCATTGCTTCACAGGGACTAAAGATATTGTTTACAAGAGAACTAGCACGTGAACCACAAAAAACATCAGTTTATTTGATGAGTGGTACCTGGCTACAGTTAATATTTAGTTTGGTCAGTTATGGAGGATTGGTAATTGTAGTATTTTTACTTCCCTATAGTTCCAAAACCTCGAATCTTTGCTACATAATGGGCTTAACGATCATTCCCTTTGCCCTTTCTAACGTAACAGAGGCAATTTTCCAAGCAAAGGAAAAGATGCATTTGATTGCTATTGCTACAGTCCCAGTGTATGTACTACGCCTAATAATAATGATCTGGGCGATGCAATTGAAGTACGGAATTGAATATCTGGGAGCAATACTATTTTTTTCAGAAATATTAATTCTAGTAATTGAATGGATTCTGATCAGGCAGTTCGTCAAAATACAATGGCAGATTGATAAAGATTTTGTATGGAATACAATTAAAGCTGCACGGACGTTTTTTGCTATTGAAGCAATAGCTGTAGTCAGTAACAGAATTGAAATATTAATTCTTTCATTGTTAGGAAATGAGTTGTTAGTAGGTCTGTTCGGTGCAATAATACAATTACTACAACCATTCTCTATTATTGCTAATAGCATAACTATAGCAATGTTTCCGAGACTATCAAAATTAGTAGATCAAGGACGGGAAAAGCAGCAGCAGATGACTGAAAGCTTTATTGAAGTTCTACTAACTATGGGATTACCCTTATTCCTTGGATTGTTATTTTTTGGCAAAGATTTGCTGAATTTTATTTATGGTTCTAGCTTTGCTCAAGGAAGTTTAGCTCTTAGTATCAGTGCTATATCACTACTTTTATTACCCTTTACACGCACGCTGTGTTCTCTACTTGTAGCAAATCATTTTGAGATAGTAAACCTACGTGAAGTGGTTCTTACAACTATATTAGGAAGCTTGGGGGGTATAGCATTAGTTTCACAACATCAGTTAGTAGGTGCGGCTATGATGGCATTGCTAATGACTATTCTTGCCTTTAGCCAGTATGTTTACTTCACTTATACTCTATTATTTCCATTAAATTTATGGCGAGTTATTCGCCGTCCTATTATAATCAGCGCTTTGATGTTACTTGTTTTCTTAATTTTAAAAAAAATAACTTTAGAATTTTTATTTACTCTAATTATTGCCACTTCATTGTATATTTTATTTGTTATTCTTCTGACTATTCATACTTTAGGCGGAATTCATATTGTAAAGGAAAAAATTTTAAAAATAGGGATGAAGGTTTAATAGTCGAGTCTGCTTATAAAACAGTAAACGTAAACTTTACATAATTATCAGATAACCAAAGCCATGAATATAAAGCCATGAATATTGAAGCTCTCCAAGCAGAAAAAGCAACAAACCAAAAATTAGCAATGGTAAATGAAAGTAACGAAATAATAGTCAGCGTTGTCATTCCTACACGCAATAGGCCACAAATTGTTGCGAGGGGTGTCAGAACTGCATTAAATCAAACGCTGCAATCCATTGAAGTGATTGTTATAATAGACGGTCCCGATCAGGAAACAGTCAATGTACTATCTCAGATAGCCGATCCAAGATTGAGAGTGATAGAACTATCAAAAAATCTTGGTCCATCAGGGGCAAGAAATACTGGTGTAAGGGAAGCAAAAGGTTCTTGGATAGCCTTTTTAGATGATGATGATGAATGGCTTCCACAGAAATTGGAGCGTCAACTTGAAGTAGCAAATAATTCCCATTATAATTTTCCAGTTGTTGCCAGTCGTTTCATTTCCCAGACTCAAAAAGGTGAGTCTATTCTTCCCAAAAGGCTACCTAACCTCTCTGAACCTCTAAGTGAATATCTTTTTGCACGTAACTCCTTATTTAAAGAAGAGGGGTTCATACAAACCTCAACTATTTTCGTAAAAAAAGAGTTAATGCAAAAAATGCCTTTGGAAGAAAAATTTTACAGACATGAGGATTGGGAGTGGTTGCTGCGAGTTAGTGCTATGGAGGGTGTAGGAGTAGAGTTTGTACCTGAGCCTATGGCAATCTGGCATTCAGAAGTGGGAATTAAGCGCTTAAGCAACGTCAATGACTGGCAATATTCCTTGGATTGGATTCGTTCCACTCGCAATTTAGTAACACCAAAGGCTTATTCAGGTTTCATTGCAACAATGACCGCTCCTTCTGCGTCCTCAGTAGGTGATTGGAAAGCCTTCTTTCCTTTGTTGTGGGAAGCTATACGCTGGGGTAAGCCCCGCCCGATTGATATATGCTTGTACTTCATTATGTGGTTGTTCCCTCAGCAGTTCAGACAGCAAGTTAGCTCTATTTTGACCAAGAACTTTAAAAGATAAAATGTTCTTCGCCAAAGGAAGACACAAAGAAGATAAAAATAAATAATGACAAAAACCTTGAAGCGTGAATTTCAAGACCACTAAAAAATGGAGTTTTTACCATAGCCATAGCACAAAATACAAAATGTTTGTGGTTAAACAATATGCTTAATATACATTTAAACCTAGATTACTTCTGTCTTTAGGTTTAATAAAAAATGTCAATTCCCAAAAATACAGGCATCTCATCAAAATCAAAAGTGAGTAAATAAGGATAATAAAGCATTTTTCTAAATCAATGAAAACTAGTAATCACAGCTTTGTGATTTGCTTAATATATAAAATAATATTTGCACATGGTAAGAAATGAAAAAAATTCTAATTTTTGCCGAACAATTATTTACAATTACTTCTTTAATGATCTATTCAGGAACTCCATTAGATCCTTTGATGACGAATGGTTTTGCCATCAAAGAAAGTGATAGATTCATAGCTCGATTGCTTTTCACTTTGACGTATATAGTTAGCATTTTCCTAATTACTCTACGTTGGAAGAAGGTTACTTACGTCTTTAGTAGAGATAAATTTATTTGGATATTGCTCGGAGTTTGTGCACTTTCGAGTTTTTGGTCTTTAGATTCAGATATTACTATACGTCGTGCTATAGGTCTGACAGGAACAATGCTCTTTGCGCTTTATTTAGCTTCACGCTACACCTTAAAAGAACAACTGAAGTTATGTGCATATATGCTTGCGATCTCAGCATTTATGTGTATCTTCTTTGCTGTACTAATTCCACAGTATGGGGTTGGAAGCGCTGGGGACCCAACAGCTTGGCGAGGAATATATACACAGAAGAATGTTCTTGGCAAGAGATTTGTACTTAGTGGAGCAATATTTTTCTTCCTTGCCATGACTAATCGAGAGAATCGTTGGATTTCATGGCTTGGTTATGTTGCTTCTGGAATACTTGTATTATTTTCAAAATCAGCAACATCTCTAGGTAATTTTATATTCATTACAGCTGCTTTTATTCTATATAATCGAATTTTAAATTTAAAGTATAAAGTAATGATACCTGTTGTAACCTTGGTGTCAACAGTTAGCATAGTTTTTTATACTTGGTTTGTCTCACAAGCTGATACAATCCTCGGATCAGTAGGTAAGGACACAACACTCACTGGACGTTCAGAATTATGGCCTGCTGTGTTTGAGATGATTGCAAAAAAACCGTGGCTAGGATATGGCTATGGAGCATTCTGGGATAATAGTGAGTCTTCTATTGTTATACAAACCGTACAATGGGACGCTCCTAATGCTCACAATGGTTTTTTGGATCTCTGGCTAGCGTTGGGTCTACTAGGAGTTTTGGTTTTTCTAATTGGATTCGTTATTAATTTCTTAAGAGCTATATATTTAGTCCGATGGAATCAAACATCTGAAAATTTATGGCTTTTAGTTTATTTTACTTATATGATTCTTTCAAATTTAACTGAAACTACAATGTTAGAGCAAAATAGTCTTGAATGGATACTTTATGTATCAGCAATATTATCAAGCAAGCTTTCTACACGCGCAAATTTGCTAAAATAAAATCAAGAGATTTACTCAAGATCAGGATAATAGTATGTAGCTTGTTGAATCTTGAAAAAGTAATTAAACTGGAACTTGTAATTATTTCGTTTCTACATTAATCAAAAATAAAGTATGCATTAGAAATTTACAGTTAATGTGTCTAACTAAATGTTTTTCAGACTATCATATTAAATTACAGCTATACTACAACAAGATGGTATTTACGGCTAGGAGAAGCTTTTTTTGAAGTTTTTAATTGAAGATGAGGCTTTGAGGCTTTCTCTAGGGTCTAAGGTGAGAATAAGTGTTTTTCCTCTTTAGTTCGTAATGCACCAGACTTTCACAGTTTTGCCGAATGCTCCTAAAATCCCAATTACCGTATATTGAAGAACTACTTGATAGGGTAAATGAGTGTCATGGGTGAACCACGGAGAATTGATTACCTTCTGATATAGAAGCCAATGGGCGACGAAGGGTGGAGAAGATCCTTAGGTGCTAATATCAAGTTCCGAAACTGTTAGAGGCTTATGATAAAATTTTGCAAAGTTGGTAGCTAATTTAAATTTCAGATGTAAATTAAATTTGTAACTTAGATAGTCTATACTATTGTCATATTGTCAAATCGCATCAGTCTTGCAATTGCAGTGGTTTGTGCATTCTCTAAGTCAATTTTTAGTTTCTTGCTTAAAACCTGTACTTTTAAAGATTTATGTCAGAAAAATCTATGGAATCTAGAGAATCTATCGATTTAGACCTTAGTCGTTACTTATTGATATTAAAGCGATGGTGGCTACCTGCAACTGCAATATTTGCAGCTACAGTTATGGTCAGTGCCATAGCTACGCAGTTTATGAAGTCATCCTATGAAGCCGAAGGAAAATTATTATTTAGAGTTCCTTCTTTTAAAGTAGTAGGCTCCAATCTTTTACCTACTAATGCCGAAGGAGGAGGGACAGGAGATTTAAAATCCCTGATAGCAACTCAAAACCCTATAAACACTCAAATAGAAGTTATTTCCTCACCTAGTATATTGCAGAAAACAATAGAGAAACTAGGGCTTCAAGACGAAGAAGGTAAAGCTTTAGAAGTAGAAAGATTACGAAGTTCTTTAGTACTGAAAATTGTTGGCGGTACAGATGTATTGCGAATTAGCTATACCAGCCGTGACCCTGAACTATCAGCAGCAGTGGTCAACACAATTATGAGTCTTTATTTAGAAAATGATATTTTGACAAATCGCTCTGAGGCAGCAGCAACTCGTCAATTTATTGCCAAGCAGCTTCCTAAAACTCAAGAGGCTGTTAATAATGCAGAAGTAGCGCTACGTATATTTAAACAGAAAAATCAGATAGCAGACCTATCAGAGGAGACAAGGTCAGCCGTTGAAACTATTGGAAATCTAGACAATGAGATGAATACTGTTAAGGCTCAACTTGATGAGGTAAACGCCCAAACCAATCAACTGCGTCAGAAAGTAGAGCTAAATTCTCAAGAAGCGATCGCTGTGAGTGCCCTCAGTCAGTCACCAGCAGTACAAGGAGTTCTTACCCAACTTCAAGAAACCGATCGACAGCTAGCGATTGAGCGTAGCCGTTTCTTAGATGATAATCCTGTAATTATTAACTTAGAAGCAAAGAAAGCTAGCTTAAAGTCCCTCCTGCAACAGCAAGTTGGTCAGACTGTTGGTAATCAAACACAAATTCCGCAAAGCTTATTGCAGATTGGAGAACTCAGACAAAACCTGATCCAAAATTTTCTACAATCAGAAGTACAGCGGTTTGGTTTAGCTAAAAGACTCTCCTCTCTATATAATTCCCGTTCTACCTACGAGCAGCGAGTGAAAATCATACCCCAGTTAGCACAAAATCAACGGGAGTTAGAACGGAAAGTTGAAGTTGCTGAATCGACATATCAAACTCTTTTGAAAAAGGTTCAAGAATTACAGTTAGTTGAGAATACAAATACAGCTAGTTCACGGATTATTGCTCGGGCTTCAGTGCCAAATAAGCCAGTAGCAGGCAAAAAAATTATAATTTTATTGCTAGGAGTGATGTTCGGTTTATTTTTAGCTGCTACAAGTGTTCTCCTCCTAAGCATGAGGGATAGATCTTTGAAAACACTTAAGGAAGTCAGAGATGTATTTAGATATACGTTGCTGGGAATTGTTCCTTTGTCTGTTAAAAAGATTCGCTCCCGTTATTCAAATGTAGAATCAATCAATCCAAAGATTGCTGTTAGAGATACGCCTTACTCTTTAACTAGCGAAATGTACCGAATGATTCAAGCCAATCTGAAATTCCTAAGTTCAGATAAAGTGCTCAAAACTATCGTGGTAACTAGCGCAGTTCCTAAAGAAGGTAAGTCTACAGTTTCAGCTAATTTGGCAGCAGCGATCGCTCAACTAGGGCGTAAAGTTTTATTAATTGATGCAGATATGCGAGTTCCTTCTCAGCATCATCTTTGGCAGCTAACCAATGCAGTTGGTTTGAGTGAGGTTCTTGTAGGTCAGGCTGAATTTGACGTTACTGTATCTAAAGTAATGGATAATCTTGATGTCTTAACTGCTGGGGTTAGACCTCCCAACCCGCTTGCTTTGCTTGACTCAAAACGGATGGCATCATTAATTGAGAATTTTGCATCTCAAGATAACTATGATTTTGTAATTATTGATGCTCCTCCCCTACTTTTGGCGGCTGATGCTTTGACTTTAAGCCAAATGACTGATGGGATTTTGTTAGTAGCTCGACCTGGAGTAATTGATTCTAACAGTGCTAACGCTGCTCAAGAGATGTTAGAAAGATCCAATTACAACGTACTAGGCCTGGTCGTGAATGGAATCATTGATAAAAATGAATCCAGTAGTTATTTATATCACGATCATGAATATTTTAAACCAACAAAATTGACAAAAGAGTTTCAGAGGCTTGCGAAAAAATAAAACCTTCAAAGGTTAGGGACTACTCCAATACATACTAATGAACTAATATCCTGATTTATGTGACAGTTTGAGATGGGGAATGTAGGTTAAAAATTACAGTTGCCTATCTCAACTCTTATTAGTGCTAGGAAAAACCAGGAATCTAGTTTTGATCAGGGATTGAATATACAAAATGCATTGCCGTCTAAGCAACAGCTAAGTTTAGGACGAAAATACCTATGCATTAGCGTAGCCTAATGTAACTATTAACTATCTTTGCAAACGCTGAAACCCTGATTATTTCCTGAATCCCCCGAATTTAATTCGGGGGATTCAGGAGATAACTCTACTACCGAATTTCGTGTGCCCCTCGGTCGGGTCGTGAACCCTTCACGCGAGAGTCGCCTATAAAATCGGTTTTCACACTATTAAATTTCATACCACTATTAATTGCCGGACTTGTCGATTTCAGTCTAAAATCACCACCTGAGGGATTCATAAACTGCGGATTTGCAATCATATCATTATAGCCGGAACTACCTATCGAGGAACTATTGGCGTTGAGGTTGTAGTCAAACCTAACATTGTTACCACGGGATCTTCCGTTTATCGGTTTCCCACGTTCAGAATAAAGGATGTTATTGAGAACGTTGATATTATTTGAAGCATTAACCGAGATTTGTCCGTATGAAATTTCTGGACTCTGGTTATTCATATAACTAGTGTTATGGACAATATCGATATTCTCACTTTGAAATGTATGAATGCCGCTACCACCATTTTTATATGTGATGTTGTTGGCAATCAAAGTGCGTCCTCGATACGCGCTCAACTTTGATCCTTTTTGCTTATTCATTCCACGATCAACAATAATGCCATTACCGTCTTGGATCTTGCCAGTCGTAACCCAGGGAATGAACATTCGATTGTTGTAGACCCTGTTTCTGGTCACAAACATCTTGTAGTTTTGCTTGTAGTCAGAATTCCAATTGTTGAGCAGCGAAATACCACTACAGCCGTAAACTGAGTACCAGGCATTATTGAACACCTCATTATTATCTATTGTTAGATAATCTGATTCAATACCTACAATGCCTACACCTCCACAACTATGTACTTTATTGTTGAGAACACGTATATGGTGGGAGCGACGATTTCCTCCTCCTTCTATGGTGATGCAATTTCCACTGGTCTTCGGGTTTGATTTGTTATACTTCTGACTCAACGCATAACTACGGGTAATATTGCTATTGTTCCCTGCTACCTCCAGCCCGTTCACTTCAATATATGATGCTCCATTGTTAATCCAAATTCCATGCCATCCATTGTGCTTAAGTTTCGGCTTATGCCCAGGATATGCTTTATATTTAATCCATGCATTTGACTTTCCAGAACGTTTAATATCTACTACCGCTCCAGTTGGGTGTGCATTCTTGTATACCCCGTTCATAATGAGTACCGTGTCCCCAGGGTTAGTCAGGTCTGCCGCCCTCTGAATTGTCCTAAAGGCGGATGAAGGACTTTGTCCGCTATTTCTATCCTTACCAGTACCACTAACATAGTATGTTGTTCCGGTTGAAACATAACTGATTAGCTTGCGGCTAGGTAGTGGGATTTCCTGATCAGTAGATGACTGACGTACATCTTGAACTAAAGACTCTGTTATTTTCTCTCCTTGAACCACACCTGTTATTGCCCAGGGAAGTACAAGAGATGCGCTCAAACTGAGAAAACCTAAACCATGAATCATCATAGGGAAAATAGGGTATGTTGCAAAAACTGATTCGTCAACGGTCTGTAACTCTAGCCTTAGTCAGTAACTCAGTATTGGATATAGCGTGTAACTGCCATTTGTAAGTTTATACACCGTTTATCAGGCTCCAACCTGAGAATATTCACGGAAATAAGGCTGAAAAGCCTTTTTAGCTTGTCTTCCAAAAAATAGTAACTTCTAGTAAAAGTACTGAAGGAAAATAGTTAGTATCCAGAGCTACCCCCTTAATGGACACCAAGCAACCGTACAAATGGCGTCATTTCCAATTCGACATCATTCTACTGTGTATACGTGGTATCTGTGGTTAAGATAGTATATCTGTTATCAGTTAGTTAATATACTTAAATAATTCTTATGCTAATCACTAAATAAGCAAAAATAAGGTATGATTTTGCTTTTGCTGACTTTTTATTTTAAAATATTCTCATTATCATAAAAAAGCAGAGTAACTAAAACAAGGTTTAGAAAAGCCTATCAATAGCAGATTAGGAGTTTTCAGTTAAATTTTTAAGTTTGTAGATTTGTAAATGAGTAATACTACTTGAAAATCTTCTAAAATGGGGATAGAAAATACATTTTCAAGGAAGCGATCGCAAAAGGCAAGCCACTTGTGTACTCTAGTCTTGTCTTATCCTGTGGTTGAAGCGGTGCGTAGCTTGCTTGTCCGTATTAGCAATGAGAGTAGCTATTTTAGCCGAGTAATTTTTTTGAATAAGAGATCGCGTAGGTTGCTTCTCTACAAGTCATAAATTAAACCGATTATTTATTTTTGCCCTCAAAAGGCAGTAGAAGAGTTAATTTAATGCTGCCATTATGAGTTTATAATTGTTTTTTATAGCTATCGGAATTAAATCCCAAGAAGACACGGAGATGAAAAACACGTATTCATTAGCGTTTCAGGTTTTTCTCTCTCACAAATGATTAAGTAAGGCTATATCAACTCTTGGCTATTGAGCCTTGACTCATAGATAGGGCAATTTTGGGGACGAAGAGGGTTGAGCAACGTCCCCTATTTACATCCGCAATTTAAACTAAATTCCGAACAACCTCAGAATATTAAAAATAACACCTAGAGGCCCAGTTATGGTGTTTGTAGTATCGCCAGTTTTAGCTAAACCAGATCGATTGACTACCACAACATCATTATTACGGAGTATAGGATTCGTTTGCTCATTAATCCCAGCAGAGAAATCCACTTTTACTATACGTTTAGTGACAGAACCATTAGGGTTGAGGCGAATCAAATCAACAGCATTACTACTAGCTCTGGCATCATTAAATCCTCCAGCAGCGAGTATAGCTTGATTTAAAGAGCTATTTGGCTGAACGTCTGTTAAACCTGGTTTTTTAACTTCGCCTACTACACCAACTTGAATGCGTGTAGGAGACAAAGTAGTAGTAGCTAATTGAGTGGCTTCTGCGGGGTTGATTTCTGTTGCCGTTGGAATAACAATCGTATCTCCATCTTGCACGATGATGTCTTGATTGGCGTCACCACTCTGCAATAGTTGCCAAAGATTAATATCTATAGCTTGTTCTGAGCCAGTTCTTGTAGCTCGGCGTAGCTTGAGATTACGAACATCAGCCTGTGCTGTAATTCCACCAGCGAGTTGAATAACTCGTGTCACATTTGGTAGACCATTGGGAGTGGTAGTACCACTGTTAGCAGTAGTGGTTGCGCCACTCTGTGCATCTGTGCTGGCTGGGGTGACAAGATACGAACCTGGACGGTTAATTTCACCAATAATTGTTACCGTGCGGGGTGTGGTTTGGCTAGCGGCAAAGTTAGATGCAAATATATTGCGGGATTTTGCCACGTTGAAGTTGGTTGCAGTTGGCACAACTATGGTATCTCCATCCCGCAAGGTAATATCCTGTGATAACCTGCCCGTTTGAATGAGTTCCTCCAAATTAACGGTAACGGCTTGCTCTGAAGAACGTCCTACTTTACGCCGTAATTCAACTTGAGTCACATCCGCAGCTAGGGTTACACCTTGTGCTGTTGTCAGTGCGGCTAATACAGTGGGGTATTGTACACCGGGATTGTCTCCTGCGCCTCCGCTCAAGCTCAGGGTGTAAGCGCCTGGACGTGTCACCTCGCCGGCAACGAAAACATTGATGGGACGAGGCGATAATAAATTGACTGAGATTAAGGGACGTTTGAGGAAGCGAGCGTATCTTCTGGCAATTTCGTCAGCAGCCTGTTCAGTTGTTAAACCGAGGACTGACACACTGCCAATTAAAGGTAAGTTGATGGCTCCACCTGGAGGAATTTGGTACTCGCCTGTATATTCAGGTACTTCAAATACATTTACACGGATGCGATCGCCGCCTCCTAATGAATAATTAGTATTTATTTGTGTTGGCGTGATTGGTGGTTGTGTAGTTGCTGGTAATGGTGGTTGTCCCTGGGCTAGACTGACAGATGGCACAACGGCATTGACAGCAGTTAACAAAGCCACACCCACAACAGGCTGAGTTAGGAATTTAAACAAAGTTGTGTTAAGCATATTTACCTGAGACTCTGAAAGTACGATTAATAAAGTATTGTCTAAACATTTTTATTTTGACTATACCTAAGTATTCAAGTTCCCTGACACTCTTATTTTCCTCGAAAACTGTCATTTTCCGGAGTAAATTTGTCTATTGAATTTGAATTTTTAGTGAATTTAATTTAAAGTTAAGCCAACTTGAATACAAGAATTATCAAAAAACATTAGAACTTACGCAAATAAACACAGTTTATACAAGAAATTCTCTGTTAAACAATCAAGTACTTACGAATAAAATCTTGTTGTCAAAGTCAATTTTATGACATTTAAACTCATAGTTTAAATCTGCGATGGTTAGAAAAATTATGAACAATTCCATTAAATAAATACAAATAACCTAGAAAAGAGATTGGAATTTGATTTTTTTTGGTTAGCTTGACAAAGATAAACTCGAAAAACCAGAAGTTTTGAGTTTTATTCCTCAAGTCAACCCAAAATTGACTATTTCGCAACAAAATTAATTAAGGGAGTTATTTTTTCTTTGGATTTGTTGAATAAAAAACTCTTCTAGTGAATAACGCGACAAGTTCATGGCAATAATTTTACCCTCCATAAGACGAAGACTGGCAAGAAAATCATAATAATCGTCTTGTAGTGTACCTTGCCAGGAACCATCAGGTTCAAATTTTAGAGTGGGTATCCATTTTTTGAGAATTTCCCAGTCACCACCTTGACCTTTTACATAATATGTGTTGTTTTTACCCAAGAGTTCATTGAGGGAACCAGAGCAAATTAATTCACCTTGAGCGAGGATGGCAATGCGATCGCAAATCTGTTCTACTTCACTAAGAACGTGGCTGTTGAAAAAAATCGTTTTACCAGCGGCTTTTAGCGCCAGAATAATTTCCCGCATTTGGTAGCGTCCCACCGGATCAAGACCAGACATCGGTTCATCAAGAAAAACCAAATCTGGCTCGTTAATTAGCGCCTGTGCCATGCCAACACGCTGTAGCATTCCTTTAGAATAGCGGCGCAGCAGCTTTTTACGAGCATCAGCTTGGGATAAACCTACTAATTCCAGTAGTTGGGGAATGCGTTGGCGTTGGACACTTTTGGGAATTTGGAATAGCCCAGCAGCTAGCTGCAAAAATTCCCAGCCAGTGAGATAGTCATATAAATAGGGATTTTCCGGCAGATAGCCGATATGTTGCTTAACAGTGCGATCGCCTATTGGCTTACCTAATAATAATCCCCGTCCAGAGCTAGGACGAATAATTCCCAGCAACAATTTTAAAAGGGTTGTTTTCCCAGCACCGTTTGGTCCTAGCAACCCAAAGGTTTCGCCTTTGTAAACTGTTAAAGAACAGTTTTTGAGAGATACGACTTTTTGATTTAGCCAAAAACCAGTGCGATAGACTTTTCGTAACTCAGAAGTCAGGACTACTGGCACAGTGTCTGCCGTATTGAGTTGAGAATCAGGGTCATCTGCAACAGACTTCATCTCGGTTCAATTACTAATTACCAGCTTGGTATTAATTACAGGTTACCCGGTAGCCTGATAATAACCATCACCGAGCAGTGTGTCAATTATCGCAAACTGGGGAATGGGGATTGGGGACTGGGGAAAATACTACCGCCCCATGCTCAATGCCCCATTTGACTCCTTTCATAGAACGCCTTTAGAACTGGGAATTACACCAGCACGACGGGGGTCGATTTCCACCGCCAGCCGTGTTGCTCTTGCAAAGGCTTTAAATGTTGCTTCAATAATGTGATGGGAATTAATTCCATCCAGTTGCCGAATGTGCAGTGTCATTTGGCTATGGTTCACGATTGCCACAAAAAATTCGCGCACTAACTGGGTGTCATAGGTTCCTACACGCTGAGTAGGAATTTGTAAGCCGTAACTGAGGTGAGGGCGTCCAGAAAAGTCTAGCGTTACCTCAACTAAGGCTTCATCCAGTGGCGCACGAAAATTACCAAAGCGAACAATGCCTTTTCTGTCGCCTAGTGCTTGGTTAAAAGCTTGCCCTAAGGTAATACCTACATCTTCGTTGGTGTGGTGGTCATCAATTTCCCAGTCTCCCTTGGCTTGGACATCTATATCAATCAGCCCGTGGGAGGCAATTTGATGCAACATGTGATCCAAAAACGGAATACCTGTTGCTGCTGTGCAAGTTCCTCTACCATCCAAATTGATGGTAACTTGCACATCAGTTTCACCAGTAGTGCGGTGAACAGTGGCAATCCGAGAGGTTTTAGTTGACTGGTCGTAGTTTGAATTAACTTGGCGATTGGTTGTTTGCATCGGGAATGGGGAATGGGGCATAGGGAATAGGGCATGGAGAATTGGCAAGAATTTTACTAATATTCAATGCCCAATGCCCCAATTATCTTACATTCCCATAATTTCATATCCTGCATCTACATATAGAACTTGTCCGGTAATACCGCTAGACAAATCACTACATAAAAAAGCGGCAGTGTTGCCTACTTCTAGCTGAGTGACGGTGCGTCGTAGGGGAGCTACTTCTTCTACATGGTGAATCATATCCAAAATTCCACCCACTGCTGAAGATGCCAAAGTACGAATAGGACCTGCGGAGATGGCATTGACGCGGATATTTTGCGGACCTAATTCAGCAGCTAGGTAGCGCACACTCATTTCTAACCCCGCCTTGGCAACTCCCATAACGTTGTAATTAGGAATTGCTCTAACACCGCCTAAATATGTCAAGGTGACGATACTACCTCCCTCTGTCATCAAAGGTTTAGCTGCACCACTTAACTGCACCAGCGAGTAGGTACTAATTTCTAAGGCGGTGTTGAAGCCAGAACGAGAGGTTTGACTAAAATCTCCAGTCAAATCGTCTTTGCTGGCAAAAGCAAGACAATGGATAAGGATGTCTAGCTTTCCCCACTGTTCACGGATTGTCTCAAAGGTAGATTGAATCTGTTCATCATTTTGGACATTACAGGGAAGGAATAAGCTGGGGTTGAGGGGTTCTACCAATTCCGCAACTTTTTTCTCCATTTTGCCGCGTTCATCCGGCAGGTAGGTAATACCCAGATTTGCTCCGGCTTTATGCAGCTGTTGGGCGATGCCCCAGGCGATCGAGCGGTTATTGGCAATACCTGTAACAAGAGCATTTTTTCCAGTCAGATTCAGCATAGAAATTGTTAATGCGATCGATCATTAGGAGCATACTAGAATCTGAGGCACGTTTTGTCTTCGTTTTACACCGGATTTGCAAAAATGAATATTGATAAGGGTGTTTTCTATGACAAAAATCTTGATTTTTTATAAAGATATTTTCAAAATATCTTTATTTGTTCTTTAAAAAACCCTTTTTAATACTGCTATTGGAAGTACTTATCAACAATTAGTAGCTTAAAGGATCAACAATTATGTATCATTGTAAACAAAGAGTTATGAAGAGATTAGTTTGAGTATAGGAAAGTACAGAAAGGTTGACGGTGCTTTATTCATTTTTCAGGTGTATTCTTAGGTAATCAGTTTTTGTTTTTCCGGCATTGGGTAGGGGAAGGGAGATGATCGTGACACAAGATAAAGCCCTAGCAAATGTATTTCGTCAGATGGCGACCGGGGCGTTTCCGCCAGTTGTGGAAACGTTTGAACGCAATAAAACGATCTTTTTTCCTGGCGATCCTGCCGAACGAGTTTATTTTCTTTTGAAAGGTGCTGTTAAACTTTCCAGGGTGTACGAGGCAGGAGAGGAAATAACGGTAGCGTTGCTGCGGGAAAATAGTGTTTTTGGTGTATTGTCATTGCTGACAGGAAATAAATCGGATAGGTTTTACCATGCGGTTGCATTTACTCCTGCGGAATTACTGTCAGCACCAATTGAACAAGTGGAGCAAGCACTCAAGGAAAATCCAGAATTATCAATGTTAATGCTGCGAGGTCTGTCTTCGCGCATTTTACAAACGGAGATGATGATTGAAACTCTTGCTCACCGAGATATGGGTTCTAGATTGGTGAGTTTTTTGCTAATTCTCTGTCGAGATTTTGGCGTTCCTTGTGCAGATGGGATCACAATTGATTTGAAATTATCTCATCAGGCGATCGCAGAAGCAATTGGTTCAACTCGTGTTACCGTCACTAGGCTACTAGGGGATTTACGTGAAAAAAAGATGATTTCTATTCACAAAAAGAAGATTACTGTGCATAAACCTGTTACCTTAAGTAGGCAATTCACATAAAATCAATTGGAGAAAGGGGAATCGGCACGTGTTCTATTTTGAAAAATGACACTAATAGCTAGAGGTAAATCTAAAATTGAGTAATTTCAGCTATTGCCAATTTCCACTTCTCCCCAGACAATGGTTAAAAGTAGTAGGCTGTATCTGGAAGGATTTCGGTAGCTAAAGATGACCACCGGATACATCCTCATAGCAGCAATTTTAATTCTGGGAGGCGTAATTGCAACCGTGGGCGATCGCATCGGCACACGAGTTGGCAAAGCCCGCCTCTCACTTTTTAACCTTCGTCCGAAAAATACTGCTGTATTGGTAACTATTTTTACGGGCGGTTTGATTTCAGCATCAACATTAGGAATTTTATTCGCTGCCGACGAAGGCTTGCGAAAGGGAGTCTTTGAGTTAGAGGATATTCAAACAGACCTCAGACAGAAGCGGGAACAGCTAAAAACCGCAGAAACTCAAAAAAGTCAGGTAGAGAGTGAGCTAAACCAAGCAAGAATTGCCCAAGCTAAGGCACAACAAGACTTACAGGCAATTAATAAATCTTTGCAAGCGGCGAATGCCAAACAACTCCAAACACAAGCTCAGTTGAACCGCACCATTAGTCAACAAGCTCAAACTCAAACTCAACTTCAGCGCACTCAAGGTCAGCTAGGACAAGTTGTAACTCAGTACCAAAAAGCCATAGCTGAATTGCAAAGCGTTTACAATCAGAGGAAAGAGCTACAGACGGCAGTTGAGCAGCTGAAGACAGAACGTCAAAGACTGTATGCTGAAGCTAAAAAAGCGATTGATGAAGCTAAAACAGCAATTGAAAAACGCGATCGCGAACTTGCTAATCGCCAAGAAGCCATAGAACAACGCGATCGCAAAATTGTCCAACTGGATCAACTGATTCAAAAGCGTAATGTAGAAGTTGCAACGCGAGAGAAAGTGATTGCCAAACGGGAATCGCGCCTCAAAGAATTGGAAGCACAACAGCAGCAACTAGAACTTGAAGTTGCAAGGTTAGAAAAATATTATCAGTCCTACCGCGACCTGCGTTTAGGTAAGCTGGCCTTAGTTCGCGGTCAAGTTCTGGCCGCGGGTGTAGTTCGTGTTACACAACCTACTGCTGCTCGTCAGGCTGTGGAACAACTTTTACAAGAAGCTAACCGCAACGCCAACCTCGAATTAAGTGAGCCTGGGGCAAATTCTGCAAATGCAGAGCTACTACCCTTCACCCAAGAGAGGATTGAGAAATTGAGCAAGCAAATTGAGGATGGTCAAGAATACGTGGTGCGAATTTTCTCGGCTGGTAATTATGTCAGGGGAGAAAAGCAGATAGAGTTTTTCGCCGATACAGCTCGGAATGAATTGGTTTTTTCGAAAGGCGCGGTGCTGGCCACAACTACTGCTGATTCCAAAACCATGACATCGTATCAGTTACAGCAGCGACTGGAAATACTGATTTCTGCTTCCCAGTTTCGTGCCCGTAACGCCGGAATTATCGAAAATGTGCAAGTAGACGGGACTTTTCTGCGCTTTATCAACCAATTAAGACAGTACAATCAACCATTGGAAATCAAAGCGATCGCAGCAGAAGACACTTATACAGCCGGGCCATTGAGAGTCAAATTAGTAGCAATAGTCAACGGACAAATTATTTTTAGTACTTAAAAAAATATTTGCACACTGTTATTAGTAAGATTTAAACATATTGAAAAGCAGTCAAAATAGTTGCTGTGATTGCATTTATTCATTTATAATTCTTAATTTTTAATTTTTAATTTATTATGACTTTCCGGGAATTTTCACCAATGCAACCAGTCATATTGGGGTTTGATCCAGGTCGAGATAAGTGTGGTTTAGCGGTGATGGGACTGGATCGGCAATTGTATTATCATCATGTCGTACTGGCAAAAGAGGCGATCGTTACTATTGAGACACTGCGTCAAAAGTTTCCGATCTCCTTGATGGTGATGGGCGACCAAACTACAGCCAAGCAGTGGAGACAGCAGTTATATCAAGAATTGACAGAACCGTTGAGTATTATTTTAGTAGATGAGCGCTACACAACCTTAGAAGCACGCGATCGCTATTGGCAAATGTTCCCACCCAAAGGGCTAACAAAGTTATTACCACAGGGTCTACGACAGCCACCAAGACCGATAGATGACATTGTTGCTATCCTCTTAATCGAAAGATACTTAAATCGCCTCACAGAATCAACACTCACCAGTCGGGAGTGAGGAATTAGATTATTAACTCCTAACTCCTGTACAGACGCGATTAATCGCATCTCTCCTAACTTTTAAAGTTCCGCCCGAATAGTAAAAGCATAATCTCCTCCAGGCTCTAGTTGATAATCTTGTTGCTCCAAGAATCGACCAAGGGGTTCCTTGATTAAGGCGCGGCCTTGGGAAGGCTTGACGGCAAGTTCTCCCCGGCGAAAATGCCACTGAAAATGCCACTCAAACTCACCGGCACTCACTTCGCCCTCAAGGAAGCCGTGTTGCCAGGATTGGCGGGTAATTCTGACATGGGCAGTGGTTTCTGGCAGTCGTCTTTTAGCACTCACTATGCTTTATGTCAAGTGTAGAATAACAGCCGATCATGTAGGCTATTTATTTTATTTACCAAACATAGCTTAATTAAACAAACTGACAAAGTAGGTATTTATAGTTGACTAGTACAGCGCGGCGGAAATAAATAACTCATTCCAAATCAGCGAAACCCTTACACTGTATTCATTCATTTTGACTTTTGACTTTTGACTTCTGCCTTGCGGTACTAGGTTGTGTTAATGAGCCGAATGACTTCAGCTTCAAGGAACATTGGCAGGTAATGGAAATGATTTTTGTTAAAATTTTAGGAATGAATGTATCCTAGAAACTGTATATCGGATGCTACTTTCATCAGTATATTGTGGATTAATTGGGATTTCCTTGAATAATTTCAGCACAATTACAGCCCGATAAAGCTTAGAGTATCAGGGTAAGCGCATTTCAAACCCTATTGACAAGAGGATTTGAAAGCATCATTATGATGAGATAAGCAAGCAGCAAGAATCGTCAACATATAATTATTATCCATAGCGGCACGATTGGATTTTTGG
>JAHHHR010000014.1 GCA_019359245.1 Nostoc desertorum CM1-VF14 | reverse complement strand
GGGCTGACCACTGTCATGCAAGGATTTTGGGCTATTTTACCTTCTTTCCTTGCACCTGAATATACTTCTAGGGTCTTTTTATCTACAGACTGTCACCTTTTCTTTCTTTTTCAGCAAGCCCTACTTAAGTCGACTTGGGCAATTAACCTTGTACTTCGAGAAGCGTACTACTTGGCTCATCGAAAATACTGAAAAATTTTAGCTTAATGCCACTTGTAAAAGTGGTACAAACCTTGTGCCACTTTTCATTTACTCCAATTGCTCTTGAGCTTGATTTTTGGAGTCCAGTTATCAAACTGGTCTTACTATTGATACCAGTAAACCTACCACTTAATACAATCACTCTTAACACCAATTCTCCAAAATTAAACTATAGATACAAGCCTGGAAACCTAGATTAAATCTTACGCCTCTTAATTTCAAATTACGAATTGGTATAAATCACTCATTTCAAAGGTAGGAAATATGCAAACAATTGGTACTCAAAAAGACAGTTCAGCTTGGGTTATTCAAACTTGGGCAGCTTTTGTGATCTCTATTTCTATGACCACCTTCGGTATTGTAAATTTACCTGTAAATAGCTGGGTGAAAGGCTTTATGGGTATGGGTTTGGCTTTCTCTGTTGGCTCAACTTTTACCTTGGCAAAAACTACTAGAGACTTGCACGAGACGAGAAGATTAACTGCTAGGTTAGACGAAGCGAAAGTAGAAAAATTGCTTTCACAACATGATCCTCTAAATTTAAAATGAAGGTAGCCATACTAATTTTGGATTAAAAGGCTTTACTAAAAAACCGTTTTAGCAATATCAAACAATACTACCTTTTCCAATTTGATGTGATCTACACATCAGAAATTAACTAGTATGACGAAAACAAAAGGACTGGATACACCAGTCCTTTATTGTATTGATTTAACGTTTTGATCTTAATAACGGGATTTTTTAGTTTTTAACTTTTGCTTTTTACGCCGACGTTCGCTAGCTACAACTGCTTGTTCTACCGGATAACCGACTAAAGGGATTACCTGATATTTGCGCTCTTCTTCTAATTTTTTGAGTTCAGTGTAATCAACCCAGTGAATACAATCAACTGGACAAGTGTCAATTGCTTCTTGGATAATTTCCTCAGCATCCCCATCTTGGCGAACCACGCGCGATCGCCCATAATCTGGTTCAATATAAAAAGTGTTACGCGCAACATGAGCGCAATGCTTGCAACCAATACAGGTGATTTCATCAACATAAACACCATTTTGGCGCAGTAAACCACCCAATTCCGGTTCTAAACCAGAACGTTCTGGGGCATCGCGTAAAAAACCCCCTAATTCTGGTTCCAAACCGGAACGGTTGTCAACTTGTTCTTCCGGCAACGGCAGAAAATCAGCCATTACGCACTCCAGCGCTGTACTACCAGGCGAATTGAACCATCTTCATTTTTTTGTTGTTCAGAGACTTGAAAACCAACACGAGCGGTTTCTTTGACAACTGTTTGATAAGCATAGCGCTGTGTTACTTGGCGCAAAAATCCATCTACAGACAAATCTTGTTGCCAATATTGCAAGTCAGCCACCAATTCATATTCCTTGCCATTCCATCTAAAGCCGATGTCGTAGCCATTTTCCTGCTCAATACTAACTTCCGCAGGATGGGTTTGACCGCGATAGCCACGAACTTCGCGTGGGCCGGGTTTCCAGTCTACGCCCAATTCAGTCAAAGCATCTTTCAAAGAATCAAGGTTACGGATTTGAGTCTTAATTTGGCTAAAGTGTGACATGGTGGTTGTGAATTAATAACACTAAACTACTGTGAAAACTTACCAATCGCTGTAAGTGGTGTGTGTATTCGCCACATTAGATTGCTGCACCTTGGCGGCGAAATATTCTGAGGTTGGCTCATGATTAAGTACTTGCCCCAGCTGCGCCTCTATTGCTGCTGTAACTTCAGCACACGAAGCACCCACAATGCCAGTGACTTTTTCTTGTACCCGACCGTCTGGATAGATTATGAACTCTAATGTCTCCATGCTCTTGGCCAACCACGATAAGTACCCTTAAAATTCTACTGCCTTAGCAGAAGGCTATATATATAGCCGTAGGAACATTTTCACTTAGATACAAATTTGCCATTTGTTAACTAATGTTCCATCTATCAACATATATATCTCAGAATCTTTACAAAACTTATTAATATTATAAGCAAGCACATCAGTATTTAGTTAGTTTCTCTTAACCTCATCAATTAGTCAAGGTAACAACTGAGTTTGCCAAGTAAACTGCAAAAGCCCTAAAAATAAGCATTAGAGGGAATACAGCCAGCAAGTGAATTTACAAAAATATAAAATTTATTGAAAAAATTTATCATTATCATGAAATTTGCTTTATTCTGTTAAGGTTTCCCAAGTAGTTTGGAGTAGCGCGGGCTATGCTGCAAGACCTAGCTGCCCTATACCTTTGGAGTACGCAATAGCAAGTAACCTCTACGTTATAACTGAATCATTAAGTAAAAATACTCCTTTGGATTTATCAAGAAAGGCAGAGAGCAGGAGGCTGAGTTAGAATACTGTCCGACGCTCGTGGACTCATTAACGCTACGCTATCTATCTTTTTTCTGCTGCGAACCATTGCCGAGCTTGCGGTTTAACACCCCCACTAAATTTTTAATTTAATGGCTTCTTTTCAGGAGGAGTTTTAATCCTAATAAGTGAAAAGAATTTTCTGCCTTCTTCAAGAACTTATAGAAGGAGCTAGTTGCCAAACCCTCGAATATTCCCTGATAACTTGCCGAGCCGGATCAGAAATAAATATTGTAGCTGTTTTGACAGCAATTTTGGCTGCATCTCGGCAACGCTGAAACTCACCTTCTTGACTGCGATATTGTTTTGCTAAATATGCTATTTCCTTGGTTACATAATGCTTATTAATTAAATGCAGATTGCAACCTAGTAACATTATCAAAATAGCAAGATTAGCTGCTATTTCTTTTTCTATATCTTCAAACCTAGTTAGGATTTGATATGAATAAATCGTTGCATGGGATACGTTACACAACGCTTCCCAAAGAATTTTTAACTCTTTAAGTTCTGGTGTAACAATCTTCTTCAAAATTGCATTTGAAAAATAAATTGTTTCTCCAGCTATCCACTTCGAGATGAGATTATCACTTTTTCGTAGAGAAGCAAACTTCGCAATCATTAAAGCTTCATAGACTGAGCGTAGTAAAGCTAAACCTGAACCATGTAAACCGTCTAAAGTTAGTATTAGGCTTGAGTAAAGAGCAATTTCATTTTTGATAACTGCTGAAAATATTGGTTTTTCTGCATCACCATGATTCGTAAGGTGACGATGGCCAAGCAAACCGAAAAATAATTCAACATATTCATGCTGTGTATCAATACAGTTTTTTATAACTGATATTCGTTCAGAAAACTTTTCTTGAGCAAGACTTCGGTTGCGTTGACGTTCTTCTTCTAGTTCATCGAATCGCATATCTCAACTATAGATTACATCACTTCCTATTTAAACACTTTGGCTGTTTAATTTTGCTTCAAGTAATGAAGAATATTTCGCAAGAGTATCTTCCAAACAAACATAGCCAGTAAACTACGCACTTTCAAGTCTATGTGTAAAGCGATCGCATAATCGTTTTATATATATTCTGTATAGACACCTTTCTATTGCTTACGCTGTAACCATTTCCGGAATTGAATCAGGGGATGCTGGCTCGAAATGTAACACCATTATTTGCTATGGGCGTAAACCAACAGATTCATAAGTGCACCCATTGCGTAGGCGTAGCCAGCCGTAAGCATCGCTGTAAAGTATATTTGGATTTTTGATGCTATTTCGCGTGAAAATTTGCTCAAGCCTAAATCACTCAGCAAGAATTTCTGGTGAAAAAACTGATTTGGTTGGGGAAGAAACTAGGATAATGAAGCATAATTAACCTTTATAGCTAAAAGCTGTCAGCCATCAGCCACAAGCTGAGATGGTAAAGTTTGAAGGCTTGTGATTCAACTTAAGTAATTGACTATGAGTACAGCAAATATTTCGTCAGCCATACGCATAGGAGTACTAGGTTTCGGCGGACTCGGACAAGCCGCCGCCAAGGTACTTGCTGCTAAACAGGAAATGATTTTAGTCGCAGCAGCAGATCAAAAAGGTTACGCTTACGCTGCTGAAGGTTTAAATACTCAAAAATGCATTGCAACCTACCAGTCCCAAGGTTCGGTAGGTTATTTAGAGCCAGTTGGTACGTTAACAAATCAAAGTATTCAGGATGTAATTGAAATAGCTCAACCTGTAGATGGTTATTTTCTGGCTTTACCCAACCTACCAAATGATTTTATCCCCTCAGTAGCCAAAGAGTTTATTAAATCTGGTTGGCGTGGGGTGTTAGTGGATGCAATTAAGCGCACCACTGCTGTAGAACAACTACTAGCGATGAAAGAAGAACTGCAAGCAGCCGGGATTACCTATATGACAGGCTGTGGTGCTACACCCGGACTGTTAACAGCTGCCGCCGCATTAGCAGCCCAAAGTTACGCCGAAATTCATCAAGTCGAAATTACTTTTGGGGTGGGAATTGCTAATTGGGAAGCTTACCGCGCTACGGTTCGAGAAGACATTGGTCATATGCCTGGTTACACAGTCGAAACTGCTAGGGCGATGACTGATACAGAGGTAGAAGCACTACTAGATAAAACTGATGGCGTGCTTACCTTGAAGAATATGGAACACGCTGATGATGTGATGCTAGAGGTAGCGGGAATTTGCGATCGCGATCGCGTTACTGTTGGTGGTGTAGTCGATACTCGTAATCCTAAAAAGCCCCTCAGCACCAACGTTAAGGTAACAGGACGCACCTTTGAAGGCAAGATTTCCACCCATACCTTTACTCTGGGAGATGAAACCAGTATGGCAGCCAATGTCTGCGGACCTGCCTTTGGCTATCTCAAAGCTGGTAGACAATTGCACCAACGCGGTATCTATGGAATATTTACTGCTGCCGAAATTATGCCGCAATTTGTTAGGTAATAGTTAAAAGTTAAAAGTTAGGAGTTAGGAGTTAGAAGTTAAAAACTTAAACTTGAGACTTAACAATCTCTGGCTTTGTGCAAAATTTGCAATTTAAAACTTTTAACTCCTCACTTTCAACTCCTAACTTATTTAATTCTCCTTATTAACTCCTAATCTTTTTAAACTGGAGGAACTTCTGAAGAGAAAATATTTGTTAAATTCTCCTCAAGTAGTGAATCTGATGTTTGCATAATAAATGGAAGCTCGGCTCCTATGAGTCCTCGTTGGATGCGTTCTAAAGTATCACTAAAAACGACAAACAGAGGATATATAGTATTAGCTCCCTCACTCAAAATATGGCTGTGGCGCAGAGGCATCAACCACTCATAATCATTGTCCAGCCAAACTTGGGTTTGTCGCCAACGTCCTAACAAATCAGAAAAGTCTTCGTGAGCACGGTGAATAAAAACTAAAATTTCGGCTCCAGTTTTGATTTTCCACTCTGGATCGCACATCAAAATTGCCACATCACAGGGTAAGCAAATCGTTTGTGGGGCTGTTGTAGCATTGCGAAGACGGACAATTGGCAAGGGAATAGTAATGACACTTTCATCTGGACGCCGCAGACTGGGAATCATCTCCAAGTATGGCCGATATTGCTTTAGTAAGGCGATCGCAGCTAGATGATTGCTGTACTCTGCCAAACTCGCTTCGTAGTGAGATTTTTGCACAGTCATAGTTTATTAAATAGTTAGGAATGAGGAGTTAGAAATAAAATTAGGTAGTTAGGAATTAATAATGAAGATGAGAAATAAAGAGTTTAAACTCCTAACTTATAACTCCTAACTCCTAAATTTTAATCCCCTATCCCAATGTTTCAAATACCTTAAACATAGGCAGATACATTGCTAGCAAAATGGTTCCAACCATTCCGCCTAGAACTACTATCATAACTGGTTCCAAAATACTAGTCATTGCTTTTACCGCTTGCTCGACTTCATCTTCATAGAAATCAGCAACTTTCATCAACATTGCATCTAATTCTCCAGTTTCTTCTCCGATACTAATCATCTGAATTGCCATAGCCGGAAAAACGCTATCTTTTTGTAAAGCAATGCTAATCATACCTCCTTGTTGAATCTCCATGCGGGCTGCGTCTATGGCATTGGCAATTACTTGGTTTCCTGATGTATCTCGAACAATTTCTAAGCAAGTTAAAATTGGTACACCTGAACGAGTCAAAGAACCAAAAGTCCGGCTAAAGCGAGCAACCGAAGATTTTTGAATTAAGTCACCAAACAATGGCAGCTTGAGGGAAAGACGATCAAGTGTTATGCGACCAACAGGAGTCTTAGCGTATTGTGTATAGGCAATTCTCAATCCTACAAGAATAGCAATAAGCAGGAAAACCTTCTGACTTCTCAGAAATTGACTAACATCCATGAGGAATTGCGTTAGAGGCGGTAATTCAGTTCCGATTTGTGTAAAAATATTAGCAAAAATGGGAATCAGAAAAATGGTCATACCGAGAAAGATAGCAACTGCTATAAAACCTACAACAGTTGGATAAGACAATGCTGATTTAATTTGGTTTTGTAAGCGGGCAACATCTTCTAACAACTTAGCTAAACGATTCAACACTTCGTCTAGAACACCACCAACTTCGCCAGCTTGAATCATACTCACATATAATCCATCAAAGCAGTCAGGATGCTTCCGCATCGACTCTGAAAGATTCATTCCGCTTTGTACATCATTACTAATGTCCACAAGAGCTTGTTTCAGTTTAGGATTACTACACTGTTCGGAAAGTACCCCTAAACTTCTAACGATCGCAACTCCCGCATTCATTAAAACGGCAAATTGACGGGAAAAAACGGCTTTGTCTTTCACAGAAACCTTAACTAAGGAAGTCTGGAATTTTTTTAAGTCAAAATTTGTCTGGAATCCTTGAAATTGTTTGAGATCTTGGACTACAAAACCTTGATCTCTGAGATTAGTACGAGCTTGTACCAAAGATTCAGCAGTAATTTTTTCCGTTCGAGATTTTCCTTGAGAATCCCGAACACGAGCAACATAGGTTGGCATAAATCAATTCAAAATTAAAAATTCAAATTCAAAATAGTCAAGGGTTTTTCATCCCTCTCATCTTTCCAGTTCCTTTAATGAGCTTTGGCAGCAGCGCCAGATTTCGCACCTGCGGCAGCTCCTTGCGGTGTAGAACTACCAATGAGACGTTGAATCTCATCTGGCTTAGAAGTCTTAGACATCGCAGCTTCAAAGGAGATAGTTCCTGCTTTGTAAAAATCGGCTAAAACTTTCTCCAGAGTTTGCATCCCCAATTTGCCGCCAGTTTGAATAGCTGAGTAAATTTGAGATGTTTTGCCTTCTCGAATCAAGTTAGAAATAGCAGGAGTGACAATCAGAATTTCTTGAGCCATCACCCGACCATATTCACCAGGTTTAGGGTTTTTCTTGGATACCAAAGTTTGGCTAAATACTCCCACTAACGAGTTAGATAACTGCACCCGCACTTGGGTTTGTCTTTCGTGGGGGAAAACATCAATAATCCGGTCAACTGTCTGCGCGGCGGAACTAGTGTGGAGAGTGCCAAATACCAAGTGTCCTGTTTCTGCTGCGGAAATCGCCAAAGAAATCGTTTCTAAATCGCGCATTTCTCCCACCAGAATAATATCTGGATCTTCCCGCAAAGCTGCTTTTAAAGCATTAGCAAAGCTCTTAGTATCTTCACCCAGTTGTCGTTGGTGAACCAAGCTTTTAATTGGTTCATAGACAAATTCAATTGGGTCTTCCACTGTTAAAATATGCTCTGCCTTGGTGCGGTTAATCAAGTCGATCATCGCCGCTAGGGTAGTTGTCTTCCCGGAACCTGTAGGGCCTGTCACTAGAATTAGCCCTCTGGGCTTATCACACATTTCTCGCACTATATCTGGCAGACCTAATTTTTCAAAGTTAGGAATTTTAGAACTTAATGCCCGTAAACAAGCAGCATAAGCACCACGTTCTTTATAGACATTGACCCGGAAGCGAGCTAAACCCTTAACACCATAAGAACAATCCAACTCCCAGGTTTGCTCTAAGGTTTTGCGCTGGGTGTTGTTGAGCATACTAAAAATCAGCCTTTGACATTGATCAGCGGTCAATACGTGTTCACCTATGGGGGTGAGTTTGCCACTGATGCGGAAGTAGGGAGGCAAACCTGCGGATAAGTGCAGATCCGAGCCACCCATTTCAATCAACTGCTCCATCAAATCTTCAATCATCATTTCCATAATTCTGCTTCCTTATTTATTAATGTTTGTTATTTGTCCTTTGTCAGTTGTCATTTGCTTAAAGTTACTAAGCATCGGCCAATGCCTAATGACTAATGACTATTAGTTTTAAAACCGAGATGTCATACAGTAAGGACAATCCAACCATTCTTGTTTTAATGTGGCGTTGCAAGTCCGGCAGGTAAGACCAGTCTTGCGTTTGGCTTTTAACTCGGCTTCCAAACCAGTATCAGTAAACGTCACTCGTTCTACTTCTTCTAGGGTGGTAGAACCTTGGCGCACTAAGTCCAAACTGTAAGCCAGCAAGGTTTTCATGCCCTCTTCTATTGCCACTTCCTTGATACGTTCCGTGGGTGCGTCTTCGTTGATAAGGGTTTGTAGGCTTTCGGTGACTCGCATGACTTCATAGACACCACAACGCCCTTTGTAGCCGATGCCATTACATTTTGAGCAAAGCTGATTTTTGGTTTTGGCTTCGGCGATCGCATCTAATGTCAAGGTGTTAGCTTTATAGAAGGTAACTCCAACATCTGAAGAAGCTGATAGACCATAACGAGCTAATTCCTCGGTTGTGGGAGTGTAGGGAACACGACATTCAGAACATACACGCCGCACCAAACGTTGAGCTAGAACACCAATTAGAGAACTAGAAACCATGAAAGGCTCAATTCCCATTTCTCCCAAACGAGCGATCGCACCTGGGGCATCATTGGTATGTAAGGTAGTTAATACTAAGTGACCAGTCAAGGCAGCTTCAATTGCTGTTTTTGCCGTCTCTTTATCCCGTGTTTCACCCACTAGCAGTACATCTGGGTCTTGTCGTAAGAAAGCCCGCAGAGCAGTAGCAAAATCCAGCCCTTTTTCTCGAATCACCTGTACTTGAGTAATCCCTGGCAGACTGTACTCAATTGGGTCTTCCACAGTACTGATATTAATTCCGGGATCATTCTTTTCTGACAGTGCAGAATACAACGAGGTTGTTTTCCCAGAACCAGTTGGCCCAGTCACCAAAATCAGACCAAAGGGACGACTTACCATATCCTTGACAATATCTAAAGTCTCTGGATCAGTAATTAACTTATCTAATCCCAGTTGGGTTGAAGAGTTATCCAAAATCCGCAGCACCACCTTTTCCCCGTAGCGACTGGGTAAGGTATTTACACGAAAGTCCACCTTACGTCCCTCAAACATCCGCCGGATGCGCCCATCTTGGGGTAAACGTCGTTCGGCAATGTCTAGATTGGAGATGATTTTAAATCGGGCTGTCACCGCCGGAATGATTTTTTTCGGTAGAGGATCAAAAGCTTCACGTAGTACCCCATCTTTCCGAAAGCGAATGCGTAAGTTTTCTTCTTGCGGTTCTATATGAATATCAGAAACGCCCTCATGCAAGGCTTTAGCTAGGATTCTGTTGACTAAGTTGATGACTGGGGCATCCTCTGCACCCTTCATCGCTGCCCCTAGATCAGCCTCCATTTCTTCAGGAGCATCCGAAATATCGAGATTTCCGAGGTTTTCTAAATCCTGATTAATATCTGTAAACTTTTGTTGTTCTAGGTGCTTTTGCTTAACAGCCATGTCATCCAGATATCGGTTGATTAGCTGCTGGTAGTCTTCCTGTGTAATCACCATGCGCTGCAACGCCAAGCCTTGGGGTCGCAAGATCCGGTTCAAATCATCGGAAGCCTCTAGATTATCTGGAGCGACCATCGCCACTAAAACTGAGGGCGGGGTTTGGTCTTCGTGTTTTGAGAGTGGTACTAAACGATGGCGACGGCAGATATCCACTGGGATGAGGGTTTCAATCAGGTTCCCCATCATCGTGTTGCCAAGTGAGTTGACTTCCGGATCAAGAAATTCAACACCGTATAGGATTTTAAGTTCAAATAGCTGCTGTTTTTTGTATTGCCTGAGCAACTCAGGTGACAATTCTTGCCCAGTAATTGACTCTAGTACTTCCGTTAAGGGCCTGCCAGATTTGCGGCTTTCAATTAGTGCCTGCCTCATCTGTTCGGTATTGACATAGCCAGATTGCACTAGCTTGTTGCCAAAGGGCGAAAACTCTGTTCTGGTAGTTAGAGCGGTACTGCGCCGTTGTGGTGACGAGTAAGTCATAAATGAGCAATTGATTTGGGGAAACCTCTGCTTAAAGTATTCCCAGGCTGGGAGACAGAATTCTCATGTATCGAAAAAGTCCTGATTCACTGAACTTCTGAGTGGTGGCTTCCGTTGCTCAAATTTCTTGCTAGGTGCTGAGTCAAAAAGAAGTAATAGTAGAGAAAATATAAATTCCTGACTACGTTAAATCAACAAATTTTTAGTTATAGGGATAACCCAAGATTCAAAACACCTGACTCAGCACTGGCTCAACCATAGCTATCCGCTAACAACACTTAGCACTTCCGAAGGAATGACAATATCTGATAAATGGTTAAATTTTAAGTAGTAATTCATTAAAAAACTGACTCATGAATCAGATGAAGGGCAAATCATATTTAGTGCCACTTTTCCAAATTACTTGCTGCTAGAGGTACACTACTCGTTCGGGTTACCGCCTTAGTGGGGTCTACGCTAACGTGTTCACCATTTGCCACAATAAGAGGGCGGTTACATCACTTCTAGGAACTTGTCGGCAATAAAATCAGCCTCAGTTGCAAGTCGTAGATGACGACGGTTGCAAGCTGTGGAAATACACTGCCATAAAAGCATCTGGAATGAGTAGACAATGATGGATGAAAATAAACAGATAAACAATACAAGCCAGCAATTGGGTGAACCAACAGAGGTAAAGCAAGAAATGAAGAGTGATTCCCAAGCCCAAATTAATTTCAATGAATCTGGTAGCGAGGTTACAGAGCAAGTGGCAGCCCAAACCAATATATCGGGGGAGCCGACTACTTTCAATCCAGAAATTGGTGTCGCTGCATCCGAAAACACTGGAGTGCAAACAGCAGCTTTGGCAGAACTGACTCAACAAATCGAGTCTCTCAAAACGCAACTAGAAGAGCGTAGTACTCAATATATGCGGATTGCCGCAGATTTTGAGAATTATCGGAAACGCACTAGCAAAGAAAAAGAAGAGCTAGAGACGTTGATGAAGCGGAATACAATTCTGGAATTGCTGCCAGTGGTCGATAATTTTGAGCGGGCCCGCTCGCACCTCAAACCGCAATCTGATGGTGAAATGACCATGCACAAAAGCTACCAAGGCGTTTATAAACAATTAGTAGATAGCCTGAAGCGCTTGGGTGTATCACCAATGCGTCCTGAAGGTCAAGAATTTGATCCTAACCTGCATGAAGCAGTAATGCGGGAACCTACGGATGAACATCCTGAAGGAACAGTGTTAGAAGAGTTAGTGCGCGGATATTACTTGGGCGATCGCGTGCTACGCCATGCAATGGTCAAAGTAGCTGCTCCAAAGGAAGATACACCTTCTACGGAGGAAGATCAGTCGAGTCCAGCCAACAGTTAAGCTGTAGTCGCTCGTCTCGCTGACCTAAAGTGCCTGGGTTCTAGTAAGGACGAGCATCGCGTACCTAAAACTTGGACAAGGCTTTGGATAACTCTCTGTGTTTCAACTTCTCTTTTGCTACCAGCAACAGAGGTTCCACAGACGTTATCCGCTAGCCTTCGTTCGTAGCAAAAAAGTTAGTCCGCGACAGATTACAGCAGAAAAACTCGGTAAAAATACTGGCAAGTATGGGAAAAGTTATTGGGATCGACTTAGGCACTACTAACAGTTGCGTCGCAGTTTTGGAGGGCGGTCAACCACTGGTGATCTCCAATTCTGAAGGTGGACGAACTACTCCAAGTATTGTGGGATTTGGGAAAAGTGGCGATCGCTTGGTTGGTCAATTGGCAAAGCGCCAAGCCGTAACCAATGCCGAAAACACAATTTACAGTATTAAACGATTTATTGGGCGGCGTTGGGAAGACACTGACATAGAGCGCGATCGCGTCCCCTACAACTGTGTCAAAGGTCGAGATGATACCGTTGATGTCCAAATTCGCTCAAAAAACTATACGCCACAAGAACTATCCGCCATGATCCTGCAAAAACTGAAGCAGGATGCGGAAAATTTCTTGGGTGAGGAAGTCACTCAGGCAGTGATCACCGTACCAGCATATTTTACAGATGCTCAAAGACAAGCAACTAAAGATGCTGGCACAATTGCTGGACTAGAAGTCCTGCGAATCATCAATGAGCCAACGGCTGCGGCTTTAGCCTTCGGATTGGAAAAGCAAGACCAAGAGCAGCTAATTTTAGTATTTGACTTAGGAGGCGGTACTTTTGACGTATCGATCCTGCAACTTGGAGATGGTGTTTTTGAAGTTAAGGCTACTTGTGGTAACAACCACTTGGGTGGAGACGACTTTGATAATGCGATCGTGCGTTGGATGATGGAATGTTTCCAGCAACAAGACAAGATCGACCTTTCCCAAGATAAGATGGCACTGCAACGCCTGCGGGAAGCAGCAGAGAAGGCAAAAATTGAACTCTCTAGCATGATGAATACCTCCATCAACTTACCGTTTATTACGGCTGATGAAACCGGGCCAAAGCATCTGGAAATGGAACTCAGCCGTTCTAAATTTGAAGAACTGGCACTTAATTTAATTGAAGGTACTATCGAACCAATGATCCAAGCGCTCAAAGATGCGGATCTCAAACCACAAGCCATAGATAGGATTATTTTGGTAGGTGGTTCTACCCGTATTCCCGCAGTCCAAAACGCGCTAATTAAGTTTTTCAATGGCAAAGCTCCCGATCGCTCTATCAACCCTGACGAAGCGGTAGCATTGGGAGCGGCTATCCAAGCAGGGGTGTTGGGTGGCGAAGTCGATAATCTCTTACTTTTGGATGTCACCCCCCTGTCCTTAGGAATTGAAACTTTGGGTGAAGTGTTCACCAAAATCATTGAACGCAACACCACAATTCCTACTAGTAAGTCACAAGTTTTTTCCACAGCAGTTGATGGGCAAACCTCGGTAGAAATTCACGTTCTGCAAGGTGAACGGGCAATGTCACGAGATAATAAAAGTCTCGGCAAGTTTTTGCTAGCAGGAATTCCCCCGTCGCCCCGTGGTGTGCCGCAAATCGAAGTATCTTTTGAAATCGATGTCAACGGCATCATGAAGGTTTCTGCCCAAGACAAAGGCACAGGTAGAGAACAGAGTATCAGGATTACCAATACAGGTGGTTTAAGTACCAACGAAGTCGAACGGATGCGTCAAGAGGCCGAACTGTTTTCCGAAGAAGATAGAAGACGTAAAGAACTGGTTGAACTCAAAAACCAAGCAGATAATCTGTTGTTGAGTTACGAATCCACCATCAAGGATAATAGCAACTTTATCGGCGACCAGATGAAAACCTTGGCCAGTGAAAAAGTTTCACAACTCCAAGCTGCAATGATCGACTCCAGGATCTCCACAGTGGAGTTTAAGCAGCGTTTAGACGACTTCCAACAAACCCTGTTTGCAATTGGTGCCGATGTCTATAACCGGGCGAATAGCCAAAGTGATGAGATTGAAAAGGCTTCAACTAGTCTTTCTACCCCAGAAGTAGACTCACCAATGAATGGCACATTAATACCACAATTCAACTTTGATTTTGACGAAGAAAGTACTGCCCAGGTTGATTATGAGGCGATAGATTAAGGATTGGGCATGGGGCATTGAAAAGAGTCAGAGGGGCACTTACCTGGAAGCACAGGGGAAAGAGGTAATTTTTATTCTTCCCCTTGCCCCCTACTCCCCTAAGTTGCAGATTTTTATTAAGACATTTTAATATATCTAATATTGATTAGAAATTTAGCGAAGTTTCACAAGACCCCAGCAGTTTGTTAGATTGTAGAAGCAAATTACTGCTAGGCAGTATGTCGATTCAGATGCACTTCCATTGCATCTGGGTGGTTTTCCACACCTAATGGTGCGGCTAGCCCCTCTGGTTGATGGGCGGGGTTTTCCTCTCCTACGTAGCACAATTGTAAAAGAGACAGCCGACTCGGCAGTGAGAAGTCTGAGCAGAGGCTTCCCCTGCTCATAACTTTTATAGCTTTTGTCGTCTCCCACGAGGAAAGCACCTGTTGCTCAAGATTTGTCGGTGATTTTTGTAAAGGGTAAAGGGTAAAATCAGTTATTAACAAAAATTAATTTTATCTTCTGCCTGACCTCCGGCAAGCCGCCCTTTGAAGGATAGTGTGTTGCTCTTGCATATCATCTGTAAAGTAAAACGCCTTTCTGTAGGGTAGCAAGTGACCGTGAGTGACGTTCTACTGACTTCTGCTTTCTTCCTTCTAACTTTTACCTTTGCTATATGGCCCGCGACTATTATGAAATCCTGGGTGTCTCTCGTGACACCGACAAAGAAGAAATCAAACAAGCTTATCGCCGTCTAGCCCGGAAGTATCACCCAGATGTGAACAAAGAACCGGGGGCGGAGGATCGGTTTAAAGAAATTAACCGCGCTTATGAGGTACTCTCAGAGCCAGAAACCCGCGCTCGTTACGATCGCTTTGGTCCAGAGGGTGTGTCAGGTGCTGGCGCTGGCTTCCAAGATGTGGGCGATATGGGTGGTTTTGCCGATATCTTTGAAAGCATTTTTAGCGGCTTTGCTGGTGGTATGGGTAATCCCACGCAACAAAGACGGCGCAGTGGACCTGCAAGGGGCGATGACCTGCGGCTAGACCTGAAGTTAGACTTTCGGGAAGCGGTATTTGGCGGGGAAAAAGAAATTCGCATTTCCCATCTAGAAAATTGTGAAGTTTGTAGCGGTTCTGGTGCTAAACCTGGAACCCGCCCCCGGACTTGTTCGACTTGTACCGGATCGGGTCAAGTCCGCCGTGTCACTAGAACACCTTTTGGCAGTTTCACCCAAGTCTCGACTTGTCCCACCTGTAATGGGACAGGGATGGTAATTGAAGATAAGTGTGATGCCTGTGATGGTAAGGGTGCAAATCAAGTTACAAAGAAACTCAAAATTACCATTCCGGCTGGGGTGGATAATGGCACACGCTTGCGGATTTCTAGTGAAGGAGATGCTGGTCAACGCAGTGGCCCTCCTGGGGATTTGTACGTTTACTTGTTCGTAAATGAGGACGAGGAATTCCAACGGGATGGCATTAATATTCTCTCGGAAATCAAACTTAGCTACTTGCAAGCGATTTTAGGTTGTCGGTTAGAGGTGGATACGGTCGATGGGCCAGTAGAACTGATCGTTCCGGCTGGAACCCAGCCCAATACGGTGATGAAGTTGGAAAATCGCGGTGTACCCCGTTTAGGTAATCCTGTTAGTAGAGGGGATCATATGCTGACAGTATTAATTGATATTCCCACCAAGGTCACCCCTGAGGAGAGGGAACTGTTGGAGAAGCTGGCTAAAATTAAGGGAGATCGCACTGGTAAAGGCGGTTTAGAAGGATTTTTGGGAAATTTATTTAAGTAATGAAGCCCTCTTCTCTTTTAACTCCCGATGCTCAACTTGATTTACGAGGCACCCCTTGCCCAATTAATTTTGTGCGGACAAAACTACGTCTGGAGAAAATGCCATTGGGAGGTTTGCTAGAAGTCTGGCTAGACCCTGGTGAGCCAATTGAGCAGGTTCCCGATAGTCTAACAATGTCAGGTTATCAGGTGGAACAGATTACAGACTGTAGTAGTTATTTTTCTCTGTTAGTACGCCGCCCAGTTATTGGCCAATGACAGGGGAAAATTTTACTGCAACTGGGCTGTTATTGGGTACGGTGCTAGCCGTGCAAGCTAATTTTTACCGAGTACAACTGGATCAAAAGGATGGGGAGATTAGGGAGATGAGGGAGCAAGATTCTCATCTTCCCCATCCCCCTCTCCTCCTCTGCACTCGCCGAACACGCCTAAAAAAAATCGGGCAACAGGTGATGGTAGGTGATCGCGTTGTGGTAGAAGAGCCAGATTGGGCTGGGGGACGGGGAGCGATCGCTGATGTTTTACCCCGCCACAGTGAATTGGATCGTCCAGCGATCGCCAATGTCAATCAAATCTTATTGGTCTTTGCCGTTGCTGATCCGCCTTTGGAACCTTATCAACTGAGTCGGTTTCTGATTAAGGCTGAGTCTACAGGCTTAGATGTACTTTTATGTTTGAATAAAAGTGATTTAATTTCACCGCAAGAACAGCAGCAAGTTAGCGATCGCCTGCTTGGTTGGGGCTATGAACCAATATTTATCAGCGTCAAAGTTGGTATAAATACCGACCAAGCAGCCAGATATTTGAACAATAAAATTACTGTAATTGCTGGGCCTTCCGGTGTTGGTAAATCCAGCCTGATTAATTCGCTGATTGATTCTGCCAAGCTGCGAGTGGGAGAAGTTTCCGGCAAACTAGCTCGTGGTCGTCATACCACTCGCCATATAGAATTATTTGAGTTGCCTAGCGGTGGAATGCTTGCAGACACCCCCGGCTTTAATCAGCCGGACATGGATTGTATCCCAGAAGAATTAATCCATTATTTCCCAGAAGCAAGAAAGCGGTTAGCAGTTGCTAGCTGTCGGTTTAGCGATTGTCTGCATCGAGATGAGCCGGAATGTGCGGTGCGGGGAGATTGGGAACGATATGAACATTATTTAGAATTTTTGTCCGATGCGATAGCCC
The DNA here is from genome assembly GCA_019359245.1 of Nostoc desertorum CM1-VF14. Classification (GTDB taxonomy): domain Bacteria; phylum Cyanobacteriota; class Cyanobacteriia; order Cyanobacteriales; family Nostocaceae; genus Nostoc; species Nostoc desertorum. The sequence continues at coordinate 121,903 of JAHHHR010000014.1, read as the reverse complement.
GTCAAACTCAGCTGCACCAACAAGCTGATCCTGAATCTACGATGAAGTTAAAAAGCAAAGGCAAAGGGCAGAGTCAATACGAACCCAAGCTAGAAAGTAAAAAATATCGCCGCATTTCCCGCAAGACTCAGTTACAGGACTTGCAGGAATTATATCGGGATGAGGAATAAGGAGTGCGATGTCTACGACGGACTGCGCTTACCACTCTTATACAAAGGTTCGTCACTAAAGTGTGGGATACAAACAGAAAAACTATCTTGTCTGATAAATTAGACTTCTTTAACCCAGAATATTACCAGAAGAAGAAAGAGAAAAAGAACCAAACCCACAGTTGAGTGAGTCGGCGATAAAACTTCAATTTATATAAATAAATATAAATTTTAGGTACAAGTAGGGTGTGTTATGGCGTAGAATAACGCACCTTTAATTGTTGACGATGCATTAGCTGAAAAATTGGCAGAACCCTTACGAGACAAGGGTATTGAACCTAAGTAAATATTTTCAGTACAGGATTATACAATAAATCAATAGGCAGTTTTTACAACTAGTTAACAACAAAAGTCCGAGGAGGCACAATTAATGTTGTGTTGTATCCTCACAAGCACTGTATTTAACTCAATTGAAAACTATTCTTACGATCCCCATAAGTCTTAAAATATTGTTAATTTCGGCCAAACCTCTCGACCTTCAACTTACAAGTATCACCCCAAAATCACTATGGCTATCGGCTACGTCGCACTTGTACTCCACGCACATCTGCCCTTCGTTCGTCACCCGGAAAGTGACTACGTGCTGGAGGAAGAATGGCTCTATGAAGCCATCACAGAAACCTACATTCCCTTATTGAAAGTATTTGAAGGCTTAAAGCGAGACGGTATCGACTTTAAAATTACGATGAGTATGACACCACCTCTAGTGTCGATGCTTCGTGACCCTCTGCTGCAAGAACGCTATGACGCACACTTGACTCAACTAGAAGAACTCATAGCACTAGAAGCAGAACATAATGTCAATAACGGACATCTTCGTTATTTAGCCGAACATTACATTACTGAGTTTAAAGAAGCGCGTCAGCTATGGGAACGCAATCAAGGTGACTTGGTGACAGCTTTTAAGCAGTTCCAAGACAGTAACAACCTAGAAATCATCACTTGCGGCGCTACTCACGGTTATTTGCCGTTGATGAAGATGTATCCAGAGGCGGTGTGGGCACAAATTCAGGTAGCCTGCGAGCATTACGAGCAAACCTTTGGAAAAGCACCCAGAGGCATTTGGCTGCCGGAATGCGCCTACTATGAAGGTTTAGATCGGATGCTAGCCGATGCTGGGTTACGCTACTTCCTCACTGATGGGCATGGCATTCTTTACGCCCGTCCGCGTCCGCGCTTTGGCACTTATGCCCCAATTTATACAGAAGCTGGTGTTGCTGTCTTTGGTCGAGATCATGAATCTTCCCAACAGGTATGGTCTTCTGAGGTGGGCTATCCTGGGGCGGCCGAATATCGAGAATTTTACAAAGATTTGGGCTGGGAAGCAGAATATGAGTATATCAAGCCCTACATCATGCCCAATGGTCAGAGGAAAAATACGGGTATTAAGTATCACAAAATTACAGGACGTGGCTTAGGACTCTCAGATAAGGCACTTTACGATCCCTATTGGGCTAGGGAAAAGGCCGCAGAACACGCTGCTAACTTTATGTATAACCGAGAGCAGCAATCTGAGCATCTCTATGGTATAATGCAGCGCCCGCCAATTATCGTTTCGCCTTATGACGCAGAGTTATTTGGACATTGGTGGTATGAAGGTCCCTGGTTCATCGATTACCTATTCCGCAAGTCATGGTATGACCAAAAAACATATCAAATGACCCATTTAGCTGATTATTTGCGGGATCAGCCGACGCAGCAAGTCTGCCGTCCTTCGCAGTCGAGTTGGGGTTTCAAAGGTTTCCACGAGTATTGGTTGAATGAAACGAATGCATGGGTTTATCCGCATTTGCACAAAGCTGCTGAACGGATGATTGAAATATCGCATTTGGAACCAGAGGATGAATTGCAGTGGAAAGCCCTTAACCAAGCGGCGCGGGAACTACTATTAGCACAATCTTCCGACTGGGCATTTATTATGCGGACGGGAACGATGGTACCCTATGCAATTAGAAGGACGCGATCGCACCTGATGCGGTTCAATAAGCTCTACGAAGACGTGAAAATCGGCAAAGTTGACAGTGGTTGGCTAGAAAAAGTCGAGTTAATGGATAATATCTTCCCCGAAATCAACTATCGCGTTTATCGTCCACTATAGTCTCACAAAAAATAATCAACAGCAGTAGGGTGGGCAATGCCCACCCTATATTAGTAGTAAGGAGTGTTTATTTTACCAATTCAACCTGCTGTACTTCTGGCAACAAACGCTTCACGCCTTGCTTAACAAATCCCTGCAAAAAACCAATCTGCTGATTTTGCTGAAATACCTTTTGCAAAGTTTGCCGCAAATTTTCTAAATTCAAACCAGTTCCAGAATCTATTGCTATTTCCTGTTGTTGGAAATACTCAACTAGGCTTAACCCTGCGACTCTAGTCAGATAAGCTGCACTTACTCCCTGCACTACGCCACCAGCAACAAAGGTAACGGCATTACTTTTAAGAACAGTACTAATAGCCTTTGTAGAAAGTTCAACTAAACCCAGTTTAAGCATCAAACTTCCCATTGTTCCAGCTACGGTTTGTGCTTGTTCTAGGGAAAATTTTTGCTGATAGATATTACCCAAATCCATTACCATCTGAGCATTAATTGCCGCAGTTGCAAGAATGTCAAGGGCTGGGACTGGGTTAGCAAAGGCAGCAGCAGCAGCTATCCACTGATATTGTTCAATAATTGGGGTAGTGCGATCGCGTCTGGTTCCATTCAGCCAGTTTTTCGCCTCAGCTTTCAACAACCCGGCTTTTCTCATGGTTGTTACCCAAACTAGCCGTTGTCCCTGCTGTACTAAAACTTCATCCAACTGCTGCGTCAACTGCTGGATATTTGGTGCTGGTTGTTCCATCCACTCTTGCACAGAACCATCAGCCTCATGCTTTCGGACTTTGATGGCAATGGGAGAGGCGGCTGTTGCAACTACATTCCCTTGCATCCGCTGTTTTAATGACAGCAAAACGCTGGCGCTTTCATCGGCTAAATACTGGTCTTGTTTGCTCAAAACCAGGATTGTGGGCTGATTTGCTGCTTTTAGCTGCTGTAAGACTTGAAATTCTGAGTCTGTCAAATCACCGTTTGTCAAGAACAGAACAAAATCAGATTTTGCTACTTCGGCTAAAACTGCTGCATCTGAATTGTCACCCGCTTCTCTAAATAAAGGTGCTGTCTCTTCTAAAGACACTAAATTTCGTGTCTCTACATTTTCCTTTAACACTTTAATTAAAGTGCTTTTACCCACGGATTTACCGCCTGTCACAGCAACTTTAATTTCTTGTCTGTCTAACTCCAACAATAATTGGCCAATTTGTTCTCTGAGTGCCTCTAATGCTGGATGGTTTTCTGCTTCTTGTGCCAGTTGGTTAATTACAGTTTCAGCTTTAGCGATCGCAGTTTCTACTGTCGCCCGATCCACGAGCATACCATCTAGCTGCTCTAAACTGTCTTTTGGGCGATTTTTTTGGAATAACCATAAACCACCGCCTACAGCTAAGGCACTCAACAAACCAAACTCACCCACCTGCACTATAGAATCGTGCCAACTTTGTAACATCCACAGAGAAAAGGACAGTCCCAATCCTCCCACTAAAATTGGTCGCTGCAACTTCACAACCATGATTATCCGCGCCTTTTTGGATGGCTATTTCTTCCAGAATAGATCAAAATAAAACAAAAACCCTGCAATCAGTTAATATTGCAGGGTTTTTATTTTATCTTTTATTTGGTGGCGGGAAGTGGATTTGAACCACTGACCTTCGGGTTATGAGCCCGACGAGCTACCAGGCTGCTCTATCCCGCGTCGCTCTTGACTTTTTTATCATAACCTATAGTCAAGAGTTTGGCAACTACAAAAATGATAATTCTCCAATTACTTCTAAACGCTTGTATTTTCCCAAGGTGACAAACTTTTCACAGAGGCTTTCGGCGGCGCTGGGACTAATCCAACCCATTTGCTGGAGTAAGTGAATAGCCACGGCGTATTTTGCTCGTTTTGCCCCATCCATAACTTTGATTGCCAATCCCAAGCCTTCGCCGAGTCTACCAATGCACTGTACTCCTTCGGCACCAGTTTTACTGACTAGTTCTCCTGGAGTTAAGCGCATCAGTTCCGTATCAAATTCTCCATCTCCTGCTACCATCGCGGGGTGATGAGTCATAGCACGGACAATGCGCTCCATATCCAGATTGGTACTAGAGGCTAACAATGCATATAAAGATGCCATGTGACCGAGTTGCATCAGATAAGTTGGTGCGCCACAGTCATCATGAGCACTGATAAATTCTGCTGCTGGCATTCGCAGCAATTCTGCTACTTTGCCCAAAATCAACTGCTGTACTGGGTGCTTGCGATCCAAGTAGTTATTCAAGGGCCAACGGCGTTGCTGACAAACAGCTAACATTCCCGCATGTTTACCAGAGCAATTGTATTCCAGAGGACTGTGCTTACCTTCAGGAATTGGACACTGGAGCATAGTCGGGTCAAGATCGGCCCGCCAAAGGATGTTAAATACCTGTCGGACTTGATCTATTCTTCCTTTATGGGAACTTGTGATAATTGCTAAGTCGCGATCGCTGAGGTCATAGCGTTCCAGTGTACCTGTGGTGGTGACTGCGAGTGCCTGAAATGGTTTGAGCGCTGAACGGATAAATGCAGCAGTTTCAGAATTTCCGGCAACGGTTAGAACCCGTCCTCGTTCGTCGCATACAACAGCCTGGACTATATGCCTGGATTCAATAATACCTTCCCGCAGCAACCGGACTTCCAGTGCTGCGGCTTGAGTTCGTTTTCCCATTGTCATGGGTTTATATTTATTACCTTTTTTAATTAATTAGTCATTGGTTATTAGTCATTAGTCCTTAGCTAATAACTAATGACCAATGACTTTTTAAAACAAATGCCAAACTATAGTACCAATAACGTACATTCCCGCCAAGCCAGCGAAAGTAAATTGTAACCGCCGCAGAATAGGTTTAATTTCGTATGAAACAATTAAGCGATCGCGGTTGAGGATTTCTTGTGGCTTCGTCCAAGTTTGGCCGTCGTACCAGCCGGACTCTTCATAAAATACCGTGGGACTGCAAAGGCGATCACACACGTAAAACCAGCCTAAGTACAATCTTACCAGTGCCAGCACTACCCCAACACTCGCAGTTGCTGCACCACAAAGGATAAAATGTGCAATATACTTGTTGGGAGGAAAACTTGCTGCTGCCACAGGCCCTGCGACCAGCCAAGATAAACTCCAAATCCAAGCAATTTTCGTGATATAATCGCGCAAATCTAAAGTGCTATCACGAAATAGCCAGGAAGTTTTTAACTCTTCGTACTCATTGAGCGGTTGTTGGTCTGTGGGAACTGGGCAATTTGAAACCGAAGACCTAATCATGTTGGCTTACCCTCACCCTCATCAGATTCTGGAAGAGAAATACGCTCTGCATGAATCCAGAACGCTTCTAAATTATAAAACTCCCGTTCTTTGGGCATCATGATGTGAACGATCACATCACCGTAATCTTGTAGTACCCAACTCCCCTCAAGTTTGCCTTCTGTCCTTACAGGACGCCGTTGTAATTCAGTTTCGACCTTTCCTTCAATTGCTTGAGCGATCGCCCTGACTTGTACCTTAGAATAGCCAGTCATCATCACGAAATAATCAGCCAGGTAAGATACCTCTGCTACTTTGAGCAATATAATCTCACCCGCTTTGCGGTCTGATCCAGCAACTGCTATCGTTGCAGCTAATTTTCCGCTCTCCTCTTCAGTATGGGCATGGCTTTTTGCCACACTCTTCGTTAGTGGGACGGATTGCAATGGGAAATTTCCTTGGAAAAAATCAGTCATTAAACCTCAGGTGCTTTCTTTTGAAACAATTGTTTACATTTACTTACAAATCACAAACAATTGATCTGAAAATGTGTCAATAGGTTTTTTTGAATACTAACAAAAAAACGCGTGTCTATGGGGTCTAGTTTGATAATTGACTGCTTAGATTTCGATATTAGCAATGAGCAGTTGTGAATGGCTGTTGTTTTTCAGGTTTTCTCGCCATTCTCCTCAGTTTCTCCAAGTTGAGCTTGAGTAGACCGCAATTCCTCTAATGCCAACTTTAAGCTAATGTTTTTCTCATTTAACTCCCGTGTTCGTTCGCGTACTTTCTCTTCTAGTACCTGGCTGTATACTTCTAGCTGTTCGTTAGCATCATTTTGGACTGTGATAAGTTGCTGAACTTCCAAAATTAAACGATTGAGGGAAGTAGCCAAAATCCCGACTTCATCATTGGTTGTTACGGGTGCCTGTAAATCAAAATTAGATTCTTCTGTAACCTGTTGGGCAATATGGGTGACTGTTTGAATAGGACGGGCAATAGCTCGACTAGTGAAAATTGCTAATAATGTAGCGATCGCGATCGATAGTGACAGGCTGCCTAAGATAATATTTAGACGTAATTTCTCTGCCCTTCGCAGTTCCCAATTTGCTTGCTGATACTCTTCGGCTATGACTTCAACAAGGTTGGTGATGTCATCAAGAAAATCATCAATCATAAAAATTGATGAGCTATGCATGAAATTGAACAGTTGAGTTTGTGCTGTTCTAATGTCATTTGGTGATAATTTTCTGGGATTGTTATCGTAAAACAGAGCCTCTGTGCGCTGTAAGTAAGTATCAAAGCCTTTGTGGACCTGCAACAAGCGGTGAAGTGCTTCTTGTTCAATTACAGAATCATATAGGTTCGGGTTCTCAATGCTGTAGTTAGTTTTGAACTCAAACCAAACTTGTTTAGCTTGATCAACATAGTTAAGTAACAAAGTATATTGTTCTTGCCATCTTTTTGGTTGATCCATGTATAAAATCAGCTTGTGTTGGTTGGTACGAACACGAAACACGCTGGTTTTCAGTTGATACATCTTATATAACTCTTCAATCGCCGCTTCTTCCCGCTTTTGCGCTTGTCGCTGGTAATGATCTGCAATCAGAAACCCAATGCTAGTTCCCAGTACAGCGATGCTCAAAATCAGTGCATATCCAATGCCAATCTTTTGACCAACCTTCAGATGGCTGAACCAATATCTAGAATTGCTTGTGTTGGAACTGGAGTTAGTTGATTGCAAGGGGATATTTGACCGGCCAAAAGCCAGTTCATCGAAGTTGTGATGCTGTTTCATAATCAACCACGACCATGATGAACTTGAATGCGTTCCAGTGGGGGGTAGGGGGCAGGGGGCAGGGAGCAGGGGGAGCAGGGGAGGCAGGGGAGGCAGGGGAGGCAGGGGAGGCAGGGGAGGCAGGGGGAGAAAAAAGGTTTAATTAAATCGTATTGGGACAAGGGGGACAATTTTTCACCCAGGACTCAGCACTCAGCACGGGCTAAACGCCCCGCTAACGCTATCAGCACTCAGCTACTCATTACTACGTTCGCAAGCGATAACCCATGCCTCTAACTGTCTCAATAAGCTTGCTACCTAGTTTCTTACGGAGATAACCGACATACACATCGACAATATTAGAACCTGGGTTATAGTCGTAACCCCAAACGTAATCAAGGAGTTGTTCTCGACTTATGACTTGTTCTGGATGGCGGCAAAACATTTCTGCCATAGCAAATTCACGGGCGGGTAGTTCTACTAGACGATCGCCTATTTTCACTTGTCGAGTTCGCAAATTAAGCTCAATATTACCAGCTTTAAGGATAAATTCTTGGGCATCTCTGGCAGGTCTAGTACTTCGCAACCGTAACCTTACCCGCGCTAATAGTTCTTCAAATCGGAAGGGTTTGGTGACATAATCATCTGCACCCCCTTCTAGTCCAGCAACTTTGTCGTGAATGTCACTCCGGGCAGAGAGGATAATCACAGGTATGTCTTCTCCCTGTCCGCGCAGTTCTTCGAGTACTTGAAACCCGTCTTTTCCAGGCAACCCTAGATCCAAAATTAATAAGTCAAAGGTTGCACTTTGGATCACATCTAGCACATACAACCCATCTGTGACAATTGTTGTTGTGAACCCTTGCGATCGCAACCCTTTTTCAATAAATGAGGCAATCCGGGGTTCATCTTCAACGATGAGAATGTTGGGCATAGACGCTTATTTATTGGGGGGATCGAGCGGTAAAACGATGGTAAACATCGAACCTGCTCCTAACTGACTACGAAGTAATACTTGCCCACCGTGAGCCTCTGCGATCGCTCGCACAATAGATAGCCCCAGCCCAGCACCCTCTGAACGACGGCGACTTTTGGAAGATCGGGCAAAGCGTTCAAAAATTCGTTTTTGATCGACCAGTGGAATGCCTTCGCCTGTATCGCGTATCCAGAAGCGCACCTTTCCTTTGGCGATCGCTGAACCTATGGAAATAGTATCACTCTCCCTAGTATGCTGAGTAGCATTCTGAGCTAGATTCATCACGGCTTCGGTAATTCTTTGTCGATCAACAACAATCTGACCTTTAGCTACAGAGTCTAGTTGCCAGTCCCTCTCTTCCAGTGCTTGGGCTTTAACAAATAATTCTTTGGTTAAATCTGCCACATTTACTGTTGCTACCTGTAAAAAGTCGGCGCGTTCTGCTTTTGCCAGCAAAATCATATCATCAACCAAACGGCTCATCCGGTCTAGTTCTCCGATGACTAGTGCCACGGTTTCTTGTTGTTCTTGGGGATCATCTCCCATCAGTTCTAAATGTCCACAAATAATAGTGATGGGAGTTCTCAGTTCGTGTCCAGCATCGTTAACGAATTCACGCTGGCTGGCAAAGGCCGCTTCTAGCCTGTCCATCATTTCGTTGAATGTCTTCGCCAGTTCCCCCAGTTCTCCCTTACCTCGCACAGGCAAACGCTGAGTTAAATCTGACTCACTGATGGCATGAGCTGTAGTGAGAATTGTCCGTAGAGGGGAGAGTATCCGCCCCGCAGCAAACCAGGTAAGGATTAACGACACCACAAACACTAAGCTGAAAACTTGAATAATCACAGTGATTGCTTCTAAGGCTTCTGTCCTTTCGCCGGCGGTATTGTGGGCAACGACAAAGACTCCCCGTGTTTGTCCATTAATAGTAATGGGTTCCACCATGTAAAGAATATTACTACCATCAGGGGCGAAAAATTCTTGTTCTCCCTGTTCTGGTTGGGTCTGTTTTGCCCACCGTCTCATAAGTAATGAGTCTCTGGCTAAAAGCTTAGGGCGTTTGCTAGGACTAGATTTATAGAATTCACCATTGATAAAAGTGATAAAGTAGGATTCATCTTCTGGTCGCCGATACAACAAATAAGCTCTAAAAAGTTTGATTAAGTCTTCTACGGAGGCTGGAGTAGTGATTTGTTCTTCTCCAGACAGTATTGACTCGTTCAATATCTCTTCTGAGTCATCAGTGAGTCTATTCTCTGTAACAAACTTTTCGCCCTTAATCAGCGCCTTGAAAGCCATCATATTTCCTTCCATATCCTGACGAACACGCTCATCAATACGCTGGTATAGCTGATAGCGAAATACCGGAATAGCAGTGAGAAACGTTATTCCTAAAATCAGCAAGTACCAGAGCAAAATCCGGGTGCGTGCTTCTCCAAATAGTTGCTGCCAAACTAAAAGCAACTGAGATGTTTTGAAAACAGACATGCGATCGCGAAAACGGTTTAATACCCTGCTCATTTTGACTCATCCTCATTTGAGGCTGTTTAAATTCATCAAATCCTCGGTTTAAGGCTTACAATCTACTAATTAATTTTTGATGAGAGAATTTTCATCAATTTCTCATGCACATTTAATGAGAAATTGATAATTTATAAAGTAGCGTTTAACTTTTGTTAACTAAATAATAATCTGATTTTAATTTTAGGTTTTAAAATTAATAATTTCCAAAAACAAAAATTATTAGTTTTAGTCACAAGAATAGGCAAATTAATAACAATAAAGATATGAAATTTTGAGAGGTTTTTGTTTTATTTAATTCATAAAGTGAGCATATCATTAATTTCTAAATTTAACTCAAAAATCAAAATTTAAAGTTTGGGTAAAAGTGTTAACTCAATTTGCAAGTCGTCAGCCACCGGATAAAAAGTTTGTTAGGAGTACAGATGAAAAACTTGTTAAAACCCATTAAAAAAACAGCACGAACGTCGGCTAGCATAGCGTCTTCAGAGGTTATTAGTTTATCTAGCAATGCTCGTAAATGTCGCATTGCTTTATATTCGCACGACACAATGGGACTGGGACATAAACGGCGTAATTTGTTGATTGCTCAAACATTAGGATGTTCAAACCTAGAAACAGATGTTTTGCTGATTAGTGGGATACAAGATGCCAGCAACGTAATAACACTACCAGGAGTTGATTGTTTAACCCTACCTGCTCTGCATAAAAATATTGATGGGCAATATCAGGCACGACGATTGGATCTATCATTGCAGGAAATTATTACGCTGCGATCGCAAGTTATTCTTACCACCATCAAAACCTTTAAACCCGATATTTTGATTGTGGATAATGTACCGCGAGGAGCCGTGAGAGAGCTAGAACCAACACTAGATTATTTGCGTACCCAAGGAAAAACGCATTGCATTTTAGGTTTACGAGATGTGTTAGATGATCCTACAGCTGTGCATCGAGATTGGAAAAGAATAGCGAATGAAGAGGCGATTCAAACCTACTATGATGCGGTTTGGGTGTATGGCGATCCAGCCATCTATGACTTAGCACAGGAATATCGTTTCAATCCGAAGACTTTAGCCAAATTACGCTACACTGGCTATCTTGACCAGCGTAGCCGCCTGAAATTCGTAGATATGGATAGCGTTCAGGCATTGAAAGCACTTAATTTGCCATCTGAACGATTCGTGTTGTGCTTGGTGGGAGGCGGACAAGATGGAGCGCGTCTGGCAGAAACATTTGCTTGTGCTGAACTACCACCAGGGATGAGTGGGATCATCTTGACAGGGCCGTTCATGTCGCAAGAGGTACAGCAACGGCTTCAGAAGTCTGCTGCTAAACGTTCTAATTTGCGGGTGTTGAAATATTTAGCTGAACCAACGCTGTTGTTGAATCAGGCTGAACGCGTCATTGCTATGGGTGGTTACAACACAACTTGCGAATTGCTGTCATTTCAAAAGCGATCGCTCATTGTACCCCGAATCAAGCCCCGTCGAGAGCAGTTGATTCGGGCCGAACGCCTACAAGCACTTGGTTTAGTTGATATGCTGCACCCGAAACATCTGAAACCTCAAGCATTGACAGATTGGTTAATGCAAGAAGGTAAGCCGCCACAAGTCCGTAATTGTATCGATCTTAATGGACTTACCCGCATTCCCCAATTCGTAAATGAAATACTCATCTCTGCTCATAATTCATCACAACAAGCTTCTTGAAAGGAGATTGGGGAGCCTAAAAAACAACCCTCTTAAATTACGAATTACGAATTACAAATTATGTCAATCCGTATTGGTTACATTCTTAAACGTTATCCTCGCTATTCTGAAACCTTCGTCGTCAATGAAATTTTGGCTCATGAAGCGGCTGGTTTAGATATTGAAATTTTTGCTTTGAGGCCACCGTGTGACACTCATTTTCAAAATATTATTTCCCAGGTACGTGCTACCGTCAACTACATTCATAAGCCAATTCAAGGCCGAATGAGCGAATCCCTCAATAGTCTTACTCCCACAGCAGCAAGCTATTTTTGGGCAGAATTACAAGAAGCGAGTAAAGTTATTCCAAATTTTTGGTCAAAGTTGGCATTTGCTCAAGGTGAAGAAGATAGCACCGTTTACCAAGCTGCATGGCTAGCAAGGGAAGCGCGACTCAAAGGTATCACCCATTTGCACGCTCACTTTGGTAGTGTCGCAACTAGTGTAGCTCGGTTAGCATCTCACTTCACGGGTATTCCCTACACCTTCACTGCTCATGCTAAAGACATCTTTCATGAAAGCGTTGAATTGGAAGATATGCGGCGCAAGCTTAAGGATGCTGCCACTGTCGTAACTGTCAGTGACTATAACCTCAATTATTTGCAAAAGATTTATGGTGCAAAGCGAGTTCAACGCATTTACAATGGCTTAGATTTACGACAATTACAATATTCTTCCCCTGTTGATCGTCCTCCATTGATTCTCTCAGTTGGTCGATTAATTGAGAAGAAAGGGCTATCTATTTTGATAGATGCTTGTGCGATTTTGAAGCGAATAAATTGTGATTTCCAATGTCAAATTGTGGGTACTGGATCATTAGAAGCTGTATTGCAACAAAAAATCCAAGATTTAGGACTGCAATCTACTGTGGAAATTGTCGGCCCACGTCCTCAAAATGATGTATTTCAATTGATGCAAGAAGCTGCTGTATTTGCAGCTCCATATATTATCGGTCAAGATGGCAACCGGGATGGTTTGCCGACAGTTTTACTCGAAGCGATGGCATTGGGAACGCCCTGTGTAAGTACAGATGTGACTGGAATTCCCGAATTAGTGCGCGATCGCCAGACTGGATTAATTGTGCCACAACATGATGCCGAACAATTAGCGATCGCACTTCAACAACTCCTTAGCAATCCAGCCTTGCGAGTCAAGTTGTCAACCCAAGCCAGACAATTGATTGAATCTGAGTTTGACATTCATCGCAATAGCGCAGCATTACGAGCAATATTCCATGCGGCTGAACCGAATGCTGCCATGACTTTAAAAGTAGTTCAGGAGGTTTAGAGCGTGCGAATTGCCTATATCTGTGCCGATCCGGGAATTCCTGTATTTGGGCAAAAAGGATGCTCTATTCATGTCCAAGAAGTAATTCGAGCATTACAACGGCAAAATATCCAAGTTGATTTGTTTGCTACTCGCATTGGTGGAAAGCCACCCACAGACTTAGCTAATGTTTCAGTTCATCAGCTTCCAGCCATCCCAAAGCTAGAACACGCTGTGCGAGAGCAAATTGCCTTATCGATTAATCCTGATTTGCGTTCAGATTTGGAGAGGTTTGGCCCATTTGACCTAATTTATGAGCGTTACTCCCTTTGGAGTTATAGCGCAATGGAATTTGCCCAATTAATGGGAATTCCCGGATTATTAGAGGTCAATTCACCTCTGATTGCAGAACAGGCAAAACATCGCGGCTTGATTGATTGCCACAGCGCAGAACAGGTTGCCAATCGGGTTTTCCAAGCGGCTACAGCACTAATTGCTGTTTCATCTGAAGTGAAAGCTTACTTAATGAATTATGTCAAAAGTAGCAAAATTCATGTCATCCCAAATGGTGTAAATCCCGATCGTTTCTCTACTTTTGCTCGTGCATTTTCAACACAACCAGAAACCTTTACAGTGGGATTTGTCGGCACATTGAAACCGTGGCATGGATTGCCAATTCTCACAGCAGCTTTTGCTCAACTGCATCAACAAGTTCCCAATGCCAAACTTTTGATTGTTGGCGATGGCCCCGAACGGGAAAATCTCGAAGCCGAATTATTGGCACGAGGATTACACTCTCATGCTAAATTCACCGGAGCGGTGAATCCTGATGAAATTCCCAAATTATTAGCAGCAATGGATGTTGCTGTTGCGCCATATCCGGCTGAATCGGATTTTTACTTCTCACCGTTGAAAGTTTATGAATATATGGCGGCTGGCTTGCCAGTAGTTGTTAGTGGTATTGGGCAATTGCTTGAGCTAATTGACACAGGGGTGAATGGGATTCTTTGCCCACCAGGTGATGCGATCGCCTTAGCAGAGGCATTAAAAAAATTGTGGCGATCGCCCACTTTGCGCCATTCTTTGGGACAAGCGGCGCGGAAAACGGTTATAGAACATCACACTTGGGAGGCGATCGCCCAACAGATTTTGCATATAGCTGGATTAAATACTCCGCCTCAATTCCAAGTGGAGGTAAGACGATAAATGGGACGTTCAAAATCACAGAAAAAAGTTATTCCTGGCCTATGGGGAGTACTACGTTATTTCTGGCCTTACATTCAAAAACAGTATGGACTACTTTTGATTTCTGCGATCGCTCTGGTTGCGGATGTCGGACTACGGGTGCTGGAACCTTGGCCCCTAAAGTTTGTTTTTGATTACGTTTTGATTCCAGGCGATCGGCCTACTAATATCCCATTAATTGATCGCCTGGAACCAGTTACATTACTGACATTTTCAGCAGTTACAGTCCTTGGCATTACAGGATTACGCGCACTTGCCGCCTATTGGAGTACCGTTGCACTAGCAACAGTAGGTAGCCGAGTCATGACTGAGGTGCGTAATCATCTGTATTGTCATCTTCAAGATTTATCCCTGGCTTACCACACCAAAGCTCGTAGCGGCGATTTAATTATTCGCGTGAGTAGCGATGCTAGCCGTCTGCAAGAAATTATGATTACGGCAGCGTTGCCTTTGGTAGTGAGCATTCTGACGCTGTTTGGCATGATTGGCGTGATGTTTTGGATAAATAGCAGCCTTACCCTACTTGCACTACTTACCCTACCGTTGTTTGTATTAGTCACAAATCGGCTGAGTCAGCGAATTCGAGAGTCCTCATTAAAGCAACGGAAACAAGAAGGAGCTGTGGCGGCGACGGCGGCTGAGTCAATTGCTGCCATTAAATTAGTCAAAGCCCTTTCACTACAAGATGCCTTTGCGCGAGTTTTTTCTCAACAAAATCACCATAGCCTCAAGGAGAGCGTAAGAACCCAACGCCTTGCTGCTCATCTCGAACGAACCGTTGATGTTGTAATTGCACTTGGAACAGCAATTGTTTTATGGTACGGCTCCTGGTTGGCATTGCGAAATGCTCTGACACCGGGTGATGTGCTGGTATTTCTCACCTATCTCAAAAATGCCTTTAAGCCGGTTCAGAACTTTGCTAAGTACACTGGAAGACTTGCTAAAGCTGCTGCCTCTGGTGAGCGAATTTTAGATGTATTATCACAGCAACCTGATGTCCGAGATTTGCCGGATGCAATACCGGCTCCAATTTTCCGAGGTGAGGTTTGTTTTGATCGCGTTCACTTCGCCTATGAACCAGGACAAGTTCTGCTGGAAGACATCAATTTAACCATTCAACCAGGGCAGCAAGTAGCGATCGTTGGTACATCAGGTGGTGGTAAATCTACCTTAGTAAGTCTATTATTACGACTTTATGACCCGACAATGGGTCAAATAATGATTGATGGGCGGGATATCCGCGAGTACACATTGGAATCATTACGCCCACAAATTAGTGTAGTTTTGCAAGACAGTCTTTTATTTGCCGCTACTATTCGAGAAAATATTGCCTACGGTATTGCCGGCGTTTCGGATGCGGAAATTGAAGCAGCCACTCGTCTAGCTAATGCTGATGATTTCATTCAAGCTTTACCCCAAGGATACAACACACTTGTGGGAGAAAGAGGCGCAACCCTTTCAGGTGGACAACGCCAACGAATTGCGATCGCTCGCGCTGCTATTCGTCAAGCTCCAATTTTGATTTTAGATGAACCCACAACTGGGCTAGATCAAGGTAACGAGAAAGCGATCGTTGATGCTCTACAACGGCTCTCGCAAAACCGCACCACCCTCTTAATTACTCATGATCTTTATCTTGCAACTCGCGCAGATATAATTCTTTACATAGAAAATGGGCAGGTTCTAGAACAAGGCACTCATCAGGAATTGATGCAACAGAATGGTCGCTATGCGGCATTGTATCAAATGCAGACTGCAATCCGAACTGAGGAAACGCCAAATTCTCTGATGACATAACCCAATTATGGCGCTGCATATTGTGCAGAGAGAATAAAACTCTTTAGATTTACATCCAATAAATATGACTGTTTTCGTCAGCGATCGCTTTAACAGTGTAACTGATTCCAAAATGCCATTTTTATCAGCAGCCATTGATCCATTGGAAGTACAACAACGGTTCACTCAGTACTTGCCAATTGTTGAAAACGCTCAACTGCAAAAAATTCAAGTCATTCGCCACAAACCAGGGCGGCGTTGTTTGATTGAATATGAATTGCTGAATAATCACGGGCAAACCATTACCCTAATTGGCAAAATCCGAGCTAAAGGAACAGACTTTAATACTTATGAATTACAAAAATCCTTGTGGCAAACAGGATTTGCAGACGATAGCGCTGATGGAATTTCAGTACCGCAACCTGTAGGGATAATTCCCGAATGGCAGATGTGGTTGCAGCGAAAAGTTCAAGGAGCGAGCGCCACTCAATTCTTAACTCAAACCAATACCAGTTTTATGGGAAAACGAATTGCTGAAGTTGCTCATAAACTTCACCAAACTAACATTTCTCCCCGCCGTTCTCATACCATGCCAGACGAACTGCGAATCTTGAATGAAAGGATTCCATTGGTGATGCAACAATATCCAGAATGGAAAAAACGCTTAGAAGAAATATTAGCAGCATCTAAACATTTAGGAGAAAATACTCCAGAACTAAAACACTGTGGTATCCATCGAGATTTTTATCCCGATCAAGTGATTATTAATGGTTCTCGTTTGTATCTCATCGACCTTGATTTATATTGTGAAGGTAATCCAGCCATTGATATCGGTAACTTTATTGCTCATATTAAAGAATACAGCCTTCGCATCCTTGGCAATTCAGAAGCATTAAATGATTGGGAAACTGCCCTAACTGAAAGATTTATTCAGCTTACAAGCGATCAATTCAAAACGTCAATTGAATCTTACATTACCTTAACATTAGTACGACATATTCACATCAGCACCCAATTTTTAGAACGCCGTCCTTTTACAGAAGCATTATTAAAACTATGCGAACAGCGCTTAAATATCAAAAGCGCATCATGATTTAAACTCTTGTTATCTACATTAATAAAATATATATTTTTCAATCAGAAATCTCACTTATTATAATTGTTTTATTCCAGGAGAGAGCATTGATTGCTTCAATTTGTTGGCAACAATTACGCTTACTTAGTTTAATTATTTTATCCACTTTAAGTAGCATAATTTCAGCTAATGCAACACCTATTACCGAAAAATCTAATAATATTATTGAATATAATGCTGATAATCATGCATTAAGTAAAATCACATCTGTTTCTGAATTATCGGCAGAATTAAAAACCCTTGAGAAACAAATTACTTCATTAGAGACTAACGTTGCTGCATTAGAAACACAACAGTTTTCACCCCATGTTGAGCTTGAGGCGGAAGTCATCTTTGCTGTGACTGGATTCGCTGGTGAAAAGAGAGCCAACAGCAGTAAACCAATAAATGAAAATTTAGTCTTGAGCGATCGCGTTCGTCTGAGCTTCGTAAGCAGTTTTACTGGAAAAGATAAATTGGAAGTGCGCTTACAAGCAAGGAACACACCAGCATTAGAAGATGTGACTGGAACTCAAATGACAAATTTGGGATTTGATGGTGACGATGACAATGAGGTGGAAGTAGATGAGTTAGAGTACAGATTTCCATTAGGTAAACAAACCCGCATGACTTTGTACGGGTTGGGAGGAGGGTTAGGTGACTTTGTTCCTAGTGTTAATCCTCTTTTTAGCGGTAGTGAAGACGGATCGATTTCTACATTTGGACGAGAAAATCCTATTCGCCGACAAGGTAGTGGCGCAGGTATCGGTATTTCTCATAATTTGAATAAAGCTTTGAATTTGTCATTAGGATATATCAGCAGCAATGGAGCTAATTCAGAGAAGGGGATTTTTGCTAGCCCTTACGGAGCGATCGCTCAACTAACCCTCGAACCCACTAAAACAACAGAACTCAGCCTTACCTATATTCACTCTCATAACAATTTGAAGACGGGAACTGGAAGCGAATTAACCAGCGATCCATTTAATGATGAGGCAGATGCGATCGTTGCTAATTCATTTGGTGCAGAAGCTGCTTGGCAACTTAGCCCAGTTATTACTCTCGGTGGTCGAGTTGGTTTTATTCATGCAAAAGCAGAAGATTTACCAGCAGATCCCAATGCGTCCATCTTCACGTGGGCAGTGCTACTGGCTCTTAGAGATATCGGACGAAAAGGCAGCTTTGCAGGATTTGCTGTGGGTCAACCTCCCAAGGTGACTCACAATAGTTTCGGCGATAATTTCAAAGATAAAGATACGTCCCTACATCTGGAAGCTTTGTACCACTTTCAAGTCACAGATAATCTAGCAATAACTCCGGGATTGTTTGTGATTACAAGTCCAGAACATAATGATAGTAATAGCAGCATTTATGTTGGTACGGTTCGGACAACGTTTAGCTTCTAAGTACAGCCCAGCTATATAACAGGGTACGAAAATTATGCTGCAACAGCCAGAGCAACTAGAGCAGAATCACTAGGGTTTTGAATTTAGCACTTTGGGTAATCTAACCCCACTACTATAAATTAAACTTCTTGTTTGGTAACTCTTGTGGATTGAATTGATCTACGCCCACGTTCTGCCATCAATGAGTAACACAACGACTCATACTGATTTAAAGCTTGCTCGAAAGCATATTGCTCAACGGCATATTGGCGACTTTTATAACCCAGAGTTTTGACCTTTGCGGGGTTTTGGTACAATTCTAAAATTGCCATTGCTAAAGCTTGGGGATCTTCTGGAGGAACGATAACTCCACCGCCGCTTTGCCTGATGGCTCTTGCTGCTGTACCATTGTCAGGCACAGAGGCAACTAAGGCTGCTCCACTAGCAAGCAGCACTTGAATTTTTGACGGCATATTGAAGGATACAACATTTTTCTTTTGCACCACCAAGCCAACATCAGCAGCTGCCAACATTTGTGGCAAAGATTTGCGGGGTTGAAATGGCAGTAGCAAAACATTATCTGCCCCACAGTCTAGACATTCTTGTTGCAATCGCTGTAAACCTTTTGCCTCCCCAACGATGACAAAAACAATATCTGGGATATGGCGTAACGCAGAAGCAGCTTTGACAACGCTTTCTAAGCCTTGGGTTAGGGCAATGTTGCCAGAATAAAGTACTACAAATTTGCCATTTAGGTTATGTGCTGCCCGGAAAGGGTTATTTTCTTTAGGCAAAGGACGAATAAAATTTACATCAACCCAGTTGGGAATTTGCACAATTTTGTCAGCTTCTACGCCCTTAGCTCGCAAATTGTCCACAAACCCATCGGCGATGACGCTAATTTTACTAGCAGTGTGGTAAGCAAACTTTTCCAACACTGTAAATAACTTTACAAGTAATTTATTTTTTAGTAAACCGACGTGGACGGCTGCTTCTGGTAATATATCTTGTAGATTTAATATCACAGGACAAGCACGTAACCATCCTAAAAGAGCAACTGGTACACAGCTTGGCAAGGATGGCGATGTTGAGAGAATCACATCTGGGCGCCAACCGCTGAGGGCGGGCACAAAACTAGTGACAACGAAGCTAGCATCTAGTAATATCCGATCTAATAGGTTGGGTTGGGGACGAATCCAAACGTAACTGCGTTGGATTTGAACGCCATTTTTATATTCGTTGAGATACCACTTGCCCCGATACTCCCGGTAAATTTGACGCTCAGGATAATTGGGCATAGCAGTGACTACGCGCACTTCATGCCCACGCTTCACTAGCCCCTCTGCTAATTCAGTCATCAGTGGGGCAATACCAATTGGCTCTGGATAGTAGTTGTAGGAGTAAATTAAAATTCGCATAAAAATTAGTCCGAAGTAGCCCGGCTTTTTATTTAATGACAAATATTTGTCTTAAATATAATTTAGAGTTTAGAAACTCCTATATTTAATTGTGACTTCAGACTGTTTTTATGTCAGGTATTTTATTTAAAGATTAAGTAAACTTTGATATTAAATACTTAGAGTAACTGTGAATTTTTTTTACTGTTCCAGCAATCTTAAAATTGCTAATTTTCGATTGGTACGTAAGTATAAACCCTAGATATTATGATATTAATTAAGACTGTAATACTGTTTTTCAATACTAATTATTGAATGAGCGATCGCCCTTGTATTTTCTCCTTTTTTGCTGGTTCAGGATTCCTAGATTTAGGATTTGAAACCAGTGGTTTTAACATTGTTTACGTCAATGAAATTTTTTCACCATTCATGGCTGCATACCGCTATTCACGGCAGTTTCTTAATCTACCGTTGCCAAAATACGGGTATCATGAAGGAGAAGCAGGAGATATCACCCAACTTCTGGAAAGTTTACAACTACAACATCTACGAGAGTTAGTACAAGACTGCCGTAAATCTAATAATATTGTGGGTTTTATTGGGGGGCCTCCTTGTCCTGATTTTTCTATTGGCGGTAAAAATAGAGGACATTTAGGAGATAATGGCAAGCTTTCCGCTTCTTACGTTGAATTAATTTGCTGCAACCTTCCAGATTTCTTTTTGTTTGAAAACGTTAAAGGGTTGTGGAGAACGACAAAGCACCGTTTATTTTTTGAATCCCTCAAGCAACAATTAATAGAAGCAGGCTATATATTAACAGAACGGTTAATTAATGCCATTGAATATGGTGTACCACAGGATAGGGAAAGAATTATTCTCGTTGGTTTCCGAAATAGTTTCATCAAGGATATAGGAATAAAAGTTGGTAGTGGAAATTTGCTAAACGAAGATAATTTCCCTTGGAGAAACCACATTTTATATCCTCAAGAAACTGTTTTTGCTTACCCTTGGCGTAAGTGTGAACCATTCCAAGAAAACTCTATCATCCCTTGTCCTGAAGGTATCCCTGAAGAATTAACAGTTGAGTACTGGTTTAGAAAAAATAATGTTCTGAAACATCCTAATGCTGAAAACTGTTTTCAACCAAGGGCAGGTATTACAAGATTTGCTGCCATTGATGAAGGAGATGATTCTAAAAAATCTTTCAAGCGTCTTCACAGATGGCGTTACTCGCCGACAGCTTGCTATGGAAATAATGAAGTACATTTGCATCCCTATAAAATCCGCCGAATATCTGTGGCGGAAGCTTTAGCTATACAATCCTTGCCTGCAAATTTTGTACTTCCAGAGAATATGTCGCTCACAAATATGTTTAAAAGTATTGGTAACGGCGTCCCATATTTAGCATCGAAGGCGTTAGCTAAAACTATTTTTCACTTCTTAGAAACTGGCATTACAAATACTGTTGATATTTCTCAGCTTACTACTGCCTAATGTCAACTTAAACACTCACAGTAACTCCGCGACATCTACAAAGCCAACATCCAAGAGAAGTCAGCAAATTCTTTGCAGAATAAACTCGTAATAAATATGGTTTAATATATATATAAGAAATGTTTTAATTTTTTATAAAGTTTAATAATCAATTAGTGGCAGAAAACACGATGGCAGCAGACTATCCGAATATTGATATTGCGCCATTCATCGATCACTCTCTGTTAACGCCAACGGCTACTCCAGAGCAGGTTAAACAATGGTGTGAAGAAGCATACAGATTCAATTTTGCGACGGTTTGCTTGTACCCCGCCTATGTTAAACAAGCAGTGGAACTCCTGCACGGCAAGAATCCAAAAGTCTGTACGGTAATTGGTTTTCCTTCTGGTGCGACGACTTCAGCAGTAAAACTGTATGAAGCTCAAGAAGCGGCGGAAAATGGAGCCACTGAGTTGGATGTGGTAATGAACTTGGGCTGGTTGAAAGCTGGTAAAACTGAAGAAGTTCACCGGGAAATTGCCGAAATTTGTGAAGAGACTGGGCAAACTGTCAAGGTAATTTTGGAAACCAACCTATTGACAGATGCCGAAAAAAAAATAGCTGCTGAAATAGCTATGGAGGCAGGAGCAGCATTCTTAAAAACCAGTACAGGCTGGAATGGTGGTGCAACAGTGGCAGATGTACGACTTTTGCAGGAATTGGCAAAAGAAAAAGTAGGAATTAAGGCTTCGGGTGGTATCCGCACTATCAATCAAGCTCTAGACTTAATCGTAGCGGGTGCTACTAGATTAGGTACATCTCGCGGTATCGATTTGATCCGCCAGCGCGATAACCTGGGAAAGGGTGAATAGTCATTTGTCATTTGTCCTTTGTCCTTTGTCCTCTGCAAATGAAGAATGACCAATAACTAATGGCTAATGACTAATGACTAATGAGTAGAACTTACAAAGCAACCGGAATTAATCTTAAAACCCAGGTGCTAGGAGAATCGGATAAAATAGTGACGATTTTGACACCAGAATTCGGTCTGATTCGAGCAGTGGCCCCAGGGGCACGCAAGCACAACTCCAGCCTGGGTGGCAGGAGTGGTATGTTCGTTGTGAATGAACTATTGATAGCGAAGGGGCGATCGCTTGATAAAATTACTCAAGCACAGACGTTAAAAACTTATCCTGGTCTAGCTAAAGATTTGGGAAAATTGGCTGCCAGCCAGTATTTAGCAGAAATAGTCTTGTGTCAAGCTTTGAGCGAACAACCCCAAGAAGAACTTTATGAGTTGTTCAATGAACATCTCCATCGGTTGGAGGCGTTGTCTAGTACAAATGCATCTGGTGTTTTGGCTCATCTGGCTCATGGAGTGTTTCACCTTTTAGCCTTAGCAGGAGTAACGCCGCAAGTGCAAGTATGTTGCCTATCTGGGCGACCCCTCAACCCAGATTTTACAGACCCCAACTGGCAGGTAGGATTTAGCATCCCTGCGGGTGGGACAGTTTGCTTAGAAACTAGGGAACGTTTACGAAGAGAGGAAGAGAAAGGAAGAGGGGAAGAGGGGGAGATTAATAACCAAATACTTCTCTACGAGAGGCTACGCCAACGGCAAAGCTCAGTACAAGTGCCCCATACTTCTTTACGAGAGGCTGCGCCAACGGCAAAGCTCAGTACAAGTGCCCCACTCCCCGTACCCTATGCTCAAACCGTTGTTGTGCATCGGCAAGAAATACCTATAATTTCTAGTCGTCCGGGTGCTATGGAACTGGCTTTGCTTCAACATCTGTCACAACCAGAGATAATGCAAATTGATGGTGCTAAAGATCATCATTGGTTATCTGTTGAGCAGATTTTGCGCCAGTATGCTCAGTATCAATTAGGTCGCTCTATTCGCTCTGCTACCTTGATAGACTCTTATTTTGCTGCTAACCATGATGCAACCGTCTGATTTGGATAAAAAAATCCTGCCTTTGTCACCAAGCCTCGCCAAAAAACAGAATAGGGCATTAGATCCTACAGTTAGGAATCACTTAAGTGCTGTTTCTAAGTCTACACCTAGTCAAATCAATGGCCAAGAAATGTCTCCAAAAGATGTTTCTAAAAATGATCAAAATTGGACAGCCCAGATACCAAAAACTGATGTTCCAAGTCAATCAGAAACAAAATCTGAGAACAAATTAACCACTCCTGAGGTAGGTAGCAATGGGCAGAGTTTGCCAGTAGCTAATATCCCAGAAAAAGAACCACCAAAATTAGATGGATCTGGTTCAGGTGGAGAAGCTGTTTCAGGAAATGTCAAACAGCAGGGGTTTTTGCCTGTATTAAAAAATCCTAATTTCTTAGCTCTTTGGGGCGGTCAAGTTTTCTCTCAACTAGCAGATAAAGTTTATTTGGTGTTGATGATTGCTTTGATTAATACTCAGTTTCAGGCTAGTAATCAGAGCATTAGTGGTTGGGTATCAGCCTTAATGATGGCTTTTACTATTCCAGCCGTATTGTTTGGTTCCGTTGCTGGTGTGTTTGTCGATCGCTGGTCGAAAAAGGCTGTGCTGGTGGCAACAAATATTTGGCGCGGCATCCTAGTTTTGTCAATTCCTTTTCTGATGTGGTTGACTCATGGCTGGAAACCCATAGGAGTCTTGCCGGTAGGTTTTTTGATCATTCTGGGTGTGACTTTTTTGGTTTCCACACTGACGCAGTTTTTTGCACCAGCAGAACAGGCGGCAATTCCCTTAATGGTAGAAGAACAGGATTTACTCTCGGCAAATTCGCTTTATACGACAACGATGATGGCATCGGTGATTGTTGGGTTTGCTGTCGGGGAACCGTTATTAGCGATCGCGGATGGTCTTTGGTTGCAAATTGGTGGTAGTGGTAGTTTGGGCAAAGAATTTTTAGTAGGTGGTAGTTATGCGATCGCTGGACTAATTTTATTCCTTTTGGCGACTAAGGAAAAACAGCACCACCCCGATACAGAATTCCCTCACGTGTTCTCTGACTTGCGAGATGGTTTTGCCTACCTCAGAGCAAATCATCGCGTCCGCAATGCTTTGCTTCAGTTGATTATCTTGTTTTCTGTCTTTGCAGCATTAACTGTTCTAGCCGTTCGTATGGCAGAAGTTATTCCCAACATGAAAGCCTCTCAGTTCGGCTTTTTACTAGCAGCCGGTGGTGTTGGCATCGCTGCTGGAGCAACAATTCTTGGTCAATTTGGTCAACGTTTCTCCTATACTCAGCTAAGTCTGTACGGTTGTATGGGCATGGCAACATCCCTGATTGGTCTATCAGTATTTACAACCCAACTATGGCTAGTGTTGTTACTAGTGACGCTATTAGGTATCTTTGGGGCGTTAGTGGGAATTCCTATGCAAACAGCGATCCAAACAGAAACACCTCCAGAAATGCGCGGTAAAGTCTTTGGTTTACAAAATAATGTAATTAATATTGCTCTCTCTTTACCTTTGGCATTAGCAGGTGTAGCTGAAACCTTTGTGGGATTACAGGCAGTTTTTTTGGGATTAGCTGCGATCGTCTTTTCAGGAGGTATATTAACCTGGTATAACTCACATAAGTAGTTATCAGCTAACAAGAGTTATTATTCATTACCTTGAAGTAATTAGTAATTTCTTTAAAGCTTTTGTGTTCATGCTAAACTGTGTCCAGTGAAAATTTATCACATACTTGCGGGATATCAATCTGACATTAGTCAGAATAAGTTGTTTAAATATTAGAAATTAACAACTTATAAGTAGAATAAATAAAGCCATAAATCCACTGGTTTAATCAGCTTAAAATAAGCTTTTTAAACTAGATTATGCTGGAAATCTGTAATAACTAAAAAAACCAGCAAGTATAGCTAGATAAAATAAAAATCACGAAGGACACACAAGTAATAGAGCAAACCCGCTTTTCTTACAGCTAAATAAAGAATGCGTATAGCCTGGATTGGAAAAAAATCACCCTTTTGCGGCAATGTCACCTACAGTCGAGAAATTACAAATGCTTTGCTAGATAGGGGACATCAAGTTAGTTTTCTTCACTTCGCCCAAGAAGAGTCTGAACCTGATAATTGGCCAAATCTTCGAGAGGTTTCTCTCCCTTTTATTTACAAGTCCCAGGTTTATACAATTCCCACTTTTAAAGCGACCAAACTTTTAACGGAGTCGCTACGGGAAATCAAGCCAGATATAGTCCATGCTTCCTTAACCCTATCTCCTCTAGACTTTGTTCTACCGGAAATCTGTGAGGAACTGAGGTTGCCCTTAATTGCCACTTTTCACACACCGTTTGCTGGCAAGGGAGCAAAGCTGATATCGGGAACACAACTTTTGGCTTATCAGCTCTACGCACCTTTTTTAGTTAACTACGATCGCGTGATTGTATTTTCCCAAATTCAGCGAGAATTATTGGCACGAATGGGTGTGCGGGAAGAAAATATTGCCGTAATTCCCAACGGTGTTGATACCGCTAAGTATTCTCCGGGATTTTCTCAAGTCAAAGCAGAATTTAAAGCCGAACGCTTGTTTGTCTATCAGGGGCGCATAGCACCAGAGAAAAATGTTGAAGCTCTCCTCCGCGCTTGGAAGCAGTCTGCAATGGAGCCTGGTAGTAAGTTGCTAATTGTTGGCGACGGCCCTTTGAAGTCTTCCTTAGAGCCGTTTTATGGTTCAGAATACGGCATTATCTGGTTAGGATTTATCGCTGATGAAGATCGACGTATTGAAATTTTGCGGGGCGCAGATGTATTTGTTTTGCCTTCATTGGTAGAGGGTTTGTCTTTATCTCTGTTAGAAGGGATGTCATGTGGGTTGGCTTGTTTAGCAACAGATGTCGGTGCAGATGGAGAAGTATTGGAAAAGGGCGCAGGTGTAGTTATTAGTACTAAAACAGCGCGATCGCAATTAAGAACCCTCTTGCCAGTGTTGCAAGACCATCCAGAGTTAACAACCTTACTGGGGCAAAAAGCTAGACAGCGTGTATTAGACCGCTATACCCTTAGTAAAAATATTACTCTACTGGAAGAACTTTATAAAGAAGTTTTAGCACAACGACCTCTACCACTAAGTCGCAGAGCGTAGGGAAAGGGAGGAAGTGCGATGCCTGCGCCTGCCTACGCATTTTTATGCTTATCAGTGTTCTCCAGATGCATTACGTGCAGTTTAACTTTTCTTCATCAGTCTTATATTAGAACCTTGCTCTAATAATGATCACAGAACAGTGGCGAAATCCCGGTATTTGGCGAGTAGAATTTTGAGAACTTAAAAATATTTTTAATGCTCAGGCAACAGGCGGTGATAGTTTTAACTTCTTAAAAACCTATATGCTATCCGCATTGATGTAATTTTAGCTTGCTGTATATGCCCATATCTCAAACTTTGCTTGGGATGATAACTCTGTTTCCAAAGAACCATAATGTTCAACACAAAACTCTTCAAACTCTCTCATGACACGAGGGAATATCTCATCCGATACCAACCAACATAAACCGTAGGCGCGTAATTTCAAAAAACCGAGGAGTTCTTCCACTGTATTGCTTACTGTCCATTCTTTGGCAATCACATAATTTGAACGATAACCTTTACTGTGAAAATAGTCTTCTAGGTTAATTTGTTCGATTACTTTCTTGACCTGTTTTGATGTTTCTTCCACTTCGTATTTAGCTAAAATAGCTCTAAAATAACGCTCAAATTCCATACGTGCAGGTGGAGTAATCCATTGAGCATTGAGATAAAAACCTTGTGGTTTCAATACGCGATCAACTTCATCCAGAAACATTTTTCGATTTGAAATGCCGTGAATCATGTGAACAGTTAACACAACGTCAAAACTCTGATCTGGGAAAGGAAATTGAGAAGCATCTGCATGAATCAGCCTCAGATTTTGAGAAATGTTGTGCAGTTTCTGCTTAAATTGGTCAATCATTGGTTGAGAAACATCAATTCCAGTTACAGAATAGCCGCGTTTGACGAAAGGAAGAACATTCAAGCCCGTACCCACACCAGGCTCTAAAAAGGATGTCTCAGGTGTTGCATCTACTAATTCAAGAATAAAATCTGCAACTTCCTCAGCGACGGATGTTGTTAACCAACGGGTTTGGTCGTAAATGTGAGCAATGTTATTGTAATAAGTACGTTTTTCCATTTTTCTGAACTATAACTATACCTGTTTTAATATATCGCTGTAGCCAATTTAGAGGATAATTTCAGCATAATTTATAGCAATGCCTTAGATTATGTTAAGGCTAAAACAAATTTAACCAATTTACCTGAATTATGTCCTTATACCTTAAAGGAAATTTTAGATAAAAATTGGTTGCCTTAATCTTAAATTCTTATTCTTTGCGCTAAATATATTCATATTTTAAATCAGCAACACCAAGAAATTAAGTCACTACAATTCGTCGTATTCTTCTGGTTCTACATTAGGCACTTTATTCAAAACTTGCTGAAATTTTTCCCAACTACCGCTTTTGGCTTTCTCTTCCAAATAGTCTTTGGTCATCCATGCGGAAACTTGTGCAGATAAGGCAATAGTTGCAAGTTGTTCAATAGAAATATTTTCTCTGGCTGCTAAAGCTTCAATTTGTTTATATAAAGATTCGGGTAGTTGTACATTTAAGTTAGTCATGGGATTTCTCCTACTATTTGCAAGAATTCTTTGGGTGAACCTACCCTCAGCCCGAATTTTTGGGCTGCTTGTAAATCTTTTTGATTGTAAGTGATGATAAAGTCGGCTTGGCATTCAACAGCTAAATCGATGAGAAAATCATCATCAGGATCGCGTGCTACTGTCCGCCATAAATAGAAAATGCTACATCTAATTGGCGATTCTACAAATAGCTCCAATAACGTTGTTAATATCTTCATCGCTCAATCCAAGCTGCTCTTTTTCTCGTTTGAGAGTTTCTTCATACTCGAAAACTAAGGTGGTAGAGACATTTAACTGCCAACGTCTATCATTCAGAATTGTTAACAGTTTGTAAGATGCACCACGGTTAGATCGTAAACCAATAAGCAGTAAATTAGTATCAAGTACAAGTTGGTACGGATTTGCCATTATTTCGCTATTAGTAGCATTTTTTCCGTAGTGACGAGCTTATGGTCTACCTATCAATCAATTAATTTTTGAATTATCTACGAAAGGCCATCCCAAAGTAGTTGGCTGTTCATAAACCCGCTTTAGAGTATTTACATCTCTAGGAGAAATAGGCGGCGGTTGACGAACTTGGGAAAAATATAGCGCATCAGTTTGTAACGGACTATGACCCCAAATTCCCAGTGCATGACCGAATTCGTGGCGGGTAGCTGCAATGAGATATTCACCTGTTTGACTGGGACTTAGCAAGATGGTGAAGCGGTGGGATAAAACTTTGTTGCTAGTATATAACTCGTAAGTAGTTTGTGCCGATCGCGCCCGGGGTATATTACTACCAGGAAAAATTTGTAGAGGTGGCGCTTTTCGTACAATCTTAATATCAGCAACTTCTGGCCGTTCGATTACTGTTAAAGGCAAATAAGTACTCCATTCTTGTACACTCTGCAAGACAGCGTTAACCCATACTTGAGCTTGTTTTTCGCTGACGGCTTTTGGTGGTTCTACGTAAACTCGAACAGGAAAATGTGACCAGATTAAATAACCAACTTGGGTTTTTGTGACTTGGGAAAAGTAGTTACCCCTGTTAGTATTATCTTGCCACTGTGCGAGTGTAGGCGGTAAGGGATGAGGTTTTGGAGGAGATGATGGAGATAGAGAAATTATTAAATTTGAATATATATATTTTGGTATTATTGTAAACCCGTCACTTGACTGGAGATTAGTAAAAACGATTAACAGCCCTGTGCCAAGAAAAAAGGCAAGGGCTGTAATTAACCGCCGTGAAATTAAATTTATTAGGCTCTTAAGTATTGGGTGTTGGGTTATTTTCCCCATTAACCTATCCTTATTTAGGCAACCAACCGGCACTTAAAACCACTGTTAAACCTAAAAAGATTACTGTCAATGCCCAAGTAATTCGATTTAAAGTATTTTCTGCACTTTTGGTACTGCTAAATAGCTGGGCTTGTCCGCCAATGGCTCCAATGCCATCACCTTTAGGGCTATGCAGTAAAACCAAGATAATCAAACCAGTGGCGGAAAACGCCCAAATGCCTTGCACGATATTAGTAACTGTCATGATGGAATCTCATTTATAACAAGTTTTAAAAAACAGGAGTCAGGAGTTCACTAAAAACTCCTAACTCAGTACTCAGCAATCTTTTACAATCCTACTTGCACGGGGGTGCGAGTGCGTTGCAGTTCATAATCTGCTGTTTTCAGCAGCGATCGCCCGGTCATTTCTGGTGGCTGAGGCAGCTGTAAAATCTCTAGAATTGTGGGGGCGATGTCGGATAGCTTGCCATCGCTTCGCAGTTCGACATTTGTACCATATCCAGGGATTTTAACTCTTTCTCCTTCCACCAAAATGAAGGGGACTGGGTTAGTAGTATGAGCTGTCCAGGGATTACCCCCTTCATCTAGCATATACTCAGCGTTGCCGTGGTCGGCAGTAATAAGTGTTGTGCCGCCAGCTTTGATAACGCTCTCTAATAAGCGTCCCAAACAGCGATCAACTGTTTCAATTGCTGTAATGGTAGCGTCGATTTGACCAGTATGCCCTACCATGTCTGGGTTGGCATAGTTAATCACAACTAAGGAATACGTACCTTTTTGAACCGCTGCGATCGCAACATCTGTAACTGCTGCTGCTGACATCGCTGGGGCGTGATCGTAAGTAGCTACCATTGGGCTGCTTACTAATTCCCGATCTTCTCCAGCAAAAGGTTCCTCCAGACCCCCATTAAAGAAATAGGTGACGTGGGCGTATTTTTCTGTTTCGGCGGTGCGGAACTGATTCAGACCATGATTGGCTATGACTTCTCCCAGAATATTACTGAGATTCTGCGGCTCAAAGGCTACAGCCACGGGTAAGTCTGAATCATACTGTGTAAAGGTGACAAAAGACAGTGGTGTGATTTGCTGTCTTTCAAAACCGTTAAAAGTGGGACTGACTAAAGCTTGAGTCAGTTGTCTAGAGCGATCGGGGCGGAAGTTGAAAAATATCACCCCATCCCCTGGTTCTATTGCGCCGGGTGCAATTCGGATGGGGTTGACAAATTCATCTTTTACCCCTTCGGCGTAAGATGCTTGCAAGATTTCCACGGCGTTGCGATTATCACCTGAACCATCTTGAGTCATCACGTCATAGGCGCGTTTGACCCGATCCCAGCGGTGATCGCGATCCATCGCGTAGTAGCGACCGCTGAGGGTGACTATGCGCCCAATTCCTGTGCGGTCTATATAATTTTGCAGCAGTGTAATTGCTCTTGCACCGTCAGTTGGGGCGGTGTCACGACCATCGGTAATGGCGTGAATACAAACTTCTGAAATTCGCTGGTCTTTAGCTAAGTCAAGTAGTCCGAATAGATGGGTGATATGAGAATGTACCCCTCCCTCAGAACAAAGGCCTACTAGATGCAGCTTGCTATTCCGAGAGCGAACTTCCTGGCAAATTTTGACGAGTGCTGGGTTTAAGGCAATAGAACCGTCTTCGACCGCATCAGAGATGCGTACCAGTTCTTGCGGTACAACTCGCCCAGCACCAATGTTCAAATGACCTACTTCCGAGTTGCCCATTTGACCTTCTGGCAACCCTACGGCTTTTCCTGATGTGCGGATGAGGGTATGCGGGTAAGCTGTCCATAAACTGTCCACAATGGGAGTTTTAGCAGCATTAATAGCGTTTCCTCGCTTTTCTTCGCAGTAGCCCCATCCGTCTAAAATGACTAGCACCACAGGAGCAACAGGTGCTTTGGTCATAGTAAAATTGCCCTTTACTTTTTGTAATATCCGAATGATACCACTGCTAATCCACGCCGCAAGTGAATTTTTGCTTATTAATTTCTTTTATGAAAGACTTGCAGTTTTTTGAATGATTTTTTAAAATTTAACAATTTTTCTGTAATGCTGTTGATCGCTAATAACAAATGATTACTTAGTAGTAGCATTTTAGCACTACTACTAAGCCCGTATTCAATCACTTATTTCCTTTTAGTGGAAGCTTTTGCAGCTTTTTTAGCCGCTTTTTCGGCAGCGATCGCAGCTAACTTTGCTTGTTCTTTTTCTTCGGCAATTTTCTGGAGATAGTAATGATAGTCTCCTAAGTAAACGCGGAATTCACCATCACGAATTTCGACGATTTTGTTAGCTACTTGAGAAATAAAGTAGCGATCATGTGAAACTACAATTGCCGTACCGTCATAATTTTTGAGGGCTTCTTCCAGCATTTCCTTCGCTGGAATATCTAGGTGGTTTGTCGGCTCATCTAGAATTAGTAAGTTCGCGGGACGTAAGAGCATTTTTGCCAACGCCAGACGAGCTTTTTCTCCTCCACTTAATGCTCCAACTGCCTTAAATACAGTATCACCAGTAAATAAGAAGCGTCCCAAAAGCGTGCGGACTTCTTGATTATCCCAGTCTGGAACTTCATCATGGATAGTTTCCATGACAGTTTTCTTCAAGTCTAAAGCTTCAGCTTGATTTTGCTCAAAGTAACCAGGGATAACGTTATGATCCCCTAATTGAACGCTACCTTCTGTGGGCGGTTCCATACCCATAATTACGCGCAGAAGGGTAGATTTTCCAGCACCGTTAGGGCCAAGAAAAGCAATGCGATCGCCTCTTTCAATGAGCAGATTTGCTGCCAAAAATAGGATTTTATCACCATAAAGATGAGTTAAATCTTTAATATCCACTACCTCGCGTCCACTGCGGGGTGCAGGTGGAAAACGGAAATGTAGAGTTCTTACCCCAGCAATGGGTGCTTCAATGCGCTCAATTTTGTCGAGTTGTTTTTCCCGGCTTTTTGCCTGGGTACTGCGGGTAGCACTGGCGCGGAATCTATCAACAAAGGTTTGCTGTTTTTCTAATTCTTTTTGCTGACGTTCGTAAGCACTCAGTTGTGCTGATTGACTTTCGGCTTTTTGTTCCAAATATGCTGAGTAGTTACCAAGGTAGGTACTGGAAACGCCACGTTCAGTTTCCACAATTTGGGTGCAGAGGCGGTCAAGGAACTCTCGGTCATGGGAGACTATTACCATCGGGGTAATCAGCCCTCTGAGGTAATTTTCCAACCACTCAATGGTTTCTAAATCTAGGTGGTTAGTCGGTTCATCCAGCAGCAACAAGTCGGGTTTTTGCAGGAGGATTTTACCTAAACTCATCCGCATTTGCCAACCACCACTGAAGGCACTAACAAGGCGATCGCCATCTTCTAGCCCAAACCCCATCTCTGGTAAAATTTTCCCGATGCGTGCATCTAAGTTGTAGCCATCCAAGGCTTCAAATTTGCGCTGCAACCGATCCAACTTGTCGATTAGCCGATCCAGTTCTTCTGGGCTAGCCGTTTCCATCTCTTGTGGCACATGCGCTAGAGATAACTGTACTTCGTTGGCTTCTTTGAAGACAGTCCAAAATTCTTCTCTAACGGTGCGGGTGGGGTCTACTTCAAACTCTTGGTTGAGGTAGGCTATATGTAAGCTATTAGGACGGATAATTACGCCAGAGGTGGGTTCCATTTCCCCAGAAATTATCTTTAACTGGGTGGATTTTCCAGCACCGTTGACACCGACTAAGCCAATGCGATCGCCTGGTTTAACTTCCCAGTTGATATCTTTGAGAACTTCGCCTGTGGGATAAATTTTACTTATATGTTCTAGTCGCAGCATTAAGTTTCTCTCAGGTAGGGAGTGGGTGGTTGAGGACGAAGTACTAACACCGCCTCTAATATTAACAAAAATTAACTATAAATTCGTCGTGATAAAGCCTGGAAACCGCAAACCAAATTTGGCTTGAGTCACGGATAAAATTTACCACATCTATCTCAAGGCTGGCTTTGTGTTACTTGTCTAACTTCTTCGACACTCAAATCTAACGCCTGTGCTACTTGTTCTACAGTCAACCCTGCTGCCAACATTGCTGGTACTGCTTTAAGTTTCCCTTGTTCAATGCCTTGTTCAATGCCTTGTTCAACACCTTCTTGAAAGGCTTCCTGATAAAATCTGGTTTGCTTTAACTCGCTTAAGCTAAACATTTGCTCGATCTCCTCCCTACTCATTGCAGGAAATTTGTAAGCCAAAATAGTTTCTATAAATTGTAATAATTGCTGCTGTTTTGGTGGTGAGCTTATCTCTGATTTGGTTCTGTCTATCAACTCCCTTGCTTGGACAATTGCGATATCGTCGGTTGCAATTACTAATTTAGCAGTTGCAATGCCAATTGGAAGCGATGCACCTTCACCTAATTCATCCAAATAAATGCGTCTGACGCGCCCACTTGTGAACATCTCACGGTAATGTTTGATATTGCCTGTATCTACATTCCTATTTGGGTATAAAACCACAGCACCCCAATCATTTAAGGGTTGATTCTGACGGAGGTATAAACATATTTCTGCAATTAGCCGTGAATAAATTTCCCCATCAGCTTGAAATTGCACTTCTACAAAGTAAATCGGGTTCTCGTTTCCTTGCGTCGGTAGAAACACACCATCTATTCTGAAGGCTGTTTGTTTGATTTCAACTGATGAAAATTGATAAAGGCTAGCTGATTCTGGAGGATTACCAATAAGTTCAAAGAAGATATCAGGAAATTCTTGAAACAGCCTATAAAAGATAATGTCTGTTTTCACAATTTTATATCAATTGAAAATTTTGATTTGCCGTTTATATGTTACTTGATTCTTCAGAACCATCTCGCACTTTCAGCAATTGCTCTTTTGCCATCCCTAATATACGGGATAAGGGCGCTAACAAACTATCATCAAATGCTTCTCCAGCATAAATATTATTCAGTTCAGTCGGAGATAATTTAAAGGTATCGCAAAATTTAGCAAACTCCTGATTACCCAAGTCAAGTTCTTTTTGCCTGTCTCTAAGCAAAAGTGCGATGGCTCTAGTCCCATGCTTGGGACGCTCACTAGTTTTCACATATTTTTCCATTAAATAATTGACTTTCTTGGTATCGCCACCAATTTTTTTAATTAAATCAGTACAAGCCATTTTTAGTGCTTTCTTTAAAACTTCTTCTTCGTTTAAAATTTTAATAACTTCATTGGCATAATCTGGTTTAAAAAATCCCACCATATTCCCTTGATGATAAACTGGTATATAAGGATTATTCGTTTCAAGTTGCCAATCTAAAGGCTCATTGCGTAGCGACATAGCTGCACCCCTAAATATTTTAAGATTGCACCATTTTAAAACCATTTATTGTTTAACTGCCAGTTAAATACCCTAGCCCTGGCGATTGAAATCGCAGCTATATAGACAAAACCCACCTCCGTGGGTTTCAACTTGCTGGAGTCCACGCAGACGGATTTAGTTTGTGCAGCCGTTATGTATTTCTACCAGAACCTCTAACTCAGCCAAAATTAGCGATCGCCAGGTGAATCAACGCGATTCTACTACTCACACGCCTAGTTTTGTGATTCGTATTCTTCAAAAATTATTACAGCAGCTTCTAAGTATCGATCTAATAGACGATGATCGGATATATCAGGTAATACTAATTCGACAGTCGATATGGCTTCCATTATTCCAACATGCTCTTCTCCAACTTTAAAAGCTGCGATAGACCACCATAGTCGAGCTATTGCAGTTTGAACTTCTTCCCTTTCAGGCAAATACCATATTTCTCGACCAATTTCATTACACTGTAAAGGAGTTAAAAAGTTTGCCTCTGACAAAGCTTGCTGAATATATTTATTAAGCTGGGAGAGTTTGTCCGATTCAATCTCGGATGAATATATTTGTATGCATTCTATTGCCCATTGGATTGCCAAACTATAGTGATATTTTTGTAATTTCAGTGCAATTGGATAAGCCCAAAGTATTTGTTTTTGCGCTATAGTTTGTTTTACATTTTCTATTACTTCTTTCATAGATGTAACTATAGCTAACTAACTTGGGGTAAAATTTATAAGTATATAATTTTTTTCACCTCGTTCTACTTAAGGTATCTCCAAATAACAAATGAGCGTCATAAAAATGGTAGTAATTATCCTTCCCAGTCTTGACGAGTATCGCACAGAAAATTATCTGCGATCGCATCATCAAATAAATACGGGCAATCCTCTGGAAAAGTTCGTAATGGTAAGTTAGTTTCTCGTAGCCACAAATTAACACCCGCTTCAAAACCATCTAGCAAGACTTCTTCTATCAACTAGCCTTCGCTTCATCCCCGGATGCTTCAGCCACAGCCGCCAATCTCTCCGCCGCAGCTTGCACAATTTGAGCCACTTGAGCCAAAGGCATATGCTGGATTTGTCTAAGAATCAGACTCAAATCTGAGGTTTCTGGAATTGGCTTGCCATCTATGCAGCTAATTAACTCTTCCATTGTGTAGCCTGCTTTCGATGCGATTCGAGCCAAATTTTCTGTATCTGGCACCTTCACACCTTTTTCCCACATCTGAACAGCAGTAGCAGATACCCCCAAAAGCTTACCAAATGCTCGCTGACTCATTGAACCGCGAGCTAGTTTAATGATTTCAATCAGTTTTTGTTTGCTTTCGATCTTCACTGCTTATATAGCTAGCCAACTGTATTTACAAGTTTACTTTCAATATTACAAGTTTACTTTTATATTGACAGCCTTGTGTTTTAGTACTAAACTATATCTCTGGTTGTAAATCGGCAACTACAGGCATCAAGCTAGTAGACTAACCCATCTATCTTTAATCAACCCAAAAAACTTAGTTTGCTACGGCGCTTGTGCTAGTAGCTCAACTTTGCTGCGAAGAAATAATATCGAAGGTGCATCATGTTTCGCAAGCCACGCAAAATTAACCAATATCGCCGCAAAGGTAAAAACCTTATAGCCACTAATAAAATTAAACCAGAACAGTGGAACATTTCTAACGCAGAAACTAAAGAAGCTTTAAAAGTTAAGGGCTACGATGTTAAGCAAATCAAAAAAATCCACCTTCTGAAGCATCAAGTATGTATTTCCTACTGGGATGTAAAAGGCAATATATGCAGCAGCTTTTTTAGCTACCGGATTTTTGCGCGTTGGCAAGAAGAAGTGGAGAAGCTAATTTATACCTGTGAAACCCTGAAGGAATGGGCAAAGTTAAATTACGTTATGAAGTACGAATTTGCTTATTACCATTATCCCAGTGAAATAGAAGATACACTCCACGCAATATTACAAAATCACCTGTCTGTGTTAAAAGCAACAATAGAACAAGTGGTTTTACAGGATTTATAACAGGAAAAATTAGTTAGCGGCAGAAGTCGCTAACTCCGCAAGACGTTCTTGTTGGTCTAGAGATATACAAGACTGGATAAGTGTCTCTAAATCACCATCCAAAACAGGGGTAAGGGAATAATTCTGACCTAACCGATGATCGGTAGCGCGGTTATCTTTATAATTATAGGTGCGAATTTTTTCTGATCGCGATCCAGTACCAACCTGCGATCGCCGCATGGAAGTAACAGCTGCTTGTTGTTCGCCTAACTTGATGTCATACAACTTCGCCCGCAGAATTTGCATCGCCCGTTCTTTGTTTTGCAACTGGCTGCGTTCTTCTGTACAGAAAATGCGTATTCCCGTTGGTTTGTGCATCAAGTCAACGGCTGTTTCCACCTTGTTGACGTTTTGTCCACCAGCACCACCAGAACGAGCTGTAGTCATTTCAATATCTTTCGGGTCAATGTGAATTTCCACATCATCCACCTCTGGCATAATCGCCACGGTAGCTGTGGAAGTATGAACCCGTCCCCCAGATTCAGTTGCCGGCACGCGCTGCACACGATGCACTCCAGCTTCAAACTTTAGCTGGCTGTAAACATCATTACCTTTAATTTCGAGAATGACCTCTTTCCAGCCACCCATTTCTCCACGAGATTCGCTCACTAGAGAAACTTTCCAACCTTGAGTCTGGGCATATCGGGTGTACATCTGCATCAAATCGCCAGCCCAAATGCTTGCTTCATCGCCACCAGTACCAGCGCGAATTTCCAACATGATATTCTTTTCATCATTGGGGTCGCGTGGTAGCAGTAAGACTTTCAAGCGAGACTCTAAATGTTCTATTTTTTCTTCAAGCTCTTTTACTTCCAGTGATGCCATTTCTTGCAACTCTGGGTCACTCGCAGATTCTTTATAAACCTGACGCGCTCCGATTAAATCTTCTTGGGCTGATTTCCAAATCTCATAGGTATTAACTACCTCTTCCAAAGAAGAACGAGACTTAGCAATTTCTTGATACTCATCAGGATTGCTAGCGGTATCGGGGTCGCCAAGACGACGTGTTAATTCATTAAAAGTTTGTTCAACGGATTTTAGTTTGTCCAGTAAGTATGATTCAGCCATGACGATTGCGATCACTCCTTAAAAAATAACAAATTGGCTCGAGCATATAAATGAAAATCGACCCAGCTGATGCAGGGCCGTCGTTAACAGCAGAGCCAACTCGCTACTTTTTGTCTTGTTCGTCGCCAGATGTTTGAGTGCTGCTCATACCGTACTTGCGGAGGAAGCGCTCTACTCGACCCTCAGTGTCAATAATCTTCTGAGTGCCGGTGTAAAATGGGTGATTTCCAGACCAAACATCTACGTGCAATTCTGGCTTAGTAGAGCCAATGGTCATAACAACTTGACCGTTGCAGTAAACTTTAGCATCTGGATACCACTTGGGGTGAATATCAGCTTTAGCCATTGTTCTTTTTGTGATGAATCTATATAAATTATAACTTTTAGCGTTCAATTGCAGCTAGGGAGTGGGAAGCGGCGAGATGCCCCATGCCCACTTGCCCTGAGCGTTCGCGTAGCGTCTCGCAGAGAAGGGATTGCCCAATGCCCAATTCCCTAACGCTTAGAGTACTGAGGTGCTTTCCGAGCTTTATGTAAACCATATTTCTTCCGCTCTTTTGCTCTCGGATCGCGAGTCAAATAACCTTCGGTTTTCAAAGGTGGGCGGTTGTCTGGGTCTAGTTGGCATAAAGCACGAGCAACTCCCAAACGAACAGAATCAGCCTGTCCGGTCAAGCCGCCGCCTTCTGCTTTTACCAAAATGTCATATTCGTTTTCTAATCCCAGAGTTTCCAGGGGTGCTTTAATTACTCCCAGGTAGTTGGGGTTAAATTGGAAATACAAGTTTCCATCTTTACCGTTCACAGTCAGTTGACCGGTGCCTGGAACCAAGCGTACCCTTGCTACTGCGTTCTTACGACGGCCAGTACCCCAGTATACGGCGCGACCGCTATTAGCATCTGCTACTACCATTAATTTTCTTCTCCAGGAATTGTACTAACTTTTAGTTCTTTAGGTTTTTGAGCATCATGGGGATGCGTAGGCCCAGCGTAAACTTTCAGCTTAGTGAACAACTGCTTACCCAGGCTATTTTTAGGTAGCATACCTTTAACAGCTTGTTCTAAAATCCGCTCTGGTATACGCTGTTGCAATTTAGCGAAAGTTTCCGTTTTCATCCCACCGGGACGACCAGAATGGCGACGGTAAAGCTTTTGAGTGCGCTTTTTACCTGTGACTGCGATTTTTTCGGCATTAATGACGATTACGAAGTCACCTGTATCTAGATGAGGTGTATATTCGGGTTTCTTTTTGCCTCTCAATACCTGAGCGATTTCGCTGGCGAGGCGGCCGAGACGTTTATCGGTGGCATCTACTATGTACCACTCACGCTCAAGGGACGCTTGAGATGGAAGGTATGTTTTAACTGTTGTCATTTGTCATTTGTCCTTTGTCATTTTTAATTTGTCATTAGTCATTTGCCCTTTGCCATTTGTCGTTACTAAGAACCCATGACTAATGACTCTTGACTAGTGACGAACTTTGGCAAGGTGTCGTACCAAATCTCTTGTGGAAAGGGAAAATCTGGATAGCCGACTCGCAACAAGCACAAGCCTTGGGGCGGGGCGGCGTGTTTCACTTCTTCCCGGCGTTGTTCTTTCCAGAGTTCGGTGAAGCTAGAAAGTGTTCGTTGTCCAGAACCTACTTGTACCAGCATCCCTACCAACAGCCGTACCATGCCATACAAAAATCCATCTGCCTGTATTTCAATATGGATAAATGGCCCACTGCGACGACACTCTGCTGCTTGCACCTCTACCCAGGAATGCGATCGCTTTGAGCCTGCACGGTGAAAAGCAGCTAAGTGATGCTTTCCCAAAAGAGGTTTTAAGGCAGCTTGAATTAAAGATTCATCCAGGGGTGCATAATAATAATGCCAACTGAAGGGTCTTACAAACAAGTTAAGCCGATCTTCAGTATATATTGTGTAACGATACCGTCGATAAGCTGCACTAAAGCGAGCGTGCCAACGATTATCTACACTAGCTGAAGCCCTGATTAATATATCTGGCGGCAGATAGCTATTTAGGATTGTTGCCCACTTGTGAGGCGGAATTAAACCTGTTGCTTCAAAATGGGCTACTTGAGCAGCAGCGTGAACTCCAGAATCGGTTCGCCCGGCACCATGTAGTGTTACATGATACCCAAGAATAATAGCGATCGCTCTTTCTATCTCTTCTTGGACTGTCCGTTGTTTTTTTTGCCGTTGCCAGCCATGAAAATGAGTGCCCAGGTATTGGATTACCAAGGCTACTCGATGAGTTTGTGTAGGCTGGTGGCTTTCTAACATACAGATTTTGTCCTTTGTCCTTTGTCATTTGTCAGTTGTCCTTTGTTATTCACTAATGACCAATGACTAATGACTAATGACTAATGACTTAAACCAATTCAATTATTGCCATTTTTGCATTATCGCCCCGACGCGGTACAGTACGCAGGATGCGGGTATAACCGCCCTGGCGATCGCCATATCGAGTTGGAGCTTGCTCAAATAGAGCGTGAACCAGTTGTTTATCGAAGATATAGCCAAGAGCTTCACGACGTGCTGATAAAGAGCCATTTTTGGCTAAGGTAATCATTTTTTCCACTTCACTTCTTAGAACTTTCGCTCTAATTAAAGTGGTGGTGATCTTACCATGACGGATCAGCTCGGTGGCGAGCGATCGCAGTAAAGCACGGCGTTGATCGGCTGGTTTACTGAGTTTTTTGACGCGACAACGGTGACGCATAATTATGCACTATGAATTATGAACGGTTTTTCTTAAGGGTGTTTAGAGCCTCTTTCCATTGGCAGGGTGATGCCCAAGCGTCGCTGCAAAGCTTCCACGACTTCTTCTGCTGACTTCTGACCAAAGTTCTTAATTTCTAAGAGGTCTTCTTGGGTATAATCCAACAAATCCGCCACAGAGTTAACTTGTGCCCGTTTGAGACAGTTATATGCCCGCACAGAAAGTTGCAACTCTTCGATGGGTATCTGGGCAGTTGGATCATCTGGAATCTCTGAACCTGTGTCTGTTGGTTCTAGGGAGATGTCTTTCAAGGGGTTGAATAAATCTACCAAGATCCCAGCGGCCGAAGATAGTGCTTCTTGAGGAGAAATACTGCCATTTGTCCAAACTTCCAACAGCAGTCGGTCTTTTGGAATTAAGCCTTCCCCACGAGATTCTTCAACACTATAGTTGACTTTTCGCACCGGCATAAATATTGAGTCGATTTGGAGAAAGTCCAATGATGTGGCTTCCTCACGTCCTCGCTCTACAGTGCGATAGCCTTTGCCTTTCTCGATCCGAAATTCCATTTCCAGCTTTCCACCCTCAGCGATGGTGGCTACATACTGAGTTGGATCGATGACTTCTACTTCACTAGGCAAATCAAAATGTGCCGCAGTGATTGTTGCGGGACCGCTAACGAGTAATCTACCAATCTGAGGCTGCGAGGAATAGTTTTTTAGGATAACTTCCTTCATTTTCATGAGGATTTCCAGCACATCTTCCCGCACGCCCGGAACTGTAGCAAACTCGTGTGAAACGCCTGCGATCCGCACTGCTGTAACTGCTGTACCTTCTAGGTTGGAGAGTAAAACTCGCCGCAGTGCGTTGCCAACCGTTGTTCCTTGACCGCGTTCTAGAGGTTCTAGAACAAATTTACTGTAATGGTTCCGACTTTCTTCAGTATTAGACTCTACACATTCAATCTGAAACTGCGCCACGGATGAGCCTCCCTTTTTCTAAGGTGCTGCTAGCAGACAAATCAATTGCCTCCCGAATTGAATTTATGTCCTGTAGGTTTAGGTTAATCAAACTACTAGTATGAAATTACGGTATAGTTTGACGCTCCTATTGAGCTTGCAGGCGCTAATAATATTTTGGGTTCCAAAGTTTAATAGCTTTTCCCGCAGGAAAATCTGACTCGCTTTTGGTAGCCCAAGGTTTCACCCAATGACACGTTTGCACGTTAGACGCTCAAGCAGTCATTGCAAGTAACTTTACTTCCTTTGGTTGTAGCTTCTCGTCCTCAATGCCCAAGTCTTGGTGTTTAAACTCGACGGCGCTTGGGTGGACGGCAACCATTGTGAGGAATTGGGGTAATATCCCGGATGAGCGTAATTTCCAGTCCTGCTCCTTGAAGTGCCCGGATAGCGGTTTCTCTACCTGCTCCTGGCCCACTAACCATTACCTCAATTTGGCGCATTCCTTGATCAATGGCTCTACGGGCTGCACTTTCAGCAGCGGTTTGCGCTGCAAAGGGAGTTCCCTTTTTTGCTCCCTTAAAACCGCTAGAACCAGCACTAGCCCAGGAGATAACATCTCCATTTTGATCGGTAATGGTGACAATGCTATTGTTGAAAGTAGACTGGATGTAGGCCATCCCACTGGGTACATTCCGTTTCTGCTTCTTGCTCCCGGATTTTTTAGTTGGTTGTCTCGCCATACTTGTTTAGTTGATTTAAGGTAAAACTTGCTCAGATTAGCAAGCGTTGCAAATTTATTTCCCTGGAGCCTTCTTCTTCCCAGCCACTGTCTGCCTTCTGCCTCGACGGGTTCTGGCATTGGTGCGAGTTCTTTGTCCTCTGACTGGTAGTCCCATGCGATGACGACGTCCTCTGTAGGTACCAATGTCAACTAAACGCTTGATGTTCAAAGACTCCAAGCGCCGCAAGTCGCCTTCAACTTGATAGTTGCTTTCTATTTCCCCTCGCAGGGTTGTCACATCGGCATCACTTAAGTCTTTAACGCGGGTGTCTGGGTTCACACCAGTAGCCGCTATAATTTCTTGAGCGCGTGATAAACCAATTCCATAAATGTAGGTCAGACCGATCTCGACGCGCTTATCGCGTGGAAGGTCTACTCCGGCAATACGTGCCACAATGAACTCTCCCTATTGTTCTCGCAATTACTGTTGGTTAGAAAAACGTGATTAATCGCGTCTTTTCGTTTTAATGATGATATGCGTGTTATGACTCACTCTGTTGGTAAGAGCGTTATCCTTGACGTTGCTTGTGTTTAGGGTTCACACAGATCACCATGACACGACCACGACGTTTGATCACGTTACACTTTTCACAGATTTTTTTGACTGAGGCTCTAACTTTCATGCCTTTTATTTTTTGACTCCAAATATTAAATTATAGCATTTCTAGGGAAATTAATCCAGCTAATTAACTAGTAAACAGTCAAAAGAATGGTTTTATGGTAAAATTTTCTACATATAGTTACTTCTTTCGTAGTCGATAGGTAATTCTGCCTTTAGTCAAGTCGTAAGGAGTTAACTCCACCTTGACACGATCGCCGGGCAAAATCTTGATATAATTGCGGCGAATTTTGCCGGAAATGTGAGCTAGCACGTTAAATCCATTGTCCAAGTCAACGCGAAACATTGCATTGGGCAGGGACTCTGTAACCGTGCCTTCCATTTCAATCAAATCTTGCTTAGACAATTTGTTTTTTCCTCAACTCAACAATTTCGTGTTCAGTTGCAGCGCTTTATCTGCAAGAGA
This sequence comes from Nostoc desertorum CM1-VF14, assembly GCA_019359245.1. Lineage (GTDB taxonomy): Bacteria > Cyanobacteriota > Cyanobacteriia > Cyanobacteriales > Nostocaceae > Nostoc > Nostoc desertorum. Next base: position 78,746 of record JAHHHR010000014.1, on the reverse strand, counting down.
ACACACTTTAAGAAATATATCAACAGTTTATTAATATATCTTAGCTAAAATTGATCTGCTTCTTCGTAGGGGGAGTGGGGAGTATTGAGTGGTGAATGCTCTACTCCCTGTTCTCAAGTTAGGAAGTTATTACCTGTTGAAGTTCACTAGTGACATCTTCTTGGGACTGATTGCCATTGACTGTTAAAAGTTTTTGGCGATCGCGATAATAATCAATTAAAGGTTCAGTTTCAGCGCGGTACACTTCTAAACGACGACGAATCACCTCTTCGGTATCATCTTTTCGTCCTCTAGCTAGCAAACGTTCTACCACAACATCATCAGGTGCATCTAAATTGACTACCCTTTCGCCACTCTGATGTATTGTTTCCAGCAATTCTTCTAGAAAAGCCGCTTGCGTCACTTTGCGGGGAAAACCATCAAGAATCCAACCATTTTCTGCATCTGGTTGGTTGAGGCGCTCCTGTACCAAGTCCTGCACTAGCTGGTCGGGGACTAACTCGCCGCTATTTACATAGTTTTGAGCCTTGATTCCCAAATGAGTTTGCTCTTTCATGGCTTGTCTTAATATTTCACCAGTAGAAATATGGGGAATATTCAAGTGTCCAGCCAAAGTTTGAGCTTGTGTTCCTTTACCAGCTCCAGGCGGCCCCAAGAAGATTAATCGCGTCACTATTATTTCACCATTCCTTCATAGCGCTGAGAGATAACGTAAGTTTGGACTTGTTTGGCTGTCTCAATTGCCACACCAACTAAAATTAACAAAGAGGTAGCACCTATTCCCTGGAAAGTTTTCACATTCAAAGCGCTTTCCACGGCAGTGGGGATAATAGCAACCAAGCCCAAAAAGATTGCACCCAAAAAAGTGAGTCGGTTGGACACGCGTTCGATATATTCGCTAGTTGCCTTGCCGGGACGAATTCCAGGAATACTAGAACCCATTTTCTTCAAGTTTTGCGCCACATCTACTGGGTTGAGAATCAACGAAGAATAGAAGTAGCTGAAGAAAACAATGGAAATCATGTAGACCAGGGCATAGACCCAGGAGCTAGAACCGCCTGGACTCAGATAAGTGTTAACTATATTGGCTAAATCGGCATTTTTAGTAAAATTGGCGATCAGCAGTGGCAAACTGAGGATGGCAGCAGCAAAAATAATTGGCATTACGCCACCCTGATTTAGTCGGAGGGGCAGATAGCTTCGCTGCTCTGCCAAAACTCTCCGGCCTACTTGGCGACGAGCCGAAATAATTGGAATACGGCGCATTCCTTCTTGCACAATCACAATACCAACAATTGTTGCTAGGAAAACTAAGATCAGCACGATCACACGACCTACTGTTTCCCGACCACCGGCTTGTACCAAGTCGATGGTATCACCCAAAGCTTTTGGTAATGACGCGACAATATTGACAAAAATCAACAACGATGCTCCGTTACCTATGCCACGCTCTGTAATGAGTTCTGATGCCCACATTACGAACATAGAACCAGCAGTCAGAGCGATCGCAGTTTCAGCTACAAAGATTGGCCCTGGGTTTAAGGCAAATTGCTGGAGGAATAATGCCGAAAAAGCTGTACTTTGAAGAATTGCCCAAACTACGGTGACATAGCGGGTAATTTGCGATATTTTTCGCCGACCTGCTTCGCCTTCATTTTTCTGTAAATTTTCTAAAGATGGAATCGCAGCGGTCAGCAATTGGATGATAATAGACGCATTAATGAAGGGCAAAATCCCTAAAGCAAAGACTCCTAAAGTGGAAAGTCCTCGCCCGGAAAATATATCCAATAAGCCAAATATGGAATTACTGCCCGATATGGCTTCGGAAAATCTCGGTCTATCAATCCCTGGTACGGGCAAGAAGATGCCCAGGCGAACCAAAATTAAAATACCGACGGTGACAAGCAGCCTACCTCTGAGGCCAGCTGCTTGTGCCATCTGCATAAAAGTTTCTTGAGCCGTTGGGGCTTTATCTCGACTGATCATAGAGTGCTACCTTTATAGTGAACCAGGCGCTGACAGCGAGTTGGCTTCTATTTAAGTGCGCTGTTGCGGCTCACTCATAAGACTTCACAACTACCACCAGCTGCCTCAATTTTGCTACGAGCTGTACCTGTGAAAGCTGCCGCTTGTACCTTAAGCGGAGTGCTCAATTCCCCGTTACCTAAAATTTTCAATGGCCCCTTCACAGCAGTAAGGATACCTGCTGCCTTCAATGAGGTCAAAGTTACTTCCGTATTAGCGGGAAGGGAGGCTAGCTTCTCTACATTAATCGTAGTGTAAATCTTCTGATTCACAATCGGAAAGCCCTTCAGCTTAGGTAAGCGGCGGTACAATGGCTGTTGACCACCTTCAAAACCTGGTCGAGTCCCGCTACCAGAGCGAGATTTCTGACCACGCATACCTAGACCAGCACTGGCACCTTGACCAGCAGAAATACCTCTGGCTACACGCTTCTTGCGTTTCTTTGAGCCTTTTTGCGGCTTAACATCGTTGAGTCTCATGATGTAATTAGTTCTTGTTTACACAAAAGCTCTGTAAGTGCGACTCTACTAAATGTAGAGACTTTCAATAGGAATACCGCGATCTTCTGCGACTTCAGAAAGAGTCCGCAATGTAGATAAGGCATTGACTGCGGCTCTAGCATTATTGAGCGGATTGTTAGAGCCAAGTTGCTTGGCTAAGACGTTACGAACTCCTGCCAATTCCAGCACAGTCCGCACAGCACCACCAGCAATTACCCCAGTACCAGGTGAAGCTGGGCGCATCATCACTTTCGCACCACCACCGACACCATCAATGGGATGGGGGATGGAGTTGGATTTGGTGATTGGGATATCAATAAGGTGTTTTTTGCCGTCGGCTACGCCTTTTTTGACGGCGCCAATTACATCTGAAGCTTTGCCTACTCCGACACCAACTTGACCGCGTTCGTTACCGACAACAACGATCGCTCGGAAGCTGAGTTTTTTACCACCTTTGACGACCTTGCTCACGCGGCGGATTTGGATAACCCGCTCTTGCCAAGTAGTTTCTTCTTTTTTGGCACGCTTTGTTTTACTTTTACGCTCTGTTGCCATAATTTATGCTCTGGTGAACGTCATTTGTCTTTACGTCATTTGTCTTTATGTCATTTGTCCTTTGTCATTTGTCCAATGACTAATGACCAATGACTAATGACCAATGACTTTAGAAATCTAAACCAGCTTCGCGTGCTGCATCAGCTAATGCTTTGACACGACCATGATATAAGTTACCACCGCGATCAAAGACTACTTTGGTGATGCCTTTCTCTAGCGATCGCACTGCGATCAACTTACCAACTTGCACCGATGCGTCGCGGTTTGCACATGACGCTAAACTAGATTTCAGTTCTGGTTCTACAGTCGATGCTGCCACGATGGTTTGATGCTGAGTATCATCAATTATCTGGGCGTAAATATGCTCATTAGAACGAAATACCGCTAAACGCGGACGTTCTGGGGAGCCAATAACTTTGCCACGAACGCGTCGATGACGACGGTTCTTTGATTCTCTACGAGTAAGTTTCATTTCTACTTCTTACCACCCTTACCAGTCTTACCAGCTTTCCGTCTGACCACTTCACCGGCATAGCGAATGCCTTTACCTTTGTAAGGTTCTGGTGGACGAACGGCACGAACTTTGGCGGCTGTGTTGCCTACAATTTCTTTGTCATAGCCGCTGACAATGACGTTAGTGGTACCTTCTACTGCAAACTGAATTCCATCTGGTGGTTCAATTTGCACCTGATGGCTATAACCCATATTCAAAACTAGGTTACGCCCTTGAAGTTGTGCCCTGTAGCCAACACCTTGAATTTCTAAACGGCGTTGAAAACCTTGGGAAACTCCCTCAACCATGTTGGCAACTAAAGTGCGGCTTAAGCCGTGCAGTTGCTTTGAGGTACGAGTTTCATCCCGACGATTTACCTGTAATATGTCTCCCTCTTGAGAGAGTGAAACATTAGGTGTGAGAGTGCGAGAAAGTTCTCCTTTCGGCCCTTTCACCACAATATTTGTACCATCGATCGCCACTTGAACTTTGGCGGGAATAGTAATTGGACGTTTACCAATACGAGACATTACTTTTTGTCCTTTGTTATTTGTCCTTTGCCTTTTGTCCTTTGTCTTTCACTAATGACTAATGACAAATGACTAATGACCAATGACTACCAGACGTAGCAAAGCACTTCGCCACCCAAGTTCTGACGCCGCGCTTCGCGGTCAGTCATAATCCCACTGGATGTAGAAATAATGGCAATGCCAATGCCGCCTAGTACTCTTGGTAATTCTTTTCTGTTGGAGTAAACACGCAAGCCTGGCTTACTCACTCGCTTTAAGGCGGTGATTAGAGGCTGACGATTCTTACCTTTGTATTTCAGGGAAATCACTAGGTTGTGCTTTACCCCTTCTTCTGCTTCTTCGATTTCAGCAATAAAGCCTTCCTCCCGTAGCACTTTGGCAATGCTGCGGGTCATTTTTGTAGCTGGCACTTGTGTAGTTTGATGCCGCGCCAGGTTGGCATTGCGGATGCGCGTCAGCATATCTGCAATTGTGTCGTTAGCCGCCATCGTTCCCTCTATAGATGAACTTACTGATCGCGAAAGGGCATTCCTAATTCTTTAAGTAAGGCGCGACCCTCTTCGTCGTTTTTTGCTGTGGTGATGATGGAAATATCCATCCCACGCACTTGATCAACGCTGTCGTACTCGACTTCTGGAAAAATTAGCTGTTCTCTCACACCCAGAGTATAGTTACCCCGCCCGTCAAAGCTTTTAGGGCTAACGCCGCGAAAATCTCTAATTCTGGGCAGTGATAGGCTAACTAGTCGGTCAAAAAAGGCATACATCCGTTCGGCTCTGAGGGTAACCATGATCCCCACAGGCATCCCTTGACGAATTTTGAAGCCAGCGATCGCTTTCTTTGCCCGTGTCACCACTGGTTTTTGACCAGTAACAAGCGCAATTTCATTGATGGATGCTTCCAGCGACTTTGCATTTTGAGCTGCTTCACCCAAACCTCGGTTAATAGTAACCTTTACCAACTTCGGTACTTGATGAACGTTGGTATATTGGAACTGATTGATCAGTTTGGGGACGATTGTCTCTTGATATAAGCTTTTGAGTCTTGTTGTCGCCATAGTTTTTTGTCCTGATATCCCTGGGCTTGGTCAGGGAACTTTTATTGTCCTTTGTTATTTGTCCTTTGTCTTTTGTTATTTGTCTTTATAACTAATGACCAATGACCAATGACTAATGACTATTTATCCAGAATCTCGCCAGTTTTTTTAAGTTTTCTGACTTTCTTGCCTTCTGAAGTAAAGGTATAACAAACACGACTGGCAACGTTTTGCTTGGTGGAATAAAGCATTACGTTGGAGCTATGAATCGGGAATTCCTGGGTTAGAATCCTTCCTGATTCCCCTTCTTGCTGGGGTTTGACGTGTTTGGTTTTAATGTTGACACCTTTAACCACAACTTTACTCAGTTGGGGAAGTGCCTGGATAATTTCACCAACTTTTCCTTTGTCTTTGCCAGCGATAACTTGTACGGTGTCGCCAGTCTTGACGTGCATTTTATGGAATACTTTGGGCGTACCCTGTTTGGTTGCCATTAAAGCACCTCCGGAGCCAGAGAAACAATTTTGGTAAAGTTTTTATCGCGTAGTTCCCGTGCAACTGGGCCAAAAACCCGTGTGCCTCTGGGATTACCGTCTTTGTTGATGATTACAGCAGCGTTATCATCAAAGCGAATACTCATGCCACTGTCACGAGATACAGCTTTCCGAGTGCGGACAATTACTGCTTCCACAACATCAGACTTTTTTACAGCCATGTTAGGTGTAGCATCTTTGACAACGGCGATAATTTTATCGCCGATAAAACCATAACGGCGGTTGCCTCCACCTAAGATGCGGATGCACATTAGTTTACGGGCGCCGCTATTATCTGCGACATTCAGGTAAGTCTGGGGTTGAATCACAATTATTCTCCCTTGTGATGTTGTTAGAAACTAACAACGATGAGGTTTAAGTAGGTTTGACGTTCAGGACTTCTGTGATTTTCCAGCGCTTGGTTTTGCTCAGGGGTCTAGTTTCCTGAATGCGAACGCGATCGCCTACTTTACACTTATTTTCTTCGTCGTGAACTTTATATCGTTGGGTGTTAACCACAATTTTGCCGTACTTGGGGTGAGGAGCGCGGTTTTCTATGGCTACAACCACAGTTTTTTGCATTTTATCGCTCACTACCAAGCCAACTCGTTCTTTAACTGCCATAATCTCCTACTTTTCTTCTTTAGCCGATTGACTTGCTGCCCGTTTGCGTTCTGTTTCTAGCGTTAGCAACTGGGCTAGGCGGTGTCGCATTTGCCGGAACTGGTGGGGCTTTTCTAATTGTCTTGTGGCTTTTTGCAAACGCAACTGAAATAGTTGTCTTTTGATCGCGACAATTTCATCAGAGAGCTTCTCGTCACTTAATTCTCTAGCTTCTGAAATCTTGGGAAGAGGCATAAGCTACTCCTGCTCCTGTGGTTGAGAGCGCACAATAAACTTGGTTTTGATGGGCAGTTTAAATGAAGCCAAACGCATAGCTTCACGGGCGATTTCTTCAGAAACCCCACCGATTTCAAACAAAATTCGTCCTGGCTTGACTACAGCTACCCAAAACTCTGGATTACCTTTACCGGAACCCATCCGGGTTTCAGCAGCACGCATGGTTACAGGTTTATCAGGGAAAATCCGAATCCAGATTTGTCCACCCCGACGAATATAACGAGTCATTGCCCGTCGAGAAGCCTCGATTTGCCGGGAAGTAATCCAAGCTGGTTCTTGTGCTTGGAGTGCAAAATCACCGAAGTTGAGGGTGCTACCACGGCTGGCTAGTCCCTCCATCCGTCCGCGCTGTTGTTTGCGGAATTTAGTTCTTCTAGGGCTTAACATGGTTTGTCACTTGTCATTTGTCATTTATCATTTGTCATTTATCATTTGTCATTTACTAATGACTAATGACTAATGACTAATGACGATTTATCCTTCATTTGAACGGTCTTCAAATTGCTGGCGACGACGTTGCTGTTGACGACGACGGGGTTCACGATCGCGATCACGGGGATCACGTTCGCGATCACGGCTTGCTGGTGGTAGGGGTGTTTCTTCCTGTCCAGGAATAATTTCTCCCTTAAACACCCATACTTTGATACCCAAAATGCCGTAAACAGTTTTTGCGGTGCAATAAGAGTAGTCAATGTCAGCCCGTAAGGTATGTAAAGGTACTCTACCTTCACGAGTCCACTCTGTCCGGGCAATTTCTGCACCGTTGAGGCGACCGCTAACTTGGATTTTAATACCTTGGACACCAGCACGTTGGGCACGTTGAATCGATTGACGCACTACCCGCCGAAAGGAAACCCGGCGTTCCAATTGTTGAGCAATGTATTCGGCAATTAGGTAGGCATCAGCATCAACTCGTTGAACTTCAACTACATTAATGCGAATTTGGCGATTACTACCCAACAGTCCTTGGAGTCCGGTACGCAAGGATTCGATACCTTGCCCACCACGGCCCACTACTACACCTGGTCTAGCTGTACGTACTTCTAAGTCGATTTGGTCAGCTTTACGCTCAATCCGTACTTCAGAAATACCGGCATTGTTTTGAGCAAGTCTACCCAGCTTTTGTTCTATGTATTGACGGAGTTTGTGATCTTCTTGTAGAAGTTCTGGATAACGATCAGGAACAGCAAACCAACGGGATTGATGTTCATGTGTAATACCCAGGCGAAAACCAACTGGATGAATCTTCTGTCCCACGAATGCTTCCTCTAAAATTTCTTACTTTACGCAATTTATTCGTGTAAAAAAAGCTTATTTTTCTGGGGCGGCTGCAACAGCCACAGTAATATGACACGTCGGCTTGCGAATTTGGTAAGCTCTACCTTGCGCTCTTGGCTGGAACCGCTTCAGCGATGGACCTTGATCGGCATAAGCCTGAGTAATAACTAGTTGAGTCCGATCTAACCCAGCGTTGTGTTCAGCATTGGCGGCAGCGCTTCTAAGAACCTTCAATATGGGTTCAGTGGCGCGATAGGGCATGAATTCCAGGATGATTAACGCTTCTCGGTATGATCGTCCCCGGATTTGATCCAGTACCCGACGTACTTTGTAAGCCGAGATGCGGATAAAACGAGCGATCGCTTTTACTTCAGTAGTATTAGTAGCCATAGTTTTCTCCAATTTTGTCATTTGTCATTTGTCATTTGTCACTTGTCTTTAGCTAATGACTAATGACTTCATGACTAATGACTACCTACCTGCTTTCTTGTCACTTTTTCCATGACCCCTGTAGGTGCGTGTCGGGGCAAATTCACCCAACTTATGTCCTACCATCTGTTCATTTACAAAAACTGGAACGTGTTGGCGTCCGTTGTGAACAGCTATGGTATGACCTACCATTAGAGGCAAAATTGTCGAAGCTCTTGACCAAGTTTTAATAACTTCTTTTCTGTTGTTGTCGTTGAGCTTTTCAATTTTCTTTAAGAGATGATCCGCAACGAAAGGACCTTTTTTTAGAGAACGACCCATAGTTCAATTTTGGATTTAGGATTTAGGAATTATGAGTGAGGAATTAGGAGTTAGGAGTGAGGAATTAGGAGTTAGGAGTTAGATTTTACTCTCAACTTATAACTCTTAACTCATAACTCTTAACTCCTAACTCTTTAAGACTCACGACCACCGCGACCGCGTTTGGAAGACTTACGGCGACGACGGATAATCAATTTGCTGCTAAGTTTCTTACGATTGCGTGTCTTCGCGCCCAATGTGGGTTTACCCCAAGGTGTAACAGGCCCTGATCTACCGATAGGTGCCCTACCCTCACCACCACCATGTGGGTGATCCACTGGGTTCATGACGCTACCTCTGACCTTAGGACGGCGGCCTTTCCAACGATTTCGTCCTGCTTTACCTGCACTCAGGTTTCTCGCATCGGTGTTGCCTACTTGCCCAATGGTGGCGTAGCATTCGCGCCGAATCAAGCGGACTTCTCCTGAAGGCAACTTGAGAGTTACATAATTACCTTCTTTTGCCACAACTTGAGCGCTAGCACCAGCAGCACGCACAATTTGACCACCTTTGCCAGGAGTCAATTCTACGTTGTGGACACCAGTACCTAAGGGAATCCTTGAGAGAGGTAAAGCATTACCATCTTCAAAGGGAGCTTCAGGCCCAGAAATAATTATTGTTCCAACTTTCAATCCGTTGGGATGGAGGATATACCGTTTTTCGCCATCTTGGTAATACAAAAGGGCAATTCGGGCATTACGGTTAGGATCGTATTCAACTGCTGCGACTTTGGCAGGAATATTATGTTTATCCCTTTTAAAATCGATGATCCGGTAAAGTTGTTTGTGTCCGCCACCCCGGCGACGACTGGTAATCCGCCCAGTATTATTCCGACCTTTGGCGCGATGCTTCGAGGTAGTTAGGGATTTTTCTGGCTCGGTTTTTGTGATCTCCGCAAAGTCAGAAACTGTAACTTGGCGAGTGCTGGGGGTATAAGGGCGATAAGAACGAGTACCCATATTTTTAAGTGCTGAGTGCTGATAGCGTTAGCGGGGCTTTAGCCCGTGCTGAGTGCTGAGTTTTGAGTTCAGTAACTCTTAACTCCTAACTCATAACTTTGTTAAACTTCTGGGAATAGAACTTGTCTAATCTTGTCTTCATCCCCAGGTGCGACTGTAACAATAGCTCGCTTATATTGAGGCTTATAACCAATAAATTTACCAACGCGCCGCTTTTTACGTGGTGGTAAGTTGGTGTTGACTTTTACAACCTTGACCTGAAACAAGTCTTCGATCGCAGCCTTGATTTCTGGTTTAGATGCCTTTGGAATTACTTCAAAGGTGTACTTATTCTGCTCCATCAAAATGGTCGCTTTCTCGGTGACGATTGGGCGACGTACTAAGTCGGCAAGGTCACGGGGGTCAAAGCTAGGCACTGTAGACCTCCTGGATTTTTTCTAGGGCTGATGCCGTAACTACAATTTTGTCAGCGTGCAGTAAATCAAAAATATTTAGCTGGTCGGCTGCAATTAGTTTTAAATTTTCAATGTTGCGGGCTGACAAATAAACATTATCTGTATCCGCAATTTCAGACAAAATTAGCAGGGACTTGCTTTCTGGTACTACTCCCCAACGAGCAAGCGCTGCCACTAAGTCTTTAGTCTTGGGGCGAGATAGCTCGCTGCTAAATTCTTCTACTACGATCAAGTCGTCAATGCGGCTTACAAATGCTGTCCGCAGTGCTAAACGTCGTTCTTTGCGGTTCAACTTTAGGTTGAAGTCTCTGGGCTTTGGTCCAAAGATCACACCACCACCACGCCACAGTGGCGAACGAATAGAACCTGCACGAGCGCGACCAGTACCTTTTTGTCTCCAAGGTTTACGGCCACCGCCTCTAACTTCAGAACGAGTTTTCGTACTGGCATTTCCTTGACGAGCATTGGTCAATTGCCGTACTAAGGCGCGGTGCACAATATGAGACGCTGTTTCTTCCTTGGCAACGCGCAACTCGAAGGTCGTCTCGCCGACCTGTTCTCCTTGCCAATTTTTAACTACGCTTTCAACCATCTTTATTATTTGTCCTTTGTCATTGGTCATTTGTCATTTGTCTTTACGCCATTTGTCTTTAGCCAATGACTAATGACTAATGACTTTTGACTAATGACTTTTGACTATCCCACTACTTTTGCAGGCACAACACTTACTAGAGCACCTGGTTTTCCAGGAATAGCTCCTTTAATTAGCAATAAGTTGCGTTCTGCATCAACTCGCACTATGGTCAATTTGCGGATTGTGATACGTTTGCCACCTAAACGCCCTGCCATCCGCTTACCTGGATAGACACGACCTGGTGTTGTACCAGCACCAATAGAACCGGGCGCTCTGTGGTTTTTGGAACCGTGGGACATGGGTCCACGGCCAAAGTTGTTCCGCTTCTGGTTTCCTGCAAAGCCGCGACCGATGCTTGTGCCAACTACATCGACAATCTGACCTGCGCTAAAAATATCTGCTTTAATCTCTTGACCTAAAGCATAATCACCAGAACTTTCGGTGTGATATTCATTTAGGTGACGCAATGCTGGGGCAGATGATTTAGCTAAATGACCCAGTAGTGGTCTGTTCAGTGCCTTTGGTTTAACTTCGCCATAACCAACTTGAATGGCAAAGTAACCGTCGGTTTGTTTTGTTTTAACTTGTGTTACGGTGCATGGCCCTGCTTGAATGACAGTCACAGGAATAGCTACTCCTGCTTCGTCAAATATTTGGGTCATGCCCAGCTTGGTGCCGAGAATACCTACAGACACAGTAACTGGTTCTCCTTTCTACTTGCTGACCTTGGAATTGGACTCTAGAGGACACGCTTTGTACGCATCAGTTTAGGCTGGATTAGCCTGCGAAATTTGGAATGGTTTAGTAAACCAGTCCAAATGCTTTGGGACACAACAAACCGTGTCCGTACTGCTTGGTGAATCTGTTTAGCTTCACTCAATAGATCACCAGAACAGCTACAAGTCCCTTCCCGTTGGGAAGGAGTAACTTCTGGAATCAATGCAAGGCGCTACAGCCTTAAGCTGTGTGCAGCAATGCTTTCGTCCAAGCAATTGCTCTGGCACTTTCTGGAGGCAGCGCTGTCGGCGGGTTTTCCGATTTTTAGACGCCCATAAGACGGCTTCCCGGAGGCTGGCTACTGCCCTGTTGCAGTTGGACTTAAGCAGTTTTTACCGCCCAGTATCCGTTAACTGAGACTGACGTAATGCCATGAAACCACATTGCTGCTCAGTTTATACTTCCTTAAATACCTTAAACTATTGTTTAAGATTTTGCCTACCTTTCAGAGGCACAGAAGTAAACTTACCCTGGAGCTTAGGATCGGCTTTGGTTGTTCGCCCATAAGCTCCATTGTTGGCCTGAAAGCTTTCTTAGTTTACCAGTCTATAAGATCAATCTAAGTTAGATTATTTAATCTAGATTGAGTTATCAGCTTATCATGCTAACACTACCTCAGAATGGCAGTAAGAAGGCAGCCTAAATTGCGTTTTTAGTCACAATCTAATAATATAAATTATTTATTTATATTTGTCTAGTAATTTATAGAGTTATTTTTGTGGAGTGGGGAGCAGGGGAGACAGAGGAAGCAGAATATTAGGGAGAATAACTATCCCCCATGCCCAAATGCCCAATGCCCCATGCCCAATGTCCAAAGAAAATGCTTTTAATCTATCGGTTCAGGGTAAATAATAGAGATATCTAAGTGGGACAAGACGAAAATCTATGGCACTAATTACCACTGGCAACGGTTTAATCCGCGATTTGGAAAAATTTGGCGCTCTTGGAGTGTATGTACCTCTGGAAGGGGGTTATGAAGGTCGATATCAGCGCCGACTACGCGCAGCTGGCTATACTACCCTTCACATTACCGCCAGGGGACTGGGCGACGTAGCTGCGTATCTTACAAGAGTTCATGGAGTCAGACCTCCTCATCTTGGTAAAAAAAGTAATGGTAGTGGTGCGGCAGTAGGTTATGTATACTATTTACCCCCAGTTATCAATTCTCATCTAGAACAGCTACCACCAAAGTCAAAAGGGCTGGTTTTGTGGATTATTGAAGGGCATATTCTTTCCAATGAGGAACTTGAGTATTTAGCGAATTTGCCTCAGCTAGAACCACGAGTGAGAGTAGTGATTGAGAGAGGAGGCGATCGCGCTTTCCGTTGGACTTCTCTCGAAAAAACTCTGTTAGCTAGTTAGTCATTAGTCATTAGTCATTAGTCATTTGCTCATGACTAATGACTTAATTCAATCAGCATTTCAATAATGCTGAGTCGAAAGCCACAAGATGCAAACAATCGCCGTGAAGCTTCGTTAATAACTGCTGTATCTAGACGAATTTGCTTAACGCCCATCTGATGAAAGCGTTCAACAGTTAGCATTACCATCTGCCGCGCAATTCCGTTTTGGCGATATTCCGGCTCAACCCAGATATCGTGAATAAAAGCAAATTCCTGTAACCGATAAATTGGTATTTCTCGCTCAATCGTTGCCACCAGAAAAGCTACAAGTTGCCCTTCATCTTCAGATACTAGAAATATGCTGCGTTCGCTATTTGTCAACCGTGTCAACCATTGTTCATAACGCTGTTCTGGATTCGGCAGAAAACCATACTTAGCGGAATCCCAAGAGTCGTGCAAAGCACAAATTTTGGCAACCATTGGTAAAACTGCGGGTACGTCAGCTTTTGTAGCAGGGCGGATCGGCATAAGTTCTGGAATTTGTTGCAGAAACAGTTAAAGCATAGGTTGTAATCAAGGCTTTAATCTTGTTGGTGAGCGAATTTATAAGCACCCCATAGTGAAAGTGCGATCGCAATCATCAGCAAAATCGGTATGCTGTACCAAGGAAACTGGGATAAGGGTAAATGAGCAACTGCACGCAGTCCGATGCTGGCATAGGTTAAGGGTAATAGGTAAACGACGACTTTCAGGGCAGCTGGTAATGTACCAGGATCAAAGAAGGTTGCCCCTAAGAAAGACATAGGGATAATTATAAAGTTGTTGTAGAGTCCGACTGATTCAAGCGATCGCACACTTAACCCCACAATCACCCCTAATCCAGCAAATACTGAACAATTCAGTATTACCAACAGTAAAAATAGCGGGTTGAGAAAATTCCAGTTTCCAGTCAATAATACCGCTACCAAAATCACGGAACCAGATGTCATCAACCCTCGCACTACTCCCGCCAGCATTTTTCCGATATGCAACGCTAGGGGGTGTATGGGAGTTAACAATAATTCCTCGAAGGTTTTAGTAAATAATCTATCTCCACAAATCGAAAATGTCGTTCCACCGAAGCTAATCGTCATCGACGATAGCGCTACCATCCCCGGTAATATGAATTCTAAATAGTTGTTATAATTACCACTAATCCCTGATCCGGGTTTGATGGAACTACCTAAACCCAAGCCAAAAGCTAAAATATATATCAGTGGGGATATTAAGCCTGATGCAGCAACTTGTACGATTCTGACACGTAAATCTAACCAATCTCCCCAAAAAATAGTCAGACTATCAGCTAGAAGAATTTGAAGCTGCGAAGTTTTGAACTTCTTGCTTGTTGAAAATAACGCTCTTTGAGATGCCACTTGCTTCTAAATTAATTATTAAAACTTACTTAAATTTTAATTTACATTGTTTGACATATAGCGCTTCCCATTTAGATGCAGTACAACATTACGTCGCGAGGTATAAAGACACGGCAGTGCCGTGTCCTTACGGGTGTACCTCACGTAAACCAGAACCACCATATTAATTACTAGGGGTAAGCAAAATATCTAATAAGAATACGAAAAATCTTTCTTGGAAAGTTATAAGCGTAGGTTTCCTCCGCTCAGACTTTCCAAGAAATTACGAATAAAAAGCTAGATAATTCAAGCATTCTGACTGCATCATTTGTGAAAATTGAATTAAGCCAATCTATATAGATATCAAAAATATGCTATTATTGATTAATAAAATATAGAACTTTAAAAATAGTTGCTTTGTGATTTATATGTGAAGTAGCACAAAGATAATAACAATTCCCTAAATTGGCAAATAAATAAAAATACTCACCAATTCTTTAAGATGGAAACAATAACCGAGAAGGTTGAAATTCTGTCCATATATCTAGATAATTTTTTATAGCGGTTCTTGGTTGAGTGGGGTACAAAAACTCCACCCCCAATCCCCTACCTGCAAGCCAGGAGTTTGCTCTGATGTACCTCATGTGATTATGAAGCGTTATATTTTTGTCATTTAAGAAGAATACTGCCCACAAACTTGCAGACAATTACAGTCAAGAATAGGCATACTGAAAGAGGGAGAGAACTTTAGACCACTCCCTGCCAAATCGGCGTGAAGGTGATTAAGCAACAATGAGACGTAAACCCACTGGTAGATCGGCTACTACTTCTAAACCCTCTATTTTTCAATCCCCAATGTTTAACCTCTTCACCATCGCAATTATGGGAGGGGTGTTGATTTTAGGAATTGGAATTGGCATTGCTTTTAGTTCTACAACCACGTTGGCGCCATCAAATGTGGCTTCTCGTGAATTCATTGATTTGAAAGCACCTAACCCTGAGATTTGTGTGCAGTACGGAGCCAGCGCGATGGTGATGGACGCTAGATTGTTCGTCACTCTCAATCCATTCAATGTCTATGTTGCCCAACCCAGTATGCGTCCTGGATGTGTGATCCGACAAAATAACTGGGCGCTTTTAGAAAACCGTAAGCTGGTGACATCCGATCAGGTAAGAGATTGCAAAAATCGCCTGAATACCTTTGGATTCACAGGTAACTTGGACAGTGGCCAACCTGATATTAGGTGTATATATCAGAATGAAGCTGCTCAAAACTTCTTTACGGCTCAACCAGGAGCAGTTGGAACACCTCAGGAAACTGATAGATTTTAGATTGGGGAATGGGGAATGGGGCATTGGGCATTAGTTATTCTTCTCCCCCTGCTTCCAATGTTCCCTCATCCCCTTACTATTTATTTTTAGGAAGGGGTTGACCAAACTCTATCACCTGGGGATTAGGAGCATTGGGGATTGTTGGAACTGGAAATTCCGACATACCGAAAGGAGGGATGCTATTCAAGTTACCGGGTTGATTTGGAAAAGACGGAGGGGGAAGATTCAAACTAGGTTGTTGAGAGGATGTATTAGGAGTTAGGGGAGGAACAGTGACAAAAGGCTGTCCTGAGTTAGTAGTAATTGTTGAGGGCAGTTCATTGGATTGAGGTGGAACTGTGAGTAAGGGTAGTTGTGGATTAGTAGTGGTTATCGGTGGGTTACTAGGCGGCTTTTGGGGTGTTTGAGGTTGTTTCTTGGGTGAAGGTTGGGAGTTTCCTGGTTTCACGGCACTAGTTTTACCAGAAATAACCGGACGAAATACCCAGCGAGTAGAGTTTTTTCGGGAAACAGGTTGCAGTTGTACCTTTTTAGGATTAAAAACAGTCCCTGGTGCTAAGTCTAGAACGATTCGTGTGTCGTTCTCGTTCAATTGAGAAACGCGAATACTTTTGATTGCTCCAGAATAATTTTGTTGTGTAATAATTTTGCCCAACTTAGTATTCGGTAAATCTACAACAAGCCGAGATGGTTGGGCTAGGTAGAAATAACGAGGGGTTATGCCTGCTGAGAGGGTGATTTCGAGTTGCTGTGTTTTGGGGGAAAAACGCCAATTATTTAGCTTTGCCACTGGTGTAGCAGCAGTAGTGCAAGTTTCGAGGGCGATCGCTGCACAAAAGCCTAACAGACTTATGCTAAATAGCTGCTTGCGCCATTGGTAGAATTGCCTAGTCTTTGATCCCTGATCCATTCTTTTTATCTGCTCCATAAAACCCATACAATGCGCTCACATTGCTGTTTACTTCGCGCTTCCAATCTCGTAGATGCGATTAATCCCAAAGACGCGATTAATCATCGCGTCTCTACCCACTCCCAATTCAATTAGCTTTTTGAGGCACAGCAGTAAATCTCAGAGTTTGTGGAATGCCTTTTACGGTTAAGTGACCTGTCATATTACCTTTATCCACAAGTTGCATTTGAATTGTGACTAAGTTCAGAGGATCATTTTGGGGGTGAGGAATATTACAAAGGATTGCTCTACCAACTTTTCCAGATAAATTTAACTGTTGATTTTGGAAGATGCCTGCCAGAGAGTGGTTTTCGTCAGTACCGGAGTTAGCGTTTGCCGGTAATACAGAGGCATTTAAGTAAATACCTGACTGCTGAATGTTTAACGTCAGAGTATCCGATTTTTCACAGTTAGGCAAATTCTCTGACAGAGTTAGACGATACTGACCGTTAATTGGAGGAGGAGCCTTGAGATTTTTTTCTCCGTAAACGGTTACAGTTTTAAACAACACTAGCACTGAAGTTATTGCTACTCCGTAAAAAGTTAAAGATTTGAGGTTGAAATGATTCATAAATTTCAACTCCTCAATGTTGGCTCTTGACTACTAACTTCAGGAAGCATAGAAGCAAGGTGAGCGGTGACTTGGCTATAGCGGCGGGTAATTAGCAAGGAGGAACGACATTGGATAGCTAGTTGATCTGTATATCTTCCCAAGGTTTGGCGCTCGATACCCCAAGCGCGACTAGCGCCAGCAATAGTTAGGTCTACACCTTCTGAGGCTTGAATTACGGCTTGGATTGGTTCTGGGGCTTCAATAATTTTGATTTCAATGCGATCGCCTACACTGGTGGGTAATTGTTGCATCATTGTGTGCAGTTCGTAACTCGATTCTTCCCTGGCATGATTTGGTACTATCTGTAATATCTGCAACATACAAGTCTCACGATTGATTAGCAGTCTCAAAGCTAGTATTAGTGCTAAATCATCATGAATATTGGCTGAATAAGGTACCAATAAACTTTCTAATTGCTCTTTGCCTTTATCTATAAACACTGCTACATCTACTGGGGCAGTGGTAAGCATTTGTCCGACTCGTCCACCTAAACGATTACTACTAAAAGCTGGGCGATGCCAGCCGACGAGAATTAAATCAGCTTGTTCTGATGTGGCAATCTGTGCTATTTCGCGGGCAACATTGCTGGATATACGAACGATAGGATGCACACAAGAACGAGTTTCTGGCGGTTCGAGAGTATTAATTAATTCTTGTAGCTGGTGGCGGCGCTGGGCGATTAATCGATCTGCTTCAACTGGGGTACTTTCAAAAGCATAATCTTCTTCAAATTCAATCAGGCTAAGAGGATTAACAATGGCAGGATATCGGTAATTGAGAGCGATACCTACGGCAGGCTGCGCCAACGCTACTGCCAACTGTACTAAACCTTTTTGGGTACTTGTATTAACCACTGGCACTAAAATTCGGAAAGGATGAGGGTAAGTTCCACTTCCAGCAGAGGTATCTATACCTGTTTCTGCTTCCAACTCCGGTTCCATGACATCTAACCTGATCAGCTTTTTCGGATATGTCCATTCCAGCAGTGGCGAGGTCATGAATGTAGTTACCAATGCCATAATTACCAGCATGGTAAATATTAAGGGGGAAATTACCCCTAACTCTAGACCAATATTTAGCACTATCAGTTCGGTCAAACCGCGAGTATTCATTAACCAACCGAGTGCCGAGGCTTCCCGTTGACTAATGCCACTAACACGGGCCGCTACATAAGTGCCAACATATTTGCCTGCGATCGCTACTCCTAAAACCAACGCACACAAAAGCCACAATTCTGGACGGTTGAGCAAGCCAATCTGCGTTCGTAAGCCACTGTAGGCGAAAAATATTGGCAGTAAAAATATCAAAACAAAATCTTCAGTTTTTACTGCCAATTCCCGCACCAAATCTTCATTTTTGGGCATTGCTGCTCCCAGTAAAAATGCCCCAAAAATTAAGTGAATACCAATTAGTTCGGTGATGAGTGCTGACGCAACCACGCCCATATAAATCCCAGCTAGCAGCAATTGGCTGAGTCGTCCTGCACGAACGTAATATTTAGCAAGGCGTTGGAGGAACCAACGTCCCGCCGTCAACATCAAGCCGATGTAAACTATGCTGGCAATAATTGTGGGTATCGCACCAGCAAAGTCACCAGTTCTAGCAACTGCGATCGCTACTGCTAATAGACACCAAGCTGTGACATCATCCACCGCTGCACAAGTTAACGCCAACGTTCCTAAACGGGTTCCTTGTAAATTGTTTTCAGTAATGATTCGCGCCAACACTGGAAAGGCTGTAATCGACATCGCCGCTCCCAAAAACAAGGCAAAGGCGGTAAAAGATACACTTGCATTGGAAACTAGGGGATAAAGGATTACCGCTAGCAATGTTCCTAAAGAAAACGGCACCAAAATGCTGACATGAGAAGTTAAAACAGCTACTTCTAATTGTCCACTGAGGTATTTTGGATTAAGTTCTAGCCCAATCAGAAACATGAAAAATATTAATCCCACCTGAGACAAAACATTTAGAAAAGGGAAAGTTTCTGGTGGGAACAAAAAAACTGCTAGATCGGGAGCAACTAAACCAAATAAAGATGGGCCGAGCATAATCCCGGCAACAATCTCACCAATTACCAGAGGTTGCTTAATGGAACGGAATCCTAGCCCTACTAGCCGTGAAAGTCCAATAATAATCAGTACTTCAACCAGAACGAGAATAACTATATGCATGGTTTCCTCAAAATTAAGTATCTGGTTTTCTTAAGATAATTCTTTAAAAGACGAGAAAATGTCAAGTTTGTTAGATACAGCCAAGGTTAATTTGTGCTTCGTTATCATGTCAATTATTATTACAATGGAGTTGTAGCAGTAAAACATTAATTTTGATGATTTTAGGAGCTACATCTCTAAGAGCTTGCGTAACGATAGCAATAAAATTAGTTGATAGGCATTCAATTTGTAATGGTACTTAAACGCCACTACAAACAACTTAGCGGTTATAGTCAGAGTCAGAGCAAAGATTTTTTCTCAATTAGTAGGTAATTAATCTAATATTTAAATTTGCTTAAGGGGAATATTTTTCGTAACTTGTACCTTGCAACAAAAAGGCAATCAGTGGTGATGCCATGAGTGTAGTAATGACTGCCATAATAACCATGATAATAAATAAAGTGGGGGTAATTACACCTTGTTCAAGACCAATATTGAGGATGATTAACTCCATCAAACCACGAGCACTCATTAGAGCGCCGATAGTTGCAGATTCGCGCCAACTTTCCCCCGCCAATTTTGCAGCCAACATACAAGCAACACCTTTGCCAAGAGTTGCGTAGTTTACCGCCGTAGGCATCGCAATAATTAAAAACGTAATTCCCCACAAAGTCGGTGTATTTACCAGTCCAATTTGAGTATTCAGTCCAGAGAAGACAAAAAATATTGGTAGTAAAAAAGAAGTAGTTAAAAACTCTTCGCAAACAACATCAGTTTTCCCAAGATAGCGGCGTCCTAAAATCGTGACAATACGACATATGGCTAAAATAACTGTAAGTTGCAGAAACAGCTGAATAACCAGATCAAAATTTGACATTGTATTTCCTTAATTTGCGTCTCTGCATTGAGTTATGGATTGTGAATTAGGGACAATTTGGATGGAGATTCAACCCCAAACAATGTTTATAGCGACGCAGACAACTGTACGACAATACAACATATTGCATCCAAACTCAAACCGCTATACATATAGAATTTTTTAATTTGTGATTTAATTATTTATTTTTTATTAAAGCAATTTTCAGGGAACTAAACCATAAGGTAGAGGCGCACAAATGTGCGCCTCTACTAGGTGAAAATAAATTGAATATTTCAAGTATTTGAGGTTTTACAACCACTCCCCACCCCGAAAACGCCAACGAGGAAAGATAATTCGCATTAGGCTTTGTGAACTAATAAAAACTGTTAGCCACACGACGCTATAGTGCAATAAAAAAACTGCTAACGGTAGTTCTTCTTTAGGTAAAGGTATTGGTAAAAAGCCAAACAGTTTTATTCCGCAGAACAGAAATACTAATTCCCATATACCAGCTAAAAGTTGATAAACTGCTGGCCAATCCCTGTCCCATCGGAATTTTTGGAAATAGTTATAAACTACATCCCAACCTAAGCCGAAGATGGCGACATAACCAAGTATCCAAAAATAAACTGAGTTAGTACTAGAACCAATCAAACCCATTGCAAAAGGCAAAGACACAATTACGCCCACCGTCGCAAGTAATAATAATCGAGTTTGCCAACGACCAAATAAAGTTGGTGTCATAGCAGTACTGAATATAAAATAGGGGAAAAGATGGATTTAAAAATTCAGCACTATTGTAGTGCTTTATGTAAAGATAGGAGATACGAGAACATTAGGTTAGCCCCAAAGCATCAACGCATTTACCTAATTACGATGGCTTAAGGTGGTAATCAAATTTAGAATGGTAAGTTGCGATTGCATCCCAATTGATTACATCTTCTAACAAAGCTTGATAACCTAGTGTATTGGGATGAAGACCATCTTCACTCAAGCGTTTAAGCCGCCAACTTTCACCACGTTCCATCCATTGCTCAAAAATATCTAAATAGGGAATCTGCCGTTTGGTACAAGCAATTCGAGTTGCTTCTTTGTAACGGTACTGATCGGCATGATTATAGTAAAAACAATCTAAAAATGGCATCTTAGCTTCATCCACAGGCACCATGCCCACAAATAACACAGGACATAGTTGCTGTGCTAAATCTAGCAGAGAAGCAATTTCCTTTTCAAACAATGCAAAATCTGTGTAGCTTCGACCATCGGGACGTGCCAACCGGGCTGAGTCATTCACGCCTACTGATAAAATAATCAAGTCGGGAACACGATTTCGCAACTCACCCCGGTGGCGAAATTCAACTTCTAGCCGTTGGGCTACTTGTTGCGTGCGATCGCCTCTTACACCTAAATTATAAAGAACATGACCGGCACTATCCGGCAACATCCACCATCGCCGTAGTTGCTCGATCCAGCCTCCTTTTTCCGGATCGCCGAATCCATAAATTAAGCTGTCCCCCAGTGCGACAATCTTCATTGACTGAAAGTGATTTGGTGGTACAGACAGCTGCATTGAGGAAGAAGCTAGAAATGTGTGCATTTAAGAAATATATTTTATATCTTTACAAGATTCTATACATTTCTATACCATAGATGCCTATATTTAAAGATCCAAGCATCTATAGTTCTAGTTATTGATATGGTTGCAAATTTAATATTGCCGCAGTTGAGCCTCTGAAGGTCAAATGTCGAGTGGAGAATTTGAAACAAACGGCTAGATGATGTCTACAACGCGCTACGCCTACCCACTTTGCCTAATGAGTGTAATAATTGAACCGCAAAGGATACAGAGGAACAAGGAGCGATCGCACAAATCATTGATACTGATGAGTATGAAGTTGAAGAAGTGCTATTAAAATTGGTTAAAGTTCTTACAGCAACCACAAATCGCTCCAGAAAACCACTACAATCTCTATCACTCCAATTTTCCAAACTAGCTAGGTAGACAGAAAATAAAACTCTCTTAACATTTTCAAAGCCTTTCCATTAACGGAAAGGCTTTGTTTGTGTGTCAAGAATGGAGCTAAGCGGATTCGAACCGCTGACCCCCTCAATGCCATTGAGGTGCGCTACCAACTGCGCTATAACCCCTTAAAATCCATTATATATAATCGCTTAATTGTTAGTACCTTGTCAAGCTTTTTTTGAAAACTAAATTTTTAATATTTTCTCTACCACTCAGCATTCACAACGACACTTGCAACAAATAGGTCATACAGTGCCCCATCAAGAAGTAAACTACTAACATGGCAGCAGCAGCCAGAGCAACTAATGTACCAGCCAACATTAAAGAAAATTCTTTACTCTCGTAAGCTCTTTCCATTAAGTGCAGCGACCATGCTACTAAGGCTACATCAAAAAGTAATATAGGAAGCAACATATTTTTTAATATTTGTTAATACTTATAAAATAATATTAACACCCTTTTAGGGAAGTGTGCCTAACCACAAATAGATGTCATTAAATGGTAAATTATGGTTCAAGAGAATGTTCTTACTGGCACATTGCGATCGCGCAAATAATTTTTGATTTCTACTACGCTTAATTGCCCGTAATGTAATAGGGATGCGAGTAATGCTGCTTCAGCTTTGCCTTCAGTTAGGGCTGTGTAGATATGTTCACAATTACCTGCACCACCAGAAGCAATAACTGGAATTTCTACAGCATCGGCAATTGCCCGTGTGATCTCGATGTCATACCCGGCTTGGGTTCCATCAGCATCCATACTTGTTACTAGCAGTTCACCGGCCCCCCGTTTTTCAACCTCTTGTGCCCAAAGTAGAGCGTCTAAGCCTGTATTTTCCCTGCCACCCCGCACATACACATCCCAACCTGGATTCTCCGGGTTATTTCTGCGTCTGGCATCAATAGCAACAACTATGCACTGATTACCAAAGCGATCGCTTGCCCGATTAATCAAGTCTGGATCACGCACCGCCGCAGAATTAATACTAACCTTATCTGCGCCTGCTCGTAACAAAGCTTTAACATTTTCTAAGGATTGAATGCCACCACCCACAGTCAATGGAATAAAGACCTGTTCAGCAGTCCGGTAGACCACATCTAAAATAGTAGCTCGGTCTTCATGAGTAGCTGTAATATCCAGAAATACTAACTCATCAGCACCGGCTTCGTTGTAAACCTTTGCCAGTTCTACCGGATCGCCTGCATCTTGGAGATTTACAAAGTTAACTCCTTTTACAACCCGTCCCGCCTTCACATCTAAGCACGGTAAGATTCTTTTAGATAACATAATAACTTTTGTACTTCTGGGTAATTGACCGGAATTTAAATTTTAAATTGGCGCGGGTATTTCCAAACGAAAATTTTCACGGGTATGGGGCATGGGGAAAAAGCAGAGGGGCAGGGCGCAGGGGGCAAAGAGAGGAGAAAACTCTTCTCCCTTGCTCCCTGCTCCCTGCTCCCTGCTCCCCCCACTCCCCACTCCCCACTCCCTAGTCCCTTAAAAGTAGATAGCTGAATTATGGCGATAATCTCATCGAAAAAACAGCCTCCAGAACCCAACGGAGAACCAAAGCAGCGTCGAGAGCCGGCGAAGACACCTTCTACAGAAAATATTTTGCAGCCTGAAGCTGCTATTGATGAACAAGAACAGCAGGAAGAGGGTATTCGACCGCACCGATTTGCTGATTACATTGGGCAAAAAGATTTAAAGGATGTGCTAGATATTGCCATCAAAGCAGCCAAGTCTCGTGGTGAGGTGCTGGATCATTTGCTACTGTATGGACCGCCGGGATTGGGCAAAACCACAATGGCAATGATTTTAGCATCGGAAATGGGGGTAAATTACAAAATTACCAGTGCGCCAGCCCTAGAACGTCCACGGGATATTGTCGGGCTACTGGTGAACATGAAACCTGGGGATATTTTATTTGTTGATGAAATTCATCGCCTCTCGCGGATGACAGAGGAAATTCTCTATCCGGCGATGGAAGATTATCGCTTAGATATTACTATCGGTAAGGGTTCTAGCGCTCGAATCAGAAGTTTGCCGCTTTCAAAGTTTACTCTAGTGGGAGCTACAACCCGTGTCGGTGCTTTAACTTCACCACTGCGCGATCGCTTCGGTTTGATTCAAAAACTCCGATTTTACGAAGTTGACGAACTGACTCAAATTGTACTGCGAACCGCTCAATTACTCAAAACCCCTATTACAGAAGATGGTGCCACAGAAATTGCCCGTCGTTCGCGCGGAACACCACGGATTGCCAATAGATTACTTAAGCGCGTACGTGATTATGCGGAAGTAAAGTTATCTGGAGAGATTAATGAAAGCATTGCATCTGAGGCATTGCAACTATTCCAAGTAGATCCATGCGGTTTAGATTGGACAGACCGTCAGATGCTAAGTGTATTAATTGAACAATTTAATGGTGGGCCTGTGGGGTTAGAAACAATGGCAGCAGCGACGGGTGAAGATACCCAAACAATTGAAGAGGTATATGAACCTTACCTCATGCAGATTGGGTATTTAACTCGGACTCATCGTGGAAGAATGGCGACAAAGGCTGCATATAAGCATTTGGGATTCACGCCACCTAATGAACAATTGTCATTATTGTAATTATGAGTCTGGGGCATGGGGCATTGGGCATAAGGTAATAATTATAGTTTTTCTTTCCCTGCTTCCCCTCCCCATTCCCCACTCCCCATGTTCAAGATAAACACAGGTAAACCTAGATGATTAAGTTGATTGGCATTTTTCTCAGTCTGTTACTTGTGCTTGGCTGGGGTACTCCAGTCATGGCGCAATCTCAACCGCCCATTACTCAAGAACAGTTAAAACAAGGCGATGAGTGGGCAAATCAAGCCTTTGCAGCAACGAATCAAGGTGATTTTGCGACGGCTGAAACTTATTGGACAAAGATTATTGAGGAATTTCCGACAAATGCCGGGGCGTGGAGTAACCGGGGAAATTCGCGGGTGAGTCAGAATAAGTTACAAGAGGCGATCGCAGATTATAACAAAGCGATAGAACTAGCACCAAATGTCACCGATCCTTATTTGAATCGGGGCGCGGCATTGGAAGGGATGGGGAAATGGGATGATGCGATCGCAGATTATAATCATGTCTTAGAACTCGATCCTAATGATGCGATGGCGTATAACAATCGGGGAAATGCCAAAACAGGTTTAGGAAAATGGGAAGATGCGATCATAGACTACAAAAAATCTAACGAGATAGCCCCAAATTTTGCCTTCGCCCGTGCTAACTATGCTCTTGCCCTTTATGAAACTGGTAAAAAAGAGCAAGCAATTCGTGAAATGCGAAATATCGCCCGTAAATACTCCAAATTTGCTGATGTGCGTGCCGCCCTCACAGCTGCATATTGGGTAAATGGAGAACAAGGTGAAGCCGAAAGCAACTGGGTAGCAGCTTATGGACTTGATAGCCGCTACAAGGATATCGACTGGGTAAAAAATATCCGCCGTTGGCCTCCCAGTATGGTATCAGCTTTAGATAAATTTTTGAAAATCAAGTAAGTGCATCTGCAAATTTTTCTTATAGCTGTAGGACAGGTGAAACACCTGTCTGTTTCAAATCTTGGTAGCAAGCATCCACAATATAGGAAATAGCATTGTTTGCCAGTTCTTCTATTAAATCCTTACTGATTGAAGGCTCAGAAAACATAAAATTCAACAGCATTTTTCCCTGAAAAGTTGCAACAGCAGCTCCGAAAATACCTCCAAAAGCTGACTGTCCTGGAACAAAGCTGATTTCTTCTAGTTCAAACAGACCATAAGTATTAGGAATATTTACTTGACCAATATTAGTAATCGCTACACTAACAGGTGCTTCATGGGGATGGGCGAGTAAGGATTGGACAATTTTATTAAACATCAGCACAATACTGAAGATATCGTCACATCTTAATCCTTCTTCCAGATATTGTTTGACAGCCTTTGCTAAATTCCAGAAGGATGTATTTTTTCCTAAAGTATGAAATGAAGTAATAGATGAAGCCAAAACACCCATATTTTCATCGCTGACTACTGGTTGCAGGCGGTTACGCAAACTCACATAAGAACGACAACTGAGACAAATTTCTGTTATTTCCTCACCATTAATTTTTTTCGCTACTGCAAACATAAACGCTGCACACAAAGCAGCTTGTACTGTTGTCTTTTCCTTCCTACAAAAATTTATCAGTTTCTCAGTTAGCTGTTTATCTAGCTGTCTGTGAACAACGCCACAATGACGTGACTCTATAGGTACAAATTTTTCAAAATTCAAGCTTTTTGGTCGATACCAAATCTGCTGGAACTTCAGTCGCAATAATAATAAGATGCCACTTATTTGACCTCGCCATCCCTGCATCGATTTAGGTAACAGTTCTTGTATGGGTGGTAATGGGGGTAAACTAAACACTTGACTGATTGATTCACCAGACGCAATTTTTTGACAGTAAGTCAGAATTTCCGAGTGCAGCCTGACTGATGATAAGCCATCTGATATGGCATGATGTAATATTGTGATTAAATAATTGACATTGTTTTCACTTTCCGAACTGACTAATATAAATCGTGCTAAACTTTTGTGGCTCTCGATCTTCTGGTTCAGCTCTTCTACAAGAACTTCTTGCCATTGCTCCTTGTAAAGATTATTAACTACACGTAGAGGAAGTTTGCTCGCTCCCATTTCAAAGCGAAGATTATCCAATGTGCCAATAATACGAGAATTCAGACGTGGGTGATGATACTGGATTAAATCGATAGCTTGTCTGAGAATTTCTTCATTAAGAGGGCCGATAATCCGACTAATTGTCGCTATATTGAAAGAGTTAGCACTCTGATTTAAGATTTCCAACGCTTGCTCAATAGGAACAAGTTTTCTATTTTCTGTCATAAGTGACTCTGATTGGCTTTGCTATTGATCTAGTTCCACAGAGTACCATGTTCTAAGATGTATTAATTAAAATATTGATTATTAAGTAAATAAAAATATTTTTCTTTAGACATCCAAGTTTTACCTTAGCTCAGGCTTGAATAGGTAAGTTCCGAAGTCAGTAATGGATAAGGCTCTTACAAGTAATAAAATGCTATTAACTTAGCTTTCGCCTAAGGCTATTTCATTCTCATCTAGCCCGCCTCAGAATGAATTCTGAGTCTAATAACTAAAGTCGTCTAAAGACGACTGAGAAAAGGCTAAAGTCTGTTAAAACGAATTTTAGCTATAAGAGAGGAACTTTAGTTCTGGGCGGTTTATGTATAGAACTAAATAGCCCTAGCTTTCACCCTTCGGGCGAAAGCGCCAAATGAGCGTAATTTTGGCAACTATTTCCTGGAAACGGCTAGACATTTTGTTTTTTAGATTTCCCTAATTGCAGCCAACTCATTAGCTGAAAAAAAATTTCATCACTCAAATTCTATTATTTTAACTGTAATAGTTCCTGTATTTTAACTGGACTTAACTGCTCGACATTACGCAAAACTACTGCTGCTCCTGCTGTTATTAGTGTCTTACTATATGCATCACTTCGCGCTGCTGTTTCCTGTACGTGGGGCGGCAAAACGCCTACACCAAGCCAAGTGCGAGAAGAATCTAGACCCCGCGCTTTCTCAACGGTATACATATCTGCGACCGTATCTCCCACATAGACTACAGTTAATCTTTCCTCAATTCCATTTTCTAACTCACGAACTGTAGCGAAAAGTCCAGTGGGGTCTGGTTTACCTGGTGCATCTTCCATCGCAATCAACACCGGAGATTCCAAACCCAGGCGTTTTTCTAAGACATAGTTGGCGGAAGCACGAGTTGCACCGCTAAAAAATCCCCAAGCAATCCCGGCTTGGGTAAGTTGTTCTAAATAGCTAGGTTGCAATAATAAAGGTTCATTACAGATATACCCAGTAAAATTATTTGGGTCTGGGCCACGGTAACGTGATTGAAAAAAAGCAACGATCGCACTGTAATCTAATTGCAGTTGTTCGTGCGTCTGTCCTTGGGTTTCAAAGTAGCGGTAAATTAATTCCTGCGATGCTTCCCAATCGTTATTCCACACGCCTTCAGACTTCAGTTGGTCAATATCCAGTGGTGTTGGACGATATGCTGTGTTTGTAAAATATTCTACAGTATCTGCGATCGCCCGGCGATAGGAACCGCTAACATCGCGCACAACGCCATCAATATCGAAAACAATGATCGCTTTTGCAGAAGTTGGTTGAGTCATGGGGTAGGAGGCAAAAGAGTTTTAAATCATCATAAAACGTGAGATCATGACTCAGGTAAAAATCTTGCTCATACAAATCTGAACCAGATGTGATTTGAGATTAGGGCAGTTGGGCAGTCATAAGCATTTGAGTTAGCGCCGACTACACCTTATGCTAGCCCAATCCAATCACTGTTTGGTCATTTGATGGGGTATTGCGTTAAAATAAGCGATCGCTATCCTAGTTCAGTAATGCCCGGAGATTCCCGGAGGTGTGATTGACCAAGTTTATTTTGAAAATTCTGTGGTTAGACGAAAACGTTGCTCTAGCAGTCGATCAAATTGTCGGCAAAGGCACAAGTCCCTTGACTAAGTACTTTTTTTGGCCCAGAAATGATGCCTGGGAAGAGTTAAAAAAGGAATTAGAGTCCAAACATTGGATTACTGATGTGGATCGTGTCGAGTTGCTTAATAAAGCGACAGAAGTGATTAACTACTGGCAAGAGGAAGGCAGAAACCGTCCAATGGCAGAAGCTCAGTTGAAATTTCCGGAAGTTGCCTTCACAGGTAGCGCTTGATATTACAAAGTTAGCTATTGTGCTGTTCTACAAGCTGCCACAGTTTGATAGTCTTGTCCTTGCTGCCACTTGCAATTAATTGTGTAACTTTGCTCACAGCAACAGCAGATACTGAGTCTACATGACCAGAGAGAGTAACAATCTCTTCTGCTGTGCTTACCCTCCAAAGTTTAACTGTTTTGTCCCAACTTGCACTCAGGAGCGTTTCGCCATCGGCGGTGAAAGCCACAGCCACCACAGACCAGGAATGGCCTACAAGTGTGCTAATTAGCTGACCAGTGTTTACCTCCCACAGTTTAATAGTGTTATCATCACTACCCGTCGCCAAAATTTTCCCATTGGGACTAAAAGCGACTGTCAAAACCGCCCATGCATGACCCGAAAGGGTGCCTAACAAGCTATAGCATGGGCGGTTTTCAGCAGGAGGTAAGGGGGCAGGGGGAAAAGGGCAGGGGGCAGGGGGCAAGGGGAAAAGGGAAATGTTCTCCGCCCCTTGTGGATAGTCTTTTAACTCAGCACTATTCATATCCCCCTGCCCCCTGCTCCCTGCTCCCCTGCCTCTTGTTGGTATTTGCCACAAGCGAATTGTTCTGTCATAACTAGCGCTGGCTAAAAGCTGTCCTTGGGGACTAAATGCTACTGAATTTACCTGTAATTGGTGTCCAGTTATGGTGCAAATTTCTGTGCCAGTATTTACATCCCAAAGTTTGATCGTCTTATCCCAGCTACCACTAGCGAGAATCTGCCCATCTGGACTGAAAGCAACTGATTTTACAGCGTGTGCGTGTCCTAAGAGGGTGCAGATTTCCTCTAATGTCTCAACCTGCCACAATTTGATAGTTTTATCATCGCTAGCAGTTGCTAGAATTTTTCCGTCAGGACTGAAGGTAACTGATTTTACAGCTTGGCAATGTCCTGATAAGCTAGCTAGGACTTTTTTAGTATTTAAATTCCACAATTTGATGTTTTTGTCATCACTAGCACTGGCTAAAGTGTAACCGTCAGGACTAATGGCAAGGGCATTCACACCACTTAATGTCCCAGAATGCCCAGTTAAGGTATGCAAGCATCGCCAAGGAGGATTTGGTAATTTAAAATTTTGAGTTTTACATTCCATACCCATTGCTTGCATAACTTCATCAGCCGATTGAAAGCGGCAATTAATAGTCTTTTGCAGCAGCTTGTCGAGGATTTGCGGCAAGCGTAGACTCTTTGAGTCTTGTCCCCAGACATCGCTAACTTTGGTAGTAAGATATTGTTGCCAAACCCAGCAATCGTTAGCAATATCAAATAAATCAAAGGGAGGAATCTGGGTAAGTAAGTAAATACAAGTTACACCTAAGCTATATAAATCACTAGCAAAAACTGATTTTCCCTTCGCTTGTTCTGGTGCAGCGTATTCTGGACTGCCAATACTGGTTTCAGATGTTAGCCGATCAATTTTTGTGACAATTTTCGCAGTGATAAAATCGACTATAACGAAATTCCCCTTTTTAGTAATTGGGGATCTGCGGATGATATTTTGGGGTTTAATATCGCGGTGGATGATGTTGCGATCGCTAATAAACTCCAAAACTGGCAACAAATCCTCTAACAGTTGCCAAATTTGAGTTTCATTAAAAGCGCCTTCTTCTTCAACCACCTGAGCTAAATTAGTGCCTACAATAAACTCTTGCACTAAATAGAAATGCCCATCTTGTTGAAAATAATTTAGTAATGCGGGAATTTGCGGATGCTTCCCTAATTTTTCTAGTTGTTGCGCCTTTTGCTGAAAAGTAATATAAGTCTCGTATTCTTGCGATAATTCTTGAACAACACAAGGAACTGGAGGAAAGTGACCCTCATCTACAGCGAGGAAGGTTTTACAGAATCCCCCTTTACCAATCTGCTTGATTAAACGATAACGTTCTTGTAAAAGCAAAATTTCTCTACCTACAAGGTGGGCAAAATGCCCACATAAGATATTGCCGTTTGTTTTTTGTAAGGGCAGAACAATGTTATGCCCCTACTTCATGTTCTTGATGTTACTTATCTACAGGAAAATTCACAACTATCGGTGGATGACCGTTTTCTGGGGTTGGTTGTACTTTGGTAACTACTGGTTGTGGATGCAAATGTGTTGGTGTCAATTCACCCTTACCAGTTTGATTCCATAAAATCATGGATAATAGCCCATCCACCAAGCCGTTATTGCTACCGTTACTGCCAACTAAGACATCTGGTATCAAGCGGACATTGCGATCGCCGATAATCTGCATTAGTTGCATTGCTGTATAACCTTGTGAACCCAAGGCTTCCACGCCAGCGCGGTAGGTTTCAGCTTTGGCATTACCTGTGGCCCGTATACCTTCAGCCTCAGCAATTGCCCGGAGTTTTGTCCCCTCAGCTTCACCGTTCGCCTCCTTAATTTGGGCTTGGGCTTTCAGGTCAGCTATATGTACACTCTGCTCCGATTTCACCATTTCTTGCTGGATATTAGCGAGTGCCGTTTCCCGGACAAGCTGCTGCCGTTGGGTTTGCGCCATCTGCTGAACTTCATAAGTCTTGCGTTCTTCTTCAGCAATTTTCCGGTCTGTCTGTGTCTGCATTAACGACGCTGGTGGTTGAATATCACCAATTAAAGTATCGATCGCTTGCACATCATAAGCCCGCAATGCTGTTTTAATATACTCAGCAGCCTCAGATTGTCGTTCACTCCGAGCGGTGAGAAAGTCTAGTACAGTATAGTCTTGGGCTGAGTTGCGGAAATAATTACCAATAGTTGGTTCTAATACATGGTCTACCAGATTTTGCATTGCACCAACGCGAGAAATTACCTTTGGAGCATCTAAAGCACCCACATGGATAATTTGTGCTACTTCTAAATCAAAGGCAAACCCATCACGCGATCGCACTGTCAAGGAAGCGAGTTGAGCATCATAGCTGTGACGTTCGGTGCGATCTGACCAATTTAATACAATGTTGGTCGTTGGCACTAGTTCAATCTTCATAATCCGAGAATTAATCGGGTGCTTGCCAGGATATAGCGGTTCGATCCACACGCCCTTATGTCCAGGATTCACCAAGTTACCGTGGGTGAAAGCTGCACCACTAACATCTTGATGTGCTTTACCTACGAAAGAAATTACCACACCCACATACCCAATGGGAATTTCGGTCATCGGCACTTGCTCAACCTGGACAAACCAAGGGTTCAAGTTCCAAGAACCAGAAAGCAAAGTCTGTTCTTGTAAACCTCGCCGCCCACCGCCATTAATAAATTTCTGACCATTTTGGAAGTTGTTGTGTTCGTCAATTATGGGGCCTGCGAGTTCACCGGCAGAAATTGGTACACCATCTAAGGTAGTGACAATACCAACTTTGTCCGATGCCAGACTGTACACCCGCAACTGTTCTGGAGCCATGCCATGAGCGCTGGCATTTGCTGCCATGATGACTTTAAACAGGGCGGTATTGATCCGATACGTACCAGCCGTGAGAAAACCCATTTGCCGCCCTTTTTCCCCGCCTTCGGTAAGGAATTTCCGAGCATCTTGGAAGTTATCGCAACTGACAATTTTACCCAAAATCCGCTCTGGTGGGTTGGATGCGCCATCTGCCGCCACAATCAAAGCGATTTCCCCTTGGGGAACGACAATTACCGATTCTTTCTTTACAGAATACTGCCAAGGCCAATAGCCCCAATGCCAACCAGGAGCTAAAGTATCTGCCTGTAAGCCAGCTTCGCCGTTGAGGGCAATCAAACTGTCGGCGGGTAGTCCACGACCGGAAAGGGTAAATTTCCTTACCACAATGCCGACTTCCCGTTCGCCAATAACAACCAGTCCGCCAAAGAATAAGGGGACAAAGATGACGAAACCGCCTACAAGTAAGATGGGAACCAGTACAACAGGATCAATTCCAGCAGCTTGATATTGAGTCCTGCTAATTTGTAACTGGGCAATATTTGGTGTGGTCTGATTTATCTGGACTGATGCCGAAGTTATTTCTTTAGTAGTAGTTGTTTTTACAGGAGTAGCATTGGCAGAGTGAACACTACCAGCAAGCGCTAACGTTGCTACGATAGATGCTGTAAAACGAGCTACCTTATTTTTTTTACGAGTACCAAGCAAAGATGAAAAGCTTTTCATAATTTGTGCCCATCTGGGCAACTAATTAGCTAAGTTAACACTTCACTATGGCTGACCTCGATTTCTTAAACTTGACGTAATTTTTTTAAAAGTTAATAAATAATTTGTAGGTTGGAGATTACCAACCTACAAAGTTGAAATAGAAAGTAAAATTAGACCAAACCGCCAGCCGCTTGAAACCGAGCGCGGGCACGTTTGAAGGCTTGGGTTGCTTGAATTTGGGCTTGGCGATCGTCTGCTGACACTTGACTTAGACGCGCTTCTGCTTGGTTGTAAGCAGTACGGGCTTCATCAAGGTTAATTTTGTCGCCACGTTCAGCGCCGTTAACCAGAATTGTCACTTCATTTTCTTCGACTTCGGCAAAGCCACCCAAAAGGGCGATCGCTTCCCAATTCTGATTTTTTGCACCGCGAACTCGCATTACACCAGTATCCAGAGCGGTCAAAAGTGGTGCGTGTCCAGTTAGGATACCTAGTTGACCAGTAGTGCTAGGCAAAACTACTTCTTCAGCTGGGGCATCCCATACTGTTTTGTCTGGGGAAATTACACGAACGGTTAATGTCATTTGTCCTTTGTCCTTTGTCCTGTGTCTTTTGTAATTTGCCATTAGCCATTAGCAGTTGAACTAATGACTAATGACCAATGACTAATGACTAACCTTTGATTTTTTCAGCTTTAGCGATCGCTTCGTTAATATCGCCAACCAAGTAGAAAGCCTGTTCTGGCAAAGCATCCAACTCACCAGACAGAATTTTTTGGAACCCTTTGATGGTATCTTCCAACTTCACATACTTACCAGGAGAACCGGTAAATACTTCTGCTACAAAGAACGGCTGAGACAAGAAGCGCTCAACTTTCCGCGCCCGCGCCACGATTAGACGGTCTTCTTCAGACAATTCATCCAAACCGAGAATGGCGATAATGTCTTGGAGTTCTTTATAACGTTGCAGAGTTGATTGCACCGCCCGGGCAGTATTGTAGTGTTCTTCACCTACAATGTTTGGCTGGAGCATGGTGGAAGTTGAACCAAGGGGGTCAACTGCGGGATAAATTCCCTTAGCTGCCAAACCGCGAGACAGTACTGTGGTTCCGTCCAAGTGGGCGAAGGTGGTAGCAGGTGCGGGGTCGGTGAGGTCATCCGCAGGTACGTACACTGCCTGAATGGAGGTAATGGAACCCTCTGTTGTCGAGGTAATCCGCTCTTGCAGTTCACCTACGTCGGTTCCCAATGTGGGCTGATATCCTACCGCAGAAGGCATCCGACCCAGTAACGCTGATACTTCCGAACCTGCTTGCACAAACCGGAAGATGTTGTCAATAAACAACAGCACATCCTGTTTGTTCACATCCCGGAAGTACTCTGCTACTGTCAATCCCGAAAGACCAACCCGCATTCTAGCTCCGGGTGGTTCGTTCATCTGACCGTAGACTAGAGCAATTTTTGATTCGTTGAGGTTCTCGTTATTGATAACCCCAGACTCAATCATTTCATTGTAGAGGTCATTACCTTCACGGGTGCGTTCACCCACGCCAGCAAATACGGATACTCCACCATGCTGGGTAGCGATGTTGTTAATCAACTCCATCATGATTACGGTCTTACCAACACCAGCACCGCCGAATAGACCAATCTTACCGCCGCGTCGATAGGGAGTCAGAAGGTCAACAACTTTAATCCCAGTCTCAAACACCGAAGGTTTGGTTTCCAGGTCGGTGAATTTGGGAGCAGAGCGGTGGATGGGTAAACTTGCCTCAGCATTTACTGGACCCCTGTTGTCCACAGGTTCGCCAAGGACGTTGAAAATCCGGCCCAAAGTGGCTTTACCAACTGGCACGGTAATGGGAGCGCCTGTATCGGTGACTTCAAAACCGCGCACTAAGCCTTCGGTGGAACTCATCGCAACAGTCCGCACCTGGTTGTCGCCCAGCAGTTGCTGTACTTCAACGGTGATGTTGATTTCCTGTCCACTTTCGTTGGTGCCAACGATTTTCAAAGCGTTGTAGATTTGTGGCAATTTCCCGCCGGGAAATTTAACGTCTACAACTGGGCCAATGATTTGGGTAATGTAACCAATGTTTGTTTTTTCTGCGGTTGTGACCATGCTGCGCCTAATGATTGAAGCTATATTTCAGATACGGTCGGAGAAGACATAAAATTAAGCAATGTCACCTTTCAGATTAGCACTGAACGACCCTACTCTACGCCATAAATTGATCCTTAAGACTGGGGCTTGGGGATCAAAATTAAGGTAAGTTTTAGCATAGAGACTGGAGAAGACTGAAAATCAATACTGCTGTTACTGTGTTAGGATATTCCAGACGCGGCAGTGTTCAAAGTCAGTTGAGAATAATTTTAGGCTTTAATATCATGTCAGCATCACTTAGTTATGCTAATCGCAGTAATTACTCCGCATACGCAAGTAGCTCATGAGGCAGCCCTACGGTGGACAGGTTCTCCAGTATCCAGCAACTAGCGTGGAAATTCTCTGTATCCGTATTGGCTCCCCTTAAATTCCCTAAGAGCAAACTTTTAGAAGAGTATTATGTTGGCAATGAGAGGCGATCGCCTGATAGTCTTTTCTACAAAGCAATGAGTCCTGATAGGTTTGGGAACCCCTACGGGTCAGTCAAATCTATGTAATAAATGTCAATAGTGCATAGATATTCTATGTTTAGGTAGGATTTTCAAGGAACCCTTTATGACTTCTGAAGATAGTGATCTAAAACTTCGTTTCAGTGCTAAAGTTACCCATCGATTTCTTGGGGGTGCGGCGCTTGGTGCTTTTATGGTAATCATTCCTATCTCCTATGGATCATCCATAGATTTGAACTTAGTTCAAGTAGGCATTGCATCATTGCTGATTATATCCTGTGGACTACTAGCAAGCGTTTGGGGTGAAAAATTTATTGACGCAGTGATGCAGGTATTAAATTCCTCTGCTCTTTAAGCCTCGCTACTTAACAGTGCAGCCTAATGAAGTTTATCGATAAAAAGGGCACAATAAAACCGAAAAGATTCCAATGGAGAAGTTTGTAAGTAGCTTGATCACGGTTGAAAAATCTATTCAGATAGTTACTTTAGTTGGGGTAATTATTTTCTTAGGATACTTGGGATTTACAAGCTATCAAACTAATCGAACACCTTCTGTTCCATCGATTTCACCAACAATACAGAAATAGAAACGGCTTGCCTTTTGTTTTGTTGAGACATTGGCGATACTCAAATATAGGGGTCAAATAGTTGATCAGGTAATTTGTTTCAAATCTCTTTCTAAAAAACTTAAATAATTAATAGATAAAAAAGATTTAATTCTTACCTAATTTATAGAAACTAGTTATGCAGAAATCTGGTTTTCTGTCAAAAGACATTATGTAAAATATTACAAGCTATGAAAATTAGCGAATGGATACATGAAAAATACTACCCTTTTGCAAGATGTTTATTAGTCCAAAAGTTAGGTAAATTTTATAAAAATAGGTACAGGAAGCTGTTTACGTGCTTTGGATCTAATTGCGGCTTCATATTCACACTTCCACCGAGCAAAACCTTATGAATTTCTCGTCAGCGCGACAATACTTTTACCAGGAGATTCAACAGTCTGACGAGGATATTGATTTAGCAAAGGCAGCTTTGTATATTGCACAAGAAGAATATCCCAAGCTAGATGCAGAGGAATATCTCAACGCGCTTGATACAATGGCATGGGAGCTTCAAGAACGCCTACCTGATTCACGATATCCTTTGCGGATAGTTCAAAGTATTAATCAATATCTCTACGAAGATTTAAAGTTTTCTGGTAATAAAATTGACTATTACGATCCTCGCAACAGCTTTTTCAATGATGTAATTGACCGACGGCTGGGGATTCCTATTAGCTTGGCGTTGGTTTACTTGGAGGTTGCCAAACGGATTGATTTTCCGATGGTGGGCGTGGGGATGCCAGGGCATTTCCTAATCCGCCCGGATATCCCAGATATAGAGATTTTTGTCGATGCTTTCAATGGTGGTGAAATAATATTTGCCCAAGATTGCGAAGAACGGCTGTCTCAGCTTTATCAGCAGCCTGTGACGCTACAACCAGAATTTTTAGCTGTAGTCAGTCATCGGCAATTTTTGGCACGGATGCTGACAAATTTAAAATTTATTTACCTCAAACAGCAAGAGTTAGAAAAAACGCTAGCAGCAGTGGAACGAATTTTGTTGCTGTTTCCTGATTTAACTGTAGAATTGCGCGATCGCGGTTTGATCTCCTATCAACTTGGTTACTATCCCCAAGCCATAAACGACTTTCAAAAATATTTAGCAAAAGTTCCTGATGCCGAGGATGCATCTGTGATTCGGCGGCTACTTACTGAATTGGGTAAGGGTAGGTAGGGAGTAAGGGGAGCAGGGGGAGAAAGAAGAACCAATGCCCAATGCTCAATTACGAATTACGAATTACGAATTACAAATTTTCTGCAACTCGTTTGAGGCGACGCAGTTGGGCTTGCATATCTTCTTTTGTCCAAGATGCGGCAAAGGTGTTAAAACCCCAACTAACTAAAGGGTTAGGGATATCGTACTCAAAACGGTTCAGTAAGAGCGTTCCCTTTTCTGTGGGTTGACATTCCCAGCGATCGCGCCCTTGAAAAAATCCCTCAAATCCCCAGATTATCAAACCCGGTTGTCGTTCTACAACTACGCTGTTCAATGTGGGTTTTAGTAGAGGAATTTGAATAATAAAACGACTTTGGCTGCCGACATCGGTACTCCAAGTGTCGCCCACAGGTTCGCAACGGAGGACGGGATTCAGCCAACGGTGCATCAAGGCTAGATCAGTAATACAGCGCTCGACTACCGTAGCTGTAGCATTAATTTGAATCGATTGTTCCAAAACTTGGGACATTCTACATTTTTTATGCTGTTGCTGCCCTTAGAATAACCCAAAATCAAGCACTTTCAGCAGATTAGTTGGGCATCGGGTATTTGGCAACGAAAAAGGGTAAATAACAAACAAAATTAGTTTACGGGTAATTTGCTGGTAAATTGATAGGCAAAATACTAGTAAACTTACTGGGGTGCAAAATTATTCAAATCTAAGCACCTCATAAGTATGCCAGTGTTTTGACGAACACTTAAAAGCTTAATACCGGAAAACCATGAACACAACTTGGCAGGGAATAACCCAGTTGATAGATATTGGTTTATCGATGAGGGGACAGCAATTTTTGGCGCAATCGCCCAGCTTGCAACAGGTTCAACCAGCAGTGAACCAAGGAATTGCTGATGTGCAAGGTATTGTTCAACAGTTGATTCTGTTTACACCCCGTCTGCTAGGGGCAGTAGCAATCTTGTTAGTAGGTTGGCTAATTGCAGCGATCGCAGCAGCAGTGACGCGAGGACTCCTTAATCGCACAAACATTGATAACCGCATTGCCGCAGGGATAACAGGCCGTCAAGATGTTCCCCAAGTGGAGAAATTTATCTCCAGCATAGTCTTTTGGAGCATTCTTTTGTTGACGGCAGTAGCTGTTTTACAGACATTGGATCTGGAGATAGCGTCTCGACCCCTTAATAATTTTCTCAATCAACTTATTGGCTTTGTGCCAAAGCTGGTTGGTGCTGGAATCATTTTGCTAACCGCTTGGTTTTTGGCGACCATTGTGAAAATTATCACTGTTCGCTCATTACAGGCATTTAACTTGGATGAGCGTTTGAATCCAGAACCAGCAGACACCGCACCCAGCCTTAATCAATTGTCTCTGAGTGAAACAATTGGCAATGCTCTGTATTGGTTTATATTTTTATTGTTTCTTGCCCCAGTTTTGGATACTCTCGAACTAAGGCAGGCTCTACAACCAGTACAAGCTCTAATTACAGAAATTCTACTAATTCTGCCGAACATTTTAGCAGCGATATTAATTGCTGTCGTTGGCTGGTTTATAGCTAATGTGGTGCGGCGGATTGTGACGAACTTGCTGGCGACAACTGGTATTGATCATTTAGGTAGTCGGTTGGGATTATCTTCCACTGCGGGGGTGCAACCTCTATCGAGTATTATCGGCACGATTGTCTATGTTTTGATTTTGATTCCTGTAGCGATCGCAGCCCTCAATGCCTTGCAAATTAATGCGATATCTGTGCCGGCGATCGCAATGCTGCAACAGATTCTCAACGCGCTACCTGCCATCTTTACAGCCGTTGCAATCTGGATTGTTGCCTATTTCGTGGGGCGCTTTGTCGCGGATCTGGTTACAAGTATCCTCACCAATTTAGGCTTTAATAACATTTTCACTATATTGGGTCTGAGAAGATCCAGTAGACGAATCGAAATTTCAACAGAACCAACAGTTGAACCTACTCCAACCCGCACTCCATCGGAAATTGCAGGCATTGTTGCTTTAGTGGGTATCATGCTGTTTGCAACAGTGGCGGCAGTGAATATCTTGAATATTCCAGCCCTGACAGCGTTAGTATCTGGTATCGTGGTCATATTCGGGCGGATTTTAGCGGGATTGATAATATTTGCTGTTGGCTTATTCCTGGCAAATCTGGCTTTTAACATTATTACCAGTTCCGGTGAGCGTCAGGCACAAATTTTAGGTCAAGTAGCGCGGATTTCTATCATTATTTTAGTCTCTGCAATGGCGCTGCAACAGATTGGAGTTGCCAGTGATATTGTGAATTTAGCCTTTGGACTTTTACTAGGTGCGATCGCAGTTGCTATTGCCCTAGCCTTTGGTCTTGGAGGGCGCGATATTGCCCGTGAGCAAGTTCAAGAATGGTTAAACTCTTTCAAAGGTAGAAATTAAAAGTTGATGAAAGTACAGCCGTAAGCATCAGTAGTGGAGAAAATCTATCAGCAATTTTGCCTAAAAGGTTGAAAGTTATAGTTTAGAAGCTCGGAGTTTGAGCGTAGAGCTTGAAATTTCAAATTCTAAAGCTCAAGTTCCGAGTTCAGAGATTAAAAAAATGTGCCCAAATCAAGCTGTAACGTCCAATAGCCCGTCGCAGACATCGCCTCTAAAATAATCAAATCAGGCGTATATAGATGGCAGAATATGACAACCTTTGTAAAATACTTGCAGAAAAATATCCTCGTGATTTTATCCGTTGGTTATTAAATCAAGAACCGCAAACAATTGAAATCTTAAAAACCGAACTGAGCATCGAACCGATACGTGCTGATTCAGTGACATTTTTGCAAACAGAGAATCGGATCTTACATTTGGAATTCCAAACCACAGTCAAATCCCAAAAACCAATTTCTCTGCGGATGCTAGATTACTATGTCCGATTGACACGGAAATATCAAGTTCCTGTTACGCAAATAGTGATTTTCTTGCAAGAAACAAGTGACGAAATCGCTTTTACCGAAGAATATGTCAGTGAAGTCACAACCCACCGTTATCGAGTTATCCGAATGTGGGAGCAAGATTCGGCAATATTTCTTGGCAATGTGGCGTTATTACCTTTAGCACCATTAACGCAAACAGATTCAGCTCAAGTATTGTTATCGCAGGTTGCCGAAGAAATTGCTAAAATTCTAGATATCGAGACTAGACAAAATACTGCTGCTTACACGGAGATTTTAGCAGGGTTGAAGTTTGAGAAAGATTTTATTCGTCAATTATTGCGGGAAGATATTATGCAAGAATCAGTGATTTATCAGGATATTTTGCAGAAGGGAGAACAAAAAGAAGCTTTACGCTTTTTAAATCGTCAGTTAAATCGGCGGTTTGGAGAAATCGATTCATCAATATTTGAGAGAATTCGAGTTTTATCTACTGAACAATTGGAACAATTAGGGGAAGAATTTTTAGATTTTTCAAATGTATCTGATTTAGTAGTTTGGCTTGAAAAAAATACAAACATTTGAAATAATTCGTAATTACGAATTAATCAAAGCAAGCTTACGCGCAGTGTCTCTGAACATGAAAAGTAAGCGGTGTAGGTTTGGAGGTTTTTCTAGGGATTAACATGGCTAACCTAACCTGATTAACTCCACGTCTATGCATCACCTTCTGAGTTTTACCTTGTGAA
This sequence comes from Nostoc desertorum CM1-VF14, assembly GCA_019359245.1. Classification (GTDB taxonomy): domain Bacteria; phylum Cyanobacteriota; class Cyanobacteriia; order Cyanobacteriales; family Nostocaceae; genus Nostoc; species Nostoc desertorum. The sequence continues at coordinate 37,682 of JAHHHR010000014.1, read as the reverse complement.
GCAATTCATCTTTAATACGGTTGAGAATTGAAGTTTCATCCAGGTTTGTCAAAATCCGATTAATCACTGCTTTCGGCCCATCAGGCCCCCAAGTCGCGCCATTGGCTAAATAAACTTTGGTAACTTGTCCAATACCGTAAGAAGAAACACCAGCTACTCCCGCTTGTGTGATTGCCACTGATATATAAGGGCCAAGGGCAACACCTGCGGTAGCTGTTGCAGAGATACCAAGTAGAGTTTTTAATCCACTCAAGCCTAAATTTGCTAACAATTCACTTGCACCGATCCCGCCCATGCTGAGGGCGATTTTTTGTAGCAGTTGTACAGCCCCGGCTTCAGTCATAGAGAAGCCATAGAGTTTAGATAAACCCAAAATCAGAGCAATATCAATTACCACACTACTCAAAATATCTACCACAGTTACGGGATTAAGTGCGATCGCTAATGCCTTGGTCATCACAGCCTTCCAAATCAACTGATCGGCATTCTGTTCCCGAATCATCAGTTTTCGCTCAACCAACTGCTCATTTACAACATCGGCATAAAGCATAGTATTAAGAGCAACTAAGGCTTTGCCCTCACGATGCAGAATCTCCAAGATTTTTAGCTTGAGTTCCTCGACTTGGGCATTACCTGTACGCAACTGTATGCCCCTAGTACCATCAGGGCGACGAATCGCCGTCTTTACCAATGGCGATGCCGCAGCCATGACAATTTCCAAAGGTGTGAGCAATTCCCGCACCCTTTCATCCCGGATTTTGTGATAAATTGCCATCCGGTCTGCTTCTGGATACTGGTCTACTTTGTTAAATACCAGAATGATCGGTTTACCTGCTTCCCGCAACTGAGAAAGAGCGGCGTGTTCTAGCTTTGTCATGTCGCCAGATATCACAAACAGAATTAAATCCGCTTGTTTTGCAATCTGTTCAGCTAATGCGGCACGAGTTGCACCATCTACCTCGTCTAACCCAGGAGTGTCAATTAATTCCACCTGAGATTGACCTACGCCAGGGAGAGTAACTCGCAAAGCACGTTCAGTTTCCCCAATCGCTTCCTCACTAATACTCCAATTAACTCTTTGTGCAGCACGAGTGACACCATGCAGCGGCCCAGTTTCAAATACTGTTTGTCCAACCAAGGAATTGAGTAGAGAAGACTTACCACGCCCCACCATGCCAAAAGCTGCAATCTGCACCACCATGCGGTCTAACTTCCCCAGCATGGTTTCCAAATCAGCAATTTCCGTCTCCAATCCGGTTTTTTCTTGGGGGGTGAGGTCGAGATTGGTTACCAAGTTTCGCAGTGCCGTTTGTGCTTGTTTATAATTCAGTTCCGTCTGAATATCTTCAAAACTGAAAATGGCACTATCCAGTTCTTCCTCCCAACTGAGAGAATCAGCGTCAGTGTTGGCGGAATCGCTTTGATGAGGTTCAGGTACGGGCAATGTCGAAGTCATATTAATTTTAGATTTTAGATTTTAGTTTTTAGATTTTAGATTTTAGATATACCCCCTTTACTATCCTAGTTATTTTTAGAAGCGGTTTGGCGAGATAACGCAGACAAAGGAGACAAGGGGAATTAAGTATGCCCCATGCCCAATGCCCAATGCCCAATGCCCCATGACCAATGACCAATGACCAATGACTAATGACTAATGACTAACAAAAAGTCATAAACTGAAAAATGCATCTAAATAAATCGTTAGGATCTTGACTAAATTACCTGTGCGGAAAATCGTTATTGCCGGCAACTGGAAAATGTACAAAACCCAGGCAGAAACCCAAGAGTTTCTCCGAGGATTTCTGCCCCACTTAGAGGAAACCCCCCAAGGGCGAGAAGTGATATTGTGCCCTCCTTTCACTGATTTAAGTGTTTTGTCCAAGACTTTGCACGGTAGCCTCATCCAACTGGGGGCACAAAATATCCATTGGGAAGAATATGGAGCCTATACAGGTGAGATTTCTGGGCCAATGCTGACAGAAAGTGGTGTGCGCTTTGTAATTGTCGGTCATAGCGAACGACGACAATACTTTGGTGAAACGGACGCAACCGTTAATCTGCGCCTCCGAACTGCTCAAAGGTTTGGTTTGACCCCAATTCTCTGTGTTGGCGAAAGCAAACAACAACGAGATGCGGGAGAAACTGAATCACTGATTTCTCTCCAACTCGACAAAGGCTTATTAGATATTGATCAAAGTAATTTGGTGATTGCCTATGAACCGATTTGGGCGATTGGCACGGGTGAAACTTGTGAAGCAGTGGAAGCTAATCGAATTATTGGCTTAATTCGTAGCCAGTTGAGTAATACAAATGTATCAATTCAATATGGTGGCTCAGTTAAGCCAAATAATATTGATGAGATCATGGCTCAACCAGAAATTGATGGTGTCCTCGTGGGAGGTGCAAGTCTAGAACCTGAGAGTTTCGCTCGAATTGTGAATTTTAAGTCAGTGTAATGTGTTTTTTTCTCGTTCCCATGCAGAGCATGGGAATGCCTAATGTAGATTTATGCCAAGCAACTTGATAATTCGGGGACGCTGTTTCGAGTGGGGACAGCGGACTTATTTGATGGGCATTTTGAATGTGACGCCTGATAGCTTTAGTGATGGGGGTGAGTTTAACACTACCTCTGCTGCTTTAGTACAGGCGCAAGCATTGGTAGCTGCTGGTGCTGACATTATCGATGTGGGCGGTCAATCAACTCGACCAGGGGCAAAGCAAATAACTCTGGCGGAGGAACTTGACCGGGTTTTATCGGTGTTACAGGTGCTAAGACCAGAAATTTCAGTCCCGATTTCTGTCGATACTACCCGTGCTGCTGTAGCCAAGGCATCTGTAGAAGCTGGAGCGGATATTATTAATGATATTTCTGGCGGCACTTTTGACTCAGAAATGTTACCAACAGTTGCAGAGTTAGGTGTGCCGATTATTTTAATGCACATTCGGGGAACACCACAGACAATGCAACAACAAACTGATTATCAAGATTTGCTCACAGAGATTTATAGTTTTTTGGCTCGGCAAATTCAGGTAGCAACTACTGCGGGCATCGATCCGAATAAAATTATTATTGATCCTGGTATTGGTTTTGCTAAGAACTATGAGCAAAATTTAGAAATTTTTCGCCGCTTGCGATCGCTCTCACAACTCAACTGCCCTATCTTAGTAGGAGCATCCCGTAAAAGTTTCATTGGTCGCATTTTAAATCAACCAGATCCAAAAGCACGAGCTTGGGGAACGGCAGCAGCTTGTTGTGCTGCTATTTTTAATGGCGCTGATATCCTCCGAGTTCACGATGTTCAAGAAATGCATGATGTTTCACTAGTAGCCGATGCGCTACTGAGACAATTTACATAGCGTGATTGTTAGGTATTACCGTTTTCGCGTTTTTTGCCGTTATCTTCGGTATTTACTGATTCAGCTATCAACTCCTGAAACATTTCGCTTGAGTTAGCTGGGTCTACAAAGACAATTTTGGCATTATTGCTCTCACCAAGTTTTTGGCTAGCATCTACATAATCTTGAGCCACAAGATACCGCAGAATGTCCCTACTATCTGGATTGGAACGGAGAGCTTGAGAGATGATTTGTACTGAAGCCATAGTTCCTTCTGCTTTTTTTATAGCAGCTTCCTTTTCCCCTTCTGCTTCGGTAATCAGTGCCCGTTTTTTGATTACGGCAGCTTGCTCCTCTTCCCTAGACTTTCGTACACTCTCAGGTAGGGTAATTCTCTGAAGGTCTAACCGGAGAATCTCAACTCCCCAATCTTCCGTTACCTCATTCAACTGCTCTATAATAGCTGAGTGCATCTCCGTTCTGGAGACATTGGTCTGCTCTAAGGTGTTTTGAGCAATGATTTCCCGGAGTGTGGTTGTGGTTATCTGTGTCAGTGCCCCTTGGAGATCCTCAATAGCATAAAAGCTTTTCTCAATATCTATAAGGCGCCAGTACACAATAGCATCAACTTCCACGTAAATATTATCTTGGGTGATTACATTCTGAGGTTTGATGTCTATAAACTGCTCTCGTGTTGTATCTTCCATCACTATCTGATCTACAAAGGGAACAATAAAGTTCAGCCCAGGCTTAAGTTTCCGATGATACCGTCCCATACGTTCGACTAGAGCTTCATTCCCTTGATTAATCAGTTTTGCAGAACCTAAGGCATAACCTATAAGCACTAAAACTATAAAAATGATTGGTTCCATATATACTCCTATTCAGCGTTTGGGAGAATTTAGTGTCAAAGATATGCTAATAGCTTGTCATATCTTTGAGTTTAATGTTTTGAGTCTGTAATTATATACACCAGCAGCGATGTCTGATGTCAAGTCGCTGCGCGTCTTGTACATATTCTGTAAGTAGGCTGTTTCGCAGAATGCGTAGAAGCTCTGCTTCTTGTCGTTAGACATCGCTATTAAAGCACCTTGATAAAACGCTGGCAAGGACTTTTATGTAATCAACATTACTTGTACTGACATCTTCAGGCAGCCTGGGGCATTTAGCAGTATATTTACGCAAGCTCATCTAATTTAAGGTCAAATTTAAGTAAAATTTTCAGAACTCCACTCTAATCGGATTTAAATTAGCTTCAGCTATTAAAAATGTAAAAGTATTTTTCATATTTTTAGTAATTAATACTACATTCTTGCCCAGTTGATAGTACAGCGATAAAAATTTAGCATTATAATTTTCCCATCTTCTCTATTGCTTCTAAAGAGCGCATTAGACTATTTAGATTAACATTTAGTTAAGCACCAATTTCGCTAGGCAGAAGCAGACATAACCCGCCTTAACCGGATGAATAGCCTCTTAATCATGACTTTAGCTTAGAGGGGTTTTGCTAAGGTTGAAGGTAGTATTAAAATGGAAACTATTGATTATGAGGAACAGGCAAGAATGACCAAAGTGATTCTTGGAGAGAACGAAGCAATAGACTCAGCTTTGCGGCGGTTTAAACGTCAGGTTTCCAAAGCTGGGATATTAGCTGATGTGAAATATCATCGGCACTTTGAAACACCAATAGAAAAGCGCAAACGTAAGGCAGTGGAAGCTAGACGCAAAAAACATTTTAAATAAACCTATTTGGCGTAGTACTGGCGTTGCTTGAGATTTATAACCTAAAACAGGCAACAGCACGTAGGCGTAGCCCGTCGTAGACATCGCCATTATTTTTGCAAAACTTAAGTAAAGTATGCCGCACCCCAAATTAGGGTATAGATGAATCACTTCCTTATGCATACAAGGCATTAATAGGCTTGATCTAAGTTGGATGGAGCAAGCTAAAATCGCTGCCCATCAACCAAAATAAACGCCTTTGCCAAACTTACGAGGGAGTATTCATCTAACCCTAAGACTCAGAATTATTAATGGTGCGGCTATTACAAACATTCATCGCCTTTTCTACTCCCTGCTTGAGGCTTAGTTCAATGCACTCAACCACGAACTGAAGTACAAGAGACATTTGCTGATTTTCTGCTGCCGAAAATCGCCCCAGCACATGAGAAACAGCATCAGAATCATCGTTATTAGCTGCACCTTTGGGTTTACCAATACCGATTCGTAAACGGGGAAAGTTTTGGGTACTAAGATGTGCGATCGCACTTTTCATACCGTTATGTCCCCCAGCCGAACCAGATAAGCGCAGACGAGTTTTTCCCAAGGGCAAATCCATATCGTCATAAATCACCAGCACTGACTCAGGCGGCAATTTATACCAACTTGTCACCGCTTGTATTGCTTGTCCTGAGCGATTCATATAAGTTAAGGGCTTTAGCAAGCGAATCTTACCTCTACTTGGAACCATACCCTCGCCATACTCACCTTGAAACTTGCGGTTTTCTGCCAAGGGAATGCGCCAAGAACGGGAGAGAGCTTCTACAGCAGCAAAGCCGATATTATGGCGCGTTTGGTCATATTTAGCTTCTGGATTCCCCAACCCGACAATTAGCTGGGGAATCACCAAAGCTGCTTGCGTAACAGCTTCTGTCATTTTGTCTACAGTCGATCTAATTTTAGATTTTAGATTTGCAATTTTGGATTGAAATAGACCACAAGGTTATAGAGCTTGGTGATTTTAGATTGACAATAGCGCAGCGTAAAGCTTTGGGCATAGCAACTCTTAGAGACGCTCCTGCATGGCTAACGCAACGCTACCGCTTACGAGCGTCTTTTGGATTTGTTTCATCCACCAAAGACATTGCTCTGAACCGGAAAACAATCTAGAATCCAAAATCTGTATGATTTCCTAGCTAGGTTGGGAAGAACTAGCGGTATCCTGCTCAGATTTAGCAGGGTAGATTTGCTTAGGTTCCAATTCAGCAGTAGTCTTGACAACTTCTTCTAACTGTTCTGCTTCTTTTTGAAACTCGCTTTGAAAATCCTTAGAAGCTTCTTGAAAACTACGAATTGTTTTGCCCACACTCCGGCCAATCTCTGGCAGCTTCTTTGGACCAAAGATTAACAGTGCTACTGTCATAATTACAGCCATTTCCGGCAGACCAATACCAAATATATTCATTTTTGTCTCCTGTAAACTTATAGAACCACTATAGAAACTCAGATATTATTTAGTCTACTCAATGGTTAGTATGCACTGAGCCTTGAAAAAAAAACCCGGAAGAACCGGGTGTAACATAACTTGTGATCCAAACTTGATAGCTATGTATCTGTTAGCGTCCTAAACTCCGCCAATCGACATTTACATCCTGAACCAACAATGTTCTATTGTATAGTTGCAGAATAATCAGCAGAAACACAAAAAATAGCCCAATAAAAACAGCCATCACAGGGGTAGTACCCCAACCTGGAGCCACTTTCCCATACTCAGAGTTAAGTGGTTTTAGGATATCTCCCAACCGAGTCCTTTGTGCCATAGTTCACCTAATATTACTTGCCAAAGCTTTTTTTAATCTTCTGTAATATTCTATAAGAATAGCACTCATCATCTATCTCTCAATTATGGAACCCGCAATAGTTCTTAGCATTTCTATGGCTGCCGTGGTGGTTGCCATCACCGGAATTTCGATTTATACCTCCTTTGGCCCTCCTAGCAAGGAATTGAACGATCCGTTTGATGATCATGAAGATTAAAAGAGTCATTAGTCATTTGTCATTTGTCAATGGTTTGTGGAAAACTACAACTGACCACTGACATAGCACTAGTTGCTTACTCCAGCCTGGGATTAATCGCTGGTATTACCTTGAAACTGGCGATTTTCCAAGGCTGTATCGTCAAGATTTGTTGCTCAGATGAGAATTCAGGAGTAGAGGAACGCTCTAATAAATCTACTGTATCTCCTAGATTTAACCCTAAATCACTTTGCCAAGATAACTCGGCTGTTTCTCCGTGACATTCATAACACCGCAGAATTAATTGCTGTGGATCATCCTCTGATAGCTTTAAGGCCGTTAAGATTAAATTTTCAGATGATAAATCTAAGAAACTCACCCCCAACCCCTCTTTACCAACAGAGAAGGGAGGATTTTCGGGTGGGTTTTCATTAACAGGATTCAATATCACTTGTAAGGGTATATTCAATTCATAGCCGCGCTGTACTGTATGGGCTGATTCCCAGCTACCAGCATGAGGATATAAGGTATATGTAAACTCGTGAAAACCTTTATCAGCCTCTGAGTCTGGCCAATTAGGACTGCGTAAGAGTGTCAGACGGAGTTGATTTGGTTTACTGTCGTAACCGTATTTACAATCATTTAGCAAACTAACTCCGTGAATACCCTCCTGTGTTTCTCCTGTCAAATCAGCCCAACGCAAAGCAGGAACTTCCCATTTTGCCTGTTCTACGGGGGTTTGTCGTTGAGTTGGGCGGCGAATCGCGCCACAGGGAATTTCATAGGTAGCAAAATCTGCTTCAACATTCAGAGGAAAAGCAGCTTTCACCAATACATGATTTTCTTGCCAGTTGACAGTAGTAGCTATCTTTAGCAGAGGTGAACCAGCTTGCAGAATATAGTCTTGGCAAAATTCCGATTCCCCCAACTGACGCACCACGCGTACACGGCTTTGCACCGGGCCTTGTTCTAACCACTGAATAGATTGAAGATTAGTTGAGGGTAAAGGATGTTGGGCATAATTGGGGTCAATATTCCAAGCATCCCAATATTGACCGCTATCTTTAAAAGCTTGTAATTGGTTCCCTGCGCCACTCAAAACTTCTCGCTGATAAGTTTTATCAAAAATACTTGATAAATCTCCGGTATCAGGGTCAATGATAACTCGCAAGAATTCATTTTCTAAAATCCAGTCTGGCAGGAGCGGAGATGAGGGGGATGAGGAGGATGAGGGGGATGAGGGGGAAAGCCAAAATATGCGGTAGCCTACGGGTGGAATTTCAGTAGCGAAAAATAGTAGCGTTGATGGTTCAGATAATTGGGAGATAAGCTGCTTTCCAGAAGTATCGTAAATCTGCCATTCCTCTGGTGTGGGTAAGGCTACAGAGACTACCTCAGAACGCTGCCAATTGAGAGAATTAAAAACGAAAATAGGCAAACTATCGGGTTTTGGTGGTTCTGATAGGGTAATGTGAGATGCGATCGCTAAAAGTGATTCTTGTAATATCTTCGTTCCCACTTGTTCCACTTGCTCCCACTGGGGCAACGCATCTGTGTAAACTTGGGTAATTGAAGAACCGGGTAAAATATCGTGAAACTGTTGAAATAACACTAGTTTCCAAGCTGCTTCGATTTCTGCTTTAGGATATGTCACGCCACAGCTTACAGTTGCCAAAGTAGCAAATAGTTCAGCTTGATACAATAAATTTTCACAACGACGATTCCAGCGTTTTTGGTCTGCGTGGGTAGTGTAGCAACCGCGATGGAATTCTAGGTATAGTTCGTCATCCCAAATAGGAAATGACGAAGAATCAGAACTTCTGCCTTCTGCCTCCTGCCTCCTGCCTCCTTTACTGATTTGCTGTAAATACTTTTCAGCTGTCGTAAATTCTAAGTCTGGGAAGAAAGGTGACTTTTGCCAGCGTTGAGCGGTTTCTAACATATCACGGGTGGGGCCGCCGCCGTGGTCGCCGACACCGGGAAGCCAGAGAGATTCTGGTAAACCAGTTTGGGATTGCCATTCAAGAGCGTAGGATGCCATTTTAACTGGATCAATGCTTTCACCGATAGGTGCAGACATCAAACTAAAGACTTCGCTACCGTCAGGCGATCGCCACCAAAAAGCCCCATAATCAAATTTAGTAGTATCATTCCACCGCAATTTCTGCGTGACAAAATATTCAATCCCGGCATTAGCGAAAAACTGCGGTAAAGTGGCACAAAAACCAAAAGAATCTGGAACCCACACCACAGGTGAAAGCGTGCCAAATTTTTCCTGGATATAGCGCTGACCATACAATAGCTGACGGACTATTGATTCACCAGCAATTAAGTTGAGTTCTGGTTCCACCCACATTCCGCCGACAACTTCCCAACGTCCAGCAGCTACCTGTGCTTGAATGGCCTTAAACAAATCCGGGCGATGTTCTTCAATCCAAGCATAAAGTGCGGGAGTTGAATGACAGAAAATTAACTCAGGAAAATCTTCTTGCAACTTCAAAACCGACTCAAAAGTGTTTTGCGCTGCATTCCAAGTTTCACTCACAGGCCATAGCCATGCTAAATCTAAATGAGCATGACCCAATAAGAAAATTTTAGATTTTAGATCCCCCCAACCCCCCTTTTTAAGGGGGGCTAAGATGTTGGATTCAATTAAATTTCGGCGTAACCTTACTAACTCTTCCTTGGTGTCCTTGGCGTCTTCTCTACGAGACGCTGCGCGTTCGCATAGCGTTCCGAAGGAAAGGCGGTTCGTAACCTCCCCCACCATCGCTGCCAAAACATCCAACTTCTCCGGTGCAAATTTTTCCAAATAAAGTTGCGCCACAGCTAACTCATCAGCCACAAAACCCGGATCGGGATTATTATCAACAGTAGACTCATAAATTAAAAGCGATCGCACTAAAGCACCATCACAATGTTCCGGACTCACTAACCGCAAAGCCACAATAAACTCTTCCCCTGGCTTCACCCCCTGACTGATAAGCACTCTAGGCGAACAATCAAATAAATCACCCTCCAGCACTAACTCTCCATTCACATAAATCTCAGCAGAATCTGCCCACCAAACTAGCGCCAGCCGCAAAGATAACCCAGCTAAGGGATAGCCCTGTAAATCTTGGGGAACCACCAATCTTTGCACTAGCCATAGCGCTTTTTTCCCACCTGTCCAAGCGATATGTTCTTTAGCATTCAACTGGACAGGTTGCCAATTAGACACATCAGCAGCTACAACATCAGTAATTATCAGGTCAGATTCCTGGTATAGCCAACTAGACTGAAGATTAACTTGACAAAAAGAGCGCAGTTGCTCAATTGCTTGTGAGATGATTTTGGTCTGGGATTGAGAGACAGTCGGGGTCATATATTCGCTAAGATGAGGTGTTGGTCGTTTTTATTGTTTGGCGCGAGTCTCACAACTTAACAAGACTTGGACTAAAAAATTATTACTATGTCTTCTGGTTCCTCTGGTCGTTATCAAAGCAGACTATTTAACTTTGTTCACCAGCAATCTCGGCGGGTGACACAACAGTGGGAACACACCTTCCGGCATTTGCAAGTTGCTACTAAGTGGGGTGTGGAGGTGCTACTTTACCCAGTGTATCTACTGTTTCAGGCATCTGAATCATCTGGGAAAACGCTACAGACCAAAGAACCACAAACTAGACTAAAGTTACAACCAAATGATACCGATTTCCAGCCCGAAATTCCAAATGTTGATAGTCCTATTCAACATATACTAGAGGCAGTCAATTATCTGTCATCTGATGAAGCCGCTTCTACTTCTGCAAAAACAGTTGAACGTTTCAAACCCCTGGCTTTTTTGGAAGTTTTTCGGCTGAAATTGGTTGATAATAATTCTACAAATAACCCTAGTCTTACACAATCCACAAATATTACAGAGAATAAAGCTGCAAATCTCAACCTTTTACAGCTAGAGAATGCCCTCAAGCAGCATCTTCCAGTAGTGCGGGGAATTGCTACAGATTTGATGAATCGTAGTTTAGTCCTTGTTACTGCTGACAATGAAATTTTGGATATTTTGACACCACAGCAGCAAGCAGAATTAGAAGATCGGATTATTAACGAAGTTGCTAATTATTGGCAGCATTGGCGGTTGATTATAGCTAAAAAAGAAACGGAGCTATTACCACAAATTGACCGATTATTAGCAAAACTTACTGATGGAAATCCAACCAAAATTTCAGTGTTAGCCGAGGCAATACCAAAAGATTTAGTTAATACAGATAGATTATTAGCATTTCTAGATATAACCGTTGCTAAGTTGGAATCAAATGCTTTACTCCCTGTGCAAGAACGCAGCCAAGAGATTGTCCAAGTTGCCCAAACTCAGTTAAACATATTTCTTTATGGCAAAGAGCAATTAGCTGCTAAAGGAGAAATTGCAACCACTGCTGACGGTTTGGAAACTCATACACTGAATCTTCAGGCTTTGATTGAGGCGGCGCTTAATTACTTTTTTGGTGTTGGTAATAGAAAAACACTTGAGCCAACAAATAGTAATGAGCAATTGTCAAGTAAAATATTACCATCACGCTTTATAAAGGCATTGTCCAAAAGCCGTCAGTTAGAAAAGCAAGATTTAGCTGCTGATCCTTGGTTAACATGGAATGATTTATTTGGTGATACCGAAACAGTTACTGACAAGCCAGTTACACTTTCTCAAAAGACAAATTCTGCTTTAGCCTCAAGTTTATCAGTAAAATATTTTCCACAAAATAATTTAACTGTACAACAGCCTAAAATCGGATCTGGCTTGGTGCGAAGGAAAAAATCAACTAGTAATCTCACCTCAAGTCAAAAGACATCTCAAAAAGTCGTCTCTGCAAAACAAACCGAAACTCGCATTTCCCAAACTAAAATCGAGAGTCGTAAAGGGGAAATTTTGCACCAGCAATTTGCTCGCAGCAGTCAAGTTGAGGCGCAGCCAGACTGGATAGAAACTAAAGCAACTTCAACAGGTTATGAAAAGCACCCTTTAGAGCAACTTTTGGAATGGGTTGATTATGTAATGCTCTGGCTAGAAGAAAGATTTGTAAAAGTTTTTCAGTCGTTATGGCAGATGTGGCAGAGAAAATAATATTAATTCGTAATTTGTAATTAAAACTCGTCAAATTTCATTTAGTTTTAGAGATTTACCACAACATATGATTGAGGAAAGAACTTAACAGTTTGGCTCCTGTTGGTTCTTGATAATTAGTTGGCAACAGAGCCAGCATCGCATTCTGTAACGTCTCTAAAGCTACTTCGACTTCCTGGCGTTTTGGTCTGGTTGTTTGGGCAAAGTGTAACGGTTCACCTACCCGAATTGTTAACTCTTTTCCTAAATAAAGGTCATGAGTCCCAATCAGTGCAACTGGAATAATCGGTACACCAGCCCGCAAGGCATAAATCACAGTCCCGCGTTTCAAGGGAAGATGCAACTTACCCTCAGCAGTTCCTAGTCGTCCTTCGGGAAAGAGAATCATTCCATCCCCACGAGCCAAAATTGCCAGAATAATCCGGTCTATTTGTCGCAGTGTGTGTATATCTTCCCCTGTTGGTACTGTCTGTTTAATTGCTGCGGCTAGCTCAACTAAATCTTGCCTTCCTGCTTTAGCCGCTTCCATAACAGCAACTTCTTCTTTCCACACGCGTTCCAACGGAATTACACCACCCGCAAAACCCAAAATAAAACGTTTCCACCACTTGTTATAAAGAGTACGAGCATCGCCCAGGATGTAATAGTGGGGTTGGGTAGGGAGTTCTGCTAGGAGGAGTAATGGATCGATATGGTGGAGATGGTTGACAGCCAAGATTGCAGGTTGTTGAGGTATTCTTTCGAGGTGTTCAACCCGTACCTTGAAAAAGGAATGGATAAGCGATCGCATTACAAAACGACGCAGCCCAGAGTTGGCTCTAGGTTCGGAATCTCCCTGATTAATAGCTTCCAGACGATTGAGAGTTTCCTCGATAATTTGCCGAACAGCGCGATCGCTAGCCGCAGCTACACCTTCTTTTACCCGCTTAATACTTGCAGCAGTCAATGCTTGTAATTGCGTACTATCTTCCTGCTGATGGCTAGATTTTGAGTCTGTATCAACTTCGGAAGTTACTCCATCAGCTAGGTCTTCCTGAACAGATTCCCTAGAATAGATTTTGATAAAAGCCTCTTTGAATTCATAAATAAATCATAATTCTTGAGGTCATATTATTAACTAACCTACGGTTAGAAGCTGTGGAATTATTTTATCTATATTTTAAAGACATGAGGGTAACTCAATTCACTGTAATTATTCCCATAGCCAGAAGCTATTTTTACTACAATAAGTATTGACATCTTAGTAGCTTGCTGGGAAGATACCTAAAAAATTAACCCTATGATTGACCATAGCGATCGCGTCGTGTCTCGTAGAGAAGGCACATTCCAAGGAGTTGGAGGACTTGACCTATATTACCAAAGCTGGCATCCAGAAGGGAAAGTACGGGCAATATTAGCCATTGTGCATGGACTCGGAGGGCACAGCGATCGCTACAGTAATGTAATTCAGCATTTGATACCCAAACAATATGCTATCTATGCCTTAGACTTGCGTGGTCATGGACGCTCACCAGGCCAGCGAGGCTATATCAACGCTTGGAGTGAGTTTCGGGAAGATTTGAGAGCTTTTTTACAGTTAATTCAGACTCAAAATCCCGGTCGTCCAATTTTTCTTTTAGGTCACAGTTTAGGCGGGATGATTGTCTTAGATTATATTCTACGCTATCCCCAACAAGCATCAGTTTTGCAAGGTGCGATCGCTCTAGCACCAACCTTGGGGAAAGTTGGGGTTTCACCTGTTCGGGTGCTTTTAGGAAGAATGCTCTCACGGGTATGGCCACGTTTCACCTTGAATACAGGTATTGACATGAGCGCTGGTTCACGAGATCAGCAAGTTGTAGCCGCCATCGCTCAGGATACACTGCGACATACCCTTGCTACCGCCCGTCTGGCTACAGAATTCTTTGCAACAGTTGATTGGATTAATGCTCACGCAGCTGATTGGCAATTACCATTATTGATTCTCCACGGTGGTGCAGACCGAGTTGCTTTACCCGCGGGAAGTGACATATTTTACCAACAGGTAACTTGCACAGATAAACTGAGAATCGAGTATCCGGGAGCCTATCATGAAATTCAGAGTGACCTCAATTATCAAGAGGTAATGGCTGATTTGGAGGATTGGTTGGAGCGACATCTACCACCTGAGACAGCGCAGTTAGGAAAAGGAAGCGCTGAGTTAGAGTTTCCTAGTTCTTAGCTTTCAGTACTGTATCTTATCGGGTTTTATGACTTGGCCGGTAGTAACTAGAGCGGTGCGGCTCGCACTACGATAGAAATATTCGATCCAAAAAAGAGATTTGCTTGTTTTATGATTATCGCGTATTGGAAAGACTAGCCTATGTAAGTGAGAAATGATATGTAGAATTAATATTTGATTTCTCAAAAAGCATAGCAGCTTGTTAATTTTATCCCAAATTATTTATCTATTAATCGTGTGAATTTTTCCAGTATTTTTGAACAAGTTTTTCATACAATACAATAATCTGTATGAGTGAGTTATTAGCAGTTATGTGCGCCTCTACAGCTTGTGCGTATAAGTAAAAGGCTTGAGTATTTCTAGACTCTATTAAATTTTTAGTTTCTTTAAGCAACTGTGAAGTTTCCATACTGCATTTTTGGAAGTTTTCGTACTCTAAGAGCAAATCACCACACTCACGAGAAACAGAAGTAATTTCTTGACAGTAATAACACATGAGTAATTTAACGAACTAAACTAGTTACTATCTAACTAGCTTTGTTCGCTTAGAACATCTTTCCTTAGAAACCATAAAATTTTAAGGCTTTATGTAAAGATAGCTACATTTTCATTTTTTGAGCAAAAAGTATAACTACATATATAGCGGTTATCGTTTGGATGCAATACAGTCTGACCTCTCTCTAAGCCTCTCTCCTAGAAGGAGAGAGGCTTTGAACTTTACTCCCCTTCCCTACAAGGGAAGGGGCTGGGGGTTAGGTCTGTATTACACTCAACTGAGAACTGCTATATATGTAATGTGATGATGTTTTAACTCAGCCTGCTCCCACCATGCATGACAATCTCTCTAGCTTTATCTAGATTTAAACGTCATTGTTGAAATCTAAATGATTTTGTATTTTTTATCACGAGCCAAGTTTACATAAAATTATGCAGGATTTACTTCGTTCACAAAATAGAAGAATAAGTTTGATAATAAAGAGTATTCTTTAAAGACAATATTAAGTATTTTTGCTTTCTAGCTTAATCACAGACTACAGGATTTTTTATAGCTTAAATTCTAAGAAAGCTATATAAATTAGATTATTAAGTGAGGTTAAGTCTCTCTACTTAACTAACATCAACCTTTCAAGATAATGTGATTCTGAGAATCAAAAACAATTAGACCAAGCTGTTCTAGTATGCCCATCAATCTTGTAATTGTGACTCTGGTAGTACAGCAGGCACTAGCAATATCTTCATGTGTAAAACGAACACTTAGGCGAGTTCCCTGCGGTACAGTTTCACCGATTTCGCGTTTCAAAAGTTGCAATAAATTCTGCAAGCGCTCTTGAACACGGAGCCTTCCAGAATTGACTAATAAACACTCTGTCTGCTGTAACCTGTGATTAATTTTTAGTAACAGGCTATGGTTTAACGTTGGCGATGCTGCTATTTCTGTTGCCGAAAATGATACCAACTCAACATCACACAGGGCTGTTGCTTGGTAAATGTTTAAACCAGTCATACTAGAACCAAAAACCATGCCTGTTTTGGCTAAACCTATCAAAACTTCTTCGCCCGTTTCACAAAAAGTACTGAGTTTGACTACCCCCTGGTGAACATACCAAATCACTCGTGGCTGGAGACAAATATCTTCTCCTTTAGAATATTTATACACAGGCCGGTTTTGGATGATGTCGCTCTCATTTTGAACGGTTATTGATTCGGTTCGCTGTTGCTCAGTTACGTTACGTAGCAGCCAGTATAAATATCTTATTTTACCCTGCTGATTACGAACAACTGTGACTGTTAAAGCTGCATTCAAGAACTCGCCATGACGTTGCTGCAAACGTATTACTAATTCTTTGGTTGTGTCTGATTGGGATAGTTGGTTAAGTTCGCTGTGAAAGTGCTGACGTTCTTCTAGTGAGATAAAATTAATCATCGCTTTACCCACCAGAAATTGTTTTGAAACATTGAGTAACTTAGCAGCCGCCGCGTTTGCTTTTTGGATTATGCCGTCTGCATTAGTTACTAAATAACCATCTGGTGCCAACTCAAATAAATCTTGATAGTGTTCGCGTTCTGTTTCTAACAAATGTTGTGTTTGTATTAGTTCCTCATTTTGCTGACGCAGTTCTTCCATCGCTAAGTGCGCCATCTTTGCAGAGCTAAGGATTTCCTGAAAAGCTTGCGGCTGCAACTCTGGGCTAATCCAAGCCAAAAGACTAGCAGTTTGATATAAATCAGCTAAATCTTTGTGCAACGCTTCTGTGCGTTTGGTCAATAATTCTATGTTCACTTTAGTCCTTGTGAGGGTAAAGAAATCTGTTTTCATCTGAGTGATTAAGCCGAGTCATTAATTCACTCCCTAATTCACCATTTTTCAATATCCGCGAACAGCCTAGACTATCAATGCAGATAAATTGACGATATATTAATCATTCCTTGCTCAGTTTTCTTTAGGTAGCAATGGTGTTAAAATGCATTAAATAAGTCGGCACAATAAAACCAAACTGTGCAAAAAAAGTAAACAAGGCTCAAACCCTTTTTCCAAAGCTTTATACCCCCTGTCCTCTGCCTTATTTCAACGATAATTATTTACGCTGGGCTACTTAATTTTAAGTTTATCGAGACTTACCCTTGGGAGTCGGTTCGGTTTCGTACATTAAGCTACTTTGATGCCATTTTATAGTTGCAGATGGAGGCAGCTAGTAGCGGCTGTCTTGAAAGTCAAGCAAAGTGATCACGTCAGAAATACTTTTGCCTGATATTTAAGAGGGTGTTTGAAAAGTTTTGAAAAGTTAAATGTTATGCTAATCGCCTCACTCTAATACGGATGGAGGCAAGGTAGATAAATGTCTCTGATGTTTCAGGCAATAAGTCTAGTCTCTAACCAATCGTCGGTATCCCATTAACTTTCTCGGAAGTACGGTCTACGACCCAACGTTTTTTGAGCAGCACGAAACCCTTGGTTTGTTCTGGTCGCAGAAGAGTCAGTTATGTAGATTATCTGAAAAATATGTTGCTGAGGATACAGAGTTTTTGCTAACCAAGATAGGTTCCCCCTTTACTCCTCCACGGGTAAGAGTACAAATTTTATAAAGGTTTTCGCACTCAAAGATTGCCATAACTAGCTCTTTCCCGGTTTGATAAGAGGATGGTAAGGGTTTACCTACCTCACATTCCATATCAATTTCGCGATCGCGCCACTGTAACTTCCAAATACGCTTTTCGGTTATTGGTGCTTTGACAGACTGAGCAAAAGCACTATACACCTGCTCTGCTTTGATATCATCCTTGGCTGCTGGCACAAAAAACTTCATAAGCTTTGGTTACAAGTAATGTGAGTTTAGATTAGCATCAGCGTAACGCAGTTACCAAGGCAATCTGCTCCCATCCCACGAGAAAAACTGTCCACTATCACCTTCTTTAAGCTGTTCAATCACAGCCAATAATTGGTTAACGGTGCGTTCCACTGAGAATAAATTTTCCGCAGGTACATTTCCCTGGAAAGGATGGGAAAGGCGCGTATCAGTTGTACCAGGATGCAATGTTACTATTAATGCTTTAGGACAACTTCTTTTATACTCAATTGCCGCAGTTCGCATCAACATATTAAGTGCTGTTTTAGAAGCCCGATAGCCATACCATCCACCAAGTTGGTTATCGCCAATACTGCCCAATTTAGCAGAAATACTAGCGAACACACTGCGTTCTCCATGACGAAACAAAGGCAATAGATGTTTAGCTAGCAAGACAGCACCAATACTATTTATTTGAAAGTAGCGGAGCAAATTTTCCGAATTGATCTGTCTTAAGCTTTTTTCAGGTTGCAAATTATCTTCATGCAGCAGTCCTACACAGTTGACTACTAAATGCAGTTTGTCAACTTGAATACGTATTTTTTGAACAGCTTCAGCAATCTGCAACTCGTTAGTAATATCCATCTCCAGACAAATTAATCGCTCAGAATCTTCGCCTGCAAGAGATATTAACTCTGAGGCTGACTCTGGTTGACGATAAGTTGCATAAATTTTGGCTATTCTATGATCTTGTAGCAATTTTTGCACAAAACCCAAACCAATACCTCGGTTGGCTCCCACAATCAATGCATTGACAGGATTAATTTCATCGATAAAAGACATATTAATTTAGCTGACTTGTGGAGGTATTTCATATTCGTAACGAGAGACAAAATAAGCACCAACTTGTCTGTCGCTGTGATGACGAAAACCAAAGCCTTCATATACTGCTCTCAGGCGCGGACGTGAAGCACGGCAATCTAGACGTAAATAACGTTTACCAAGTGTTTGTGCGTGTTCAACAGCCCAAGTCAGCAGTGCTGAAGAGGTTTTTCCGCCAGAGTAGCGTCGTCGAACTGCGAGGCGATGTACAAATGCTGACTCTTCCTGAGAAATATCAGGCCAGAAAAGTAAATCCTCAAGCTGAAACTTTATTGTACCAGCCGATTCACCATCACACTCGGCAATGAAAAACAAGCCTTTAGCAACATCTTCAGAGATATTTTCTGGCGAAACCTCGCTATCCTGCCACAGAGTTACACCACGCTGCTGGAGCCATAAAGCTGCTTCTAATAGCACATCCGCGACTATCACTGTATCTTGTATGTTTGCTTGGCGAATTGAGATGTACATTTAGTTATTAATTTTAGGTTAGTTAAACAATGGATAAAATATTAGGGTTTGCTTCGCTTCACCCAATCTATGCAAATTAGCTAAATTAAAATATTTGTGGTTTATTTTCCAATACAAAACTTGCTAAAAATTCTATCTAAAACTGATTCAGTTACTTCTTCACCAGTAATTTCTCCTAATGCCTGGATTGCACCACGTAAGTCAATTGTCCAGAAATCAAGGGGGAGTTGCTGGGCAATTGTTGCTTGTACTTGTTCCAAAGATATTTTAGCTTGAGTTAAAGCTGCTGCTTGCCTTTGATTAATGGCTAAATCCATATCAGCAGCTTGGACTTTTCCAGCTTTAATTATGTCCAAAATTGATTTTTCTAAAGCATCAATGCCTTTATTTTGGGCGGCGGCTGTGAAAATCTGAGATTTTGGGTCGCAGCTTTGGTGCGCTTCCAGCGCAACTTTAATTTTGGATTGAATAATTTTTCTTTCGCTTTCTTCTACTAAATCGATTTTGTTAATAACTAGAATCAACGGACGGTGTTGCACCTGCTCATAAATTTCTTGCTCGCCTTCCGTCCACCCAGATGAAGCATCAATGGTAAGCAAGACTAAATCAGCGGCATTGGCAGCACGACGCGATCGCTCGACGCCAATTTTTTCCACTTGGTCTGTTGTTTCCCGAATCCCTGCTGTATCTAGCACTTGTACAGGAATTCCCCCAACAACTAACTGCGATTCCACCACATCGCGGGTTGTACCGGGTAAGTCAGTGACGATGGCGCGATCGCTCTGGCTCCAAGCATTCAATAAGCTCGACTTCCCAACATTCGGCCGCCCCACAATTGCCACTTTTAAACCAGTGCGTAGCAACTCACCTTTGTCTTTGGTTGCCAATAATCTAGTTATTTCGGCGGCAATTTTCTCGATTTCTGATATTATTGCTTTATCATCCAACGGCGGCAAGTCTTCCTCAAAATCGATTCGAGCTTCGATTTCTGCCAAAATATCTAAACAGTTAGCGCGTAACTGCCGGATCGGATGAGCTAATTTTCCCTGCAAACCAGCTAGGGCTGTTTGGGCAGCTTGAGGCGATTTAGCTCCCACTAAATCCGCAATACCTTCGGCTTGAGTTAGATCCAATCGTCCATTTAAAAAAGCGCGGAGAGTAAATTCTCCTGGTTGGGCTAGTCTAGCGCCGTTTTCCAAACACAGTTGTAATACCTGCTGCACTGCCATAATTCCCCCGTGGCAATGGAATTCGACTACATCTTCGCGAGTATAAGAACGGGGTGCTTTCATAATTAGCAACAGGGCTTCATCTACCAGTTGTTGCGTCTGGGGATGGCGAATGTAACCGTAGAGAATCTGGTGGCTTTCCCAAGTTTGCCGCCCTGGAGCGTGAAAAAGAGTTTGGGCTAGAGCCATTGCTTGGGAACCGGACACCCGTACAATACCAACACTACCCTGTTGGGGGGCAACAGCAGTAGCGATCGCAGCGATAGTTCCAGTAGTAGCAAAAACTTCTGACATGAGCGCCTTTCATAAGAGTGAGAAGTTAGGAGTCAAAATCATAACTCATAACCGATAACTTTCTAAATGGTAAGTATTTAGACTAATGAGATGACAACTGGCAAGGTAAAATTTACCTGGAGGGTAAAGGGTGAATAGTTAGGGATGGAATGTTATAACTCACAACTCATAACTAATAACTTTTAGAGAGAGGAATTTACTGTGGAGCAAAAAATTAACTGCGCTGTAGCCTGTGTTAACGGATGTGTTTTAGGGGATAAATGCCCCAATATCGAGTTTAGAGAAGCCGCAGCAAAATTTATTGAAGAGACTCCCTTAGACCAAATGTTGGAGTTGGCACAAGAACGTCTGCGGAAAAAAATAACAGAACCACCAAAATGGGTTCTTCCTGAAGATATATAGCATTCGCGCCAACAGGCTTAAGCAAAACAGCGTGCAGGCTAAATAGTCTTTGGATCTATATCTAATTCTCGCAGTTTTGCTGCCAAGCGATCGCTGCGTTTTTTCTCTTGTTGTGCAACTTCTTCCGGTGTCGCAACTAATTCTCCTTCAGGAGTGAAAAAGCGTAAATTTTCTTGATCAACTCCTAAATACAAACCTAGCTGTTGACTCCACAACCAGCCTTGAGGATTGGGTTCCAACGGTTGATATTAACCATCAAGCAAATGGAACCCTGTAAATTCTAGCGTTTCTGGGTCAAACCAAAAGTAATCTGGTGTCTACAAAAACCGTTCAATAATGATCTCGTCTATATACATTCCTTTGATCTTGGCTTGTCTTTGTGCCGTCCCAACTATGCGAAAACCATGCCAGAGATAACTAGCTAACGCAGGTGCATTATCGGCGCGAACGTAGGTTAATATTTTTTCGTATCCTTTGGTGCGAGCGGTTTCAAAGGTAGCCTCAAACAGACTTTTGCCAATGCCTTGTCGTCGGCACAAAAGATCCACATATGTTCCGATGATTCCCACGTGGTCAAAGGCATTGGTAAAGGTCGCAAATGGTTCCATACTTTGAAAACCAACAACTGTCTGCTCTGGAAAACGCACAGCAACATGAAACACCCCACGCTGGGGAAAATTCAATATATACTCCCGTTCGGCATCGACTGTGAGCGGTGTATCAAAGGCAGTGTATAAACTGGTTTCAATGATAGGGTTCAGAATGCCAATAATCGCCGCAGCATCATTGGCTTGTACTTCTCGAACCAGCAGATTCATTTCCAGTTGTCTCCTCTGTATTCCTGGAATCTCATTCAAAACTTACTAAAAATAGGGCTACTCCAAGAATAAACTGGAGTAGCCCTGTAAGCGATCAAATCATTTAGATATAACTAACCTTATGCTCGGTTTCTCTTCCAAGGGCCCCAAATCGCACAAGTAATTCCAGGGGATTGGAGATTGACAAACATTGTCTTGCCATCAGGTGAGAAGCAGGCTCCTGCATATTCACTGTCATTGATATTGTTTTTTGCAAACTGATACAGCTCGCCGCTTTGATTAACGCCGACAATATAACTGTCTCCGCCTCCATCTTCACAAAGAATCAGGTCACCGAAAGGAGCAACTGTAATGTTATCAGGGAAGTCTAGTACGTTTTCTCCAGGAGACTCAACGACTAAAGTCAATGTGCCGTTACTAGGATTGTAAGCAAAAACTTGACCAAAACCAGCATCGCCACCACTGGTACAGGTAAAGTAGATCGCGCCATTGCCATACCAAGCACCTTCACCCCGCGCAAAGATTGCAGCACCCGTTGCCTGGGCTTGTCCTCGCACTGAAGCAGGACCACTATCCGTATTGGGATCAACGTTGTTAATCGGAACCCAGGTGGTTGACAACGCTATATTCTTATAGCCGAGGTAGCCTTTGCGCGTATCCGCAGGTGCGCCTACAATTACAAGCGCCTCAAGCACGCCACCGCTTTGCAAGTTACCTTCCTGGTTAGGGCGGAACCTATAGAAACAGCTATCGCCCCTGTCTTCGGTTTGATAGACCCATCCAGTTGCCGGATCAACAGCAACAGCTTCATGGTTAAAACGTCCCATAGCAACCAGAGGCACCGGATCGGCAACCTGAATTTCGTCTGTCGCTGGCACTTCAAAATTATAGCCATGCCTTTTGGTTGCTCCACCAGATGAGGGAAGCGTTACGTCCTCTTCACAGGTAATCCAGGTACCCCAGGGAGTGGGACCACCCGCACAGTTACGAATTGTGCCGCCCAGAGAAGCAAAATCCTTGATTACCCGACGATTGGGTCCAACTACAATATTTGTCGTGCCGCCACCCAGGCGATCGTATAGTTTTGATTGAGTTACACGAACTGGATTAGAACCTAAAGCACCCACTTCATGATTCCGCACCAGAATTGTGGTGTTCTTAGGACCCTCGAATGCAGCCATGCCATCATGACTCCCAGGCACAGTACCGCCATCACTCATTGCCTGACCTCTTATTGAGATCGCTGTGTAATTAAAGCCAGGAGGAAGTTGCAAAATGGCAGTATTGCCTAAGTTAATACCACCCAGAATGACACCTTGGAGTTCATCTGCATTTTCGGCTAGCTTAGGTGCTAATGGACCGTAACCATCAGTCAATCCTACAACTTGGCCATTAGCACGTCTCGCATATAAAGCTTCCAGAGGAGAAAGCATTGTAACACCGACAGCACTCGCACCAGCTAATGTAAAGAAGTTACGTCTTGATAATTTCATGAGTATACTGTCAGCAAAACTTTAGAACCCTAATAGTAAAAGTCGGCTTTTAAGAAAATATTAAGAGAGAGTTAATAAGTGATTTTAGATATGAAATCACTGTGCTGTTAGTAAGCAGCAAATCATGAGGATGCGAACTTAAATTCTTTAACTACAATCCGTAAAAGAAAAAATACATATTGCAGTTATTCAGAAAAAAAATATATTTAATTAATAAGCTGATAATTTTTATTAATTATTAAAAACTAACTTGTAAATAAGTTTTCGCGCATCTAAATTCTAATTTCTGAATCGTGAAAGCCTTGCTGTAGAAGTTTCATACAATTTCACTTTAATAATGAGACAAATACATTGGTATGGGCGCGGCAATGCGATACCTTACGATAAATGTATCTCTATCAGAGTTTTTATAGATTGGTATCAGTTTGAAGAATTAAATAGCGTTTTAACTTAGTAATATCAAGTCCGCCTAATTAGCTATAATTACCAAATCTATGCAGAAAAGACAAAGATTCCTCCCCTCTGCACCTCTGCGATCTTAATGATAAGTCTTTAACCGGACACGATATAATCCCTCTTTCCTTTCTAAAGTAACAAAAGAGAGATTATGAACTTGCAAACTGCTGTAATGAGAAGCAATTTTTAAGTAAACAATATAATGATTCGCAATTGCATCCAATTAATAACTGCTATGATGTTCTGCTCAACTCTCATCTCGATTCTAAATATCTAACCCAACAACCATTAACTCAGGCGGATGCTCAACATTGAATTGGTAATATATATCTCTTTTTTCCTGTGGTGGAAGAGTTAACTGCCATTCTAAAATCCCCATTTCACCAAGTTGAATTTGTGGGTTACTACGGCTAAGGCGCACCTTAATTTGCTCATTGCGGCTAACTGGCAATTGTTCAGTTACTTCCAAATTCACTTCTTTATCTATTAAGTTAGTAATCAATAATCGATAACTATAAGTAGTCCGGCGCTGGTTGCTAATCAATCTTTTGTCTACCAGACGTTCAACTAAGTCACGCTCTATTTTCAAACTTTCATCAATGCCTAAGTTCAGTTTGAACTCTTGCCCTGGTGCTATATTTTCTAACTGAGTTGTCCCAATAAAAACATTGTCGCGGAAAATATTCGCTTTGCCTGGCAACAAAGTCGCGCCGTTGGAACTATTCTTTACATTAGCTTGTAGATAAGCAAAACTTACCAAGCGTGGCATTGCCACATAATCGAAGTTACAAGGATAATTATCGTTGAAAATTGTAGTTTTATGAGGTGCGCCATCACTGGGAATGTTACTGCCACCAGTCAATTTAAAGGTAACTACATTCCCTTCTTTGGATACTTCTGCTGTAACGGTTTCTGCTGGAATGAAATTATCCTGTCCAACTTCGTCTTCTTCTTGCCAATCTGCTTTAGCAGCAGGAGCAGCTTGTTCTGGTATGGGAGGTAACAGTGGCCGCTGGGCAGCCAATTGTCGTTGTCGTAACATTTGTGGACGTGGTGCATCAATATACCAGGGTTCAAGTTTGGGTGGGAGTGTACCTAATCCTGGTTTAGCGGTAGAAAGAGTGAGATTTGCACCAATCCAATCTTCGCCAGTGCTTTGAGTGATTTCTGCAAGGTAGCTCAAATGTACAATATCGCTGGTAGTGCTGAAACGCAAGTCATATAAAGGAGTCCAACTGGCGCAATTCACTAGGTAGGAAAGCTCTAGCTCAAACTCGCCTTCTCCTGCAACTTCAACTCCTACAACTAAGCTAAAACTCTCTTTAGGATGGGGTGTTTGGATTTTTTGCAATGAGGCGAAAAGTAGTTGCAGTTCTTTGTCTAATTCCTGCTGTTGGGTTTTGCACTCTTCAGATGCGATCGCATATTCACTATACTGGCTTCCGAGAAAGTTCAGAAAATCCAATGTTTCGCTGAGACTAAGATTTTTCCGAGACAAACTCTGTGCAAAGGGTTCCTCTGTCTTTTCACGTAATCCGGCGAGAAAACTAGACTGCAATGCCAAAGCATCCACTTGGGCTTGCAGGTGGCGTTTTTCTGCTTCTAACTGCTCAATTTGCCTTGTCAAATGTGCAAGCTCCGCTACAGGCTCAGTAGTGTAGATGCGATCGCTACTTACTCCCAGCAAGCGCACCTCTACCGTCCCTATACCACTAACCCTGACAGATTCAGTTTCTAGAGTCTCTGGCAGTGAGGTAATTACTAACTCCTGTTCAATTCCTGTTAAATCAACTACACCCCGCCGTGTAACTAATGCTCTGTCAGCGTACACTGTAACAGCTACAATCTCGCTTTGTACTGTTTTGCGCCAAGATGGTATTTCCGGGTTAACCACTGCCAGTTTTCCCCCATTTTTAATTGATTCTGCTGGTTAATTGTCAATGCTTCCTGGTCTAACAGTCAACCCCTTTAGGTAACTTCGTAATTACGAATTATTTTACCCGTGAGTTGCTTCAAGCGTAGTGGAAGCAGGATTAGGGTTTTGCTTGACAAAATTTTTTGCCGCAGCTATCAGATACTCATAATAGGCACG
This sequence comes from Nostoc desertorum CM1-VF14, assembly GCA_019359245.1. Lineage (GTDB taxonomy): Bacteria > Cyanobacteriota > Cyanobacteriia > Cyanobacteriales > Nostocaceae > Nostoc > Nostoc desertorum. Next base: position 11,889 of record JAHHHR010000014.1, on the reverse strand, counting down.
AGCGACGATAGATAGCTGCTTGCCTGCTGGGTAAACCATGTACCAATTTCGCTGAATGGGAAAGTGTTGGACATCTAAAATGCTAAACTCTGAGGCGTCTAATAGTAAGGTATGGCGGGATAAAACCGAAATTCCTAAACCACCTGCGATCGCTTGTTTAATAGCTTCGTTACTTCCCAATTCCAGCTTAACTTTTACTGTCACTCCATGTTCTTCAAATAGACTTTGGACGGCCCGACGAGTTCCAGAACCAGGTTCTCGCATAATAAAAGGCTCGTTACATAAACGTTGGATCGGAATATTTCTTTCTTTAGATAACGGATGATTAATCGGTGCAAAAACTATTAAAGGATTTTCTAAAAATGGTTCGTAAGTCACATCCATATTCTCTGGAATTTGACTCATAATATATAAGTCATCCAGATTATTACTCATCCGTTCCAAAATTTGCTCGTGATTCGTTACTTGCAGCGAGATATCAATTCCTGGATAAAGTTCGCAAAACGGCCCTAACAAGCGTGGGATAAAATATTTTGCTGTTGTAATCACTGCCAAGCGTAATTGTCCCTGTTTTAGCCCTTTTAAATCTGCCACCTTCATTTCATACTGGGCTATACTTTCAAAAATCTGCCGACAAGTGGCAAATAATTCCCGTCCTGCCTCGGTGAGATACAACCGCTTCCCCACTTGCTCAAATAATGGCAACCCTACCGATTTAGTGAGTTGCTTGATCTGCATAGAAACGGTAGGTTGCGTGAGAAACAATTCCTCAGCAGCGCGAGTAAAACTACTATGCCTTGCCGCCGCCTCGAATACCTTTAACTGGTGCAGCGTCGCTTGCTTCAAAGCTGGTTCTCCTGTAAATAGCTATTTATCGATATAAAACTAGTATTACTGAACACTTGCAAATGCTATAGCAATACCCATAGAAATTTATGAGTTTTACTATAGATAAAAGTCTATTACTTCTATTAAAACAAAGGTATTTTACTTATGCATTTAAGAAGCTATTATCAGAACAACAAGAAAAGCGTAAGATCCTTCTACTTCCTGATGAATGTTGAATGATGATTTCCCCAAATTCATCTATCATCATTCATCATTCCATAATTCTTCTGCAATTTTTGTCGGGAGCTTGGTTAAATCAGGTAATCTTAGTACCTCGATTTCGGCAACTTGTTCTTTAATATTCACTGGTAAGTTTAACGGTTCGCGTTCTTCTATCCAGCAGCTTGCTAATGGCAACGTTTGCTCCATTTCATCTAACGGCCGAGGAATTACCATTACTGCATTTAATTCCCCAATGCGTTCTGCCTCAAACATTCCCGCTTCTACTGCTACTGCTACATTTGCTACGGAACCACGAATAATGGCTGTACACAAACCCCCACCTATTTTTTCATACGCAGCCAAATGAACATCAGCAGCTTTAAGCATGGCATCACACGCGCCTACCATCGCTGGGAATCCCCGTGTTTCTACCAAACCAATTGCTTGATTACTCAGACGGCTGTAATTGCCGTCCTCCATCAATTTAGTGAAACGGGTTGTGATGGGAAGTACTATATCTAGGTTGGGATAAGGTCGGGGAATCACTAAGCTAGAAATCAACTGACCAAACTGTTCAGCCGTTTGGACACCAGATTCTACGGCAAGACGCACGTCAGCAATTCCACCCCGCACGATCGCAGTACAATATCCACCACCTATTTTTTCATACCCAACTAGATGAACTCCTGCTGACTTTAGCATCATATCCGCCGTCCCAACTATTGCAGGAAAGCTGCGGGTAGAAACTAAACCCAAAGCAGTATCTTGGAAGGTGTCTCGATTACTCACTCCCTCGACAGCGTTCAAAGATCGTTGATTAGATGTTTCCATGTGAACTTTCCCAGATAATCACAAAGCTGACAACTTACAATTAACACTTACTTGGACTAATCGTCAGAGTTTGGGTCGTTCAGGGATTGTCTATGGGGAAACAATGTAGTCAACAGTCTGTTTATGCTCCCTTGCCCATAAATCTGAGTCCCGAAACCGTTAGAGGATTCTGTAGTTGGCTGACTGGGGTCTAAGTGATGTTCTGTAGACTCTTGGGCAGCTTGTTGCAACGTGGAGTCAGCATTATTGGTCGGTTCCTCCACAGGAGGAGGCTGGCTTTCTGGAGAGGCGGGAGATTTAAAGTAAGAAATTGACTTATTTTGTTTGAAATCCACAAAAGCTGAAGCTGAGAAGTTAGTTGAGGAAGTGACCTTTTCCTTAACTCCCCCTAAGCCATTTTCCTTTTCCTTCTCCGGCGCTGCACTTGTAGGCGTAGGGTTATTCGTGGATGGTTCTGGTTCCTTTGTTTGAGCAATCTGCCGACTGGTGTCTCCTAAAATTGAACCAGGTGCAATTACTTGTCCAGGTTCAACTGAATAATTAAAAACTGTTGTTGCCGAACCAATACAAGCATTTGCTCCAATTTTGCCCTTGCCGATCATCAAAAAACCGGCTCCCAAGTTTGCGCCTGCTTCTACCTCTAAGGTTCCTTCATGGACTTGGAGAATTGCTCCCATCCCAATACAGACCCCTGGCCCAATGATGATCTTGCTGTTTACAGCCGCTTGGAGGATTACCCCAGGTGCAAGTACTGCGCTTGGATGAATAGTCACCTCACCACTAATGTAAGAATCAAAGTTATTGCTGAGGCGCAGTAGCGGCACAGACATGGAAATTTTAACCTCGGAAGCCGGAGTGGGGAATCGGGATGAGGGGCAGGGGGAACAGGGGAGGAAGAATTATTTATTGATTAATCTACCAATGACTCACTCCCTACTCCCTACTCCCTACTATGGTCTTTGAATAATCGTTTCTAATACCCGACGCTTGGCTTTGGGGTCAATACCAATTAGGCGCACATATTCCCCTTGGTATTCGCCAAGGTGTCCTTCTACGGCTGCGATCGCTTCTCTTTCTGAGGAGGCTTGAATCTGACCGGTACTAGTCCAGGAACCTGTACGGAACCGCCGTTGGTCTACGTGTTCAAGGCTAATTTTAGAGCCGCCAGCCAATAATTGTCGGAGTTGGTCTACAACTTCACTACTCAAGCGGGTACTGGTAGCTGTTGCTGTTGCTGTAGCAGTAGGCGCACTGCTAGCAGTAAATGGTTTCTGACTGCCAGAGGAGGCTACTTGACCATTTGGCCGTTGGATAATCGTTTCTAATACCCGACGCTTGGCTTTGGAGTCAATACCAATTAAGCGTACATATTCCCCTTGGTATTCGCCAAGGTGTCCTTCTATAGCTGCGATCGCTTCTCTTTCTGAGGAGGCTTGAATCTGACCGGTACTAGTCCAAGAACCTGTACGGAACCGTCGTTCATCTACGTGTTCAATACTAATCTTATACCCACCAGCCAATAATTGCCGGAGTTGGTCTACCACTTCTGTACTCAAACGGTTGCTAGTAGCTGTTGCCGTAGCATTACCAGAAGTTCCACTGCTAGTAAATGATTTCTGACTACCAGAGGAGGTTACTTGACCATTTGGACGTTGGATAATTGTTTCTAATACCCGCCGTTTGGCTTTGGTATCAATACCTATTAAACGCACATACTCGCCTTGATGGCTTTCTATACATTCTTCCAAGCCGGAAATTACTTGATTTATAGAAGTTGCTTCAATTGGCTTGCAGCTAGTCCAGGAACCAGTACGGAAACGGCGCTCGTCTACGTGTTCCATACCAATTTTGTAACCACCTGCCAAAAGTTGGCGGATTTGCTCTACAGTTTCGCCATTGACTTTGCCACTGCTAGAGCCGTTACCATTACCGTTACCATTACTGCTATAGCCGCCATTACTATGACTACTAGCCGGAGCCTTAAAATTGGTAGCTGGTTTAAAATCACCATCCGGGCGTTGGATGATGCTCTCTAACACACGTCGTCTATCTTTGTCAATACCAAACAGGCGGACATACTCGCCGCTATGGTCATTTACACAGCTTTCTAATGCTGCAATCGCTTCACCGATGGATCTCGGTTCAATTGGTTGGCAACTAGTCCAAGAACCCGTGCGGAACCGTCTTTGGTCTACGTGTTCTGTACCAATCTTATACCCTTGTTCCAATAGATAGCGCAACTGCTCTATTGTTTCTGCACCCAAGCTATTGCTCGACACTTCACTACTCCTTTCTAGCTCTAAAACAGTAACACCATTACCCTTATAAGATTTAGTGTTCTCATCCCGAATTGGTGCAATACATTTGCTATCCGCAGCACAAAGATAACCAGCTCGCAGCGCCTGATTAATTCCAACCACATGATGAGCAAAGTCCTTATCCTGATCTTGCACATCTGGCAAGCGATCAGCTTGCTGCTGATTGGTAATTATCGCTCCCGAAGGTACATACTTACCTGGGGGAATTTCTACGTCTTGAATCAAAGTGTGCATCATTACGATGCAACCTGCACCCACCCTGGCATTAAACACCGTAGAGCGGAAGCCAATGAAGGAATTATCCCCTACATAAGCTGGGCCGTGAATTAGAGCCATGTGGGTAATGCAACTGTTTTTACCTACCCACACCGAGTATTTATTTTGATCATCGCCAATTACTCGACCTTGCTCCAACCCATGAATCACAACACCATCTTGAATATTAGTGTTTTCACCAATATAAAAAGGTGTGCCTTCATCCGCTCTAATCGTAGTCCCCGGAGCAACGATTACATTTGCACCTATATGTACATCTCCAATCAGATTGGAGAACGGATGCACAAAGGCTGTTTCATGGATTTGCGCTTCAGCTAAATTCCTCGACCACGGGGTTGGAGGTGCCGCCGTGCTGCGGACTGCCATTTCGAGATTCCTCCTCTATTGTCATTTGTCATTTGTCATTTGTCCTTTGTCATTTGCCTTTTGTCGAGAGCAAGTGACTAATGACCCTTACGGGTGACGCTCGTGCCTCTCTACGAGACGCTGCGCGAACGCTAGCGCTGCGCTAACGCCAGTCACTCATGGGGAAACCCCCTTGGCGTTAGCCTCTCCCTTTGGGAGAAAACCGCGCTGGCTCACTAAATGACTAATGACTTATCGATATTGATCTTTTTTGCTGTAAATGAGGCGATCTTCAACGTGAATAGTATCTATAATCGCTACTACCACTGCATCTAACGGTCGCTGTTCATTGCCAAGAACTTGACGAGCGGCACTGCCACGACTGACAAGTACCCACTCATCGACTCCTGCTCCCACACTATCTGCTGCTACCTCATATTCTGGCAGGATGTTACCGTCTTCATCCACTAATTGTAACAACAGTAGTTTTACACCTCGAAGACTTGGATCTTTTTGGGTGCTAACTACTGTGCCGCGAACTTTGGCGACTTGCATTACAAATTACGGTCTTCTACCGAAAGGACGAATTGCATTGACATTTTCCCGGAACTGTTCTACATCTTCGGTATAACGAATTGGTAGGACGTATTCCAAGTTTTCGTGAGGACGAGCAATGATGTGAGTAGATAACACTTGTCCGCCGTTGACTCGCTTCACTGATTCAACACCAGCGCCTACGGAAGCTTGCACTTCCGACACATCACCCCGAACAATTACGGTAACTCGACCACTGCCGATTTTTTCATAGCCTACTAGAGTAACACGGGCAGCTTTCACCATTGCATCAGCAGCTTCCACGACTGCTGGAAAGCCTAGCGTTTCAACCATTCCTACTGCAATTGACATTAGTTTTAATCCCTTTTTTATTGTTTTTAGCCTTGGACAAAAGTGATCCTCAATCAGGTAAAGAGCGTTAATTACTTTCGTTTAAACAGCTTTTAAGTACGGAATTGTTCCACAGCTTCGGTGTAACGTATCGGCAAGACGTATTCCAGGTTTTCGTGAGGACGAGCAATGATGTGAGTGGATAACACTTCACCACCAAAAACTCTTTTCGCTGCTTCAACTCCAGCTGCTACAGAAGCTTGAACTTCCGATACATCTCCCCTAACTATCACGGTGACGCGAGCGCTACCAATTTTTTCATACCCTACTAAAGTCACACGGGCGGCTTTCACCATCGCATCAGCAGCTTCCACTACTGCTGGAAAGCCCTTCGTTTCAATCATTCCAACTGCAATTGGCATCGCAGAACTCCTACAATATTAATCCAATCTGTACTGTCGCTTAAAATTTTTGACGGGGAGAGCTTGATCTTAATAGCTAAGAAAACACTTCCAAATTAAGCATAGGAAAGGTTGGCCTTTCTGGCAATATAAATTACTATAATAGTTTATGATAAGAAAGTTTTAAAAAACTTAACAAAAATTTATCTGTCCTCCTGAGCAATTAAAGTTCACTGATTCCAAGAGGAGGCGCTTATGCTTTATAATTTCTTTATCACATTTACAAAACGACATTCATAAACAAGGGTAATTTGATCTGGCGAGGGACGACAAGCTGCTGTATCTTGTGCTGTCTCTGTCTTTTAACGATTTTCGCTATGTTTACAAGGACTAAGTGAAAAAGATATAAGTTTTTCAAATATACCGTATAAAGTACTTTGGTCAAAGTAGAAATATAAATGTAAAAACGGAGGTAGGGTGAAGACAAGTAAATGCTTTTGCATATGTAAAGTTATATTTTATAGAAGTTTAATAGGTAAAGTAAAGTAAAAATACTTTTGATAATTTAGTTGAAATAATAGTAAAAAAATATTGAAATTTTACTAGTTCAATTCTCTAAAAATAAATAATTGTTTGAAAGCTTTTTTAAAATCAAGGCTGAATTGTCAAGGTGAATTTAAATGAATGAATTTCTATTTTCAACAAGTTGGTTTGTGCCTTTATATAGCTTATTAGGCGCAATTTTGACATTGCCGTGGGGAATAGGAATAATTCGGCGAACAGGGCCAAGACCTGCGGCATACATAAACTTGTTGATGACGGTTTTGGCTTTTGCCCATAGTCTGTTTGTATTTAACATTATCTGGGATAGAGAGCCAGAAAAGTTACTGGTGACATGGTTCAAAGCTGCTGATTTAGACTTATCTTTTGCCTTGGAACTTTCGGCAGTCAGCATTGGGGCAACAGTTTTAATTACAGGGTTAAGCTTACTTGCACAAGTTTACGCTCTGGGTTACATGGAAAAAGACTGGTCGTTGGCACGTTTTTTTGGGCTGCTGGGATTTTTTGAAGCAGCGCTGAGTGCTTTAGCAATCAGTGATTCTTTGCTTTTCAGCTATGCCCTTTTGGAAGTACTGACGCTTTCAACTTACTTGCTGGTGGGATTCTGGTATGCTCAACCGCTAGTAGTGACGGCAGCGCGGGATGCGTTTTTGACCAAACGGGTGGGAGACTTGTTGCTGTTGATGGGAGTGGTGACGCTTTCTACCTTAGCCGGGAGTTTGAACTTTTCAGATTTATATGAGTGGGCGCAAACGGCTAATTTAAGCCCAATTGCATCAACATTGCTAGGGTTGGCGTTAATTGCTGGGCCTGCTGGGAAATGCGCCCAATTTCCCCTGCATCTTTGGTTAGATGAGGCAATGGAAGGGCCCAACCCCGCCTCGGTAATGAGAAACTCACTAGTCGTAGCTGGTGGTGCTTATTTACTGTATAAACTACAACCATTGTTAGCTCTGTCGCCAGTTGCCTTGAATGTATTAGTAGTCATGGGAACGGTGACAGCGATTGGAGCAACATTAGTATCCATAGCTCAAATTGACATTAAGCGATCGCTATCTCATTCCACCAGTGCATACATGGGCTTAGTGTTTTTGGCGGTGGGCTTGCAGCAAGGGGGTGTAGCCTTGATGTTGCTGTTAACTCATGCGATCGCTAAAGCATTATTATTTATGAGTTCCGGTTCAGTCATCTTGACTACCCAAAGCCAAGACTTAACAGAAATGGGTGGTCTGTGGTCACGGATGCCAGCCACAACTACTGCTTTTATTGTCGGTGCAGCCGGGATGGTAACATTGCTACCACTAGGAAGCTTTTGGGCAATGTTAGCATGGGCTGACGGTTTTGTGAATATTAGCCCTTGGGTAATTGTAGTTTTATTACTGGTCAATGGCTTAACAGCATTAAACTTGACCAGAGTATTTAGATTAGTCTTTTGGGGGAAACCGCAGCAGAAAACCCGTCGCACCCCAGAAGTTGGTTGGCAGATGGCCTTACCAATGGTGATTCTTACAGTCTTGACTCTGCTTGTGCCTTTGATGCTACAGCAATGGTACTTGCTACCAGATTGGGAAAGTATTAATTGGTACGTAGCGTTAGCGTTGTTTATTTCTACCGTCGTGGGGGTAGGTGTAGGATCTACAGTTCATCTACACAAAGCTTGGTCAAGATCCAGAATCTTGGCGTGGAGATTTGTGCAAGACTTGTTAGGTTATGATTTTTATATTGACCGAGTTTATCGGGTAACGGTAGTGGGTGCAGTAGCACTGCTATCTAAAATTTCTGCTTGGAGCGATCGCTATTTAGTCGATGGTTTGGTGAACTTAGTTGGATTTGCGACTATTTTCGGTGGACAAACTTTAAAATACAGTATTTCTGGACAATCTCAGGGCTATATGTTGACCATCCTAGCAGTTGTTAGCGTCCTGGGTTTTTTCATCAGCTGGTCATTGGGTTTGCTAGATAAATTGCCTTTTTAAGCGGAGTTAAGAGTGAGAGGTTATTCTTTTCCCTGCTCCCCCTGCTCCCCCTGCTCCCCCTGCTCCCCCTGCTCCCCCTGCCCCTTACTTGAAGTCTATGCTTAGTGTTTTAATTCTAGTGCCGTTAATCGGTGCAGCTTTAATTGGTTTCTCGCCCTCTGGCATCAGTGGCAAATTTGCCCGTGGGGTGGCTTTAGTCTTTGCCAGTATCGCTTTCTTGTGGACAATAGTACTCGCAATTCAGTTCCATCCAGGGGAAATAACTCAACAGTTTGCTGAGTCTCTCACTTGGATAGATGTTTTAGGCTTGAACTATAATCTGGGAATAGATGGTTTATCTTTGCCATTGCTGGTTTTGAATGGATTGTTAACTTGCATTGCCATTTACAGCAGCGACGAATCCCTACAGCGTCCTAAATTTTATTACTCTTTGATACTATTATTAAGCGTTGGGGTGACTGGAGCTTTTCTGGCACAGGATTTATTACTATTTTTCTTGTTTTACGAATTGGAATTAATTCCGCTATATCTTTTGATAGCCATTTGGGGTGGGGAAAAGCGGGGTTATGCTGCAACAAAATTTCTTATTTATACTGCTGTTTCGGGAATCTTGATTTTAGCAAGTTTCCTCGGTATGGTTTGGCTAAGTGGTTCCTCTAGCTTTGCACTATCAACCTTGAACCCTACGACTCTACCTTTAGCGACACAGCTTTTACTGCTAGCAGGGATTTTGGTAGGTTTCGGCATTAAAATTCCCTTGGTTCCCTTCCATACTTGGTTGCCAGATGCTCACGTTGAAGCTTCCACACCAATTTCTGTGCTATTGGCTGGGGTATTGTTGAAGTTAGGAACTTATGGCTTACTGCGGTTTGGTATGAACTTATTACCAGAAGCTTGGGCTTATGTGGCTCCTTGGTTGGCGACTTGGGCTGTAGTGAGTGTATTGTATGGTGCATCATGTGCGATCGCCCAGACAGATATGAAAAAAATGGTGGCATACAGTTCCATTGGACACATGGGCTACGTGCTTTTAGCTGCGGCGGCTTCCACACCATTAAGTGTGTTGGGTGCTGTTATGCAGATGATTAGCCACGGCTTGATTTCTGCCATGCTGTTTTTGCTAGTAGGGGTTGTGTATAAAAAAGCTGGAAGCCGGGATTTAGAAGTTCTCCAAGGACTGCTGAACCCAGAACGCGGTATGCCTGTAATTGGTAGCTTGATTGTTGTGGGAGCGATGGCCAGCGCTGGTATACCGGGAATGGTCGGGTTTATTTCCGAATTCATCGTTTTTCGGGGTAGCTTCCCAGTTTTTCCATTGCAAACCCTGCTATCAATGATTGGTACAGGTTTAACTGCGGTTTACTTCCTAATACTTCTCAACCGCGCCTTTTTTGGACGCTTATCTGCACAAGTTACCAACTTACCACGAGTGTATTGGAGCGATCGCGCCCCGGCGGCAATTTTAGCGGTGCTGATTGTGATTTTCGGCATTCAACCTGGTTGGTTAGCACGCTGGACTGAACCAACAATTACAGCAATGGTGAATAGCCAAAACCTAGTAGTAGCTGTGTCTTTGGATAAAGTGGGGACTGGGGATTAGGGAGTAGGGAATGGGGAAGAAGCAGGGGAGACAAGGGGATAAGGGGACAAGAGGTGAGAACTTGAAACAAGTCTTTCCCTTTGTCCCCAATTCTCCTTGTCCCCAAGTTCTCTAGCCCATGCCCATGCCCAATGCCCAATGCCCCAATCCCTATACTTTTTGGAGAGATGTTAATGGTAACTATTAAAAAGAAAGCGGTTCACAATCCCTTAGCTGAGTATATTGAACGTCTGCAAAAGGGAGAAGCGTTACTCCCCGATAATCCAGAAAATGTGCTGGAAGTTGTTGGTATTCTTAAAAGCTATGGTGTAGTTTTAGATGCCTATTCAAAAAATCTTAATTATATTGCCGAGCATCAGTTTTTAATATTTTTCCCATTTTTTAAATACTTTAATGGAGAGGTTTCTTTTCAGAAATTACTCCGTCACTGGTGGCATGATCGAATCAATTTTGAATATGCAGAGTATTGCATGAAAGGCATGATGTGGCACGGTGGCGGCGGACTAGATACCTATTTAGATACAACAGAATTTAAAGAAATAGCGCAAGCCGTTATCGCTGCAAAATTTAAAAATAATCCTTTAATTTCGACTGTTAACCAACTGTTTCCAGATTTCTTAACAGAACAATTGCGTGTCTCTGCTTACTACACAGGTTTAGGTCAATTCTGGCGAGTAATGGCTGATATGTTCCTCAACTTATCAGACCGCTACGACCGAGGTGAAATCAAATCGATTCCCCAAGTTGTAGAACATATTAAAGCAGGGTTAGTGGCAAATGCATCAAACCCAATTACCTACGCCGTCAAAATTCGAGGTGAGGTCTATGAAATCATTCCCAAAAGCGTTGGTTTGACCTTCTTAGCAGATACAGCAATACCTTATGTAGAAGCAGTATTCTTCCGAGGAACTCCTTTCCACGGTACAGTTTCATACAATGCCCAAGGATATCAAATTCCCCCAGATCAAACCCGATTTGAATATGGTGCATTGTATGCAGATCCTTTGCCCATCGGCGGTGCGGGTATTCCTCCCACCTTGTTGATGCAGGATATGCGTCATTATCTTCCAGAGTATTTGCACGAAATTTATCGTCGCAGTCTTCGGGGTGAAGATGATTTGCGGGTACAAATTTGCATAAGTTTCCAAAAATCGATGTTTTGCGTGACAACAGCGACGATTTTGGGACTGATGCCTTATCCTTTGGATACTAAAGATCCAAATGAGGAAAAAGGTAATCGAATTTATTTAGAGAAGTGGATGAGTCGGTTAGAAACTTCGCGGTTGCTAGATGTCAATAAATAACTGAATTTATACAGAGAAATTTCAGATGCTTCTCAATCGTTATAAAAATTTTCACCTAATTCAGCAACTTGATCCAGTGCAAGATCATTGCCGGATTTATAACTTGATGAATGGCTATGAGTTTCCTTGGGATATGACGCGATCGCTCGAAGTTGCTTTGATGCGAACTTACTGCGTTCCTAGTATTTCTAAATTGCTGAATCAGACAGGAGAATTTACCCCGGATTTCTCACAAACTCAGAAAAAAGCGGAGCTTCAAACTGATAAAATGTATATATGGTAAGCATTTGAGCAGTTTTAACCGATGAATCTACCCGCAACGCGATCGCTCCCAAAACAGTT
>JAHHHR010000012.1 GCA_019359245.1 Nostoc desertorum CM1-VF14 | reverse complement strand
ACTGTTTTGGGAGCGATCGCGTTGCGGGTAGATTCATCGGTTAAAACTGCTCAAATGCTTACCATATATACATTTTATCAGTTTGAAGCTCCGCTTTTTTCTGAGTTTGTGAGAAATCCGGGCAAACAACCTGTTGCAGGCGACCAGAATCACCCAATACTTGCCCAACGTTTGGTTCAAATATTGTCTTAATTTGAATAGATTTAGCTTCAGCAGCAAGTCGCACCGTTTCCAGCGCAGCTTTAATAGTAAAAGTTAGGCTGACTGGAACTGTTTTCAAGCTCAATTTGCCTTGGAGAATGCGCGACACATCAAGCAAATCTTCGATCAGTTGTGCTTGCAGCTTGGCATTGCGCTCGATCGTGTCCAGTGCATACTGAGTTTTAGCTGCGTTCTGCTGGCTGGTTTGTAAGATTTTTGTCCATCCCAGAATCGGATTTAAGGGCGATCGCAATTCATGAGACAGCACTGCTAAAAATTCATCTTTGATGCGGTTTGCTTGCTGCGCTTGTTCAGTCTGTTCCTGTAAAGAAACCATCAGCCGATTAAGGCGATCGTTCTGCTCTTGCAGTAAAGCTTCTGCACGCTTACGTTCGGTAATATCGGATAGGATGAAAACAGCACCTGTGAGAGTCCCATGCTCATCAAGAACTGGGTCCATAGTTTTGGCAAACCATCTTTCTTGAGACTGAACTTCTAAAACCTGCCGTTGGTGAGTTTCTGTAGCACGGCGAAAGCAAATGCCGTCCTCGATTCCCCATTTTACGTTAATCACCTCATAGTAGGTGCGGCCTAAAATTTCGCTAGAATGCTTGTGAACCAGTTGCATCATCGCTCGATTACAGCGCAACACTCTACCTTCTTTGTCTACCAGACATACACCGTCATTGATGGAGTCAAAAGTCGTTTGCCACTCTCGTGCTGAAGATAAAGCTGCTTCTTCTGCCCGTCGAATTCGCAGCAGCGATCGCACTGTAGCCACCAGTTCAATAGGTTCAATAGGTTGGACAAGATAAGCATCAGCACCACTGTCTAAGCCTTCTGCTTTATCCTGACTTTGAACAAAACTTGCAGAAAGGTGTAGCACAGGAATAAAAGCAGTTTCGGGATTTGCCTTAATTTGGCGACAGACTTCAAAGCCTGTAAGATCGGGTAATTTGACATCCAAAATTACCAGAGCAGGTAGATGCTCAACAACTGCCCTTAATCCTGCTGCTCCGGTTGCTGCTTCCACAACCCTAAAGCCTGCATCTTGCAAAATCCGGATCACAACGTAACGATTGGCTTCGTTATCATCCACATGGAGAACTGTAACTTGTGGCTCAGACATGAATTCCCCCTCAAACCTCTAGAACAAGCCCGGCTTTGACGAGCGCATCCTGAAGTTGGGTGTTCGCCGTTGCTTGAGAGCCTGTTTCTTTAGAAAGAATAGCGATGCTTTGTTTTGCTAACCAGCTGTCCGCTTGGGCATCCAGTTGGGCAGATGAGTGGATAATTACAGGAATTGACGAAGTGACTGAATTATGCCTCAACTGTTTTAGTACATCAAACCCGCTCATCTCTGGCATCTCTAAGTCAAGCACGATCGCAGTCGGTTGCTCGCGTTGTGCCAACGCTAATCCTTCCCGTCCGTTCGCGGCTTCTAAAATACTCAATTGTGTATTTATTAACAACTGTTTCATCAGATACCGATAGGCAGGGTCATCGTCAATTAACAAGATTTTTTGAGGCTTGTTCTGATTAATTAGCGTATTAAGTTTATTCAACAGCTGCAATCTCTCTACGGGCTTAATCAGAAAACCGTTAGCTCCTAGTGCCAGTGCTTGCTTCTCGTTATCAATGATGGTAATAACGACTACAGGGATGGTGGAAGTCATTTCATCTGCTTTGAGTTCTCGCAGGAACGTCCAGCCGTTTTGCCCTTCTAGCATAATATCTAGCATAATCGCCACTGGTCGGACTTGTTGTAATACTTGCCTTGCTTGGGCTAAGGTGCGGGTGGCAATTAATTGATAGGTTGACTGCTGAAGGTGGTTTTCGTAAATAAATAGCGTTTCTGGATGATCTTCAACCGCCAGAATGGGCAGCCGAGTTGTCTCAAGTGATACGATCGGTTGTACTAAGGTGGGAAATTCAGTTGTGTATGGGTAGATGAGTGGAATCGATACTGTAAAGGTAGAGCCTTGACCTGGCTTACTTTTAACCGAAATACTACCGCCGAGTAGCTCCGCTAGCTTGTGTGATAACGGCAATCCTAACCCGGTTCCCTTCACCTGCTTTTGCAGAGAAGACTCAATTTGGATAAAATCCTCAAAAATGCGCTCTTGATCAGCGATCGCAATACCGATCCCCGTATCAGACACGGAGAATGTCACGGTATGACCCCTTTGCACAGCACTCACGCGCACCTCTCCCTGCTGGGTAAATTTGAGTGCATTCGAGACAAAGTTTCTCAGAATTTGCGCGATTTTGCCCTCATCAGTATAAAGTGGAGCTATGCCTTCAGGTTCCTCCACAATCAGCGCAACAGAAGAGTCTTGAACCAATAATGGGCGGAGCATTCCCCGCAGGGTTGCAAACAAGTCGCTAGCTTCAAAGGAACTGGGACGCACTTCAATTTTTCCAGCTTCCACCTTGGCCAAATCCAACAGGTCGTTGACCATTTCTGATAATCCGCTCGCCGCCTTTTGGATGAATGTCACCTGCTTTTCTTGCTCGACGGTCAAATCGCCATCCATCCGTGCTAGCAGCATCCGAGAAAGCGACAGAATCGAGTTGAGGGGTGTGCGAAACTCATGGCTCATGTTCGAGAGAAAGCGGGTTTTTAGCTCGTTTGCTTTTTGCAAGGAACTTGCCTTTTCATCCAGTTCCGCGTAGAGAGCAACCACACCACGATTGGTATCTTCCAGTTCCCGGTTGAGATGGGTCAATTCTTCCTCGCGCTTACGTAACTCTGCCATTGCCCGCAGTAATTCCTGGTTTTGTCGCTGGATCTCTTCATAGGGATTCTGGGGCGATCGCTCCATCACAGCTTCTCGAATCTGCTGCAATTGCGAATCGGTAAAATCTGGTGTGCGCTTCGAGAATTTTTTGCTCATCACCACCGTTGTTCCCTGTCCCGGCAGCGATTCTATTTCAAAGAAATCCATCAGCTTGCGGCTACCCATGATGCCTAGCCCCATTCCTGTACTAGAGGTGTAGCGTCCTGCCAAAACATCTGCCAGATGAGGAATTCCCTTACCCCGATCCTGAATCCGAATCACAAACGCTTGCGGTTCTCCTGCCACAGAAAATTCAACGGTTCCACCTTTGGCATACTGAAAGGCATTACGGGTAATTTCTGAAACTGCCGTTGCCAATCGTGCCTGATCTTGGGCAGCAAAGCCCAATTGCTCTGCAATCTTACGAGTTCGCTGCCGAGCTTGCACAACATCCTGTTCGTACTGGATTTCGAGGGTGAAAATAGTTGTCAAGTCGCTTTACTCCAATTCAAATCAGTTATCAGTTACTGCTGAGACGGCAGGGGGAGCAGGGGAGGCAGGGGAGGCAGGGGAGGCAGGGGAAGCAGGGGGAGCAGGGGGAGCAGGGGGGGCAGGGGGAGAAGAGTCTGAATAATCGTCTTCAAGCTAAAAATTGGATAATTTAATTTTTGGAGTGCCCTTAACGATTTCTCAACCAAGGTGATGGATTATTAATCATATTCACTAGACCAGATAAAACTTGGTTGTAATTTGCATAAATTTCTCGTCCTAATTCTACATTCATGTAGTTGCATTTGACAGCAAATTCAATCCAAGTTTGAGTTTCAGCAGCTTCAGCTTCACAATCATTTAATTTAGCAACAAAAGCTGCTTCATAACGCCGTTTTCTCCATGCTTCTGCCATATTTGCACACACAGAACGCGATAGCGAAGCGGTAGCGAGTCTTCGAGCGTCTGATCTACGAATTTGATCAGTTAACGAATATCTCTCCTCCACAGGGAACTTTTTTGATAGCTCAAAAATTTTCATTGCTGCTTCAAAGGCAATTTTATAAATCCCCAAATCTCTATGATCTTTTATTGCTTCTTTATTCATTATTTTGCCTCCCCTGCCTCCCCTGCCTCCCCTGCCTCCCCTACCATCTTCACCCCACTCCCCTAGCTACTAACACCGTCACATCATCCCGCTCTCGGTTAAAGTCCCGATATAAAACACCTGCAATCAAGCTGGGATGTTTTTGACTCAAGCCTGGATAGCGATCGAGCTGCCACTTACTATCTAATCCGTCAGAATGCATAATTAAAAGTCCGTTGGCATACCAGGGATAGCTCAACTCTTGAATTTTGCGGACTTCATGTCCCACCGTGCCGTTGTTAGATATCAGATGGTGGTGGCGTTCAGTAAAGGAGAAAATGCTGGCAGCGATATTACCAATTCCGGCAAAGCGGACAGACTGTTGTTCAAAATCGATTTCAGCAATGGCGAGTGCTGCTCCTCGTGTACTTCGCAAGGCGGCGTGGGCAGCTTCGACGATCGCACCAGGAGAGCGATGATGTTCTTGAAAGATTCTTACGGCTTGGAAAGCAGCAGTGGCAGCAGCAGGCCCATGCCCTAAGCCATCGGCTACTAAGAACAGGCTGCGGCAATTATCCACTTGATATGCCCAAGCATCTCCAGAAATGTTTTCCCCTCGCTTGGACAAACAGATCACCCCAATGTCTAAAGTTTTTTGGGGCGGATGGAACGCTGAGTCTGACCAGAGGTGGGCGAGGAGCGCCGTCCCTTGGTTGGGAATGGAATAAATTTCAAACAAACCAGAGAGGCGAGAAATTGCACCCAGTCCATTGCCTAATGTTCCGCGTGTGGAAAAGCCATCTTGCAAACACTCATCCACATCAACCATTCCCCGTCCTTTATCTAGCGATAAGACTTCAATACCAATGGCTGAATCGTGTTCGAGCAATCTTAGCAATAACACCCCACCCTGACCGTGCTGGATCAGATTGTTCGCCACCTCTGTCACCACAATCCCAACCTTGCCCCGTTGGGTTTCCTGAAAACCGAGCCGAGTTGCTAAAGCGATCGCTACCCGTCGCGCTTCCCCAATCTGACTAGATTCAGTAATTGTAATGACGACAGATTCTTTCATACAGCACTTTGCAACTAAATGAGGGGCAGGAGGCAGGGGGCAGGGGGCAGGAGGGTTTTAAGATTTTATTTTTTGAATGCTGGACACTAAAATTCCTTGAAACCTATCGACTTCTTCCAAAACAGGAGTAAATAATTCAGGGGATGCTAATCCGACTTCCTTGGAAATAATTAACTGAGTATCAAGTTCTCGTAAGCGTTCCTAAACTAATGTGTAGAAATTGGATATATTCATTCTGCGTTCGTCTTCCATAGCCTTCTCTAACGAGACGCTGCGCGAACAGCTATATTAGATGGCACAGAAACTGCCGAGCGTCTAATCTGGCTAGTTAATCCATAAAGTTCAGATTTCGGGAATTTTTCGGTAAGTCGATAGCAGTTAATGGCAAGCTTGACTCCACGCTGCCAGATAAATTGCTCTCTGTAGCTCATGGTTTAGAAGTTTGAAGTTAGAAGAAACTAAACATTATACACCTTCTGCCTCCTGCCCCTTGCCTCCTGCCCCTTGCCTCCTGCCCCTTGCCTCCTGCCCCCTGCCTCCTTCTTCCTCCTGCCCCCTGCCTCCTGCCCCCTGCCTCCTGCCTCAAAACCAGTGACTTTGTACCTCATGCAAAAGAAAACTGCTGTATTATTTCCATCGTACAATTACTACCCGTGTCCCTTCTCCCACCGCAGACTGAATTTCAAACTCGTTGGCCAGTCGTTTGGCACCGCCCAGTCCCATCCCCAACCCGCTCCCAGTGGTGAACCCATCCTTCAGTGCCATCTCAATATTGGGAATTCCCGGCCCCTGATCTTCAAAAGTCAACCGAAGTCCTCGTTTTCTCCCTTCTTGAAGCATTTCTAGCTTGACTGTGCCACCTCCCCCGTAGTCTAAGGTATTGCGGGCTAACTCACTAGCAGCAGTCACAATTTTAGTTTGGTCTACTAAACTCAAGCCAATCTCCACAGCCATCTGGCGCACAGCTTGCCGAACTAATACTATATCTGTAGAAGTTTGAATATTGAGCGTTTCAGTCTGCTGCATCGTCATCTACACGCCATTTGACCTGATTTTTGGTTTTATTCAGTGAAGAGCGCAACAGTGCCATACCCTTTTCTACGTTTAGGGCAGTCTGAATGTCTGTCAGCGACAGCCCCAATTCTACCAGGGTAATTGCCACAGCAGGCTGCATCCCAACGACAACTGTTTGGGTATCCAGCACCCGTGACATTCTGGCAGTGTTTCCTAAAATCCTTGCAACGAAAGAATCAACAATCTCTAATGCAGAGATATCGATCAAGACACCGTGAACATTAGTTTGAGAGATGCGGTTTGCCAAGTCATCCTGTAGTGTCATAGCAAGCTGATCGTGCATATCCACTTGGATCGTCACAATCAGGAAATTGCCCATTTCGAGTATGGGAATGCGTTCCATTAGTTTCTCCTGCCTACCTATTTGGGTTGAGAGCGGGTAATGGTAGCACCCAAACGTTTTAGTGCTGTGAGAAAGGCATCGGCTAACGTTGCCTTTGTTGTAACATCAGTCAAATCAATGCCGAGATAAACGATCGTTTGGGCAATTTGAGGACGAATGCCACTGATTATACAATCGGCTCCCATGAGACGGGCAGCCGTAACTGTTTTAAGTAGATGTTGAGCTGTGAGGGTATCGACAGTTACAACTCCAGTAATGTCAATAATGGCAACTTCTGACCCCGTTTCAACAATTTTCTGCAATAACGACTCCATCATTATTTGAGTACGCGTACTATCCAGAGTACCGATGATGGGTAATGCCAAAATTCCCTCCCAGAGTTTAATTACTGGGGTAGACAGCTCCATCAACTCTTCCTGCTGCCGCAAAATCACTTCTTCACGCGCTTTTTGATACACTTCAATTGTCAGCAATCCCAGCTGATCCAGCAGGCTTGTGGCTAGCCATATCTCTTCACCTAACTCAATTGGGTCTTTTAACTGCTGACGCATTCGGTTGAACAGGGGTTGCTTGAACGAAAAGACGAATGTAGCTGTTTCCGACGGTGTGAAACCTTGTTGCGATCGCGATCGAGATATGCTGGTTAGCATCGAGCGCATCTCTTGCCAATTCCCTGCCTGAATATTGCTCAACTTTCCCTGAGCAACGGCGACACGAAACAAACTCAGGAATTCCCGGCACTCCTGTTTTAGCTCGGCTTCTTTCATCAAGCCTCTGCGAATATTGACAGTGGCTAATTCCTGAGTCCACTCCGACAGCAAATCTGCCTCAAAGGTTTCCAGGATCTCCGGTATCTTACTTTCACTCATTGTTCTAAGGCAACAGTTTTCATTAGTTCCCAATTCAGTGTATGACGATTCAGCTTAACCTAATAGCTGAAGTTGAAAATCGAGTCATGCTTGTTTTTGGTTGAAGGGGGCAGGGGGCAGGAGGCAGGGGGAAGGAGGAAATTCTGACTCCTGCCCTTTGCCCGTGACGAAAGGGAACAAGGGTTTAAAACCTCAACCAAATTTTAATTTGGTCGCACTTATTAAGGAGGGTTTAGCAGCGGCTGTCAAGTGGTATGAAGTTGGTACACTTTCCCAATCTAAGGCTGCTGAAATTGCCGGAGTTAGCCGTTACCAATTCCTAGAAGCACTTGATCGTTATAATGTTTCGCCTTTTCAAGTAACTTCTGAAGAATTAGTCCAGGAGTTAGCGCGTGACTAGACAATGGGTTGTAAATGCTTCTCCATTGTTACATAAACCGCGATCGCTATATCGGTCTTTCCTACAAAATACTAGGCGATCAGGTTGACATTGAGCATCTCAAAACTAACTTTTTCTATAAACATCTTTCCGATGCTTGCACTGCAAAATTTGTACGAGTTGACTTTCATCATCAATTTCATAACGAACTCTATAATCACCTATCCGAATACGATACTCGTTATTAGAACTTTTTAACTTGACAATTCCATCGGGACGTGGTTCTGAAGCAAGATTTTGAATTTTCTCAATAACACGCTCAATAACATCATTTGGTAAGTTATCAATCTGCTTTTGTACCGACTTTGAAATAACGATCGCGTAACTCATTATCTCTGCTCTGAGCGGTTAGCAAGATATTCATCTATAGTCACGGACTCACCATCGTTATACTCAGCGCGAACTGCTTGAATTTCTGCCATTGTTTCTGCATCGTCTTCGTACACAGCTTCTTCGGCTTCAAAAATTTGTTGCTCAATTAGCTCTTGAAGTTGACGTTTTTCTGTTAAATCAAGAGAAGATATTGCTTCTGCTAAAGTTTCTAAGGAGAGTTGTAGTTTAATAATGGCTGGCATTTTTCTCCTATTGGGTGTATTGTTTTGCATTTTGACACCATTATGCTGATTTTAACAGTTATGTTTTTGTCAAGTTGAAAGTCTTTGAATTGTGTTTCAGGACAAATCCATCTAAATTTCACGCTTGTGTGGTACGGCGCAGCAATTGAATTTGTCTAAACTGCGATCGCTCTTCCACAAACTGCGATCGCATCAGTCTTTTCTACAGAATACTATGCGATCGCTTAAGCCGCTTTGCATCTACGCACTCCCCAACAAACTAAAGCGGTCTCACTCGTGACAGGAGTGATTTCAGTCGTGACAGGAGTGATTTCAGTCGTGACGGGAGCGGTCTCACTCGTGACGGGAGCAGTCTCACTCGTGACGGGAGCGGTCTCACTCGTGACGGGAGCAGTCTCACTCGTGACGGGAGCGGTCTCACTCGTGACGGGAGCAGTCTCACTCGTGACGGGAGCGGTCTCACTCGTGACGGGAGCGGTCTCACTCGTGACGGGAGCGGTCTCACTCGTGACGGGAGCGGTCTCACTTCTGCTTTTTTACATTATTAATTAAATTCTGAAAAGAAATACCGAAAAATTACCGATATAACCTGAAAATTTTATGAACAAAAACTGTGAGTTATGCTGAACCGAAACGCAGTTCAATTAAGCCAAGCTAGCTATAACAGCATCTTAAAGGAGTAATTTTATGTCTCGTCAAAAACGCACATCCCGCATTTTAGAAAAAGTTCAGTTAAGATCCGCCGGACTGAAATCGATTGTTCCAAGCATCAAATTTGATGAAAATTATAATCTGGAAAAATTGATTGAGTCAATTGAGCAGTTACGCAACAAACTTGATGTTTATAATACCGCTCTATCTGTGGTTGACTCTTCTAAAACTGAAATTGAAGAGATGGAAAAAAACTTGAGTCAGCTTTCTGAGAAAATGTTGATGGTGGTTGCAATCAAGTACGGCAAAGACAGCCGCGAATATGAGATGGCGGGTGGTGTTCGCAATAGCGACCGCATCCGCAAAATTAGGTCGAGTCGCCTGAAAAATGTTGCAGAACAAGCATCAGATGAAAATGCTAAAACTGCATAAAATGCAGGATAAGGTAGCAAACGTGATGAATCGCCGTTTTTACAAAAAACTGATTATTGTAGAGACGGCGATTTCTCGCGTCTTTGAGAAATCCGAGAGAAATTGTTTCCAAAAGACCACCTCCGACTTTAGAGTGTTGAAATAACTCAAATAGCTATCTAAAGGCGAGGTATGACAATAAACTTTAGTCGGCGTGAATTTATCTTGCTTGGTTCAGCAGGATTTGGTACCAGCTTGCTGCTGCAAGCTTGTAGTAGTAATCAGACGGCACCAACAGCTACAACAACGGGTGGTGCTGAAGGGTTTAAAATAGCGATCGCTCTCCCTGGAGTGATTACCGATAAAGGCTGGAATCAATCTGGTTATGAAGGTATCAATCTAGCAAAACAAAAGCTAGGTGCCGAAACCGCCTATGTTGAAAAAGTACCACAAGCAGATCAAACAGAAGTATTAACAGATTTTGCTCGTAAAGGCTACAATCTCATCTTCGCGCATGGCGGACAATTTGATGCCGCAATTGAACAAATCGCCTCACAGTTCCCCAACACGTTTTTTGTCGGAGTAAATGGTAATCTCAAGGGTGAGAATATTGCTTCTTTACGAATAGATCACCTACAAGCTAGTTATTTGTGTGGCATTATCGGTGCTTCTGTGACTAAATCTAATAAATTAGCTTATATTGCTGGAGAAAAGTTCCCCGCTACCGAGGGAGAACTGCGGGGATTTGAATTAGGAGCAAAGTCTGTTAAACCAAATATTCAAATTACTTCTACTTTTACAGGTGATTGGAATGATGTTTCTAAAGCTAAGGAAGCGACTCTGGCACTAATTTCTTCTGGTACTGATGTCATTTATCAATGGTTAGATAATGCCTCAGCCGCAGTTTTACAAACAGCAGGCGAAAAAGGAGTATATGCTTTTGGTAACACCAAGGATCAATTAGACGTTGCACCAAAAGCTGTCTTAACCAGCGCTGTCAAACGGTTAGATTTAGCCATAGGTTATATAGCAGAATTAGCCAAACAAAAACAAATTAAAGGGCAAATATATACAATTGGGCTAGAAAGAACAGATGTCTTATTTTTAGGGAAATTCGGAGCAATCGTACCAGAAGCAGTAAAGCAAAAGGTATTGAATGCAAAGCAAGAGATTGTTAATAAAAAAATCGTTTTTTAAGACTGTAAAGAGGCTGATAAGGATAGGCGCTGTGTGAAGAAAGCAATCACATAGGTTTAACATACAGATATCTTAAAAACTTTCGTAGTCAAATTACCCCCCTTAATCCCCCCTTATAAAGGGGGGAAATAAAAAATCTTGTTCCCTCCCCTTTACAAGGGGAGGGTTAGGGTGGGGTAAAACTGATGCGAATCTTCACTATGAGCTATCAGCTTTGTGAATATGAACTATTTACGCTTACAAAATATTACCAAACGTTTTGGGTCTTTTATTGCTAACGATAATATCAATCTCTCTATTGCATCTGGAACAATTCATGCAATACTAGGCGAAAATGGGGCAGGTAAGAGTACTTTAATGAATATTATTAGTGGACTCTATCAACCTGATGCTGGTGAGATTTATCTCCAAGAAAAACCCATAAAAATTACTTCACCAAATGAGGCAATTAAATTAGGTGTTGGCATGATTTACCAACACTTCATGCTTGTACCGAAACTTACTGTCACAGAAAATATTATCTTAGGAATGGAGAAGACTTGGCGGCTAAATCTAAAAGATAAACAGCAAGAAATCGCTGCTTTATCCCAAGCTTATGGATTAGAAGTTGACCCCACTGCCAAAGTTGAAAATTTATCTGTTGGGGCACAACAACGGGTAGAAATTCTTAAAGTTCTCTACCGTCGAGCAAAATTATTGATTCTTGATGAACCTACAGCAGTTTTGACACCGCCAGAAGTAGAATCATTAATTGCTATCTTGCGTCAATTGGCAGCCGCAGGTAACACAATCATTTTTATCAGTCATAAATTAGATGAGGTAATGAATCTCTGTGATTCAGTCACAGTTTTGCGTCAGGGAAAGGTAGTAGCAACAACATCAACTGAAACGGCGACACCTCAACAGTTAGCAACATTAATGGTAGGGCGCGAAGTCGCTTTACAGTTAAATAAAAGTCCGACATTACCAGGAGAAATTATCCTATCGGTGCAAAATTTACAAGTTGCTGATGAAAGAAATATTCTTACTGTAAATAATGTATCTTTTGAACTGCGGGCGGGAGAAATTTTAGGAATTGCTGGTGTCGATGGCAATGGACAGCGAGAATTAGCTGATGCGATCGCTCTTGTGCGGACTATTAAGCAGGGTAAAATTGAGTTTACGCCCAAGGATTCTTCAGTGGGCTACATCCCAGAAGATAGGCAGACAATGGGATTGGTGTTGCAATTTAGCATCGCCCAAAACTTGATTTTAAAAGCTTTTAAATCTCTGCCATTTTGTCGCCGTTTTTTGTTACAACAAGAAGCGATCGCTAATCGTGCCCAAGCTGCAATGCAAGAGTTTGACATTCGAGCATCAGGGAAAGATATCTTGGTAAGTCAGCTTTCGGGAGGAAATCAACAAAAAGTGGTGTTAGCGAGAGAACTGGCGCAAACACCAGCTTTAATTATCGCTATGCAACCCACCAGGGGGTTAGATGTCGGGGCGACAGTAGCCGTTCAGTCTCGAATCTTAACAGAACGCGATCGCGGTGCGGCAATTTTGTATATCTCTACTGAGTTAGAAGAAGTGATGGCAATGAGCGATCGCATTGCTGTAATCTACAGAGGTGAGTTTGTGGCTATTTTGGATGCAGCTACGGCAAAGGTAGAAGAAATTGGTTTGTTAATGGCTGGGGGATTATCTTGATAAATTTACTAAACGAGAATCCAAATCAGTAGACAATTAACAATAAAAACAGAAAAAATTCATAAAGGTGACTCTATGACTCAAGCTTTACCTAAAACCAAGCTAGTAACCTTTGAAGAATTTGTACGGTGGAAACCCGACGGGGGGCGATATGAACTGCATGATGGAGTAATTGTAGAAATGACACAACCATTAGGCGATCATGAAGAGATCACAGGATTTTTAGCTACAAAAATTCCAATCGAATATGATCGGCTTAAACTTCCTTACTTCATACCAAAAACAGCACTCGTAAAACCACCTGAAAATGAATCCGGTTATTCTCCAGATGTATTAATAATCAATCGCTCCAATCTGGTAAATGAACCTTTGTGGAAAAAGGAATCTACTGTTACTCAGTCCGCATCAATTCCTCTGGTGATTGAGGTAGTTAGTACCAATTGGCGTACTGACTATTACACTAAGCGTGGTGTGTATGAAGAAGTTGGTATTTTAGAGTACTGGATTGTAGATTACCTAGCTCTGGCAGGCAAATCGTTGATTGGCAATTCCAAAGAGCCTACAATATCGATTTATTCACTAGTCGAGGGCGAATACCAAGTCAGACAGTTCCGTGGGAGCGATCGCATTATCTCACCTACTTTCCCGGAATTGAATTTAACCGCCGAGCAGATTTTTCAAGCTGGAAACACTACCCCCGGATTTCTCACCACACCTCGAATGGAGGAGTAATGAGTAGTGAGTAAGGAGTAATGAGTAAAATTCTTAACTTATTACTTATTACTCATTACTTATTACTCATTACTTATTACTTATAAGCTTCATGAGCTTGTGAGAAATGCGGGTACCACATAAAGTTGACTTAAATTGATTTTAGGAGATGGTAAGCCATATTTGATTAAGTTGCCTGACTTCGGAACTTAAACTTATAACATTGAGAAATGCAGAGAAGGCGATCGCTTTAGGAAAGTTTCAAAATGCAATTTTTTATGTACCCCGTTATGTCTCAGTGCAAGCGTTCTATTGGGTTAGGCTCGTGCTGACACTAATTAATCGGATTCATCCTAGATTGCTACCCCTACTATCACCGCTAATTGCGATCGCCTCCGCCCTCAGCGTCGGTGCTATCCTCATGCTAATTGCTGGGGCAAATCCCATCACTGCATACAGCATCTTATTTCAAGAATCTTTCTCTACCTACTTTGGATTTGGTAACACCCTCACCAAAATGACACCGCTATTATTCACTAGTTTAGGCGTGTTAGTGGCGTTGCGGGCTGGGCAATTTAATATCGGTGGTGAAGGACAAATTTATCTGGGTGCGTTGGGGAGTACTTTAATTGGGTTATATGTGCAAGGATTACCTGCGGTGATTCATATCCCCTTAGCACTTTTGGCAGGATTTTTCTTTGGTGCAGTTTGGGGTTGGATTCCTGGTTATCTCAAAGCAATACGCGGAGTGAATGAGGTAATTACTACATTGTTGCTCAACTATATTGCGGTGAATTTAGTTAGCTACCTTGTCCAAAACCCATTAATGGCAACAGGTGCGCCTAGTCCTTATTCGCCATTAATTGCCAAAACATCGCGTTTGCCGATTATATTACCGCAAAGCCTTGCCCATGCTGGGATTTTGTTCGGTTTAATTGCCGCAGGTATTTTATGGGTATTGTTAGTGCGATCGCCTCTAGGTTATCAAATTACGGCAGTGGGATTTAACCCGATTGCCGCCCGTTATGCACACATATCTGTTAAACGTACCATTATGCTGGTGATGGCTTGTTCAGGTGGTTTAGCTGGGTTAGCTGGGAGTTGTGAAGTGATGGGGTTGAAATATCGGCTATTTGAACAAGTTTCTCCAGGTTATGGATTTGATGCCATTGCGATCGCTTTTTTAAGTCGTGGTAGTGTTATCGGTGTAGTATTAACTTCTTTGTTTTTTGCAGCGCTTCGCAGTGGTGCAAATGTGATGCAGCGTAGTGCAGGTGTGCCGGTAACTGTGGTTTACGCAATTCAGGGGTTTATGGTGTTATTTATTGCTATCAGTTTCGCACTGGAAAGAGAGATAAAAGTAAAAACGCAGAGGGACGCGAAGGTTTAACGCAGAGGAACACAAAGAAAACTCTGCGATACTTTGCGCTTCCCTCTGCGAACCTCTGCGTTAAAAAATAACCCTATGAATAATCTCAACTTCTTCTCTGATTACTTAATAGCTACTTTACGTCT
Organism: Nostoc desertorum CM1-VF14; assembly: GCA_019359245.1. Classification (GTDB taxonomy): domain Bacteria; phylum Cyanobacteriota; class Cyanobacteriia; order Cyanobacteriales; family Nostocaceae; genus Nostoc; species Nostoc desertorum. The sequence goes on along the minus strand of JAHHHR010000012.1, from coordinate 130,040 downwards.
AGCCGTCCCCCTAGCATTTGCAGCCCTTGGAGGATTGTACTCGGAACGATCAGGCGTATTAAATATCGCCTTAGAGGGAATGTTGCTTACAGGTGCTTTTACTAGTGCTGCTGCCACTTTCTACACAGGTAATCCCTGGCTTGGTATTCTCGCTTCCTTAATTGCAGGGGGATTAGTCGGACTACTCCATGCTTTTTTATGTGTAACTTTGCGTGTTGATCAATTGGTATCGGGACTAGCAATTAATCTTGTCGCAGCTGGGTTAACATCGTTTTTGGCCCGGTTAGTGTTTAGTGGCAGTAGTACGCAGCAGTTACCTGGAATTGGGACAATTATGATTCCTGGTTTAGCTAATATTCCCCTGATCGGGCCGTTACTATTTCAGCAAGATTTTTTGGTATATTTATTATTTATCTTAGTTGTTTTAACTACATACATTTTATTTAAAACTAGCTTTGGGCTAACATTGCGGGCAGTGGGTGAATCTCCGAAAGCTGCTGACACGGCTGGCATCTCAGTACCATTTGTCCGTTATATCGCAGTGGTGATTAGTGGCTGTCTTGCGAGTTTAGGAGGTGCTTATTTAACTCTGGTACAAGTAAGATTTTTTGCCGAAGGGATGAGTGCTGGTAAGGGATTTATTGCGATCGCAGCATTAATTTTTGGCAGATGGCATCCTATAGGTAGCGCTTTGGCTTGTTTGCTATTTGGGGCTACAGAAGCTTTACAACTGCGAATCCAGGCATTAGGGGCAAATATACCTTACCAATTTTTAGTAATGCTACCTTATGCGATCGCTTTATTGGCATTAGTCGGTAAGTTGGGAAAATCTACACCCCCGAAAGCTTTAGGTACTCCCTACTTTGGAGAAAATCGCCATTCGGACTAATTTAACGTGAGCGGTCTTCTTTGTACCAGGAGCGGTTTAACTTTTGCCTTCTTACATTACTGATTAGATACCAAAAAATTACAGTTATAACCTGAAAATTTTATCAGACAAAATTGCGAGTTCTGCTGAACCGGAACGCCGTTTAATTGAGACAGTTCAGTTATGGAATCAAATCAATCTCACAAAGAGACAGAATAGTATTCAAAAATTCCTTTAATTCAGGACACAGATTAACTGCATCCATTAGATTATTGTTTTTTAAAATCTTGGCTGCATCGCGAGTTTTACTATAACTGCGTTTTTTACCTAACTCGAATATTTCTTTAATATGATATGACGGAGGTTTATTGTGATTCACCTGCTCAGGTAATCCCCTTGGTGCTGACTTATTATGTCCAGCCAATTTTTGAATAGTTGGCCAATAAGGTAGTAGCCAAGCTTCAAAATCATACTGCGCTGTATGGGGATAAAAATTAGGGTTATTCCCCACCCACATTTTCATTTTTGCTTTAGCATCTGCTGCATCTTGAAAATCATTGGTTCCTGTATAAACATCTGTTAGTGCAATCACAGCATTGAAAGCATCTCTCCCTGTCAGTAAATTCTCAACTTTACGCCTAAGTTTTTCTTCTTTGGGAATCCGACCATCATCAGGTAGAAACTGAAGTTTAGGCATCTGTTGTTGTAAGCGTGACTTAAGGAAATCTCGTAAAATCGGCTCAAAAGCTTTTTCTGTTGCACCCTCAACTAAAATTGCTATTCTCATGGACGACCACCGATTAAGTTCATCGCCCAAATTTGATCTAAACTATAATCTTCTAGCCATTTTTCTAAATCAAAAAAGTCACCCCAATTCATAGTTGTTAAACCATCCTCAGAATCACAAACTAGAACTTCTTCAGGTTTTAAAAATCTTATTAATCTATCTGAATGGGTTGCCACAATTAGCTGAGTTCGTTGGGCAGCATCGCGCATTAAATCAGCTAATAGTCTTAATAATTCTGGGTGTAAACTGACTTCTGGCTCATCAATAAGAGTGACAGCAGTTAAATCTGGACTTTGCAGCAGTGTTACTAACCAAAGAAACCGCAAAGTCCCCTCAGACAACTGGTGCATATAAAGAGGCTTAGAAAAATTTTTGTCTTTCCAAGTCATTGCTAAAGTTCCTGCTGCTACTGGCGGAAACGATAAACGCTCAAAATCTGGAAATGCAGCAGCAAGGGTATCTTCAATAATTTCAAATCGTTCTGAATCAGTTTCTCGCAAATAATAAAGGCAGGAAACTAAATCTTCTCCATGAGAACCTGGTAAGGTCACTGGACGCATTGATTGTGGTAAACGAACTGGGCTTTTAGGAGCAACATTTAATGCTCCATAAAAAGTGCAAGAAGCTAATCTTTTTCGCAGATTTTCTGGCTCTTGGTACATTTTGGGAACTTGAGCAAGAGAAGTTTCTAAGGGATTATGATCCCAATTTGGGCGCAATAGCTTTTGATCTTCTGTATTAAAATATTTAACATCTAAACCACGAGAGTCAATGTGTTTAAAGGGTTCCGATGCCTGACGATCATTTTGTTGAGTAAGTGTTTCTAGAGCAATTTCATATGCTAACCCTTTAGGAGCGACTTCTAGCGAGTAGTCGAGTGGTGCATAACCGGGCACACTCATAGACAAAGAAATTGTTATACTTTTAGCCTGATCGCGCGTCATAATATCACCCAGTCCACCCAACTCGGAAATTTTAGTTCCTAGTTGAGCATTTGCTGATGCTGCTAAAAGTGAAAAAATTTCTAACAGAGAGGTTTTACCTACACCATTAGCACCAATCATCACCGTCAGGGGTCGCTCATGCATATCGACTTGTACATTATACAAGCGACGATATCCTTCAATTGTTATACTTTCAAACGAGTTCATAATATAGTTATTACCAACTGTTGTACCTATTGCTTTCTACTGTCCGTACTTTCTGATCTTTTCCCTACTGTAAAGCCTTAAGGCAATTTTTAGCAGTATCGCTAAAATCTGAAGAGGTCAACGCGGACGTTAGCAAAATCAACAAATAATGTGATATACGCCTATATCAAAAGCCACTCATGCCGCAAAACAACCAAACGACAGTCGAATTCCGCGATGTTACTTTTAGCCGCAATCATCGCCCATTGGTGTCAAATCTCAATTTCACCATCCGCCAAGGAGAAGCACTGGTATTACTTGGGCGCAGTGGTAGCGGCAAAACCACAACAATGAAGTTAATTAATCGCTTATTCACACCGACACAAGGCGAAGTTTTATTTGATGGCATTCCCACAACTCAATGGGATGAAATTAAACTGCGACGAAAAATTGGTTACGTCATTCAAGAAATTGGTTTATTTCCCCATTTCACTGTAGAACGCAATGTAGGTTTAGTCCCAGCTTTGGAAGGTTGGCAATCTAAACAAATAAAAACGCGGGTTTATGAATTGCTGCAATTAGTGGGTTTAGAACCAGCACAATTCGCAGGGCGTTACCCGCACGAACTTTCGGGAGGACAAAAGCAAAGAATAGGTGTAGCCAGGGCTTTAGCAGCAGATCCGCCTGTGCTGTTGATGGATGAACCCTTTGGCGCACTCGATCCGATTACGCGCTTAGAACTGCAACAAGAGTTTCGGCGTTTGCAGCAAGAGTTAGGTAAGACAGTTGTGTTTGTTACCCACGATATTCAAGAAGCCTTTGTTTTAGCATCGAGAATTGGTTTAATGTATGGGGGAGAGTTGGTAGTATTGGAGGCGAAGGATGAATTTATGCGATCGCAACACCCAGAAAGCCTCGCTTTTCTTCAATGTCTGCGTTCCCTACAAGATACTTTATGAAAGATTTTTTCCTCGTTAAGTATGCCCCAGAAATTCTTCAGCATACTCTAGAACACTTATTTTTGGTAGGTATTGCAATTGGAATTGCCATATTTGTAGGTATTCCATTAGGGATTTTAATTACACGCAAAACCTATCTCCGCCAACCAATTCTCGGTATAGCAAATATTTTCCAAACTATTCCTAGTTTGGCGCTGTTTGGCTTACTCATTCCTGTTCCGATAATTGGCGGAATTGGCGCAGTCCCAGCAATTGTTGCTCTAACTGTATATTCCTTGCTGCCGATAATTCGTAACACTTACACAGGGATTACTGGCGTAGATCCAGCGATTCGAGAAGCTGGGAGAGGGATGGGAATGACTGATAGACAATTGTTATTGCAAGTTGAGATTCCCTTAGCATTGGGAGTAATTTTGGCAGGGGTAAGAGTAGCAGCAGTGATTGCCATAGGTATTGCAACTATTGCAGCAGCAATTGGTGCTGGTGGTTTGGGAGTATTTATTTTTCGTGGGATATCAGTAGTGAACAATCAGTTAATTTTAGCTGGTGCAGTTCCGGCAGCGGGAATTGCGTTATTAACTGACTTCGCAATTGGCTGGATGGAGAATAAATTAAAAGTTAAGTAATGAAAAAATTTTTGGCACTTTGCTTTTTAAATTTTGCTGTATTATTGTTAATCGCTGGCTGTACGCCGAATTTAAATAGTAGTAACAATAATGCTAATATTATCGTTGCTTCTAAAGGTTTTACCGAACAAGATGTTTTAGCTGAACTTTTAGCACAGCAAATCGAGGCAACAACTAATTTAAAAGTATCTCGTCGTACTCTAGGTGGTTCTTTTGTTTGCCATAATGCTATTACTGCTGGGCAAATCGATGCTTATATTGAGTATACAGGCACAGCTTTGACCGCAATTTTAAAGGAAAAACCAGTTAATGGCTCCAAAGAAGTTTATGAAAAAATAAAACAAACATACGCCCAGCAATTCAATTTAGAAGTAATGCCAAACTTGGGTTTTGAAAACACTTTTGCGATGATTATCCGAGGTGAAGATGCCAAGCACAACAATATTCAAACTCTCTCCCAAGCTAGTCAATATACACCGCAGTGGCGTGCGGGTTTCGGTTACGAATTTGTAGAACGGGAAGATGGTTTTCCAGGATTAGCTAAAACTTACAATTTACGTTTTGCAAAACCACCCCAAATTATGGATTTGGGTTTGATATATCGTGCTTTGATTCAAAAACAGGTGGATATGGTGGCGGGTAATTCTACTGACGGGCAGATTGCTCGCTTGGGTTTAGTTGTCTTAAAAGATGATAAACAGTATTTTCCACCTTACGAGACTGTGCCAATTGTCCGTCAAGAAACATTGAAAAAATATCCCGAATTAAGAACAGCGATCGCTTCACTTGCTGGAAAGATTTCAGCAGATGAAATGCAACAATTAAACTATTTAGTTGAAGGGGAATTACGTGATATTAAAGATGTTGTCCGGGAGTTTTTGAAATCGAAAGGATTAGGTTCATCTCAAGGATAGACAAGATGGGTAATAGTATGTACTATTTCCCAACTACTAGATAGACCCCTTTGCTCTTCACATCGGGTTATATAGATATATGTTTTCTGAAGTTAAAAAATGTCTTGTATTGGCTGTACCTTTGGCAGCAGCACAACTGGCTCAATCTGCAACTGCTTTTGTAGATACGGTCATGATGGGCTGGTTGGGAAGCCAAACAATTGCATCTGGAGGTTTGGGAGCTATTATCTTTAGTTTTTGTCTGCTGATTGCTAATGGTATTGTTTCTGCTGTCAGTCCCTTAGCTGCCCAAGCATACGGAGCGGGAAATACAGAAAAAGTTGGCACAATTGTCCGGCTTGGACTAGGCATATCTCTGATATTAGGAATGCCAATAACATTGCTGCTTTACAATGCAGGTGCTTTACTACTGCTACTAGGGCAGGATGCTAATACAGTAGCATTAGCAGAGATTTATTTAAGGGCGATCGCACTGGGTTTTATTCCTGGTTTGGGCTTTGGGGTACTTAAAAGCTTCCTTTCGGCTCTTTTGCGGCCGCAGTTAATTATGGTGACTGTAGTTTTGGGTACTCTGCTCAACATCACAGGTAACTATGTGCTGATGTTTGGCAAGTTGGGATTTCCTGCGCTGGGTTTAGCTGGTATCGGTTGGGCAAGCACGCTCTCACTTTGGGCAATGTTTGTTGCTTTGACAGTTTATGTCTGTAATCAGCGTGAATTTGCAGTCTACGGTATTTTTCGACCTTTGTCTAACGAAGCTTTTTCCCTAGAGTATCGCCGGATCATTGGCGAGATTTTTCACGTTGGATTGCCCATCGGCGGACTGATTGCAGTAGAGGCTGGACTGTTCACTGTTGTTACTTTTTTAATCGGACAATTGGGAACAAATGCCCTTGCTGCTCATCAAATAGCTTTACAAACAATTTCTATATCATTCCAGATTGCGCTGGGTATTTCTCTAGCAACAACAGTACGAGTTGGGCAGTTAGCCGGACAGAATGACCTAATCGCTACTCGTCGGGCTGGATATGTAGGCATTGCCATTGCAGGTTTATCTATGGGTATAGCAGGCATTGTATTTTGGTTAGTGCCAAAGTCGATCATTTCCCTTTACATTGACACCAGCAATCAGAATAATGCAGATGTGGTTGCCCTCGCGGTGAAATTGCTGGGAGTGGCGGCGATTTTTCAAATAGTTGATGGTGTGCAAGTGACTGCGGCGGGAGCATTACGCGGGCTAAAAGACACTCGAATTCCGATGTTAATTGGTATTTTTGCTTATTGGTGTGTTGGCTTATTAACTGGTTATGGTTTCGGGATCTGGTCAGGATATGGAGCCATTGGTCTTTGGTGGGGATTGGCTATTGGTTTAGCGATCGCTGCAATAATCCTTACTTGGCGGTTTAGTACCAAAAAAACTAAATCATTTATAGAAATAAATTAACCGCAGAGGCGCAGAGAGCGCAGAGGGAAGATTCGGAGATTTTTATCAACGTTGTAGATCCTCCTAAATCCTCCGATAAATTGGAGGACTTTGAAAGGTTTTGTCCTTTTCTTGCTAGTTTCTTGCCGACACCGGGTTATTTAGAGGTTTTTTCTGCACCACCGTTGACACCAGGTTTTGAATGAGTGGAGGATTTGAGGGAACTGTAACTGAAACTAAAGAGAATTACAACAGCCATATTTGCTACATTGAGGGAGTGAAGTGCTGGGCTGATGAAGCTCGGTTTGGCGGCATTGTTGTTGAAACTATGATAGATGATGATTTGCCTAATCACTAGGAACGCTTTCATACTCAACCATGACTAAAAAAAATTTGCTAAACAATGAAATTTTCACTATAGATAATATTCTTTCACCACAAGAGTGTACGGAGTATATTGCTTTAACCGAAAACATCGGTTATACAGATGCCCCAATTACTACCTTACGAGGTTTTGAAATACGTCCTGATATCCGCAATAATGAGCGCGTTATCCTAGATGATCCGCAACGGGCTTTTGATTTATGGCAGCGTGTGTCAAATTATATTCCTAATATCATTGGCAGATGGCAAGCGGTGGGGCTGAATGAGCGTTTTCGTTTCTATCGTTATGATCCAGGGCAGAGATTTGCGATTCATCATGATGGTTCTTATCGGCGATCTAACGGTGAGGAAAGTCTATTGAGCTTCATAATTTATCTGAATCAAGGTTTTGCAGGTGGCGAAACCCGTTTTCATTTTGATAGGCGATACTATGAACATTTACCTAATATCGCTGTGGTTCCAGTGACAGGTATGGCTTTGTGCTTTGTCCATGAACTAGTACATGAAGGCACTCCTGTTAACCAAGGGCGAAAGTACGTTTTGCGCTCGGATGTTATGTATTGTCAAAAATCAAAAGTCTTTTAAGCGACCTTTATTGTTTTGCCAACAGAGGTTTTGGAGCATATTTGCATTATATATCTATCAAAAGTGTTCAAGTTATTTTTGCATGGATGATTATTATTAAAAATCATTCTGGATTACTGAGCGCGAACCCACTTCCCTGGCAAGAGAGAGCGATCGCCTTTGGAGTAATGCCGCAGCCAATCGCCTGCTCCATTGAACTTTCCAACAATGGCAACCCCTTAAAGTAGACATGGCTCTCTTTGGTGAAAACAGCGATGCCTGCGGCGGACGTAGCCATCGCACCCAACACCTGCCCAGTTTCTTATATTTCATATCTAGCAAGCTTTTTGCCGTTTTCTAACCGTCGAACTCACGTTATTTACAGTCTTGTATGTGTCAGAAAATTAGTTATGTTAACTGGTTTGAGGAGATTATGTTCTGTTGACTAATTTCACCTTTTTAGGCTTAGTATCAGTATCAATATTAAGTTTTGTATCAACATCTAACGTTTATGAATTTAGACTTTTCAAATAACCTCTTATCCTTCTTTAATCACTCTCGCAAGATGAAAATATAAAACATTTATTTTTCTCTCCCCAAAGTGGTGGAAGAAGATTAGACCAAATTATTAATTACTACACCCAAAACAGGTGTTTTAGATATATTTAATTGAGAAACAGCTTCTTTGAGCTTTAAACCTGGTAATTTACCTAAACCAGTTACCAAAACTACTCCATCAGCATGATTAGCTAACAAATTTACATCGGCATAATCAACAATAGAAGCAACATCGTAGATTACTAACTCAAATATCTGTTGTAATTCTTTCATCAAGTCTCGCATTTTAGAAGAAGCTAGTAAGCAACTAGTATTAACATCACTACTTGCATTTCTCGATGACAAAATAAATAAATTCTCACCTAAAAAAGATTTTTGAATAACGTTCTTGACATTTATCTCAGTACTTAAACTATCAGACGATAAAATATCACTTAGACCTTTGATTGAATTTAATGCCATAGCGCTAGTTAAATTATCTGGATTACGCACATCAACATCAACAACTAAGACTCTGATTCCTGTCGCAGCTATTACTTTAGCTAAATTAAGCGCTACAGTAGATTTTCCTTCACCAGATACCGTGGAAGTAATAATCAAAGAATGAATATTTTTATCCTTTTCAAACAAACCCAAGTTAGATCCTAAAAAAGCATAAGCTTCCACAGGTGGGAAGAGCATATTATTGAAAGTAAAGTTTTTATGATAATCTTTATTCTTTGACTTCTCTGTTTTTGAATATGGTGGAATAATTGAATTGAATTTTTTCAGAAAATACAATTTTTTGTAATAGCGGTTAAAGGGAATAATTCCTAAAATTGGTTGATTAGTAATTTCTTGAATTTGATTAGGATTGTAAACTAGATTTTGGTAGCTCTCTAAGAGCAATGCTGCTCCTACACCAATCAACAACCCTAAGAGGGTACCCAATACTATATAATTAGCAATACTAGCAGCATTTGTGTTGGGTTCTCCTACGAGAGTAAGTAACTTCCAAGGAGCTTCTTTTTGAGCAGATTCCAGTCGTAGGGCTTCTCTTTGAATTAAAAGTTCATTCAGCTGTTTTACTGTGATTGTCATTTCTCGTTCGATATTTTCGTATTGTCCTGTAGCCTCTAACCATTCTTGGAAATTTTGTTGGATATTTGCTATTTCTTCATTAATAGCTTGTACCTGTTCTTTTTCTAACCTAATCTGATTGTCAATTTTCTGTTGGATAGTGGCAATTTCTAGATTTATTAGAGAAACTATGGATCGTCTTTGTTCTTGTAAATTTTGAATTTGGATGCTTTGATCTGAAAAAATGACGGATTTTTTGGCAATTTCACTATCTATTTTTTGTATATCTTCCAATAATGCATTGTATCGGGAAGTACCAATTAGCATAGCTGTAGTTGATGTAGTAGACCGCTCATTGAGTTCTTTTTTAGCAAGACCAGCTAGCTTTTGAGTTTTTTCTAGTTGTGATTTATATTCAACTTGCTTAATAATATAACTATCTATCCTTTGAGATATTTGAGAACCCTGAATTTGTGGGTTGATAATATTATATTTTTTTCTTAATTGTTGGATTTTATAATTAAGTATATTAACCTTAGTCTGTATTCTGGGAATTTGCTGGTTTAAAAAATCTAGTCCTCGATTTACTCCGGACTGTCTTCTTTTTAAACTATAGTTCAAATATGCTTTTGTTAACGCTTCTAAAACATCTTTAACTTGTTGGCGATCGCTGTTTTGGTAAGCTACTTCTAAAATGCCTTTTTTCTCATCAGCTTTTAAGGTTAGTGTGCTAGTAATTGAGTCATTATTAATTCCTGGATACTTATATTTTAGTTTTGTAACGACAGGCGTAATGATATCAGGACTTTTTAAGTTTTTTATTTGTACTTCGTCTAAAGTGACAGCCCCAATGTCTTCTGTGGTTTCTTTGGATTGTGAAACAGAAGAAGTAACTTTTGTTTCAATACTTACTCGCTCAGACAGTATTTCAAAACTAGCTTGATAAGTAGGAGTACGCCTGAGTGCGCTAAAAAAAGCTAAAGAAGACATACAAATAGTTATTCCTAATACGATATGAATCTGCCGGATAATGTTGTCTTTTAAATCAATTAAATTTAATCCGCCTTCCGCAGCTTCATAATTTTGGTAACTTTGATTAATTGACTCTATTTGATGAGATTTACTTGTTTTCATATGTCTGCTTTAATTAAAGATTCAACGGAGGGCTATTTGATTCTAAAAAGTCATAAAAGATGCTTGAGTAATCTTAGCTAATTGATGACAGACCCTAGTTGAGGTTGCTGAGACTAACATATCCAAATGCCTGATCCTGTCTCTTTAGTCATCAAAAGCTCACTTTACCTACATTGGGAAATTCTTTTTTAGCACAACTTTATCTATTTTTTAGCTGCAAAAACGGAAATAGAAGCTGAAAACCCTTACCAATTATAGGTTTCAGGTTTTTACTATTCTGCTTTAACCAAACAGAAGAAGGCTACAAGCAGACCCAACATAGTACATGGTTACTAATTAATACAGTCAGGACTCAAATACCAACTTATGAGTGAAAGTAGGCAATACCAGACAAAACGACATTGATTTTTCAGGGGGTCTGGGTATGACTAAAAGACGCTCCAAGCATCGAAAGTTGGTTAATCGGGGAAAAGGCGATCGCTTTGTTTACCAGACGAGGGCGATCGCCTTTGTTATATGTGCAAACAACGTTGTGGTTTAGCACAACGCTCCCAAAAAGGTTTGGCGTAGCCATATATTTGTGGCTCAAAGCCAGTGGCACTTGAGTATTACCGAAACATAAGATACACCGTATCAGGCAACGTGTATGACTTCAAACGCTTCAACTGCCGTCCGTCGTCCTGCTGGTAATTTCTTATTAAGTGCAAATCCATTTCCCGGCTGTGTACCCCTTGCCTTCTCTGGTTGCGCCAGTGCCTCAGCTATTCATCAATCGGTCGTCCATAGAGGATGGACGAGAAACAGCTAGCTGGATGGTGAAGAATTTACATGGTACCTAATGAAAGAATTTTGGGAGAAAAACAATTCTGAAAAACAAGAACCAAATGCCGGAGATTGAGAGATGAATGCTGGCTCTGAAGGAATGCGTGCTTTATATGAAGCATCTATTTTAGTCCAAAATAAGTCAGAGCAGGGGTTTCAGGAAACCTTACGAACTGCTCAGGAACATCTCACAAACTCATTTGATGAGTTTGTGAGATGTATCTCTGATACGCTTACAGGAAATTCGCGTGAGGAAGAGACGGCTCACGCTCCCTTGGGGGTCGCGTCGCCTCAGATTGTTGTAAGCGTGTCAGAGAATGAAGTTGACTTGCCTGTGGCAATGGACTGCATGACGTTAATGCTTGTGGATGCTGCACAAAGTAATCCCGCTTCTTTGTTGGCTGAAAACCAAGATTGTGGTATTGACTCGAGGGACTGTCATGAAGGTACTGATTCCGCCGCGTCCGTCGCTCAAAATTTAACTGATTTGCTTGAACTTGCCCAAGCACAAGCAACCCTCCCCACTTCGTTAAAGACTGAAAATTCAGCTTCAGGTGTAGAAGTCAAAGCAGATCATGAGGGTAAAAGTTCCGCCGCGCCTGTCCCCAGTGCTGAGAAATGGTCGCATGAAGCGATTGTAGCGAGGTCAGATATGCGACCTCAACAGGAGTGTTGGGATGATCCGGCGTTGCAGATTGCGATCAAGAAATTGCTGGCGAAGTTTCCGCAATGGGGGATTGCGGTTGTTGATGGGGAGTTGGTTAATATTGGGAGGAGTAGCGCGATCGCTGACTTTAGATCGAAGCACTCCGAACCCTAGCTATCTAATTGGTATGTGAGAGCTTGAGAATCAAGCACAGAGAGAAGTTCCGTATGTTAGTTAACCAAAGCTTGTATTGTGGTAATTGGCTGATGGTGAAGGCGATGTTTGCGTTGGCGAGGAGTTCGGACAAAGCTAATCTACGACGTTGAACTTTATACTGAGCTACAGGTACTTGCTGAATTTGCTCAAGTAGCTGTTTTTCGCTTTCAGCAAGAAAGAGGACTTGATATTGCCCAAAATCACGTAATTCGGCAGTAGATTTGCATCCCCTAATTCGCCGCTGGTGACGACGCAAATGTTTAAACATAGCTTCCATCTTCAGGTTATCTAGTAGTAAGCCAGGAATATCATAACAGTGCAATAAGTTAGTCCCGTATTTATCACATAAAAGTTGTAGTTTTTAATACTTTATATAACACATATAACAAATTCCCGTGACCTTCTAGCTGTAAGGCATCAATTGCCCAAATCAAACCGCCATGTTCATCGGCTGTGGCAGCTAATTTCGAGTGCGTATGTACAATCGTTCCACCCAACAGTGCCAGAAGAATGCCTTAGTAAGCGCCACTATTTTTAGTAAACAGAACGGCGAAAGTTTTAACAATCAACTTCAAATCGTACATCAGACTCCAGTTCTGTTGATAGAACAAATCCATGCGAATTACATCTTCAAAACTACGGACTCTAGATCGACCATTTACTTGCCATTCTCCCGTCATTCCTGGTTTGATGTCTAAACGCTGCCATTGTGGTACTTCATAATGTTCTACTTCATCAGGTGTGGGTGGTCTCGTCCCAACTAAACTCATATCTCCTTTCAACACATTCCAAAATTGTGGCAGTTCATCAATACTGGTTCGCCGAATAAATTTACCGACTCTCGTAACCCTGGGGTCTTGTTCATTCTTAAAAAAAGCACCCTGTACTTGATTTTTAACTTGGGATTTTTTCGCTTCTGCATCTATACACATAGAGCGAAACTTCCAAATTCTGAACTTCTTACCCATCCAACCACAACGAACTTGGCTAAAGAAAATAGGCCCAGGATCATCGATTTGAATAGCAATTACAACCGGAACAAACACAATTCCTATTATAACTAAACCAACTAAAGCACCAATAACATCTATAAATCTTTTAATCCAAGATTTTACAGAAAGATGAGTTGCTGGGAGCTGGTCTTTGTTCATGCGAAAAGCCCTCTCCTTATCCAAGGCATAATCTGTTGCTATAAAATGTGTTTCAAAACTAGATTTAATAGAAAAAACTGTATCTAGCCCTGTCAGGCTTAACACTGACCAAACCTGGGGTGTAACATTCTTGAAAAGCACGATAATTCCCTTTGCTTGAGCAGTTTTCCAAATACTAACCAAAGCTCCTAAACCGCTACTGTCCATAAAAATTGTTTGGTAGAAGTCAATAATTATTTCTTTGAAAATAGCCTCTCTTTGGGTTATTTCTTGGCAAATCTGCTTTAAATTTAGTGCTTCAAATACGCTCAATTTCTCAGGAATTTGTATGATAATTCTTTCATCTAAGGTAGTAATAGTAAATTTTACCTTAGTGAGTTTTTCAGTCTCTTGTATATTTTTCAAAAATCGGGTTTCTTCTTCTAGATTTAATCTAGAATATAAATTTAAATACTGCTTGGCTATATTTGACTTCTCAAAACGAGATACATTAGTATAGCTTGATAAACTAGACCTACTGATAGATTGAATAATGGCTTGACCGAGATTATTAACAGCATCATTTTCTAAAGAAAAATAAGTACATTTATAACTACCGATTTCTCTAAAAATTGGTATGTCAGAGCATACAATTATATTACTCCAATACAACGCTTCAGCTAGGGGCAAGCAAAAACCTTCTGTAGAGGATGGGATTACAAAAGCTTGGCAATTTTGATATAGCCAGCATAATTCTGAATCATCGATGGCTGCTAGCAAAACTACTTTAGTCTCTAAAGATAAATCGCTAATTAAATTCTTAATATTTTGAGTTTCAGGCCCAGAAGTACCGACAATCACTAACTTAGCATCTGGATTTAATTTTTTGTTATCTAATAACCAAGAATAAGCTTTAATCAATAAATCTAAATTTTTATTTTGACGATGCTGGGCAACAGACAATAAAAATGAACTGTTTTTCGGTAGTTGTTGAGGTATTTTAGGTTCTAACTTTTCAAAATCAACATAATTATAAATCACATCGATTTCTTTATGTGGATCAAGATGAGGAAAATAAACTTTTAGTTTTTCTAATGTAACTTGAGATACACAAGCAAGTCCATCGCTATTGCTAATGCATTGCTTAAAAAATAAACGATTAAACCAAGCTTGAGGAAAACCAAAGTTTTCAGGACATTCGTAGGGGTATAAATCATGAATTGTAGTAACTACATAAGCGTTAAAACTAGCTCTAAAAAAAGGAAAAGGAAAGGAAAGATGAACAATATCTGAACCGAGATTATTTGCTAATTGAGGTAAGCCACTGAGAAACCAACTATTCCTGACAACGGAACTGTTTTTGATGTTGACAATGATTAGTTTAATTTTTTCAGAATCAAGAGAAAAAGCAGCTTTAAAATAATGCTGTTGCCAAGATCCGATAACTAAACTGATTCTGGTAACTTCTTTATTTTCTGCTAAGCAGTGGGCTAGATTAGCAGCATGTCTGCAAATACCAGTTGGTTGAATAGGTCTATGTAAAGCTGCTATTAAAATATGCATATTCAATTATTTTTTTAGGGTGTACTCTAAGCTTTGATTCGTCAATAGAATTTAATAAATAACATCTAATCTATCTAGGAGTAGCCTGTAGGCTAAATCGAGCCTAGTTTAATAGCTATAGATGAATCGGCTATGCATGAGCATTCTAAGTGTTATATCTTTGCAGATTCGCATTGGAACCTTTAGAGGCAATTGCCTTTACGAAGCGATTGAAAGAGTTATCTTGAAGTTCTTTGGATAGACTATGACTATTCAAGAGCAAAGTTTGCTCAAGGATTTTTATACAGAAGTTAGTAAAGCAGTATCATTGTAAGCGATTTCGATATTACGACCGTCTGTACTAGCGGTATGCCAATCAATATTAATTGCGTCACGACCAGCGCGAAAGATAGTGTTATGAGTAATTTTATGACCATTGCCATTGATACGGACAGGAGCCGCATAGGACGCCATGTAATTGCTGCTGGCAATAATATTGTTGGTTATTGTATGGTTTTTATCTTCTAACAGTACGCCATTACCAGAACTCCATTCGATAGTAGAGTTTTTGAATGTATGACTAGTACCACGTAACTGAATGCCAGTATCGTGAGTATGAGAAGCCAAAAATAAAGCATTATCAGATTCATAAGCTTTTTCTGACTTCGGTAGGGGTGGCAGAGCCATGTGGTGGGAAACATACTTAGCCTGAATACCATCAATCACTATCCCAGTGCTGCGATCGCTTGTTGTAATAGTGTTAGCAAAATAGCTAACCTGATTTTAGATTTATACTTCAGAATGCTTTTAGTTTCTTATACAAAACCACTGTTGCTATTATCCACTATGATGTCAATGTTCAATGCCTAAATTTTACTTAGATTTTATTAAACATATCTAATATGTAATAATTGAAACAACTTTGGTTCAATTGCACTAATATCTATTGACTTAAGCTGGTCATAATACTTAGCATACGAGGAAGATAAGTAACAACAAGTATAAAAAAATGAAATAAATAAGTTATCTAGGTAAAGATAAGTAAATACCTATGATGTATCTACAGGGCGGACGCATCATGTTAATAAGACTATTGAATTCTCAATAGAGCCTAGATTTTCGTCTTTTAACCTCGCTTATTGCGAAAGAATTAAGCGATCTCATTGAAGCTCGGAAAGTAAATCAAGATGAAAATGCTGATTTTTTCGTTGATGATCAACTTTGGTTTTGCTCAAGAGTAATTTAGATGCGGCCCCCCCGGATGTATCTACCAAGCTAATAGCTAGCTACATGAATCGCCGTTAAAGGGTATTGAAAACTCTGTTTAACCTGAGAATGGCAGATGTACCGCAGAAAATAAAAGATCGAGCAGAAGTAATCAGATTAAACGCAGATAATTGATATGTAATGAGAATAGCGGCTCATTTTGATTGGAATGCACAAACGGCGAGAGCAGTTATAAGCTGAAATTTACGTTTCCTTGTGATAGTTGCATAAGCACTATAAAACTTTACGAATATCTAAATACTACTGATAAAAGCAATGATACCCAAGAAAGGTTTGTTTAATGTTCCTATTACGTGTTTGCCTTTGGATGAGCAGATTATGTTAATTTTGCGCTGGGCAAATATGAGGGCTAGTAAGGTTGTCTATTTAGCCAATGTTCATATGCTTATGGAAGCCCATTGGAACTTTTCATTTAGAAAAATTTTAAATAAAGCAGATTTGGTTACCCCTGATGGCAAGCCTTTAGTGTTGATGTTACGCCAATTGGGGATTTATCACCAAAATCAAGTATCAGGAATGGATGTTTTCCTTAATTTGTGTGCTTTAGCTGAAATCACTGGAAAGCCAGTTTATTTTCTTGGCTCTACACAAGAGATTTTAGACAAAATTAAGCGAAAACTAGACGAAGAATATCCGATTTTAAAAGTTGCAGGAATGAAATCCATTCCCTTTGTTCCTATTGATGAGATTGACAAAAGTCATAATACAGAATTAATTGAAGAAATTAATCAAAGTGGTGCGGGAATTATTTTTGTTTGTTTGGGATGTCCTAAACAGGAAATTTGGATGTCCCACTATCACGGAAAGATTCAAGCAGTAATGGTTGGTGTAGGTGCAGTATTCTCTATGTACGCAGGGATTACTCCACGCGCTCCCCATTGGGTTCAACAATTATGTTTGGAATGGTTGTATCGGTTAACACAAGAGCCACTTCGTCTTTGGAAGCGTTACGCTTCAACAATTCCATATTTTATCTATTTAGCTATTAAGGAGTTGGCAATCACCCATAAGCATAATTCTAATCAAACAAAGAATCTTTTATTAGGAACAGATATAGAAAATTTAGATTTTACGCCTGAAAAAATTGGTGAAATTTTTGTTCGACAAAATATTGTAACTAGAGAAGATATCAGACAAGCTTTACTAGAGCAAAGTTTAAACCCAAATTTAAAAATTGGTGAAATTTTAGTGTCAAAGCAATTAATATCTTTAAAACAGTTAAAGTTTTATCTGAAGAACCAAAATATTCAATTTGGTAGCCTTGTATTAGAAAAAAAGCTTGTAAGAAAGCAGTTTCTGGATAAAATTCTAGCGTTACAAAGTGCTACTAACCATAAGTTAGGAGAGCTTCTTGTCCAGCAAGAACAGTTTTCTGAAGATATTTTAAAGGAGGTTCTTATTGAACAATCCCTAAGACGCAAGGGGCTATTTTTAATTGAAAATACCTCAGATAAAACCACGTCTCAAGTTGAGCAACAACAACTGTATTTTACTTTTGGTCAACAAAAAGTATAAATAAAAATTTTAGCTGCTCAATCTTACTTCGACCAGGGTAAGCGCATCTCAAACCATATTGACACGGTGGTTTTGGGGTTCAACCAAAGTACAAAAAAGTTCAAAATTACTACACTGAGCCAAGCGGTGGGATTGACATTTTCGTATTTATGTGGTGAAAAAACATAAAAAGTTGTTTGACCCATATTTTTTCAATCATTTACGACAATTCATCCTATTTTGAATGAAAAATTGATATTCAGATACAGTTTTAAGGTTTTTATCTGTATCAAGAGCTACAAAATTAGATGCGCTTACCCTGTACTTAATTGATGATTAAAAAATTATCAAAACACAAAATTAAATCCATGTTTGCCATGTGCTGTCCCCACCAGCAATTTCTTTATTTGAAATCGCTAAAGCAATTTTAGAACAAAAGTCTTGAGATTTATTACTAAATAATCTAGTTGTTCTAACAACTTTATTAACGCTTGTTAAATCACTATCTCATCACAAAAAACAGCGAAGAGTATTACTATGTTAGACAATTATTTTGCTATCCAGACATTTGAATCGCCATTAGTTCCACAGCAATTCACAAATCCTCTACAACTACCAGCATTTCCTGGAAACAACTTAATAAGTCCACAAACGATTACTTTTGTCGATCAAAATATTTCCAATCCTCTAACAGTCTTAGTAAACCTGCAATCAGATGTCAAAATTCTCCTAGATCCTACTCGAAACGGGATTACCCAAATAACCGAAACTCTCAAGCACTATGAGGGTTTGTCAGGCATTAATATCATTTCCCATGGAAATGTTGCGGCTCTGCAATTAGGAAACAGTTTTCTCAGTGCGAACTCCCTTCAAGAATATGCAAATGAGATAAAACAATGGAAATCATCTCTTGTTCCAGGAGCGGATATTCTTTTTTACGGATGTAATATTGCGGCCGGAGAATTCGGGCAAACATTCGTCAACGAGATAAGTGCTTTGACTGGAGCGGATGTTGCAGCCTCTACAAATCCTACAGGCAATTCCCTGCAAGGTGGCGATTGGAATCTGGAGTATGCTACTGGCAAGATTGAAACGGCTATACCTTTCACAACTTCCTTGATGGACTCCTACCAAGGAATCTTACCGAGTTTTTATCTGAGTGATTTGACACCGACATCGGCGACAAATGCCTGGGGGCCAGCCGAACGAGATAGGTCCAACGGTGAACAAGGAGCAGAAGATGGAGGCACACTGACACTTAATGGTGTGACCTATCTCAAAGGACTAGGAGTCCATGCTAGCTCGGACATTACCTACGCCTTGGGGAGGAACTATACCCGCTTTATTTCAGACATTGGTGTAGACGATGAGGTTGGTAACAACGGCTCCGTCGTTTTCCAAGTCTGGGGAGATGGGGTACAGATTTACGACAGTGGAATAATGACTGGTAGCAGTATCACAAAAACCGTGGATGTAGATGTGACTGGGAGACAGAACCTGCGGTTGGTGGTTACTGGTGGAAGCGACGGCATTGCTTATGACCATGCCAATTGGGCAAATGCTCAACTCATTGCAAGCACTCCTACACCTGATACTACCCCTCCATCTGCAACGCTCAACGCTAGCACACTGACAACAGTGCCCAGCAGCACTACTCCCTATACCTTCACAGTGACATACAGGGATAATGTTGCTGTCAATTTTAGTACTCTAGACTCCAATGACCTGTTGGTGACAGGTCTCAATGGCTACAGTCAAGCAGCTACTTTTATCAGCGCAACTCCTGCTGCTAACAGTTTGCAAATTATAGCAACCTATCAGATTGGGGCTCCGGGTGGTAGTTGGGATACAAACGAAGCGGGAACCTATATTGTCGCGCTGGAAAGTACTCAAGTCAGCGATACCAGCAGCAATGAGATCGCGGCGGCAACCCTAGGAACTTTCCAGGTTGTAGTGGGAACGACTGTTTATCTAAGCGATTTGACAGCGACATCGGCGACGAATGGCTGGGGACTTATCGAGCGAGACCGATCCAACGGCGAACAAGGAGCGACTGATGGTGGCATATTGACACTCAACGGTGTGACCTATGCTAAAGGACTGGGAGTCCATGCTGGCTCGGATACGACTTACGCCCTAGGCAGGAGCTATACTCGCTTTATTTCAGATATTGGCGTAGATGATACGGTGGGCAGCAATGGCTCCGTCGTCTTCCAAGTGTGGGCTGATGGGGTACAGATTTATGATAGTGGCATAATGACGGGCATCACTGCCACGCGTACTGTGGATGTCGATGTGACGGGGAGACAGAACCTGCGACTGGTGGTAACTGATGGCGGGAATGGGTTTGGGTATGACCATGCCGATTGGGCGGGTGCTCGGTTGACTTCAGTTCCGTCGGGTCCCGATACCAGCACCCCAACTCCTACTCTAACAGCAGCAGCAATCAGTACTAGTATTTCTGCACCTTACGCATTTAGTGTTACATATGCAGATGCTACTGCGGTGAACGTCAGTACAATTAACAGCAGTGATGTTCGGGTCACTGGACCGAACGGGTTCTCTCAACTAGCTCAATTGGTGAGTGTGACACCCAACACAAACAGTCCATCGGTAACCGCCACGTATCAGATTACAGCACCCGATAGCATCTGGAATTGGAACGATCGCGGTACCTACACTGCGACCTTATTAGCTGGAGAAGTGCGAGATTCCTTTGGTAACACTACATCTGCTGACACCCTATTAGGCACCTTTCAGAACACGGTGGAATCCATCTTGGTGGTTGGATCCAATAGCTCTCAGGTAGCAGAAGGCAGCATTGTCACAATCCCAATTCAAAGACTAGGAGATACTACGGGAGTCGCGACAATCGATTACTTTACTGGCGGTAACTCAACGGCGATTCCGAATGTCAACTACGTCCCGATTCCGATTAGCACCCTGACCTTTGCACCAGGCGAAACCCAGAAAATGGTCACCGTTCAAACGCTCAATGATGGTGCTGCCAATACAAATACAACAGTCAGTTTGTTGATTCAAAATCCTACAGGTGCCGATCTCGGACCATCTCGCACTTCTTCGATCTCAATTCGCGACGGATCTGCGCCAACTCTAACGTACCTGAGCGATCTCCCTTTTGCCTCATCAACCAACGGCTATGGACCAGTCGAAAGAGATCGCTCAAATGGTGAACAAGAAGCAGCTGATGGTAACACATTGACACTCAATGGTGTGACCTATGCTAAAGGACTGGGAGTCCATGCTGGCTCTCAGATCACCTACAATCTTGCAGGAGCTTACAATAGTTTCTTCGCCTATGTTGGAGTAGATGACGAAGTCGGTAGAAATGGCTCCGTAGTCTTCCGGATTTTGGCAGATGGAGTAGTCCTCTTTGACAGTGGAGTCATGACAGGACTCAGTGATACGCAGTTAGCGAATGTCGATGTCACAGGCAAACAAACCCTAACGCTAGTGGTAAACGATGGGGGCAATGGTTTTGGTTCGGATCATGCCGACTGGGCAGATGCCCAATTGGTCATAGGTACATACACCCCACCACCACCTCGACTATTGACCTTACCACGGGAGCAGATAGTTGGCGGTTTGAACCAGCCTACTACATTCGATTGGTCACCAGATGGTCAATTAATGTTCATCGCCGAAAAAGGTGGGGTAGTCAGAACTTTCGTACAGCCAAATAATACCGTGAGATTCGCTCCCGTTCAGCAGTATGCCACTGGTACTCACACCCATGGAATCGTTTCAGCCGATTTTAACGGGGACGGCAGGCTTGACTTAGCGACCGCCAATGCTGGCAGTAACAACGTCAGTGTCCTACTCGGCAACGGTAATGGCACCTTTGCCCCTGCTGTCAACTTTGGAGTTGGAGTTGAGCCGAAATCAGTGTTTGCGGCAGACTTCAATGGTGACGGCAGGCTTGACTTATTTACTGCCAGCCAGACCTCCAACAATGTCAATGTACTACTCGGTAACGGTAATGGAACCTTTGCGCCTAGTGTCAGCTATGCGGGATCAACTGGGGCCCATGAAGCAGTAGCCGCAGATGTGGATGGGGATGGTGACATCGACATCGCCGTGACTGGATGGGGGAGCACGATCGTCCGCATCATGCGAAATAATGGTAACGGCACGTTCGGGAACTTCGCTGACTACGTTGTTGGTAGTGCACCACACTCTCTTCAGCTTGCCGATTTCAACGGCGATGGCAGAGCCGATATAGCAGTTGCCAACCAGGGTACTGATGCAATAAGTGTCATACTTAATTCTGGTGCTGGGATCTTTGGTAGTACATCGAATTATATTATTGGCGATGGTCCCCACTCACTCCGCGCAGCCGATCTAAATGGCGATGGTCGGATCGATCTCGTTGCCGCGAACGAATACGCTGACACGGTAGGGGTGTTGCTAGGTAACGGCATCGGTGGCTTTGCACCAGTCGCGAGCTATGCAACGGGTAGCGTGCCCAAGGGTGTGGCGATCGGTGACATCAATGGTGATGGCATACTCGATTTGCTTACGGCCAATACAGCGGGCAACTATCCCAACAACGATAATCCTGGAGGTAATACGATTAGTGTGTTGCTTGGAAACGGCAATGGCACCTTTGCCGCTCCCAGCACTTACATTACGGGCCGGACTCCCTTTAGTCTGAATGTAGCTGACTTTAATAATGACGGTAAAGCCGATATTGCTACTGCCAACTGGCACACCAGCGACGTTGGGGTGCTGATCAACACGAGCACTGCTCCATTACCAGTGTCCTTAGGGCTTCGGCCTACACCCTTTATAGATATTTCAGCGCAGGTCAATAATGTGGCTGATCGCGGCTTACTAGGGCTGGCTGTCGATCCGTCCTTTGGTCAAAATCAAGGTCGGGACTATGTCTACCTACTATTTACCTATGACCCCCCAGAAACCCAAAATAACACAGGGTTAGCAGGTCCAGATGGACTTGGGAATCGTCCCGCCCGTCTGATCAGAGTGACGGCTAACCCCGCCACAAACTACACCACTGCATTGCCTAACAGTGAAGTGGTATTGCTCGGCAAGAATAGTCTCTGGCAATACACCAGCCGTCCCGATGTGGATAGTACGGTTAGCTTCACCACCCTTCCCTCTGGAATTGTCAATGGTTCAACTATTACAGCACCGCCAGCACTAATTGAAGATGCGGACACTAGTAATATTGGGAGAGACTATTCGGCAACAGATACCAACTTTGATCACAACAACAATATCAGAGACTACTTGGCAGGTGACAGTGACAGCCATAGTATCGGACAAGTTCAATTTGGGCTCGATGGATCGTTGTATGTCACCGTTGGGGATGGAACTTCCTACAACTCAGTTGACTGGCGATCAACTCGCGTCCAAGATGTCGATAATTTATCTGGCAAACTGCTGCGGATTAATCCTCTCACCGGACAAGGATATGCCGACAATCCATTCTCCAACGGTAATCTGGACAGCAACCGCTCCAAGGTGTGGAGCCTCGGATTGCGAAATTCCTTCCGCTTTACTATCAACCCAACAACAGGAACTCCCTATCTCGGTGAAGTAGGTTGGAACACATGGGAGGAAATTAACGTAGCAACGAGGGGCAGTAATTTTGGGTGGCCTTACTTTGAAGGTTCCCCACAAAATGCAGGGTATAGCACTCTACCTCAGGCGCAAGCGTTCTATAACAGCGGACAGACAGTAGTTTCTCCATTGCTAACTCGCAACCATGATGCCAGCCAGAACTCTGATGGG
The DNA here is from genome assembly GCA_019359245.1 of Nostoc desertorum CM1-VF14. GTDB lineage: Bacteria > Cyanobacteriota > Cyanobacteriia > Cyanobacteriales > Nostocaceae > Nostoc > Nostoc desertorum. Next base: position 106,722 of record JAHHHR010000012.1, on the reverse strand, counting down.
CTGCCAACTACTGCCCTAATCATGGGTGACTTTTATACTGGGAACTCCTATCCCGCAATTTATAATGGTGCATTGTTCTACAACGATGTTGGATTGGGAACTATATATACAACATTCTTTAATCCAAATGGAACTGTAAAGTCTACTCAAGTGTTTGACAACTTACCCTATATCATTGACATGGAGACGGGACTTGACGGAAATCTTTACTATGCCAGCCTCTACGGCGGTGAAATTGGCCGGTGGAAAGCTGCCTAACTTTAGCTAGCGTAAGTTCCGTTAACCAGTTGCATAATCTATCTAAAAGGGGCATCAATATCCTAAGAGCTTGTCATATAACAATCTTGCTTCTTTTGAGCTAGAAATGCTTTCTCAGTAAGCTTTCTAGAGAATAAATTGTAAAAGTTGTTTCTTGACAGGCTCTAAGTGTAGAGTCTTGATGCTTGATGAAAAGCATAATGAAGGTTCGTATTAAAGGAAACAAGGCATGAATGCAATTATTACAGCCGCTACAGGTTACACCGAAGCTGATATTCAAATTTTCCTCTGGTCAGTAGCAATAAATTGCAAAAATACAACGGTTTTTCTAATCGTCTATCACCAAGATCGCAAATCTATAGAAAAGCTGCGAGAAAAGTATCCATTTGTAAGACCTGTCTATATTGGTGCATCCATCCGCAAACAGTTTGCCAGACTGGCTAATTACCGAACCCGTCCTTCTTTTACTTGGTTGGCTCGTCAGTTAAGCAAAAGAAAATACTCAGCTACGATTGATCCACTCAGGTTGATCGGTCAACTGGCAGTTCGGATTATCCACGAGCGGTTTTTTATTGCACTCCAAATTTTGAAGTCTCACCACAATGTTTTTTCAAACGTTCTACTCACAGATTGTCGTGATGTGGTGATTCAAAGAGATCCGTTTAGTCATCTGGATGGAAAATTAGTTTCTGGACTTGAGCCGAAAATTATTAGAAATGAACGTTATACATCTACTTGGATTGAGGCTGCTTATGGTCGGGATGTTTTGAATAGATTTTCAGATAAGCTAGTTGCCTGTGCCGGTGTAACACTAGGTTCAGCCGAGAAAATCGAGAATTATTTAACCGAGCTATGTGATGAGATGTGGAGACATCTCCCGCAAATGATCTTTCAAGATTTTGGATACGATCAAGCTGCCCATATTTACTTGATTTTTGAGAACCACATTAAACTCGAACTGACTACTAACCATCAAGGACTTATCGCTACGATCAGTCTTGAAGATTCTAGTGAAATTACTGACGATTTTGCTCAGGGACGAGTTAAAATTGGAGATCAGTATCCGGCAATTATCCATCAGTATGATCGCCATCCTGAGTTACTCAATTTTTTCAAAGGGTTGGCGACTGAAACAACTACAGAATTGTCTGCAAGTTCAAAGATGATTCAAAATGTTTGATGTGCAATGATCGAGATTATCTCGATTTTCGGAGATCGAATATTCCATAATTATTTGCATAGTTTTGCATTCGTTCATAGCTATTCAATACCTACAAGAAGCCAACTAAAATGAAACCTGCCCTCAGTATTATCATCTGTACTCACAACCCCAGAATTGAATATTTTGATCGCGTACTTAAGGCTTTGAAAGCGCAAACATTGCCTATGGAAAAGTGGGAATTAGTACTAATTGATAATGCAAGTGTTCAGCCAGTTTGTCAAAAAGTCGATCTGAATTGGCATCTTAATGCTCGTCATCTGCGTGAGGAGCGACTAGGTCTGACTCCATCTCGTCTGCGTGGAATTCAAGCGGCTCAAGCCGATATTATCATATTTGTAGATGACGATAACGTTTTAGATGCGGACTATTTAGCGATTGCCTTGCAAATTGGTAACCAGTGGCCGATACTTGGAGCCTGGGGTGGACAAGCTGTAGCAGAATTTGAGGAACAACCGCCAGACTGGACGAAGCCTTTTTGGGGTAAATTGGCAATCCGGGAGTTCAATCAAGACAAATGGTCAAATTTAATCCATCAGGATGAAACTACCCCTTATGGTGCGGGTTTGTGCGTTCGTAGAATTGTTGCTGAAAAGTATGCTGAATTAATTCGCAAAGACCCTAAACGTTCCAAGTTAGGGCGTAAAGGTAAATCACTTTCAGCATGTGAAGATATCGATCTAGCATATACAGCTTGTGATAATGGTTTAGGCACTGGAATATTTTCAGCTTTAAAGTTGACTCATCTTATCCCGTCAAATCGTTTACAAGAAGAGTATCTTTTAAGGTTGATAGAAGGACTAACCTATTCTGTCACAATTCTAGAATCCTTTCGAGGTAAAACTCCACCCAACTATTCTGGGAAATCAAGACTTCTAAACTATTTTCGAAGTTGGTTTTTACACCCCCGAGAACGCCGATTTAAATATGCACATTTTCGAGGGCTGAATTTAGCGGTTCAAGAAATAAAAAATATTGTTTGATAAAAATTACAACTTAATTATATTTTTAATAGTTCATCTTATGTTTCAAGAATTACCAGAAATTTATTTTTATTTTCCTGACACTAAACTATCCGTTAGTAGCTTACCGCAGAATGCCAGATATTATTGGGAGTGGCAATGCGATCAGCATTCCATCTCTCCAATGCAGAGCGGTGGTTGTTTTTGGACATTGCAAACCTATCTTTATCTCAATGATTACGGCTTTCCTTGCAAGTTAGTAGCGGAAATGCCGGACGAAGGTATTGTTGTGACTCATCGTGATTTCCTAGCAAATTCGTTTCAGCCTGGGGCTAAATTATTGCTAGTGTGTTTGCGAGCAGATGTAGATAGGCATCCCTATGCACAACTTCATGTCGTTCAAAATCCCCATCAAGTTATCGCAAAACGATCAATGGAACTGTGGGAAAGTCACTTTATTCCTCATTGGCCGCAGCCAGCAATTATCCCCCGCAATCTAGAAAGAGGTGAAACCTTTAAAAATGTAATGTTTTTAGGTAATGAAGTGAACTTAGTACCGGAGTTTCGGGAGCAAAATTGGTACGATCAGCTTCAGGATTTAGGATTAAATTTTCATAAAAAACTCAATCATTATGAATGGCATGATTACAGCAGTACAGATGTGATTCTGGCGATTCGGAGTATGGGAGTCGCAAACGATTGGAGAGGAAAGCCTGCTTCTAAATTGTACAGTGCTTGGCACTCGGGCGTACCAGCAATTTTAGGATATGAATCAGCATTTCGATCTGAACGTAAAAGCGATTTAGATTACTTAGAAGCAACTTCAGTGGAGGAGGTCATTTTTGCGCTGTCACGTCTGAAAGATAATAAACAATTTCGCCATGAAATGGTTGAGAATGGTTGGACACGTTCCAAAGAAACTCAGCCAGACGCTATGGTTAAAAGATGGCAAGATTTTTTGACAAACATCGCGATACCAGCGTATAAAGACTGGTGTACAATGAAAAGTTGGCAACAGAAGCTTTTCTTGAAGGCACGTCGATCGTTCATTGCCTTGCGTCCAACTTACTATCGTTTAAAACAGCACTCGAGTAGTATAACTTAGACAAAACGGCTATTGTTTATTTCTCTACTGTTTATTTATATTTATATCCTCGGTTGCCAAAAAATATGTTTCAAAGAGAACTGATTATTAAATTTTCTGGATTTCCAAAAAGCAACTTTAATTTGCTGGACATGGAGGTTAATTTAAACGCTCTGAAGAATTTGTTAGAAAATATAGTAAACACTTGTGAGGTAAAAATAAATATTGAAATGATCGATCATTTTTTGAGTAAAAGATGTGAAATTTTAAAATATACAGGCTCTCCATTGCAGGTGTAACACCTCTACTGCAAAATCGCTCTAGATAACCATTCTAAAAATTTAGTTTGTATAACATTAAGAACTAATGATTCAATTTCTATCTAAACTCCTATACCTTACAAAAGGCCATCATAAGTGGCTATTTGCAATGATTTTTATTTTCCTCTTTATTTCTGGACTAGAAGTTTTTGGAACTGGAATCATCGGCCCTTTTATTGCGATCGCAACTAACCCAGATTTGGTTAAGAGTAATAGCTGGTTATATCTAATTTATACAAAGTTGAATTTTAACTCACAACACCAATTCTTAATAGTCTTAGGCTTATTAGTCATTATTGCATTCTATGTGAAAGCATTTTTGAGCTTTCATGCTCAAAAAGCAGTTTTTCAATTTGGATATATGATCAAGAGTGAGCTGTCTTGCAAGCTCATGAAAGCTTATATAAAAGCTCCCTATAGTTTTCACTTAAATATTAATTCCGCAACCCTAATTCAGAATATTACTGCCACAACAGATAGTGTCAGTATAGGTGTCATCATGGGTATACTGACATCTATATCGAATGTACTAGTTGTATTAGCATTAATGGCTCTTTTAGTTAAGACCAACCCCATGGCGCTCATTCTTATTGTGATGCTTTTAACTATTATGCTTTGGCTTATAAAATCAATGAAACAGCGCTTAAGCCGATGGAGCAAAAATGGATGGCTAGCTTCTGGTAAAATGATTCGCATTCTAAACCATGGTTTAGGTGGCTTAAAAGAGACTCGTGTGATTGGTTGTGAATCCTATTTCGAGCAGCAAATGGAGCAAGAGGCAACAAAATTTGCCATAAATTTAACTCTAGCTCAAGGCTACGGAAATCTTCCACGCTATGTAATCGAGGCGTTTATGATCACATTTCTGGTTGGCTTTACACTTTTATTTATTAAGCTAAATCAGGAAGAACAGAATCTTAGCGCTGTTCTGGGGATTTTTGGGCTTGCCTCTATCCGCCTGCTTCCAGCATCTGGGAATTTGGTTTCTAACTTGAATATGGTAAGGTCTAATGCCTTTGCAGTTGATCAGTTGTTTTTTGACTTAAAAAACTTAGAAAAGGAAAATCTAAGCTCCGAAATTGACCTTAGGGGCAAATCTGACAGTGCATTGTCAAGCAAAAATAGTAAGCATATATTGTTTGAGAAAGAAATATCTCTAGAAAAGCTCACTTTTCAATATCCAAATACTATACGTCAAGCATTAGATGAGATATCGTTAACGATTCACAAAGGTCAATCGATCGGAATAATTGGTAAATCTGGTTCTGGTAAAACAACTCTGGTAGATGTGATTTTGGGGCTTTTCCAAGTGCAATCTGGAGATATTAAAGTTGATGGGGTTTCGGTATATAGAGATCTGAGAGCTTGGCAAAATATACTCGGTTATGTACCCCAGTCTATCTTTTTGATCGATGACACCTTAGAGCGCAATATTGCATTCGGTGTTCCGGATCATTTAATCGATCATAATAGATTAAAAAACGCAATTAAGATGGCTCAATTAAACGAGGTTGTTGAGCAACTGCCCAATGGGACTCAGACAATTGTGGGAGAACGAGGAGTACTCTTGTCTGGAGGTCAACGGCAAAGGGTTGGTATTGCCCGTGTACTTTACCACGAAAGAGAAATTTTGGTGTTTGATGAAGCGACGGCGGCACTGGACAATGAAACAGAACATCTTGTCACAGAGGCAACAAAAGCTTTGAGTGGTAGCAATACTATTATTATCATTGCTCATCGCCTTTCGACTATTGAGCATTGCGATCGCATTTACGAAATCGATCAAGGCCGAATTATTAAATCAGGCAGTTATCAGGAAGTTGTTCTAGGTAAATTAGAAAATTGTAGTTAGACTGAGGGGTTTATTTTACTCATTTTTCTGGTTAGTTTACAGTGCCGATAAATTTACGAGTAATTTTTAACTACTAAGTTTATTGCACTACCTAAAAAGCATAAACTTAACCTCTTTGGCTATTTAAATAAAGCTATTCTTAACAGATTTAAAACAAAAAACTCATGAAGTTAGCTTATGTAACTACTTACGATGCAGGGAGTTTAAAAGGGTGTAATGAATGGTCTGGAACGGGTTACTATATTGCTCAGTCGTTGAAAAATCAATCAATTTACATAGAATATATCGGTCCGTTGCAAGATGCTGTTACTTCGAGAACTATTCACAAGTTTAAGCGTCATTACTATGATTTATTTAAGCAGAAGAATTATCAGAAAGATGCTGATACTTTAACTTTGAAGCATTATGCCAATCAGGTTGCTAAAAAATTAAATAGCACTAAATCAGATATAATTTTTAGCGCCACTGTTAATCCTATTGCCTATTTAGAATGCGATCGCCCGATGGCGTTTTGGGCAGATGGGACTTTCGCTAATATCCACAACTTTTATCCTCAATATAGCAATTTGCCTGAAGAAGTGATTCAAGACTGGCATCAAATGGAAAAACTGGCTTTACAAAAAAGTAAGCTAGCAATCTATTCCTCTGACTGGGCTGCTCAATCTGCTATTAATGATTATGGTGCAGACCCTAATCGGGTCAAAGTTGTTCCCTTTGGTTCTAATACAGATAGTCCCTTTAACTCAGAAACGATTAAAGATGTAATTTCATCCCGAAAAACCGATTGGTGTAAGCTGTTGTTTCTAGGAGTAGATTGGATTAGAAAAGGAGGCAATATAGCTTATGAAGTTACGGAAAAGTTAAATGAATCTGGGTTGAAAACTGAATTAACTATCGTTGGTTGTCCGCCGATGGTTGATTCACCAATACCTGACTTTCTTAAGCCTTTAGGCTTTATTAACAAAGCCACCCAAGAAGGTCAGGATCGAATCAAGCAACTCCTTATGGAGTCTCATTTTCTCATTTTACCGACGATTGCTGATTGTACACCAATAGTTTTTGCTGAGGCAAACTCTTTGGGAATACCCTGTTTGTCTACTACTGTAGGTGGAGTACCAACCATGATTCGTAATGGCATTAATGGACAACTATTTTCACCAGTCGGCAATATTTCAGATTACTGCGATTACATTACTAACTTATTTACAAATTATGAGGATTATAAAAACTTAGCTTTATCTGCGTTTCATGAATATGAGTCGCGGCTGAATTGGAGAGTTGCGGGACTAGAAGTTAAACATTTACTAGAGACAATACTATAAATTAAGTAAGAATAAACCGCTATTCATTACTTAGTATGCGAAATCTGTGGTCTTCAGTGTATTGTGTTTACTGAAATATTGAGAGCCATTACAGTATGGATCGAAAATTGATCGTAAGTATCATCATTAATAACTATAACTACGATCGCTTTCTTGCAGAGGCAATCGATAGTGTCTTAAATCAGACCTATCCTCAGATTGAAGTCATTGTTGTTGATGACGGCTCTACAGATGACTCTCGTAAAATTATTGCAGGCTATGGCGATCACATCCTCTCGATCTTGCAACCAAATGGGAAACAGTCCGCAGCTTTCAATAGTGGCTTTGCCAAAAGTAAAGGAGATATAATCATATTTTTAGATTCAGATGATTATTTATTTCCCGACACTGTCGAGCGGATTGTCTCGATTTGGAGTCCAGAACTTGCCAAGGTTCACTATCGTTTGCAAGTAGTAGATATGGTTGGGCAATCCCTAGGTTATTCATCGCCTCAAGGGACATTACCACTTTCCCAAGGTGAGGTCTGGAAAAGCATTCTCGATAAAGGTGGTTATGTAAGCACCCCAACGAGTGGTAATGCTTTAAATCGCCATGTTTTAGAAAAGCTGTTCCCCATACCCGATGCCTACAAGCTTACAGCCGATGATTACTTATCATTTCAAGTTCCTTTTTATGGCAATGTAGCAGCGATCGAAGAGCCTTTGGGAGCCTATAGAATTCATAATTCAAATCAGTGGGCTTTGTCAACCGTTACAGCGAAACGCTTCCAGCGTTTTGTTCGCCACGATCTACAGAATTTTGGCTTAATAATTCAAAAAGCGGAAGAATTTGGTTATGATTGTCCATCTGACTTAGATCAGCGCTCGATTGGACGTTTATGGTCTCGTATTATCTCGTTGCGCCTCGATCCTCAGGAGCATCCGATCGCTGATGATCGCGGATTAAATTTAATTTACTACGGCATTCGCTCACTCTGGAGATACTCAGACTTTAACTGGCAAAAGCGGCTATTTTACAGCATATGGTTTATCTGGGTAGGCTTACTACCACTACCTTTAGCTACTCCCGCGATCGCTTGGTTGTATGCTCCCCAATATCGACCAAAATTTATCGATTGGAGTGTTAACAAAATTCGGGCGCTGACCAAATAAACCTATTAAATCGAGCGTTTAGGACATGAAAGAAACTCCCAATCATCCCTTACCCGTAATTACTCCAAAATCTTCTAGCGATTCGCTGAGGGTACTTTTTATCAGCCATGCTTATGTGGTGGGGGTTAATCAAGGCAAACTAGATGCGATCGCTCAAGTTGAAGGTGTAGAAGTTGGACTACTTGCTCCTAGTAATTGGACAGCATTAGAATGGAATCGGAAATTACCATTAGAGTGTCCCTATTCTAATCTACACCTCTACTCTGCTCCCGTCCTATTTCCGGGGAAAGTTGGAGCACATTTTTATGCACCATGGGTACTCTGGAAAGTCTTGAAAGACTTTAAACCCGATATTATCCAAGTTGAAGAAGAAGTATTTTCGATCTGTGCTTTTGAAGTGGCTATCTTAGCTCGGATCATAGGAAAACCAATTGTCATATTTGGATGGGAAAATCAATTACGACAATTGCCCCTAGCTCGGTGGAAAATTTGTCAGTATGTGCTTAATACTGCCAGTGCGATTATTCCAGGCAACCAAGACGGAGCCGATATCATGCGAAAGTGGGACTATCATGGTTTATTAGAAGTGATGCCCCAAATGGGTGTTGATCCAGAATTTTTTACTCCAGTCACAAAATCGCCTACCTCGGATGTACCGACTTTTCGGGTTGGCTTTCTCGGTCGATTGGCTCAAAGCAAAGGAATTGATCTAATTTTTAGTGCTGTTGCTCAACTACGCGATCGCGGTATCAACAGTCAAATTATTCTTTGTGGTTCTGGATCTGAAGAAGCCGCACTGAGAAAACTAGCAGAAAATCTCCAAATTGGCGATCGCATCCTCTGGCGAGGTGCTGTTCCCCACAACAAAGCTCCCGATGAACTCAGTCAGTTTGATGTATTAGTATTACCTTCTCGGTCAACCGCAACTTGGAAAGAACAATTTGGTCATGTTCTGATTGAAGCGATGTCTATGGGAATTCCTGTGGTTGGTTCCTCTTCCGGCGAAATTCCTAATGTAATTGGGCGATCCGATCTGATATTTCAAGAAGATGATGTTTCAGGATTGGTAGCAATTTTAGAGCGTCTAGTTTGCGAACCAACTTGGCGTAAAGAAGTTGCCCAATATGGCATCAGTAGAGTACATCAACAGTATTCCCATCAAAAAATTGCCAAACGGTTAGTCAATCTTTGGCAAAGTGTACTCGATGGTCAAAATGGCTCAAATCTAGCGATCTAGCAACAATTTATTGGGGCTATAAACTATGAACGCAGGAATTAACTATGAAAGCAATATTGAGAGGTAAATAAATAGACATATGTTGAATTTTAGACCTAATCCTAAAAATCGCCTTTATACAAATCTGAACAGCTACCTCACATTTTTGAATTACATCCTAGTTGGAAGATTATGGCCAGACAGAAAAAAAATTGACTTGTTCGAGAAGGCACTTTGCGAGAGATTCGGCACTGATTACGCAGTTTGTGTTTATCAATGTCGCCTTGGTATATACCTCGCTGTCAAAGCACTAATAAAGCCCGGACAAGAAGTAATTTTGTCGCCTTATACCATTGTTGATGTTATCAACATGGTGATTTTTGCTGGGGGTCGTCCCATATTTGCCGATGTTGATCAACAGACTTGTAATATCTCTGCGGTTGAAGTAGAGCGTCTAATTAATCCCAATACTGGGGCAGTCTTGATTACTCATTTACATGGGCTTGCTGCGGAAGCACACCACATTAAAGAAATTTGCGATCGCTCTAAAATTCCGTTAATCGAAGATGCCGCTCAGTCATTTGGCGTAAAAGAACAAGGAAAACCAGTTGGAACAATTGGCGATGTTGGTGTATTTAGTTTTGAAATGCACAAAAATGTACCTACATGGCTTGGAGGAGTTGTAGTCTCTAATCGGCAAGATGTGGTGGAAAAGATTCATGCTGAGTTAAAGGACTTTTCCCATCCTCCCCTTCCTGGTATCACCCAAAAAGTTAAGAAAGGTTTGATACATGACATTGCTAGTTTGCCTATTGTCTTTCAACTTTTAATCTACCCAATTCTGCGATTCAGTTACCTGAATAATGTTGAATTTATTAACAGTAGAGTTCGTAGACAACCGCAGGAAAGCAAGCCTGCAAAAGAACTTCCTGATATTTATAAATCTCAGTTTACCCCATTGCAGGCTAGCCTTGGCTTATCACAGATTAAGAAAGTTGATCGTGATATTAAGACAAGAATCGAGTATGCCCATATTTATTACGAGGGGCTAAAAGATATTGATGGTTTGATATTACCACCCCTGCGTACCGATGGCTCTCACACCTACCTTTGGTTCCCAGTTCTCTATTCTCAGAGAGAGGATCTTCTCAGGTTTATGTTCGAGCAGGGAAGAGATATAGCTGCTGGACATTTTACTAGTACTGCTGATTCACCTCGTTTTGAGGAGTTTTATCGCGATTGCCCCAACTCCAAAAAAGTTGAAAAAGAGTTGTTGTACTTACCAACTTACCCTCGCTATTCTCAACACGAAGTTGAGAAAAATATTGAGGTCATCCGTAAGTACTTTAATTCCAAAGTAGCCTCTACTAATGAAATTACTAAGGAATTAGTTTATGAAGCCTCAAAATAATATAAATTTATTTGCTCAGAAAATATCAAGATGGGCTTTTCAAATTGTATCTTAGGAACTTTTAATTTATGCCCCCTCCAAAACAATCGATTCGTTTGCATTCGCTAGATACTTTTCGTGGCATAACAATTGCAGGTATGCTCCTCGTTAATATAGCTAGCCTTGCCCCATCAATACACCCCTGGCTAGAGCATTCACATTGGAATGGTTGCACCTTAGCTGATTGGGTGTTTCCCTTCTTTTTGTTCATCGTCGGTGTGGCTATGGCTTTCTCTCTATCTAAATATAGCCAAGATAATAAACCTACAAGAGCATTATATTGGCGATTGCTAAGACGTAGTGTTTTCTTGTTTGCCCTAGGACTTATGATCAATGGCTTTTGGACTTACAAGTGGAGTGAGCTTGAGATATCAGGAGTGCTGCAACGGATTAGTTTATCCTATCTAGCTACTGCTCTTATTGTCCTCAAATTTCCTCGCAAAGCTCAGTGGGGAATAGCAGCACTACTGTTAATTGGATACTGGGCAACATATGCCGCTTTTCCTGTTCCTGAGCCTAAAATAGCAGATATACTGACTCACAAAGAAATTGGTACGTTTGGTTTAATGAGTTGGTTCGGGATGATGAGTACGATCGCCATTGTTTTGATGGGCTATTTTACGGGAGCTTGGCTCAAGGCCGAAGTAGTCACTAAAGCAATTCGTACATCTAGTCAAAGCATGACACTAGTCCTGTTTGGTCTTAGCAGCATTGTATTGGGACAACTTTGGAGCCTCTGGCTACCAATCAACAAAAAACTATGGACTAGCTCCTATGCACTCTTCACTGTTGGACTTGCATTACTTTTATTGGCAGCCTGTTATGAGTTGATTGAAGTGCGGAAGCAGAACCGTTGGAGTCATGCAGCACAGGTTTTAGGATTAAACTCTATTTTTATCTATATCAGTTCGGAGTTGGTAATTAAACTTTTGGAGAAAACCCACGTAGGTGTAGGTACTGATGCACTATCCACCTATAACTGGTTGGAGAAAAATATTTTCTTAAGTTGGGTTGATCCCACAACTGCCGGATTTCTCTTTGCCTTAGTCACTCTCTTGTTCTGGTGGCTAGTTGCTTACTTTTTATATCGACGAAATTGGTCAATAGCTATTTAAATTAGGATTTTAGAGTTAGGATGTGGAGTGCTTAGTACCGCACATTTTACAACTGGATATTAAACCAAAGGTATAATCATACAAATGTTTATTGATGCAGAAAGTCTTGAAAACGAAACTAGTTTCAGGTCGGATATTGCAATAGTTGGCTCAGGTCCGGCTGGTATTGTTTTAGCTTTAGAGTTAGCCAAGGCAGGATATGATGTTGCTTTGATCGAGAGTGGACGTTTACATTTCTCTGAGGAGATTCAAAATCTCGGTGAAGCCAGCCATTTCGATCCCAAATTTCATGCACCCATGTCGGAATGTACTCGTAGACAATTGGGTGGGACATCGATCATTTGGGGTGGGCGTTGTTTGCCTTACGATCCTGTAGATTTTGATAAGCGACCATATATTCAGAATTCTGATTGGCCCGTTACCTATGAGGCGATCGCAGGTTACTTTCAAAGAGCATGTGACTATTTCTTTTGCGGCAAGTCAGAATTTAATATCAAAAATATCTCCAACATTCATCAAAAATCGATTGTTCCAGGGTTATCTGATGCAGAAGCTTTTACTTCAACCCTAGAAAGATGGTCTCTGCCTACCAACTTTGGTAAAGAATATTTTCATGATTTGCAGCAATCTAAAAAAATCAAACTACTTTATGGCTTAACTTGCACTGAAATTGAAACTAATGAGCAAGGTAATCAAGTTGAGTTACTGCATGGAAAGACCTTAGGAGGAAAGACTATTTATGTGAAATGTCAAAAATATGTGCTAGCAGGTGGTGCATTAAATACTACTCGTCTACTACTTGCCTCTGATCGCAAGCATCCAGGTGGCATCGGCAACCATAGTGGTCTGTTAGGAAAATTCTACATGGGGCATCTTTCAGGAGACATCGCCCTTATACATTTCACGACACCTCCCAAGGATACTGTTTTTGGGTTTGATCGAGATTCAGATAAAATCTATTTGCGCCGCCGCTTCTCCTTTACCCGTGAGTTTTTACATGAGAAGCAACTTCCAAACATTGTGGCTTGGTTAGGCTCTCCCAAGTTTGGCGATCCATCTCATCAAAATAGCATCTTGTCTTCTGCCTACCTAGCATTGAGTATGCCTGTACTGAGAAATTACTTGACCTCAACGGCGATGCGAAAAGCCGCCATTGGAAAAGAGGAGCAGGGGATTTATCGGGCGCATATCATAAATGTCTTGAAGGACTTTGGCCAAGCACTGACTTTTGTTCCTCGTTTTGGGTATGGGCGATATATTGCCAAAAGAAAAATTCCAGCATTATTTGTCTATAGTGCTGCTAATGAATATCCTTTTCACTATCACAGTGAGCAGATACCCAATCCCAATAGTGTCGTAACCCTATCCGATGAAAGGGATGCACTAGGAATGCGAAGGCTAAATATCAATCTTCAGTTCACACAGCAAGACATAGATGGTGTGGTTCAAGCTCATAAATATTGGGATCAGTACCTCAGAGAGCATAACTGTGGTTATTTAAAGTATGTGACAAATGATCCTGAATCTAGCGTCTGGGAGCAAGCTGGAGATGGATTTCATCAAGTTGGGACAACTCGAATGTCAGAATACCCTAAGGATGGTGTTGTAGGAACTAACTGCAACGTTCATAGTTTGGATAATTTGTTTGTTGCCAGTAGTTCTATTTTTGTAACTTCCGGGCAAGCTAATTCCACATTTATGATTGTGTCGTTTGCTTTAAGGCTAGCAGACCATTTGAAGGAGATAAAAGAGAAGGTATGAGCAAAATAATGAAAACCTTGTCTAGCAAGGCTTGGAGAGACATATTGAAAATATGTAGAATACTTATCCCGTAATACTTTGATGACACTTCATACTTATTATTGCCAAATAAATTAATCACTATTTCTGATATTTCTGTTGATCATTACATAAATATTTCCTCAATACGACGTGCAAATATGATAAAAAATAATTCTTTTAAGGGAGTAGTTATATATGCGTAATAATTTAGAGTTAATGTTAATTGAATCTGCCAAACTTTCAAAAAATAATATCTGCATTATTACAGGAAATGCACCTAACCTCTTTCCAAAGATTAATAATGTTTTGCTGCGAAATCTTTTTAAAGTCATTACATTAATCATCAATCATATTGATTTGGGGAGAAAAATAAATAAAGCCAAAGATAAAGATGCAGCCATAGTATATTCTTTCTCAACAGAATTTCTATTTTTTTCCTTTTTAGTTTCTTTTTGGACTAAAAATGTTTATTTAGTAAATAATCATAATATCCAACAAGCTTATGAAAACCCATTCATGAATTTGATGCTTAAAATATATCACTATCTAGGATACAAATTTATTATACTTGAGACCTCTGCTGTCCTAATGGATTTAGGTTATGAAGAACAAGATTTAAAAAGACATATTTCATTACCGCACTCTGTTGTCAGCAGTGTAAAGATTGCTAATAAATCAGATTGGTTTGATACTGAGGAAATCGGAAAGAAAAAAGTTGGTATTATTGGAGAATCACGACGAGGGAAAAATTTCTCTAATACCCTTGATTTAATTTCAAAAATTGCTAAAAAACTAGATATTTTACTAATTATTGGCACTGATAATTTTTCATGTTTTGAGGATATGGATTTGCAGGGAATAAAATTGATTGATACATCTACTAATGATGCCTATATGGCTGCTTTATCAGCCTGTGACGTTGTTGTATTGAATTATGAAAAATCAAAGTATTTTTACAGGTGTAGTGGTGTTGCGGCAGATGCAATTGGTGTACAAACTTATGTAGTATGTCCCGATTTTCCTTTTATGAGTAGCCAAGTTAACTATCCAGCACAAGTCGGAGTAGTTTATCAAGATGAGACGGATTTAGAAATAGCTTTACAGCAAGCTTTAGCATTAAATATTCACTCTGATAATTCTGCATTTGAAAGTCATTACATAGAGCGTTCTCTTGCCAAAACTGCCTCTATTTTAGATCAGGCTATTCAAGCTAATTCTTAAACAGAAATAAGCATGATTTAAGTAGTCGTAGGGATATCAAATCAATTTATTGGGAGATATGAGATGCGAGTAATGATTGTGCGACGAGTACCAGGATCTACGTTTAGTCTAGAGGTCTATGCTGACAACCTAATAGCAGAATTAAGGAAGGTGCGACCAAATTGGGAAATTGCCGAAATTGCTCCCATTCCCTGGAATAGCCCTGATAAACTCTATCTATCAGGCTTGGGTATTAAAAAATACTATGAAACTTTTTGGCGGCATCCTCTCGCTGTATCTCGATTAGAGGCAGATATTTTTCATGTAATTGATCAGAGTGATGCTCATATCGCCTATGGACTGCATCGAGCTAACAAGCCCGTAGTTGTCACCTGTCATGACTTGGTACAGTTTATCTACCCAGAAATTTTGCGAGATCAGTCACGTCTACCTGCATTGAGTATGGCTATGTGGAAATATTCCGTGGGTGGAATGGAAAAAGCTGATCATGTAATTACGGTTTCTAGAAATACAGCTAAAGATGTAAATCGGATTCTAAATATCAAGCCAGAGCAAATTACTGTTGCCCCAAATGGGATAAATCCAGAATTTCGTGTACTACCTGATGCAGAGGTTGCCAAGATTCGTGAGCAGTGCCAGCGATCGCCTGACACTTTTTGCTTACTGAATGTTGGTAGCACCCATCAACGCAAAAACATTTTGACAGTCCTACGAGTATTAAAAAATTTAAAAGAACAGGGATTCCCAATATGCCTATGGCGAACAGGAGGTAACTTTACTCAAGAGCAAAAAGCTTTTATTCGAGAGCATCATCTAGAGTTAGATATTTGCGATTTTGGTAATCCAGACAAAGCCAAGCTGGTACAAATTTACAATGCTGCCGATGTACTTTTAGCTCCCTCTTTATATGAAGGATTTGGATTGACAGTTCTGGAAGCAATGGCCTGTGGCACTCCTGTGATTACTTCTAATGTTTCATCTTTGCCAGAAGTCGTAGGAGATGCGGGGATAATGATCGATCCCAATTGTCCGCAAGCGATCGCAGATGCAGTTATTGAGCTTTATAAAAACGCCACTCTTTATAAGAGCTCAATTGAGAAAGGACTTGCGAGAGCTAAGTTGTTTTCCTGGCAGAATACAGCAGAACAGGTGGCAACGGTTTACGAAAAAATTTTGCACCTATAGAGATCCTAAATTATTTCTGAAAAAGATTAACCAGAAATCTCGCCAAATTGTCAACAATAATCCATACATTAGTATTAGTTTAAACTTAGATAATTATTTATAAACTGAGAGCTTTTTACCCAACTTGTAACTTTTCAAATATCCTCTTAAAATCTGAAACATCATGAACCCCAAAACTATCGCAGCTAGCATTTTCAGCCGTAGCTATAAGCAGATTATTAGTAGTATACATGTATCAAAACCAGGATAATACGTTTATCACGATGAATAAAAAGAAATTATTGGGTATTGAGTTTTGCCGAGGACTATCGACCTATGCAGTTATTCTGGTTCATTCAGGAGATGAAACTTGGGGGCTTCCTACTAATCCCAGTGCTATAGAATTTCGGTTACATTTCTATTTTGCTGTTCCATTCTTTCTTGCAGCAGCTTTTTATTTCATGACTGCTAAACCAGGGATTGCCTACTCATCAAAGTTCTGGCGAGCGAAAGTTGAACGGATTTTAATTCCCTATGCAATTTGGAGTGTTATCTTCTTGGTATCCAGAGTAATCATTTTCACTCTTACCAATAAGTCTGATCGAATGCAACAACTTTTACAAGATCCTCTATCAATTTTTTTCTTTGGCGGTGCTTCCTACCATCTTTATTTCTTAACTCTTCTGTTTGCTGGAACATCTCTAGTATTGTTAATTCCATTTCTGGAAAGGCTGAAAATTAGCAATTATGGGTTACTGTTACTATCAGTTTTAGGTATGGTCTCATATCACTTTCTTGAAGCTTCTGGCAATTCATTTCAACTAGGCACAAATGTTGCTTTTCAAAGTTTATTAAGTTCTTTACGAATTAATGCAGAACAGCATCCTCTACTCCGTCTAGTTCTGGTTGAGATTGCCTGGATAATTAGGTGTCTACCCTTTTTTTTTGCCGCGTTAACATTAAATCGGCTCATTCAGAAAGTAAAATTATTACATACTAAATTTGCTACTTTTTTATTGGTTATTTTATTCCTATGCAGTAATATGTTCGGAAGTTTTTTCTTGCCTGGAGCCTTACAATCAGTCCTCATAGCATATGCCATGCTCCTATTCAGTATTTCCCTATCCAGATATTTTGGGGAAAATACTGTAGACAGCTTAGTAACTAGTGTGGGAACATGTTCCTTTGGTATTTACTTAATTCATCCATTTGTGATGAATATTGTGAAATATTTAGTATATAAAGTATTACCTGATCTTACAAATTCCATCTCAATTCCTTCCATGCTAGCTCTTTCTATACCTTGCTTTTTGATATCTTGGGTACTCGTTGCTTATCTCACTAGAAATAAGCTGACAGCAAAGTATCTGTTTGGCATCTAAAAATTTGGAGTTATCTAGATTGTCAATATTTTTGCAATTTGGATATGAAGATCAGGGTAGTATGCTGAACGGTAGGTGAGGTCTGCCTCCAAAAAAGCGTTCCACTGCGGAAAAACCCTTCCCTTCATGACACTACCAACATAAGTTTGATTGTAAGACTAAAAGTGTATATTCTCTGTGGATGTTAATATTATGAAGGTTCTAATCTCTGCCTATTCCTGTGAACCTGGTAAAGGTTCAGAACGAGGTGTCGGTTGGAATGTTGCTCGCGAAGTCGCCAAATATCACGAGGTTTGGGTACTAACTCGACCCGACGAAAGTAAAGAAGCGATTGAAGCAGAACTCTCACTCAATCCGATTCCCAATTTACATTTTGTTTACCTCACACTTCCCTTTTGGAAAGATAGCCTACGATGGGGGCAATCTGGGGCAATGCAATTGCACTACTACCTTTGGCAAATTCAGGCATATTTAGTTGGCAAGAAACTACATGAGAACATTGGATTTGATGTGATTCATCATGTTACATTTGTTCGCTATGCTTGCCCTAGTTTTTTGTCCTTTCTACCTGTACCTTTCGTGTGGGGACCGGTAGGTGGTGGCGAATCAGCTCCTTTGCCATTTTGGACAGACTTTAACTGGAAAAATAAGCTCTACGAAGTGGCTCGGTTAGCATGGCGATCGCTTGGAGAACTTGATCCTTTTACGCGGTTAACTGCGCGGCGCAGTGCGATCGCCTATGCAACAACAGAAGACACAGCAAAGCGGGTACGAAAGATGGGCGCTTCCTGCGTTCAGGTCGATGCAGCGATCGGTATGTTCGCAGAAGAAATTGAACAGCTTGCTCAGTACCCACACCCTGACAATTCTTCTGTGAGGTTTATCAGCATTGCCCGTCTACTGCATTGGAAAGGTCTACATTTAGGCTTGCGTGCTTTTGCCAAGGCCAAGCTTTCTGATGCCGAATACTGGATTTTAGGGGATGGGGCTGAAATAGATCGACTGCAAGACCTTGCCCTCAATCTAGGTATTGCTAGTCAAGTTAAGTTCTGGGGTTTATTACCTCGCGAAGAGGTACTTGCCAAATTAGGCCAGTGCTCTGTTTTAGTTCATCCCAGTCTGCACGATTCAGGAGCGGGAGTCTGTTTAGAAGCTATGGCTGCTGGAAGACCTGTTATCTGCCTAGACTTGGGAGGACCAGCAGCGCAAGTTACCTCAGAAACTGGTTTTAAAATGCTAGCAGATAACCCAGAACAATCAGTTAGTGGACTATCTGAAGCAATGGTTCGTCTTGCCAGCGATCATAACCTGCGATTACAAATGGGGCAATCAGGACAACAGCGCGTGAGGGAATGCTATAGCTGGGAAGTCAAGGGCAAACAACTAGCCCAAATTTATGAAGAAATTGTTGCTGGAAAATCTTTAAATCATCAATCATCATGGACGTTTTAATTTCTGCATTACACCGATATTCAAAGCCAATATCTAATAAAAAAATCGTCAAAAATAGCTAGCCACCTAATTTTTTCAAGGTAAAAACTCGTAACCCAACATATAAATTTTTATTTGGATTAAACTAGATTGAAGTTCTATTTTTTGTAGCTATTTTTTGATTGTCAGTACTTTCTCGGCTGCACTACACTAGGATATAAACTTATACTTCATAAGATAACACTGCTAGATGTCTATGAAAAACAAAGGATATATCCAAAATTCACTTTTGATTATTTTGACATTTTGTAGTATTTTTTATTCGCGTATTATAGCGACAACAATTCGTTTTTCACTGCTAAATCTATTCCATTTTGCCTTAGTGCCAGCAGTGTGTGTAATTGCTTTAACTACAACTCGAATTAAAGATCCTAAACAAATTTCGCTTTGTTTTTCATTTATATTGGCTTTGATCGTGTTGTTTGGAGTCACCCTCGCCAGCGCACTTTGGAATAATGCGGGTTTAATTAATGCGATCGTCAGTTTCATGATGCTAGGAGAACCTTATATGTTTCTGCTTGCCATGACATGCATCCCTATTACCGAGCAAATTGTCGGGAAAATGAAAAAATTATTGTACTGGTCTGTACTGATTAATTTTTTGTTAGCTGCCGCTCAAAAGCCCCTGATTGATAGTGGCAAGCTCTATGCTACTGGATTAGATGGAACTGACGGATGCGGGGGAGTATTTTTTGTATCAGGAGCTGGAAACTATATTTCAGCTACTGTCTCAATTGTGTTTGCTCTTTACTTTTGGACATCTGGCAAAGATAAACCCCTATCGCTCAAAATTGCTGTAGCAATGGCAGCTATCTGGCAACTTTTATTTTCTGACTCCAAACAGTTAGCACTTGCTTATGGAGTTGCATGGGGGCTGTTAATTATAATCAATTCAAAGAATATTGTTAAAACCTTAAAACTTGTTCTTGGTCTAGTACTAATTGTAATTATAGGTGTTTGGTGTGTAACAAATGTAGAAGCATTTAAAGCCTATACAGCTTGGGCTAGACCCGAACTCTATGGCTCAGATGGTCTTGCTTGGTATGCCAAGTTCTACTCCATTCGCACGATTCTCGCTCACTTCCAATCTCCTTTCAACTGGTTAGTAGGTCTAGGTCCTGGACACACAGTCAGCCGTCTTGGAGCATGGTTTTTAAGAGATTATGCAGCACTTTTAGGTCCTTTAGGAGCCACTACAACAGGTATTGGTCAAGACTCTATGGACTTTATCGCTGGTTTTTGGCTAACCAGTGGGTCTAGTCTATTTAGCCCCGTCTTTGGCTGGTCTGGTATTTGGGGTGATCTAGGTTTATTTGGATTAGGTGCATACTTTTATCTTGCATTTTTAACTTGGCGATTTTTTGCCTGGAATGATATTGCAAAGGTGACTATTTTAAGTGTATTTGTCATGGGTTGCATTTTTACACAAATGGAAGAACCTGGATATATGATTTTTATTGCTTTTATTTTGGGCTTGTCATGGCATGAACACCAAATGCACTTAGGAGCACGCAAGGAAACTCAAAATAAATCAATCCTTATACCCAATCTAGACACATGAATAAGAAACTATTGAAATACTCAATCTTTTCTCTTTGTTTTGCTACTTCTCCTGGCATTTTAATTTTTTTCAGTAAAAGTATTGCAATACCTAATAATTATTATATTATCGCACCAACTGGTTCAGATAAAAATCCTGGAACAATCGATCGCCCATTTAAAACCATTCAAAAATGTGCCACTGTTGTTCAGCCAGGGGAAACTTGTTGGCTAAGAGCAGGTATTTATCGTGAACAAGTTCGTCCTGGGGTTTCAGGCACAGCAGAAGCACCCATAACCTTTGCAGCTTATAAAAATGAAAATGTCACTATTTCTGGGACTGAACTAGTTGAAGGATGGGCTATAGATCGCAACTCAGTTTATCGTAGCCAGGTGAATTTACCTGTTAATGGCTATAGCGATATAAATTTCTTTGCCAATCAGTTATTTGTCAATCGGGAAATGATGCCGGAAGCCCGTTTTCCCAACATGGATGAAAAACAACGAGATTTTCTGCGTCCGAGTCTCATAGGTGGAGGTGTCAAAAGTCAGGCAGGACTATTAGCTAGTATTGAAAACAAAGAAATCCCTAATTTGTCTGAGGGATGGACTGGTGCGAAAGTCTGGACTAATGAATGGTACACCACCCGCACAGGTACAATCACTGGTGGAACAGCAGGAAAGTTAACTGCTCAAATGAGTGCTCCTTGGGATAGGGGTGGATTTTGGTTTTATCTGTTTGGCAAATTAGAATTACTTGATAGTCCAGGAGAATGGTTTTACGACTATAAAAGTCGAATTCTTTACCTCTGGTCGCCTGACAGTAAGCTCCCAAGTAACGTAGAAGTAAAACAGCGGAACTTTGCTTTTGATTTAAGCGATCGTTCTTATATCTCTTTACGTAATTTAAACCTATTTGCTAACACAATTACCACGAGCGATCGCAGCATTAATATAGTGATTGATGGTATTCGGGCTAAATATGTGTCCCACCACATGACTCTGCCACCCCTACCCCAGTCAGAACAAGCCCCTAATTCTGATAATGCTTTGATTGTAACTTCTCATGCCCATGATACTGGAATTCAATTACGTGGAAACAGTCATACATTAAAAAACTCAATAATCGAATGGAGTTCTGGTAATGGTGTTCTGCTAGAAGGTAGCAATCACACAGTAACCAATAATATTATTATCAATAGTAATTACATGGTGTCCTATGCGGCTCCTGTCCGCATCAATGGCAATGGTCATAAAATTACTCATAACACAATCTATCGTGCTGGTCGTGACGCAATTAATATTGATTGGCATACCGCAGGTACAGATGGTCGTAACATTGAAATTGCCTACAATGACATTTCTCAGTTTGGTATGCTCAGTACTGACTTGGGTGCTATTTATATTTGCTGCCACGTTAATTTAGAAGGTGGTTCGATTCATCATAACTGGATTCGGGATGCCCAAGCTTTTAGTCCATTCTGGGGAACTCGTGGTATTTATTTAGACATCGAAACATTTAACAGCACCATTCACCATAATGTAGTCTGGAATTTAAATGGAGGAAAGGACAACCATAACTTAGTGGTAGGTAGTCCTCGGGGATACGAGCGAGTATTTAATAATACTTTTATGGGAGATGTGGTTACGGGTGGAGGTTCAATTGAAACGCGTAATAATATTTTTGCGGTATCTAAAACTATAGCTGCCAATAAACAATCCAATAACTTGTTTATCAATAAAAATCCTAAGTTTTCTCAACCTCCTACAGAAGCCTCCCAATCTATTCCCGACTTTACCTTACAGTCAAACTCTCCAGCCGTGGATGCTGGGGTGATGATTCCCGGAATTACAGAAAATTTTGTGGGTAATGCACCTGATATTGGTGCATACGAACGAGGTGCTCCTATATGGAAAGCTGGTTCGATTTTAGATAACACTCTGAAAAAAAAATAGGCTGACGGTCATCAACATTTGCAGCAGTAAGTTGAAATTCCCCAGAGTCGTTAATAATTAAATGAAGTTTAAAACCAAAATGCTAACCCACCGAATTTTTCCCCCATTTGACTAATCCTTTAAATACCTTGTGTGCGTGTGCCCGACATCAATGACAAACTTCTATTGGTGTAGAATCAATAAAACTAATTTCTGTAATTTAACTTATGCGTGTATGTAAAAAACAAGGCAAAAGCATCAAGTACCACGGCATCAATTCAATGAATCTGCTGTAGCTGACTAGATTCGGGAAGGCGCCACGCCAACTAGGGAGTACATGCAGGGTATAAAACTCTTTGAATGTTCGGCAGCCTGAACCATGAAAAGCGATACCTTCGGTAAGCTTCGCTAATGCAATCGTCATTACCTCCGATAGATGCATCCGAGAAGTGCTGCGACGCTCTCCAATCAATGAAACAGCCCTGCTTAAAAAGGGGATTGCGGGGATCAAAGCCTGTGGGGTAACTCTAAAAGAATTGTGTGTACACCGTAGCTTTTTAAGGTGGGTTGGGGGAATAAAAAGCCTGTGGGGTAACTCTATAAGAAAATTCAGAATATTTACTGAGCTGGATTAAAAGTATTTATACCCATAAACATAGAAGCAAAAAATGCAATAACAAGACGTACTAATAATATCAAAGTTAAAATTACGATTAAGAGTAGGTGTCGGCTAAAACCTAACCGCTTTACCTGAGTTTTTATACAGATATCCCTTTTTTCGGAGTTTATTATGAAAAATATATTACAAGGCTCCATCTCTGAAGCACAAAATTCACATCAGAGCTATAGTATTCCGTCTTACAATAGGCTGCTTTTGGTCGTGAAGGATTTGGCTTGTGTACGGACTATTGAGGAAATTATTGAGATTGTGCGTTTGGCTGCTCGCGATCTAACTAATGCTGATGGAGTAACTTTTGTACTGCGGGATGGTGAATGTTGCCACTATGTCGATGAAAACGCCATCGGGCCACTTTGGAAAGGTATGCGTTTTCCGCTCAAGTCTTGCATCTCCGGTTGGGCAATGCTCAATAAACAAGCAGCCGTGATTGAAGACATTTATCAGGATGCGCGAATTCCTCTTGATGCTTATAAAGTAACTTTTGTCAAGAGTTTAGTGATGGTTCCGATACGGATTTCTGATCCACTCGGTGCGATCGGAGCCTACTGGAGTACACCACACCGAGCCACACCCGAAGAGATAGAATTGCTTGAGACTTTGACCGACACTACGGCAGTAGCGATCGCAAACGTTCAACTTTTTCAGAAACTTACGAACCAAAACGCCCTGAAAGACAAATTTATTGCGATGCTAGCTCACGAGTTGAGAAATCCCGTTGCTCCCATCTCAAATGGGGTTCAGCTTCTCAAGTTGAAGCTAGGCGAGACTGGTGTAGTCGGAGAAACAGTTTTAAAGATGCAGCACCAGATTAAACACCTCTCGAAATTGATTGATGAGTTACTTGATGTATCGTCCATCACCTATGGGAAGATTTCATTAAACCTGGAGAAGGTTAATCTGGTGGAATTGGTTCGCCAGAGTCTCAATGACCATGCACAAGCAATAAAGAAATCGAACCTTAATGTAGTACAAGACCTACCAAACACGCCTCTGTGGGCTTATGTTGACCCGACGCGATTCTTCCAAGTCTTTGGAAACCTTCTTGATAACGCCTTAAAGTTTTCCAAGCCAGATGGGATGATCTGGGTGGATATCTCATTTATTCCAGGTGAAAATGGCTCAGGCAGTGTAGCAGCTTTATCTGTAAAAGACTCAGGCATAGGGATAGACCCGACAATTTTACCAGAACTATTCGAGCCGTTTACCCAGGCTGATCGCAGTTTAGACCGTTCGAGGGGTGGGCTAGGTTTGGGATTATCGGTAGTAAAAAGTCTTGTGGAACTTCATGGTGGTAATGTTGAAGCCTCAAGTAGAGGGATCAATTTGGGAGCAGAATTCAAAGTCACTCTCCCTGTATGCGAAGAGATTACAGCTTGGGATAACGGCTCAGAGATTATAGAAGCGGCTAAAAAATCGTTGAAGATTTTAGTCATCGAAGATAACGAGGATTCAGCCATAACATTAAAAGCAGTGCTTGAGTACTTCGGGCATGAAGTTTTCATTGCCAATAACGGAATTTCAGGGGTAGAAACTGCAAGGGAACTTGAGCCTCATGTGATTATTTGTGACATCGGACTTCCCGAAATGGATGGATTCGCCGTTGCACGGGAACTGAGTAAAGACTCCAAATTTACTCGCTCAATTCTGATTGCGCTTACTGGCTACGGTGGCCAAGAGGATAGGGAGTTTGCGCTTAAGTCTGGTTTTAAATGCCACTTAACCAAGCCTGTAGACTTTGAAGTGCTTACGGCAGAAATTGATCGATACTTTGATGGAGTATTATCAAGTTAACGAATTTTGCTACTTTTTCATCCGTACTTCAATCCCCCCGTTTCTCTCAAGAGTCACTTAGCACTTTTGAAGCCACAACCAGAACATCGTGGTTTGCTGCACTAGCTGTCACGTAAAAACAGCAGATAAACGTAGCTTTTCATCGATGTATACCTTTACGCAAGTCATAACAACTCATGACTGATAAAACTCAATACTTGTTGAAATTAGTAAAACGCAATGTCAAAGCGTATATCACCAACCCGAAAACGAAAGCTGTAATGGTTACAGGCTCAGTCGCAGAAGGGCTGGGCGATGAATACTCAGATTGCGATGTAATGCTTTATTATGATGAATTGCCTTCTGAAGAAGAGTTACACCTTGCGCGTCAGCAAAATAAGGGTTCAGAGTTGATCGGGATTTTGGGCGATCGCCAAGAGGGTGCGTTTGGTGAGAGTTTCCTTGTAAACGGGGTTGAATGTCAGTTTGCTCATGCAACGATCGCACAATGGGAAAAGGAAATTTCGACCATCTTGGAGGAGTTTGATGTTCACTCTCCAATGATAAAAGCAATGTCAGGAACACTGGCCGGAATTCCGTTGTATGGCGAAACACTGATTCAGCAGTGGAAAGCCAAGATTGCAAATTATCCCGATGGACTCGCGCAAACAATGGTCGAGCATTATCTCAAATTTGTTCCAATTTGGGGAATGCAGTCCAAGCTTGCCAAACGGGATACAACGCTCTGGTACTACCAAATTCTGGTTGAATCAGCCCAAAATCTTCTCGGTGTATTGTCTGGATTGAACCACTTGTATTATTCAACATTTCAATTCAAGCGAATGAGCAGATTTATTGAGAAAATGAAGATTGCCCCTGAAAATCTTGCCTCTCGTCTCGAAGGTTTGTTTTGTCATGAAGCCTCTGTAGCTGTCAATGAACTTGAAGCATTGGTTCGAGAAACCGTAGAGCTTGTGGAGATTCATCTGCGAAGAGTGGATACTTCCGAAGCAAGACGCAGATTAGGGTGGAGACAGCAGCCGTGGAAACTAGGCGAATCAGATCGGTGAGGAATTCCAGCTCACAACCTTGTTCCAGCCCTTTCTCATTGCGTAAGCGTAGCCCATCCTAAACATCGCTTTTATCCCATTAAATTATCTGTCGCAGGCTCACCCGGATAAAAGCGATCGCTCGGAATTTCCTCAAGCTAAATTAAACAACATTGAGCAAGAAATCAGCAGTGATGATTTTGCCATTTCGATTGAACTGACCCCAAAGTTTATACTTTCCTGATTGAGGAAATTTAGTCATAAAATGAACCTGTCCAGCAGGAGTATTTTTTAATGCATGAGCATGGATATAATCTTCTGCTGTTAAAGAGGTTGACTTTCGCAAGATAACTAAATGTCCTTTTTCTCCCAAGTAAGGCTGTAAGTCTGTAAGCGATTGATTGTTAGAAGCTTCTTGTAATTTAAAGATTAAAGTGACTTCTTGACCTGCTTTAACAGTGGATTCAGAGAGAACGAGATTGACTTTAGTATCATTAAAAATTTTAGTTCTGTCTAAGTTAATTTCTGGAGCAGCAATACTATTTCCAGGAACTTGCATTTTCAATACTGAAACTTGTTCTGTTTGACCAACAGGTTTGTAATCACTAAAAAATGTGTAACCACCAGCTTGTGGAAAACTAGCTTCAACTTCAAACTGCCCATTATCGTTATATGTTGGATGAAGATGACTAAAAAATTGAAGATCATCACTAACAACAATTAAATGCATGAGCTTTTCTTGGAAAGTGTCAAAATTTGCGATCGCTTTCCCATTTAAATCTTGAATCTCAATCAATATCGGAATATTTTTATTCTGGGTAATGTTACTGGAAACTTTGAGTTTTGCCTGAGTTAATGCTTTCTTCTCACCATGAATCGTGCCACTTGTTGAATGTTCTCTATGATGACTCTCAGTGGTTGAACGCTCTTCATGCTGATGTGTGCTAACAGATATTGCTTTTTCTTGATTAGATAATAACGAGCAACTTTGAGCTAGCACTAAAGTAGTAGCTATAGCAATCGTATTTAGAACTTGATTCATTGATTTAACTCCACTTTTTTAATAGATTAAATTATTCAAAAGTATCCACACAAGCTGAACAAGCTAATTTATGAACAGTAATTTGTAGGGTCATCTCTGAAAATAACTGATAAATCGTGATTTGTTTGAGTAGGTTTTTAATTTATTTACTCAACCTAGAATTAGCTTATATTCTCCAGCTAACGGGAGAGTCAAGAGGAAAAATCAAAAACATCAACTTATAAGTAAACACAGCAAAAATTCTATTCACCAACTTATGATGAACAGAATTTTTCAAAATAAAGACTATAATGAGGATATTAAAAACAGCCAAAACTAACTTATAGCCACCATTAAAATTTCAAGTTTTGACTTTTACTAGAAATTTTATTTTTATTAAACTTAACTGTTTTTAAGCTAAGGATGTGTATATCTCTCACTAATTATGCTCAATAATTGGACAAATAGTTGAATAAGAATCATCAGGCTTAATTTCCCAACCAGAGAGCAACCCCGATAATTCTTGCCTCAAAATTAGTAATTGCTGAATTTGCTCATCAATAGCTTTTACCTTATCTTCTAGTTTAATTTTGATATGCTCACAAGGTAATTCTCCTCCATCATGAACATTTAAAAAATCTTTAATCTCTGATAAGCTTAATCCTAAGCTTTGAGCGCGTTTAATAAAGTGTAGTCGCTCCAAAATATCAGAGTTAAATAATCTAAATCCACCTTCTGTTCTTCCTGATGATTTTAATAGACCAAGTTCTTCATAGTAGCGAATAGTTTTAATGGGTACGCCGCTTTCTTTGGCAACTACACCAATTTGTTTTGCTTCTGCTTGGGCTAACATACTAACTAAACCCTCAGTGAGATATGATTACTGATCTTATCCTAGACTCTCCATTCAACTGGAGAGTCAAGTATGAAAAGGATCATTCCATCAAGCTGATGAGACACTGATTTGAGTGGACAACTTTTCTTCAGTAGTGTTTGCGGCTTGGACTGCGAGCGCACCACGAAACATATTCATACCGCAAGTGAAAGTATATTCACCTGTTGTTTCAGGGGTAAATTCCACAGTAGTAGCTTGATTAAGCGGTAAATCTGCGGCAATGTGAAAGTCTGGAATCAAAACTTGTTCTAAACAACTGCTGGGATCTTTGCGTTCAAATTTTAGTCGTACTGGTTTCCCGGCTTGCACTACAATTCGACTTGGCTCATATCCCCCATCAACGGTGACGGTTGCTTCCTGAATATTTCCACTCGTTGCAACTGCTTTCTGAGACTTGGGTTTACTCAGCAAGAACCACCAAATTTCTAAGCCAATTAGTCCCAATCCGCCGAGGGTGACGGCTACTTTGTTCCCTAATGGCTGCTCAATGCGTTGAAATTGATTGGTTTGGACTGTTGCAGATGAGTGCGCCTGGTGGGAGTTTTGTGCAGCTGCTTCACCAGATGCAATTGAGAATACAACTCCTAAACTGGCTATACTCCCGATAAGTGCTGTTTTGTTCAACATTGAAAAACCTCCTACGTGAATCTGAGTAAGTTACCAGCTATACTAAAGTTCCTGAAATTGCTCCTAGCAGAAATCCAAATCCTGCTAAAGTCCCGAAAAATATGACTTGATTCAACATTGTTATTTCCTCTACCCAAGTGTTTTAGGTTGGAAGCTACGTAAACGTAATGCATTAGTAACTACAGAAACCGAACTAAAGGCCATTGCTGCACCGGCGATGATTGGGTTCAGTAACCAACCAAAGATGGGAAAAAGAATTCCGGCGGCGATGGGAATACCAGCAACGTTGTAAATGAAAGCGAAGAATAAGTTTTGGCGAATATTGCGAATTGTGGCGCGGCTGAGTTGAATTGCTGTAACTATGCCTTGCAAATCACCAGAGATTAAGGTAATGTCGCTAGCTGCGATCGCCACATCTGTACCAGTACCAATTGAAATTCCGACATCGGCTTGAGCTAGGGCTGGTGCATCATTAATACCATCACCAACCATTGCGACGATTTTGCCTTCTGCTTGTAGTGCTTGCACTGTAGCAGCTTTTTGATCGGGGCGGACTTCTGCCAAAACCCGCTTGATACCAACTTCACGGGCGATACTTTCTGCGGTGCGGCGGTTATCACCTGTGAGCATGACAACTTCTAAACCAAGTTTTTGCAACGCTCTCACAGCCTGGGTGGAAGTGGGTTTAATAGCATCAGCAATCCCCATCAATCCTTTGATTTCGCCGTCAACTGCTAACCAAACTGCTGTTTTACCGAGGTATTCTAAGCGTTCTTTATCTTGTTGCAAGGCTTGAGTGTTAATACTCAACTCTTCCATCCAGCGTTGTGTACCAATTTGTACGAAACGGTTAGTAACGATACCTTGTACACCACTACCTGCAACGGCTTCAAAATCTTTGACATCTGCTAAGGTTACTTCCTGAGATTGGGCGTATCGAACAACTGCTTCTGCTAATGGGTGTTCAGAATTACGTTCTAAGGATGCTGCTAGTTGTATCAGCTTAATTTCGTTGCCGTTAAGTGTACCGTTAACTGTGAGAAAATCTGTAACTGTCGGTTTACCTTGGGTAATTGTGCCGGTTTTGTCTAACACAATTGTTTGAATCTGATGTGCTATTTCTAGGCTTTCGGCTCCTTTAATTAAAATGCCGTTTTCTGCACCTTTCCCAGTACCCACCATCACCGAAGTTGGTGTGGCTAAACCCAACGCACAAGGACAAGCGATAATTAACACCCCGACTGTGGTAATCAACGCCAGGGTGACATTACCCATCATGTTGTACCAAATGATAAAGGTAAAGATAGCGATCGCAATTACCGCCGGCACAAACCACCCTGTAACTTGGTCTGCTAGTCTCTGAATGGGAGCTTTTGAGCCTTGAGCCTGTTGCACTAGTTGGACAATCTGCGCCAGTACAGTGTCTTTACCAACTCTTGTCGCCCGAAACTTAAAACTTCCAGTTTTGTTGATGGTTGCTCCGATAACTTCATCCCCTGGTTGCTTTTTCACTGCGACACTTTCGCCAGTCACCATTGCTTCATCAACAGTGGATGTCCCGTCAACTACTTCGCCATCAACCGGAATTTTCTCCCCAGGACGAACCAACACTACATCGCCAATTTGTACTTGTTCAATGGGTACATCTACTTCTCGCCCGTTGCGAATTAACCGTGCTGTTTTCGCCTGCAAACCAATCAGCTTGCGGATAGCTTCTGAAGTTTGGCCTTTGGCGCGATTTTCAAACAGCCGCCCTAACAAAATCAAGGTAATTACAATCGCCGCAGTTTCATAATACACATCTGGCATCAATCCCTGAGCCATGAAAAAGCCAGGAAATAAAGTGGCAAATAGTGAATAGAAATATGCGGCACTTGTACCCAAAGCTATTAAGGTATCCATTGTTGCAGTATGGCGTTTGAAAGCTTTCCAGGTATTAACGTAAAAAGAGTAACCGCACCAGAACTGTACAGGAGTAGTAAGGACTAATTGCAGCCAAGGGTTATGCAGCCACATTGGAATCAAAGGCAGCTGTAACCCTGTCATCATCGGTAGTGAGCCAATCACCAGCACAGTGCCAATGATGCCCCCTACCGTCACCTTTCGCACTAAATCACGGGATTCTTTCTGGCGATATCTTTTTTCATCATCTTCCCCAGTCATCAAGTTTTGTTCTTGGAGGGGATAGGCAGAATAACCTGCTGCATCCACCGCATCTTGGATGGCTTGTAAATCTGTTGTTCTGGGGTCATAATCAACTGTTGCCTGTTCTGCCCCAAAATTCACACTACATTCATTCACACCTGGGACAGAACTGATAGCATCTTCAATACTTCTGGCACAGGAAGCGCAACTCATACCGCGCAGCTTAAGTGTGGCATTCTCCATTTTAAGCCTCCAATTATCAAGTCGTGTTCAAGACTGATTTCATCTTGAATCCTCCAGTGAACTGGAGTGTCAAGAGGGTAGAGGAAAAAAATTGGAATTAGCTAAAAAGTCACTACACTGCGAATTGATTCGCCTTTGTGCATCAATTCAAAAGCATCATTAATTTGCTCAATGGGCATTACATGGGTAATCAAATCATCAATGTTTATCTTACCTTCCATATACCAATCAACAATTTTTGGCACATCTGTACGTCCTCTAGCGCCACCAAACGCCGAACCTTTCCAAACGCGTCCAGTTACTAGTTGAAAAGGACGAGTACTGATTTCCTGTCCAGCACCAGCAACACCAATAATCACACTAACGCCCCAACCTTTGTGGCAGCATTCTAATGCTTGACGCATAACTTTGACATTACCGATACATTCAAAACTGTAATCAGCACCGCCTTTTGTTAAATCAACTAGATAGGGGACTAAATCACCTTCTACTTCTTGGGGATTGACAAAGTGCGTCATACCAAACTTTTCTGCCAAGGTGCGTTTGCTGGGATTAATATCTACCCCAACAATCATATTGGCTCCTACCATCCGCGCCGCTTGGATAACATTTAAGCCAATACCACCCAAGCCGAAAACCACAACATTTGCTCCTGGTTCCACCTTGGCAGTATTGATAACTGCACCAACACCAGTAGTCACACCACAGCCAATGTAACAAACCTTATCAAATGGAGCGTCTTCCCGAATTTTTGCCAGAGCGATTTCTGGCAGCACCGTATAGTTGGCAAAAGTGGATGTACCCATATAATGATGAATCATCTGTCCATCAATGCTAAAACGACTAGTGCCATCGGGCATGACTCCACGTCCTTGAGTTAAGCGAATGGCTTGACAAAGATTAGTTTTGAAACTTAGACAATATTCACATTGGCGACATTCGGGAGTGTATAGAGGAATTACATGATCCCCTGGTTTGAGACTGGTGACACCAGCGCCTACTTCCACTACCACACCAGCACCTTCATGTCCCAAAATTGCCGGAAACAAACCTTCGGGATCATCACCAGATAGGGTAAAAGCGTCGGTATGGCAAACCCCGCTGGCTTTCACCTCAACTAACACTTCACCAGCTTTTGGCCCCGATAGTTGAACGGTTTCAATCGTCAACGGCTTACCTGCGCTGTAAGCTACTGCTGCTTTAACTTGCAACATCAGCCCTCCTAATATA
Source organism: Nostoc desertorum CM1-VF14 (assembly GCA_019359245.1). Lineage (GTDB taxonomy): Bacteria > Cyanobacteriota > Cyanobacteriia > Cyanobacteriales > Nostocaceae > Nostoc > Nostoc desertorum. The sequence continues at coordinate 74,600 of JAHHHR010000012.1, read as the reverse complement.
GTTATTTGACTTTTCCCTAGTGCTGCAATACAGGGATTATTTCACTTAAACATATTGAGCGCATGATACACTTTTGTATCACTTCATCGTATTTATTAAGGACGATCGCCGCGATAACGATAAATCTTATCTTTGTTAAAATATCATTCTCTAGCTAGATTGGTTAAAGGCGGCAACAGTTGTTTTGCCAACAATCTAAAACTTGATGTCAGCAGCAACCCCCAAATAATTTGTCCACCCTTCAATTAATACATTTTATTACAGCTTATGAACCCTGCTCTAACTCAAATTGGCGCTCAAATGTCCAACCTGACTGGCGTAAGAGCAATCATGAAGGATATTATCGAGACATTACGAGCGGGTGCAGGGCAGCAGTTTATTAATTTGAGTGCTGGCAATCCGTTGATTTTGCCAGAGGTAGAGCAATTATGGCGGGATTGTACTGCACAGCTTTTGGCTAGCCCTGAATATGGTGAGGTAGTTTGTCGCTACGGCTCAAGTCAGGGTTATGCACCATTAGTTGAAGCGATCGCCAACGACTTTAACAAACGCTACGGGTTAAAATTAACCGAACGCAATATCCTCATTACCCCCGGTAGTCAAACCCTCTACTTCTACGCTGCTAATACTTTCGGTGGTTACACTCCTAGCGGCGAGTTAAAACAAATCGTTTTGCCCCTCAGTCCTGACTACACAGGTTACGGCGGTGTTTGCTTAGTTCCAAAAGCCTTAATCGCCTACAAACCGACTCTCGATATCGATGCAGCCGCCCATCGATTTAAATATCGTCCCGACTTCAGCCAACTTACGATTACAGAAAATACGGGTTGTGTTCTCTTCTCTCGCCCTTGTAATCCTACTGGTAATGTTCTCACTGATGATGAGGTGAAAAAAATTGCTGCTCTGGCTGCGCCTTACAATCTGCCGGTGTTAATTGACTCGGCTTATGCGCCTCCCTTCCCGGCATTGAACTTTACCGAAATGACACCAGTGTTTGGCGATAACATCTTACACTGCATGAGTTTATCAAAAGCGGGATTACCAGGAGAAAGGGTTGGTATTGCCATTGGGGATGAAAAGTGGATTGAAGTGCTGGAGTGTTTCCAGGCAAATATTAGTCTCCATTCTTCACGTTACGGCCAAGCGATCGCAGCTCTTGCAATCAACTCTGGCGCTTTAGTGGAAATTTCTCACAGTGTCATCCGTCCCTTTTACCAAAATAAATTTACCGTTTTAGAAACTAGCTTAGAACAAGCGATGCCCAAAGATTTACCTTGGTTCCTCCATCGCGGTGAAGGAGCAATTTTTGCTTGGTTGTGGTTACAGGATCTACCCATCAGTGACTGGGAATTTTATCAGCAACTTAAGCAAGTAGGTGTGATTATTGTTCCTGGAAGTAGCTTCTTCCCCGGTTTAAAGGAAGAGTGGGCGCACAAGCACCAATGTTTCCGCATCAGCCTCACGGGTACGGATGAAGAAATAGCCACTGCTATGCAACGTTTAGCAAAAGTAGCTGAAGAAGCTTATAAAGGTGCGGCGGTGACTGCCTAGTACCGCAAGGCGGAATTAAAAATTAAAAATTAAAAATGAATACAGCGTAAGTATTTCATTGATTTAGCGTAGGTGGTTTATTTCCGCCGTGTTGTTCTAGTAGGAAAAATGGAAGTGAAACACGAAGAAGCTAATAAAGAGATCGGAGGCAAAGGAGTAGAGAGGCAGAGGGGCAAGAGAGTAAAAGGAAATTCAAAAATTCAAAATGTCCAATCTCCAGTCCCTAATCCCCAGCCCGTAGTTCCTAATACCCAATCCCCAGCCCCCAATCTCGACGATTGGCTAGAAATTGGTAAAATTGTTGCCCCTCAAGGTTTGTCTGGGGAATTACGCGTTTATCCTGTATCTGACTTCCCTGAAAGATTTGAGGTACCAGGGAAACGTTGGTTGTTGCGTTCAGGTGATACAGAACCACAACCAATCGAATTATTGACAGGACGTTATATCAGTAACAAAAACTTGTATGTGATCAAATTAGCTGGCGTGGAACATTGCGATCAGGCCGAGGCGTTGCGCGGTTGTAAGTTAATGGTACCAGCAAGCGATCGCCCCCAATTAGATGAAGATGAATATCATGTCCTCGATTTGATAGGCTTGGAAGTATTCATGCAAGCATCTGGCGAACTCGTTGGTACGGTGGTAGATATCATCCCCGCCGGAAATGATTTGTTAGAAGTAAAGTTCCATGAATCATTTGCTACTGACAAAAAGCAACAGACTGTTTTGATTCCATTTGTGGAAGCGATCGCACCAGTCGTAGACTTGAAATCTCGTCGCATTGAAATTACCCCGCCGCCTGGATTATTGGAAATTAATAATTAGCTCATTGCTGCCAACAATCTTGGCGATACATTGGAGGCAATCGCTTTATTTAGCTGATACGAGCCGTACCATCGCTGAGTGCATAGCAGTCAACCGTCGGACAATCTGATCAATCTCCAAATCTAATATGCTGTAATCAATGACTGCCTGACGAATAGGTGTATCTCCTTGATTGACAGCTAGCTCTTGTATACGCGCCGTACGTAGGGCTTGCAGGTGCGGTTGAATTTTTTGCAGCGTTTCTTCCAAGTCAGGTAAAGGCGGTGGTATAACTTCATGCTGTACTGAATCAGTTAACTGCTGTAACAGTAATGAAACTTGGCGAACAAAGGTTTCTAATTCTGGGAGTGGCACAGTTCCTCGAAAATATTCGAGATGTACAGCCAAAACTGTCACGGCATTAGTAAAACGTCCCATGTATACCAACAGCGTCATTACTGGTTCCACCATTTTTTTCTGCATCTGGGGTTCACGCAGCAATCCTTGGAAACAGGCTTGGGCATTACCAATTGCCAGTCCAGTTTGCCGGCGTTGGCTGATAATCGTAGAGTCTTGCTCCTTTGTTCCCTGGTAAACAGCCATTACATCCCTAAAGTATTTGTGGGATTCTCGCAGAGCAGTGGCGAGTTGAGTGGGTAAGCGATCGCGTTCCCGATTTGGCAATACAAAATAATGACTCGCATAAGCTAGTCCCGCCCCAATTAATGTATTCAACACGCGAAAGCCAGCAAATTCCCAACCAATCGGATGACCAATATCGATAATTAGTAAGACAAATATTGATAAGAAAATCACTGAATAAGCATAGTTGAAACTGATCAGGGAAATGCCACAAAAGACTGTCAGCACAATGATTATGTCTAACACAGGCTTACTTGTGATGGTTGCAACTATGACAGCTGCTAACACAGCTCCCAAGATAGTCCCGCCAACTCGCTGGAAGAAACGCCAGAAAGTTGCACCAAAGTTAGGTTTGAGGACTAAGATGCTTGTCAGTGTCACCCAATAGCCCATTGGTAAATTGGTAATGCTATACAGAATTACACCTATGGCTAGAGTCACAGCAATGCGGAGAGCGTGGCGAAAGATTGCTGAGTCTAAGGTGAGGTTTTCTTTGAATAAATCTAAGAGCGATCGCTGTTTATCTTCAACTACAAGAAGTGTATCTACATCTCGCCCACTCATTTTGCTGTGATCTATTAAAGATTTAGCTGTCTGAGCCATGTATTGCAATTGCTTCATCAGCTTTTCTATCATCAGCACCAGGTTAGTAAGAGCAACGAGAGTTGTGTAGTGTGTCTCACTCCCAGCAATTGCTTTTCTTTGCAGATTTTCTTGTTCTTTCAGTGCCTCATAGATGCGGTTGAGATTTCCCAGATCGATGCTGGTAGGCTTGCCAGATATGGCTTTCGCTATGGCTCGAAGAATGACTGATATTTGTTCGAGTGCATCGTCTACTAATTGCTGGACTGCGTGATATTCCTGATGTTGAAAGTGAGTTTCTAGTAACTCGGTTAAGGCAATAACTGAACCAAGCAAGCGATCGCCATCCTGGATTAGTACCAACAATTGCTCATCCATCCAACTTCGAGCCGACTTTCCAATTCGTGCAGTAGCTAAAGTACTGCGTGCTGTCTCTAACGCCTTTCTAATTTCGAGAATCTTTTCAGGTGTTGCCACTTTACCGAGAAATGCCTGAATGTAGTTAGCGATTGCACTGAAGCAGCCAGCCAAAGCTATCCGTAGGGGGTCATAAGGTCTAAAAGGCCACATTACTAACGAGAGTAGCATCGCCCATCCGCCTGCAATAAGACATAGCAGCGATCGCATGAGTGCGGCTTCCAAGTTTCCTGGCTGTGCGATCGTGGAAATAAATGATATGCCTACCACCAGACCGACATTCGCGCCAGCATTACCGTACATGGATGCAAAACCTGAAGCAAGACCCCAGAGAAATGTCAGCACCACAGTTAGCGCTGGAACTTTAGCGACTAGAGTAGCCACAAACATTGAAACAGCCATACCCAAAGTAGCCGCCGTCATTGCCTTAGCTTTTATTTGGTAAGGGCCACCAACATTCGCTAAGTTGACAAAGTAAGCCATTAAACCGATAAATAATCCGCTTTCTCTCTGGTTGATCAGTTGACCGATTAGCATGGGAACCCCCAATCCTAAAGCTGCTCGCAAGCCGTTGGATATTGCTGGTTTTCCTGGCTCTGACTGGATCAGAAATTTAAGAAAATTATTTCGATTCAATTGCATTGTTTTTATTAAAAAATTTAAATAATTTGAAGTTTCTAGTTAAGAGGATGTTTGAAAACTCCTCTTGTCGGTATCAAAAGTTCTAGATCCCTCTAAATCCCCCGATAAATTGGGGGACTTTGATTTCGGTTCCCCCTTTTTTAAGGGGGGTTAGGGGGGATCAAAAGTGCCTAAAGTCACAGCGAAAAACTTTTCAAACAACCTTTAAATAGAGAGGCGGGTTTTCTGCGCCTTTTTTTGATCCTGGTATGGCAAGCGATAAGATTAAAAATAAATTCATGCTGTATTTATGGCAACCCAACTCAGTGAAGCCAAATTCCAAACTGAACTGGTAATTTCTTGGGAAGCCTTACCCAAAGATTTTAAACTAGAGGATGAACCAGTGGAGAATACAGGTCAGCCACTTTTGGCTGGTGCTTTGCGTGAAAGCTTAGAAATCACTGGATTCATCCAACCCCAGATGTTGATAGCTTCAAACTTTGGTCTTTGTGCGACAGTCAACGGCCAATTTATTGCCAAAGCACCTGACTGGGTTTATGTGCCGTCGGTTAATCAAGTTGTAGGTAATCGCAAAAGTTATACACCCAATTTAGAAGGGGATATCCCAGCGATCTCCATCGAATTTTTATCCGATACTGAGGGGGGAGAATATTCGGTCAAGCGAACCTATCCACCAGGAAAATGGTTTTTCTACGAGCAAATTTTGCAAATTCCCATCTACGTAATTTTTGAACCAGATGGCGGTTTATTAGAATTCTATCAACTGGAAAATAAACGCTATGAGTTAAAGCAACCCGATGAAAATGGCCGCCATTGGATTGATGTAATGGGCTTATTTTTAGGAACTTGGCAAGGAACAAAAGAAGGGCGAAGTGGTTATTGGTTGCGCTGGTGGGATCAAGCTGGTAATTTATTACCGTGGGCTGTGGAACAGATTGAACAAGAACGCCAGGAAAAAGAACGGCTGATTGCTTATTTGCAATCTCAGGGTATTGACCCGAATAATTTGTCCTAATGAATAACTTCACTAATTATTACAAAATCCGGCTGACCAGCCGCTAGATGACTTTGGTATTACACAATCACTACGTTTATATTGTACGGTATAGTATTTCACCAGCCTTTGGCACAAGCAAGATACCTTCATCCTCGCGGTTAGCCCATTCAGAGGGTCTAATGGTAGCCGGATCACGATAGTTCAAGTTATGAGCAGCACACCGTTCGGCAGAAATGCCAGTAGCTAAAGTCACACGAATCCGCGCTTGTTCCCCTTCTATGGGATCAAATGTACCCATACCTTTTAAATGAGTACTATGGGCCAGCACTCCACCGGGATACTCTTGGAATTCATCCCACTGTTTGAGGAAGTAATCCCGCACATGATAACCAATTTGGGCTAGGATTTCGCCATGTGTATAGCTAAACTCGGTAATGTGAGGGGCGTATATAATTACTTCGCCTCCGTCGGCCACTACTGGCTCTAGCTTGTACATTCCTTTAGCTGCTGTCCAAATGTCGTCATACATTTGGGGCATTACTGAAAGCACTTGTTTAAAAGGCTGATCTACATATTTAATATGCAGTTTGGCTGATAATTTTGCAGCAGCTTCCCAGGCTGACTCTGGTTGATCTATGTAAAGTCCAGCTAGCTGATTTGTTTTGGGTGCAACCACCATCGCCAAGCAAAGTTTCGGGGTAGAAATCAGGTTAGCGGCTCGGTTAATCAAGCGCCGAACTGGTGTTATTCCCGGTGTACCAATAATTTCGTAGCAGGTGATTAATGCACCTAACCAATGTGATATATCAATTACTTCCTGACCACCAATGCCGGGAAAAAAGTATTTATTTCCACCAGAGAAACCGACAACTTCGTGCGGAAAAACCGGACCGCAAATCATTATTAAATCGTATTCTGTTACCAATTTGTTGACACGGACTTCAACTGCCTGATGTAGCATTCCCCGGCTGATATCTGCTATTTCATCTGCCGAAATTACTCCGCAAGAAATAAAGGTATTCGGTTCATTCCAAAGGTGGTTAAATATCTGAACTTTTTTAAAGATTGTCTCTCGCTCCTCCTGTGTCACCCCCACCAAGCGATTGATTTGTTCTTGACTCATGGGATTATGTGTACCCAGAGCGATCAAAAAATCTAGAGCCGCTACCCTTTTACCCAACTCCTGATGAAGCAATCGAAACATTTGAGGGATGGGAGCAGTACGAGTCCCATCTGGAATTAATACTAAAATACGCTGTCCATCCAACTTAGGATCTGTCAAAGCTTGATGAACTAGCTCGGAAACTTGCTGATTTGAAAGTGTCCCGTTAGTTACAGCCAGTGAATACATGATTAAACTCCACTGTAAATACTAAACCCACCGTCTACAGGTACAACTACTCCGTTGACGAAACTAGAACCAGAACTGCATAACCAGATTAAAGTGCTGAGTAATTCATCCGGTTTTCCAAAACGTCCGGCGGGGGTATGCTCGATAATTTTTTGCCCGCGAACGGTCAAACTGCCATCTGTATTTAGGAGTAAATCTCGATTTTGTTCCCCAATAAAGAAACCTGGCGCGATCGCATTTACTCGCATTCCATCTCCATACTTTTGGGCGAGTTCGACGGCTAACCAGCGAGTAAAGTTATCTATCCCGGCTTTAGCAGCTGAATAGCCAACCACACGGCTGATCACCCGAATTGCAGACATAGAAGAAATATTGACAATACAACCATAGGGCTGATTTTTTTCTATCATTGCTTGACCAAAAACTTGGCTGGGTAGTAGAGTACCGAGTAAGTTTAAGCTAACTACTTCCTCAAAAGCCGTGTGTGGCATATCAAAAATAGTCGCATCAGGGGTAATTGTGGCAGCCGGAATATTACCGCCGGCCATGTTTACCAAAATATCTATTTGACCCCAACGCTGTATAATTACATCCCTGGCTATTTCTAATTGGGAGCGATCGCTAACATCTGCCAGCACAGCTATGCTTTCTCCACCGTTAGCAGTAATATCAGCTACTACTGCACCCGCCCTTGCTTCATTGCGACCCAAAACCACAACTCGCGCTCCAGCAAGGGCTAAACCCCGTGCCATAGCCCCACCAAGCACACCAGAGCCGCCTGTGACGACTGCTACCTGCTCTTTTAGGCTAAAAAGTTTATTCAAAATTAAGTCTGACATCTTATTTTCAATTCGTAATTCGTAATTAAAAAAATCAATATTAGGACTAGCCCTTTCAAGGTGGGTAAAAAGTTTGATTAATAAATTCCTGTTTGAGCTATTTACTCTGTGTCCCCTGTGGTTAAATAAATTACTTTTAAACCGCAGAGGCACAGAAAACACAAAGAGAAAAAAAGAGATTTTCTGAATCACCTTGAAAGGGCTAATTCTAATAGCCTGATTTGGGAAAATTGGTATTAGTCCAGTTTGTAAGCACTCTTCGCGAGGTCGTAAGCTAAAGCGCGGGCCATATCATACCCTTCCTCTTCCTCAACTAATCCTCGCGTTACCAATCCAGCTAACCAATTACAAGCTACTCGCCGCCAGACTGTATGACGAGCCGGGATAGAAACGAAAGCGCGGGTATCATCATTAAACCCGGCAGTATTATAAAGTCCAGCAGTTTCCATTACCTGATTGAAGTAGCGTTCCATGCCATTTACACTGTCATGAAACCACCAAGGCGGCCCGAGCAATACAGTGGGATAATGACCAGCTAGCGGAGCCAATTCTCGGCTGTAAGTGCTTTCATCCATGCCAAAAAGAATTAAACTAAAGCGTTTGTCATTACCGTAAGCTGACAACAACGGATGCAGATTTTGAGTCCATTCTATTTTCAACGGAATATCAGCACCTTTATCAGATCCGAATCTCTCAAAGAAAGCCGGGTTGTGGTTACGCATAACACCACAATGCATTTGCATCACCAAGCCATCTTCTACACTCATCCGAGCCATTTCCATGAACATATGACCGGTAAAATGCTCTACATCTCCTGGATTCAGCTTGCCGATTAATGCTCTAGAAAAGATAGCTTCTGCTTCGTAGTCAGAAAGGCGTGTGGTATAAGGTGTAGCTGCACTTTGATCGGTAGCGGTTGCGCCCATTTTTTTGAAGAAAGCCCGACGTTCTTCTAAAGCTTGTACAAAAGTGGCGTAGGTGCTAATTTCTCTACCTACAGCGCTTTCCAATTTAGTAATATTTTCGCGCCAACTAGGAGCATCTAGGTTAACTACTGCATCTGGTCGAAAAGTCGGTCTGATTTGAGTAAAACCTTCTTCGTGGAGCGATCGCTGATTCTCTAGGCTATCACTAGCTGCATCGGTAGTACAAAGCACTTCGATGTTAAAGCGTTTAAATAAAGCACGGGGGGAGAACTCAGGCAAAGCTAAGAGACGTTCCAGGTAATCATAGATATGTCCGGCATTGCGAGAGTTTAAAGGTTCATCTACGCCAAAGACATTAGTTAGTTCGTCTTTGAGCCACAACCCAGACGGAGTACCTCGAAATAGATAAAAATGTTCGGCGAACAATTGCCAGATTTTGCGATGGTCTGTTTCTGTTGGTGCATCACTAGTAGGTATGCCCAAAGCTTGCAGAGGCACGCCCCGACTATAAAGCATTCGCAAAAGGTAATGATCAGGGATAATAAATAATTCAGTCGGTGAACCAAAACGGGCTGCGAGATTAGCTAACAAGGCTGGATCTACGTGTCCGTGTGGACAAACCAGGGGTAGCGCAGATATGCTATCAAAAAATTGATGAGCTAGCCGTCTTTGAACTGGTTCTGGAGAAAAGCAGCGATCGGGAGATAAACTTGGTTTTTTGGTTAACATAATTTTTGTTTGCTTAAAATTTTTAGTATTGCTGAGTGAAAAGATGAATTTGCCTCATGCAGAGAGTAAAAATTTCCAATTTTTTCAATTCAGTTTAACTACCCAAGCCCCAGCCTCAAAACCAATGAGCCAACGGATTAAAGTTTAGGGTGAAGTTATCAAGAAAGGCAGAGGGCAGGAGGCACAAGGGAATTCTGATAGCGCAGCGTATACCCTTCGGGTGCTTCGCTTAGAGCGAGTATTCGAGCGTCTTCCTTTCCTCTGCTATGACCGGAGGGAGTAAGGGTTTAAGACCCCCACCAAATTGAAAATTTGGTGGTCCCAATTAAGTACGGTGTTGAATCCCCTTCTAAATTCAACCTTCTGCCTTCTGCCCTCTGCCTCCTGCCTTCTTCAATGACGGTAGATATGGTTTAAGATGACTTTCTTAATGCTGCACTACTGCCACGTTGTAATAGAGAAGGAGATAAAACGCGGTTTTCTACAGTTTTTTCTTCTAATAAATCGAGTAACATTTGCATGGCATAGCCACCAATTTCTAACATTGGCTGGCTGACTGTCGTAAGTGCAGGTGTAACGTAACAGCCCAAAGCAATACCATCAAATCCAACCAGGCTTAAACTTCGTGGTACTAAAATACCTAGTTCTTGGCAGGCTAATAAAGCGCCAATCGCCACCATATCGTTGTAACAAAAGATGCCTGTTACCTCAGCAGCCAATAGTTTAGATAGCATCTGTTGTCCAGTCATAACATCGCTGGTTCTGGTATTCTCTTGATCACTAATTGCAACCCAATCAGGATTTTGTGGTAAACCAGCTTCAGCAAGAGCCATTCGATATCCTTCTAGGCGCTGCTGATTAGACCTGCTGCGATCGCCTACACCTAGATAACCAATAGCGGTATGTCCCAGACTTATTAAATGCTCTGTGGCTAATCTAGCACCTAAGCGATCGTCTATTGCCACTGAGTGAAATATCTCTGATTGCTCTTCGGTCTGGCTGTTAATTAGAACTGTTGGCACTGCAATTTGTGTCAGTTGCTTGGTGTGCTGTTTACTAATTCGTGAGTCGGCTACTAAGATTCCATCCACTCTCCGGCGATGAAAAGTATTTATAGCTGCTATTTCCTGCTCAAAATCTCGGTGTGAAGCACTTAACAAAACACTCAAGCCTGCGGGTCTAGCTATCTGTTCAATTCCATCTACTACCTCAGCAAAAAAGGGATCTGCTATTGAAGTTACTACTACTCCAATAGTATTAGTACGTTTATTTTGCAAGCTTTGAGCGATCGCATTCGGCACATAGTTCATTTCTTGCGCCAGTTGCTTAATTTCTTCTCGCACTTTAGGGCTAATAAGAGCGTTATCTCGCAAAGCACGTGAAACAGTAGAATGAGAAACGCCTGCTCTCCGAGCAATATCTTCAATAGAAATTCTTCGTTTATTCATTTTTTATCTTAGAGGTTGTTTGAAAAGTTTTTCGCTGTGACTTTAGGCACTTTTAGATCCTCCTTAACCCCCTTAAAAAGCGGGGAACCGGAATTAAAGTCCACCTTTTTTAGGGAAGCCAATGTGGTCTTCACCCAAAGGGAGAGGCTAGCGCCTTCCGTAGAGAAGGGGTTTACCAAAGTGGAGCAAGTACCGTGGATTTAGAGGATTTAGAACTTTTGATATCGGCAAGAGGACTTTTCAAACATCCTCTTAAAGTTTTAACTATTGCACACGTGTGCATATATATTTTATTATAGAAAATAATCGTTATTTGTCAAACTGTACAAAATTAACTAGGTAGACAAGTAGCTTGAGTAAATTGTTATCAGTAGTCCTGACTTCTACCTCGATTTTAATAACTTAACTTTTCTTAAGTAAAATATGATTAAGCAGTCAATGATTATTATCGTAATGGGTGTATCTGGCTCTGGCAAAACCACAATAGGAAAACTCTTAGCAGACTTGTTACAATGGGAGTTTAGCGATGCTGATGCTTTCCACTCGCCAGAGAATGTTGAGAAAATGCGGTGCGGTATCCCTCTAAGCGAAGCTGACAGGATGCCTTGGTTGCAAGATTTACAAACAGCTATAAAACATTGGCTGCAAGAAAATAAAAATGTGGTGCTGGCGTGTTCGGCTTTAAAAGATAGTTATCGGCAATTTCTGGTATTGGATAGCGAACGCATCAAGCTAGTTTACCTCAAAGGGTCTTATGAGCTGATTCAAAAGCGGCTACAAGAGCGTAGCAATCATTACATGAGTGAAAAACTCCTCAACAGTCAGTTTAATACTCTTGAAGAGCCATTAAACATCTTATCTATGGATGTTGCACAACCACCCCAGATAATTGTCCAAAACATTAGAACGGCTTTAGAAATTTAGCTTATTGGTTACAAGCGCAAGATTAAGATTAATAACGTCTTTACAAAAACAGGAACTTTTGGTAATTAAATTACGTCGAACGTAAATCTAAAGAAATTTCAAAATTAACCACATAAGTGGAGTGGTAGGAGAGAAAAGTGTTTTTAAGATTAGCGCAACAGCATCAGGAATTCGCCCAAGACTTGGTAATGAACCTGCAAGCCTTGACAATTATACTTGAGCGGCGTGGCTATACTGCGTCTTGTTATATATGCGGTGACCAAATGCAGAGTGCTTCATTTATGGTTAGCCTAGGAGAAAAACACCTGATTCGGTTTTTAGTGTCTGATTACGGGATAACCTGGATGGAATTATGGGACGATCGCGAATTAATGAAGTTGGAGGGTGCAGAAGCGATAAGCCAATTACAAGAGTTGGCTAATCTTGTTAAGTATTCTCTTGCTATACAATTGACAAATTGATACCCCTCTGCATAAGGTTGGTAAAAAAGATTAATATATATTATTTTGCCTACGTCTTTAAAATAAAAGATGAGCTTATATTTTAGTATAGTTATGCCCGTTTAAGTATAAATGCGGTATAATTTAGTTGTTGCCGAGAAAGCATCTAACAGATTTTATTTATTTTCGACATAGGAGTGAAAAAGATTGTATAGACGTTGCAATGCAAGGTCTTACAAGGGTTTCAGGTAACGCAGAATCAATTTCTGGAGATGTCTTTTGTCAATGTGTTACCTAATTGCTAATTTCTTTCGCTCCAAGCAAATTTAACAAAATACGACGAAAAGAAACTTAACACACATTCTTGCACACGTGTGCAAGAATAAAAAATAAGTCCAATACAGGTTTTGCACACCTGTGCATAAGGTGGAGTGCGAAAGTACTATTTAACAAATCAATATCGACAAGTAACAAGCTATGTCTCAAACTCTAAATAATGCCATCGAACAAACTCAAAACAATCCCTTACATTCACTAGAAGAATGGGAAGAAGACTTACTTAATCGCTATCCCAATCCGGACAGCATAATTAAAGAAGGTAAAACCACCAAAGAGTACAGGAATTACGAAACGCCGACTAGAGAGACGGTGAAAGAGTTTTATCGGTTAAATCATATCAATCAAACATATGATTTTGTGTTAGATAAAAAAGAAGACTTTCTGAAGTTGGATAAGAAAGAAATGTCTGTCTGGGATGCATTAGAGTTTTTGAATCAATTGGTTGATGATTCAGATCCTGATACAGACTTAGACCAATTACAGCACCTATTGCAAACATCAGAAGCCATTCGCGCTGATGGTTACCCAGACTGGATGGTACTTACTGGCTTGTTTCATGATATGGGGAAGGTACTTTGCTTATTTGGTGAACCCCAATGGGCTACAGTAGGCGATACCTATCCTGTAGGTTGTGCATTTTCTGATAAGATTGTTTTTTCAGAATTTTTCAAACAAAACCCTGATTATAGTAACCCTATATATAACTCCGTATATGGTGTTTACGAGCCGAATTGTGGTTTGAGTAATGTACATATGTCATGGGGGCATGATGAGTATGTATATTACATGATGAAAAACTACTTGCCCGAATCTGCGTTGTATATCCTTCGCTATCACTCATTTTATCCTCAACATCGTGAAAATGCTTACGAACATTTGATGGATAAACACGATAAAGAAATGTTTAAATGGGTGAAGTTATTCAATCCCTACGATTTGTATTCAAAAAACCCTAATCCTCCAGACTGGCAAAAATTAAAGCCTTACTATGAAGATTTAGCGGCTAAATATTTACCCAGAAGTTTGAGATTCTAAATTTTTCCTAGTAATAAAGGTAAAGAATTTCAAACATTCCTTACAAATTTTAACTGATTGAACTTGTGGAGATTGCGAATATTTCTAGCTAATGATGAATAACAATTCTTCGGCAAGCCTAAACCAGTAAAATATTTTCCAAGAAAAAATCATTGCCAGTTATAAACTTATAAAATATCTATGCGGATGTCCTAAAGTTTATCGCTATTGGCTCAAATTTTCTTTAATTACCAGAGAAACTAAACAGGTAAGAACTACTTATCGCGTCCGTTCTTTCACATCTTGACAACAGCGACAATAGGGTAATAATGACTTTTTTGGTATTTCTTCTCTCTATATCCAAAGAATTATTCTGATCGAGATATAACAAGATTAGCTCTGACCAATTAGTATAGCTAATAAGCACACTTGGCAGGTGTATTTGAGTAAACTCCAAAAATAAAACACGAGGATTTTCGCGTATGGTAATGGGCTATGTATTTCTACCCCTAAAGGATAGATTTAAAGCAAAATTTTTCCTTTGAGAAGATTAACTTACCCAAACTCAACTTGAGTTAAAGGTGTTAAGTTTTTTAAACTCTACTAAGCTGAAAATTACTTAATTTTTCGCAAATACTCTAGTGGGAAAAAATTAAAATACATAGAAATGGAATAGTTTTCTTGGTTTTGTAAAGTTCAATAAACGGGGATCATATTTACAATCATGCAGGTTAAACTGAAATAATCTAAAAGGAAACACAAATTTTCAATTCTCATAACATTAGGCTCTACTAATTTTCGTTTTAGTTAATATCTGTTTTTATCCCACACGCTTCCAAATGTATTTTTACAAAAAAAAAGTGATTTTTTGAAGTAGTGTAACGCTCATAGTTTTGCTTTAAAAAACAAACCATTCGATTTAGGGCAATTAATAGCACTAGCTCAAGTTAGGTCACATTATTAAACTTTTGGAAGGAGTTTAAATTGCTAAATCTACTAGTAGTGCTAGCTTCTGTCTGAAATTTTTAGACATAGCTCATCTTGCGATAACTTGGCAAACTTATCTTCTTTTGACCTTTTTGAATTTAAATCCGTTGTTAAAAATAGATGAATATGAATAGATTTTCGCTAATACTTGGCATATTAGGTTTCGCTGTTGTTGGTTGCACAAATGGCGCTCAAAACGACAACACTGCTAATAATACTGGTACTAACACTGCTACCAACGCTAGTTTAGAGAATCAGGCTAATGCTCCAAATAGAAAATTGCAAACAATCGGTGTCGCTTTGGGTGACTTAGGCAACCCTTTTTATAATGCAGTGCAAAAAGGGGCTGAGACAGAAGCGAAGAAAATCGGGGGTAATATTAGAGTTAATGCGGTTTCCAGTGCTTTTGATCTGAATCAACAGACTAATCAAATTGAAAATTTCACTGCTGCAAATACTGATTTAATTATCATCAGTGCAGTTGATAAAAAAGGAGTTAAACCGGTAATTGACCAAGCAAGGCTTGCAGGTAAGGTTGTGATTGCAGTAGATTCAGCCGTTGATGCAGATGTGGATGCAATGATTAGCTCCAACAATACCCAGGCTGGTGAGATTGCTTGTCAATATATTGCCGATCGCCTCAAAGTTCAAGGTAGTGTAGTCATCCTCAACGGGACTCCGATGGACTCAATAAATCAGCGAGTGAGTGGCTGTGAAGAGTCATTGTCCAAATATCCTGATATCAAACTCATCTCTAAAAACCAAAATGCAGAAGGGACTAGGGATGGCGGACTCAGAGTTATGAGCGATTTGCTCACAACCTTTCCGAAAATTGATGCCGTTTTTGCCACTAACGATCAAAGCGGTGTTGGTGCAGATTTAGCCGCTACACAAGCAAGACGTAATGAATTTTTTATCGTTGGGGTTGACGGTTCGCCAGATGCAACCAAAGCAATGGAAGACAAAGATGGTCTGTTTGCTGCAACTGCTGCTCAAAATCCCGCCGGGATGGCCCAAAAAGCAGTTCAGTTGGGAAATGATATCATCCAGGGCAAAAAACTTGAGTCATCTAACATTCTGATTCCAGTCAAGTTGGTTACCAGAGAAAACCTTAGCAGCTACAAAGGCTGGTAGTTTGTAATACTCGCCTCCGGCGAGAAGCAAGCTACGTAATTTGTAATTCGTAATTGGTAATTACAACGCATAGAAAAAGGCTTGATACGGGAGGGTTAGAATCTTTGACCCTGTTTAAAAAATACATCGGTTCCGAATTCGGTGTAAATCAAAATGGCTTTTAGGAGATATATGAATGTGAGAAAAATTGTAATCGCAGCTAGCATACTAAGTATCATTAGTGGTAGCCTTATCGGCTGTACAAATAGTTCTCCCGATGACAACACTGTTACTAACACTGATACTACAACTGCTATCAATACTAGTGCAGGAAGTAAAACCGCCACTGGGGATAAAAAGTTGCGATCGGTTGCCTTCACCGTTGGCGATTTAAGTAACCCTTTCTTCGTTGTTATGGGTCAAGCAGTTGAGGCAGAAGCGAAGAAAATTGGTGGAAAAGATGTCAATGTTATTATAGCTTCCAGTGCCTATGACCTCAACCAACAAGCCAATCAAATTGAAAATTTTACTGCTGCCAATACTGACATCATTGTTTTAAATGCTGCTGATAAAAGTGGAATTAGACCAATAGTACAAAAAGCTAAACAAACAGGTACAATTATCGTTGCCGTAGACACAGGTGCTGAGGGAGGCGTGGATGCCACCATCACTACTAATAATGTCCAAGCTGGAGAAGTTAGTTGTCAATATATTGCTGACCGCCTTAAAGGTAAAGGCAATGTAGTAATAGTTAATGGGCCGCCAGTGGACTCGGTGATTCAGCGAGTTAGTGGCTGCGAGAATGTATTGTCTAAACATCCCGATATCAAAATCCTTTCTAAAAACCAGAATGCAGGCGGTAGTCGGGATGGAGGACTCAGAGTTATGACTGATTTGCTGACAACCTTTCCGAAGATTGATGCGGTTTTTGCTATTAACGATCCGAGTGGGGTTGGCGCAGAACTAGCAGCAAACCAAGCACAACGTAAAGAATTCTTTATTGTTGGGGTTGATGGTGCGCCAGAAGCAATCACTGCGATCGCTACTAAAGGTAGTTTATATGCTGCAACTGCTACTCAAAATCCGCGAGGAATGGCCCAAAAAGCAGTTCAAGTTGGCAACGACATCTTAAATGGTAAAAAACCTGAGTCACCTACCATTCTGATTCCAGTTAAGTTGATCACAAAAGATAATGTCAACACAGAAAAAGGCTGGTAAATAATAAACATTGTGAATTTACAATTAAAAGTTCTGTCTAATCTGAGTTGAGTCTTTTGATGCATTGACAGAGTTTTTGCACATACCCATGATGTATATATGCATCTGCGAAAACTTCTGAACGTCGCCTTCCAACATTCAGAACTTTCCAAAATAGCGATCGCTTTTTAAAACATGATTTTGTGATGATTTTAATTTCACATCAAGTGTGAGTTTGTGAATTTTTAACTCACAATGCAATTTTTAAATTATTTTTAGAGGTTCTGCTCATGACAACAACTACTGAAACCTCATTTCCTGATACACCAACCACCACCCCTGTATTAGAAATGCAAGGGATTACGAAACGATTTCATGGTGTATCTGCGCTCCAAAATGTCAATCTCACTATTTATCCAGGAGAAGTCCACGCCCTCATGGGTGAAAACGGAGCAGGCAAAAGTACATTGATGAAAATCCTGGCTGGGGCTTACATTGCCGATGAAGGAGAAATTCGCATCAATGGTCAACCCTTCAAAATTACCGATCCGGCAACAGCACGTAAGGCAGGTATTAATCTCATTTATCAAGAACTGAATGTTGCACCTAATTTAACCGTTGCCGAAAATATGTTTATGGGTAGCGAGTTGCGGCGAGGTCAGTTTTTAGACCGCAAAGGGATGCAACTTGAAGCAGAGCAAGTGCTAGAAAGCCTGGGAGCCAATTTTACAGCCCAGACTGTAGTTGGTAGCTTATCGATCGCAGAACAGCAGCAAGTGGAAATTGCCAGGGCGCTGAAAGACAAAAGCCGCGTTTTGGTGATGGATGAGCCTACAGCAGCACTGTCTGACCGCGAGAGTGAGCATTTATTTGAGGTAATTCGCAAACTACGGAATGACGGTATTGCCATTATCTACATCAGCCATCGGATGGAAGAAATCTATGCCTTAGCTG
This sequence comes from Nostoc desertorum CM1-VF14, assembly GCA_019359245.1. Taxonomy (GTDB): domain Bacteria; phylum Cyanobacteriota; class Cyanobacteriia; order Cyanobacteriales; family Nostocaceae; genus Nostoc; species Nostoc desertorum. Next base: position 56,707 of record JAHHHR010000012.1, on the reverse strand, counting down.
ACCGGATTAGTGTGCTGCGCGATGGTCAATATATTGGCAGTCTCACACGCAGTGAAATTTCTCCACAGCGATTGGTGCAGATGATGGTCGGTCGCTCTATGCAGGACTTTTACGAACATCAACGGCAAATGCATCCTGGCCCAGTGGTGCTGGAAGTCAGAAATATGAGTGATGCCCGCAAAAAGATTGAGCCAGCTAGTTTTGAACTTCATGCTGGAGAAATTCTCGGTCTAGCAGGCTTGGTTGGTGCAGGACGTACAGAACTATCACGGCTGATTTTTGGTGCTGACCGCAAAGCAAGTGGTGAAGTATTTCTGAATGGGATGAAACTGGAAATTAATACGCCCAGTGATGCGATTGCTGCGGGAATTGGCTACGTCCCAGAAGACCGCAAAGATCAAGGTTTATTCCTGGAGATGAGCGCCCGCAAGAATATTGCCATCAACACACTTAAGCAGGATGCCAAAGCTGGAGTTGTTAACTGGAGTTCAGTTAATCGGCTGTCAACAGATGCGGTAGAAAACTTTAATATCCGCCTGGCCAATTTAGAAATTAGAGCGCTGGATCTTTCTGGTGGTAATCAGCAGAAGTTACTGTTAGCACGTTGGTTAGCCATTAAACCGAGAGTCCTGATGTTAGATGAGCCAACACGCGGCGTAGATATCGGTGCCAAAAGTGAAATTTACCGAATTATGAGCGAATTGGCAGCGCAAGGTGTTGCTATTTTAATGGTTTCCAGCGAGCTATCAGAGATTGTCGGCATGAGCGATCGCGTCTTGGTAATGCGAGAAGGACAGCTGGTGGGTGAACTGGACGGCAGTCCTGGTAAAGAGATCACCCAAGAAAAGATTATGCACTATGCAACTGGAGCATCGGAGGTATCAGAATCATGAGTCAGACAGTCAGACCCCCTGCCAAGAAATTAGGCAACAATCCCGCATCGCGCAACCGGAAATCAATTAGCACTTTACTAGAAGTTGCGGGTATTCTGCCAATTCTAGTAATTATCTGCATCTTATTTGCATTCCTTTCTCCCAACTTCCTCACAGGCAGTAACATCGTTAACATCTTGCGTCAGGCATCAATCAATATTGTGCTGGCGACAGGAATGACCTTTGTAATTCTCACTGGGGGTATTGACCTTTCTGTTGGGTCAATATTGGCTGTTTCTGCCGTAGTTGCCCTGCTTGTATCGCTACTGCCGGCTTTAAGTTGGGCAGCCGTGCCTGCTGCGTTGCTGGCCGGATTGTTTTTGGGCTTACTCAACGGCGCTCTCATCACCTTTTTGGATGTACCACCTTTTATTGTCACGTTAGGTTCACTGACTGCCTTGCGGGGTGTGGCCTTTTTGATTGCTCAAGGGACAACACTGATTAACCGAGACATCAATTTTGCTTGGGTGGGTAATACCTATCTTGGTCCCTTTCCTTGGCTAGTGATAATTGCACTACTGAGTGTGATAGCTAGCTGGTTTGTACTGCGGCAAACTGTTCTAGGAGTGCAGATATATGCCGTTGGTGGTAACGAGCGGGCAGCGAGATTAACTGGGATAAAAGTTAACCGTGTCTTGCTATTCGTCTATGGTATTAGCGGATTACTGGCAGGTTTAGCAGGAATCATGAGTGCCAGTCGTCTTTATAGTGCTAGTGGCGTATTAGGTCAGGGTTACGAATTAGATGCGATCGCTGCTGTTATTCTAGGTGGAACCAGCTTTACAGGCGGTATTGGTACCATTGGTGGCACTCTTTTAGGTGCATTAATCATTGCTATTCTCAACAATGGTTTGACTCTGTTGAATCTATCTTACTTCTGGCAACTAGTCGTCAAAGGACTAGTAATTATTTTGGCAGTGATGATTGATCGACTCCGCAGACGTTCCAGACGGTAAAGAGGCAGGGGAGCAGGGAGCAGGGGGGAAATTCTTTTTTTCTGCATCCATGCCTAATGCCCAATGCCCAATGCCCAATGTCTCATGCCCAATATATAAACAATATATAAACTATGACCTCCACTACTACTCGTCGTAAATCCAACACGTTTTATGTCGTTTTGATTGCTGGTGCTGCTGCCCTCGGCGGCTTTCTGTTCGGTTTTGACACTGCTGTGATCAATGGTGCGGTTGGAGCTATTGCTACAGCCTTTAACGCTAACAGCGTAGAGACTGGTCTTGCCGTATCCCTAGCATTATTGGGGTCTGCGGGAGGAGCTTTTTATGCAGGGAAAATCGCAGACCGTTATGGTCGAGTCAAGGCAATGGTAGCATCTTCGGTGTTGTTTACCATCAGTGCCATTGGTTCCGGGCTTCCCTTTGGAATTTGGGATTTTACCTTTTGGCGGGTAGTGGGTGGAATTGCAGTCGGTGCTGCTAGCGTCATCGCCCCAGCTTATATCGCCGAGTGTTCTCCTACCCATTTGCGAGGAAGATTAGGATCTCTGCAACAATTAGCGATCGTAATTGGGATTTTCATAGCACTGCTATGTGACTACTTTATTGCTGTGTCAGCAGGTTCAGCTGAGGCACCGTTTTTGTTTGGCATAGCTGCTTGGCGCTGGATGTTTTGGACAGAAATTCCTCCAGCCGTACTCTATGGAATGTCAGCTTTAATGATTCCCGAATCCCCCCGGTACTTGGTTGCTCAAGGGCGGGAACCAGAAGCTGCTAACGTTCTGACCAAGATTTTGGGGGGTGACGTACTGGCAAAAATCGAAGAAATTCGGCACACAGTGCTTCGAGAACGCGAACCTAGTTTTTCTGACCTCTTAAGCAGAAATGGTGGACTCCTTCGGATTGTTTGGATAGGAATAGGCTTATCTGTATTACAGCAATTTGTTGGTATTAATGTCATCTTCTACTACAGCAGCATTTTGTGGCGTGCAGTCGGGTTTTCAGAACAAAGTTCTCTAACAATTACGGTGATTACAGGAGCCGTAAATATTATTACAACACTGATTGCGATCGCCTTTGTAGATAAATTTGGTCGCAAGCCCTTGCTTATACTAGGGTCGATTGGCATGACTTTGACCTTGGGGACAATGGCTTATATTTTTGGCAACGCTCCCCTAGATGCGGCTGGGAACCCCAATCTCACCGGAAGCGCAGGTACTATAGCTCTCATTGCAGCCAATCTCTATGTATTTTGCTTCGGTTTCTCTTGGGGGCCAGTGGTTTGGGTGCTGTTGGGAGAAATGTTTAATAACAAAATTAGAGCCGCAGCACTTTCTATTGCTGCTGCCATGCAATGGGTTGCGAATTTCCTCGTTTCCACAACATTTCCTCCCATACTGCAATATTTCGGTCTAGGTTCTGCCTATGGACTCTATACAATTGCGGCAGCTACCTCATTCTTTTTCATTCTCTTTTTTATTAAAGAAACCAAAGGAATTGAGTTAGAAGATATGTAATTTGCATCCATCTAGTACTGCTGTGGCGTAATTCGTAATTCTGAGCTAAATCATTCGTGAAAAGCCATATCTCCAATTTCTTTAAAAGAAGACCACGTTGGCTCCTCTTAATTCCCTCCCCGCAAGCGGCTACGGTGTACACACATCTTTGTATAAAACCAAAATGTTGTAGATTCTCCTAAATCCTCCGATAAATTGAAGGACTTTGAGAGGTTTTTGCCCCCCTTTTTTAAGGGAGGTTGGGGGGATCAAAACCCTCTGAAGCAACTCTAGAGGACTTGTGTGTACACCGTAGCCGTAAGCGAGGAGGGGAAACAAAGCGTAGCTTTGGCGAGATGGGGTTCTTCGACTTTAATAAGCAATCGAGTCCCCAAAAGGGAGTCAGGGGGTTAGGTATTTGATGACTTTGATGCTTTGCATAATACTTTTCGAACCTCCTTTTAGTGACAGCAAGCTGAATTTAACTATATCCAGAAATAATTGTGTTCTTTCCGTATTTATGTTAAAAGTTTAAAACATTATTTTTGTCGACAAAGCAATAAATTCAAAGTATATCTAAGGTGGTAGATTGATTAAAGAATTATCAACAAAATCTGTGTAGAATATCACAAGTTACTTTAATATTAGACTCGACTTTAGACATAATAGTAAGGAAATTAATTTATTTAATTTGTTATTGAAATAACAACATATATTTCAATAATTTTAATTGAGATATTAATGTAAGTTAATTGCATACTCCTTTAGGGTACTATCTTGTAGATAAGTAATCTCGAAACCCTTGCGATCGCTTGTGGGGAATTAGTTGCTAAGTGTTTCTTTCAATATTAGTGAGATCGGACAAAAAAAGTGCAGTGATTAGGTTAAGTTAAGCTACATTTGCGCTAAAAATTGTATTAAAAAATCGCACAAGAATAAATTATCTGATAAGTTAATAAATGTAAGGGTAATCTGGTAGGACTCGGCTAGCCAAAGGTCTACTTAGAAAAGTTTAAGTTCCATAGAAATGGAACCATCAGATCACGCTTCAAAATGATTTGAATCTTTATTACCTCTCAGCAAATAGGTAATTTGTTTCTGCGCGATTCCTTAATTACAAAGTCAGAATTTAACCATTTCAACTAATAAGTCAATGCTAAAAATTATTTTTCATAGCTTTTTTCTCTTATTTTTGGCAATTCCAGCAGTCTGGGCAGCACCTCCAGAAGATGATTCTAATGCAACAGATACTAATAGAAATTTGCAGGGACAAGTCAATTCTGTTTCCCAGTTTTCTGATGTACAACCAACCGATTGGGCATTTGGTGCATTGCAATCGCTGGTCGAACGCTACGGCTGTATTGCAGGTTATCCCAATTCCACCTATCGTGGTAACCGTGCCTTAACCCGCTATGAATTTGCCGCAGGTTTAAATGCTTGTTTGGATCGTATTAATGAGTTGATTGCCACAGCTACTAGTGATTTAGTTAATAAGCAAGACTTGGCAGTGCTGCAAAAGTTGCAGTCAGACTTTGCAGCAGAACTGGCAACTCTGCGCGGGCGAGTGGATACCCTAGAGGCACGTACAGCAACGCTGGAGGCGCAGCAGTTTTCCACCACTACTAGGCTGAATGCTCAAATTATTACCGCTATTAGTGATACGTTTGGTAATAGAGTAGGTGGTGAAGATGATGACTCCCGTATCTACTTTGCAAACCGGGGTCGTCTCAACTTTGAGAGTAGCTTCACAGGGAAAGATTTGTTACGAGTCCGGCTGGAGTTTGGCAACTTTGCGAATTCTAATGGTACAAGCCAAATTGCCGCAGCCACAGGCACAGGGATGACACGCCTAAACTTCGACAACGACAGCAACAATACACTGATAATTCCCCACGTTCGTTATTACTTCCCAGTCAGTGAGTCTCTTAACTTCGTTGTTGGGCCCACAGGTATTGGTTACACCGATATTTCAACCACCGTCACTCCCGCCACAATTGCTGACGACGGCAATGGGGTTCCCTCACTTTTTGGGTCATACAGTCCTTTATTCCGGCGAGGTGGCGGGGGTGCAGCCGCTAACTGGAATATTACCAAAGACTTGACTCTCACGTTGGGTTATTTAGCCAGCAGTCCCAATGTGCCATCGGCTAGTAACGGCTTGTTTGATGGTGGCTATAATGCCCTGGCGCACTTAGCCTATTATGGTGATCAAGGAGCTATTGGTGTTGCCTACTCTCATGGCTATAGCCCTGGTGGAGTAGTTGATGTCACAGCTGGGACGGGTAGCACCTTGTCAAACGCTCCCTTTGGCAACAACATTGCTACTTCCAACGATATTGTCGGCGCACAGGGATTCTATCGCTTCTCCCCGAATTTCCAAATCCACGGTTGGGGTGGATATATTTGGGCAAATGCCGAGAACTCTGGTTTAAGTAATATTTCCAATGGCAGGGGTGGAACAGATTCTGTATTTGTGAACAGTGGTGACAATGCTAACGTCTGGTTTGGGGCAATTGGTGTGTCGTTTCCTGATGTGGGGGGTAGGGGTAACTTGCCGGGAATTCTCTTTGGTATACCACCGCGTGTCTCTAACAGTGATGTTCGTCAAGATCGAGACACCGCCTACCATATTGAAGCATTCTATCGCTACCGCCTGAATGATAATATCTCAGTGACTCCTGGTTTTTGGGTGATTCTCAACCCAGAAAACGATAGTAGAAATGATACGCAGTATGTGGGCGTGCTTCGGACAACCTTTGATTTTTAACTGAAAGCGGATTGGGAGGGAGTGCGGAGGCAGGGGGCAGGGGGAAAATTCCTCTCCTCTGCACCTTTCTCACTGGTCGAGTGTAGCTGAAGTCATTGGTGTAAATTTAAGCTAAAACGCTTGTCCTACATACGCTTTACCCCACCCTAACCCTCCCCTTGTAAAGGGGAGGGAACTGGATTTCTTGTTTCCCCCCTTGTAAAGGGGGGATTAAGGGGGGTAATTGGACTTGTGTATACACGCTAGCTGCCTCTTCTTCACGTCCAATGCCCAACTTATCTTGTCCGCAACAACTGCACAAAAGTATTACTCACCGTATTGTCTTTAGTATCCGCAGCATATTGAATCAAATCTTCCCGCAGTTTTTTGGCTGCATCTAAAGGAAGTAACGTTGCTAGCAAGAAATAAACACCACGAAATCGGGGGTCGCCCATTCTATCAACTAATAGTCCTTCGGCTGCATCAGTTTCGCCGAGAAAGTTTTGCACCAAAAAGAAATCCATGATTTTATCGTGGCGGAAGTACCATTCCTTCTTGGCTTCGCCTTTTTCATCTTGCCACTGACGGCTTACTACCATTTTGTATTTCTCGTCTTCTAAAGACATGGCAACTTGGTGAAATTCATCTGCGGGTAAGGCTTGTTTGTCATCGAGTCGCATTTGGTAGACGGCGGCGGAAAATCTTTTGAGCGGAAATTCTTGTTTCCATTCTTGCTGGTATTCTGCCGCCATCAGGTTGTATTGCTGTTCTTGCAGGCGAAACAAGTTTGGCTGTTTACCTTGTGATAGCATCAGCGCAACCACAGTTAGATCCATTGGATTGGAAAGAATTCGGCGAACAGCATCTAACTCTTCTTTGGCTTGCTGCTGTTTGAAGACTTCTGTTAAATAATTGGTGCAGGCTTGGGCATAATCAGCACCTTGAATTTTGGCATCTTGGGGGAGTCGCGGCTGACGGGAGATCAAAAACTCTTGAATTTGTTGTTGCTCAAGGGGCTGCAAGTAGTAGGTTTTGGCTGTTGAAGGTGGTGTCCACTCTAGGGGCTGGGTAGTCATGATAATGTTGCCCCGGAAATAGCTTTCGACAAACTGGCAGATTTTTGCCCGTGTTTCGGCGGTGACTTCGTTGAGTCCGTCGATGCAGATATCTATCGCGCCACTGTAAATTAGGTTTTTCAGAAAGTCGGCATCTTGGGCTTGTCCGTGTAGCTTGTCTTGGATGGCTTCAATTACGCCTTTATGACATTTTTGGGCGGGGAGATAAACGACTATGCGCTGGGAGTTTTGCAACAGATGACGGAGAAACATCGACTTGCCTAAGCCGGAATCTCCTTCTAAGATAATTTGTCCTTGAATGCTAGGTAAGGCTGCGGTAATTGGCAGGATATCTCCTGAAGTGGGAACTTTGACTTTTGATTCTGGGAAGTATGATTGGTCATGAAAATTATCTAAGTCGGCATCGGCTAATAGGGAAGGTTTGAAGGGTTCAAATAATTTGCGGCGGAAGGGGGGAAACCAGGTGAGGAGAAAGCCGACGTAGCCCACGCCGAGAATACGGCGTACCCAAGGGTTCCAGAAGAAGATGGCCTGGACTTGGGGAAATTTGGGGTAGGCAAAGATGAGGGCTAGCCAAAAGGCAATGTGAGCGATGATAGTGTTTCTGGCTTTAAAAAACCACTGCCAACCTTTGAGGTTAACTATGACTGATTGCAGTGAATCAGCTTCGTTGTATCCTGCTTTTTTGAGGTTGTGGTAGTGGGTTTCCAGTAAAGTAAAATCTTGGGTTTGCCATTTAACTTTTCTCGCAACCTCGGCGATTTGTCTTGCTAAATCTTTTCGTAGTTCTGGCAGTTCTTGACTTGGTTGCCAGACTTGGCGAAAAACCTCCAGTGTTTTCTTCCCGTCTTCATATTTTATTTCACGAGGAATTGCTTTAGGCTTGCCGAGCCATGTAAGCAGGGTTTTTACTTCATTAGTGCCGCCACTCAGGAAATAAGTTAAAAATCGCCACTGTGCAAATTCTGATTGACCTGCGTAATAAACACTATCCAAAATTACAACAATATTATTCAGCTTGATTTGTTCTATCTTTCCTAATGCCTTTACTACACCGGAACGAATTGCGTTGTCAACGGATTTATCCTTGAGGAAGTCGAGGATATCTTTGACGTAGGGTTGGGCAACTTCCCCTAGATTTCCCAATGCCGCTGCTGCATCGGCACGAACATTATTGTCAACGGATTTATCCTTGAGGAAGTTGAGGATATCTTTGACGTAGGGTTGGGCAACTTCCCCTAGATTTGCCAATACAGGACTTGCAAAGTTACCAAAATAGGTGCCAACATGTTTATCATTTAGGAAATCGAAGATATCTTTGATGTAGGGTTTTGCCTCTCCCAGATTTCCCAATGCCGCTGCTGTACCAGAACGAACAATTGAGTCAACGGATTTATCCTTGAGGATGTTAGCGATGTCTTTGACGTAGGGTTTGGCAGCTTCCCCCTGGTTTCCTAATGCCGCTGCTGCACCAGAACGAACATACGAGTTAACGGATTTATCCTTGAGGATGTTAGCGATGTCTTTGACGTAGAGTTTGGCAGCCTCCCCCAGATTTGCCAATGCCTCTGCTGCACCGGTACGAACATTATTGTCAACGGATTTATCCTTGAGGATATCGAGGATATCTTTGACGTAGGGTTTGGCAACTTCCCCCAGGTTTCCCAATACCAATGCTGCACCGGCACGAACATTATTGCCAACGGATTTATCCTTGAGGATGTCGGCAATGTCTTTGACGTAGGGTTTGGCAACTTTCCCCAGGTTTCCCAATCCCAATGCTGCATGGTAACGAATATAGGGGTAAACGGATTCATCCTTGAGGATATCGAGGATGTCTTTGACATAGGATTTGGCAACTTCCCCCAGGTTTCCCAATGCTTCTGCTGCACTGGAACGAATATCTTTGTCAACGGATTTATCCTTGAGGATGTCGAGGATGTCTTTGACGTAGGGTTTGGCAGCTTCCCCTAGATTTCCTAATGCCTCTGCTGCACCGGAACGAACAATTGAGTCAACGGATTTATCCTTGAGGATGTCGGCGATGTCTTTGACGTAGGGTTTGGCAGCTTCCCCCAGATTTCCCAATGCCTTTGCTGCACTGGAACAAACACTTGAGTCAACGGATTTATCCTTGAGGATTTTGGCAGCTTTTTGAGCAAAATTCTCCGGTTTCTTGCCGACAGATTTTAAATCTTTCAGATCATATTCAACTAATTTGTCCAGAGCATATCCCTTAACTTTGTCGTGTCCATCATCAAGGGCTGCTAATATACCGTTAATCTGCCAATCTTGGGGTTTGGGTTTGGGGGTTTCTTTGGCGTTTACCCAAGGTAGAGAGAGGAGGAAAGTCAGGAGTAGGGTAAAACAGAGAAGGAAAAAAAGCGATCGCTTGCTGTTCTGGCGGGGTGTGATGAGCATAATTGGGGGCACGGTGGCAGATTACACGCGGCTATCGGTATAGTACTAAGCTTGCAATTCCTAATTCCTGATTGAGAGTCTTTAATACTTGTGGACGAGTATTAAAGCCTCATTAACGAAGCTTTGAGGTTCATTGACGAAGCTTTAAGGTTCATTGACGAAGCTTTGAGGTTCATCGACGAAGCTTTGAGGTTCATCGGCGAAGCTTTGAGGTTCATCGGCGAAGCTTTGAAGTTCATCGGCGAAGCTTTGAAGTTCATCGGCGAAGCTTTGAGGTTCATCGGCGAAGCTTTGAGGTTCATCGGCGAAGCTTTGAGGTTCATTCAGCGTGAGTTCAAGAAACCTCTCCCTGCCTTGAACTAAAGTTCAAGTCTGTCCCTCTCCGAGTCGGAGAGGGAAAGGTTTTGCGTAGTCAAACCAGGGAGAGGTCTTTTGGGGGTACACGATCTCACCTGTCAAACTCACGTCATTCACCAAAAGATACATCTCGTTTTGTAAATCAGGAGACTCTTGCAGAAGTTGAGAAAACAGAAAGGGAAAAGAAAAAGGAATTGCATCTCCCTTTAACCTTTCCCCTTGAACTTTTACCCTGCATCTAGCAATATTTACACTTTATGAATTAGATGCAGCTTTCGCGGGTTTACTTTTAATAGCTTTAAACCGTTCGCCTAATTGTTCAGCAATAGTTTTTAACCCTGGAGTTTTCTTAGCAGCAGTCTTGACGTAATCATAAACTGTCAAACTGCTACCCATTGCTTCGCTACCGACAGCCATTAGGGTATCGTCTACCTGTTCTGTCAGTTGTCGCAGTCCAATCAAAACTTCGGTGAGGTTAGCGGCTAGTTGGTAATCGCGCACAAATTCGTCTAAATCAAAACTGGCTGGTAAAATGTTTCGGTTAGATTGGGCAGCAATTAGGCTAGTGTTGACGAAAGCTAGTCTTTTATCGCCCATCTTAAATAAGTTGCGTCGTTCTTCTGCACTCAAGGTAACAAGAAAAGGTAACTTTGCTTCAATAGTCGCAAAGGCTGCTTTAATTTCTTGGATATCTGCTGGAGAAAGGGAAGCGGTGATGTTTTGGTAAGCCATTTGATATTTACCGTGGTGAATCTGTTTGTTATGATTCCCATTGGTAAATGCGATCGCACAATAGACAGGGGGTAGAGTAACTGCGATCATTGCCAGAGAAGTCATTAAAATCGGACGCAGACATAACATGCCCAATTCTATGAGTGCCTAACACTGGCTTTTATCTTCTTGTATGGAGATTTGGCGATCGCTTAAATTAAATTTTGCCAAGTTTGCATCATTATCGCCGATGGTGGCAATGATGCAGTTCGAGCGATCGCGATTCCTAAACCAGCACTCAGGAATAATGGCTTTAACCATCCCTTGAAAGTCCTAGCTCCACTTTCTGTCTATGCATACTATTCTTGATATTCTCTTAAAAAAACTTGAAAATTATTTATTTCGTATCAACTATGACGTATTTCATAGTAAATGCCTTTGGCATAAATGTATATAATAAAACATTTTTGTTAAGAGTAATTACTATTAAAACAATCTTGGGTATTTTAGGTAAGTTGTGATACAAATAATTATCTCATCTCATCTAGCTACTCAAGGTCACACAGTACATGGATTTAGATCACCGTCAACCAATGGTTAGATATGAAAAACTAGTGGAGTAATCTAGATTTATCTAATTTTAAATCCAAATTTTATGTATAAAATTATATTGATAAAAACTTCTGTACGGTATCAATAATTCCTCTGACTCCTTTGTGTTGCCAGGAAACCATTCTTTACTATGCAATTTAGGAATAGATCAAGCTAGCGTCTACAGCTACACGTGAGTTACAAAGGAGCAAATCCATTGCCCTAAATTCCAGTGAGGGTGGCCCCGATTATGGAATTTTAAAATCAATCAATAATTGGTATTTACCAGAGTAACCAGATATGTTCAATGCCACTGAAATTTTAATTGATGCCTTTGTAAATGAAATTCGAGACGGCTACCGTCGCACCTACGGCTGCTTTAAAAATGATTATCAGGACATTATCGCCTGGGCTGGTAACATGGCTTTGGAAAACATTGCCAATAGCGACGCCCTTTATCACAATGTTGAACACACAGTTCTTGTTACCCTGGTGGGGCAAGAAATCTTACGTGGCAAACACATTAGGGAAGGCGGTGTTTCCAGTGAAGATTGGTTGCATTGTATTATTTCTTTACTGAGTCATGATATTGGCTATGTTAAAGGAGTTTGCCGACAAGACCGAGAAGCAGCAGGCTTATATGCCACAGGTAAAAATGGCAAAATGATTTCTCTAGCTCCTGGCGCTTCTGATGCGAGTCTCACGCCGTATCATGTTGATAGAGCCAAGCTTTTTATTGATGAGCGTTTTGGAGGTCATAAGTTAATAGATGCTGAGGCGATTAAGAGCAATATTGAATTGACCCGCTTTCCTGTGCCTGCGGCAGAAGATCATCAAGATACAAAGTGCTTTGCCGGGTTAGTTCGCGCTGCTGATTTGATTGGTCAACTAAGCGATCCACGTTATCTGAAAAAAATTACTTCTTTATTTTACGAGTTTGAAGAAACTGGTGTAAATAAAGTTTTGGGCTATCAAACCCCTGCCGATTTACGTAATAACTACGCTAAATTTTACTGGAATGGTGTCTTTCCCTATATCCAAGAGGGACTGCATTATCTATCACTGACACAGCAGGGAAAACAAATTCTGGCTAATCTCTACTCAAATGTGTTTGTTGTAGAACACGAAAAACAACAGCAAGAACAGCAGCGATATTTAGAGAAGTTAGGAGTGGGGAATTAGAAGTTGGGAGTTAGGAGTTGAAAATTATTAATCATGAGTTATGAATTAAGATAAAACTTTAATAACTCATAACTCCTAATTTATAACTCCTAACTACTATGGATTGGTGGCGACGACTAAAGAAAAATCCTTTGGCACGATTTGGGGCAATTTTGCTGTTAATTTTCTACATAGCAGTAATTGCAGCTGATTTCGTGGCTCCTTATGACCCTTACGCCTCACAGCCCAATGGTTCACTACTCCCACCAACTAAAATACACTGGGTTTCTCAGTCAGGGCAGTTTATCGGGCCCCATGTTTATCCAACGACTCAGGGAGACACGAATTTAGAAACAGGCGATCGCGAACTTATTGTAGACTTCAAAAAGCCATCACCCCTGCGTCTATTTGTTTCTGGCCCAGAATACCGATTGTTGCAGATGAGTTTGCCACTACCCCCGAAGTGGGATGAAGTTACAATCTTTCCTGGTATTCCTTTAAATTGGCATTTATTTGGTGCAACAACTGGAGCAAAAGTCAATATATTGGGTACTGATGACCAAGGCCGCGACCAATTTAGTCGCCTCTTGCATGGCGGTCGCATCAGTATGTTTATTGGAATTTTTGGCATCATCATTACTTATCCCCTCGGTTTGCTCATCGGGGGAATTTCCGGCTATTTGGGCGGTGTGACTGATAGCGTCATTATGCGTTTGGCAGAAGTGCTAATGACTTTCCCTAGTATTTATCTTTTGGTGACTTTGGGAGCAGTCTTACCAGCTGGTTTAAGCAGTACCCAGCGCTTTTTGCTGATTGTGGTGATTACTTCGGTTATTAGCTGGGCTGGTTTAGCACGAGTCATCCGCGGACAGGTACTATCAATTAAAGAGCGAGAATTTGTCCAAGCGTCACGCGCAATGGGCGGAAACCCGCTTTATATTATCCTCCGCCACGTTTTGCCGCAAACGGCTAGTTATGTAGTTATCTCTGCTACTCTTGCAATTCCCAGCTTTATTGGCGCAGAAGCGATACTGAGTCTCATCGGCTTGGGTATTCAACAACCAGACCCTTCTTGGGGAAATATGCTTTCTCTAGCTAGCAATGCTTCAATTTTAGTATTGCAACCTTGGTTAATCTGGCCGCCGGCTGTGGTGATTATACTCACAGTGTTAGCATTCAACTTACTCGGTGATGGATTGCGAGATGCACTTGATCCTCGTAGTTTGAGAAGATAAGCTCTGAGAATAGTGCCTGTATGCACAAGTCATCGAATCAAAACCTCACCCTGTCCTTAACGAACATCCCTCTTCTTACTAAGGAGAGGGATAGATTTTGCGTAGCATAAGTAGGGTGAGGTTTTGATTACTAAATCGATGCTCTAATATCGAATTCGCGGATCTACATAAGCATTTAAAATATCAATTAAAATGCTGGCACTGACAACGATCGCACCAAAAAATACTAGCACTCCCTGGACTGTGGGATAATCGCGATCAGCGATCGCTTGATACAGCCGATTAGCTAACCCAGGCCAAGAAAATGTTACCTCTGTTAAAATCGCCCCACCTAACAGAGAAGCAAAGGTTAATCCTAAGACTGTAATTACTGGAATTAATGCATTTTTTAAGGCATGAGAGGTTAAAATTTTATTTTCACCAATACCTCTGGCTCTAGCTGCTTCTACATAATCTGCTTGCAAAGTTTGCTTTAAATTCACTCGCACAATTCGCTCAAAAATCCCACTCAGCAAAATTCCTAGTGTGAGACTTGGTAAGGCAAGATGGTGCAAAGATGTGAAAAATTGGGTGAAATTTCCACCAAGTAAGCTATCAATTGTATACAATCCAGTCACAGGGGTGGGAGCTGGAAGATTAGGCGGAAAACGGTTGGAATTGGGAAACCAACCCAGTTGGACTGAGAAAATCAACTGCAAAAGCATTCCCGCCCAAAACATCGGGAGTGCATAGGTGATGATCCCAAATAAGCGCCCACCGACATCAAAATATGTCCCAGGACGAGAAGCTGAAAAAGTACCAACTAAAATTCCAACGATGAGTGCAACTGCCATACTACATACTGCTAACTCCACCGTCGCCGGGAAATATTGCCCAATTATGTCCCAAACATTTTGTCCGCGACTCATTAAAGACGTTCCCAGATCAAAACGCAGTATGCTTCCCAAATAATTGAGGTACTGTAGCCACAGAGGAAGGTTTAAACCTAGTTGTTTTCGCAATTCTTCTTTAGCAGCTTCTGGCGCACGCCCGCCGAGAATTGCATCTGCTGGATCTCCTGGTGTCGCTCTTAATAAAAGAAATACAATCGTGATGATTGTTAATAGCTGAAGTGGCGCGAGAAGCAACCGGGAAACGATGTAATATTGTAAAGCTTTAGAGCGAGACATATTTTAGTCATTGGTCATTTGTGATTTGTGATTTGTCATTGGTCATTTGTGAATACAGAGAATTTCAAGTTAAGGAATTTGTCTTTTTTACTCTTAAAGCTAAGTGTAAAGGTCGTTTCAATTCTAAATTATGTCTCCTGAATTCTGCTGTATGACTTATGCTCAATGACTAATAACTACTTTTTAATTGTCTTGTAAACCAGAATTTGGGTAGGATTTAGTTGTACATTGCTAACACCTTTTTGGGCAAATACATAGTCTTTGCTTTGCCATAAGGGAACATAAGGTACATCAGTAACCACTTGCTTTTGAATTTCTGCAAAAATTTTCTGACGCGCTTCGGGATTTAGTTCTTTGCGTTGCTGATCAATCAGTTTGTTGATGGCTTCACTATAGTAAAACGAACCCTGGGTTTGACTGCCTCCATCTTCACATCCTTTAGCAACTGAACCTTTATCACAAGACAAAAACGGCTGGACGTAATTATCTGGATCTAAAAAGTCTGGATACCAATCAAGTAAAGCTCCTGGATATAAACCTTTGGAAATGTCTTTAAAGAAAGCAGGCCCTTCCGCTTGAGTAACTTCAAATTGCAGGATTCCATCCATCTTGGCATCGACAAGAGATTTGAGCGTCTGTGCTGCCAAACTACGAGTGGGTGAACTAGAAGGATACCAAATTTGTACTTTTGCCGGATTCTCTTTAGAAAAACCAGCAGTAGTTAACAATTTTTTAGCTTGATCAAAGTTAGCATCGCCATATTTATCTTTAAATAATGGCTGGGAAACATTAAATGTCGTGGGAATCATGCTATAAAGCGGATCTGCTTGACCAAGTAACGCGCGCTCATTTAAAAGTGGACGGTCAATTATTGACGCGATCGCTTGCCTTACCTCTAATTTATCTAAGGGCTGCTGATTCCGGTTTAATACTAGATAACTTACTACGCTACCTTGAGCTGCGATCGCTTGCCAATCCCCTTTTTTAGCACCTTCTTCTAAACTACGATTTTGATCTGGCTGTAGCGACAAATAAGCTACATCGATTGCACGTGTACGGAAAGCATTAAACAAATTAACCGGACTAGTTTGAATTTGGAGGTTAACCCCCTTATTGGCTGGTTTTTCTCCCCAATATTTATCAAATGCATCAAATCGGATTGAATCAGTACCATACTGTCCCAACTTGTAAGGGCCAGTCCCCACAAAAATATTCGGTTTAAATTTACCTGCACCAAGTTCGTAAGCTTTTGGTGAAAGTGCACACAACCCAGGAAACGCCAGCAGTGACGGAAACGCTGCAAAGGGTTTTTTCAGCCTAATAGTTAATTCATACTCGCTTGTGGTTTTTACCGAATCTACTATATCTCCCAGCAAAAAAGAGGGTTTTCCTTTATTTTGAATGAAGCGGTTAATAGTAAACGCCATTGCTTGGGCATTGAAGGGAGTCCCATCATGAAAAACCACTCCCTGACGTAAGGGGATGGTATAAGTTAAGGCATCTTGGCTAACTTTAGGTAATGCTGTAGCTAGCTGGGGCTTAATTTCTGTGCTTCCTGGTTCGTAGGTGTAGAGGCGATCGCTCATATTAAACACTAAACCTAAGGCTGCTAACTCATAAGTATCAGCCGGATCAAGGGTTCTCGGTTTTGCCGTTGTACCTATAGTAATACGACCATCACCTGTAGGGCTATTCACAGAACCCGATGGTGGCGTAGTTGGGTTAGGACGAGGAGCGCAACTAACAACTAAAAATAAACATAGACAAAACAAAGATAGAAATTGTGTAATCCGACCCCACCGTTTCACGGACAAGGAAATCCAGGTCATAGCAATAAAATATTTGATATCAGCGGTCAGCAATCTTACTACATTTGTGACTATTGTGCTTGATTTTTACAATTAGTTACGGTACTACCTGTGACTAAATATACTTCTATAAATAAACATAACTTGCAGCAAATATGAAAAAACTTGCTCGATATTGTGACTTAGTTTGCAACAAACTCAAAATTTTGTAACGAATACTAAACTTCATAGTTAATTTGATTGCTATTGTGCAATTGCACTATTTGTTACAAACAAATATTGACGAAATGATAAACTTTGGTATTAGTTAAGTAATGAAAAGTTTTTATTTAATTAAAATTTTAAACATTGACTAAAATTGTCGTAAATTCATAACTACTAGTGAATAGCGATCGCGATATCGTGAACAACAGATTGAAAGTCTAAATAGTGAGACTAAGAGCGTGAAGTATTTCTTTCTATCTGAGGGATGGACAGTTGCTAGAGTTTGGGCATCCGATGGACTCTGGCAAATAACCGCATGGCGACGCCAACCAGATATTCAGCGAATGAATATTTGTTTAGTGGAACAAAATGAATTGCTGTGGCTTTATCGAGTTGAAGAAGCTGTTTTAACCGTGGAAGTGCAGCCAACAACACCAGTAATTGCCAGTAAGACTATAGGTCAAGTAGTACTCAAGCGTTTGATGAGTGCTGAACAGGTAATTGAACGCCTGGGTACGGCTGAGGCGAAGTGTCAACTGCAAAACATCCAATTGGTGGTTCAGTAGATAGGGGGCATTGGGCATTGGGCATTGGGAATTGGGCATGGGCAAGAGGACTTGGGGACAAGGGGAAAACTTGTTTCAAATTCTCACCTCTTGTCCCCTTGTCTCCCCTGCTCCCCCTGCTCCCCCTGCTCCCCCTGCTCCCTGCTCCCTGCCCCCCCTGCTCCCTGCTCCCTGCCCCCCACTCCCCTCATAAAGAAAAGATAAGAAAATTTAATCCCCAACAGCGATTGGTAGCGAAAAAACTTGGAGATGCTACGCGATCGCATCAATTTACACGCTTGCAAACAATTCCATCAATAGTTACACTTTTTAAAACATTCTCATTTTTGCTTAGTGATGGCTACCCTACAGGGTAAATCTCAAGGGAGCGAGTAAGCATTGCCAAAGCACCCACACTGTCTAACTTATAAGACCAAGCTGTGGTAAGGTTCTGGCTGTGGCAATAACAAAAAACAAGAGGAGTTTTCTGAGTGGCGAGTTTCGTTCCTTAGAATCTCAGTAAGAAAATTGCTTTGTAAACTAACTCATCGAGGAGGAGCGTAGTCGATGGGACTACCCTGGTACCGAGTACATACAGTCGTTCTGAATGATCCAGGGCGGCTGATTTCTGTACACTTAATGCACACAGCCTTAGTAGCAGGCTGGGCTGGTTCGATGGCACTCTACGAACTGGCTGTTTATGACCCTAGCGATCCGGTTCTCAATCCAATGTGGCGTCAAGGGATGTTCGTCCTTCCCTTCATGTCGCGTTTGGGCGTTACCCAATCTTGGGGTGGTTGGAACGTGACTGGTGGCGCAGCAACTGATCCTGGCTTCTGGTCATTTGAAGGCGTTGCAGCAGCTCACATTGTTCTTTCCGGGCTTTTGTTCCTAGCTGCCGTTTGGCACTGGGTTTACTGGGATTTAGAACTATTTAGAGATCCCCGCACTGGTGAACCTGCTCTAGATTTGCCAAAAATGTTTGGCATTCACCTGTTCTTATCTGGTCTACTTTGTTTTGGATTTGGTGCTTTTCACCTCACCGGACTATTTGGTCCAGGAATGTGGGTTACTGACCCCTACGGTATAACTGGAGCCGCGCAAGCAGTAGCACCAGAATGGGGCCCAGATGGTTTTAACCCATATAACCCTGGTGGCATTGTGGCTCACCACATTGCTGCTGGCGTTGTTGGTATTATTGCAGGCTTATTCCACCTCACAGTCAGACCCCCCGAACGGCTCTACAAAGCCCTACGGATGGGGAACATTGAAACAGTACTTTCTAGCAGTATTGCAGCAGTTTTCTTTGCTGCTTTCGTTGTTGCTGGTACTATGTGGTACGGTAATGCCGCCACTCCCATCGAATTGTTTGGCCCAACCCGCTATCAATGGGATCAAGGCTACTTCCGTCAAGAAATTCAGCAGCGCGTCCAAACAAGTGTTGCCCAAGGTGCAACCCTTGAACAAGCTTGGTCGCAGATTCCCGAAAAGCTGGCTTTCTATGATTACGTCGGTAATAGTCCCGCTAAAGGCGGTCTATTCCGTACAGGACCGATGGTCAAGGGTGATGGTATTGCTCAGTCTTGGCAAGGTCACGCCGTATTCAAAGATTCTGAAGGAAGGGAATTGACCGTGCGTCGTCTCCCCAACTTCTTTGAAACCTTCCCAGTAATTTTGACCGATGCAGATGGAATTGTCCGCGCTGACATTCCCTTCCGTCGGGCAGAATCTAAGTATAGCTTCGAGCAATCTGGTGTCACCGTCAGCTTCTATGGTGGCGATCTGAATGGTAAAACCTTTACAGAGCCAGCTGATGTGAAGAAGTATGCTCGTAAAGCTCAAGGTGGTGAAATCTTTGAATTTGACCGGGAAACCTTGAACTCTGATGGTGTATTCCGCACCAGTCCTAGAGGTTGGTTTACCTTTGGACATGCTGTATTTGCTCTGCTGTTTTTCTTTGGTCACCTCTGGCATGGCTCTCGGACAATCTACCGAGACGTATTTGCTGGTGTTGATGCGGATCTAGAAGAACAAGTTGAGTGGGGTCTGTTCCAGAAAGTGGGTGACAAGTCAACCCGCCGGAAAGAAGCCCTTTAAAGGACAGGAAACTGGGGACTGGAGACTGGGAAAAATTTTCCTAGTCCCTAATACCCAGTACCCAATCCCTAATCCCTCATTACTAGCTGGATAGGCAGGAAATCATAATATGGAAAGCGTTGCGTACATCTTGATTTTTACTCTGTGTATAGGTACTATCTTTTTTGCGATCGCATTTCGCGAACCCCCTCGCTTTGAAAAACCAAAAGATAAGTAGATCCTATTTACCAGACTTTTAAGCAGATTGAATCTTAGTATCCGTTGTTACGATACGTCGTAGCAACGGATATTATTTTGTATGTCCTTTGTTGGTTTTCACTACTAAGTAAATAACCAATCATTTTTATATTGTGATATAATTTCCAATCTTAGGAGTAGATATGTGTTAATACTAGCTTTTCTGCGCTAGGATGAAAAAGGATGTTAAGTGTTAGGCTGCCACAAAACTGTTTACATTACACATCACGCTTATCGCACAACCTTTACGGAGACTAGAACCAGGAACAAATCAGCATGGTCAATCAGAATTTAACCGCTACAGAAATTGGATTCACTCACGAAGATTTCGCTGCTCTACTTGACAAATACGATTATCATTTTAGCCCTGGTGATGTTGTCCCAGGAACAGTTTTCAGTATAGAGCCGCGCGGCGCTCTGATTGACATTGGTGCTAAAACCGCAGCATATATTCCTATACAAGAAATGTCTATTAACCGGGTAGATAGCCCGGAAGAAGTCTTACAGTCAAACGAAACGCGGGAATTTTTCATCCTTACCGATGAAAACGAAGATGGTCAATTAACCCTTTCCATTCGCCGTATTGAGTATATGCGGGCTTGGGAGCGCGTGCGACAGCTACAAGCAGAAGATGCTACTGTTCGTTCTGGCGTGTTTGCAACCAATCGCGGCGGAGCATTGGTACGGATTGAGGGATTACGTGGCTTTATCCCCGGCTCTCATATCAGTACCCGCAAACCTAAAGAAGAATTGGTAGGCGAAGATTTGCCATTAAAATTCCTAGAGGTGGACGAAGAACGTAACCGCTTAGTTCTATCTCACCGTCGGGCACTGGTTGAGCGTAAGATGAACCGCCTAGAAGTCGGCGAAGTAGTAATTGGTACAGTTCGTGGTATCAAACCTTACGGTGCTTTCATCGACATTGGCGGCGTGAGTGGTCTACTGCACATTTCTGAGATTTCCCACGAACATATTGATACGCCTCACAGCGTGTTCAATGTCAATGATGAAGTAAAAGTTATGATCATTGACTTGGATGCAGAAAGGGGCCGGATTTCCCTGTCTACCAAGCAGCTAGAACCCGAACCCGGCGACATGATTAAAAACCGGGATTTAGTCTACGATAAGGCAGAAGAAATGGCTGCTAAATATCGTGAACAGATGTTAGCCAAGCAACAAGGTGCTACTGCTGCGACTGCTGCACCCACGGAAGTTTTAGCAGAAGAAGATATTCCGCCAGCAACAGAACTTGAAGAAGACATTCCACCAGCAGCAGAACTTGAAGAAGATATTCCACCAGCAGCAGAACTTGAAGAAGATATTCCAGCAGCTACGGAAACTGAAGAAGCAATTCCAGTAGTTGCGGAAACTCAAGAAGAGATTCCAGCAGCGACGGAAACTGAAGAACAAATTCCAGCAGCTATTGAAGAATAATACATTTATAGTTTTACTTATTTTTAAGTAAGAGTATTAAATCATTCGATAAAGAGGGTTTTCCCCTCTTTTTTTATGTGGAGAATTGGGAACGGTTAGGAGTTAAGCATAAAAACTCATAACTCTTCAATTTTAACTAAACAAATGGAATGAAATATTGTGGCAACTATTAAATGTAGAAACATCACTTTTGATAATATCCAGGCAATTTTGTTTGACAAAAACGGTACTCTAGAAGATTCAGAAACGTATTTGCGATCGCTTGCACAAAAAGCAGCAAGATTGATAGATGCTCAAGTTCCCGGTATTGGCGAACCGCTATTAATGGCGTTTGGTGTGAATGGTAGTAGCCTAGATCCAGCGGGTTTGATATCAGTAGCCAGTCGCCGTGAAACAGAAGTTGCGGCTGCGGCATATATTGCCGAAACGGGAAAAGGATGGTTTGAGTCTTTAAAAATAGCCCGTCAAGCTTTAGATGAAGCGGAAAAATACATTGAACAAGCTCCTTCGCCGCTGTTTGTGGGTAGCTTAGACTTGTTGAAATACTTACAGGAAGGAGGCTTGAAACTTGGTATCCTTTCGGCTGCAACAACAGAAGAAGTACATAACTTTGTAGAGAATCACCAATTAAGTGATTATATCCAGTTGGAAATGGGAGTAGATGAGGGACCAAGTAAACCAGATCCAGTACTATTTTTGCAAGCTTGCCAAGCCTTGGGAGTTGAACCAAGCGCTACATTGATGGTGGGTGATTCCGTTGGTGATATGCAAATGGCGCGTAATGCTAAAGCCGCAGGTTGTATTGGTATCACTTGGGTGGATAAGTTAGATAATGTCCGAGGTGCGGATGTGGTGATTAATTTACTTGATGAAATCCAGATTTTAAAAGATTAGTTTACTTTTAGCGACGCTAAATAAGCTGTTGAGAGGATCTTAGGTAAAAGCGATGTATGACGACAAGCACTGATGCTCGTAAGGGCTGTGTTCCCCACGTAGCAGCATCTGACTCGCTATCAGGTTCGCGATCGCCTAGCGCCACTTGACAGCAGTTACTACAACGCCTACAACGTAGGAAACCCTTGCCAAGAGCGCAGTTCCACCGCTACGTACCTACGTACTTTCCCGCAACAATTTGTCAAATTTTACATGATCTATGTCTTTAGATAGATATAATATCTGTCTCAGATGGCTTACTATTTCATCGAGGCTGCTTGTTAGGGCAATTCTCAATAGAAAAATTCAGAAATCAGAATTCAGGAGTCAAAATCAATAAGTGGGGAATTAAGACCCGCAGGTTACTATTTGACTATTAGACTTTCTCCTTTGGAGACACTACGTTAACGATTTAGTTTTGGTCTTAAACTCATTTATTGAGACGCTGTGGACTTGTTCTAAGTGTTAGCGTAGCGTCTTGTAGAGAAGCTATGCCGTTGGCGTACTCTTACAGAGAAGCAAGCTATGCGTAGCGTGTCGTAGACAAGCCTCTCTTAGATAAGGCTTTTCGCCGCCCTATGCACTAATACTTCAACAGGCTCAGTAACCATCGTAGAGAATTCAATTCTAAATTTTGAATTTTAACTCCTGAATTCTTGTCTAATAAGTGAAATACGCTGGTAAATAATTTCAGAGTCAGAAATCGATTGTTTGATTGTATTTCTGCCTGTCTTAAGCAGAGCGTATGGCACAGAATTAATAATTTCTATAAGTCCCTAAACCCCACAGAGGCTGCTGGGTAGAATTTCTTTGTGTAGAAGTATCTTAGGAATTTTAAGTTGCAGCTAAATGTGCACAGAGGAAATTACACGTTTTTGCGGAATTGAAAAATATGAAGATTTTAACTGGTCTTATTTCCAGCTTGACGCTACTGAGTTTAAATGTTGTCGGTTTATCTCAGGTACAGGCTCAAACACCAGAAGGATTTACTTTTCAGAAAGTTCCAGTAACTCTTTTCGGAAATGGTTGCCCAAAAGGAACAGCAGAGGGAATTTTGAATGGAGATACTCTTTCAGTAACATTTTCTAAGTTTGAAGCTAAAGCTGCACCTCCTAAGGTTGTATCCGCAGCCTGCAATCTGCGGATCGGTCTTAATGTACCTTCTGGAGTAAACGTTCAACCGATTAATGTCCAGTATCTTGGCTTTGCAGATGTGCCTAAAGGAGGCAGTGCTAACCTAAACGTTAGAATACTATTTCAAGGTCAAATAGTTCCAACTATCAATAATCCAAACGCAACGTTTAACCCTGGCTTTTCAGATGTTTGGAACAAAGATGTAGGTATTGTCTTAGGCACAATAAATGCGTGTAAGAAGCCAGTGAGTTCAATTTTTGGTATCAATACAAATCTGACGGCAAGAGCTACAAGTATACCTGCAAATCAAGAAACCCAAATCCGAATTGATACAATCGACACAACAATCGGTCCTGTATTGTTCAAAATAAAGTTTGCTTTTAATCCCTGTTAGATTTTTTAAATGCATAATCAGTTTTGCATTTAATTTTTCATAACAGCTGATGCCTCTAAGAGGATGTTTTAAAAGTTCCAGAAGGTCTAACCTTACCTTTCTGGCTCGTTCAACTATGTAGTGATATGCTTCGCCGTGATTTATCATGAGAGCAAAATACCCTTTTAAAACATCCTCTCAACTTGTTTTACCAAACTTATCCAAAGATTTCTTCCAATCTCTCTGAAGAAATCTTTGGCTATCTATTGTTAAAAATAGTATTGGCAACAAAATGGCAATTCTTAAATAAGTGAAATACGCTGATAAATAATTTCCGAGCTAGAAATTGATTGTTTTATCTATTTCTGTATGCTTTACCCAAAGCGTATTACAGACAATTAAGAACTGCTATAAGTTCCTAACAAACTGTTGGATAAAATTCTTTTGTGTAGAAGGATCTCAGGTAATTTTAAGTCGCAGCTAATTTGTACAGGAAATTAAATGTTTTCGCGGAGTCTAACAATATGAAAATTTTAACTGGCATTATTTCCAGCTTGACCCTACTGAGTTTAAATGTTGTGGGTTTATCTCAGGTACAGGCTCAAACACAAGGATTTGAGTTTCAAAATGTCCCAGTAAGTTTTTCGGGAACTGGTTGCCCACCGGGAAAAATAGAGGGAGTTTTAAATGGAGATACTCTTTCAATAACATTTTCTGCGTTTGAAGCTAAAGCTTCACGTCCTAATGTTGTATCAAAATCCTGCAATCTGCGGATCGGTCTGAATGTACCTTCTGGATTTAACGTTCAGCCGGTAAACGTTAAGTATCTTGGCTTTGCAGATGTGCCTACAAGAGGCAGTGCTGACCTGAGCGTGAAAATACTTTTTCAAGGTAAAGAAGTTCCAACTATCGATGATCCAAACCAAAAGTTTAACGCTGGTTTCTCAGATGTTTGGAGCAAAGATGTAGGTATTGTATTAAACACAATAAATGCATGTAGTAGACCAGTGAGTTCGGTTTTTGGTATCAATTCAACTCTGACGGCAAGAGGTACAAATATATCTAGAGGCCAAGAAACCCAAATCCGAATTGATACAATTGACACAACAATCGGTGAGGTGTTGTTCCAAGTCAGGTTTGAGTTTAATCCTTGTTAGGTTTTTTAAATGCATAGTTAGTTTTGCATTTAATTTTTCCCAAAGCTTAACTCTCAAAAGTTGCTTTACCAACTTATCAAAAGATTTCTTCAAAGCAATTGGAAGAAATCTTGAACTTTAATCTCTTGATAAATAATTAGGTAAAGTCAAACTAGCTGATAAATCTATCAAAATCACAATTTGCCAAACATAAGTCTTTGGATAGATAAAATATATTTCTCTGTGATTTTGAATTTTTTCAAAGATTATTATGGCGGCAATTGTGAATTGGAGAATAATTCAGAAGTAAGAATTCAGGAGTCAGAATTAATTTAGTGGGGGTCAGACCTACCATTTTATTCTTAAACAGTAGATCGAACGTGAGTGCGCCTCCAAAAGAGAAGATTTCGTGAGGGTATTAAACCCATTTATGCATTCTGCTGGTAAACTACCTACTACTGCCCTATCCGCCAGTTCTACAGAATTGAATTCTGAATTCTAAGTCCTGACTCCTGAATTATTTTCTGAGAAGTGAAATACGCTGATAAATAATTTCCGAGTCAGAAATTGATTATTTTATCCTATTTCTGCCTCTTTTAAGCAGAGCGTGTTGCAGACAATTAAGAACTGCCAGAAAATCCTCCAACCTAGAAAATGCTACTAGGTAAAATTTGTTTTTGTAGAAGTATATTTAGGAGTTTGACATTGCAGCTAATACGCATAGGAGATTACATAATTTTCGTGGAGTTATTATATGAAAGTTTTAACTGGTCTGATTTCCAGTTTGACGCTACTGAATTTAAATGTTGTGGGTTTATCCCAGGTACAGGCTCAAACACTGACAGGATTTAAGTTTCAAAAAGTTGCTGGAACTTTTTTCGGAAATGGTTGCCCAAATGGAACAGCACAGCTAGTTTTGAATGGAGATACTGCTTCAGTAACATTCTCTCAGTTTGAAGCTTTAGCTTCACCTCCTAAGGTTGTATCAGCATCCTGCAATCTGCGGTTCGGTATTGATGTACCTTCTGGATTTAACGTTCAGCCGATTAGCGTCAAGTATCTTGGCTTTGCAGATGTGCCTACAGGGGGCAGTGCTGATTTGAGAGTTGAAATATCATTTCAAGGTGCAAGTGTTGCAACTATCAATAATCCAAACCAAACGTTTCCGGCTGGCTTTTCAGATACTTGGAACAAAAATATAGACATTATAGCAAACACAATAAATGCATGTAGTAGACCAATCAGTTCGGTTTTTGGTATCAATTCAACTCTGACTGCAAGAGCTAGAGGTATACCTGCAAATCAAGAAACCCAAATCCGAATTAATACAATTGACACAACAATCAAGGATGTATTGTTCCAAATAAAGTTTGCTTTTAAGCGTTGTTAGGTTTTTTAAATGTATAGTCAGTTTTGCATTTAATTTTTCACAAAATTTTTCGAGGCTTTGATCTTACAAAAAATCCTTTTTCAACATCCTTTAATATTCACAGGAGATTACACATTTTCGCGGAGTTATTAGATGAAAATTTTCCCTGTTCTGATTTCCAGTTTGACATTACTGAGTTTAAATGCTGTAGGTTTATCTCAAGTACAAGCTCAAACACAAGGATTTGAGTTTCAAAATGTTCCAGTAAGTTTTTCGGGAACTGGTTGCCCACCGGGGCCAGTACAGGGAGTTTTGAATGGAGAAACTCTTTCAATAACATCTTCTGCGTTTGAAGCTTTAGCTTCATCTTCTAAGGGACTACCAAAATCTTGCAATCTCCGGATCAGTCTGAATATACCTTCTGGATTTAATGTTCAGCCGATTAGCGTCAAGTATGCTGGCTTTGCAAATGTGCCTCCAGGAGGCAGTGCTGACCTGAACGTGAAAATACTCTTTCAAGGTAGAGAAGTTCCAACTACCGATAATCCAAACCGAACCTTTCCGGCTGGCTTCTCAGATGTTTGGAGCAAAGATGTAGGTATTGTATTAAACACAATAAATGCATGTAGTAGACCAGTGAGTTCGGTTTTTGGTATCAATACAACTCTGACGGCAAGAGGTAGAACTATATCATCTATAGATAGAGAAGCCCAAATCCGAATTGATACAATCGACACGACAATCGGTGAGGTATTGTTCCAAATTAAGTTTGAGTTTAATCCTTGTTAGGTTTTTTAAATGCATAGTTAGTTTTGCATTTAATTTTTCCCAAAAGCTACTTACTATGATGAAAATTTTAACTGGTCTGATTTCCAGTTTGACGCTACTGAGTTTAAATGTTCTGGGTTTATCTCACGTACAGGCTCAATCACAAGGATTTTCGTTTCAAAATGTTCCAGTAAGTTTTTCGGGAACTGGTTGCCCACCGGGAAAAATAGAGGGAGTTTTAAATGAAGATACTCTTTCAATAACATTTTCTGCGCTTGAAGCTAAAGCTTCACGCCCTAATGTTGTATCAAAATCCTGCAATTTCCGGATCGGTCTGAATGTACCTTCTGGATTTAATGTTCAACCGATTAGCGTCAAATATTCTGGCTTTACACATGTGCCTACAGGAGGCAGCGCTGACCTAAACGTGAGAATACTCTTTCAAGGTAGAGAAGTTCCAACTACCGATAATCCAAACCGAACGTTTAGGGCTGGCTTTTCAGATGTTTACGACAAATTTGTGCCTATTACATTAAATTCAATAAATGCATGTAGGAACCCAGTGAGTTCGGTTTTTGGTATCAATTCAACTCTGACCGCAAACGCTAGAAATATACCTACAGGTCAAGAAACCGTAGTCCGAATTGATCCAATCGAGACAACAATCGGTGATGTATTGTTCCAAATCAAGTTTGAGGTTAATCCTTGTTAGGTTTTTTAAATGCATAGTCAGTTTTGCATTTAATTTTTTACAAAACCTGCTGTTTGTAAAGCTGTACCAACTTATCGAAATATTTCTTCCAATCGCTCTGAATAAATCTTTGATTCTCCGTCTTGATAAATAGTTAGGTCAAGCCAAAGTAGCTGATATATCTAACAAAATCACAATTTGCAAAAAATATGTCTTTGGATAGGTAAAATATATTTCTCTTTGATGGTTTTATGGTACAATATTTGTAAAACTTCTTGTGAGGGCAATTCTTAATTAAAGAAGAATTCAGAAGTAAGAATTCAGGAGTCAAAATCAATTAGTGAAGGTTCAATACCGCCATTTATTGTTGAACACTAAATCGAACGCGAGTGCGTCTCCAAAAGAAAAGATTTAGTAGGGTCTTAAACTCACTTATTCATTTGCTGGTAGACTCGCTACCGCCAGTCGTGCAGAATTCAATTCTGAACTTTAAGTCCTGACTCCTAAATTATTTTCTGATAAGTTAAATACGCTGGTAAACAATTTCCGAGTCAGAAATTGATTCTTCTATCATATTTCTGTCTTTTTTAACCAGAGCGTATTCCATAAATTTAATGATTGGTAGAAATGCCCAAAACTCAAAGAGTTTGCCAGGTAAAGTTTTTCTGTCTAGAAGTATATTAGGAGATTGACATTATATGTAATATTCATGGGAGATTACAGATTTTCGCGGAGTTATTAGATGAAAGTTTTAACTGGTATGATTTCCAGTTTGACGCTACTGAATTTAAATCTTGTGGGTTTATCTCAGGTACAGGCTCAAACACCAGGATTTGAGCTTCAAGAAGTTCCAGTAACTCTTTTCGGAAATGGCTGCCCAAACGGAACAGCAAAGGGAATTTTGGATGCAGATACTCTTTCGATAACACTTTCTGAGTTTGAAGCTAAAGCTTCACCTCCTAAGGTTGTATCAGCATCCTGTAATCTGCGGATCGGTCTGAATGTACCTTCTGGATTTAACGTTCAGCCGATTCAAGTCAAGTATCTTGGCTTTGCGGATGTGCCTACAGGAGGTAGTGCTGACCTGAACGTGAAAATACTCTTTCAAGGTCAAGAACTTCCAACTATCGACGATCCGAATGCAACGTTTGCGCCTGGTTTCTCGGCTACTTGGAGTAAAGATGTAAATATTGTATTAGGCACAATAAATGTATGTGAAAATCCAGTAAGTTCGATTTTTGGTATCAATACAAATCTGACGGCAAGAGCTAGAGATATACCTGCAAATCAAGAAACCAAAATCCGAATTGATAAAATAGATACAGCAATCGGCCCTGTATTGTTCCAAATAAAGTTCGCTTTTAATCCTTGTTAGCTTTTTTAAATGCATAGTCAGTTTTGCATTTAATTTTTTCCAAAAGTTGCTCCCTAGAAAGCTGCTTTACCAACTTATCGAAATATTCCTTCCAATCGCTCTGAAGAAATTTTTGACGCTATGTCTTGAGGCATAGTATTGACAAAAAAACTGAGAAGCTCTCCTTATTTGAGATGAAAGATATGAAAGTTTTAGGTGCTCTTATTTCCAGTTTGACGCTACTGAGTTTAAATGTTGTCGGTTTATCTCAAGTACAGGCTCAAACACCAGCATTTCAGTTTGAAAGTATCCCAGTAACTGTTTTCGGAAATGGCTGTGCGTCGGGAAATGCCCAAACAAGTTTGGTAGGAAATACTCTGTCTGTAACTTTCCCTCGATTTCAGGCTACAGCTGTATCTCCTAAGGTTGTATCACAATCTTGCAGTCTCAGAATTGGGCTTAATGTGCCTAAAGGCTATCGAGTTCAGCCCATTAACCTCAGGTATTCTGGTTTTGCAAATGTGCCTCAGGGGGGCACTGCTGCCCTAAGAGTTAGACCAGTGTTTCAAGGCAGAGTAATTCCATCTAGTAGTGATCTAAACGCAAACTTCTCGTCTGGCTCTTCAGGTGGATGGCTAAAAGATGTAGCTATTACAGGAGATACAGTAGACGCGTGTGCTAACCCAGTGAATTCGGTTTTCGGCATTAACACAACTTTGATAGCGCGTGCTACAAATGTAGCTGCGGGGCGGCGAACTCAAATTGGATTCAATGGGATTTATAGAATTAGGTTTAATTTGACTCCTTGTTAGTAGTAGTCTGTCAAGCTAGTTTTGATGGTTTTTAGTAAGGACTAAATTCCTTACTACGAACTTGCGTACCCATCAATTTAAACTTGGCAAACTAGTAAGGGCATGACTCGTTAAATTAATCCTCACAACAAATGTGTGAAAAACCAGCGCACCAGATCAGTATCATCTTGAACTGGTGCTTCTGTATATCCTTGTGCAACTATCTGATCAGCATCTCCTATTACACAGGCTACTGAGGGATTTTGCAAATATTCTGGCAACTTTTTCTGCTGCAATCTAAAGTAGCAGGCATAAATACTTCCAAATTGACAACTAAATTGAATAAGACAGTGGGAAGGACTTGGCATCCTTTGGCTTTACATATACCCGCTGTTTTGGTTCTAGCTCTAATTGGTTAAAGCGATCGCGTGTTAAATGCGCCATCACCACTTGCCCATCATCAAAAGTTAATTCTACCTGAATTTCCCAACCCAAATGTATCAATCGGCTTACTGTAGCAGCCGTAGTTGCACCATTGGCAACCTTTTCCAAAATCACATCTTGTGGACGCAAAAATACTTGTGGGTGTGGCGCATCAAATCCGCTACTTTGAAAAATCTTCGAGTTGCTGGGTAACACGTTCACCGGGCCAATGAAGCTCATCACAAATGCGCTGGCAGGATTATCGTAAATTTCTGCTGGTGTGCCCACCTGTTCCACGCGTCCTTTATTCATGACCACAACTTCATCAGAGACTTCCATTGCTTCTTCTTGGTCGTGGGTAACGAAAACCGTGGTAACATGAACCTCATCATGAAGGTTACGTAACCATGCCCGTAAATCTTTGCGGACTTTTGCATCGAGTGCGCCAAAAGGTTCATCTAGCAGTAATACTTCGGGTTCTACTGCCAGTGCCCTTGCTAATGCTACCCGTTGTCTTTGGCCACCAGAAAGTTGTGATGGATAGCGATCGCCTAGTCCACCCAATTGCACTAATTCCAGTAATTGTTCTACCCGCCCCTTAATTTTCTTTGGCTGTGCCTTACGAATTTCTAAGCCAAAGGCAATATTCTGCCTAACAGTCAGATGCTTAAATAGGGCATAGTGCTGAAACACAAACCCAATATTGCGCTGTTGTACGCTTTGATATGTAGCATCCTTACCAGTCAGCAAGATTTTGCCACTATCTGGCATTTCTAAACCTGAAATTAACCGTAGTAGCGTAGATTTACCTGATCCCGATGGCCCAAGCAACGCAACTAGCGAACCACTCTTAATTTCCAGGCTGACCTGATCAACTGCCTGGAAACTCCCAAATTGTTTAGAGACATTCTCAACTACTATACCCACTGCCGCTGTACCTCTGCAACTAATCTACAGTTCCCTGCTAGGATTACCGTGTCTTACATATACCATACATAGTTATTTTTGAATAACAATATTTAGCTACCACAGCTACCGCAATCGAAGAAGCTACAGTCAGCACGTAATTGCGGCAACGCTGGCTTGTCTGCTAAGAGAATCGAACATGAAAATCTGCATATTGAAGACTGGAGACTAGGCAATATTCTTTATTCTTCCTAATGCCTAATTCGTATCGAAACATTAAGGAATATTGCATTTGTGCAGAAACCTGAAGGTAAAGCGCTAAATCACCAGAAAGACCGTGGTAGTATGCTCTCGGTAAATGTGAAGATTTGGGAGAAAGACCTTTGACACTACGGGTTGCTGTTATTGGGTCAGGCCCTGCTGGTTCATCTGCCGCAGAAACACTGGCAGCCTCTGGGATTGAAACCTACCTGTTTGAGCGAAAGCTGGACAATGCAAAGCCTTGTGGGGGTGCAATTCCCCTCTGTATGGTGAGTGAATTTGACTTACCACCAGAGATTATCGATCGCCGGGTACGGAAGATGAAGATGATTTCGCCTTCCAATCGCGAGGTAGATATTAATCTGGTAAATGAAGAAGAATATATAGGAATGTGCCGTCGGGAAGTGCTGGATGGCTTTTTGCGCGATCGCGCGGCAAAAGTCGGCGCAAATTTAATTAATGCTACTGTTCATAAACTTGATATACCAGGAAACAATACTGATCCCTATACCATCCATTACGTTGACCATACAGATGGGATATCACAGGGTATTGCCAAAACCCTAAAAGTGGATTTAATAATTGGGGCAGATGGGGCTAATTCTCGCGTTGCTAAAGAAATGGACGCTGGGGATTACAATTATGCGATCGCCTTCCAAGAGCGAATTCGCTTACCCGAAGACAAAATGGCCTATTACAACGACCTCGCCGAAATGTATGTCGGTGATGACGTTTCTACTGACTTCTACGCTTGGGTTTTCCCCAAATATGACCACGTAGCTGTCGGTACTGGTACAATGCATATCAATAAAGCCAGCATCAAACAGTTACAAGCTGGTATCCGCGCTCGTGCTTCCGAGAAACTAGCAGGCGGTAAAATCATCAAAGTAGAAGCACACCCCATTCCTGAACATCCCCGTCCCCGTCGTGTTGTTGGTCGCATCGCTTTGGTGGGAGATGCTGCTGGTTACGTTACTAAGTCCTCTGGTGAAGGTATTTACTTTGCCGCTAAATCTGGGCGGATGTGTGCCGAAACCATTGTAGAAACGTCTAACAGTGGTAGCCGTATTCCTACAGAAGGCGACCTCAAGGTTTACCTGAAGCGTTGGGATAAAAGATACGGACTCACTTACAAGGTGTTGGACATTCTGCAAACCGTGTTCTATCGTTCCGACGCTACCCGCGAGGCGTTTGTGGAAATGTGTGATGACCTAGATGTACAACGGCTAACATTCGATAGCTATTTGTATAAAACGGTTGTTCCAGCTAATCCCATCACCCAATTGAAAATCACTGCCAAAACAATTGGTAGTCTAATTCGAGGTAATGCCCTTGCACCCTAATTGAGTGCAAAGGACTGGGAATTGCAACAAATAAATTACCCAATTTTGTGGGGTGGACATCCTGCACGCTCATCATTCAGAGCGGGTAAGAAGCCCACCCCACAACATATATAGCGGTTCTCATTTGAGTGCGGTACAGACCTAACCCCCAACCCCTTCCCTACTAGCTTTGGGGAGTAAGATTCAAAGCCTCTCTCCTAAAAGGAGAGAGGAATGGAAATGAGGTCAAAAATGTACTGCACCCAAGTGAGAACCGCTATATGTTGGAACTTTTTCTATTTGGAAGTTGCTGCTTCTACAAATTGTCTGTACTTTACGCAAGTGAAAGCTGTTAAATTTAGCCTTTCTCAACTGCATCAAATACAGTTCTTTCGTTTTTGGTTTCATGCAATTTCTGATAAAACAGATGTTGAACTGAACCTACTGGGGCAAAATAGAAAACATGACGATTGAATCCGATTCCTCTAATCTACCAACCCCAGAACCAGTCACCGAAAACGATTTGCAACCGGATGACTTTGACGGTAGTGCAACTGAGAACAACCTAAGCTCAGAAGCACTAGCGACACAACAAGCCCTAGCAGCGATTGGGTCTTTGCAATCTCCGCAACATACAATTGCTTTACAACAAGCCCGTTCTGACCTTCATCAATCCACTAGCAAGCAATTTCAATTTATAGTTAAGCCGAGGGCATTGCTAATTACTCTAGTAGCGATCGCCATCACCTTCATTGGAGTTATCCTCAATAACTGGATTATTGGCATTGTCGGAACACTGACGACTTTGCTGTTATCCCTAGTAATACTATTGCCTTGGTTACAAAAAGCCTTAAATGAGTGGTTTTCACCCCAAGAACGCACCCTGTTTGTAGCCTTTTTAGGAATAATAGTAGCCATCATCGGCTTGATCAAGTTTACAGGTGTGGGCGATCGCTTGCTTGTTTGGGGACGCCAGATTAACTGGGACATTGCTGGAACTCTAGCAGAGTGGTTTGGTGCTTTGGGGCAAATTCTGATCGCTGTCATCGCCGTTTACGTGGCGTGGCGACAATATGTCATTTCCAAAGACTTGACAATTCAGCAAAACCTGCTAACAGTTCAGCAAAACATTATCACCCAGCAACAAACAATTGATTCCTATTTCCAAGGCGTTTCAGACCTAGTATTAGATCAAGAAGGATTATTAGAAGATTGGCCCCAAGAGAGAGCGATCGCAGAAGGGCGCACGGCGGCAATTTTAAGTAGTGTAGATGGCAGTGGTAAAGCTAAAATTCTCCGCTTTCTTTCACGTTCCAAGTTGCTGTCACCTCTAAAACGCGATCGCCTATTAGGTCGAGCCATTCTCGATGGGAGTGGGGGATACGCAGAAGACCGCCTGGAAGGTGTGCGTGTTATCGATTTAGGCGTAACGTTAGCCGCAGCAGACCTTTCTGATACTGATTTACGTTGGACTGATCTGAGCGAAGCTAATCTTGTCCGCGCTAATCTGAGCGGTTGTGATTTAGTAAAAGCCAATCTTTCCCGCACAATTTTATATAATGCTAATCTCAGTGGTGCCGACATCAACGGGATTCGCCTATTCTATGGTGTAGTGGATAAAGCATCACCCCGCAGTCGCACTCAACCACCAAATTACCAAACCGGCGAACACACTGGCGCTGTAGTGGAAAATGCCGATTTCACGAATGTACAGCGTATGTCTGAGTCTGCACGTAATTACTGTTGCGCTTGGGGTGGTGAAAAAACCAGAGGTACTATCCCTGGTGGTTGTGAAGGCATTCCTAATAAGTTGAAAAAATAGTTATATCAATTTTGGATTACCTTTAATTAGTTTGTGTAATTGCCCGCCTTGTATAGGGATGGGTAATTACGCGAGTCAAAAATTCAACGCCCTGAAAATGCTTTTTGGCAGAGCCGGAATAATCCTTGATCAGTTCTATCAATGCTGTTAAACTTTCCGCTGTAACCAAGCAAAAATTTCATCAACAGAGAGCGTCAAATTCAAATCTTCTAACACAGGTAATATATCTTGTCCTGCTAACAAATCTGGTAAAGAATTAGGCTGATAAACTAAAATACAGCGTTCACTTGGATCAATCAACCATCCTAGCCGACTACCATTTCTCAAACAGTGTAAAATATTGCCAGTTACTTTAGTTTGACTTTGAGTAGGGGAAAGTATTTCGATAACCCAAGCGGGTGCAAAATTAATACCACTGCTAATAATTTCGCCGTTTTCGTCCAGTGGTAGTTGATTAGTAGAGATCACAACCACATCAGGAACTACTGAGCGATTACCGCAGGTACAGCGCAATTCAGGAAAAGCTTCATAGTTACTACCCAACGCATCAATTACTGCAACTAAACGTTTTTGCAATAAACTGTGTTTAGCTCCTCCCATAGGTTTCTGAATTACCTCTCCGTTAATATATTCCCAAGCTGGTGACTCTTCAATGTATGGAAGTTTTAAGAACTCTTCTAGATTCGTGCTTTCTAGAACTGTAATTTTCCCTTGCGTCAACCCAATATTTTTCATAATTTGGTTATAAGTAAAAGTGGGCCAACCGTGATAATCAAATAACGTCCGTTGCTTGCGAAATGCTCAACAATTCTAACAGGCGTTTATTGATCTAATTTTGTAAGAGCCAGGACTGCTGTGTATTATGAAATTATAAAACGGAGGTGGAAGATTTATTAATACAGTTAGTTCAGTCAGGAGCATATTGAAATCTAATTTTTAATCGGTGATCGCTTTGTGTGAAAATATGCAAAAGAGCGATAGCACTGTAAATCTCTGCTATGGTTTTGCGATCGCAGTTTCACGAATAGTCATCACAATTACTTCTGCAAAAATTTTTATTCTGCTAGTTTACCATCTGAATAATTGTCTATCAGATTACCTGCCTACTGTCTCAATGATTGCTCCTTCATAAATTTGTTCAAATAATCTGATCTGATGCAGATCAGGTCGTTGTGTTAGGCAGCTGGCGCTGGGCGACTTGGATTAACAACCTTAATGCCTCATTCACTGCTTCATCGTTGGGAAAAGCTTGGGCAACATCGGGAGCTAAAAGTACTAGGTTCGTTTTTGTACGATACCGTTCAACATATTTACCTCTAACCCCGGTTGCCATTTGAGCAAAGTCGTACTCAGGACGTAATTCATCTTCCATTTCGTTTTCAACTTCCTTGTTCATAAAACCTTTTCTCTTGACGAGTAGCATTTCGGGCGCTAATAATTCGTATCTTTTCCCCTCTATCAGTATGTGCAACAACTAAAAGTTGTTCAAACCTAGATAAGCCAATAATAACGTAGCGACTTTCTCTAATGGAGTGGTCAGGATCAGGAAAAGTTACAGATAGCGGATCATTAAATACGGTTGCAGCTTCCTGAAAAGAAACACCATGTTTCTCAAGGTTTAGTGTTGCTTTGTCTGGATTCCATTCAAATTCCATTTACAAATCTTTTTGTCTTTCCTTTCCAAAATTTAACAGGCTGTTTGTTGATCAAAGGCCAGAACGACTCCTGCATAGCACAGGATCATAGCTCTAGCCCTTGTTGCCGATACTTGTTGAGTAGGAGTTGCTGATAGTTGCTGACTGGTTCAAATGGAGATACGTCTAGGCAATCCACAGCCTCAAACCACTGTGACCATTTTTCCACAAGTGGTTCATCAGGCTGACTGTCAGCATTTTTAACTTGATGTTTGTGGATAACAAAATCAATGAAATCGGTCACTTCTTGCAAGAGTGGTTCAGAAAGTTGCTGCAATTTTACGATCGCAGTTTCACGAATAGTCATGAGAATAATCCTTTTTCAGTCTTCTTTATTTTTACTCAAGGATTTGACTAAATGTACGGCAAGGGCGATCGCAATTGCACTATTTTTGAGTAACTTCAGTGAGGGCTTCATGGATAACCTCATCGCTAACACCGTGACGCTTCAAGCTAGCAATCAGTGCTGAGATAGTATCACCTTCCAGTCGTTCCAGATCAACTCTTAGCCCTTGCCCAATATAGGTACGCACTAACGGCTGATAGCCAGAAAATCCCAGTAATGGTGCTATTCTTTTTAAATCTTCAATGACATCTTCGGGAATGCGAATTGTGATTGTAGTCATTGGACGATTTTTCTCGAGTCGCTTTTTCAGTGCTTCAGCTTTCATAATATTCTCGCTCCTTGCGTGTTGCTTTACGAGATGAAATGATCCGAATTATTTCGTTTTCACGTTCAATGTAGACGACATACAGAAGATTCCATCGTCTGTCTAAGCCAATAACAGCATCTCTTTCTTCATCATTGCGACTTGCATCAACAACCACTAAAAACGGATCGAAAAATGCTTCTGTGGCTTGCTGAAATGTCACGCCATCATGATTGCTGGGATTTATCGAAGCTTTTTCTTCGTTCCAAACGAAAGTGACACCATTAAGCACGAAATACACATCCATACCTTACATAGTAGACATTGTGTATTTACGTTGTCAATACGTTTTATCAAACAGAGATATTTCCGTAAGGACGATCGCACTGTAAATCTATGCTGCTAATTGGCGATTGCTTTGTGTAACAATCTCTGCTGGCTAGCGAGCTGTCTTTACCAACAACTTGAGGATCTAACGTTACGCGGCGTTGATTATGCTGATTCTAGATGAGTGACCGGAATTTGTTCGGTTCTTTCAGGGGGTTTGGCTCCAGTTGCAACAGCATGAACCGCATGAAGAATATCGGCAGAATAGTACCGATTGCCACAGGTATCACAAACACCAATCGTCACATCTTCGAGGATGACAAATCCATCTCTATGTTTAAATGCCTCGCGCTTTACAATTCTAGGTTGAACAGTTCCTTCGCAATACTCGCATCTATATCCATACATACGGTTAGCCTTCAGCTTCAGTGATTTCATAAACAGTGATAATCAAATAACGTCCGTTGCTGGCGAAACGTCCAACAATCCCAACAGGCGAATGTTTATCTAGTTTTGTAAGAGCCAGGACTGCTGTGTATTATGAAATTATAAAATGGAGGTGGAAGATTCATTAATGCAGTTAGTCAGTCAGGAGCATATTGAAATCTCTTCTGATGTGCGGAGTGGAAAGCCCCGCATTGTTGGTACTCGCATTGCTGTAGAAGATGTGGCAATGATGCATTTAAAGCTAGGATATTCCTTGGTAGAGATTGCTGGTAAGTATGACTTGTCACTGGCATCTGTTTATGCAGCAATGGCTTATTACTTTGATCGCCGAGACGAAATTGATCGCCGCACAGCAGAAGAGGATGAGTTAGTTGAGGTACTAAAGCAAAATCATCCGTCGTATCTTCAAGAGAAACTCAGACAGTTGAGGAATGAGTAAGCGAATTCGCTTTCATCTAGATGAAAATGTCGATCCTGCGATCGCGCTTGGCTTGCGCCGTTATGGAATTGATGTCACAACAACCAATGATGCGGAATTACGTACTCAAAGCGATGAAGTCCAGTTAGCATTTATTCAGGAAACACAGCGAGTACTATTTACCCAAGATGCAGATTTTTTGATTATTGCAAGTTCTAGGCTCGATCATCCTGGTATTACCTACTGCAAGAAAGGAACTCGTTCAATTGGTGAAATCATTGAAACTTTGGTTTTGATGTATGAGGTGATGACACCTGAAGAGATGGTGGGACGTGTCGAGTTTGTGTGAAATAAAAGCAGTATCGAGAGATGATCGCACTGTAAATATATGCTGCTAATTGGCGATCGCAGTTTCACGAATAGTTATGAGAATAATCCTTTTTCAGTCCTCTTCATTTTTACTCAAAAATTTGAATAAATGTACGGCAAGGGCGATCGCTTCCCACGCCTTCACACCAAGCCTTCACGCTCAAGAACCATACGAACGTCCTCAAAACAAGCTTTAATGTTCCCGCGTGGAAAGTTAATATAACCAAGTCCATCAACATTGGAAAAGTTTTCACAGCCTTCTTCTAAAAGGATAATTGCGCGTGCGAAACCCAAGCGTCCTTGAAAAAGACCTGCTTCATGTATGACATTCATTCTTGCACGGAGCGTCAGATCACTTTGTTCATCTTCACCAGTCATTATCAAAAATGCGATCGCTGCACTATCGAGCATCTGGGATAAGCGCACAGTATTATTGATTCCAGCACTTGGAAGCCGATTGAATTCATCCCAAGGTAGTTTTAATCGCTCACTGATAAAGTCTTTGAGATCCCTCCATAAGGGTGAGTGTCCGTGTCCAATAAAGACATGCGTACCTGGTTGAGATGAGTACATATAAGTGCGAGATTTCTTGGTTAAATGTAATACGAGCCGATTTGCTATTTTCTTTAATCTTTTTGCGACTGTGGCAGGTGATTGAACAGCCAACAACTGTCCTTGAAGATAAATGTGTGGCGGGGTTTGAGAGCCAGACAGTACAGCAACCCTGTCACGCGAAAAAAATTGTCCACCGCCTCGAAGATAATCAACAAACTCCCCTACAGAGGATGTTTTACATAGTTCAGCTTCTTGTTTGAGCCGATCTAAGTATGTATCTTCTCCACTAGCCAAGCAAGAAAAAATTATCGATATTAATTCTTCTCGTAAATCAGGAATCTCTTCATTTGCATAATTGGCAAGTTCGTTTAGTTGCTCTAACGAATAATTGATTGCCTTCGATTTTAGAATGTTATAGATAAAATCGAAGTCATATTCACACCAATCACCCCTAGTTTCGTCAGAGAATCCATCTGAAAGCCCCCATTCTTGACTAAATCGTGCACCGGGTGGAACTGGTTGAAGTTGGTTGTAATAGACACGGGAATGATATCCAAGCCATGAGCCAGACCAAGATTTTGCTGCCTGGTTAACTGCTTCTTGCAATGTTTTTATTGACTCAGCTACATCAGAAGATTCAAATTGTGCAACGATTTCAGAACAATTAGATTTGATGCGGTCAAGAGAATCACGCAAGTCATCCATCGAAATATATACTCAATCTATGTTTGCGATTTTAAATGTAGTTTAACATTTGAAAAATGTTGTAGCGAACCAACTAAAAAGCCCGCATTGGCGGGCTTTCTAAATCAATTAAGTTATAGCTTTGCTTACCGTTTCGCCAACTTCTTCGACATCTTCCGCAGACGAATCGATTGGGGTGTAACTTCCACCAATTCATCGGGGCCGATATATTCCAAAGCACGTTCTAGACTCATGTCTATTGGCGCTTGCAACTGAACCAATTCATCGCCACCAGCTGCGCGGTGGTTGGTTAACTGCTTGGTCTTACAGATATTTAGTTCCAAATCTTGGGAACGATTGTGTTCTCCCACGATCATGCCTCTGTAAACCTTTGTGCCGGGAGTAATAAAGAATGCTCCTCTATCTTCAGCATTTCTCATGGCGTAGAAGGTAGAAACACCTTCTTCAAAGGAGATTAAAACGCCTTTGTTACGAGCTTCAATGTCGCCGCTGATTTGACGGTAGTCTAAGAAGCTGTGGTTCATGATGCCTTCGCCACGAGTCATCCGCATGAATTCACCCCGGAAACCAATCAATCCACGGGCGGGAATGACAAACTCTAACTGGGTGCGATCGCCACTACCTGGTTGCATATCTTGCATTTCGCCTTTGCGTTGTCCCAGGCGTTCAATACAGCTACCCACACCATCAGCAGGAATGTCTAACACCAAGAGTTCAAAAGGTTCGCAAGGTTGACCGTTGATTTCGCGGTAAATTACCTGTGGCTGAGATACCTGAAACTCGAAGCCTTCCCGGCGCATGGTTTCAATTAAGATACCCAGGTGGAGTTCTCCACGACCGGAAACCAGGAATTTATCGGGAGAATCGGTTTCTTCGACACGCAAAGCAACGTTGGTTTCAAGTTCGCGGAATAGGCGATCGCGTATTTGTCTTGATGTCACCAACTTACCTTCTTGACCAGCAAAGGGTGAATCATTCACCCAGAAGGCCATTTGCAATGTTGGTTCATCCACTTTAATTAGTGGTAAAGCTTGTGGTTCATTGGGGTCAGTAATCGTTTCCCCAATATAAGCATCAGCAAAACCAGCCACCGCGACAATATAACCTGCGCTTGCTTCTTCCATCTCTACGCGCTTCAGTCCATCAAAGCCCATCAACTTGGTAATTTTACCTTTGACAATGGTGCCATTTTCTGTAACTAAAGCTGCTTGCTGTCCTGAGCGGATAGTACCGTTGTGAATTCTGCCAATCACAATCCGTCCCAGATATTCAGAATAATCTAGGGTTGTAACTTGCAATTGCAGAGGTTTCTTGCTGTCGCCTACTGGTGGTGGAACGTGTTGCAGAATTGCGTTAAACAGGGGTTGCATATCTACCGATTCTGCTTCCAAGCTTTCTTTGGCGAAACCTCCCATACCGGAGGCAAACAGATAGGTAAAATCACACTGGTCTTCATCTGCCCCTAATTCCAAGAACAGATCCAAAACTTTATCAACAGCAACGTGGGGGTCAGTTTGTCCACGATCAATTTTGTTGATTACAACGATGGGGCGCAGCCCTTTTTCTAAAGCTTTTTTTAGTACAAAGCGTGTTTGGGGCATGGGGCCTTCGTTGGCATCGACAATCAGAAGACATCCGTCAACCATGCCGAGTACGCGTTCAACTTCGCCACCAAAGTCAGCGTGTCCAGGAGTATCAACAATATTGATTAGTGTTTCTTTGTAGCGAACTGCCGTATTTTTGGACAGGATAGTAATACCCCGTTCCCGTTCTAGGGCGTTGGAGTCCATAACGCAATCCGGAACGTCTTCGCCTTCGCGGAAAATGCCGGATTGTTTGAGGAGTGCGTCAACCAGTGTGGTTTTGCCGTGGTCAACGTGGGCGATAATGGCGACGTTGCGAATTGGGAGCGTCATAGAAACTTTTGGTGAACTCTAGAGGGGGTTTATAAGTTTTACATTTGAATGCTAGGCTGTTTTAACAGAATTGGGTATGATCAACAAATTCTGTAAAGAACCTTTAACAATTCTAGCGTAATCGTCACAATTGCGGGGAGTTTTGTAAACCCGGCAATGGAGATGTGTGGTAATTACCGCGTTGATAGGATAAAAAAAGCTTTTGTTACAAACAGGTGTGGAGTGAAGGACGGTATCGCTATTGAGAATTGCACCTAATTAGTTGAGATACTTTGCTTTAGTGATAAAGGCGATCGCACCCTTCCTGATATATAAAGTAACCTGATTTTGCAATTGCGATCGCAATGCCTTGTTTTTCCTTAAAAGTAGTTTTATTTCTCGGCTGATTCAGCTGTTACGCATTTAACTTAAACATTTACACAAAGGCTGATGACCGATGATTAATGACTGATAACCGTCAACAGTTAACGACCCATAATAATTCATGTAGAGACTTTACAACGCAAATTCTCTTCTCTACTGAGATTTAAGGTATATTTTAAAAATTAATAAAAATGACAGCGATAATTATATGGTCTGCTGCCTAAATCCCAATTGCGAAAATCCCCAAAATCCTGACGGGACAAATTACTGTCTCAGTTGCGGGATACAGTTAGTATCGCTACTGAGAAATCGTTACCGCATAACCGCACTATTAGGGAGAGGAGGGTTTGCACGCACATATGTGGCAGAGGATATAGATAAGCTAAATGAACGATGTGTTGTTAAGCAACTGGTTCTCAGTGAATTTTATTTCAGTCACGGTACTAAGGCACATCAAAAAGCAACTGAATTGTTTGAGCGCGAGGCCAAACGTTTACAAGAACTAGGGGAGCATCTGCAAATTCCTAATTTGTATGCATATTTTAAAGAAGGTGAATATCTGTATTTAGTGCAGCAGTTTATTGAAGGTCAAAATCTGTTGCAGGAGTTAAAACAGCATGGAGTTTTTGATGAAAGTAAAATCCGCTCTTTTTTAAATGATTTATTATCTGTGCTGGTAACCATACATCAACAGCAAATAATTCACCGGGATATTAAGCCAGAAAATATTATTCGTCGTCAGAGCGATCATAAATTAGTACTAATTGATTTTGGGGTTTCTAAGCAAAAGACAGAAAGTTCAAACACTGCACTTGGGACGATTATTGGTTCATTAGGTTATGCACCAATTGAGCAAATGCAATTGGGTAAAGTTTTTCCTTGCAGTGATCTGTACAGTTTAGGGATAACTTGCTTTCATTTACTAACAAATATTTCTCCCTCAAATTTCTGGCTTAAACAAGGATATAGTTGGACTTCTACTTGGCGACAGCATTTGATACAACCCATAAGTCAAGAATTAGGATCGATTCTGGATAAGTTGCTCCAAGAAAATCATCAGCA
Organism: Nostoc desertorum CM1-VF14; assembly: GCA_019359245.1. Lineage (GTDB taxonomy): Bacteria > Cyanobacteriota > Cyanobacteriia > Cyanobacteriales > Nostocaceae > Nostoc > Nostoc desertorum. The sequence goes on along the minus strand of JAHHHR010000012.1, from coordinate 13,745 downwards.
GCGTTATCAGTCTGCACAGGCTGTATTGCAAGACTTAAATAATCTACCAAAATTAAAGCAGACATTACCTGCTACATTCATTGCGCCTTCTCAACTATTAAAAGCACAACCACAAAATCAACAAACAAAAACTCGATATTTACCGCAATCATTTAATAGTAAATTATTTTCTGGCGCAATAATTACTAGCTCAGGTAGTTCTTTTTTAGCGATTGCACTTATCAGTTTCCTCGGAGCTAATTGGATTAGCTCTGGATTATGGTTGCTAATTTTAGGGGGGTTAATCTTTATTCAATCCCGTTCGATTATGGAAAAAAGTTATTTAATTATAATTGCCATAATAGCCAATTTACTAATTATCTTGAATTTTAAAAATTTGTTAATCAATAAACTTTTACAATTTGATATAAAGAGACTATTACTTGTAGTATTACTAGTTACTCTTGCAGGTCTATTGACAGTTATTCTTCTCGGCGTATGGGAAATAATAAATAAACTCACTTCTAAATATTTTTAAATTTTTAGTCGCGGTAAATTTATAATTGCATCTTGATTTTTGATAAGTTATATATAGTTTGGAGAATTATTGATGACAAATAAAAAAGAAAACTTGAGGCTGCTTATTTCTCTGGGGATAGCTGGAATAATGGTAGCAGCTATTTTGTGGTTAATTAACAAACTCTCTTCTATTATCATACCATCACCTAACCCTACATCAACTTTATATTCAATACCAAATAAGCCTTCATTCATGAATTTGGGCACAAAAATTTTGGTGAAAACACAAGCATATTCTGAAAAAAGAGATGGAGTTAAAGCTTTTGCTGAAAACGATTTCACCACTGCGGTGGAAAAATTTACCGCGTCTTTGAAAAACAATCCCAATGATCCGGAAACTTTAATTTATTTAAATAATGCCAAAATTGCCCAAGAGAATTCAGAAGCTTTAAAAGTTGCGATCATCGCACCAATTAGGTTTGATATTAATTTAGCACAAGAGATTTTGCGTGGTGTAGCTCAAGCTCAAAATGAAGTTAATAATCAAGGCGGAATTAATGGTAAAAAATTACAAGTTTTCGTTGCAAGTTTTGAGGATCGAAAAGATTCGGGACTACTAGATAATGAATTAGTTCAAGACAAGAGCCTTGTAGCCGCAGTGGGTGTTAGGACTAATCCAAAAATTTATAATGAAAAAGGTTTGGTGTTAGTCTTTCCTGTAGAGCGTCCAAGTCAAGCTGAAAATAGAGAAAAATCTGAGCAAACAGTAATTAATCAGCTTAATACTCCTAAAAATAATTACTTATTTCATGTAAATCCACCATATAGCAATTTAGTAGATATTCATGCTAAACACATTGCTCTACAATCAAGAAATATTGCTATTTGTGGCGATGTCCCTAGCTCAACTAATTCAACTTCCTCATCTAATCAGAATCTTGTAGAACAGTACACTCAAGCTATCCAAGACTATGGAAGGACAGTTATTAGTACGCGTTGTAATTTGTCAGATACTAATTTGGACTATAGAGATTTTGTGAAGAAAGCCATAGAAGCAGAAAATGCTAGCGGCTTTTTACTAATACCTTCAATCGACAATATATCTTTTGCCACCAAAGTTGCACAAGAGGTTGGAAATAGAAAACCACTCTTTGCTTCTGAAATTATGTACAGTCCAAAAACTTTAGACAATGGCAAGGATTTGGAAGGAATGGTACTACCTGTATATTGGCATCGTGATGCTAATAAAGATAACCCATTTGCAAAAACATTTGCAAAAGATGCCTCCAAGCTTTGGAAGGGTGACGTGAATCAGAGAACAGCAGGAGCTTATGATGCAATGCAAGTAATTATCGCTGGCTTGAAACAAGACAACACCCGCGAAGGATTACAAAAAGCACTGTCTAATCCTAATTTTTCAACTTCTGGAGTTACAGGAACGATTAAGTTTTCGCCTTCAGGTGAGCGCCAAGGAGAAGCTTTACTAGTCAAAATTGAGCGTTGTGAGGGTTGTTCTAACACTGGCTACCATTTTACCCTCTTGAATAAAAATTAGTTTTTTGAGATTAATTGTCATCCCAGAGACATACTTTCTTGCGAAGGGTAATCTATTCAACTTGAATATAATGCTGAATAGGTTGTCCTGATTACAACTATGAATAAATCGAAGCGATCGCTCTTATTTCATCTTTATATTTTCACAAAGCCAAACTTGATGTTTTTCTACCCTGAGTTGTGAACGCAATCGCTCAAAAGAAAGATGAAATACCCCAAATGTCTATGTCAATCTTATATCAAGTAATAATTATGAACACTTTGCCGAGGAGAACTACGGATGGTAGCTACTTTAGATGATACGAAACGCAATGCTATTGCTATAAAATTGGCAAGTCTTAAAGCACTCCAACAGTTGGTTATCGAAAATGAGCAATCGCTTTTGAGCCAAGGACTCGATGCTGAGATTGCTGATCGTATCCGGAACTTCCTCAATGATGACGAAAAAAATCTTGGCGTTCTGGAAACTGTAATTGGTCAGTATGGCATTCAGGCTGAACCCAAAAATACTGTTACACAATTCATTGAAAGAGCTCGCGAATTGTTCAAAGGTTCTGAATTAAGCCTGTATGAAAAAGTATCTCAGCATGAGTTGCTGAAACATCAACTCGTAATGACTGGCTTGATAGTTCACAAGGCTGCTCAAAAAGTTGGTGCTGACGTTTTGTTAGCGATCGGGCCTTTGAACACCATTAACTTTGAAAACCGCGCTCACCAAGAACAACTCAAAGGTGTTTTAGAAATTCTAGGTGTCCGTGAACTCACTGGGCAAGATGCAGATCAAGGCATTTGGGCACGTGTTCAAGACGCTATGGCCGCAGTTAGTGGTGTGGTAGGTAGTGCTGTTACTCAAACCAGTGACAAAAGCGATCTGAATATCCAGGATGTCATCCGCCTCGATCACAATAAGGTAAATACTCTATTTACTGAACTCCTGCAAAGCGACAATCCACAGAAAATCCAAGAGTACTTTGGTCAAATTTACAAGGATCTAAGCGCTCACGCTGAAGCAGAAGAAGAAGTAGTCTATCCAAGAGTACGTCCTTTCTACGGTCAAGATAACACTCAAGAATTGTTTGACGAGCAAGCTGAAATGAAGCGGGTGTTAGAGCAAATTAAGGGTATCAATCCTTCTTCACCCGAATTCAAAGATCATGTTAGACAGCTTATGGAAGCTGTTGGTGACCATATTCGTCAAGAAGAAAGCACAATGTTTGCTGCTATTCGTAACAACTTGAGCAGCGATCAAAGTGAGCAACTGGCTACTGAATTCAAAGCTGCCAAGACCCGAATTCAAGAGAAATTGGGCGTTGTTAGTGAATCCAACGCGTAAGATGCTTTCGAGCTTTCTATATCCGCTAACAAAGGTTAGTTAAACAAAAACTCCCAGCACATTAATGCTGGGAGTTTTTGTTTAAAAATTTTGCTGACATTGCTGACAATATTTATAAGCAGCATAAGCCATAGTGACAACCCCGGTGATAATGGCAGATTCATCTACTTCAAATTGGGGATGGTGTAATGGGTAGTTAATGATTCTTTCTTTGTAGCCTACACCCAAGCGAAACATGGAACCAGGGACGTGTTCCAAATACATAGAAAAATCTTCAGCACCAAGGGAGGGTTCGGGTAAAACTTGAACGCGATCGCTACTCCAAGCTTCTTCTGCGGCTGATTGCAATAATTGCGTCAAAACGTAATCATTTTGAACGCTGGGTACGCCCTGGCGATAATTAACTTGATACTTTGCCCCGTAGGTATTGCAAACATTAGCTACAATATTTTCAATCCAGTTCGGGAGGTGGGCACGGGTTTCGGGATGGAGCGATCGTACGGTTCCCAACAACTGCACTTTATCAGCAATCACATTTGGCGCTCTGCCACCGTTAATTTTCCCTATGCTCAATACTACAGGACGCAAAGGATTCTGCGTCCGGCTGATGGCTTGTTGCATTGCAGTAATCACTTGGGAAGCAATCCAAATCGCATCAATCGCCTCATGGGGACGCGCCCCGTGCCCAGATTCTCCCATAATTAGAATCTCTAAATCATCAGCAGCAGCTGTCAAAGCCCCGTAACGCACGCCAATAGATCCTGCGGGGATAGAAGGAAAAACATGAACCCCTAACACAGCCGAGACGTTTTCCATCGCCCCATCTTTCATCATCCAGCTTGCGCCTTGAGCAATTTCCTCGGCTGGCTGAAATAAAAACCGCACTTTCCCACCCAACTCCTCTGCCACTTGGGACAGAACCATCGCTGTTCCTAACCCCACGGTGGTATGGACATCATGACCACAAGCGTGCATAATACCCTCTGCACGAGAGGCATATTCCAAATTGGTGCCCTCTTGAATTGGCAAGGCATCCATATCTGTGCGAATTGCCAATAAACGCTCATTTTGGCTCGTGCCTTGCAATTCGCCAATTACGCCCGTTTTGCCAACTCCCTCTTGTACGTGCAGGCCACTAGAAGATAAAACACCAGCCACGAAAGCTGCTGTTTGGTACTCCTGACCGCTTAGTTCTGGGTGAGAGTGGATGTGGCGGCGAATTTCAATTAAGCGGGGCGCTAGTTTTGCTGCTAAGTCTTTAATACGGGTAAGCATCGATTCAATTAATCCATAGGCTTTTTTCCCATGATAAAGAACTGTTAACAAACAAAATGCTTTTGCTATACAAGCATAAGTTAAGGAAGAGGCAGGAGGTAGCAGGGAAAGATATTCTTCCACGCTCCATGCCCCATGCCCTAGTTTATTTTGTATAGCAGGTTGTGCCTAAGGTATTTTCGGGTTTAAACTCGTTACATTCTCTAGAATTTTGACGCTCTAATGACCAGCCATAGGGCTTGTCGGAGGTAACGACACCATTAGCCTGAGTTGTTAGCCGGAAGTTAGCCCCCCGAAAATTGGTAAACAGCAATTTGGCATCTTTTAAGTTTGCTGCTTCCAAATCGGCGCTGATGAAACCCGCATAAGACAGATCGGCATTTTCCAGAGATGCTGATTTCAAATTTGCACCTGTTAAGGAAGCACCACTGAGATTGACCGAATTTAAAACTGCACCTTCTAAATTTGCACCAGTAAGATCGGCATTCGTAAGATTAGCTTGAGATAATGTAGCACCACTCAAGTCAGCACCTCGCAAATCTACTCCAGTTAGATTCTGTTGAGTTAGGTCAGCACCACTCAAATTACACCGGGGACAGGCATTTGTTGCCTTCAACTGATCCAAATCTAGCTGATTTAATCCAAGGGCCTGCTCTGCAAACCCGAAACAAGCTAACAGTGCGACGGTAGCGACAATCTTGAATTTCATATTTTTTACAGATATCCACAAAAATGGTAAGTTACGCATATTGCGTACTGCCATACTTACATATACCGCCTCTCTAAGGAAGAACAGGGATGAAGCATTGATTAAGAAGCTGTAAAAATACTATAAATTCTAATGGTAAGACTACCCAAACTGCAATCTAGGTTATAGAATCGAGTCGTAAGGAACTATACCGAATCTCTTATAGACTACCATATATGTGATCCCCCTAGCTCGATGAAAAACACGACTAGGGGGATCTTGTTTTTGCTCAAGGTCATCTCTAGATCGTTCACCAAGTTTGAAGGGTGCGGTTTCAGGATCGATGCGTTGCTGTTGACCACAGATGGTAGCTAATACAAGGCTATAAGAGGTTGTTTGAAAAGTATTTCGCTGTCACTTTAGGCACTCTTAGATCCCCCCTAACCCCCCTTAAAAAAGGGGGGAACCGGAGTCAAAGTCCCCCAACTTATCGGGGATTTAGGGGGATCTAAAACTTTTTGCTACCAACAATAGGACTTTTCAAATATCCTCGAAGAGTAGATTAGACTATCAGATACCGCTCATGGCAGGGTACCCATTTGTTGAAGCTACTCTAGAATCACTACCATTTTCTTATTCTTTTATCTCAGAACATTAATTACTTTTGCTATTTAAAAATGAGCGGATGGATAGTAAATAAGGTTGAATAGAGGTTTAATTTTTAACTTTTAATTCTTAATTTTGGCTGGGTTATTTATACAAAAATTATTAATTTATCTGAAAAAGTTTAAATAAAATGCCAGCATTCCCGAAATTTGATTGCTATATTAGATTAAATAACTATTCTGGCAAGGATTGAAAAGCTGTGAGGGATGATTTACAAGGCTTGGAGATTAGTCAGGATGAACTACAAAATCTGACTAATTTACCTGTCAATAATCAACTTTTAATCATAACAAATCCTCTAAAAAAATTAGCAAGGCTATACATCCAAAAACTTAAAAGTTCTGAAGGCGCAACTGTAATTTTTATTGGATTTGCTACATTTGTTTTTGGTTATCTTTTATTTGATATACTTATAAAATTATTTATAGCATGGATAGTAGTCCCATCCTGGGTATTATTAATTATCTTAGGGCTATGGATTAGCGGTTTGACACAGATTATCTTATATTTAGTATGGAAAAGCAAAAGCAAAATTGTCAAACTTAATATGACAAATTCTTTGCAAATCCTGTTAAGCGATGTTGAAAGATATAATACTGTTATTAGAGCTATAGATATCAATGATCAAATAGAAGAAGCTGGTAATTCAGAAGTGCTTATAAAAGAAAGAGCGAGTGTTATCAAAGCGCTAAAACTCACTAAATCGGATTTAGTTCGCGCTTTGAAGACAGAAAGAATTTTGAGAGAAAATAAGAGCTTTATCCTCAGTAATACAGAGCTATTTGTCAACAATTTAGCAACTTTAACAGCCATGCAAGTAAATGAGCAGGCTACTGAGCATGGAAGATTACTCAATGAAGCATTACAGATTGCATTAGATGTGCAACACGAAATGAAAAGATTACAGACTCAGCGTTAAAACTGATACTTATGCAATGTGTGTACAAGACGTGAGTTGGAGAACGCGTAGATGCTCCCTAGTAAACCTATAGACGTCTCTGGGTGGGTTGGCTTCCACTTTACTCGTCAGATATTCTCAATGGCTTTTTCCATAATCCTTCCCACGGTTGCGATCGCCGGTCTAACATAAAGAATATACAAGAAAGCGATCGCTTATCCACATGGACTGGAAAGAAGTCAGAGGTAACTGGGTAATCATTCCCCGAAATCCCATAGGTATCATCCATTTTTTAGGAGGTGCATTTGTCGCCACTGCACCGCACATCACTTATCGCTGGTTACTCGAGCAATTGGCAAGTAAAGGTTATGTTGTAATTGCTACGCCTTTTGTCAACACCTTGGATCATACTGCGATCGCAAAATCTGTGCTACTAAACTTTGATCGCACCCTCGAACGCTTACACGATTCTGGGGCATTACGCAAGCTTTACTACCCCATCTACGGTATTGGGCACAGTATGGGCTGTAAACTTCACTTGCTGATTGGTAGCCTCTTTAAAGTAGAACGCGCAGGCAACATTTTAATATCCTTCAACAACTACGCCGCTAAAGAAGCTATCCCCTTAGTAGAACAATTTAATTCTACTTTGAAAATCGAGTTTACCCCCTCACCATTGGAAACCAACCAGCTTGTCCAAGAGCGTTATAACATCAGGCGCAATTTATTAATAAAATTTAGCAATGACAACATTGACCAATCCGCAGCTTTAACCAAAATCTTACAAGAACGCTTTAATGAGATGGTGACAACACAAACGTTACCAGGAACTCACACAACACCTTTAGGTCAAGACATCAAATGGCAAACTGGAACATCTTTTACCCCCTTTGATGCTTTAGGGCAATGGTTCAAACAAGAAGCATACCACGACTTAAACCAGCTAAAAAATACCATCCTCTTGTGGGTGAACCCTGTTGCACCCCCATAATGTTTTATGACTCTTAAAAAATCCTGAATTCGACGAAAAAATAAAAATGAGTTAGTAGTATCTATTTATTAAGGCTACTAACTAATTAGCCCACATCCTCTTTTTATTATCTATTTTTACAGAAATTTATTAATTACTGTTTACTACAACTTTATATGTTTCAAATATTAATAATTGATGATGATTATTCAATAAAAACACTTCTGAAAAGGATGTTAGAAAAACAGGGTTATGAGGTAGTTACTGCTAGTAGCGGTGAGGAAGGCATAGAAAAGGCGCTGGCTTACCATCCAGCACTAATTATTTGTGATTGGATCATGCCAGGGTTGAATGGTCTGGAAGTCTGTCACCACATTAAAACAGATCCTAAATTTTTTACCACATTTTTTATTTTATTAACATCTTTAGATTCCGTTGCCGATTGCGTCAAAGGTCTAGATGCTGGTGCTGATGATTTTATCTCTAAACCTATCGAGCATAACGAATTGCAAGCACGGGTAAGAGCTGGATTACGTCTTCATCAATTGAGTAGAGATTTGCAGGCTCAAAAGTTGCTTTTAGAATCAGAAATGTCAGAAGCCGCAGAATATGTGCGATCGCTACTGCCTTTTCCCATGACTGAACCCTTCAATATAAATTTCCGATTCATTCCCTCACGGCAACTTGGCGGTGACTGTTTTGATTATTATTGGCTCGATGATGATTATTTGGCAATTTACTTACTTGATACTGCCGGACATGGACTCAAAGCTACTCTTCCATCTATTTCAGTGCTGAACTTGCTGCGTTCCCGTGCGCTCAAAGGCCTAAATTATTATCAACCTAGCGATGTGTTGAAGGCTTTGAATGATACCTTTCAGATGAATTATCAAAATGACAAATACTTTACGATTTGGTACGGAGTTTACAATCTAACCAACCGCCAGTTAGTTTATGCTAGCGCAGGTCATCCACCAGCAATTTTAATAACTGGTATATCTCCAAGAAAATCTGAAGTTAAACTCTTGAAAACTCCCGGTATGCCAGTTGGAATGTTTCCAGAAGCAAAATATGTTGATGGATTTTGCAATATTGAAGAATTTAGTACCCTTTATATTTTTAGTGATGGTGCTTATGAAATCACTAAATCAGATGGCACACTTTGGAGCTTGGATGCTTTTATTCAGCTACTGGTTAGCTTACAACATCCTGTTGATTGCCAACTTGATTACATACTGAGTTATTTAATTGCTTTGAACTCCAAAGATGCTTTTGATGATGATTTATCTATATTGCAAATGAACTTTGATTAATTAAGTCTTTGAGACTAATACTTGATTAAATGCCTCTTGGTTGGGAAATATTTCAAATACTTTATCCATATTAGTTAGTTCAAATAATATCCTGACTTGTTCATTAATTGAGCAGAGAAAAAGCTGACTATCCGCAGCCCGCAAAGTTTTGAAAGCTAATACTAAAGCTCCCAAACCTGAACTATCCATAAACGTTACATCTTGAAAATCAACTAACACAATTTTTGTACCATCTTCTAAAGTTTCAGTAATATTTTGTCGAAGGTTTTGTGAAGTTGTGGCATTTAAATTACCACTGAGCTTAATAACTTTTACTTGTTCTTTCATAATTATGTCACACTGAATTTTTGTAAATAATGCTCTGATTTTGCTATTATATACCCATACTATAAAATTTAAAAATGCTTACAAGAAAAAATCATAGCTTATTACTAAATAGTTATTGATAATTAATATCAAAGAAAATAAAAATAACCTATAAATATTTTTGTGTTAGTCTTTCTTCTATTATTTAACTAAAAATTACATAATTACTAGTAAATAGCTAAGTAAAAATAACTGAAACACGTATTATCTTTGAAGTTAAATTATTGAACTATAGAAATTAGCTTTGATTTCTGTTCATGCAGCGTCTCGCAGAGAAGCGCACGATAGGCGTGGAGTAGGAAGTAGGAAATAAAAAAGCAGGCTTTTGAGTTTTACAAAGTTTTTTCAAAGATCAAATATGAGTTTTATACAAGCAAAAGTTCCAGCTTTTCATATTATTTGCCAAATATTTTTGCAAAACTGAAATTCGTCCAATAAGCATTATTAAAATAGTCATCATTGGCGGGTGAAAAGTTTTAATATCAAACAATTGCAAAAAAGTGAGCTTTAAGGGCGTTAGAGGAAAGCAAAAAGTTGCCTTCTAACTCCCTCAAACAGGACTTACTTTTGCTCGATAGAGCAGCTTCTCACCTTGAAGGTAGCCAGTGTAGCGCACCTTCACTATTGCTCCAGGTTGTGAAGTTCCCTCCATTAATTGGTGTAGTTGGGGATCATAAGGTAATTCTGCTCCCACGGGTGCGATCGCTTCCACTCCCCATGCTTGTAAAAGCTTTTCTAGAGGTTTTTGCACCAACGGTACTATTTTGACTGCTGCTAGCTGGGGATTCTCCTGCGCTTTCTGTGCTGCCGTTGGCCATTGCAATAATAAAGACTCCAGCAGTTGCAAACTCGACTGCTGGAGTTCTTGTAGTAATATCTCTCGCTGCTGTTCTATTTGTTGCTGCGATCGCTGGTACTCTTTTCTTAAATCTGTAATTTCTTCTAATAATTCCTGAGTAGGTGCCGCTTTATCTTTTAACAACTCTACGGCTGAAAAAGTTGCGATTAATTCATTCAATGAAATTTGTAGCACTGGCGACAGCTTGAGCAGGACATCTAGGCGCATCTGCTCTAGCTTGCCTTGGCGTAACCGCAAAAGTTGACGCTCTGATACGCCAGCAGCGCGACTCAGTGCTTTAAAACTAGAAATACCCGCCTGTTGCATTAAATCTTGCAACTTTTGGGTGAAATTAATATTGGGCATAGGATATTAGGGACTGGGTATTGGGTACTGCGGATTGGGTATGGAGAATTAAATTAAATATTATGGTTTAACTAATTTTTCCAGTACCTAGTCCCTAATCCCTAGTTCCTAGTCCCCAGTCCCCAGTCCCTATCCCTATTCTTCCAGTAAACTTCTCAACATCCAAGCTGTCTTTTCGTGTACTTGCATCCGCTGAGTTAATAAATCGGCGGTAGGTTCGTCGTTAACTTCCTCTAGCACGGGGAAAATAGACCGTGCAGTTCGGACTACGGCTTCTTGCCCTTCCACTAGTAAACCAATCATTTCCACAGCTTTAGGAACCCCGGGAGTTTCTGGAATCGAACTCAGTTTGGCATATTCGCTATAGGTTCCCGGTGCGGGATAGCCAAGCGCTCTAATTCTCTCGGCTATTAAATCAACTGCTAAAGCTAATTCTGTATACTGGGTTTCAAACATCAAATGCAATGTTTGGAACATCGGCCCCGTTACATTCCAATGGAAGTTATGAGTCTTCAGATAAAGTGTATAAGTGTCAGCCAACAGCCGAGATAAACCCTCGGCAATTTTAGCCCTACTCACCTCGTCAATGCCTATATTTACATTTTTGACTGTTACTTCCGATGACATAATTTTCTCCTAATTAGGTTATATGTAATTGGGGATTGGGAATTGGGCATTGGACATTAGTCAGGAGTTAGCAATTACTATCCCCTGCCTCCCCTGCTCCTTACTCCCTACTCTCATTCTCTATGCCAAGTGCATCTTTAAAACACTGCGGGGTGCTTTACGGACTCTGGCTAATACGGTTTCTTTGCCTAAACGCTGGCAAGCCTCATACCGATGGCAACCAGAAAAGCCATAATATTGTCCATCTACTTCTAGAACATCAATAGGTTCTTGCTGCCCAATCTCCGCAATCGATTCCATTAGGGCTTGTACTTTATTGGGATCGTTTGCACGGGGCAATGGCCGTTTTATTTGATTTAATGGAATTTCTTGGACTCTAACCATAAGGAGTTTATCCAACTAGTTCTGTTTTATGTCTCTAAATAAATCATAGTCGTTATGACTTTGTTTAGCAACTAGTGTTTGGGACAAAACTGGTAATGGTATCATTGGAGCACTCATGCGACAAAAAAACCGCGCTATAAAACAATTGCAAAATCAGCTCCAACACTACATTAAGGGGCAAAAGACGCTTGAATACTCGCTAACGCTTCGCTATCAGGTAGCCATGAAATTTTCGTTTTGGCGTTTTTCCCACACTGTGCTAGCCACATTTTGTCTATTGGGGCTGACTGCTGCATCAGGACCTGAGAGCAACATCCAGGATATGGAACTGAAAATTGGGATTGTGCAGCGATTTGGCTCACAACCGGCAGCCAAGCTGCAACTAGAACCCACAAAAGGCGATCGCTTAAAGCTAAAATTTAAAGCCGACAACAAACAACAAACCCTAGTTACCAAAAACCCTGTAAAGCTGGAAACAGTCATGCAGGCTTTACCTCAGCCAACAGTTGAGGAAGTGGTAGTTTTGGGCACATTTCGCACCTTCGAAACTGCGGAAGACAGTGCGAATAAATGGCGTTCTCAGGGAATAGAAGTGGAAATAGCCCAGCCAGAACGCTGGCAGGTTTGGGCAAAACGAGATGTTTATAGCACTCCTTTACTGCGACGCTTACTATTGCAAAACATCCAAGTTTCTACCAAAGAAAAAGTATATCTTGATACTAAAATTTTAAAACAAGTGCCGCGAGTTAGTTGGGTGGTGGATGATAACCGCTATAGCCCGAATGATTTAGAAATCACTACTGATAAAAACTTGATTCGGGTGAATAAAAGCGAAAAACCAGAGACTGCTCGTCTTTATGCCGGGCGGCTGAATTTGCAGCCCAATGCTTATGGCACATACACTTTAGTTAACCAAGTTCCTTTAGAAACTTATTTACGTGGGGTTGTGCCTTACGAGATAGGTACAAATGCACCAACAGCGGCGCTAGAAGCCCAGGCAATTCTCGCTCGGACTTATGCTTTAAGAAATTTACGTAGGTTCGCCGCAGATAACTATCAATTGTGTGCTGATACTCACTGTCAAGTTTATTATGGGCTGAATGGAGCGGCTGCTAAAACAGACCAAGCGATCGCCTCAACCAGGGGTAAGGTAGTAGCCTATAAAAACGAACTAGTAGATGCCCTTTATTCTTCTACTACTGGCGGCGTTACTGCTTCCTTCAGTGATGTCTGGAATGGCGATGATCGTCCCTATCTGCGCCCTGTACTGGATGCTGCAACTAATTTTTGGAACTTGTCTAAGCAGAGTTTAGCGGATGAAAAGAACTTCCAAAAATTTATTAATACGCAACAAGGATTTAATGAAAGCAAGTGGGATATGTTTCGTTGGCACAAGGAAACCTCTTTAGAGGATATTACCAAGGACTTGCAGAAATTTTTGCAGGTGAAAAACAGTCCCCACGCCAAATTTAAGACAATTCAGGCTATGGCAGTAGTGAAGCGAAGCCAAAGTGGACGCATTCTTGAACTTGCCGTTAAAACTGATAACAGTACTTTTGTTCTCGAGAAAGACGAGGTTCGTAGTGCCTTTGCTGCTCCTAGAAGTACGCTATTTTACATAGAACCCCTAAACAAAGGAAAACCTGAACTGTGGGGATACGCCTTTATTGGTGGTGGATTAGGACATGGAGTCGGCTTGAGTCAAACTGGTGCTCAAAATTTAGCTAAATTAGGTTGGTCAAGTCCAAAAATTCTCCAATTCTACTATCCTGGTACTCAGATTCAGACTCTCAGCAAAGAGACTAAACTTTGAGCTAATCAGTATTTAAGGTGTATCAATCTTCTAATTAGGGCTTGCTGAAAAAGAAAGAAAAGGTGACAGTCTGTAGATAAAAAGACCCTAGAAGTATATTCAGGTGCAAGGAAAGAAGGTAAAATAGCCCAAAATCCTTGCATGACAGTGGTCAGC